>NZ_JBWDNI010000024.1:0-66512 GCF_056269105.1 Paenibacillus sp. J31P316 | reverse complement strand
AGCCGCTTCCGGCGCAGCCGCTTCCGGCGCAGCCGCTTCCGGCGCAGCCGCTTCCGGCGCAGCCGCTTCCGGCGCAGCCGCTTCCGGCGCAGCCGCTTCCGGCGCAGCCGCCCTGGCCCGCTGGCACCTCAGCCCCGCCCAAACCGCAGCAACCGCCGCGGCGCTGGCTTACATCAATGCTCCACCTAAACTCAGCAAGCCATCAGTCCGCCGCAGGTTCCTCCTATGGGCCGTTACCGGCGCGGGCAAGACCGAAATGATCTTCCCGCTCATCGAATCATGCCTCGCCCGCGGCGGCCGGGCGTTGATTGCCACGCCGAGAAGGGACGTCGTGCTGGAGTTGGATCCGCGCATTCGCCAAGCATTCCCGGAAGCGGGTGTCGTTACCCTCTATGGCGGAAGCGAACAGCGCTGGGAGCAGGGAGAAATTACGCTCGCGACGACGCATCAGCTTTTTCGTTTTCGCGAAGGATTCGACCTTGTCGTCGTAGACGAGATTGATGCTTTTCCTTACCACGGCGATCCCATGCTTCATTTTGCCGCGGAGAATGCGCGCTCGCCAAGCGGTGTCCATGTCTTGCTGTCCGCGACACCGCCGGCGGTTCTGCGGATGGAAGCCCGGCTTGGCCGGCTTGCGCATGTGCGCGTTCCAGTCCGCTTCCACCGCCATCCGCTGCCCGTGCCGACTTTGCTCCGTATTCCGCCCGTGCACAAGCTGCTCAAGCAGCATAGTCTTCCGCGCAGTCTGGTTGCAGTGTTGCGCCAGTCCCTGGACCGCGGCGCGCAGCTCTTCGTATTTGTGCAGCACATCCGTAACGTCGAGCCGCTTGCGGCTATGCTGAGAAAAAGGTTCCCTGGAATTGCGATAGGAGGGACGTCCTCGCAAGACCCCAGCCGCGCCGATAAAGTGCGTCAATTCCGCGAACGCGCCATTCGCCTGCTGGTCACCACGACCATTCTTGAAAGGGGCGTCACCGTTCCGAAGAGCGACGTGTTCATTCTCGACGCCGACGGCAAGCTGTTCGATGAGGCATCGCTAATTCAAATGGCCGGCCGGGCCGGTAGGTCCAAGGACGATCCTGAGGGAAGGGCTTATTTCTGTGCTTCGGCCCGTACTCGCGCCCAACAATCGGCGATCGCCCAAATTCGGGCCATGAACCGGATGGCCAAACGCAAAGGCTATTTGATCGTCAAGAACAAGGAAAGAAGATGATAACGGCCATGCCTTCACACGACAACTTAATATGGCGTGCATTTCGACGAGCAGTTCCGATGCTCAATTCTTTGCTCGCTTCCGGCGGTGCGTCCTGCCTCATTTGCGGCGGCCGCCGTGATGCCAGGATGAAAGGCAGTTTTGCCTCGTTGTGCCAAGCCTGTTATCAAAGCATACCGTGGATTGTCCGCGTTCAATGTGCAGTCTGTGGTCGTCCAGAGTATTGTCCCGACTGCGTCCGGCGCACGCAAGCCGCCATTGTAGCCAATCGCTCGGCTGTACGCTACGATGCCGTCATTCGGGAATGGCTGGCATCGTACAAATATCGTGGCCATGAAGCGCTCGAGCCTTTGCTCGGCGAAATGCTCACAACCGCATATCGCGGACTGCAAGCCGAATATGCCCGTATAGCTCCAGACGCTGCGCCGCTGCGTTTCGACGCCGTCATCCCCGTGCCAGTCAGTGAGCAGAGGCTTCTCGAGCGGGGCTTCAACCAAGCAGAGCGGCTTGCCGCACATTTGGCGGTCACGGAACAATTGCAGCTCTACGACGTATTGCGGCGCACGCGCCACAGCAGTAAGCAGAGTATCAAATCACGCGGCGATCGACTGCGCGATACGCGGAATTTATTCACAACCGACGAACTTGAATGGGTGCGTCTGCTGCGTCAAGCAGAAGGTTGCCCATCTTTCAACTTCTCTCCGACGGGCCATTGCCGCCTGCTTCTCATAGACGATATCTACACGACCGGAAGCACGGTCCATGCATGCGCCGAAGCGCTCGCGGCAGCCATGGAGCAGTCGCCGTTAGGCGCGAAGCTCGAAATCTATTGCTTAACCTTGGCGCGTTCTTAGCGGTTTACAGGCCGTTCGACCGAAATTCTCTCAAGCTTTTTGCCCAGCCGTGAGACATGACAGCAATCATATGCCTCCCTTCCTTATGCATGTCCAAAAAAATAAGGTGAATTTTGTCACCTATTGCGTTAATATGAAGTCACAATTCGCTACCTGGAAGGGAGCATAGACCGATGAATCTCGATAACTGCCCGCGCTGCGGGAAATTGTTCGCCAAGAACTTCCGGGACGTTTGTCCGGCTTGCATCAAATCGATCGATAATGAATATACGCTGTGTTCGGACTACCTCCGCAAGCAAAAAGGCGCCAACATTACCGAGCTTTCCGAAGCGACGGACGTAAGCATCAAGCAAATTACGAAGTTTATCAAAGAAGGCCGGATTTCGCTTATCGGCGCTCCGAACCTCATGTATCCGTGCGAAATGTGCGGTACGCTGATTCGCGAGCACAACCAGTGCGAGAGCTGCAGGGCGAAGCTGCTGCATGAAGTGAATAAAGTGCGGCCGGACATCGCCGCCAAGGAAACCGATGAGAAAGCGCCGACATCTGCCGCGTCCGTTTATCGTATCATGGACCGAAAGCGGCACTAGCGCGGTATGAGGTCGTCCTGCCCGGCGAAGGGAATCCTAGCGATTCTCTTCCCGGGCTTTTTTCTTTGACAATGATTGACTATAAATAAATCCATGAAACTGCCGATAATAATAGTAATGGCGAATCGGTTTTTTGAATTGTTGGAGGTGTTAACGTGAAGATCAATCAAACACAGCGGATCGGTGCCGTGAATCCCTATCAGAAGCAAAGTGATCAGCAAACCGCGGGCTTGAGCCGCAAGCGCAAAACGGACGAGGTACAGATTTCCGCCGAAGCGCAGGAACTGTTGTCCGACAGCCGCGTCAACGACCCGGAACGGGCAAAGCGCATCGACGATCTTAAGGCTTCCGTCAGCTCCGGAACCTATCATGTGGAATCCGGCCGAATCGCGGAGAAGCTGCTGCCGTATTTTAAAAATTCTAAACAAGAATAGGTGAGTTTTCGTGAACGTCGATACCATTATCGCCACGCTGGAGCAGCAAGCAGGCATCTATGACCAATTGCTTGCCCTGGCGAAAGAGAAAACCCCTTATCTCGTTCATAATCAGGTAGACTCGCTGAATGGCGTCATTGCGAAGGAACGGAAGCTGCTGAAGACAGCCGAAGAGCTGGAGCAGCAGCGAATGAGACTCTCCGGTCAATATTTCTCGGGGATCGGCATGCTTCGTTATAAGGGCGGCAAAATCAGCGAGATGATTCGTACGGTGACTTCTTCCCAGGATAAAGCGCACTTGACTCAACTTCATGCAGAGCTTACGAGAACGCTGGACGAGCTTAAGCATGTCACCGTGCTGAATCAACAGCTTATCGAGCACTCGTTGAAGTTTATCGACTACTCGATTGATTTATTGACCGAGGATCCATCGAATGATTATACCTATCAGCATCCGCAGAGCAATGCGTACGGTAAATCCTCACATGCACGATATGACCAGAGAAGATGATTGAGGGAGGCTGCCTTAATGGCATCGACATTTCATAGCATCGAGACGGCAAAGCGCAGCTTGTTTGCGACGCGCAGCGGACTAGGCACGCTCGGCCATAACATTGCGAATGCCAACACGGAAGGGTACTCGCGACAAAGAGTCGATTTGCAAGCAAGCAGGCCGATTGAAGCCTTCGGCATGTCGCACTCGACCGCCGCAGGTCAGATCGGCACGGGCGTGGAAGCCGTCGCGATCAATCGCATCCGCAGCTCCTTTCTTGACGTGCAGTACCGCGACGAGAACAAATACGTCGGCAATTGGGAAGTCCGTTCCGATACGCTGAGCAAGCTCGAGGCGGTAGTGAACGAACCATCCGATACGGGTATCCGCACGGTGCTGGATCGCTTCTGGACGGCATGGTCCGATCTCAGCAAGGATCCCGAGAATACGACTAACCGCGAAATCGTCAAGCAGACCTCGCTTGCGCTCGTCGATTCGTTTAACCAGACCAGCAAGCAACTGCAAAGCATCAGCGACGATTTGACAGGCTCGATCGATACGAAGGTACAGCAGGCGAATGTCCTTCTTCATTCCATCGGGGACTTGAACGCTCAGATCAAGCGCATCGAGTCGCTCGGCGACAGCGCCAACGATCTGAGGGACCAACGCGATCTCTATTCGGATCAGCTTTCCAAGATGATGAACGTCAACGTGTCCGAATCCACGGACGGATATAACATATCTATGGGCGGCACGCCGCTCGTTCAAGGAACGCAGGTGACGGATCTCACTGCTGCCTCGGTGGAAGGCGCCTATTCGTCCGGCGATCTGAATAACGGCGAGTTTTACGGCTTGATTACCTCACGCGACGTATACGTGAAGGGCTACCAGGATCAACTGGACACCATCGCCAAGACGCTCGCCGAAGGCGAAATACAAGTGACCATACCCAAGGGCGCCATGTACAACGGCGTGACGCTTACCAATGATCAGGTCGTGACCGTAAACGGTATCAACGGCTTGCACAAGCTTGGCTTTACGAACGAAGCCGGCGCCACGCGAGGCGATGATTTCTTCACCTTCGACAGTACTTCCGGCGCTACAGGAATCACGGCTGGCAGCATTCGCTTGAATCCGGCGATCGTGACGGACAGCAACAAGATCGCGGTATCGATGCGCACGGAAACAGGCGCGTCCGGCGTATCGGTCGTGAAGGGAAACAACACGCTGGCGCTGCTGATTTCCCAGCTGAAGGACGGAAAATTCTCGTTCGATGAAACGGCAACCGGGGGTCCTATTACCAGTACAACAATGGGAACGTTTTATAATTCCATGGTCGGAGCTATCGGTATTCAAGCTCAGGAAGCCAATCGGCAGTACGAGAATTCGACGACGATGATGACGCAGGCAGAGAGCAGTCGTCAATCGGTAAGCGGCGTCTCGCTGGACGAAGAGATGTCGAACATGATCGTTTTCCAGAACGCTTACAACGCCGCGGCAAGGTTCATGACCGTTATTGACGAGACATTGGATAAATTAATCAACGGCACCGGAACGGTTGGCCGGTAAGACTAGGAGGCAAATGAAATGTCGATGCGCGTGACCCAAAATATGACGAGCTCAAGACTGATTCAGAACTTGAACGCGAATATGCGCAAAATGGCAATCCAACAGGATCAAATCTCGACGGGGCGCAAAATTAATAAACCGTCCGACGATCCTGTAGGGCTGACATATGGCCTGCGCTACCGCTCCGATCTGACAGCTAATGATCAATACCAGGACAATGTCGCTTCTTCGCTGTCATGGCTTGATTACTATGACTCGCAGCTTGATCAAGCTACGCAGGTGCTGCAACGCGTGAACGACCTTGCCGTGCAAGCAGGTACGGGAACGAATACGCCGGAGTCTTTGGAAGCGATCAATAAAGAAATTACCGAATTGAAGAAGCAAATGTCGGATATCGGCAACAGCAGCTTCAACGGCAAATACGTGTTCAGCGGACAAATGTTCGATCAGCCGCCGTTCCCCGATGGCACGGATCCTAAGACAGTAACGGCGGACAATGGTGGAGTTACTTATGAAATCGGCCAAGGTATTACGATGGACGTCAACCTGACGGCCAACCAAGTGTTCGGGGCTGCTGACGCCGCAGGCACGACCGATAACGTATTCTCTATCTTCGATCGTTTGTCGTCCGCCCTGCAGTCCAGTAATTACGGGGCGGTATCGTCCGAGATTGCTAATGTAAAATCGCGGATGAACCAAATCATCTCCGCACGCTCCGAGAACGGCGCGAAGACCAACCGGGCAGAACTGATGCAAAACCGGATGGAACAGATGGAAGTCGACCTGACCTCGCTGCAGTCCAAAACGGAAGATGCGGACATGGATCAGCTTTATATCGACTCCTCGGTGAGCCAGAATATTTATCAGGCCTCGTTGTCCGTAGGGTCCAAGATCATTACTCCTTCTCTCGTGAACTTCCTGAATTAAGATGAGACTGCCGCAGCTGCAAATCACGAGCCAGCGCGCCGTGCTGGGGATTCAGACGGAATGGGGCACGAGGACGATCCATTCGGCGCGAGCCGAAGTGCAGGTCAGCACGAATCGGCCGCCAATCGAGATTCAGTCTTATCGTCCGGTCATGAGCATCGACCAGAGCGCGACTTGGGACGCCATTATTGGCCCCAAGCCGGAGCAACTGGCCCAGCGGCTTGTTTCGCAGACGACGAGTTATGTTCAACAACATATTCAGTCCGTGAATGCAAAGTGGAGGAATATTGGGGATTTGGCTCACAACAAAGAGAATCCGATTCCGAATCTGGCGTACGCCGAGATTACAAGGGAGCGGCCCGCTCTGCCGGTCTATGGTTCGCCCTCCAGGATGAATACCCGGGTCCAGTTCGACGTTCGAAAGCCAGATATCGAGACAAAGCCGTGGAAGGTTCATATCGACGTGCAGCCTCACCAAGAACCGGACATACAATTTACGCCGGGGAAGGTCCGCTATACGATGGAACAATACCCGAAGGTGACGGTTACGCCGCCGCCGATCGTCGATTTGATGGTATAATAGAGACTATGATATCTCATGGAAGCTATAGCATCGTGCATGCTATAGCTTTTTAGCTTTTCCTAATTTAAATGGCTATGGCTATGAAGACGAGGTGCTGACACGATGATTATTCAAACAAGCCGCTTTGGGCAGCTGGAGATCGAAGACAATGAAATTATTCAGTTTCCACAAGGGATTCCCGGATTTCCAGAATACAAGCCCTATACGCTCATTTCAGTAGAGGACAGCCCGTTTTATTTCCTTCAGTCGGTGGAGGAAGGAAGCTTGTCGTTCGTGCTGGTTTCGCCTTTCGAGTTCTTCCCCGCATACGAGTTTGAACTGAGCGCGGATGCGCAGCATGAGCTGGGTCACCCTGCCCGGGAAGATGTACGCGTGCTTAATATCGTAACGGTGAAAGACGACATCGAAGAAGCGACGGTAAATCTCGCGGCCCCGATCGTTTGGAACGGTGCCACGCGAGCGGGCACTCAAGTCATTCTGCAAGATGCATCGTATCGCACGAAGCATCTGCTGTTTCAATCCAAGGCCTGCGCGGAAGAGGAGGAGACTCCATGCTAGTGCTCAGCCGCAAGAAAGGCGAAACGATCATGATCGGCAACGATATCGAGCTGACGGTTCTCGAGGTCACGCCCGATGGCGTCAAGTTGGGCATCGCCGCGCCGAAGGAGGTCGGCATCCTGCGCAAGGAGCTGTTCGCGGCGACCGCGACTACGAATAAGGATGCGCTCAATTCGCTTGATGCCCTTCAAAGCCTGCAGTTGCGATACAAGGAAATTAAAAATAAAAAAACTAGCAAATAGTACTAAATAATTAGGCTTTCCTGCCGATATAAATATCAGAGTTGATTAAGGGCGGCCGACCTTTCTTCAACTTTACCGCAAGGATGCGGGCTATTATTTATCTCAGGGAGGAACTTACTCATGATTATCAATCACAACATCAGTGCGCTTAACACGCACCGCAACATGGGGCTGAACACGACGGCTGCTTCCAAAAACATGGAGAAACTCTCCTCCGGTCTTCGCATCAACCGCGCTGCCGACGACGCTGCAGGTCTTTCGATCTCCGAAAACATGCGCGGTCAAATCCGTGGTCTTGAGCAAGCTCAACGCAACACGCAAGACGGAATTTCGTTCGTACAAACGGCTGAGGGCGCTTTGAACGAAGTATCCGCAATGCTTAGCCGTATGAAAGAACTGACTGTTCAAGGCATGAACGGTACGTACCAATCGGCTGACATCACAAACATTACGACTGAGATGAATGCTCTGTCTTCCCAAATCACGAACATTGTTACGAACACAACTTTCAATGGCATCACTATTACTGCCGGTGCAGACATCGTAACGGATGACAAAGGAACGATCATTAATATCGGTTCGGTTACGGTTGGATCTTTCTCGGGCGTTTCTTACTCGGCTGACTCCGCGGGCCTGACTGCTGTTAACGACGCTATTTCGGCTGTTGCTTCGGAACGTGGTAAACTAGGTGCGGTTCAAAACCGTCTTGAGTACACGTCCAACAACTTAGGTACCACTACCGAGAACCTGACTGCTTCCGAATCCCGTATCCGCGATACCGATATGGCTAAGGAAATGGTCAACCTGACGAAAAACAACATTTTGCTGCAAGCTTCGCAATCGATGCTGGCACAAGCAAACTCTGCGCCGCAAGGCGTACTGTCGTTGCTCCGTTAATCGACGCTTCAATAACAGAAGAACAGGAGGCCTTAGATTTCTATCTAAGGCCTTTTTTTAATTTAACGACAAGGTGGTCTATGGATGAATAGCAGCTTGGCTCTCGTTATGATTGTGCGGAATGAAGAAACTAATTTACCGCGTTGTTTGGAAAGCGCTGCTCCGTTCGTCGATGAAATCGTAATTGTAGATACGGGATCGACGGATCAAACAAAGCAGATTGCAAGGCAGTTTGGCGCATGCGTCTACGATTACATTTGGCAAGACGATTTTGCGGACGCTCGTAATTATGCGTTGGATCAATCCTTGTCGACGTGGAACTTGGTGCTGGATGCGGATGAATATATTACGGTGTTTGATAAACGGGCAGCGGTTCAACGTCTGAATGAACAGCCCTGCTTAGGACGTATTGAAATCGTTAGCTTGACATCGGAGCAAGGTGAAGACAGTAAAGCTCGTGGCTATATTACGAGATTGCTGCCTGCTCACGTTCGATTTAAGGGGCGTATCCATGAACAAGCACAGTCGGATTTAGTTCGGCTTAATATGCCGATTACCGTACTTCATGATGGCTATTTAAACCGAAACAAGTCGAAACGAAATATACCACTGCTACTGGCGGAAGAGGCTGTCGATCCGGATAACAGTTATATTCATTTTCAGTTAGGCAGGGAGTACCAGGGCATTGCAGAACCAGATCGGGCATGCCATTATTTTAAACGTTCCCTAGAAGGGCTTAGCGGACAAGAAAGATACGCGCCTAATGTGGCGGTTCATTATATATACGCATTAAAGGAGTCCAAACAATATACGACGGCGCTTACTCTGATTCAGAAAGAATATAGTTGGTTGCAATTTTTTCCGGATTATCATTTTGCATGCGGTGTGTTCTATTTGGATTTGGTCATGAGTGATCCCGGTCAGTATGTAGGCTTATTGCCGCTAATCGAAGCGTGTTATAACAAATGCACCGCAATCGGCGAAACCAATCAATATGATACGGTTGCAGGTACAGGTTCGTATCTGGCCTTATACAACTTAGCTATTTACTACGAAATATCCGGACGAAAGAAGGAAGCAATTCGCTGTCTGAGACAAGCAGTTGAGCTGGGATATGAGAAGGCGAAGACAAGGTTGACAACACTGAATGTTTGACTAATGAAATACTAAATAATAACCAGAATATACCGATAAATAAATTAAGGATATTTATCGGGGGGGCATGTGCGATGACGATTAGTTTATCTTCGGTTACATCAGGTAAGGCGATTTCTGCTGAGTTGCTTGCAAGTTCACAGGGGGCTGAAAAGAGCGCTCAGTCAAACGATCAAGGATTGTCCTCCTTGGTCAATACGACGGAGAGCATGCAATTGGCAGAGATGCGAGGAGCGAAGGTATCAGTCGGAGAAGAGCAAAAAATCAAGATGCTCAATAAGGCCATTAAAGCGATGGAAGGTCCTAGAACCGCGCTTCATCTCTCCGTGCATAAGGAAACAAACACCATCATGATTAAAGTGATGGATAAGGACACGGGTGAATTGATTCGCGAGGTGCCGCCAGAGAAAACGTTAGATGTCGCCGCCAAAATGATGGAGATTGCAGGAATATTAGTAGATCATAAGGTTTGATTAGGAGGGAAAATGCATGACAATGCGTATCGGCGGTCTAGCATCGGGAATGGATATCGATTCGATGGTCAAGACCTTGATGAAAGCAGAGCAAGCAAAGAAGGATAAGCTGGTCAAGCAGCAAACCTCATTGCAATGGAAACAAGAGGCATACCGAGATGTCGCGACTTCGCTTGTCGATTTCCGTAATAACAAACTAAGCAGCTATAACTTGAATTCCGTTCTAACGTCCAAGAAGGCCGAGGTAACCGGGAATACGACAGCGGTATCCATAACTTCGACGAACAGCTCATTTAACGGAAACCTATCGGTAACGGTTGGTACGCTAGCGCAAGCGGCTACTACCGTATACGATACGAAAATTGCGCCCACGATTCCACCTACCACTGACATGGATGCAAAATTAGGTGCTGTGCTTGGCTCGGGGGGGGCAGTAACTTTAACCATTAACGGTAAAGTTATTGCTGGTATTGATAAGGATAGCAAGATGAGCGATGTCCTTGCTGCGATCAATTCGGATAAAGACGCGAACGCGACTGCTATGTATGCGAACGGGCAACTTTCCATATCGAATAAAAGCACGGGAGACCTGTCTGCCGCTAAGAATGCGACACTCCTTGTAAATGGAGCAGCTCCAGCAGTTGGTGCCACGCACATCATACAAGCCGGCACGAACGCAAGCTACACCGTGAACGGGCTGACAATGACGTCTTCTACAAATAACGTGACTGTTAACGGTGTCAGCATGCAATTAAAAGCAACAACGGGAGGAACAGCTTCCGTAATCACCTCCTCCGTCGACGTGGATAAAATCGTAGGAGCAATCAAGTCGTTCATTACCGACTATAACGCCATATTGGATCAAGTGAACGGCAAACTTAATGAGGCTGTTTATCGCAATTATCAACCACTAACGCAAGATGAAGAAGACGCGATGAGTGACAAGCAAGTGGAGTTGTGGGAAGGCAAAGCGAAGAGCGGCCTTTTACGCCAGGATTCGACGATGTCATCTTTGATCAGCAGCATGAGAACAATGATGGTGACTCAATACGATAATGGAGCAGGAACACAAAGCAGCCTTCAATCGCTAGGCATTACAACAGGTCAATGGAGCGATTACGGAAAACTAGTCATTGCCGATGAAGATCAGTTGCGTAAGCAAATTACAGCAGATCCTGAAGGCGTGGCGAAACTGTTTACAGCTTCTGGCGCCAACCCGTTGGATCCTTCCAGTAAGGATTCGGGTATATTCACGAAAATTAGCGCAACTGTTATGAACTCACTTCAATTGATGTCCTCGAAGGCGGGGACCTCTGCCTACAGTACGGATAAGAATGGCACTTTTATTGCCAATTCCATGCTGAGTGAGCAATTGCGCACGATTACGAAGCAAATCTCAGATCAGGATGACTATTTGAAACGCAAAGAAGATCAGTATTATAAGCAATTCTCGGCAATGGAAACAGCAATTAATAAATACAGTTCACAATCCTCGGCATTTTCAAGTTACTCTTAAGTAAGTAAGGAGGATACAGCAGGATGCTTTCACCCCAACAGAAATATCAGCAGTTGTCGGCTCAAACGGCAACACCGATTCAGCTTGTTTTGATGCTATACGATGGAGCCATTCGGTTTGCTAAGCAAGGGATGGAAGGTATTGAGCAATCGAAATATGAGGTTGCTAATAACTCTCTATGTAAAGCAGAAGCTATTATTCATGAATTAATGGGTGCGTTGAATTTCAGTTATCCGATTTCGCACGATTTAGCCAAAATCTATGAGTATGTATTGCATAATTTAATTCAAGCTAATATCCAAAAGAATGCCTCATTCGTAGTTGAGGTTATTACTCAACTGCAGGAACTGCGTGATGCTTGGAGACAAATCTCTAAATCCGCAGTTGCTGTCGGCAATTAGGTGCCGAGTATGAGCCAATCCAAGTTATTGAAGCTATACCAAGAAACCGTGGCCGTGGCAGATGCGCTTGCTGATGAAGGGCCTGATCGTCTCGTACAATTGGTTGAGCTGCGGGAAGTTGTGCTAGATGAACTGCAGGCAAGCAAAGACGTAGATGAGAACGAGCGGATCATCATCCGCGAAATTATGAAGTATGACAATCGTATAATGAAGCGGATGCAGGAACTGAAGAATGAAGCCTCCGATCAAATTAATAAGTTTCAGTATTCCAAGATGCAGAAGCGGGTATATGAAGCCGATTCCTTTGAAGGCGGCTCCTTCTTCGACAAACGAAAATAAGCTGCCTATGCAGCGCACAAATACCCTTGGCAAATATCGGTGCATACCGATATGCTGCCAGGGGTATTTTCGTCTATGATCTGCACGAAAGCAAATGCTGTGACCTTGGTTAGAGTATACGAGCAAACGCAGGGATTCTTTGGTAAAAAGAAAATTTATCGCCATACTTACGGATGAATTTCTGTTTTGTAGTTGCATCTAAACAATGCTGTAAGTAGAGCGTGTAGAAGCGAAGTTCGTCCGGACGCTTCTCGATAGCTTGCAGTAGAAAATCCAAACCGTCATCGATATAGTTGTGGGCAAGATGGTAATAAGCAAGGTTTTCCAAGCTGGCAGCATCTAGAGCTTCATTCTTCAGTAGTAAGGAATAATAGTTCATCGCTAATTCATATTGCTTCTCGGAATATAGAAAGTTGGCTATCGCATTTGTTATTTCCGTATTGTAATAGGTGTTAACGAGCCGATCATATAAGTCGAAATACTGGTAAAGATAGCATTTAGTCAATAGTTGATAGATATGAAACGTGTTTGTAACGGGTTCTCCTTCGATGATTCCTGCCAACAATTGATAACTATCAAATAAAATATGGTCTCCTGCAACAGATAAACGAATGAGATAGTTCTTACCCCAGACCAAAGAAGCAAGCGTTAGGGCAATGAGTGTATCGAAATCGAAGTGTGTATCCTTCAAACGAATGCTGCATTCATCGAATTTTGCCTCATTATTGTCAAGCAACGCATAGATCAATAAATCAATTGGATTTAGTTCCGATGCAACATCTGATAGTTGATCATATGCTTGCGAGGCTATCTCCTTCTTGCCGACAGCAAGCGCAGACTTAAACAAATACAACTGGTATTTCCTGGATTCGCCTTCGTTGAAGCTTTCTACCAGCCTATAGATATCAAGAGCGGATTGCGTGGGTGAAAGCAGAGTCCACAATTTAGTCATCGATCGGAAGTCATACGGATTTTGTATTAACAATTTGGATAGATAATAAATCGATTTTTCGGTATCGAATTCTATGGAAGCGATCTCGAATAGTACTCGAAGCGGGAAAGTCGACGCATAATCTGGACTGTCCAACCAAAACACATGAGTCTTTTCTGCAAGCTTTTCAGACGTTTGAAGGGCGGCAAGATACTCTTTCTTAGCTTCATCATACAAACCAAGATGGTAATAGATCGATCCCTTTAGCGAATAATATTCAGGATAATTATTCCATGGGAATAGCTTGGTTTCGACTAATTTCCAAGCGTCATAATTTCGGTTGAGCTCCATATAGGCCTTTGTTAAAGATACGGCGCATCGAGGATACCAAGGCAGATTGCTGTTTCGTTCGCCTTTTTTGAGCCCGCGTTCATAATAATATACGGCTCGTGGCAAATCTCGTCTGACGCCCATTTCATTCCCGATCGTAAAATAATCGTAAGCGGAGAATCCTTGTTTCTTTTTCATTTCGGAAATTATGTTTCCATTGCGGTTAAGCTTGTCCTTCGCGGTAACGGTGTCTTTCAGATAGCCTGTATGAAATAAAGAGCCAGGAGCTAAATAAAATTCAAGGGTAGTACCGTCAAGACAATGGAGTTGTTCATGGATTGGGCGCGTGTAGCAGATATTGAAGTTGTTGGGGAAGAGCCGAGGTACCTCCGCTGTCGTCTTGGTGTTACTTGTCAATTCGGAGTCGCCAAGAAAGTTAACAACGCTTATGACATAAGCGTATCCTTCTCGAGCGGGTGTTCTTTCTAAAAAGTCACGAAACTTTTGAGCTTCGTCAGGCGGGAAATATTCATCGGCATCAATAATGAAGACCCACTGGGAGGTTGCTCGTCGAATGCCTTCGTTTCGGGCAGCGGAGAAGTCATTGATCCAATCGAAATCGTAGATGAGATCCGTATAATTCGAAGCGATTTCTCTTGTTCTGTCTGTCGAGCCGGTATCGATAATAATAATTTCATCGACATGGTCTTTGATGCTGGAGAGGCATCGTTCGATTACGTTCTCTTCGTTTTTCACAATCATGCATGCTGAAATTAATTTGCTCATAATCAGGTCCACCTTATACAGAGGGTATATGTATATATTCGACATAAAGATTTGAGTTATTAATATGTTGGGCAGCCAATGGGAATGGAAACCGTTATGGCTCAAATTTAGAATCCGTATCTATCAACTCGAAATCCGATGGCGGTTGCTGTTCGATGAGAACAGGCAGTACTCGAAGTCTTATTTTACCAGTATTAATGCCGGTTGGTATATTCATATTACCATAATCTTTTAGGCGGAATATCCGATATAGTAATATAAGCTCACATAATCAAGAAGGTGCTGATAGATAATGGGTTTGCTAGATTTTTATAAAGGGAAAAAGGTTTTGATTACAGGGCATACGGGATTTAAAGGATCCTGGATGACGAAGGTACTTACCTTGAGCGGGGCACAGGTTATCGGTTATGCCTTAACACCTCCAACCGAGCCTAGTTTGTTTACATTGTCGTGCATGGAAAAAGAGATAACTTCTATAACGGGAGACATCCGTGAGTTAAAGAAATTACAGGATTGTTTCGATGCTTATCAGCCGGAAATCGTGATTCATATGGCAGCGCAGCCGTTAGTGAGAGAATCATATAAGTATCCGGTTGATACCTATGCAGTTAATGTCATGGGGACTGTTAATTTATTGGAGTCCGTTCGCGGTTGCGAAAGTGTGAAATCCGTTATTAACGTCACAACAGATAAAGTCTACCAGAATAAAGAGTGGGCTTGGGGTTATCGTGAACACGATGCGTTAAATGGCTTTGATCCTTACTCCAATTCCAAATCGTGCGCTGAATTGGTTACCTCTAGTTATAAAAATTCGTTTTTTTCTTCCGGGCAACGAAATTGTGCGATTTCAACCTGCAGAGCAGGCAATGTGATTGGTGGGGGCGATTTTGCAATAGATCGGATTATTCCCGATTGCGTGCGAGCTGTTTTGGCAAATCGCGAAGTCGTTATACGTAATCCATTCTCTACCCGCCCTTATCAGCATGTGCTTGAACCGGTATTTGCTTATCTTCAATTGGCGATGTCGCAGTTAGAAGATTCAAAGTATGCGGGTTCATATAATATCGGACCGGATGATGAAGATTGTGTTTCCACAGGTATGCTAGTGGATTCGTTCTGCCGAATTTGGGGAGAATCAGCTTCCTGGAAAAGCCTGTCCGAAGAGGGGGCGCCTCATGAAGCGCATTTTTTGAAGCTTGATTGTTCAGAGTTTAAAACCACGCTAGGTTGGAAGCCAAGGTGGCACATCGAAGATGCTTTAAAGGAAACAGTCGAGTGGAGTAAAGCCTATCGAAATGGCGAGAGCATTAACGAAATCATGAATAAGCAAATTTTAGCTTATTCAGGGGAATAAAGGAGCGGTCACCTTGAAAAAAGCTTTGGTAACTGGTGCGAACGGGTTCTTGGGTGCAGCCCTCATAAAAGAATTACTACAGCACAATGTATCGGTTATTGCTGTGGGCCGTGAAGGAAGAGACGACAACATTCCGAAACACGAGAACTTGCGTTTTGTTTCTTGTGATCTAAGCCGGATTTGTGAACTGAAAGATCAGATTTTGGATAAGGACATCGACGTCTTCTATCACTTGGCTTGGGCAGGCAGTGCAGGGCCAGCGCGTGCTGACACAGCCCTGCAGTTGCAAAATGCACAATGGACCGTGGATAGTGTTCGAGTAGCAAAGGAAATGGGCTGTACACGATTCGTAGGTGCGGGAAGTATTATGGAGAAAGAAACGACAACGGTTGCGTTTTCCCAAGGAAGTAAACCTGGAATGGGCTACATTTATGGCGGGGGGAAGTTAATTGCCCATTGCATGAGTAAGTCTGTCGCAACGCAGCTTGCGATCGATCATCTATGGGCGATTATAACCAACGCATACGGAGAGGGGGAACTATCCCCGCGATTTATTAATAGTACGCTCCGCAATATCATGAATGACAAGCCTTTGCAGTTTACGGCTGGAACACAGAACTATGATTTTGTTCACGTTGTGGATGTAGCCAAAGCATTTTATCTAATTGGAATTAATGGAAAAACCAACCGTGAATACGTGATTGGAAGCTCTAATGCACGTCCGTTGAGAGAGTTTATACTCGAAATTAAAAGTCAACTTGCTCCAGAAAAAGAGTTTCAATTTGGAGATGTTCCTTTTACCGGTATTAATCTTCCGTTGGAAGCGTTCGATTGTTCAGCAACAGAGTCGGATACAGGGTTTCGTTCCGAACTTTCATTTTCCGAAGGTATGGTTAGAACAATGACATGGATTCAAAGAGAGGATCAATAATCATGCAGCACTTTTCGTTTCACTCCACAGAAATAGAGGGCTTGACGCTTGTAAAACCTTTTATAGCTGAAGATAAGCGTGGTTACTTTTTAAAGGATTATTCCCGTGAAGTTTTCGAGAAGAATGGGATTCATCATAATCTGGAAGAAGTGTTTTATACCAACTCTCAAAAGGGAGTTATACGTGCCATTCATTTTCAACGTGTTAAACAGCAAGCGAAATTGGTTCGCTGCGTTCAAGGGCATATTTTTGATGTCGTGGTAGATTTGCGGAAAGATTCGAAAACTTTTGGCAAATGGCAGGGGTTCTATTTGTCTGGAGAATCCAATGATGAGCTGCTTATCCCTACTGGTTGTGGACATGGCTATCTCGTACTAGAGCAATCCATCGTATCTTACAAATGCGCGGAAAAATTTTATGGCGAATACGATGACGGCATTCTATGGAATGATCCGGCATTGGCAATAGAATGGCCGTTGCACCTGGTAGAAGGAAGTGTCATTCTCTCTGCAAAGGATCAGGAATTACAGACATTTGCCCAGTTTATAGATGTATACGAAGGCTTCTAATCCTCCAGGAATGAAAGGATACATATGGAACAGATAAAAGTTACGTTTCTAATGATGGCCTATAATGCAGAAAAGTATATTGCAAAAGCAATCGAAAGCGTTCTTAATCAGACTGAACGCAACATTGTTCTTTGCATTCGCAACAATGGTTCCACCGACTCGACCGGTGAGATTATTCGGCGTTACGCGGAATTGGATCCGCGTATTTATGTTGTCGAGAATGAACAAAACAATGTAAGCCAGGAAGGAATAACTCCCTTTCAAACAGGCTGGTGGCCCTATACGGAAGCTACTGCCGGTGAATATTTTTCCATTATTGACTCGGATGACTATTTAACTCCTGATTTTGTAGAGGTTATGTATAGCGAAGCAAAAAGAGCTTCTGCAGATATGGTTGTTTCCGGTAACTATCTTGTAAATGAAGAAACAAATGAGATTCATGTGCAACGTATACCCCCGAAGCTTGGAACAGAGAACCTGCATGAAATAGGTCCGAATTTTGTTCAACTCTACAATTGCATGAGAACTTGGTGGGGGAAATTATTTCAAAAGGATTTTTTCATTCATCATTATTCCGAATGCTGGAATCATATCGAACCGTTATCATGGACCATTGATACTGTTGTTATGTTAAATTATCTGGTTCGTTGTAAGATGCTTGTCTGCGTGGATCAGCCTCTTTATTATTTCCTACATCGAAAAAACTCGGCCTATAATACGCGTCCGTTTGGCTTTTTTCGATTGTGCGAAGCGGACATTTTGTACGCAGCGGGTCTTGATGTTTTAATTCACTTGAACGCTCGATCCTCACAAAACGAGTCCTTTTTAGTTAACTTACATTGGACTTATATAGCGGAAGCATTGAACGGATTAAATCACGCCGATAATGCGATTTCACCATTAAAAACACTCGAAAGATTGGGTGACATATTTAATAATCGTACAGTAAATTCCTACTTGGAATCCTCTTTTTCTCATATTTTTACCGTTTGCGAACCTTATATCCGCAGAGCAATGAATGCTGATCAGGAGAAATACTTGATTTGGGGATCCTACTTATCCCGTCTTGTTTATCTGATGGAACAAATCCCACAAGATACAAAGCTTTATTTTCCTTTGCTGTTGTCCTGTATATGTGACCCTCAAAATAAGAATCGCGTCGGGAAATGGTTCTTTTACGTTTACGGAACAAATCAAGAGAACAACAAGCTATCAAATGGTCAGAAATGGTTTCTATGCTGTTCCAAGCCGATACAAGAGTATTATTATGAACACCCACAGCTGTTAGTCGAGGTAGTCGATTCTAAAGATAGGGATGATTCTCTCATGGAGAAGGAGAATCTATTGATTAAAAGCTTTCAACAAGAAGATTTGGCGAAAGCGTGTGATTTAATTGAGGAAATAAGTCTACAATCGCCATTAAACCGGATTGCGATGTATTATCGGATCTATGTTGCCACATTAATTGATGAGTTTCCGCTCGCTTTAGTCATGGCAGCTTCCGCTAAGGTCCTATGGCCTAACGATAAAGATATACAGCTATTGTATTGGAACATCCAGAATTCCTTGAACGATTAACTATAAAAGGGGACTGAATATGAAGGTTGTTATACTCGCAGGGGGACTCGGGACCCGTATTAGCGAAGAGAGTCAGATACGTCCTAAACCAATGGTTGAGATCGGTGAGTTTCCCATCCTCTGGCATATCATGAAAATCTATTCCCACTATGGTTTTAATGATTTTGTGATTTGCCTCGGCTATAAAGCGCATATGATTAAGGAATTCTTTGCGGATTATTATTTGCATATGTCTGATGTTACGTTTGATTTTCGTGACAATAATCAGATGGTGATTCATCAAAATGTAGCAGAACCATGGCGTGTTACTTTGGTTGATACGGGCCTCTCGACTTTGACGGGAGGGCGGCTCGCACGCGTTAAGAAATATCTTGATAACGAAACGTTTATGCTCACCTATGGGGATGGAGTAGGCGATATTAATATCCCTCGATTACTCGATTATCACAGGACGCACAAGAAGACAGTGACCCTTACAGCTGTGCAGCCAGGAGGGCGTTTCGGGGTGTTAAACATTGAAGACAAGGGAACGGATGTGATTGGTTTTACCGAGAAATCCGTAGAAGAAGGTGGCTGGATCAACGGCGGTTTTATGGTTATGGAACCGGAGGTCTTTGACTACTTGGATGATGATTATACGGTGCTCGAGAAAGAACCAATGGAGAAGCTCAGCGCTAATCGTGCTTTAAGTGCGTATAAGCACTACGGATTTTGGCACTGTATGGATACATTACGTGACAAGCTGGTGTTGGAAAGCTATTGGAAGAGCAAGAATGTTCCGTGGAAAGTATGGGATGAAACTAGAAATTCGATGAAAATAGAGATGAACGTATGAACAACCCGGCTGTTAGCGTAGTTATTCCCACCTATAACCGCTGGATGTATTTGCCGCGAATGTTAGATAGCTTGCTTGCGCAGGATTTTCGCGACTTCGAGATCCTGCTCATCAATAATGGTTCAACAGATGGGAAGACCGATGAAATATGTCGTGCCTATTCGGAAAAGTCCTCTGCTATTCGTGTGTTCTCGATTATAGAAAATCAGGGTCCTGCGTCTGCTCGCAATCTCGGCATTCAAGAATCTGTAGGCGAATATTTGATTCATCTTGATGACGATGATTATTGCGAGCCCAACCATCTTATGTTGCTATATCAGCTGATCGTTCAGCATGACGCGGATGTTGCTATTTCAGGTTCGGTTCATGAAAATAATGGACGTATAGAGCCGAACCATGTGTACGAGGGGACATATGTTTGGAATCGAGCTGAGACGGTAAGTGAATTTCTGAAGAGAGAAAAATTTAATACAGGAACCCAGACGAAGCTTTACCGGCGCAGGTTGTACGATGTGATTCGCTATGTCCCCGGGAAAATAATAGATGATATTCATGTGACGTATCGACTGCTTGCAAATGTAAATAAAGCGGTTGCTCACGGAATCCCGACATATCGGTTTTGTAAGCATACGAACAATACCACCTCATTTCTTGAACAGGGCATTGTGTGGTCGGAACTGTTGGACGAGTATTTGGCTATGCAGCAAGAGAGGGTTGCATATATCTCCGAGCATGTACCGGAAGAAAACAATCATGTGCGATATTCAGCATGGTCCTATATGATTTCAATGATAGAGAAAATACATAATGGTCGTGGGAAGGGCTGCGAGCAACAATTAGATATCATGAAAGTAGAACTGCTCACGCATGCGGAACAATTCCTGCAAGCGCCTTGGATTACCGAGAGAGAACAGAAACTCATGAACGCTTTTGTGTTGAATTAGCAGAATGGAGGGAATCCATGATATGAACCCTTTGATAAGCATCATCATAACGGTTTGTAATCTTGATAAATATATTGGCGAATGTTTAGACAGCTTTGTGCAACAAGAAGACTTTACAGATTATGAACTCGTTGTCGTCGACGATGGTTCATCCGATGGCAGCCCGGATATTTGCCGTGATTACGCAGAGCGTTATCCCGATCGCGTTCGTTTTGTTCCGCTTGAACGGCCCTCTCAGTTGTATCGCGCACATAAAGCCGGCTTGGAGGCCGCTCGCGGCGCCTATTTGCAAATCATAGACGGTGATGATTTTGTCAGAAAAGGATATCTGCGCGAAGTGGCGAAAATCATTCAAACGCAAGCTCCTGACGTGATTCTAGGGCGGTATATGAGCTTCACCGAAGCGAATGCCTATCCCTTGATGGATATATCGCTGGACCGTGATCGCATTGATCATTGTTCTACGGATGATGTTCTTCTTTATATTCAGTCCATCCCGAATTATCATTTGGCCTACTGGCGATATATTTTTAATCGCTCGCTTATAGATGTCCATTTGTTTGAAAGTCGCTTGAAAGAGGCGCGTTTTTGTCCGTTGTTAGATGCAGTTGTAACATTCCGAATTCTGTTCTCCGCTACCTCCTTTGCGCTGCTGGAAGATCCATTCTATTACTACCGCCGCAGAGCCAACTCTACATCTTCTGCTGCTAAGCTTCAGTCCCTTGCTCATATCCAATCCTTTGCTGAGTTCCTTGCGTTATTACAGGAAACAGAGGTATCGGATATCAAGAAGGCATTTATCCTTTCAAAGCTAGGCCAAGAACTAAAATTGGTTTTAGGGCATAGTGATTTATGGTTTGAAGAAAGCTGGCAGCAAGCAGCTGCGATATTGAATCATGTTCGAACCGCCTTGTCACCGATAAAACAAGATTTACCTGAAGAACTTACGCGACTGCAAATCTTGATGGAGGCCGCTGATTTGAACGGGGGCACACTTGAGGCTTACTTTGCATCAGAACGGCAGCGCATCGTGAGCTGGGTTCAAGGATTAACGCCTGCTTTGATCTATATATTGCCATGCGGTCGTTATGCACAGGATATTATGCGCTGGTTGGAAAACGACGAATTCTCCGATATGTGCTTTTTAGATAATAATAAAGAGATGCACGGCCTGACTATTCAAGGGAAGGTATGCACTAACCCAACCTTATTGGAAACACTTACGGATACTCAAAAAGAACAAACCGTTGTTTTGATTGCCACGATTTATCGTGATCTGAATGAACTTCTATATCAGCAATGTGTAAACCTTGGAGTTCCGGAAGGCAATCTGTTTGTTTGTTGAATACTGGAGGGGCAATGATGGAGTTTGATGTTGTTATAGTTGGAACCGGACTTGCCGGGAGTATTCTAGCAAGAGAACTGGCCGAAATCGGCAAACGGGTTTTGATGCTGGAACGTCGAGCACATATCGCAGGCAATACATTTGATGAAGTGGATGAACACGGGGTTCTGGTACAACGATATGGCCCGCACACCTTTCATACCAATGATCGCGGTGCGTATGAATATTTAAGTCGGTTCGTCAAGATGAATCCCTATAAGTTGACGTACAGAGCCATCGTTAAAGGAATTCCGGTTCCTTGTCCTTTTAATTTTACATCGATTCGCATGCTATATGATTCGGAAACTGCGGAAGCTTTGATTTCTCGTTTGCTGCGAGCTTATCCCGGTCAAGAAAAAGTATCCATCTTCGAGCTTCTTGAGTCAGATGATGATGCAATAAGAGGCTACGCTGAAATGCTATTCGAGGAAGATTTCCGACCTTATACAGCTAAACAATGGGGAAGGAACCCAGAGGAAATCGATACGAGCGTCATTCGCCGTGTCCCTATATTGCTGAATGACAGAGACAGCTATTTCAACGATGAATTCGAATGTCAACCGGAGGGTGGATTTTCGGCAATGGTTCGCAATATGCTGGAACATCCGCTAATATCCATAAAGTTAGAGACAGATGCTTTGCAGGATCTGAAACTGGATGAAGCAACGGGGCGAGTCTCTTACCAGAACGATTCTGCCCCGCATATTATTTATACCGGAGCCCTTGATGAATTGTTTGGTTGGCAATATGGAGCGCTTCCCTATCGATCTCTTGTCTTTGAATGGGTTTCTCTTCCTCAGTCCAGCTTCCAGGAGACGGCTATTGTCGCGTATCCGAAGGACGCAGCATTTACTCGTATTACGGAGTATACCAAGCTTCCTGTGCAGCATATTCCAGGGAGGACCGTCATCGCCAAAGAATATTCACTTCCCTATGATAAGTCAGCAGATCAAGGAAATGAGCCTTATTATCCAATAGGTAACGATGAAACTCACGTTCTAAAAGAAAAATATCTGGAATTAGCTAGGAAATTCGGCAATCTGACGCTCTGCGGCAGGCTTGCAGATTATCAATACTATAACATGGATAATGTCGTGCGACGTGCACTTGATGTGGCGGAAGAACTGAAGCTTAAACTATGAATGCAACTAGTTGTTAAGGGGGAGAGCTTCAGTGAACTTTCCACTGATAAGTATTATAATGCCGGTTTACAATCGGGAACGGATTCTTACTGAGACAATAAACGAGCTTTTAGATATGGAGTTTGCCGACTATGAACTCTTGTTAGTAAATGACGCATCCACAGATAGAAGTTCCGAAATTTGTGATTCATTTGCTAGCGAGTACCCTCATATCAAGGCCCTGCATCAATTAATGAATGGCGGTCCGGGTCTGGCGCGGAACAAGGGAATGGAATCGGCAACAGGGCAGTTTATCTTTTTCATGGATAGCGATGACAAAATCGATAATACTGTGTTTGATAAAATTGCTGAACGCTTACGGGCAAATCCCCAAATCGACATATTAACTTTGAATCACAAAGAAATTACACCACAAGGTACTCACGAGGTTCGGATTGTTGAACACGATAGGGAATACGACGCGGATGAATTGTTATCAGATAAAGCCGCCCTCCTGCACATTGCAGTGTGGCGGAGTTTTTTCAATCATGATTTTTTGAAAAATAACAACTTAGCTTTTTTTGATATTAAGACCCACGAGGATATTTGCTTCAATAGCTTAGCTTTTTTGTGTTCCAAAACCATACATACACTGCCGGATGTCTTTTATTTTTATTACAGGCATTTCTCTGAAAATTCTTTGGTAGATACATTCACTATTCAAGAGAACTATAGGGGAATCGAATTTTGTTCGAAACAATTGGATCTGTTTATTCAGAACCATGCGATTTCGGAGGCAAAACAACGAGCTGTCGATCATTTCATCTATGCAAGCGCCATGTCGTTAATTGATAAAATGGCCTTGGATGAAATCGTTCGCTATGAGTTTTCTTCTTCTGAGGTTAAATTTGATTCTTTCACCGTTAATATTTCATTGTATCAACAATACGGTATGCTAGGCTGTGCCGCTTATATATGGGGGTTCATATGGAAGCAGGTGCAATTACAAGGCGAACAATTAGGGAAAGACATCTATTTTTGCCCAGCTTCTAAAATATCCGTATCTTTTGCTCAGCGAATCACGCGTGAGGGTGGACAAATCGCCGCAATTCTGGACAATAACTGCCAGCCAGATAATTTTCATATCGTTGAGACACAGAAAGCAAGCACTATCCATACTTATCCGTTTAGCCAGCTGAACAAATACGAAAAGCCGGAAGGATACTTTATATTTGTGCTTGGTTCGGTGAACACCGCACTTGCTATTTCTCGTCAGCTTGATCAATTAGGTCTTATCGAGAATATTAACTATGCTTCGGGTATATAGGAGGATCATATGAATATTCTAGTGATTTCAAGTAAAAAGTTTTGTTCTTATTTGCATGTCATGCTTGCTTCTTTGTATGAAAATCATGTAGGTACTAAGATTAATGTCTATGTGATGCACTCCGAATTAGAAGCAACGGAATTTGCATTACTTCAAGAACAAGCGGATGCTTATAACAACTACATTCACCCAATACAGATAGATCCTTCTCTTCTAGTAGTGTTCCCAGTTAGACAACAATTTCCGACGATCCTATATTACAGGATGTTCATAGCGGATGTATTACCGCAATCAGTTAATCGTGTTCTGGCTTTGGATGTTGATATTATCGTGAGAAAATCGCTGCGAGAGTTCTATTTTACTGACTTGGAGAATTACTACGCTGCCGCATGTGAGGATCTGGAGATCAATACGTCGAATTATAAGGAAAAGCTGCAAATTCCAAAGGAAAGTACATATTTTAACGCGGGAATCATGTTGTTTAATTTGCATAAATTGCGGGAAGAAGGAATTGATTTCAAGTATTTTTTGCAAATTGCTGAAGAAAGCCTAAGTCGACTTACATGGTTTGACCAGGACATCTTTAATTTGGCTTTGAGTTCAAAGTGTAAGATTGTGAAGGGGACCGACTACAATTGCCCCCCGGCCCTTTTTGAGCAATTATATGGCAGTGCTGCATCAAGGGAGGAGCACTTCGCTTCCATTATTCATTACCTAAGTCCCAATTATAAGCCATGGAACTCTATCGTGGCGAGCGTTGGTTCGGTAATCGAGAATCTATGGTGGGACTATGCCCAAAGAACCCCTTTTTATGAACGTTTTCGAGCAGAATATGAACAATCCTCCACAAGCCTGGGTAAACAAAACCTGGCTTTAAAAATGTATTATGCTATGGCACTGCTTTGGCTGAAGATAGAAGATAGGCAGCGAAAGATTGAGACTTATTGTCTAGATAGGAACTATCGTAAAGTAGCTGTCTACGGGGTCAACCCTATGCAGGAAATACTATGTTCTGATTTTACTAAAGGTAAAGTAAAGGTTTCTTACCTGATTGATAGTAATGCAAAAGGATATAGCAATGGGGTTGAAATTAGAAACGGCTCTCACTTTGGCGATATTGATGTCATTATAGTGGCTGCGTGCGCTCATTTTCGTCAAATCCGTGATCATCTTGACGATGCTTGTCCAGTTGTATCATTGGAAACAGTGATTTCCGATCTTAATAAAATGTAGCATAGATAGCCGGAGGCTTACAGGCTGACCTCATGAAGGAGTGCGAATATAGTGTCTTCATCTTCTAAGAAGCTTAATATAAATATAAAAACGCCAAAGTATATATTATTCGGTAGTGGAGTTGGATTCGATTTCATTAATGATAGATTTAATACCTTGGATGGGGCAGAGTTCTTCATTGAAACATCGCCAAGTGCAAAGGAAAAGCATGGTAAGCGTGTTTTGAGCGTACCTGAGTTTATTAATGGGAATTATTCAATTGAAGAATATACAATATTAATTTGTAACAGATTCTGGAAGCGTATAAAAGACGAAGATGTTTACAAGAAGCTTAGTAACTATACAGTTATTGATGTTCTTAATACGATGATGACTGATGTATTAAATAAGAATATTGAGATAAAACAGTATTATCAACAAATGAAGAAGTTTATAGCTAGATATCGTGAAGTCGAGATAAGTCCATGTGATGACAAAAAGAAGCTGCTTATCATGATTCAAGAGTGGGGTGGATCGGTAATCCCATTTCAGCCAATTGCATTAGGAATGATCTTACGAGCAAAAGGCGTAAACGTTGAATTTTTATTAAACGATCAGTCATATTTTGGGGACGCGATCCTGCATGATGGAGTAAATGAGTATCAGAATAAAATGCTTATCGAGTTATTAGAGGCTGCACAGGCTGTTTCTGGTATTCCATATTTCAAATTAAGTGACTCTAGTCTGATTGAGCTGGACGGACAAGAACTGCGAATTCTTCAAAGCAAGCTTTACGTCAATAAGGTTTGGTTCATGAGAAGCATAGTTTTCAATGATAAAAGTGATGTGTTGAAGAATGTGGAATATAAGTGGTTTAATAATGCGAGAGCAATCAAAGGGTTTTTAAGTAATCACGACTATAGCAAAGTGGTCACTTTTACTGGGATTCATTTTGAATTCTCCATATTGAATGAGTTAGCCAGGCTATTCGGCAAAGAAGTTTACACGTATGAATATGTTGGGGGATATACATTCTCAATGTCGGGTCCTGCCGTCCTGAAAAAAGATATTCGTTTGATAGAGGGCCAAGAGTTATCTGAATCGCTTTCCTCTTATTTTTATGAGACTGCTGATACTCATATTAAGAGTAACTTTAAATATAAAACGAATACAAGTGATCAAAAATCGGTATTAATACCATTAAACATCTTTTGGGATAGCGCTGCGTTCGGAGAGAATGATGTATTTGGTTATTTCGATCAGTGGCTTGTCAAAACCATTGATTACCTACTGGTCAATCATTCAGTTAAGGTTATTGTAAGACAACATCCACATGAACGGCGGTTCGGCACAGGAAAAGAAGTAGAGTCGCTGCTTCAGTCGAAGTTCGGCGAGAATCCTTTATTTGAATTCATTCCGGCAAGCGCTGATGTCGACTCGTATGAATTAATTGAGAATGCATCAATCATTTTACCGAACACGAGTACAGTTGGGGTTGAAGCGGCCTCCGTCGGAAAGAGAGTTATCGTTAAAAACGATGTATATTATGCAAACACAGGTTTCGTGAAGAAGGCTGAAAGTGAGCAAGAGTATTTTCAATTTATCAACGAAGCTTTGCAACAAGATCATGAGTTTAAATTGGCAGAAGATGAAATTTTAAAAGCAAAATTATATCTCGGCTTAATCACGCACTATTATGCAGATCATTCATTTGGACATGTTACGTCTGATTTTGTGAAATGGAGTGAAGAGAGCTGGGAGACCGTAATGAATTACCGCTCTACAAGATGGTTGTTAGATATGATTATTAATAATAAAACACTATTAGAAAACTATTTTGATGAGCGCCCGTCTCACGAAAATTTGAACTCTCCACAAGCGTTGTTGTTGTAAATGAGCTTTCTACATGAGACTAATGCTTGCTGCAAAAGGATTTACAAGAATGGAAGGGGAGCTATCCCTAAAGCAAGTTAATCGCTTGATGAGTCATTCCATCTAATAAAATGGTAAGAAATGGCGGTGCCAGGGAGGTTGTCCCTATACCGCCATTTCTAGTTTTTGTCGAGGCTGGCTAATCTAAATGTAATTATGTTACTAATCTCCGCATTGTTTCTGGATTATAGGAAGAGCCACGCCGCAGCTATAATTTGAAAGACCCAAAACGCTGTAGGCCAGACCACTTAAGAGCTGGTTAGCTATTCCGCTTAGGTTCAAATGAGTGTGATGTCTCTTAGACACAAACTGAAATACAAAATGCTCATTTAAAATAGCGTTCATTCCGATAAATAAGGTATTAGGTTGGGGGAAGTTTCAAAACGTATGGAGAGGCATAATCAGCTACATTAAAGAGGTGTATATGAAATGGAAGGCTTCTTCTACCAAAAGAAGATATTAATTATTGGCGGCACAGGAACGATTGGACAAGGTCTTCTACGGCATATATTAGCTCAGTCGCCGACCGTTGTTCGTGTGTTTAGCCGTGATGAACATAAACAATTCGAGCTTCAGCAAGCGATGAGGGAGTATGGAAATATCCGTTACCTCATCGGAGATGTTCGGGATTACGATCGTGTGCACCGTGCGATGCAGGACATCGATTATGTGTTTCACGTAGCTGCGATGAAGCATGTGCCAGCTTGCGAATATAATCCTTTCGAGGCGGTTCAGACGAACATTATCGGAACCCAAAACGTAATTCGGGCGTCGCTCGAATGCGGTATACGAAAAACGATATTCACGAGCACGGACAAGGCGATTGCGCCTTCGAACACGTATGGTGCATCCAAACTGATGGCTGAACGATTGATTCTAGCCGCGCAGTATCAAGCGGGGGCAGGCAAAACGATTTTTGCGGCTGTTCGTTTTGGTAATGTCATGGGCTCGCGAGGGTCAGTTATCCCATTATTTCAGCAGCAGATCGTGGAGCGTGGTAGCATTACGTTGACACGGCGCGACATGACAAGATTCATGATGACGAAGCAGCAAGCGACGGAACTCACGATCAAGGCGATGGAACGGGCACAGGGTGGAGAAGTATTCGTTCTTAAAATGCCGGTTATCCGGCTGTCCGAACTTGCTGATTGCATTATCGAGACGTCCGCACGTCAGTTGGGCATCCCGATAAAACGCATTCGAATCGAAGAAATAGGTCTTCGGCCAGGTGAAAAAATGTACGAGGAGCTATTAACGGAGGAAGAATCCAGCCGAACAATTGAATTGGAGGACATGTTCGTTGTTCCGAGCGCATTCATTCAACGATATAAATATGAGGGAGAAAGAATGACTCGAACAGGCAGCTATAGTTCCCATGACGCGCTCCCGATCTCAAAAGAAGAACTACGAGAGATGTTGTTGTCGAATCGTTTAATCGCAGATGCGCCGATCATAAGAGCGGGAGTGGGCCTGTGAAGACAGTGGCTATCGTACAAGCACGAATGGGCTCGACGCGATTACCGGGCAAAGTGCTTAAACAAATTAACGGACTCAGTGTACTTGGCCATGTAATTGATCGGTTGAGACGCGTGCCCTCTATCGATGAGTTGTGGATTGCCACAACGTCGAAGAAGACTGACGACCCTATCGAGGATGAGGCGTACCGATTAGCCGTACAAGTGTATCGGGGGAGCGAAGAGGATGTACTCGACCGGTACTACAGGACAGCCAAAAAGGCGGGGGCCGAGGCCGTCCTTCGCATTACGTCTGACTGTCCTTTAATTGAGCCTTCTGTCGTCGAAGAGCTCATCTGCCTGTATCGAGAATCGGGTAGCGATTATGCAAGCAACACACTGGAACGAACGTATCCGAGGGGACTCGATGCGGAGATTTTCAGTTTTAATGCGTTGGAGACCGCCTGGTCCCAAGCAAGTCGTCCTTATGAACGGGAGCACGTAACGCCGTATATGTATCAGCATCCTGATGTTTTCCGTTGTGCAACCCAAAGTGGGTCAGAAGATTATTCTCATTATCGCTGGACGTTGGATACGGAAGAGGATTGGGAATTGATTCGTACGATCTTCGAGAAATGCAGATATGAAGGGCATTACATTAATTATGAGGATGCAAAGGACTTTCTAATGCGCTATCCTGAATTGAGCGAGATTAACGCGCATGTTGAACAGAAAAAGTTCGTCTAAGAAAGGCTTGAATGATGATGAGAGTCGGTTTTCGCGTGGATGCTTCTATCGAGATCGGAAGCGGCCATGTTATGAGAAGTCTGACGCTGGCTGACAGGCTTCGTCGGAAAGGGGCCGATGTTCGTTTCGTGTGTAGGGAACACGAGGGCAATCTGTGCGATTACGTTCATCGTCTAGGGTTTCACGTTTATCGGTTGCCGGCATCTAAGGAAACGAAAGGGCAGAAAGTGGATGGAACCGGATACGAAACGTGGTTAGGCGAATCCTGGTCGCTTGACGTTGAGCAGACGGATGGAAGCTTGTCAGGGGATGACGGTGAATTAGACTGGCTTGTTATCGATCATTACGCGATTGATAGCCGATGGGAAAAGAAAGCCCGAACGTTCGCGAGACGCATTTTCGTAATCGATGATCTCGCCAACCGAACACATGATTGTGACGTTTTGCTCGATCAGAATCTGTTCGATAGAATGGATCAGCGGTACGAAGGTTTGGTTCCAACTGCTTGCGTGAAGCTGCTTGGCCCCCAATATGCCCTATTGAGGGAAGAGTTCCAACTCGCTCGTGCGAAGGCGAGGATACGTGAAGGCTCGATCCGCAACGTTCTCATTTTTTTTGGAGGCACTGACCCAACCGGGGAGACATTAAAGACTCTCAAGGTGATGGCTCGCTTAGCGATGACTGAGATTAAATTTGATGTAGTTGTCGGAGGGGCGAATGAACAGCGTGATGACATAGCTCGATTTTGTACCATGCATAACCATTTCAGGTTTCATTGCCAGATCGATTATATGTCCCGGCTGATGCTGCATGCTGATTTAGCATTAGGGGCCGGAGGTTCGACCACTTGGGAAAGATGTTGTTTAGGCTTGCCCTCGGTAACCTTAACGACCGCGGACAATCAAGTGGAAATTACGAAAACGGTCGCAAGGTTTGGAGCAACGTATTATCTAGGCCATTATAATGAGATTACAGTACAAGCATGGTCCGATTGTCTTGAACAGCTTCAACGAAGTCCTGAGCAGATTGCCGCAATGAGTTCGACAGGATTGATGCTGATGGACCAAGTGAAAGAGCTTGCATCGGATGTTGTCGATATTCTTAAGTTCTATGTTGAGGATGAAGTGCATTGAACATTTGTTTGCTTGGTCCGTACAATAGATGCATAATTGAAGCCCTTCGGGCGCACGGAGATACGGTGTGGCAAACTGAGGAGCGTATTCAACTAGAAGAGCTGGAACGTGCGGGTATCCAATTTATTGTTAGTTATAAATATCGGTATCTGATTCGGCAACCTATTTTAGAGAAATTCGAACGCAAAGTGATCAACCTCCATATTTCATATTTACCATGGAATCGCGGGGCGGACCCCAATTTGTGGAGCTTCTTGGAGGATTCGCCGAAAGGCGTAACAATCCATTATGTCGACAGAGGCCTTGATACCGGTGATATTATTTCGCAGCAATTGGTGGCATTCAGTCCGCAAGATACATTAAAGACGAGCTACGAGCACCTTACAGCAACAATCGAAGACTTGTTTGTTGCCGAATGGCCGGCGATTCGGTCCGGGAAATCAGAGGGCACCGTTCAACCTGCTGGAGGAAGTTATCATAGCATGGTAGATAAACAGGCCTACTCTCACTTGCTAACGGATAGCTGGGAAACTCCGATCGAAAGGCTCTTGGGTAAGGGATTACAATCAAAAACGCCGGAGGGGTAGCAAGTTGAGACATCATGAAATAGTCGTCGGCAAAAGCAAAATCGGAGTGAATCACCCGCCGTTCATCATCGCGGAGATGTCCGGGAATCACAACCGGTCGTTGGAGCGGGCGCTAGAAATCGTAGAAGCGGCAGCTCGAGCCGGAGCGCATGCATTAAAGATTCAAACCTATACGGCTGATACGATGACGATCAAGTCGGACAAGCCTGACTTCTACATTGGAGACCCGAATAGCTTATGGAAGGACAGAGACTTGTACGACCTTTATGACGAGGCGCATACACCATGGGAATGGCACAAAGCGATCTTTGATCGTTGCAAGGAACTGGGCATGATTGGGTTCAGCACTCCTTTCGATGAAACGGCCGTTGATTTCTTAGAATCGCTTGGCGTAGCGTGTTACAAGATCGCTTCTTTCGAAAATACCGATGTGGCACTTCTTCGCAAAGTAGCCTCGACCGGAAAGCCAATGATCGTCTCCACGGGAATGGCGAGCATTGCCGAGTTGGACGAGCTTGTTCGAACGGTAACAGAGGCCGGAGGGAATGATCTTGTTTTGCTAAAATGCACAAGCTCTTATCCTGCTTCTCCGGAGAACTCGAATATACGTACGATTCCGCACATGCAGCAATTATTTGACGTCCAGATCGGCCTCTCGGATCATACGCTCGGCATTGGCGTTGCCGTTGCCAGCGTAGCCATGGGGGCAACGGTCATCGAAAAGCATTTTACTCTGAATCGTGCGGACGGAGGGGTTGATGCCGAGTTTTCGCTGGAGCCTGTGGAAATGCGCAGTCTCGTAGAAGAAACAGAGAGAGCTTGGCAAGGCTTGGGGACGATTTCTTACGGGGCGACGGAAAGGGAGATAAGCTCTTTGAAGTTCCGACGCTCTCTCTATATCGTCAAGGATCTGAAAGCTGGCGAAGTGCTGACAACCGAAAACCTGCGGGCGATTCGTCCGGGTTACGGTCTTTCTCCGAAACATTTGAAGCTGTTGCTGGGCCAAAAGGTTAGGAAGGACGTATCAAAAGGAACGGCAGCGAGTTTTGATCTAATAATGGATTGAGGATGATGGTGATGAACATTCTACTTACCGGCGGTGCCGGATTTATTGGAAGATGGGTAGCTAAACGTCTGCTCGACGATGGGCATTCAGTGTGGATCGTGGATGACTTGTCCAACGGCCGTGAAGTGAATATTGACGAGTTCCGGGAACATTCTGGGTTGAAAGTTTTCATTAAAGGTACGATCCTGGACGAGGCACTGCTCGATCAGTTGTTTGAGGAGAATGGCTTCGATATTTGCTATCATCTCGGCGCGTCCATCAACGTGCAAGATTCCATCGATGATCCGCTTACGACGTTCAATAACGATACTATTGGCACGTTCTATATTCTTGAGCAATGCCGCAAGCATCAGGTTAAGGTTGTCTTCATGAGCACATGCATGGTTTACGACCGTTGTATGAATCCGGAAGGCATAACCGAGCTTGATCCGATTAAGCCGGCATCTCCTTACGCTGGAGCGAAGATCGCTGCGGAGAACATGGTACTCTCTTACTACTATGCTTACGGTTTACCGACGGTTGTAATTCGACCGTTTAATACGTATGGTCCATTCCAGAAAACGGGGGGAGAGGGCGGCGTAGTTGCGATTTTTATTAAGAACAAGCTGTCTGGCAAGACGCTGAACATCTATGGGGAAGGCACACAAACCCGCGATTTGCTGTATGTTGAGGATTGCGCGCGTTTCGTTGTGGAAGCTGGCTATTCCGACGCTGTGAACGGGGAGATTGTGAATGCTGGATTAGGGCGCGACATTGCAATCAACGATTTGGCCCAGCTTGTCGTCGGAAACGAATCTCGTATTTGTCACGTTGAGCATATCCATCCGCAGAGTGAGATCCAGAAATTGCTGTGTAACTCCGATAAGGCTGAGCGTCTGTTAGGTTGGAAGCCGGAAATTTTGCTAGAAGAGGGTATTCGTAGAACAGAGCAGTGGATCATGACCACGAACCTGATTTAATTCCTGAAAGAGGGCAGTTGGCCTATGAACGTAATGAACCGTCGCGATCGTGGTACGTTTCTTCCTTACGGCAAGCAGTGGATAGATGATGGGGATATCGCAGCCGTTGTGGACGTGCTGCAGGGAGATTTTATTACACAAGGCCCGGCTATTGAACGTTTTGAGCGAGCAGTTGCAGAATACGTGGGCGCGAAGTACGTCGTGGCGTTTAGCAATGGGACTGCGGCTCTGCACGGTGCATGCTATGCGGCAGGTATCGCACCAGGCGATGAGGCTATTACGTCGCCGATCACCTTTTTGGCTAGCAGTAACTGCATACTCTATTGCGGAGGCACACCCGTATTCGCGGACATTCGGCCAGATACATACAACCTAGACGCAGACGATGTGGAGCGCAAAATCACATCCAAGACGAAGGTAATCATCGCCGTCGACTTCAGCGGTCAGCCGGTGGAATCGGATCGCTTCTCGAAGCTTGCTAAAGAACATGGTCTTGTTTTTATTCAAGATGCTGCTCATTCGCTAGGGGCTTCTTACGAAGGGCGCATGGTGGGGGCACTCGCGGACATGACGATGTTCAGCTTCCATCCAGTCAAGCACGTGACGACTGGGGAAGGCGGCGTCATTGCTACGGATAGCGAGGAGTACCGGGATAAACTGCTCTCCTTCCGCAGCCACGGGATGACGAAAGATCCAGCACTGCTAGAACGTAACGATGGACCCTGGTATTACGAGATGCAGTCGCTTGGCTATAACTATCGAATGACCGATATACAGGCTGCACTTGGTGCCTCTCAGATGCATAAGCTCGATCGTTTCGTAATGCGTCGTCGAGAAATTGCGGAGCAGTACAATCGCGCATTCGCGGACTTAGCGTGCATCCTGACGCCTTATCAGCATCCCGAAGCGAACTCGAGTTGGCATCTGTACGTCATCCGTTGGCGACAAGGCATTGACAGAGCGGATGCTTTCGCAGAGCTGCGCAAACGTAATATCGGCGTTCATGTACATTATATTCCCGTGTACAAACAGCCCTATTATCGCGATCTTGGTTATGCCGATCGGCAGTGCCCGGAAGCCGAAGCTTATTATGAGGAAGCATTGTCAATTCCAATTTTTCCGGCGATGTCGGATGAGGACGTACAGGACGTCATTCATGCGGTCTTACGAACAGCAGGCAAGATTTATGAAATGGTGTAATTGAATTGGCTCCGGGCGTCACTACTTACAGTACCTCTAATTGACAATGACATTGTCGTTCAATTCTTAGATGGTAGAATCCAAAGTGAAGCGCCAAGTTTGGTAAGGGCTTTTACGTAATTTTGTGAAACGCTAATGAAACATAATTTCAAGGAAGGACCTTATTTGAGAAATTTAGAATGGAGTGATTTACTTCTTGATTCAATACGATTATCTAATCGTCGGCGCGGGGCCATTTGGCGCCCTTTTTGCTTATGAAGCGACCAAGCGAGGCAAATGTTGTTTAGTAATAGACAAACGCGGACATATTGCAGGTAATATATATACCGAGAATATTGAAGGGATTAACGTGCATAAATACGGTGCGCACATTTTCCATACATCCAACAAAGATACTTGGGAGTATATCACTCAGTTTGCCGAATTCAATCACTTTGTGAATGCTCCGGTGGCCGTTTACGAAGATGAATTGTACAATCTGCCGTTCAACATGAATACCTTCAGTAAAATGTGGGGGATTAAGACGCCGGCAGAGGCTAAGCGAATCATTGAAGAGCAGACTGCTTCAGCGGGTGTTGACGAGCCTCGTAATTTAGAGGAGCAGGCCATTCGATTGGTGGGCAAGGACATCTATGAAAAATTAATTAAAGGTTACACGGAGAAACAATGGGGGAGATCGTGTACTGAGCTTCCTGCATTCATCATTAAGCGCTTGCCAGTACGGTTTACTTACAACAATAATTATTTTACAGATCGCTATCAGGGAATCCCTATTGGTGGTTATACGCAAATTGTAGAGAAGATGCTTGATGGGGTCAAAGTGAGATTGAGTACGGATTATTTCGACTTTATTGAAGAAAATCCCAATATTGCAACCAAAACGCTATTTACGGGTCCGATCGACCAATTCTATAAGTATTGTTATGGAGAATTGGAATATAGAAGCCTTGTGCTCGATACGAAAATTCTAGATGAGGAGAACTTTCAGGGTAACGCAGTTGTTAATTATACCGAAGCTGATGTACCTTATACGCGAATTATCGAACACAAGCATTTTGAATTCGGCACTCAATCGAAGACTGTTGTTACCTATGAGTATTCGGCAGATTGGACGCGCTATGATGAACCTTATTATCCGATCAACGACGCTCGCAACAACGCCCTATTCCAAAAATATCAGGAGTTGGCGGCTGAAGATTCGCATATCATTTTCGGAGGCAGATTAGGGGACTACAAATACTACGATATGGATAAAGTTATCGAAGCTGCGTTGGAATTGGTGAAGAAGGAATTTGAAGATAGCAAATGATTTACTTCACTGAATGGAGTGAGTATTAAACAACAACCATGCAGAGAAAGTTGTGCATGGTGGAGGGCCAGAAGTGACCTTCGACTGCTTCCAAACACAGGAAGGTTTTGAAGCAAGTTGCTCTTATGGGGAGCCTGATTTCAACCCTAAATAAGCACAAACTAAGAAGAATTGCCTTCGTTGATTTCGCCGTATTAGATCAGTTACATTAATTCTAGGCCTAAGTAGTTAGAATAATAAATAATGCTCGAATGAATTCGCTTACAAAAGTTATTGACAATATTGTGAAGCCGATGGTATATTTCACTTGTGGGCCACGCTTAGTGATCTCGCAGCTATTTGAAGATGAAGGGAATGTTCTGAATGCAAGGTAAAGTTAAATGGTTCAACGCTGAAAAGGGTTATGGATTCATCGAAACTGAGCAAGGCGGCGACGTATTTGTTCACTTCTCCGCAATCCAATCCGAAGGCTTCAAAACTCTTGAAGAAGGCCAATCCGTAGAGTTCGACATCGTCGAAGGCGCGCGCGGTCCTCAAGCAGCTAACGTTACTAAACTGTAATTATCCCGCTGTTAAGCGGCCACATCATACATGGTATGCGCGCTTAACCGAATGAGATAAGCAACAGCCCCGGGCAACCGGGGCTTTTTGTTATGCCTCAGCTATGCTCCGATAAGAGATGCTACCGAATCGAATCAGTAGCCGGTACTCGTAAACCGGCACTCACCATTTGTTGCTCACAGCTCAGTCGGCTGCGGAGTCGATCGGCTACTAGGTCGCTGCTTAAGCAAGCCAAGAATGCCCGTCTTCCGACCGCCAAACAAAGTTCCCGTTTCGAACAGGCACAGCTCGTTTATATATTTTTAGAACATTCACAAAATACTGAAAATAACTTTGAGCCGCCCAGAATAAGATGTTATAATAAGAGTATGTAAAAGGAGGAATGCCCCATGAAATACAACATTCGAGGTCAACACATCTTGGTGACTGACGCCTTGCGCGATTATGTCGAGAAGAAATTGAACCGCCTGGAAAAGTATTTTGAAGAGCCCTCAGCCTCCGAAACAAACGTAACTTTAAGCGTTACTAAAGGAAGACATTCCGTCGAGGTGACCATCCCGCTAACGAATGCACTGCTTAGAGCCGAAGAGAAGAGCGAGGATATGTACGCTTCGATCGACCTGGTCGTGGACAAACTGGAACGGCAAATACGCAAACATAAAACGAGAATAAATAGTAAATTCCGTAAGGAAAGCGGGATCCGCACGATGTTCAAGGACGACGGGGCTGCGGTCCGCGTGGCAGACGAAGAGGAAGACTTCGAATTGGTACGTACGAAGCGGTTTCTGCTGAAGCCGATGGACGTCGAAGAGGCGATCCTCCAGATGAATATGGTCGGTCATTCCTTCTTTATGTTCGCCAATTCGGACACGAAAGAAGTGAACGTCGTCTACAGACGCAGCGACGGCCGATACGGCTTGCTGGAAGCGGATTAGTAGGTAGAGCAAGGAAGCCCTGGGCAACCAGGGCTTTTTTGTCTTCATGCTCGAATCTGCTTCAGGTTTACCCATCTTATCCCTATGCCCGCCAACATTGCGAGAAGAGCCGCAAACTGTTACAATTTATGCAAACAGGCGTAACATCGAAAGGGGAAGACCATGCTCGGACTTGTAAAGAAATTATTCGGAGACGCCAACGAACGAGAGATTAAGCGTCTTATGCGTACCGTAGAGGAAATTAATGGACTAGAACCGCAGATCGCTCAGCTTTCGGACGAGGGTCTTCGGGATAAAACGGCGGAATTCAGAAGCCGTCTGGAACAAGGAGAGGATATCGACGCTCTGCTCCCGGAGGCGTTCGCCGTTGTAAGAGAGGCATCCAAGCGCGTCTTGGACAAGCGCCACTATGACGTACAGCTGATCGGCGGCATGGTGCTGCATGAAGGCCAAATCGCCGAGATGAAAACCGGTGAAGGTAAAACGCTCGTGGCGACGCTGTCGGTATACTTGAATGCTTTGCTTAGCAAAGGCGTTCACGTCGTAACGGTCAACGATTATCTCGCGATGCGCGATAGCGAACAAATGGGACAGCTGTATCAGTTTCTAGGAATGACTGTCGGCTGCAACCTGCACGGCCTCTCGCATGACGAGAAGCAGGCAGCGTATGCATGCGACATCACATATGGAACGAACAATGAGTTCGGCTTTGATTACTTGCGCGACAACATGGTGCTGTACAAGGAACAGATGGTTCAGCGTCCATTGTATTATGCGATCATTGACGAAGTGGACTCCATCCTCGTCGACGAAGCGCGTACGCCGCTTATCATTTCGGGTCAGGCTGCAAAGTCGACCGAGATGTATTTTGCCGCGGACCGTTTCGTGCAGCGCATGAAAGAAGAAGAAGATTTCACGGTAGACATCAAGGTGCGGTCCGTCACGATGACGGAAGCGGGCGTGGAGAAAGCCGAGAAGGCGTTCGGCATCGAGAACTTGTACGATCATGCCAACGTCCTTATTAATCACCACATTCAACAGGCTTTGAAAGCACATATTATTATGAAGCGCGACGTTGACTACGTCGTTCAAGAAGAAGAAGTCGTGATCGTCGATGAATTCACGGGCCGTCTGATGGCGGGCCGCCGCTACAGCGATGGTTTGCACCAAGCGATCGAAGCCAAGGAGCAAATCAAGGTTCAGAACGAGAGCATGACGCTCGCGACGATTACGTTCCAGAACTACTTCCGGATGTATCGTAAGCTGTCCGGCATGACCGGTACGGCCAAGACGGAAGAAGAAGAGTTCAAAAAAATCTACGGTTTGGAAGTCATTCAAGTGCCGACGAACCGGAAGAACATTCGGAACGATATCGCGGACGTCGTGTACAAAACGGAGAACGGCAAGTTCAAGGCAGTCGTCGAGGAAATCGTCAAGCGTCACGCGGAAAAACAGCCCGTGCTGGTCGGTACGGTTTCGATCGAGAACTCCGAGAAGCTGTCCGAGCTGTTGAAGAAGCGCGGCGTTCAGCATAAGGTGCTAAATGCCAAGTATCATGCCGAGGAAGCGGAGATTATCTCGCGCGCGGGTCAATCGAATTCGGTTACGATCGCGACGAACATGGCCGGCCGCGGTACGGATATTTTGCTGGAAGACATCGTTGGCGGTTTGGGCGGTCTGCATATTATCGGTACGGAACGTCACGAAAGCCGCCGGATCGACAATCAGCTCCGCGGTCGTGCGGGCCGTCAAGGCGACCCGGGCTCGTCGCAGTTCTACCTGTCCCTCGAGGATGATCTGATGCGCCGCTTCGGCTCCGAGAACATCATGGGCATGATGGAGCGCCTCGGTTTCGAGGAAGACCAGCCGATCGAGAGCCGTCTTATCTCGCGTGCGATCGAATCCGCCCAGAAACGGGTAGAGGGCAATAACTTCGATCAGCGTAAAATCGTCTTGCAATACGACGATGTCATGAACCAGCAGCGTGAAATCATTTACAAGCAGCGCCGCGAAGTGCTCTTCTCCGAGAACATTCGCGAGATCGTCCTTGAAATGATCAAACCGGTCGTCACGAAGATCGTCGAAGCGCACTGTCCTTCCGATGATGTGCCGGAGAACTGGGAGCTGCAGGAGATCGTCGATTACGCCGAAGGCAATATCTTGAACGAAGGCATGATTACGAAGGATGATCTTTGGGGCAAAGAACCGCAGGAAATCATCGAATTCCTGCTCGACAAAGTGACGGAGCTTTACAACCAGCGAGAAGAAGAAATCGGAACGGACACGATGCGCGAGTTCGAGAAGGTCGTCGTGCTGCGTGCGGTAGACAGCAAATGGATGGACCACATCGATGCAATGGACCAACTGCGCCAAGGTATTCACTTGCGCGCATACGGCGGCACGGATCCGCTTCGCGAATATCAATTCGAAGGCTTCGAGATGTTCAAGGAAATGATTGAGCATATTCAAGAAGAAGTGACGAAATATATTATGAAGGCGCATGTCGAGAACAACCTCGAGCGTCAAGAAGTGGCTAAGGGTCAGACGGAATCCGGCGGCAGCAGCGAGAATGCGCAGAAGCGCCCGGTCCGCAAGGATGAGCGCGTGAAGCGTAACGATCCATGCCCATGCGGCAGCGGCAAGAAATACAAGCAGTGTCACGGACAATAAGCCTGGCTCCTGCATAGGCTAGGGCAATGAACCGAATGTTGAGGTGAAGCGATAGTCATGATAGATATCACGGTGAAACAGGATCTGCGTGAAATGGCGAAGCGTCTCCAAGAACTCAGGGGGTCTCTTTGACTTAGATATTAAGCAAGAGATGATTTTGAACTTCGAGGAGAAAATGAGCGCCCCCGACTTCTGGGACGACAATGAACGCGCCCAAAGCACCATCGCCGAGATGAATGCCGTTAAATCCGTCGTGGATGATTACGAACGGATGCAGAGCGAGCAGGAAGATCTGGAGACGATGCTGGAGCTGGCGGAAGAGGAAGACGACGAGGAAATGGACGCCGAGCTCAAGAAAAGCGTGGCGGCTCTCGTGGCTAAAGTAGGCGAGTTTGAATTGCAGCTGCTGCTCTTCGAGCCTTACGATAAGCTGAACGCGATCCTCGAGCTGCATCCGGGCGCCGGCGGCACGGAGTCGCAGGACTGGTGCCAGATGCTGTACAGAATGTATACGCGCTGGGCCGAGAAGCACGGCTTTAAAGTGGAGCTGCTCGATTATTTGGCCGGAGACGAGGCGGGTATCAAGAGCGTCACGATTTCCGTTAAAGGCCATAATGCGTACGGGTACTTGAAAGCGGAGAAAGGCGTGCACCGGCTCGTGCGGATTTCTCCGTTCGACGCCGCGGGCCGCCGTCACACTTCCTTCGTATCCTGCGATATCATGCCGGAGATCGACGACGATATCGAAATCGATATCCGCAGCGAAGATTTGAAGGTCGATACGTACCGGGCGAGCGGCGCCGGCGGACAGCACATTAATAAGACGGAGTCGGCGATCCGGATTACGCATGTACCGTCAGGCATCGTCGTCTCGTGCCAAACGCAGCGTTCGCAGATCCAGAACCGGGAGCGCGCCATGCAGATGCTTCGTTCCAAGCTCTACGAGCGCAAGATCGAAGAACAGCAGAAGCACCTCGCGGAAATTCGCGGCGAGCAGTCCGATATCGCATGGGGCAGCCAAATCCGCTCCTATGTGTTCCACCCGTACAGCATGGTGAAGGATCACCGTACTTCGGTGGAAACCGGCAACGTCGGCGCGGTCATGGATGGAGACTTGGATGCGTTCATCGACGGCTATCTGCGCAGCAAAATCCGCCATGAGGACAATTAAGCCCAAGGCATGCATAGGCAAGGCAAAGAGTTCCGACACTGATAAGTGTTGGAACTCTTTTTTTGTGTCATAAGAAGAGGCTCCTACTGTTTCAGCCGATACCACACGCGACACACGCGACATACGCGACCAAGCTATTTGGGATATAGATGTAGGGACGATAGAAACCAGCTTAGAGTGGCAGAAGATAAAGGGGCGAAATACGCATGAATGAGCAACCGAGTAACCGAAGCGGAACAACCAATAAGCGAAAGGCGCGCGTTATGAATCCCAGAGCGGAAGCGCTGCTCAGCGTCGTACTGCTGCTGGCGGGGGCTTTCCTCATCGCGGCCAGCTTCAATCTGTTTCTCGTACCGCTCGGCATCGCATCCGGCGGCGTGTCGGGCATATCGATCCTCGTTAATCATGAGACGGGCATTCAGCCCGCTTATACGCAGTGGGCGCTTAACGTGCCCCTGTTCTTGCTTGGGCTGTGGCTTTTAGGAAAGCGATTCGCGCTCAAGACCGCTCTCGGGTCCTTCGTCCTGCCGCTGCTCGTCCTGGTCACCTCGGATTGGACGCCGCCGACGGATAATGCGATGCTGGCTTCCATCTACGGCGGCATCGGCGTCGGAGCGGGGCTCGGCTTGGTCTTTCGAGGCAAGGCGTCGACAGGCGGGCTCGATCTGGCGGCGCAGCTGCTGCATCGCTATACCGGCGTGCGTCTGGGACTCGCGGTTGCGGCGTTCGATGGAATCGTCATTGCATCGGCAGGTATACTGATCGCGCCGGAGAATGCGCTGTATGCGCTGGTGGGCTTGTTCGCGACAAGCAAGACGATCGATTTTGTTCAAACGGGCCTGGCGATCTCGAAAGTAGCGTTTGTCATATCGGATCACCCGGAGGCGATTACGCAAACGGTATTGCATGATTTGGACCGCGGCCTCACGAAGCTGGACGGACATGGGGGATATACGGGAGAGTCGCGGGCCGTGCTGATGATCGTCGTCGGCAGAGGTGAAGTATCGAGGCTGAAAAGCCTTGTAAGAGCAGCAGATCCAAGCGCGTTCGTAATCATCAGCGACACGGCCGAAGTGCTGGGCGAAGGCTTCCAATTGCCATGAAAAACAGCCGAATTTGGCGTTGTATTTATATGAATTCGTATGTATAATAATACAGAGCAAAAGCTATTTCCACGATCCTTCCGTTTGTGTACAATGAATTACTAGGAAGGATAAGGATGGGAGAGAGAACGGATATGAGCACAGTGGTTAGAGCGGCAATTATCGGATCGACCGGTTACGGCGGCGTGGAGCTGATCCGGCTTCTGGCGGGTCACCCGCAGGTAGAAGTGACGTCGGTCGTATCTTCATCGAGCGCAGGCGCGCCGATCGCGGAGGGCTATCCGCATTTGAACGAAATTCGCACCGACTTGTTGGATGACGTCGATCCGGCGCTCCTCAAGAAGAAAGCTGATGTCGTGTTTATCGCGACGCCCGCGGGCGTTGCGTCCAAAATAACCCCTTCGCTTCTTGCAGAAGGCTTGAAGGTCATCGATATTTCCGGCGATCACCGTTTGAAGGACCGTTCGGAATACGAGACGTGGTACAAAAAAGAGCCTGCGGCGCAGGAATACTTGGATCAAGCGATATTCGGTCTCTGCGAGGTATATGGTGAATCCGTGCGTGGCGCTGAGTTTGTCTCCAATCCCGGCTGTTTCCCGACGGCGACGCTGCTTGGACTGGTACCTGCCGTCAAAGCGGGTCTCATCGATCCGGCTTCGATCATTATCGATGCCAAATCCGGCGTTTCCGGTGCGGGCCGCGGCGTAAGCCTCGGTAATCACTACGCGGAAATCAACGAGAACTTTAAGGCATACAAGCTGAATAAGCATCAACATATTCCCGAAATCGAGCAAGTACTTACGGATATCGCAGGCATCAAGGTCGTGACGACGTTCTCGACGCATCTCGTGCCGATGACGCGAGGAATCATGAGCACGATGTACGCTTCCGTGAACGGTAAGGCTACGAACGAAGATTTCGTGTCGCTGTACCGCAATTATTACGAAGGCCGTCCTTTCGTGCGTATTCGCCAGGAAGGCACCTATCCGACGACCAAGGAAGTCTCGGGCTCCAACTATTGCGACATCGGCTTCTCCGTCGATCCGCGCACGAACCGCGTCACGATCGTATCGGTCATCGATAATCTCGTGAAAGGTGCCGCGGGCCAGGCCATTCAGAACCTCAATCTGATGATGGGCTGGGACGAGTCGTTGGGCCTCCGCTTCGTACCGGTTTATCCTTAAAATAGAACCTACACTGCCGAGAAGGAGAAGCGATTGAAAAATGGGACAGGGGAACACATCCGCATCATACACGGTCGTACCGAATGGCTCGGTCACGACCCCCAAAGGCTTTAAAGCCGCAGGCTTGCATTGCGGCCTGAAGAAAACGACGCGCCATGACTTGGGCGCCATCGTATGCGACGTACCCGCGGCGGCGGCCGGCGTGTACACGACCAACGCGTTCCAGGCGGCGCCGATCGCCGTCACGCGCGAAAGCATCGGCGCGAGCGGCAAGCTGCGCGCGGTCATCGTCAACAGCGGCAACGCCAATGCTTGCACCGGCAAGCAAGGCGAAGCCGATGCGTACGAGATGCGCAGCGCGTTCGCGTCTGCGATCGGCATACCGGCAGAGCAGGTGGCCGTAGCGTCCACGGGCGTAATCGGCGAATTGCTGAAGATGGACCGCGTTCGCGGCGGCATCGAGGAGCTGCCTGCACGGCTGGGCGACTCCTATCAAGCGGCGGATGATTTCTGCCAGGCGATTTTGACGACGGACCTCGTGAAGAAGGAAGTGTGCGTCTCCGTTACGGTCGACGGCCGTACCGTTCATATCGCCGGCGCGTCCAAAGGGAGCGGCATGATTCATCCTAACATGGCGACGATGCTCGGTTTCGTGACGACGGATGCGGCTATCGGCAGCGAGACGCTGCACAAGCTGCTTCGCCAAGTGACGGACCTGACGTTTAATATGATCACGGTCGACGGCGATACAAGCACGAACGATATGCTGGTCGCGATGGCGAGCGGATTGGCAGCCAACGACGAGCTGAACGAGTCGCATGCGGATCTTGCGGCCTTCGCCGAGGGGCTTCGTTATGTATGCGAAGTACTGGCCAAAGCGATTGCGCGCGACGGCGAAGGCGCGACCAAACTGGTCGAGGTGCAAGTGCGAGGCGCGGAGAACGCTGTATCGGCGCAAGCGATCGCCAAGACGGTTATCGGCTCGTCGCTCGTGAAGTCCGCCGTGTTCGGCGCGGATGCCAACTGGGGCCGAATCATTGCGGCGGTGGGCCGCGCCGGCGTGCCGGTCAATCCGGAGACGGTCGATATCGCGCTGGGCGACATCGTGACGCTTACGCAGTCCCGTCCCGTGGCGTTTGACGAAGACGCCGCACTGGAGTACCTGAAGGGTGACACAGTCATCATCTACGTCGATCTGCATATGGGTGAAGGCGCCGCGACCGCTTGGGGCTGCGACCTGACCTATGATTACGTCCGCATCAACGCGGCGTATCGGACTTAATGGATAGAGGGGAACGGAAGAATCCTATGGAAACGCGGTTTGTCATGAAATGCGGAGGCAGCACGCTTGCGGCGCTGCCGGCTTCCTTTTTCGAAGATTTACGCGACTTGCAGGCGCGGGGCGTCAAAGCGGTCATCGTTCACGGCGGCGGGCCGGCGATTTCCGAGACGCTCGGCAAGCTCGGCATCGAGAGCGAGTTCGTAGGCGGTTTGCGCAAGACGAGCAATGAGGTTCTCGACGTTGTGGAAATGGTGCTCGCAGGACGCATCAACAAAGAAATCGTTCGCCGCATTCAGCAGAGCGGAGCGAAGGCGCTTGGCCTTTCCGGCGTGGACGGCGAATTGATCAAGGCGCAGCCGGTGGCCCATGCCGCTGAGATCGGCTTCGTCGGCGACGTGACGGACGTCAACGCAGCTATTATCGAGGGCGTGATGGGGATGGGCTACATACCGGTCATCGCTCCGATCGGCATCGATGCAGCGGCGCAGCGCTATAATATCAACGCGGATACGGCGGCGGGAGCAGTTGCTTCCCATCTCGGCGTAGAGCGGATGATCGTCGTGACCGACGTGCCGGGCATCATGAAGACGGTCGAAGGCAAGAAGCAGGTGCTTCCGACGGTAACCGTGGAAGAGATCGAAGCCATGATCGCGAGCGGCGAGATTTACGGCGGCATGATTCCGAAGGTGCGTGCGGCGATTGCCTGCATACAAGGCGACGTGAAGGAAGTCGTGATCGTGAACGGCGACATGCCGGGCGTGCTCAGCAAAGTCGTGCTCGAGGGCGGCGTCGGTACGCGAATCGTACAGCAATAATCATTTATTCCTTATGAGAGGGTGAACGTAAGATGAGCGATGTGAACAAAAGCGCGGCGGCAAACGAGGGAAGCTCGCTGTTCCCGACGTACGCAAGATATCCGATCTCCTTGGTGAAAGGAGAAGGCAGTTGGCTGTGGGATGACCAGGGTAACAAATATCTGGACTTTATGTGCGGCATTGCGGTCACGAACCTCGGCCACGCGCCGAAGCAGGTGAAGGACGCGCTCGTAAAGCAGCTCGATGAGCTGTGGCATGTCTCCAACCTGTTCCATATTCCGAACCAGGAAGCGGCAGCGAAGCTGCTCACGGACAACAGTCACGCGGACGCGGTCTTCTTCTGCAGCACCGGCGCGGAAGCCAACGAAGCGGCGATCAAGCTCGCTCGCCGTTATCAGCAGAAAGTGAAAGGCAACGGCCGCTACGAGATTCTTACGTTCGCCCAATCCTTCCACGGACGCACGTTGGCGACGCTGACGGCGACCGGCCAAGAGAAAGTGAAAGAAGGCTTCCTGCCGCTGCCGGAAGGTTTCCGTTATATTCCGCTGCATGACATCGAAGCGCTGGAAGCGGCGATTACCGATAAGACGGCTGCGGTCATGATCGAGACGATCCAAGCCGAAGGCGGCATTATCCCGGTAGAACCGGCCTTCCTTCAGCATTTGGCGAAGTTGTGCAAAGAGCACGGCGTTCTGCTCATCGTTGACGAGATTCAAACCGGCATGGGCCGTACCGGCAAGATGTTCGGTTTCCAGCACTACGGGATCGAGCCGGATATTTTCACCCTGGCCAAAGGGCTCGGAAGCGGCTTCCCGGTCGGCGCCATGCTGGCCAAAGGCGAACTGGCCGAGGCATTCTCGGCAGGCAGCCACGGTTCCACGTTCGGCGGAACGCCGATTGCGACTGCCGTCGTGAAGGCGACGATCGAAACGCTGCTGAAGGAGAAAGCGGCCGACCGCGCAGCGGAAACGGGCGAATACCTGATGAATGAATTGCGCGGCAAGCTGGCCGACAATCCGTTCGTGAAGGAAGTTCGCGGCAAAGGCTTGTTAGTGGGCATCGAGTGCGCAGGGCCGGTCGCGCCGATCATTGCGGAAGGACAGAAGCGCGGCTTGCTCGTCATCACGGCGGGACCGAACGTCGTTCGCCTGCTCCCAAGCCTGCTCGTATCGCGTGAGGAAGTCGATCAAGCGGTAAGCATCCTGACCTCGATTTTCGCAGACCAAACGGCTGCGGCGCAGTTGTAACGAGAGGAGATTCACCATGTCCCAATTGTTCAAAGAAGAACTCGCGGTTAGCCTCAAAGGCCGCGATTTTATAGAATTGTCCGATTACACGCCGGATGAAATCCGGTACCTGATCGATCTGGCGATCGAGCTGAAGCGCAAGCTCAAAGCGGGCGAGACCCATCACCCGCTGAAGGGCAAGACGCTCGGGATGATTTTCGAAAAATCGTCCACGCGTACGCGCGTTTCTTTCGAGGTCGGCATGTACCAGCTCGGCGGCCAAGCGCTGTTCCTGAGCCGCAACGATCTTCAGATCGGCCGCGGCGAGACGGTGTCCGATACCGCGCAGACGTTGTCGCGCTACCTCGACGGCATGATGATCCGAACCTTCGCGCATCGCACGGTCATCGAGCTTGCCCGCGCCGCGACGGTTCCGGTCATTAACGGCCTTACGGACTTGGCGCATCCGTGCCAAGTGCTGGCCGACTACCAAGCGGTATTGGAGCATAAAGGCCGCCTGGAAGGACTCAAAATCGCCTATATCGGCGATGGCAACAACATGGTGCACTCGCTGCTCATCGGCGCTGCCAAGCTCGGCATGCATATGTCCGTGGCGACGCCGGAAGGCTACGAACCGGACGAAGATGTCGTTCGCATGACGAAGGAATACGCGGCTGAGACCGGCTCGCGCATCCATGTCTGCCGCGATCCGCGCGAAGCGGTTGCCGATGCGGACGTCATCTACACGGACGTATGGGCAAGCATGGGCTTCGAAGCGGAACAGAAGGAGCGCGAGCTCGCGTTCGCGAACTTCCAGGTCAACGAAGAGCTCGTCAGCCACGCGAAGAGCGACTTCATCTTCATGCACTGCCTCCCAGCGCACCGCGGCGAGGAAGTCAGCGAAGGCATTATCGACGGCAAGCATTCCATCATTTTCGATCAAGCGGAGAACCGCCTGCACGCGCAGAAAGCGATCATGGCCGCGATTATGGGTTAATATTTGAGGGAATTTCAAAGGCATGCCCTGCAGTCGATACGGGTCTACAACCGCTGTTGTAGTCGGATTTTTAATTGTCGAATGATTTATCGGTTAAAATCCGTCTACAAAGGCGAACGCTAACGCTTTTCCGACTCCGTACCGCCCTCCGGGCACTTCTTTAACGAACTTCCCTCGGGCGGGGCAGGCAGTAAACTTCATATTATAAATTACTTTTCAAGGGAGCGTTTTAATTGGCTAAGGAAAAAATCGTTCTTGCATACTCCGGCGGACTAGACACGTCGGTCATTCTAAAATGGCTCAAAGAAACCTACGACGCGGAAATCATCGCCTTCACCGCCGATATCGGACAGAAGGACGAGCTCGACGGCCTGGAAGAAAAAGCGCTGGCAACGGGCGCTTCCAAAGTATACATCGACGACCTGCGCGACGAGTTCGCGCAAGATTTCATCTACCCGATGTTCCAATCGGGCGCGCTGTATGAAGGCCAGTACCTGCTCGGCACGTCGATCGCGCGTCCGCTGATCGCGAAACGCATGGTCGATATCGCCCGCGCGGAAGGCGCAACGGCGATCGCGCACGGTGCGACAGGCAAAGGAAACGACCAAGTACGCTTCGAGCTGACGGCGGCTGCGCTGGCTCCGGACATCGCGGTAATCGCGCCTTGGCGCCTTGAAGAATTCCGCGAGCAGTTCCCGGGCCGCGCCGAGATGATCGCATACGCCGAGAAGCATAACATCCCGGTACAAGCGTCCGCGGCGAAGCCGTACTCGATGGACCGCAACCTGCTGCACATCAGCTTCGAAAGCGGCATGCTGGAGGATCCGTGGTTCGATCCGAGCAGCGACGAGAACAAAGGCATGTTCGTTCTGTCCGTAGCTCCCGAGGATGCGCCGGATCAATCCGAATACGTCGAGCTGACATTCGAAGCCGGCAACTGCATCGCCGTGAACGGTGAGCAGCTGAGCCCGCTGCAGGTGATGGAGAAGCTGAACGAGCTGGGCGGCAAGCACGGCATCGGACGCGTCGACATGGTCGAGAACCGTTTCGTCGGCATGAAGAGCCGCGGCGTGTACGAGACGCCGGGCGGCACGATTCTTTTCACAGCGCACCGCAAAATGGAGTCCCTCACGATGGACCGCGACGTCATGCATCTGCGCGATTCCTTGATTTCCAAATACGCTTCGCTCGTCTACAACGGCTTCTGGTTCGCGCCTGAGCGCCTTGCGCTGCAAGCCCTCGTGCTGGAAAGCCAGAAGAACGTAACCGGCGTCGTTCGCTTGAAGCTGTACAAAGGCAATGTTATCGGCGCAGGCGTCAAGAGCCCAGTCAGCCTGTACAACCCGGACATCGCGACGATGGAAGCCGATCCGTCCAAAGCGTACGACCAAGGCGACGCAACCGGCTTTATCCGCTTGAACGCGCTGCGTTTGAAAGTTTCTTCCGGCGTAGAGCAAAACAAGAAATAAGCAGCGATAATAGGGCGGCCCCTGGGCACGCCATATCGGCGAAACGAGGCCAGACCGGCCTGAGCTCGCCTGTCCAACTGACCCGGTCCGGGGTGAATCGCCGGGCCGGGTCGTTCGGCAATAAGGCATGAAACGATAAAGGAGTGCGGCATTGTGAGCAAATTGTGGGGCGGCCGGTTTACGAAGAAGACCGACCAATTGGTAGAAGAATATACGGCATCGATTACGTTTGATAAAGAATTGGCGGAAGAAGACATTCAAGGCAGTTTGGCGCATGTGACGATGCTGGGCAAGCAGGGCATCCTGCCGGCGGCGGACGTGGAGACGATCAAGGACGGTCTGCACCGCGTGCTGCAGCGGATCAAGCGGGGCGACCTGGAATTTGCGATCGCCGATGAAGACATTCATATGAACATCGAGAAAACGCTGATCGACGACGTTGGTCCGGTCGGCGGCAAGCTGCACACGGGACGCAGCCGCAATGACCAAGTGGCGACGGACATGCACCTGTATCTGCGCAAGCGCGTCGTCGAGTTCGTCGACTTGCTGCTGAAGCTGCAGGAAGCGCTCGTGCAGCAGGCCAAAGCGAACATCGACACGATCCTCCCGGGCTATACGCATCTGCAGCGCGCGCAGCCGATCCTGTTCGCGCATCACATGATGGCCTACGTCAGCATGTTCGGCCGCGACATCGAGCGTCTGCAGGACAGCTATAAGCGCGTTAACATGCTGCCTCTCGGCGCCGGTGCGCTGGCGGGCACGACGTTCCCGATCGACCGTCACTTCGTGGCGAGCCAGCTCAAATTCGACCGCGTGTACGAGAACAGCCTGGATGCGGTAAGCGACCGCGACTTTATCCTGGAATTCCTGTCGCATGCGTCGATCATCATGATGCACCTGTCGCGCCTGAGCGAAGAGCTTATTCTGTGGTCGAGCACGGAGTTTCATTTCGTGGAGCTGGACGACGCGTTCTGCACGGGCAGCAGCATCATGCCGCAGAAGAAGAACCCGGACGTGCCTGAGCTTGTCCGCGGCAAAACCGGTCGTGTCTACGGCAATCTCGTCGGCTTGCTGACGGTGCTGAAATCGCTGCCGCTCGCGTACAACAAGGACATGCAGGAAGACAAAGAAGGCATGTTCGATACGGTCCGCACGCTGCAAGGCGCGCTTCAGCTGTTCGCGCCGATGATCGCGACGATGAAGGTCAACAAAGACCGGATGCGTCAGGCGGTCAACCAAGACTTCTCCAACGCGACGGACATCGCCGACTTCCTCGTCGGCAAAGGATTGCCGTTCCGTCAAGCGCATGAAGTCATCGGCAAGACGGTGCTCTACTGCATCCAGCAGGGCAAATATTTGCTCGATCTAACGCTGGACGAGTTCAAGCAGTTCTCCTCGCTGTTCGACGATCGGATCTACGCCGTGCTGCAGCCGGAAAATGTCGTGAACGCCCGCGACGTTTACGGCGGTACGGCAACGAAGCAAGTATCGGACGCGATCGTCCGTGCGGATAATGAGCTGGCTGGTACGGCAGCTTGGGTGAAGGAATACGCGGAGCGCAGCAACTAGGCAACTAGCCGCTTCTCCTACATGGCATATCATCAGAAAGCCCCGTCTCGGGCTGACCTTAAGCGGTCGGCATCGCGGCGGGGCTGTTTTGCATGTACATGTTTTCGATTCGGTTGTTTGTTTCCCGCATGAGGCCCCCAACGACGATGCACCACTCCAACAACCGGTACCTTCAGCTGCTCCTGGACCTACGCCGAAGCTCCATTCTCCATCAGCTGCTTCTTGACCTACTCCGAGACGCCATCCTCCAGCAGCGGCTTCTCATCGTCCTCGCTTCCACCTGGAGAGGTTTGTTCCGGAGCAACGGCATAGACCGCCGGCTGCGCCTTGTACGTATCCCGAGATATCCGCTTGCTGGCAACGACTTTCCCGTCCACGAGCTTGGAGCGGAACGTCTCGACGACGTAGCCGGATTTACCTGGCGTGAGCAGCAGCCGGGAGCCAGGGTCGAGGGAAGCTCGGGCCACTTCTTTGATTGTCGGCGCGATCGTGCTGAGCGTCTTGGACGTAATTTTGTAGCTGACGTTCTTCGGCATCGTCCCGAACAGCTTGACGGTCAACTGCCGGTTATTCACGACCGTGCGGACGACCAACGTCTTGCCCGTCGTGTTTTTGAAACGGAAATTGATCGCGCCCTCCGCGAAAGTCGCGTCCTGGCCCATCGGCAGATAAGCGACGGGCAGAGAATGGTTTCGCCGCTCTACCAGCTCGAGCCCCGCGCGCAGCACCGCATTGTACAGCGTGCTGGACACTTGGCAGATACCGCCGCCGACGCCATCGACGAACGCGCCGTTCAAGATGACCGGCGCCGCGCGGTATCCGTAATGCTCGTTCGTGGCCGCAACCACTTTGCTGTAGTCGAACACTTCGCCGGGAGCGAGCTCCCAATCGTTCAGCGAGCGGGCAGTCATTTCCACGTTATAGGCACGTCCGGAGCCGCTCGTACGGAAACTCGTGGTGAAGGATGCAATCATTCGGGTAACGCCCTCGGCCTTCAGGCGATCGAGCGTAATTGCCGGATGCACGACTTTCAGCTCTACGGGGATCGCGATCGGCTTCAAGCTGCTGCTCCAATCCTGCCCGAGCACTTGTCCGAGCGCCTGCGCGGCACGCGAGAACATCGTGTCGGGATCCAGCCGGAAGGCGTCTTTGTGCGGCGTATAGACGATGCTGTCGTCGTCCCGGATCTTCCGCGTTGCATTGACAGGTTCCCCGGCTTCAAGGTAGCCCCATGCTTTTCGCATCTGTTTGAGGAATATGGTCCGATCCCAGCTCATACCGAGCACCACTTGACCGGGAAAATGCCAACGCGTCTTGGCACGTGTCATCAGGCTGCCCTTCTCCAGTGTCTCGAGCGCTTGGATCGCCGGCTTCGCGTTAATTGTGAAGCCCAGCTCCGCCAGCGTCCAAGATTTCCGCACGGTGTTGGAGGGACCGCCGGTTGCGGTCAGGCGAAGCTGCTCCAGCGCGGTTTTACGGTCGGCCAGCTTCTGCTTCGCCTCTGAAATATCCATGCCGCCAAGGTCGATGGCTGTCCCACCCTCGGGTAGAAGGGGCTTATTCTTACCCGTGTTAGTGGCATCTATCTGCAATTCAAGCGCTCTCGGTACGGAATGCTGCGAGGCATAGATCCACACGCCGCCCCAGCCGGAGGAAAACAGCAGCAGGCATAGCACAATCAATGTCCACACGATATGGATTCCTTTCGTTTTCAAGGCTCGTCAACTCCTTGGGCGATGATTCTTACATGTATATGCGCGTCCAAGCGAGGTTTTGCCAAAACCTTTCCGACTCCGAACATTTGTCGAAAAATCTTTACTTTTATCCCCATTGTCACTGGAAATACCTTCATGAGAATTATGAAAATTGGAGAAATCAGGACTTTCGTAGAGGATTTCCCGTCCTTATGTCGAATATCTAAAAGCTGACTACCTACAGGATGTGATAAAGTGATCGAGCTTCAAGACATTTGGAAAACGTACGCAGACGGCACTCATGCGCTGCGCGGCGTTTCCGTTCTTATAGAGCGCAATGAATTCGTTTACCTGGTCGGGCCTTCCGGGGCCGGCAAGTCGACCTTCATGAAATTAATATACCGTGAGGAAATCCCGACCAAGGGGCAAATTTCCGTCAACGGCTTCAATATTGGCAAGCTGAAACCGCGCAAAATCCCGTACGTCCGCCGCAACATCGGCGTTATTTTTCAAGATTATCGGCTGCTGCCAAAGCTGACCGTGTTTGAGAACATCGCCTTCGCGATGGAAGTGATCGAAGCGCCTAAGCGCATTATCAAGAAAAGAACGATGGAAGTGCTCGAGCTTGTCGGCCTTCGCGGGAAGCATGCCAGCTTGCCGCAGCAGCTGTCCGGCGGCGAACAGCAGCGTGTCGCCATCGCGCGCGCCATCGTCAACAATCCGTCCGTCATCGTGGCGGATGAGCCGACAGGCAACCTCGATCCCGAGACCTCATGGGGCATCATGAACCTCCTGGAAGAGATTAATTTCCGCGGCACGACCATCGTCATGGCTACGCATAACAAGGAAATCGTCAATACGCTCCGCAAACGCGTCATCGCCATCGAGAACGGTACGATCGTGCGAGACGAAGCGAGAGGAGAGTACGGGTATGAAAATTAGCACCGTGCTGCGCCATCTTCGCGAAGGCGTCAAGAACGTGGTGCGCAATGGATGGATGACCTTCGCCTCCGTGAGCTCTATCGTTATTTCGCTGTTCATCCTCGGCGTGTTTCTTCTGCTGGCGCTGAACGTCAACAATTTGGCCGATCAGATCGAAAGCCAGGTTCAAATCCGGGTCTATTTGCAGTTAGGCACGCCGGAGGCCAAGGTGAACGAGCTGAAGAATGCCATCGGCAATATCCCGGAAGTGAAGAAAGTCGTCTTCGTTTCCAAGGAGCAAGGGCTGAAGGATTTGCGCACCAGCATCGGCGCGGACGGGTCGGAGCTGCTTGAAGGCTACGACGATACGAATAATCCGCTGCCGGATTCCTTCACGGTCGACGTGTTCGATCCGCAGAATATCGCCTACGCCGCGAAGAAAATCGACGCGATCGGCAGCGCGGATACGAGCAAGCCGATTTCGAGCGTGAAATACGGGAAGGGAACGGTCGAGACGCTGTTCCGAGTGACGAATGCCGTCCGTAATATCGGCCTCGTCGTCGTCATCGGCCTCGCAATAACCGCGATGTTCCTCATTTCCAACACGATCAAGATGACCATATTGGCACGTCGGCGCGAGATCGGCATCATGAAGCTCGTTGGGGCGACCAACAACTTTATCCGCTGGCCGTTCTTCATCGAAGGCGCGTTAATCGGCATCATCGGCTCTGTGATTACGACCGTCCTGCTTCTGTTCGGTTATTCGGAGTTGGTGCAGGCCTCGCAGTTCGAGCTCGGCTTGATGATGATCAAGCTGGTGACGCTGAAGGACGCGGGCTTCACCATTTCGGCCGTGACGCTGGCGCTGGGCACGCTGATCGGCATTTGGGGAAGTACGTTATCCGTCCGGAAATATTTGAAAGTGTAGGTGACTGTGGACGTGAAGAAAGGCTTATTGGCTATCGCGATCATCGTTTTGGCTGTATACATCTTTCAACCGACGCAAGGCGAAGCTTCATCGCAGCTGGATAAGATCAACAAGGAGCTCGCGAAGGTCCGTCAGGAGATGAGCGCGGCTACGCATAACCGCAATCAGGCGGATAAAGACAAAGAATATATTTTGTCGATGAAAGACAAGACGGCGAAGTCCGTCACCGAGATCGTCACTCAGATCAATGAGGTCGGCGGCCAGTTGAATGCGGTGCAATCGCAAATCGACGACAAGGAAACGCAGGTCAAGCAGGCTGGCGCGGATCTCGAAGCCGCAGAGGACAGGATCGAGAAGCAGGACAAGCTGCTGCAATCGCGCGTCCGTCTCATGTACACGAACGGTCTCGTATCCTATCTGGACGTGCTGCTGAGCGCGACAAGCTTCAGCGATTTCATCGACCGCATGGACTCGCTGTCGTCCATTCTCGGTCAGGACCGCGAGATTCTGGCAAGCCGGAAGAAAGACAAGGTGCTGGTCGAAGAGAAGAAACAGGAAGTCGAGAATAAGCTGGCAGAAGTGAAGACGATGTACGGCAAGCTGGCCGGTTATCATGATCTCCTGAAGGACAAAGAGAAGCAGAAGGAAGTCATGGTGCTGAAGTATAAAGACCAAGCGGACGAACTCGACGAAATTAGCAGCGATCAAGAAGAGTTGCTCATGAAATTGGCGAAGCAAGTGTCCGATTTGGAAGCGAAGAAGAAGACGATTAAAGTCTACTATAATCCTGGTGGCAAGCTCGGCATGCCGCTCCGTGCCAGCTGGCACCTTAGCTCGCCGTTCGGCTACCGGATTCATCCGGTTACGGGCGTGAGGAAGCTGCACACCGGCATGGACATGGCGGTTCCGAAGGGTACGCCGATCTACGCGGCGGAGTCCGGCGTTGTCATCGTCGCCCAATGGTGGAGCGATTACGGAAACTGCGTCATTATCGACCACGGCGGCGGCTTATGGACCATTTACGGCCATATTCGCGACGGCGGCATCAAGGTCGAGAAGGGACAAGCGGTCAAGCGCGGTCAGAAGATCGCGGAGGTCGGCAGCACGGGCATGTCCACGGGGAATCATCTTCATTTCGAAGTGCGATTGAATGAGAAGGCCGTCAATCCGGCGCCATACTTGAAATAAATAACGGGCTCGAGCTCATAAGCTCCATGCCGACCGACATCGCCGCACCCGGAGCTTAATAATTGGGTGCGGCTTGTCATATACTAGGAAAGTTGGAATACCGCCGCCGGCCTGGCCGGGGCAATAAAGGGGTGTTAACGTGCAGTTTAAGGGACGAACAGTGGCGGCGTTTATTTTGCTTACGATGGTGGCTTCCGTGCTGGTCACGCTGACGGTTGCGGATCGTTTCATCGTCATCGGAAGCGAAGGGACGGCGGCAAGAGCCGCGTCATCGGAATCGTCCGAACCCTATGGGTTAAGCGAGAAGGAGCTTCGCAAATTAAATACCGTGCTCGGATTAATCGAGACGAAATATTTCCGCGGCGTGGACCGTACGAAGGTGATGGACGGCGCGGTAAACGGCATGATGACGGCGCTCGGCGACCCGTATTCGGTCTACATGGAGAAGAGCGTTGCGAAACAGTTCTCCGAAACGATCGAAGGCTCGTTCACGGGCATCGGGGCAGGCGTTCAAATCAAGGAAGGTAAAATCACCGTGGAATCGGCGATCAAAGGCTCGCCGGCGGAGCGGGCGGGCGTCCTTCCGAATGACGTTCTGCTCTCGGTGAACGGCGAGAAGCTTGCAGGGCTGTCCTTGAACGACGCCGTGGCGAAGATTCGCGGGCCGAAAGGCTCGAAGGTCAAGCTGTCGATCCAGCGCTCGGGTCTATCCCAGCCGCTGCAGCTGACGATCGTCCGCGACGACATCGATTACGAGACTGTCTACGCTCATCTTCGGAGCGACGGGATTGGCGTGATCGAAATCCGCCAGTTCTCCCTGAATACGGGCGATCGTTTCGCCGAGGAACTGGACAAGCTGGAGAAGCAGCATATGAAGGCGCTCATCATCGACGTGCGCGGCAATCCTGGCGGCGTACTGCCAGTCGTCGTATCCGTCGCCCAGCCGTTCGTGCCCAAGGGCAAGCCGATCGTGCAGGTGGAGGATAAGAATGGCCACCGGGAGAAGACGGTTTCGAAAGGAAACGGCAGGACGTATCCCGTCGCAGTCCTTATGAACAAGGGAAGCGCAAGTGCCTCCGAGGTATTGGCAGGCGCGCTCAAGGAAGAAGCGAATGCCGTATTGGTCGGCGAAACTTCGTTCGGCAAAGGCACGGTTCAAGTCAGCTACGACAAGCAGCTGGCGGACGGCAGCCTGATCAAGATGACGATCGCGAAGTGGCTGACGCCGCTTGGCAACTGGGTGCACGAGAAAGGTCTGAAGCCGGACGTTGCGGTGAACCCGCCGGATTACTATACGGCGGCGCGCATGTCCAAGACGAAGACGCTCATGCCGGACACGATCGATGAGAACACGAAGAGCCTGCAGATCATGCTTGCAGGTCTGGGCTACAGCGTTGACCGCAAAGACGGTTACTACAGCCCGGCGACGGCAGACAGCGTTCGCTCGTTCCAGACGAAGGCGGGATTGCCTGCGACCGGCAACACGGACGTCGCGACGGCCGAGAAGATCGAGCAGCAGCTCATCGCGAAGATTCGCGACGAGAAGAGCGATACGCAGCTTCAGAAAGCCGTAAGCGTACTTCAAGCCAAGCTGGTGAATGCAAAATAACCCAGCAGGGATTGAGCCATAAATGTCGAATAGGAAGAAGGTTAGTATTCGCTCGTTTAGGGATACGGCCTTCTTTTTTATTTAGGGGATCCATTGATGCGATAAATTCATGAACGCAAGGGGGGGATGAAGCGATTGGATGCGGTGTGGGATGTGCTTCAACTAGCGGGATCGGCGGCGCTGGGGCTGTTGTTGTCTCCGTTTTATTATATCGGCGTACTTCTTATCATGCTGCAATATTTTCGTCAAACCCGGCTTGAACGGAAGCTGTTTCATGTGCGACTGCACGCATGGCCGAATCAGCTGGCCAAGACGATGGGCGCGGGATTGGTCGTCGGCGTTGTACTTACGCTGGCCGGATTGTTTCTCGGTGTGACGGTCGACAGCGATGCGGTGCTTTGGTTGTGGGGAACGGCCGTCGTGCTGCTGCTCGTTCGCGTGCGGTACCTCTGTTTTGCTTACAGCGCGGGTATGCTTGGCCTCCTTCAATGGGGGCTTGGCTGGACGGCGCTCGATGGAAGGGGCGATTGGCTGGGGGAGGCGGCCCGCTCGATCGGCGCTCTGGATATTCCGGGGCTGCTCGTGCTGGTTTCGCTGATGCATATCGCCGAAGGATTGTTGGTGCGCTGGCAGGGAGCGCAATTCGCAAGCCCGCTCTTCCTGGAGGGCAAGCGCGGCAAGCTTGTTGGCGGTTATATGCTGCAAGGCTACTGGCCCGTACCGATGCTCCTTCTAGTGCCGGCTGCTGCCGGAAGCGGAGGCGTAGACTTGTCTTGGTCGCTGCTGCTGGGCGATGGCACTGCATGGAGCCATGGCGTAACGATGATCGGCTTCCCCATGATGATCGGCTTTACGGAGCTGACGCGGACGATGCTGCCGGAGGCCAAAGCCCGCAGCGCCTCGAAAGCACTGCTGGTGTACGGCGTAATGGTCGGCGTCGCGGCTGTAGCAGCCTCGTTCTGGGCGCCGTTCATGCTCGCTGCTGCGCTTTGTGCGCTATTGCTCCATGAGGCGCTAGTAGCGGTCAGCTATTATAAGGAAGACGCGAATTCGCCGCTATATGTCCATGACGACCGCGGGTTGCGTATCCTGGCCGTCATACCGGGGACGCCGGCGGAAGCCATGGGGCTGCAGGCAGGTGAAATCATCCAGAAGGTCAACGGAACGCGCGTGAAGACCAAAGAAGAGCTTCACGCCGCGCTGCATATCAATTCGGCTTTCTGCAAATTAGAGGCCATCAACCTGGAGGGGCATGTGAAATTCGTGCAGCGTGCAAGGTTCGCAGGCGAGCATCATCAGCTCGGCGTCGTGCTCTCGCCGGATGATCAGGCCGGCTATTACGCCGCCGCATCGCCGGCATCGTTGTTCGATTTGCTGCGCAAGCGGACGGCTAAGAGCCGGAACCGTCAGGCGTCCACGTCTTCCTCTTTATAAGCGTAGCTGCAAGCCCGCCTACTGTTGCTTCTGACAGGAGGTGGGTTTTTTCGTCACGCATGCCGCCAATTTCCTTGGCTTGGAATCCATAACCATTCATTGCATCGCCAAAGGGAACACGGTATAATATACAAGAATGGGAACACATATTCTTATGTCAGCTTTCTTATTGCGGCTGTTGACGGATATAGGAATCATGAACTTGTTTATCGGTCATTCGGATACGTGTAAATTACGATTGCCGTCTATTTTTTCGAGGCATAATGGGCATACAAATTAATAGGCATTTTTCATAGAAGACATAGGATTGGGGTGTAGTGAATTTATGGTTGAACAGCAGGGTCAAGGCAGGCTTTTCGAGCTGAAGTCGGATTATACGCCTCAAGGCGACCAGCCGAAAGCGATCCAGCAGCTCCTGGAAGGCGTGGAAGCGGGCGCTGTGCATCAGACGCTGCTCGGCGCGACCGGCACGGGAAAGACGTACACGATCGCCAATACGATCGCGAAGCTGAACCGGCCCACGCTCGTCATCGCGCATAACAAGACGCTGGCCGCGCAGCTTTGCAGCGAGTTCAAGGAATTTTTCCCGGACAACGCGGTCTCCTATTTCGTCAGCTATTATGATTATTATCAACCGGAAGCCTACATCCCGTCCTCGGATACGTTCATCGAGAAGGATTCCAGCATCAACGACGAGATCGACAAGCTGCGCCACTCCGCGACGAGCTCGCTGTTCGAACGTCGTGACGTCATTATCGTTGCGAGCGTGTCCTGCATCTACGGTCTCGGGTCTCCGATCGAGTACGGGAAGCTGGTGCTCAGTCTGCGCGTCGGCATGGAGAAGTCGCGGGATGCGATTCTGCATAAGCTTGTCGACATTCAATACCAGCGCAACGATATCAACTTCATTCGCGGCACCTTCCGCGTTCGCGGCGACATCATTGAGATTTTCCCGGTAGCGAATAATGAACGCGCGATGCGCGTGGAATTGTTCGGCGACGAAATCGAACGCATTACCGAGATCGACGTGCTGACCGGCGAGATCGTCGGCGAGCGCGATCATGTCGCGATTTTCCCGGCCTCTCACTTCGTTACGCACGAGGATACGATGAAGGTCGCCATCAAGAACATTGAGCGCGAGCTTGAAGAACGTCTTGCGGAGTTTCGCGAGCAAGGGAAGCTTCTGGAACTGCAGCGGCTGGAACAGCGGACGCGTTACGATCTGGAGATGATGCAGGAGATGGGCTTCTGCAGCGGGATCGAGAACTATTCCGGGCCGCTCACCTTCCGGGAGCGGGGAGCTACGCCGTATACGCTGATGGATTATTTCCCCGACGACATGCTCATCGTTATCGATGAGTCGCATGTGACGCTTCCGCAGATCCGCGCCATGTACAACGGTGACCGCGCGCGCAAAGAAGTGCTCGTGGACCACGGCTTCCGGCTGCCGTCCGCCATGGACAACCGGCCGCTTCGGTTCGAGGAATTCGAGAAGAAAGTGAAGCAGGCGATTTATGTTTCTGCAACGCCGGGCCCTTATGAACTAGAGCATTGTCCGGAGATGATCCAGCAGATCATCCGTCCGACGGGGCTCCTGGATCCGATCGTCGAAGTGCGCAAGACCAAAGGGCAGATTGACGATCTGCTCACCGAGATCCGAGATCGCATCGCCAAGGATGAGCGGGTCCTCGTCACGACGCTGACGAAGAAGATGTCGGAAGACCTGACCGATTATTTGAAGGATGTCGGCATTAAAGTTCGGTACCTGCATTCCGATATCAAGACGCTCGAGCGGTTGGCGATCCTGCGCGATCTGCGGATCGGGACGTTCCATGTGCTTGTCGGCATTAACTTGCTCCGGGAAGGCTTGGATTTGCCGGAGGTCTCGCTGGTTGCCATTCTGGATGCCGACAAGGAAGGTTTCCTTCGTTCCGAACGATCGCTGATTCAAACGATGGGCCGCGCGGCGAGGAATTCCGAGGGCAGGGTTATCATGTACGCCGACCGCCATACGGATTCCATGAATACCGCCATCGGCGAGACCGAGCGCCGTCGCGCCATTCAGATCGCCTATAACGAGAAGCATGGCATAACGCCGCAGACCATTAGCAAGAAAGTGCATGACGTGATCGAAGCTACCAAGGCGGCCGAACAGAAAAGCGATTATTTGACGGGCATCGGCGTCGACAAGATGTCGAAGAAAGAGCGTCAGTCGCTGCTGCAGCGTCTGGAAGCAGAGATGAAGGAAGCGGCCAAGAGCCTGCAGTTCGAGCGTGCGGCCGAGCTTCGCGACGCGCTGCTTGAGCTCAAAGCGGAGTTGGGCCTGTAGGCCGGGAGGAGAGGTAAGACAGTGGCTAGTGATTCAATCGTAATTAAAGGGGCGCGAGCCCATAATCTCAAAAATATCGACGTGACGATTCCTCGCGACAAATTTGTCGTATTGACAGGCCTCAGCGGCTCCGGCAAGTCTTCCTTGGCCTTCGACACCATCTATGCGGAAGGGCAGCGCCGGTACGTCGAGTCGTTGTCGGCGTATGCGCGCCAATTTCTTGGGCAGATGGAGAAGCCGGATGTGGATTCTATTGATGGGCTATCGCCCGCCATTTCCATTGACCAGAAGACGACGAGCCGCAACCCGCGTTCCACGGTCGGGACGGTGACGGAAATATACGATTATCTGCGGCTGTTGTTCGCCCGCGTAGGCAAGCCGCATTGCCCGGACCACGGCATCGAGATTACGTCGCAGACCGTGGAGCAGATGGTCGACCGTATCATGGAATATCCGGAGCGGACGCGGCTGCAAATTATGGCGCCGATCGTGTCGGGACGCAAGGGTGAACATACCAAGTTGCTGGCGGACGTGCAGAAGCAGGGGTTTGTTCGTATCCGCGTTAACGGCGAGCTTCGGGAATTGAGCGAGAGCATCGAGCTGGAGAAGAACAAGAAGCATAATATCGAGGTGGTCGTCGACCGGATCGTCGTGAAGGAAGACATTCACAGCCGGTTGGCCGATTCGCTCGAGACCGCGTTGAAGTTGTCGGGCGGTCAGGTGCTTGTCGACGTCATGGAGAAGGAAGAGCTGCTGTTCAGCTCGAATTTGGCTTGTCCGATCTGCGGATTCAGCATCGACGAATTGGCGCCGCGGATGTTCTCGTTCAACAGTCCTTACGGTGCATGCCCGGACTGTGACGGCTTAGGCGCCAAAATGATCGTCGATCCCGATCTGCTCGTGCCGGATTTGAGCAAATCGATCGAGGAAGGTGCGTTCGAAGCTTGGGCAGGCAGCACGTCCAATTACTATCCGCAGTTTCTTGAGGCAGTCTGCAAGCATTACGGCATCCCGCGCGATGTGCCTGTCAGCGAGCTGACCGCCGAACAGATGAAGAAACTGCTGAACGGAACGGGCGGCGAACGGGTGCGTTTCCGCTACCAAAATGATTTCGGACACTCCAAGGAAGCGCTCGTGCCGTTCGAAGGCATCGTGAATAACCTGGAGCGCCGTTACCGGGAGACGGGATCGGAAGGCATACGCGAGCATATCGAGCAGTATATGAGCGCCAAGCCATGCTCCGGCTGCAAGGGTCATCGCTTGCGGAAGGAAAGCCTGGCAGTGACGATCGGCAGCCAGAATATATCGTTTGTCACCTCGCTGTCGATCGGCGAAGCGGAACGTTTCTTTAATGGTCTTGATCTGACGGAGAAAGAATTGCTGATCGCCAATCTAATCCTTAAAGAAATCAATAGCCGGCTCGGTTTCCTCGTGAACGTCGGACTGGAATACTTGTCGCTGAACCGAGCCGCGGGTACGCTCTCCGGCGGGGAAGCGCAGCGGATCCGATTGGCGACGCAGATCGGTTCAAGCTTGATGGGCGTTCTCTATATTCTTGATGAGCCGAGTATCGGTCTTCATCAGCGCGACAATGACAAGCTCATTCAGACGCTGGAGCATATGCGCAATTTAGGCAATACGCTGATCGTCGTCGAGCATGACGAAGATACGATGCTGGCTAGCGATTATATTATCGATATCGGACCGGGCGCGGGCATCCACGGCGGTCAAGTCGTCTCGATGGGAACGCCGAAGGAAGTGATGGCGGACGAGAATTCGCTTACGGGCGCTTACCTAAGCGGCCGCAAATTCATTCCTGTTCCGCTGAAGCGCCGGGAGACGAAGGACAAATGGCTGGAAGTACGCGGCGCGAAGGAGAACAACCTGCGCAGCGTCAATGCCAAGTTCCCGCTCGGCGTGTTCACGGCAGTGACAGGCGTGTCCGGCTCCGGTAAATCGACGCTGGTCAATGAGATTCTATATAAGACGCTTGCGCGTGATCTCAACAAGGCGAAGGTTCGCCCTGGCGAGCATAAGGAAATTCGCGGACTTGAGCATGTCGAGAAGGTCATCGATATCGACCAATCGCCGATCGGCCGTACGCCGCGCTCTAATCCGGCGACCTACACGGGCGTCTTCGACGACATCCGCGATCTGTATGCGTCAACGAACGAAGCGAAGGTGCGCGGCTACAAGAAGGGCCGCTTCAGCTTCAACGTGAAGGGCGGCCGCTGCGAGTCCTGCCGCGGTGACGGCATCATCAAGATCGAGATGCATTTCCTCCCGGATGTGTACGTGCCTTGCGAGATTTGCAAAGGCAAACGGTACAACCGCGAGACGCTTGACGTGAAATACAAAGGCAAGAGCATTGCGGATTTGCTGGAGATGACGATTGAGGATGCCTGCGAATTCTTCCGCAACGTGCCCCGTGTCCATCGCAAGCTGCAGACGCTCCTTGACGTCGGCCTCGGTTATATGAACCTAGGGCAGCCGGCGACGACGCTATCCGGCGGCGAAGCGCAGCGCGTGAAGCTGGCAGCCGAGCTGTATCGCCGGAGCACGGGCAAGATGCTGTACATTTTGGATGAACCGACGACGGGATTGCATGTCGACGATATCGATCGGCTGCTTGTCGTTCTTCACCGCCTGGTAGATTCCGGGGAATCGGTACTGGTTATCGAGCATAACCTCGACGTCATCAAGACCGCAGACTATATCGTGGATCTCGGACCCGAGGGCGGCAATGGCGGCGGTATGATCGTTGCAACCGGTGCGCCGGAAAAAGTCGTCACCGTAGAGGGTTCGTACACGGGTCGCTACTTGAAGCCGATCCTGGAGCGCGACCGTGAACGGACGATTGCCCAGCAGCGCGAGATGCAAAGCGTAGCCGCCGAATAGCGTTTATCGCATGTTTTCAACATGCAGCTGATAGGCCTTAGCATAGGAAAGCCCCTTTTGGACAACGAATGATGGAGAAGCGGATTTGCTTTTGAGCCGCTTCTCCATACTCGCTCCTCAAAGGGGCTTTTTTGCGCTTCCTCGCACGCAATAAAAACCCGGCGGTTCCAATGAAGGAACCGCCGGGTTGAAGGGCTTGATTGAAAGATTAACCAGCTAGAATGGCTGTCAATCTTTCTTGGAATGCCGGAACGCCGACACGATTGACATAGTTATGGAACGTTTCGCTGGACTCGCGTCCCTCTTTATAGAAGTTGAGCAATTGAACAAGCACGCCGCCAAGCTCGTCGCCTTTGACGCGGCCTTTCAATGCGGTGTTGAACTGAGCGCCTGGTCCGAGAATACCGCCGACAGCGATATCGAACGCATCGACCATGCCTTCCGGCGTCTTCACGAGCGCGCCTTGCAGACCGATGTCCGCGATATGCTTCTGTCCGCAAGCGTTCGGGCAGCCGATGAAGTGAATGCGGATTTTTTCGTCCAATTGGATATGCTCGTCCAAATATTCCGCGACGCGGACAGCGCGTTCTTTCGTTTCGACGACGGCCAGGTTGCAGAACTCGTTGCCCGTGCAAGAAACCGTACGGCTCATGAACGGCTTCGCATTCGGCGACAGGCGCTTCAGCACCGGTACTTGCAGCGCTGCTTCTACTTTGTCGTCCGGAATGCCGGCAAGAATGATGTTTTGCGACATCGTCGTACGGATCTTGCCGTCTCCGAATTCGTCGGCTGCGTCAGCCAACTGCTCCAGCTCCGAAGAGTTGGTGCGGCCTACGGGTACGTTCAAACCGATGAAGTTCAAGCCAGTTTCTTTCTGTGGATATACGCCGTCATAGTATACGCCGTTCCAGCCCACCGTTTTGTTTTCGCCGGCGGAAGGCATATCGCCGATGATTTCTTTCAGCTTCTCGAGGAATTTCTCCGGTCCCCAGTCGGCTACGAGGAATTTCAAACGGGCTTGGTGGCGCTTCTCGCGATAGCCGTAATCGCGGAAGATCGTCGTGACGCCGATCGATACCTTCAGTACATCCTCCGGACGAACGAACATATCCAGTTCCTTCGCCATATGCGGCTTCGCGGACAAACCGCCGCCTACATAGATATGGAAGCCGATGACTTCTTCGCCGTCAATCACTTTCGTAGCCGGTACGTACGCCAAATCGTTGATTTCCGCGTTCGCGTTGTTATAGATATTGGACGAGATGGACATTTTATATTTACGAGGCAGGTTGGAGAAATCGCGGTTCATCAAGTAGAAGTCGTTGACTTGCTCGACGATTTCGCGCGTATCCATCAGCTCGTCGCGGTCGATCCCGGCAAGCGGATTGCCGACGATCGTACGCGGGCAGTCGCCGCATGCTTCGTAAGAGTACAGGCCTACGGCTTCCAGTCGGTTGAAGATGTCCGGCAGGTCCTCGACCTTCAGCCAGTGGTACTGAATCGCTTGACGCGTCGTCACGTCGATCAGATCACGACCGTAATCGCGGCCGATCGAAGCGATTGCACGCGCTTGCGCGGACGTCATAATGCCGGTGTTGATTCGGATCCGCATCATGAAGTAGCCTTCGCGGGGCTTCTGCTCATATACGCCGGCCCATTTGAAGCGGTTCATGTCATCCTCGGGAATGGAAGCATAGCCTTCCTTCGAGTACTTGTCGATGATGGTGCGAATTACGTCGAGACCGTCTTTTTCCATTTTAATAAATTCGAATTTATTTAATTTGGAAGGGTCGTTCATCCATACGGCTTCATATGCCATTTTGTTCGTTTCCCCCTTGTGTAATGTCGCCCGGTGCAAGGCATTCGCGAAAATCCGACGATTTTCGTATGATTTCACTAGTATGAATGTACCATAATTCAGATCGACCGACAACGAAAAGCGGGTATCGATTTATAAGAAATTATTATATTTAAAAGCAGGTCTGTTTATAATTAAGAACCCCTTTTGGAAATGGTGACAAACTTGTTACGATTGTCGATTGTGACTTGCAACGGACTCGTGATGAGGCTAACATAGGTAACATAGGCTACGTGCGAAAATGAAGGAGGATCTCACCCATGTTTCTTGCAGAGAACGCATCAACGGCACTCGCGAAGTTCGATCCCATGGATATCATGATGCTGCTGTTTACGATTGTTATTTTCATCGGATGGATTCGTTTGATCATGAATCGTTCGAAGAAAAATCTATTTGCGATCGGATTTACGACAGTTTCGCTGCTCGTATTCCTATTCGCCAATTACGTCATGATTTTCAAAGTTTGGATGTCGTAATACGCGTTTCGCACACATATGATCGGATGCTCGGACGATACTGCCGCCGCCAATCTTGGACTACAAGATTGCGGCGGTTTTTCGTATGTCAGCGTTTGTCATGGCCCAGCAATTGACTGATACGATTGCTGTAACAAAAAAGAAGCCCCAGCCGTCTGATCTGCACCCCTTATAGTGGACATTGGAAAAACACCCTAGTGTTTAAACCGATGAAAACTATAGGGGGTGCTTTTCGTTATGAAAAAACAGGGAGAAAATCATC
>NZ_JBWDNI010000025.1:0-61186 GCF_056269105.1 Paenibacillus sp. J31P316 | reverse complement strand
TGAATTCGCTTGTTAGCTCATTCAAAATACTAGCTTGCGAAACGTTAATTTCGCGATTTATGACCTTTTGACAGGTCGCTCATTGTTCAGTTTTCAAGGAACAAATTTGTTACTCATTCGCCCATGTCTCAGCGGCGACTTGATTAATATATCACACGCTTTATAAACAATGCAAGGGTTTTTTATAAATAATTTTACACATGTGGATAACCCTTTGAATTAGCGGTATACGCGCATATTGAGCACATAACGGGATAGTTCTTTCGGGGAGGCGATTCGGGCGAACATGCGAAAAATGACTTTGTATCGTTTGGCAATCGCGGTCTTGATGTCTCCGTCAAGCCTGGAATCGTTCAAATCGAGCAGCATTTCGTCAAGTTCTTTGCGTAGTACGTAGTCGAGTTCTTTGCATTCTTTGTCGTTGAACAGTATTCCGAGCATAACCGTTTAGCGGCCCCCTTTGCGTATTCGGCCCATTCAAGAGCCAACGAGACGAACCGGCCGCAGCATTGTGGAACTCTCTTCGCTGCGTTCGCCTCATGGTCACAGGAAGGCGATAGCATTCCCGGGAACCAAAAGCGGCGTCTATCGCATGTCGCGATAAACGCCGCTTTATTGTTATGCACAGAAAATGGAAATTTTATTACTCGCCAAGCAGCCAAACCGTCACTGTGCTTTCAATAACCGCCGCTGCGCCCAACATGACGATCACCAATACGATGACCGGAAGCGTGCGCTGCAAGAAATGCTCGAACTGCTGCCCCCACCCGCTCCGGCGCGAAAGCAAAGCACCCGCTCCTTGAAACATCATTTTCCCGAAACAAAGTCCGTACGCGCATGCGATAACAATTGCCGCCAGCTCAATGATTCCATGGGGAAGCAACCCCTTCACGATCACCGTAAACAGCATATCACTTCCCTGTTCCGCGGTTCGATGAATTAAATACCCCAATATCATCCCGTTAATCGCCAGAAAGAAGATGGGAATGATCCCAAAAAAGGCCCCAAGGTACATGACCAAAATAGCTTTAATGACATTATTCAAAAAGATAAACAGCATTAAGAACAATGTTGGGTGGCTGCTTGCATCTATATTTTGCGCGATATTACTCAAACCGCTCATTTGGCTTTGCATGAAATTTTCCAGCGCCGGATTTACCGCTCCGACAACCATGCCGGCAATCAGAAAAATGGTGCTGAAGGCTAGATAGTGACGCATCGTCTTCAGATGCTGCAACACGGCTCTCGGCGTGAACATGTGGTTTCACCTCTTGGGCTAATTTTGGCGTGATGCGAATAAGTTGGTTGTACGAGCATAGATTGTACTAAAACAAGCCTTAACGAGAGGAGTGCCGATCCGCGTATGAATATGTTTTATGTCATGAACGGGAAGAAGCTGAAACGGTATTTTCTATTGACAGTGGGGGTTATATTCGCTGCTGGAATTATCTACGCCGAAAAAGACAACATTACCGTGTTTGCAGAGGATCAGCCGGCTGCCATCTACAGCGTGCCGACAGACAAGAAGGTCGTTGCCTTGACCTTCGACATTAGCTGGGGGGAGAAACGTACCGAGCCGATACTCGATGTTTTAAAACAAAAAGGCGTGAAAAACGTAACGTTCTTCCTCTCCTCGCCCTGGAGTCAAACTCATCCAGACATTGTAAAGAAGATTGTGGATGCCGGCTACGAGATCGGAAGCCATGGCCATAAGCATGGTAATTACAGCACCTACAGCGATGATGAAATTCGGACGCAAATCGAAACGTCGCAATCGATTTTGACGCAGGTGACAGGCAAAACGCCGACTTTAATCCGGTTGCCTAACGGGGATTTCGATAAACGCGTTCTCCGGATTGCGGAACAAATGAATTACAAGGTGATTCAATGGGATACCGATTCGCAGGATTGGATGAACATCGGCACGGATAAAATCGTCAATCGCGTCGTATCCAAAGCCCATCCCGGCGATATCATCCTTATGCATGCCAGCGACTCCGTCAAACAAACACATGAAGCGCTGCCGCTCATCATCGACCAGCTGCGTGCCAAAGGATACGAATTCGTCACGGTCTCGGAACTGATCGCTCAAACCGAGCTGCAAGGTAAAACGGTACAAGATAAAACCGCCATGTTCGAACAGCTAGATGCATCCGCAGAGCAATAATGGCGGCATAAGCACACTAGGCAACTGCCCTCCTCGAGGACAGTTCCTTGTGAAAGGTTCGACTTAAACAACCGGCTTCGCGTTGGATGACGCGGATTCGGTTGTTTGCTCTTTGCGCAGCAAACGATGCAGCCACAAAATTTGGTACGCGTTGCAGACGAACATCGGGATAACCATAAACGTCATTGCGGATACGTTGCTTTGAAGACTTTGCCACGCTTCCAGCAGCGTTACGACAATGCATAGAAACAGCGTCGGAATAAACGCGTTGTTGTTCGTTTGTTTGGCTTTTACGTAAGCAACTCCCCAGGATGCAAGCAGCAATAACAGCGGAAGCACCCAGAAAATCCAGTTGTTGTCCAATGTGCCGCGGTCCTGATAAAGGATATAGCCTACGCCGCCAAGCGCGAACAAGGACGTATACGCTTGAAGCGCATTCCACAAATATCCCTTGCGCAGCACGCTAAGCGCGATGTAATTAAGCGTCAGATACGAGAAAAAACCCATTTGGCTGAACGCGCCGAACAGCAGCCCGACAAGCGCCATCGTAAGCAAGTTAAATCCTGTCGCTTTCAGACCAAGTATTCCGAAGTCCGGATCAATCCATTGCATGCCCGTGCCGACAATCGCGGAAACCACTCCACCAACGGCCATTGTACTCCAAAATAAGAAAAACCATTTACGTAAGTTCACGTTCATATCTCCTAAATGTTATTGCGAAGCACTTTCATCAAATGCTCCGTGGATTGTGCAACCTATAGGGGGCCGTACGGTAGAAAAGCCGCAACATCATAGAACAATTTGGAATCGCCCCCGCAATCGCGCATGACTGCGAAGTCCTTTCCATTTTACCACGTACTTCATAAAAAGCTACGCCGAGTCCATGATAATCCGTTGAACATTGCGCATACTACATCCAGGACAATGCCGTAATTTTAGAAGGGAGAAAGGACATCATGATCAAACGTATCGTGTTGATGGGCACCGCCATAATTATATCCTCCATGCTTTCGAGCTGCGGGTCCGAACCGTCCAGTGCAGCAAGCGAGCCCATCAGTTATAAAGACATGAAGTCAATGGTAATAGACATCCTCAAAACGGAAGACGCGCAAAAGGCGCTCCAGGAATCGGCGATTTCCACGACCGGCAACACTGGAATGACCTCTAAGCTGCTAACCGTCCAGGATCAGGAGAATGTCAAGCTGGCCGTCAAGGAAACGCTCGTATCCCCGGAGTACAATAAAGTCATTGAAAAATTGATGACCGATGAACGGTTCGCCGGCGAGTTCGCACAGGCCGTCAATAAGCAGAACAAACAAATCCACAAGGATCTGCTTAAGGATCCCACATATCAAAAAGACATGATCTCGGCCATGAAGAGTCCTGAAATGGATAAAATGATCCTTGAAGTGCTGCAGAGTACGCAGTATCGCAAGCAGGTCATGACCATTATGCAGGAATCGATGCAAAGTCCGATCTTCCGGCTCGAAATTATCGACCTTTTAAAGAAAGCCGTTCAAGAAGAACTGAAGCCGAAGCCCGACGAGAAGGTCACGAAATCGAAAGAAGGCGGAGAAGGCGGAGAAGGCGGCGACAGTGGAGAAGGCGGCGATGGCGGCGATCAAAGCGACAGCGGTATGGGCGAACAAGGCGGCGGTTGATTGAATTCCGTTTAGTTCGGGCGTGGACAAGTTCCATGTGTACTAAAAAAGCCAACATCACTCATATTGAGCGATGTTGGCTTTTCGACTTTAATCCGGCTATTCGCGAGTGGTTAAGCTTCGCACTTCGCAATAACGCGGTCAGCAATGTCCAAGTAGATCTTCCCGGTATCGGTATCTTCCTTGTACACGGACGGAGCAAAATCGGCTTCCGCGACATGGTTATCCGGCGCGCCGAGCGGAATTTGGGCCATCAGTTCGGCATTCAACGATTCTGCCAGCCTTGCGCCTCCCCCGCGTCCGAAAACGTACTCGAGCTCTCCGCTCTTGCTGACGTAGTAGGACATGTTCTCCACGATGCCGATGATCTCATGCTCCGTCTTGATGGCCATCGCGCCGGCCCGAGCCGCTACGAAGGCCGCCGTTGCGTGCGGCGTCGTGACGATGATTTCTTTGCTCTGCGGAATGAGCTGGTGCACATCGAGGGCGACATCGCCCGTTCCCGGCGGCAAGTCCAGCAGCAAGTAATCCAATTCGCCCCATTCGATCTCGGCAAAGAAATTTCGCAGCATCTTGCCGAGCATCGGTCCCCGCCACACGATCGGCGCATTGTCTTCGACGAAGAAGCCCATCGACATCACGCGCACGCCGAATTTCTCGATGGGGATCACCCGCTCGTTCACAACTTGCGGGCGTTCTTCGATCCCCATCATATCCGGCACGCTGAAGCCGTAAATGTCCGCGTCGATGATACCGACGCGTTTGCCCCTGCGAGCCAAGGCGACCGCGAGATTCACGGTCACCGTGGACTTGCCGACGCCGCCCTTGCCGCTGGCGACGGCGATGAACTGCACCCCGCTGCCCTCGCTTAGCAGCGGGTGCGCCTCTAGCCCTGCCCCGTGACCACGTACGGGGCTTGGGCCCTTCGGCGGCGGCGCAGCATGCCCCGCGCCGCCGGCAGCGCCTGCGGCGGGCGCAGCGCCCTGCGCGCCCGCCGGGGCGGCCTCGCCGGCCCGAAACCGGCAGTGCACGGTTTCGGCGCCGGCGGCGGCAAGCGCTTCGCGCAGCGCAGCCTCAAGCGCGCGCTCCGCGCTCGCGGCTGCACCCATGACCGTTAACGAGACGTTACGGTCCTTCACGACAACATCGCGGAAGGTGATGGTTCCTTCCGCCTTATATGCGGCCGCCGCAGATTCAGCGGCCTTCAAAGCTTCCTCGCGGGTAATCATGAATGTTCTCTCCTCTTGTCCCTGTCGTACTGACTCTATCCATTATAACAATACGGCCTGAACGTTCCAAGCGGTGGTTAGCTTCCGGTTCGGGAGTCAGTCGATGCTCCTCCCGCCGTTCCGGTACCCCATTTCTCACCCGCCGTAAAGCGCAGGACGCCCTGATAGATGGACGCTGCCACTTTCTTCTGATAGTTCGAGTCGCCCAGACGCGTGGCTTCGCCCGGATTGGACAAGAAGCCCACCTCCACCAACGCGCTTGGCACCTCATCCATCGCTTTCAATAAATAAACGGTATTCACCGTATTGGCAAGCCGTTCCGTATTGCCAAGGTTGCGCCGGATCTCGTCTTGAATGAGCGAAGCGAGAATCGCGTTCTCCGGCAGGTTCGGATAGAAGAACGTTTGCGCGCCCGACCATTTCGGCGAAGGAATGCTGTTCATATGGATGCTGAGCAGCAAGGAGGCATGCTTTTCTTTGACGAACTGCGCCCGCTTGATTAAATCCTGCGTCTTGCGCTTGCTGATCTTGGACGTTCCTTCATCCGCGAGGTCGTAATCCCCTTCCCGCGTCATGACCACGATCGCGCCGGCTTGCTGCAAAAAATCGCGAAGCTGCAGCGCAATCGCTAAATTAAGGTCCTTCTCCACCAATCCTTGCTTGCTGACGGCGCCACCGTCTACGCCGCCATGTCCGGCATCGATGGCGATGACCTTGCCGGACAATGGCAGTGTCCAATACGTCCATGTCCGCGACGCTGGAACCTCCTGCGTTAACAGCAGCACTGTGAGCAGTACCGCGGCAACGCCCAACACGATCCGCACCGCACCCCGGTACGTAATCCACACGACAAACCGCTTCCGAACTCCGCGCATGCAAAAAGCCACCCCTATCTCCATACGATGATTCGTGCAGGAGTCTGTCCTGCGTTCATTATCATCCTATGGGACGAGGCGGCCACTTATGCGGACATCCTGTTATGAATTAGACCGGTTGGCTGGACATGCCTTCAATCAGAATCTTCGCTACTTCCGGACGCGAGAATTCGGGAGGCGGGCAAACGCCGTCGCGGAGCAAAGCACGAACCTTTGTACCGGAAAGCGTCAAATGATCAGCTTTGTCATGCGGGCAAGTCTTGCTGGAAGCCATGTTGCCGCATTTGGTGCAGAAGAAGCTGTGCTCAAAGTACAGTGGCGTAATGCCCAGCTCTTCGATAGCGAACGAACGAAGCAGGTCTTGCGCTTCATACGTACCGTAGTAGTCGCCTACGCCAGCATGGTCGCGACCGACGATGAAGTGCGTGCAGCCGTAGTTTTTACGTACCATCGCGTGGAAAATCGCTTCGCGCGGGCCTGCATAACGCATGGCCGCCGGGAATACGCCTAGGAACGTACGATCTGCGGGGTAGTAATTCTCCAGCAGCGCGATATAGCTCTTCATACGAACATTCGCAGGTACGTCGTCGGATTTGGTTTCGCCGACTAGCGGATTCAGGAAGAGTGCATCAACGATTTCCATAGCGCATTTCTGAATGTATTCATGTGCGCGGTGCACGGGATTACGGGTTTGGAAGCCAACGACCGTCTTCCAGCCCTTTTCTGCAAAGATCCGTCTCGTTTCGGAAGGATCAAAGTAGAACTCATTAAACTTCTCAGGTTCGGGACGATTCAGTACCGTAATAGATCCGCCTACGTATGTGGATGGACGGCTGAAAAGCTTAGCTACGCCAGGATGTTCCATGTCGTCGGTTTTAAATACATGGACCGCTTCATGTTTCTGATCAACGCTGTAAATACTTTCGACGTCGATTACAGCGTAGATAACGCCGTCTTCGCCGATAAGAGCAGCGCGTTGACCCGCAGCCAATTCAGACGCTTTCGCCTCTTCTACGGCAAGCGTAATCGGAATGCTCCATACCGTACCGTCAGCAAGACGCATGCGCTCGACAACGGAGCGGTAGTCCGCCTCGTTCAAAAAGCCGGTTAGTGGAGAAAATGCACCTACGCCGATCAAGTCCAAATCCGAAATCGTCCAGTTGTTAACGAGGATGGAAGACAGTTTTGCCGCTTCGGCAAGTAGTGCGTCACGTTCTGCTCCGGTCGCGACACGATTAATCAATACGCCGCCATGCGGCTTGATGCTGCTCATTGTATGCAAGTGCCTCCTAAAGTTTTTACGAATGCTTCTAGGGTAAGTCTTCTAAGAAAAACGCATTGCGTGCCTACGCTTATTTGTGCAATCCGCATTCCGTTTTCTCTTGACCGGACCAACGTCCCGCGCGAGGATCCTCACCAGGCATTACTTGCCGTGTGCAGTATTCGCAGCCGATGCTCGGATAATGGTTATCATGAAGCGGATTGTAGTACACATTGTTCTCGCGGATGTAATTCCATACATCTTCGGTAGTCCAATCCGCAATCGGGTTGAACTTAACCAATCCGAACTTTGTGTCATACTCGATCTTCTTCGCGTTGGCACGTGTAGGTGCTTGATCGCGGCGAATACCTGTAATCCACGCTTCGTATTTGGATAAGATTTGTGTTAGCGGTTGCACTTTACGGATATTGCAGCATTCGTTGGCATTGGTTTTCCAAAGTTGGTCGCCATGTTGAGCGGCTTGTTCCTCTGGCGTGATAGCCGGCTTAACTTCAACGAATTCCAAACCGTAAATTTCCACCATTTTATCGCGCGTTTCATAAGTTTCTTTAAAGTGAAAGTCCGTATCCAAGTAGAAGATATCGGTCTTCGGGCTAATTTTTTGAAGCATATCGACGATCACGACATCTTCCGCGCCAAAGCTACATGCGAATGTAATGTTAGGGAATGTTTCAACTGCAAATTTCAAGATCTCCTGCGGCGTTGCAGTTTCCAGTTCGACAGCCTTTTGCGTGATAAGCGCTTCTTTTTCAAAAAGGTTCATGGTTGAGTCCCTCCGTTTACGAAATCCAAGTAAATTAATCTACATTAAATTATACGTCCAATAGTCATAATGTTCAATGACTGAAATAAGTCAAAAACATAAAAAAATGCCCTCTCTGCTGAACAGAGAAGGCATTTGCTGTGTAAATTAACGTTTCGAGAATTGTGGCGCGCGACGAGCGGCTTTCAAGCCGTACTTCTTACGCTCTTTCATACGTGGGTCACGCGTCAGGAAGCCAGCGCGTTTCAAAGATGGACGGAATTCTGGGTCTGCTTTCAGCAGCGCACGGGAGATACCGTGACGGATTGCGCCAGCTTGGCCGGAAATACCGCCGCCGTGTGCAATTACCAGAACATCGTACTTGCTTGTCGTTTCAGTCAAAGCAAGCGGTTGTTTCACGATCAGCTTCAGTGTTTCAAGACCGAAGTATTCATTCAGATCACGTTTGTTAATAATGATTCGTCCTTCACCCGGCACGAGACGTACACGTGCTACAGAGTGTTTACGACGACCGGTTCCATAGTATTGAACTTGTGCCATGAAACTGTCCTCCCTCTATTTACCCGCGAAGTTCGTAAACTTCTGGATTTTGTGCTTGATGTGGATGTTCTGCGCCGGCATACACTTTCAATTTCATCTTCATTTTGTCGCCCAGACGGTTCTTCGGCAGCATGCCGTAGATCGCTTGCTCCAAAACTTGTTCTGGTTTGTTCTTGATCATGTCTTGTGCAGGAGTCACTTTCAGACCACCTGAGTACATGGAGTGACGGTAGTACATTTTGTTTTGAAGCTTTTTGCCCGTCAGATGAATTTTCTCTGCATTGATGACAACGACGAAATCGCCAGTATCAACGTGCGGAGTAAATTGCGGTTTATGTTTTCCGCGGATGATGCTTGCAGCTTCGCTCGCAAGACGGCCAAGCGTTTTGCCTTCTGCGTCAATGACGTACCATTTGCGTTCAACTTCATTTGGCTTAGCCATGTAGGTAATGCGCATGGATGATCCTCCTTCTTCATTAAAACAATCGATCTCATTTATAACATTTCGTACCGTAGTAACGGTTAGTTGCGTTCGTTAGCACTGCTGTAGGTGGCCATTCTTAGTCGGGGCTGTGGGAGAGCCACTAAGAAAGCACAAGTTATATTCTACTACATAGGCCTAGCATGTGCAAGCTATTTCTTATGTCGCCAAGAATTAAAAAGCTGGTAATATCCTTCTATTCCTCATACTCCACTTCCCATAGCATCAACCCATGAGCCATTGCCGTAGGACCTGCTGCCGACCGCTCCCTAGCCTCGAGGATCCGCTTGAAATCCGCTGCCGTCAGTTTGCCTTCGCCAACCCAAAGCAGCGTGCCTACTATGATCCTGACCATATTATACAGAAACCCATTGCCGGTAATAAAAAAATCCAGCTTGCCTTCGCTCTCCTCAATACGCGCATCCAAAATCGTACGCACATGCGTCGTCTTCGTAGATCGTGTCGAAGCAAAGGAAGTGAAGTCATGCGTTCCCAAGACATGGGTGATCGCTTCCTTCATCTCCTCAATTAGCAAAGGCATGGGATAGTGCAATCGATATTTGCGATCAAACACGTCGCCGAATTTGCTCGTATCGATTCCGTACCGGTAAGTTTTGCGTTTGGCACTGTAAGACGAATGAAATTGCGTTGGCATTTCATCGGCTTGCAGAACGACAATGTCATCCGGCAGCCTGGAATTCAGCGCCAGCGCCCATCGATCTACAGGGATGGGAGAGGAGGTGTAGAAATTAAAGTACTGCCGCCTGGCGTGGACGCCGGCATCCGTACGGCCTGATGCCGTGATGTCTGCCTTCTCGCCGGTCAGAACGCATATTGCGTTTTCCAGCACATCCTGAACGGTATTGCCGATCGGCTGTGTCTGAAAGCCGTGATACGTCGTTCCATCATAGCTGATCGCCATCCGAATATTCCGCACAGTCTGCCCCCTCCCCATAAGGATGACTCGGGCAACAAAAAAAGGTGGCCGCAAGGTCCACCCTTCGTTTGCTACGCGCGATCTACCAGTTCCAAGTAAACCATAGGCGCCGCGTCACCGCGACGAGGACCCAGCTTCAAAATACGCGTATAGCCGCCCGGACGCTCCGAATAACGGGTAGCGAGCTCGGAGAACAGTTTTTGAATTGCATCCTGCTCACCTGCTGCAATGGACTCGCGGCGAACAAAAGCTGCCACTTGACGACGTGCATGCAGATCGCCACGCTTCGCAAGCGTGATCAGCTTCTCAGCGATAGGACGAAGCTCTTTCGCTTTCGCCTCTGTCGTTTGAATGCGCTCATACAGGAACAAGTCTGTGACGAGATCGCGGAACAATGCTTTCCGGGAGCTAGCGTCACGGCTCAATTTAGAATATGCCATCGAAATTCCCCTCCTTAAAACAGTCTAACGACCTTAGTCTGTGCTGCGCTCTATTCTTCCATGCGAAGGCCAAGACCAAGTTCCTCGAGCTTCTCTTGAACTTCTTCCAAAGACTTGCGTCCGAGGTTACGGACTTTCATCATGTCTTCTTCCGTTTTCGTGATCAGCTCTTGAACGGTATTGATTCCTGCACGTTTCAGACAGTTATAAGAGCGTACCGAGAGGTCGAGCTCTTCGATCGTCATCTCGAGTACTTTCTCTTTCTTGTCTTCTTCTTTTTCAACCATGATCTCAGCATCTTTCGCTTCATCGGTCAGACCGACGAACAGATCCAGATGCTCAGTCAAAATTTTGGCGCCGAGGCTAACAGCCTCTTCCGGACGAATGCTTCCGTCGGTCCAAACTTCAAGTGTGAGTTTGTCGTAGTTCGTCACTTGACCAACACGAGTGTTCTCAACCGTGTAGTTAACACGGGTAATCGGTGTGTAGATCGAGTCGACGGGGATCACGCCGATTGGCTGATCTTCCCGTTTGTTGCGATCTGCTTGCACATAACCGCGTCCGCGGTTAGCAAATACCCGCATGTGGAGCCGTGCACCGGAGGCCAGCGTCGCGATATGAAGATCTGGGCTTAAAATCTCGACATCGCTGTCTGCGCGAATATCGCCAGCCGTAACGTTGCCATCACCTTCCGCATCAATCTCCAATACCTTCTCTTCGTCGGAATGGATTTTCAGCGAAAGGCCCTTGAGGTTCAGGATGATTTCAGTTACGTCTTCCATCACACCTGGAACCGTAGAGAACTCGTGAAGAACACCGTCGATTTGAACGGAAGTTACAGCTGCGCCAGGAAGCGAAGACAGCAGGATTCTCCGAAGAGAATTCCCCAATGTCGCACCATACCCGCGTTCAAGCGGTTCGACGACGAAACGTCCGTACGTGCCATCCTCGTTCAATTCTACGGATTCGATTTTCGGCTTTTCGATCTCAATCACTAATAGTACCCTCCCTCAAAACGTCGCTCCGTTACCATTATCGCGTTTGCAGTCAAACCCTGTAGTATGGCAAACCTTCACAACCATTATTCACAAGTTGCGTTCATTTGATACCACAAATATTGACTATACGCGACGACGTTTTGGCGGGCGGCATCCGTTGTGCGGAACCGGTGTTACGTCCTTAATGAGGTTAACTTCAAGGCCTGCTGCTTGCAGGGAGCGGATTGCCGCTTCACGGCCTGCGCCTGGACCTTTAACCATCACTTCAACAGTTTTCATGCCGTGTTCCATAGCCGCTTTCGCTGCGGATTCAGCAGCCATTTGAGCTGCGTAAGGCGTGCTTTTACGGGAACCTTTAAATCCGAGGTTACCGGAGCTTGCCCAAGAAATCGCATTGCCGTGCGGATCAGTAATCGTAACGATCGTATTGTTGAATGTCGAGCGGATGTGCGCTACGCCAGTATCAATATTTTTACGGTCACGACGTTTCGTACGAACCACTTTTTTTGGTTTAGCCATTTCGGTTATCCCCCTTTCTTATTTCTTCTTGTTCGCTACAGTCCGACGAGGACCTTTACGCGTACGAGCATTTGTTTTCGTCCGTTGACCACGAACCGGAAGACCACGACGGTGACGAACACCACGATAGCAGCCGATCTCGATCAGACGTTTGATGTTAAGGGAAATTTCGCGGCGAAGATCGCCTTCCACTTTAACCGTTTTGTCGATTGTTTCGCGCAGTTGGCTGACTTCGTCTTCCGTCAGATCACGAACACGGGTACTTTCGTTAATACCAGTTGTGCTCAAGATTTTATTAGCAGTCGTTCTGCCAATACCGAAGATGTACGTCAGAGCGATGACAACGCGCTTATCACGCGGTAAGTCTACACCAGAAATACGTGCCATGTATTGATATCCCTCCTTTATCCTTGTTTTTGTTTATGTTTTGGATTTTCGCAAATAACCATAACATTGCCTTTGCGGCGAATGACTTTACATTTTTCGCAAATCGGCTTGACCGAAGGTCTAACCTTCATTGTGATTACCTCCCGATTTCTTTCGTCGGCAGGCCGCCAGCGGCCTACTTCCGATAGGTAATGCGTCCTCTAGACAAATCATAAGGCGATAACTGAATGACCACTTTATCTCCCGTCAGAATACGGATGAAATGCATTCTGAGTTTTCCCGATACGTGGGCGAGAATCTGATGTCCGTTCTCCAGTTCCACCTTGAACATGGCGTTAGGTAGTGGTTCGATGACCGTACCTTCGACTTCAATGACGTCTTCTTTGGCCATAGTCATTCTCCTTTCCCTTGCACAGCCTTCTGAATGGCATAACGCAATTTGGCGTTTGTTACACGGCCGGTTTCCTGTACGCTGTCAATCACTTCGTGACTGACGACCGGCTGCATCAGCAGATGCAGTACGTTCTTCTTCTTCGATTGATCGAAGCGACGTTTGTCACCGTCGGCTACAAGTACGAAACGTTCGTCCAGAACCTGAACGATTACGGCATATGAGCCTTCGTCTTTTCCCCGCAGCACTTTTACGACACGGCCAATCTCCGGCTTATACTCCAAGCGTTCTCAACCTGCCTGCTCCCTGGATTGGGTTAAAATTTCACAACCGTCTGCCGTAACGGCAACCGTATGCTCGAAATGGGCGCACCACGATTGGTCTTCGGTAACGACTGTCCAATTGTCCGCCAGTGTACGCACGTACCTCTCTCCGATATTGACCATCGGTTCGATGGCCAGCACCATTCCCGGTTTCAGGCGAGGTCCGCGGTCAGGCAATCCGTAGTTCGGAATTTGCGGTTCTTCATGGAGATCCGTTCCGATCCCATGGCCGCAGTAATCGCGAACGACAGAAAAGCCGGCAGTTTCGATCACTTGTTGGATCGCGTACGAGATCGTAAACAAACGAACGTCCGGTTTCACGAGTGCGAGTCCTGCATAAAGCGATTGTTCTGTAATGTCGAGCAGCCGCTGTGCCTCTACACTAATATCGCCAACGCCGTAAGTCCACGCCGAATCGCCGTGATACCCTTTATACTGCGCGCCGATATCAATGCTGATGATGTCTCCATCGTTCAGCTTGCGTGAGCCCGGAATACCGTGTACCAGCTCATTGTTTACAGAAGCGCAAATGCTGGCAGGAAACTGATTGTACCCTTTAAAAGAAGGCAATGCATCCTGGCTGCGAATGTACGTTTCAGCGATTTCGTCCAATTCCTTGGTCGTCACGCCCGGGCGAATCACCGTTTTAAGCAAACGATGCGTATCCGCTACAATTCGTCCAGCTTCTCTCATATATTGCAATTCCGCTTCGGACTTGCATACGATCATTCCGCAGTTCCCCGCAAGCAGTTTACGATGTCCGCCGTAACTTCGTCGATCTCTTTCTCGCCGTCTACTTCCCGCAATACAGCTTTGCTTGTGTAGTAATCAAGCAATGGAGCCGTTTTGGAGATGTACTCGTCAAGACGCGTTCCTACTTTTGCTTCCGTATCGTCTGACCGCTGATACAGCTCGCCGCCGCATTTATCACAAACGCCTTCTTGCTTCGGCGGGTTGAACATGACATGGTATGTGGAGCCGCACGATTTGCAAATGCGGCGACCGGTCAGACGCGCAAGCAGCAGACCACGGTCAACTTTCAAGTTCACGACATGATCGATACTGCGTCCCATTTCAGCCAACATTCCGTCCAGTGCCTCTGCCTGCTGCAGTGTACGCGGAAACCCATCAAGCAAGAAGCCGCCGTTGCAATCCTCAAGCTGCAGGCGCTCGCGAACGATTCCGTTCGTGATTTCATCCGGAACCAAGAGACCTTGGTCCACAAATTCTTTCGCCTTTTGTCCAAGTGGAGTGCCTTGCTTCATTGCCAAACGGAAAGCGTCGCCTGTCGAGATGTGGGGTACTTTGAAAGTATCCACGATCCGTTCAGCCTGCGTGCCTTTGCCGGCTCCTGGGGGGCCCATGAATAAGATGTTCATTAGCGTGTTCCTCGCTTTAAACATAATAGGCTCGGCCGGGTTCCGTCACCTGGCTAGATGCGCGGAATCCCGCTTGCGAACCTATTGTTATTTATTAATAAACCCTTTGTAGTGGCGTTTGATCAGTTGCGTCTCGATTTGCTTCATCGTATCCAGCGCAACGCCGATTACGATTAGCAGCGATGTACCGCCCAACTTCACGTCCCGAGGCAGATCAGCAAGCGTTCCGAAGAACACTGGCAAGATCGAGATGACCGAGAGGAAAATCGCTCCGCTCAGCGTAATCCGTGACATGACGCGAGTAATGTAAGAAGAAGTCGGTTTACCTGGGCGCACGCCCGGGATGTATCCGCCATTTTTCTTCATTTGATCAGCCATCTGCACTGGATTGATTTGCACGAACGTGTAGAAGAACGTAAACGCGATAATCAAGATGACGTACAACACCATGCCTAGAGGCTTGTCGTAGTACAAATGGTTTTGAACCCATTTTGCCCATTCGTGGTCTGCCCAGAAATTCGCGATCGTAATTGGGAACATCAGAAGCGATACCGCGAAGATGACCGGGATAACGCCTGCGCCGTTTACTTTCAGCGGAATGTGAGTCGACTGACCACCGTACATTTTCCGGCCAACCACGCGTTTGGCGTATTGAACCGGAATTTTGCGAATCCCTTGTTGGACGAAGATAACGCCCACAATGATCGCAGCTACAGCAACTACGATTGCCACCACTTTGACGATCGCAAGGAAAAGCGCATCACCCGCATCCACGAACTCTTGCGAGTAAATGGAACGAACATGTGCCGGAAGCCTTGCCACGATGCCGGCGAAGATCAAGACCGAGATTCCGTTACCGATGCCTCGCTCCGTAATTTGCTCACCGAGCCACATGAGGAAGGCAGTTCCCGCAGTCAAGATTATCGCAATCATAATATAATCCGTAACTGTTGCATCAGGAATCATATTGTACGAATAGTTGCGGTTAAACCCAATCGCGGTACCAAAGCCTTGGACAAGTCCAAGAATTATCGTACCGTAACGAGTAATCTGCGCAAGTTTACGTTTCCCATTCTCGCCTTCCTTCGCCCATTCGGCGAATTTAGGGATAACGTCCATCGACAGAAGCTGCACGATGATGGATGCGGTAATGTAAGGCATGATCCCGATCGCGAAGATCGAGAACTGGAACAATGCCCCACCCGAAAACGTATTTAGCAAACCGAACAATTCAGATCCGGCTTGGTCCGTCTGCGTAAAGACATCCTTATTTACTCCCGGAACCGGGATAAAGGATCCGATACGGTAAACCAACAAGATGAACAACGTGAACAGGATCCGCTTGCGAAGATCTTCCACTTTCCAAATGTTAGACACGGCCTTGAACAATTAGATCACCTCGGTTTTACCGCCGGCAGCCTGGATTTTCTCTACCGCAGATTGAGAGAACTTGCTTGCTTTTACCGTAAGTTGAACTGTGATTTCGCCATTACCCAGCACTTTAATGCCGCTTTGCGGGTTTTTGACGATACCTTGCTCATGCAGCAATTCAGGCGTTACTTCTGTGCCTGCTGCAAAGCTGTTCAACTCATCGATGTTCACAATCGCATACTCTTTACGGAACGGATTATTGAAGCCGCGTTTAGGCAATCGACGGTACAATGGGTTTTGACCGCCCTCGAATCCTGGGCGAACACCGCCGCCGGAACGAGCATTTTGACCTTTATGACCGCGACCCGAAGTTTTGCCGTTGCCGCTACCGATACCACGGCCAACGCGGAATCCCTCTTTACGAGAGCCCGGAGCTGGTTTGAGATCATGCAATTTCATCGTCGTTGCACCTCCTTAAAGTTTTGCATTGCTTTCTGTGAGAGCTTGCTTTGGTAAGCAAAACTCTTCAGGAAGCATTGATAAAGCTAGTCTTGATTGGTAATCTATGCTTGTACTTCTTCAACTTTTACCAAGTGGCTGACACTATTGACCATGCCGCGGATACCCGGGCTGTCATTGTGGACAACCGATTGACGAATTTTGCGAAGACCAAGCGTTACAACAGTCGCACGCTGTTTCTCGTTGCGACCGATTAGGCTGCGAACGAGGGTAATTTGCAATTTTGCCATCGTATTCTCCTCCTTAGCCCAAAAGCTCTTTCACGGTTTTTCCACGAAGTTTAGCAACGTCCTCGGCACGTTTCAGACGGGAAAGTCCTTCAAGTGTCGCGTTAACCATGTTCATGGAATTGGAAGAACCAAGCGATTTGGTCAGAATGTCGCCTACACCAGCAAGTTCGAGAACGGCACGAACCGGGCCGCCCGCGATAACACCAGTACCTTCGGAAGCTGGTTTCAACAGAACGCGGCCAGCGCCGAAATGACCAAGTACTTGATGTGGAATTGTCGTTTTTACGAGTGGAATGTGGATCAGGTTCTTCTTAGCGTCTTCAATACCTTTGCGGATCGCATCAGGTACTTCGCCAGCTTTACCGATCCCTGCGCCAACGTATCCTTTGCCGTCGCCTACAACTACCAGCGCGCTAAAGCTAAAACGGCGTCCGCCTTTTACTACTTTCGCTACGCGGTTGATTTGAACTACCTTCTCGGTAAGTTCCAACGCATTTGGATCAATACGCAAGTCGATTTACCTCCTTCATAAGTATTATCGATTAGAATTCAAGACCTGCTTCGCGTGCTGCATCAGCCAGCGCTTGAATTCGTCCATGGTACAAGTAACCTCCGCGGTCGAAAACAATCGACTCGACGCCTTTTGCTTTCGCGCGGGACGCGATCAATTCACCGATCTTGCGAGCTGCCTCGATGTTACCGCCATTGCTCACTTGTTCTGCGATTTCTTTGTCAAGCGTAGATGCTTGAACTACAGTAACGCCTTGAACATCATCAATCAGTTGAGCATAGATGTGTTTGGAGGAACGGAATACAGACAGACGCGGACGCAGCGTAGTTCCGTTTACTTTCTTACGAACACGCAGGTGACGTTTGAGACGTGCTTTGTTTTTATCGCCTTTTGTAATCATTCGTTGTACACTCCTTTCTGCTATCTTAACATGCTATTCGGTCAAGCTGCCTTATCGGCTGCTTATTTCTTCTTACCAGCTTTACCTTCTTTACGAAGGATACGCTCGCCTTCATACTTAATACCTTTGCCTTTATACGGCTCAGGCTCACGTACGGAGCGGATCTTCGCAGCAGTTTCACCAACGAGTTCTTTGTCGATGCCTTTTACGATGATTTTCGTATTCGAAGGAACTTCGAATTCGATGCCGCCCGCAGGCGTGATTTCAACTGGATGCGAGTAACCTACGTTAAGTACGATTTTCTCGCCAGTTTTATTTGCACGGTAACCAACGCCTACAAGCTCAAGGTTTTTCACAAAACCTTCAGTTACACCGCTAACCATGTTAGCGATGACGCTGCGAGTTGTACCGTGAAGAGAACGATGCAGTTTATTGTCAGAAGGACGCTCGATTGTGATGACGCTGTCCGCTACTACCACTTTCATATCCTTGTGGAGCTCGCGACTCAGAGTACCTTTAGGTCCTTTAACTGTGATGAAGCTGTTGTCCAAGTCGATGTTTACGCCACCAGGCACTTGGATCGGTTTACGGCCAATACGAGACATTGTTACACCTCCAATCGTTGTGACGGTTAATTACCAAACGTAGCAGACTACTTCGCCGCCGGATTTCTGTTGGCGAGCTTCTTTGTCAGTCATAATGCCTTGCGATGTGGAAATGATTGCCATTCCCAAGCCACCAAGTACGCGAGGCACTTCAGTGCTTTTCGTGTATACGCGCAGACCCGGTTTGCTGATGCGTTTCAGCCCCGTGATAACACGCTCTTGGTTCGGGCCGTATTTCAAGAAAATACGGATAATCCCTTGTTTGTTGTCTTCGATATACTCAGCATCACGGATGAAGCCCTCGCGTTTCAAAATTTCAGCGATTTGCTTCTTCACTTTCGAAGCAGGCATTTCTACCGTCTCGTGACGCACAACGTTTGCGTTGCGAATGCGTGTAAGCATATCTGCGATCGGATCAGACATAACCATTGTGTAAACCTCCTTCCCGAACTAGGCTGATTACCAGCTTGCTTTTTTAACGCCAGGAATCTGGCCTTTGTATGCTAATTCACGGAAACAAATCCGGCAAATTTTAAACTTTTGCAAAACGGAATGCGGACGGCCGCAACGTTCGCAGCGTGTGTAAGCCTGCACTTTGAATTTAGGAGCACGTTGCTGCTTAACCTTCATCGAAGTTTTTGCCACTTGGTATTACACCTCCTGTGGATTACTTCGTAAACGGCATGCCCAATTGGGTCAGCAGTTCACGAGCTTCTTCGTCCGATTTTGCCGTCGTGACGATGACGACGTCCATACCGCGCACTTTATCTACTTTATCATACTCGATCTCCGGGAAGATCAGCTGCTCTTTCAAGCCAAGAGTATAGTTACCACGGCCGTCGAACGCTTTGTTCGATACGCCGCGGAAGTCGCGTACGCGCGGGAGAGTGACATTGAACAGTTTATCAAGGAAGTAGTACATACGCTCGCCGCGCAGTGTTACTTTAACCCCGATAGGCATATTCTCGCGAAGTTTGAAACCAGCGATCGACTTTTTGGAGCGAGTTACAACCGGTTTTTGACCCGAGATCAGACGCATGTCTTCAACAGCCGTATCCAGCACTTTGGAGTTGGAAACTGCTTCGCCGACACCCATGTTGATGACGACTTTCTCGATCTTAGGCACTTGCATAACCGTTGTATAGTTAAACTTCTGCATCAAAGCAGGTGTGATTTCATTCAGAAAACGATCTTTCATTCTTGCTGCCATGTAACGTGGACCTCCTTTCCGTATCGGTCAATTAATCGATTACCTCGCCGGATTTTTTAGCGATCCGGACTTTTTTGCCGTTATCAAGCACTTTGTAGCCGATACGCGTTACTTTACCGCTCTTCGGATCAATGTGCATAACGTTGGATACGTGAATTGCCGCTTCTTGCTCGATGATGCCGCCTTGCGGATTAGCTTGCGAAGGACGGGTATGTTTCTTCACCATGTTTACACCTTCGATAAGAACGCGGTTTTGACGCGGATACGCAGCGATGACGCGGCCTTTTTTGCCTTTGTCTTTGCCGGTGATGACCATTACCGTGTCGTCTTTCTTCACGTGCAGTTTATTATTGTGGGATTCCAACACTTTTTTCAACCGTGGCATGAGTTACACCTCCTGCGTGCTTGCGCGGAATGCGCAAAGTTCTAATTAGATAACTTCCGGAGCAAGCGATACGATTTTCATGAAGTCGCGATCGCGAAGTTCGCGAGCAACTGGTCCGAAGATACGTGTGCCGCGCGGGCTTTTGTCTTCTTTAACGATAACAGCCGCATTCTCGTCAAACGCGATGTAAGAACCGTCTTTACGGCGAACCGCACGTTTCGTACGAACGATAACCGCTTTGACTACATCACCCTTTTTGACAACGCCACCGGGTGTTGCTTGTTTGACGGAGCAGACGATCAGATCGCCGATGTGGCCTACGCGACGTCCAGTACCGCCCAGTACGCGGATACACATCAGTTCTTTAGCGCCGGAGTTGTCAGCGACATGCAAACGTGTAAATGGTTGAATCATTTCAACGTCCTCCTTTCGGGAAAATGCTTAACGGGAAGCATTCTTACAAAATAACAGCAGCTTCAACGATTTCGACCAGGCGGAACCGTTTGTCTTTCGATAACGGGCGAGTTTCCATGACTTTGACGACATCGCCGATCTTAGCTTGGTTGTTCTCGTCATGAGCCTTGAATTTTTTCGTGTACTTGATCCGTTTGTGGTATAGATCGTGTTTTTTGTACGTTTCAATCGCTACAACGATTGTTTTGTCCATTTTATCACTCACGACTTTACCGATTTGAACTTTGCGGGCATTACGTTCGCTCATGTTCATCCTCCTTCCACACATTCGTTATTCGACACGGACGATTGCAGACTAGCTGCTGATTCCGAGTTCTCTTTCACGAAGAACGGTTTTGGCACGAGCTATGTCCTTGCGCACATCGCGGATACGAGTTGGGTTTTCCAGTTGGCCGGTAGCCAATTGAAAACGAAGGTTGAATAGCTCTTCTTTGAAGCCAGCGACTTTTTGTTCGAGTTCAACAGAGGTAAGGTTGCGGAATTCATTAGCTTTCATTTGCTTCACCACCCACTTCTTCGCGTTTCACGAACTTCGTTTTAACTGGCAGCTTATGTGCCGCAAGACGCATTGCTTCACGTGCGATCTCTTCAGATACGCCAGCAAGCTCGAACATTATTTTGCCCGGTTTTACGACTGCAACCCACTTCTCAACGTTACCTTTACCGCTACCCATCCGAACTTCGAGTGGTTTTTGCGTAATTGGTTTTGCTGGGAAGATCTTGATCCATACTTTACCGCCACGTTTGATGTAACGAGTCATCGCGATACGCGCTGCTTCGATCTGACGGTTAGTGACCCACGATGGCTCGAGCGCTTGAAGACCGAATTCGCCGAAGGCTACATCCGTGCCGCCTTTAGCGCGACCTTTCATATGACCACGTTGTTGTTTACGGTGTTTGACACGTTTTGGGACCAACATGATTAGTTGCCTCCTTCCTGTGGAGCTTTCTTCTTAGTCGGAAGGATTTCGCCGCGATAGATCCATACTTTTACGCCGATACGGCCGTACGTCGTATGAGCTTCCGCAGTTCCATAATCAATATCTGCACGCAGCGTATGAAGAGGAACCGTACCTTCACTGTAGCCTTCCTGACGAGCAATCTCAGCGCCGCCCAAACGACCGCTAACGGCAGTTTTGATACCTTTTGCGCCCGCACGGATTGTACGTTGGATGGATTGTTTCATTGCGCGACGGAACGAGATCCGACGCTCAAGTTGTTGTGCAATGCTTTCAGCTACGAGAATGGCATCCAATTCTGGATTTTTGATCTCGGAGATGTTGATGTGCACTTTTTTGCCTTTGGCGATCTTGGAAAGTTCGGAACGAAGGTTCTCAACCTCGGAACCGCCTTTACCAATAACCATACCAGGTTTAGCTGTATGAATCGTAACGTTGACGCGGTTTGCTGCACGTTCGATTTCGAACTTGGAAACAGCCGCATCCTTCAATTTGTTTTTGAGGTGCTCACGGATTTTTACGTCTTCCATAAGCAAGTCGCCGAAGTCTTTACCAGCGTACCATTTGGATTCCCAATCACGGATAACGCCGATACGCAGACCGACCGGGTTTACTTTTTGTCCCACACGTTGTCCCTCCTTATTTTTCGGATACCACCAATGTGATGTGGCTGGTTCTTTTATTAATCCGGCTAGCACGACCCATTGCGCGCGGACGGAAACGTTTCATTGTCGGACCTTGGTTAACGAATACTTGCGAAATCACAAGTTTGTTAACGTCCATTTGGAAGTTGTGCTCTGCATTTGCGATAGCAGAGTTCAGCAGCTTCTCAACGATTGGAGAAGCCGATTTTGGCGTGTGACGCAGAATCGCGATCGCTTCGCCAACTTGCTTTCCACGAATCAAATCCGCAACCAATTGCGCTTTGCGGGGAGCAATGCGTACGTGGTTAGCGAGTGCTTTTGCTTCTGGCATGGATGAACCTCCTCTCGAAATTTATCGTTAGCTATTCCAACGATTAACGACGACCCGTTTTCTTGTCATCATTACCGTGACCTTTATACGAACGCGTTGGCGCGAACTCACCGAGTTTGTGTCCAACCATATCTTCCGTTACGTAAACCGGAACATGCTTACGACCGTCATAAACAGCGAAAGTGTGTCCGATGAATTGCGGGAAAATTGTCGAACGGCGCGACCAAGTCTTAACAACCGTTTTCTTCTCGGCCTCGTTAAGTACTTCAACTTTTTTCAGAAGGTAGCCGTCGATAAACGGACCTTTTTTCAAACTGCGACCCATGGATGATCCTCCCTTCACGCTAGCGTTACGCGACGCTGCGCGTCACGCAGTTGACGCCAAGGCGCCTATTATTTCGTGCGACGACGCACGATGTACTGGCTCGATGCTTTTTTCTTTTTGCGTGTTTTGAAGCCCAAAGTCGGTTTGCCCCATGGAGACATTGGGGATTTACGTCCGATTGGAGCACGGCCTTCACCACCACCGTGTGGGTGATCGTTCGGGTTCATGACGACACCGCGGACTTCAGGACGTTTGCCCATCCAACGGGAACGGCCGGCTTTACCGATTTTCACGAGTTCGTGATCCTCGTTACCGACGGAACCGATTGTTGCACGGCAAGTTTTCAGGATACGACGAACTTCGCCAGACGTCAAGCGAATCGTAACGTATTGCTCTTCTTTACCAAGAAGTTGAGCATCCGTACCAGCTGCGCGAACCAATTGGCCGCCTTTACCTGGTTTCAGCTCGATGTTGTGGATAACTGTACCAACCGGAATGTTCTCAAGAGGCAACGCGTTGCCGATCTTGATGTCAGATGCCGGGCCGGATACGATCTTGTCCCCAACTTTAAGACCTTTAGGAGCGATAATGTAGGCTTTCTCGCCATCCACGTAGTGGATAAGTGCGATGTTGGACGTACGGTTCGGATCGTATTCGATCGTCGCTACGTTGCCCACGATACCGTCTTTGTTACGTTTAAAGTCGATAATCCGGTATTTACGTTTATGGCCGCCACCATGATGACGAACCGTAATTTTACCTTGATTGTTACGACCGGCTTTTTTGAAAAGCGGCGCAAGAAGCGATTTCTCCGGCGTGCTTGCCGTGATCTCTTCAAAAGTCGAGACCGACATCGCACGACGTGCAGGAGAAGTCGGTTTATACTTCTTAATTGGCACTTCGATTCCCTCCTTACCGATATCTTGTTAATCATGTCAGCCAAAGGACTGTATGTTAACTAAACTGTTTCGAAAAATTCAAGTTCGTTGCTGTCAGCGCTCAGTTGAACGATCGCTTTCTTCCACTCGGATGTATATCCGCTGTGTTTTCCGTAACGCTTCGGTTTCGCCGGCATGCGCAGCGTGTTCACGCTCGTTACTTTAACTTTGAAGATGTTTTGGATCGCGAGTTTGATCTCGGTTTTGTTCGCGCGAAGATCAACTTCGAATACATAACGTTTGTTCGTCATGAATTCGCTCGTTTGTTCCGTAATAATCGGGCGCTTGATAATATCGCGAGGATTTTTCATTACGCAAGCACCTCCTGTACTTTTTCAACCGCTTCTTTAGTGATAATCAGCTGGTCGTATTTCATTACGTCGAGAACATTGATGCCATCGGCTGCAACGAACTTTACGTTAGGAAGGTTACGAGCAGAGAGTGCCACGTTATCTTCATAGTTCGCCGTAACGATCAGTGCTTTACGAGCCACTTTCAGGTTATTCAAGATTGCAGCGAATTCTTTCGTCTTCGGTTGCGCGAACGCCAGTTGATCAAGAACGATAATATCGTTGTCAATCACCTTGGAAGACAGTGCAGATTTGATTGCCAAGCGACGAACTTTCTTAGGAAGTTTGAAGCTGTAGCTGCGTGGTGTTGGTCCGAAAACCGTACCGCCGCCAACCCATTGCGGGGCGCGAATGGAGCCTTGACGCGCGCGTCCTGTACCTTTTTGTTTCCAAGGTTTACGACCGCCGCCGCGTACTTCGGAGCGTCCTTTAGTCTTATGCGTACCTCTGCGTTCAGAAGCTTGCTGAAGCAAAACTGCGCTATGCAGGACGTGAACGTTTGGTTCAATTCCGAATACCGCTTCGGACAATTCAACCTCACCAACCTGCGAGCCGTTCACGCTAAAAAGTGCTACTTTCGGCATTTCATGTTCCTCCTTTCTTCAATGATTATTTCTTCACCGTGGATTTAACTTTTACAAAGCTGTTCTTAGGACCCGGAATGGAGCCTTTAACCAGCAATACGTTACGTTCTACGTCAACGCGTACGATTTCAAGGTTTTGAATCGTAACCGTCTCGCTACCCATGTGACCTGGAAGGTGTTTACCTTTAGGTACGCGGTTGGCTTGGATGGAACCCATCGAACCTGGTCCGCGGTGGTAACGCGAGCCGTGCGCCATTGGGCCGCGGCTTTGGTTCCAACGTTGAATCGTACCCGTGAAACCTTTACCTTTGGAAGTAGCTGTTACGTCAACGAATTCGCCAGCAGTGAACAGATCAGCCTTAATCTCTTGGCCAACTTCATATTCCCCGTTATTTACGCCGCGGAATTCACGAATGTAGCGCTTAGGAGCCGTTTCGGCTTTTTTCGCGTGGCCGATTTCCGGCTTGTTTGCTCTGCTTTCTTTCTTATCAGAGAAACCTACTTGAATGGATACATAACCGTCGTTCTCTTGGTCTTTCTTCTGCAAGACAACACATGGACCTGCTTCGATAACCGTTACTGGAACTACGTTACCTTCGGCAGTGAACACTTGCGTCATACCTAGTTTTTTACCTAAGATACCTTTCATGTTGACACCTCATTCCCTTTCCAAGTTGAAATTATTACAGTTTGATTTCGATATCTACACCGGATGGCAGGTCAAGACGCATCAATGCATCAACCGTTTGCGGCGTTGGGTTAACAATGTCGATCAAACGCTTGTGTGTGCGCATTTCGAATTGTTCCCTAGAATCCTTGTACTTGTGTACCGCACGCAGAATGGTGATGATTTGCTTCTCAGTCGGAAGCGGAATCGGCCCAGACACGCCTGCACCGGAACGTTTCGCAGTTTCAACAATTTTCTCTGCGGATTGATCCAGAATTCTATGATCGTATGCTTTCAAGCGAATACGAATCTTTTGCTTAGCCATATAAGTCCCTCCTTCTATCGCCCAATTTAGTATCGGACATACTCCGCAAGAAAACCCGACACGCCCCTCATGGCAAAGGAGCCGTGTGTGTCGGCAACCTCTTACATCATCGCAACGTCACAGACCAACTTCACTATTATATCTAAATGGATAGGCGAATGCAACAAAAACCTTGTACTTTCAACGATTTTCTTGTTTGGCATGTTCTTCTAACGCAGACAGCATACTCATCATGATTACATTCCATATCTTTATTTCCAATATGGCCGTCCCCAAATCACTTTTCTTATTATTAATGAAGAAACGCTTTCACTGCAAACCTCAAATATTAGAAAAAAGCCCACACCGGGGTGTGGGCTCTTCGTACCGCAGCCTAGGCCGCAGCTTTATTATTTTTGGATGGATGCTACTGCACCGGCACCAACTGTACGGCCGCCTTCGCGGATAGCGAAGCGAGTACCGTCTTCAAGTGCGATTGGAGCGATCAGCTCAACCGTAACCGTAATGTTATCGCCAGGCATTACCATTTCCGTGCCTTCTGGCAGGGAGATGATACCCGTAACGTCAGTTGTACGGAAGTAGAACTGTGGACGGTAACCCGTGAAAAAAGGTTTGTGACGTCCGCCCTCTTCTTTAGTCAGAACGTAGATTTGAGCCGTGAAGTTCGTGTGTGGTTTAACGGAACCTGGCTTTGCCAGAACTTGACCACGCTCGATGTCTTTACGGTCAACACCACGAAGCAATGCACCGATGTTGTCACCAGCTTGTGCGGAATCAAGCAATTTGCGGAACATCTCAACGCCTGTTACCACGCATTTGCGAGTTTCTTCAGCAATACCGATGATTTCGATTTCGTCAGATACTTTAACTACGCCACGCTCAACGCGTCCTGTAGCAACCGTACCACGACCTGTGATTGTGAACACGTCCTCGACTGGCATAAGGAACGGCTTGTCAGTATCACGTTGTGGTGTTGGGATGTAAGTATCAACTTGTTCGAACAATTCGATGATTTTGTCAGCCCATGCACCATCTGGGTTTTGCAGCGCTTCACGAGCTGCACCACGGATGATTGGAGTGTCGTCACCTGGGAATTCATATTCGCTAAGAAGGTCGCGTACTTCCATCTCAACGAGTTCAAGCAACTCTTCGTCCTCAACCATGTCGCATTTGTTCAGGAATACGACGATGTAAGGTACGCCTACTTGACGGGAAAGCAGGATGTGTTCGCGAGTTTGCGGCATTGGGCCGTCAGCTGCGGATACAACCAAGATTGCGCCGTCCATTTGTGCTGCGCCAGTGATCATGTTTTTAACATAGTCAGCATGGCCTGGGCAGTCAACGTGAGCATAGTGACGGTTAGGCGTCTCGTACTCAACGTGTGCTGTGGAGATTGTGATACCGCGCTCGCGCTCTTCTGGTGCTTTGTCAATTTGGTCGAATGCTACAGCAGCGCCACCGTATCTTTTGGAAAGAACAGTCGTGATTGCAGCAGTCAGCGTTGTTTTACCATGGTCGACGTGACCGATAGTACCGATATTAACGTGCGGTTTATTACGTTCAAATTTAGCCTTAGCCATTGAACTCTTCCTCCTTAATATTGAGAAGATTATGTGATCGGCCGAATGGGAGCCGTTAGGTCTTCCATCATCCGGCCAAAATGCAACTTATATAAAACAAGTTGTTTAAAGGACTGTTATTGTGCAGCGCCTTTTGATTTGGAGATGATCTCTTCCGAGATCGAACGAGGTACTTCTTCATAGTGCGAGAGCTCCATGGAGAACACGCCGCGTCCTTGCGTACCGGAACGAAGTGTCGTGGAGTAACCGAACATCTCAGCCAGAGGCACCTTAGCACGAACGATCAAAGCACCATGCTTCGTGTCCGAACCTTCGATACGACCACGGCGGGAGCTCAGCATGCCCATTACGTCGCCCATGTACTCTTCAGGAACGCTTACTTCAACTTTCATGATTGGCTCAAGCAGAATCGGATTACATTTCTCTTTAGCTGCTTTAAGCGCCATCGATCCGGCGATTTTGAACGCCATCTCCGAGGAATCGACATCATGGTAGGAACCGTCGACTACGACTGCTTTGATATCCACGACCGGGAAGCCGGCAATGACACCATTTTTCATCGATTCTTCGATACCTGCTTGAATTGGAGCAATAAACTCACGCGGGATGGAGCCACCCACGGTTTTGTTTTCAAACACAAAGCCCGCACCTGGCTCTTGCGGGGAGAATTCAACCCAGCAATGACCGAACTGACCACGACCGCCGGATTGGCGAACGAATTTACCTTCGACCTTCGCAGCCGTTTTAAACGTCTCGCGATAAGCAACTTGCGGCTTACCAACATTCGTTTCGACTTTGAATTCACGAAGCATACGGTCAACTAGGATTTCAAGGTGAAGCTCGCCCATACCAGCGATAATCGTTTGGCCGGTCTCTTCGTCCGTGTGGGCACGGAACGTAGGATCTTCCTCGGACAGCTTTTGAAGAGCGATACCCATTTTGTCTTGGTCAGCTTTTGTCTTAGGTTCAACCGCGAGCTGGATAACCGGCTCAGGGAAGTTCATCGACTCAAGGATAACCGGGTTTTTCTCATCGCAAAGCGTATCGCCAGTAGTTGTATCTTTCAGACCTACGGCAGCCGCGATATCACCGGAGTAAACTTCGCTGATTTCTTGACGGCTGTTCGCATGCATTTGAAGGATACGACCGATCCGTTCGCGTTTGCCTTTCGTTGCATTCACAACGTATGAACCGGAGCTAAGTACGCCGGAGTATACGCGGAAGAACGTCAGCTTACCTACGTAAGGGTCAGTCATGATTTTGAACGCCAGTGCTGCGAAAGGCTGATCGTCGGCGGATTTGCGGACCGTCTCTGTTCCATCTTCAAGGTGACCCTTGATATCAGGTACGTCGATTGGCGAAGGCAGGTAGTCGACAACAGCGTCAAGCATCATCTGAACGCCTTTATTACGGTACGAAGAACCAACGATTACCGGGAAGATCTTAACTTCGCAAACACCTTTGCGAAGTGCCGATTTCAACTCAGCAACAGAGATTTCTTCGCCTTCGAGATATTTCATCGTGAGCTCTTCATCGAGCTCAGCAACTTTCTCGACCAGCTCCAAGCGAACTTCTTCGACTTGGTCCTTGTATTCTGCAGGGATTTCAATTTTTTCCGGATCTTTACCAAGATCGTCTTTGTATTTGTAAGCAACTCGCTCAATCAAGTCAATTACGCCTACGAAGTCGTTCTCTGCACCGATCGGCAATTGAATTGCCACTGCATTTGCGTTCAGACGCAAGCGCATGTCTCTAACAACGTTAAGGAAGTCTGCGCCGATAATGTCCATTTTGTTGACGTATGCGATCCGCGGTACGCCGTAACGGTCAGCTTGACGCCATACCGTCTCGGATTGCGGCTCAACGCCTTCTTTTGCACTGAAAACACCAACGGCCCCGTCCAATACGCGCAGGGAACGTTCAACTTCTACAGTGAAGTCAACGTGCCCCGGGGTGTCGATAATATTGATGCGGTGTCCATCCCATTGAGCAGTCGTAGCAGCGGACGTAATCGTGATTCCGCGCTCTTGTTCCTGCTCCATCCAGTCCATCGTCGCCGCACCTTCGTGCACCTCGCCGATTTTGTGGGTACGGCCTGTGTAGAACAGGATCCGCTCCGTTGTGGTTGTTTTACCTGCGTCAATATGCGCCATGATCCCGATATTACGCGTATTTTTCAAGGAGAACTCTCTTGCCATAATTCAGTCTCCTTTCGATTATGCGAATACTACCAACGATAGTGAGCGAACGCTTTATTCGCTTCAGCCATTTTGTGCGTATCTTCGCGTTTCTTCACGGATGAACCAGTGTTGTTGGATGCATCAATGATTTCTGCAGCCAAACGCTCTTCCATCGTCTTCTCACCGCGGTTACGTGAATAGTTCACGAGCCAACGGAGACCAAGCGCTGTACGGCGTTCCGGTTTAACTTCGATTGGCACTTGATAGTTCGAACCGCCTACACGGCGTGCTTTAACTTCAAGTACTGGCATGATGTTCTTAATTGCTACTTCAAAAACTTCCATCGGGTCTTTGCCCGTACGTTCGTTGATGAGTTTGAATGCATCATACAAAATCGTAGCGGCTACACCGCGCTTGCCGTCAACCATAATACGGTTGATCAAGCGAGTAACGAGCTTGCTGCTGTACATCGGATCTGGCAAAACATCACGTTTTGTTACTGGACCTTTGCGTGGCATGTGGAAGTCCCCCTTTCTTCTAGTTTTTCATTTTAGGATGAGGATAACCGTTGCCGGCTATGCCTGCATTATTTTTTAACTTTAGGACGTTTCGTTCCGTATTTGGAACGAGATTGTTTACGGTTGTTTACGCCTGCAGTATCAAGCGCACCGCGCACGATGTGGTAACGAACACCCGGAAGATCTTTTACCCGGCCGCCGCGAACCAATACTACGCTATGCTCTTGAAGGTTATGACCGATACCGCCGATGTAAGCAGTAACCTCAACGCGGTTCGTCAAACGTACACGCGCATATTTCCGCAATGCGGAGTTCGGTTTTTTTGGTGTCATTGTACCTACACGTGTGCAAACCCCGCGTTTTTGTGGCGAGCTAATGTTTGTTTCCTCACGTTTCAGTGCGTTGAAACCTCTTTGCAATGCTGGCGATTTCGATTTAACGACTTTCGCCTCACGGCCTTTACGGACCAGTTGGTTAATTGTTGGCATGTTGCATCCCCCTTCCTCACTTAGTAAAGCTTTCAAGACATATTGGCTTATTAAGCCCACAGATCCAGGCGGTTCATAAAGAAACAAACGAAAGTTTTTACCTTCCCTTCCGGTTCAGTAAAAACGACATGTTCTTATTCGATTTCCGGTACAACCGCCGCCATCGCTGCTCCAACTTCGATTCCACAGGTTTCTCCGAGGCTCTTCATTGTTTCAGTCCAGGTAATCGGTATTCCTGACATTTCGCAAAGCCGAACAATATTGTCCTTCAGCCGCGGATCTGCATCTTGCGCAACATAGACGAGAGTAGCTTTGCGTTGCTCCACCATCTTCGTCGTTTGTTTACTACCTATAACGAATCGCATAATAACCTACCTTCCAAGTCAAGCAAAACTGACAAGTGCAGAGGTTGTGCGATTAGGCACACTACGACATATTAGCACTTCAACTCGCATAATGTCAAGCTTCCGCGCTTGTTTAAAGTTTGAAAATAAAGTAAACCCCTATAAGGGCATTACAGAGCGGAGAGCGAACAGAATATCTCCTTAAAAAGGACCTGTTCGCTCTTCTCCCTCATGCAATGGTGCTATTGATTAAGATTCAATCGTAACCGTCTCGGCTTCGATCGACTGCGCTTCAGTCAATTCATCGTCCATACCGGCGACATGGACGCTTCTATAGCGTTGCATGCCCGTTCCCGCCGGGATCAGTTTACCGATGATAACATTCTCTTTCAGACCGAGCAACTGATCGACCTTGCCTTTGATAGCAGCATCTGTCAAGACACGAGTCGTCTCTTGGAACGATGCCGCGGACAGGAAGGAATCCGTCTCAAGCGACGCTTTCGTAATACCGAGCAAGACCGGTTTGGCAACCGCAGGCTCTTTGCCGGACAGAATCGCTTCGCGGTTAGACGCTTCATATTCATGAATGTCGACAAATGCACCTGGAAGAAGCGCAGTATCGCCGGCTTCGATGATACGAATCTTGCGAAGCATCTGCTTCACCATAACCTCGATGTGCTTATCGTTGATTTCTACCCCTTGGTTCCGGTAAACGCGCTGAACTTCCTGCAAAATATAGTTCTGCACGCCGCGGATACCCTTGATGCGGAGCATATCCTTCGGATCGATGGAACCGTCCGTCAATTCATCGCCGGCTTCGATTTGCTTGCCTTTGACAACACGGATACGCGAACCGAATGTGACGGCATACGTTTTGGATTCCGCTTCACCTTGTACTTCGATTTCACGGCGGTCCTTTGTCTCGCGAATGTCCTTAATAACGCCATCGATCTCGGAGATGATCGCTTGACCCTTCGGATTACGCGCTTCGAAAAGTTCTTGGATACGCGGCAAACCTTGCGTGATATCGTCTCCGGCTACACCGCCGGTATGGAATGTACGCATCGTAAGCTGAGTTCCCGGTTCACCGATCGATTGTGCAGCGATAATGCCGACTGCTTCGCCGATCTCAACGAATTTGCCCGTTGCCAAGTTACGTCCATAACAGATTTTGCAGACGCCATGACGGGCGCGGCAGCTCAGTACGGAACGAATTTGGAGACGCTCAACGCCAGCCGCGATGATCTCTTCCGCTTTGTTGGAATCGATCAGCTGGTTGCGCTGAAGAATAACTTCGCCGGTTTGCGGATGGCGAACCGTTTCGAACGAGTAGCGTCCTTCAATACGGTCGTACAGGTCTTCGATAACCTCTTTACCGTCTTGAATTTTGCTGACCGAGAAGCCTTTATCCGTGCCGCAATCGTCTTCGCGGACGATAACATCCTGCGCAACGTCGACAAGACGACGAGTAAGGTATCCGGAGTCAGCTGTACGAAGGGCGGTATCGGCAAGACCTTTACGCGCACCGTGTGTCGAGATAAAGTACTCGAGGACGGTCAGACCTTCGCGGAAGTTCGACTTGATCGGCAACTCGATGATTCGGCCGGATGGGTTGGCCATCAGACCTCGCATGCCGCCGAGCTGCGTGATTTGAGATTTATTACCCCGTGCTTTGGAATCAACCATGAGCATGATGGAATTGTAGCGGTCCATCGATTTCATGAGAATCTCCGTAATTTGATCCTTCGTTTTGCTCCAGATCTCGATTACACGGTCGTAGCGTTCTTCGTTCGTAATCAGACCACGGCGGTATTGATTCGTAACGACCTTAACTTTATCTTCGGATTCTTTCAGGATCTCCTGTTTCTCTGGTGGCACGATTACATCGGCAACAGCAACAGTGATACCTGCACGCGTGGAATACGTGAATCCGAGTTGTTTAATGTGGTCAAGCATGATAGAAGTACGCGTCGTGTGGTATTGACGGAAGCATTCGGCAATAATCAAGCCGAGGTACTCTTTACCTACGCCGCCGATTTGAGGCAGGCCGTTCAAGAATTGAACGAGATCTGCGCCCTTCTCGTGTACGAAATATTTATCCGGCGTGCCTTGCAGCAAGTTCACCTTGGTAGGCTCGTTGATGTAAGGGAAATCGGCCGGGTAAATTTCGTTGAAGATCACTTTACCCACGGTTGTGCAAATCAACGCTTTCTGTTGCGCATCCGTAAAGGAAGTTTTCTTCAGAACCTTAACGGGGATAAATATCCGCGCATGCAGCGATACGATGCCGCGTTGGTACGCAGAGATCGCTTCGTTAACTGTTGCGAACACGGAACCGTAGCCTTTGCCCTCCGCGTTGTCCATCGTCAAGTAGAAGCTGCCGAGGACCATATCCTGAGAAGGCGTAACGACAGGCTTGCCGTCTTTCGGGTTCAAAATGTTGCCCGATGCCAGCATCAACAACCGAGCTTCAGCTTGCGCTTCAGCGGACAGCGGTACGTGAACAGCCATTTGGTCACCGTCGAAGTCGGCATTGTATGCCGTACATACGAGCGGATGAAGTTTGATGGCGCGGCCTTCAACCAAAATCGGTTCGAACGCCTGGATACCGAGTCTGTGAAGCGTAGGTGCACGGTTCAACAGAACCGGATGCTCCTTGATGACTTCTTCAAGCACATCCCAAACTTCCGGGCTGACGCGTTCGACTTTACGTTTCGCGCTTTTAATGTTATGTGCCAGGTTTTTGTTAACCAGCTCTTTCATAACGAACGGTTTAAAGAGTTCAAGCGCCATTTCTTTCGGCAAACCGCATTGGAACATTTTCAGGCTAGGACCAACAACGATAACGGAACGACCGGAATAGTCAACCCGCTTACCGAGCAAGTTCTGACGGAAACGCCCTTGTTTACCTTTCAGCATATGGCTGAGCGATTTAAGCGGACGGTTGCCCGGGCCCGTGACTGGACGGCCGCGGCGGCCGTTATCGATCAAAGCGTCGACTGCTTCTTGAAGCATCCGTTTCTCGTTTTGCACAATGATATCCGGAGCGCCTAGGTCAAGCAGACGTTTCAAACGGTTATTCCGGTTGATTACGCGACGATACAAGTCGTTCAAGTCAGACGTTGCGAAACGTCCGCCATCCAACTGGACCATCGGACGAAGTTCCGGAGGAATGACCGGCAGCACGTCAAGAATCATCCATTCCGGCATATTGCCGGAGTTGCGGAATGCTTCGATGACTTCAAGGCGTTTGATCGCACGGTTACGGCGTTGACCTTGCGCTGTACGAAGGTCTTCCTTCAACTGCTCGAGCTCACGCTCAACGTCGATGTCTTGAAGCAGCTTCTTGACTGCCTCGGCACCCATGCCTGCATGGAAGCCGTATCCGTACTTCTCACGGTAGCTGCGATATTCCTTCTCGGACAACAGCTGTTTCTTCTCCAGCGGCGTGTCACCTGGATCCGTTACAACATAAGATGCGAAGTAAATGATCTCTTCCAGGGAGCGCGGCGACATATCCAGCGCGAGACCCATACGGCTTGGAATACCTTTGAAATACCAAATATGCGATACAGGAGCTGCAAGCTCAATGTGACCCATACGTTCACGGCGCACTTTTGCACGCGTAACTTCTACGCCGCAACGGTCACAAACGACGCCTTTATAACGAACGCGCTTGTATTTGCCGCAATGGCATTCCCAGTCTTTCGTCGGTCCGAAGATCTTCTCGCAGAAGAGACCCTCTTTCTCCGGCTTAAGTGTCCTATAGTTAATCGTTTCCGGTTTCTTTACTTCTCCGCGGGACCACGATCGGATTTTATCCGGAGATGCCAATCCAATCTTCATATACTCGAAGTTGTTCACGTCCAACAAGGAGCAACCCTCCTTCGTCATGGTTCACTTGTCTTTTGTTGCCTTAATGCCATTCAGCCGGATTGCGCCCGCGAAGGCGCTCCCCGGCTTGATTCGCCCGTGAAGACGAACCGGCATCGTGCTATTCTAAGCCGCGGAAACTATTACTCCACGCCGACTTCAGTACCTTCAAGATTGAGGTTCAATTTGTCCGAGGCACCGTCGTCCTCGTCGTCCATTTCTTTCATTTCGATCTCTTCTTCGTTCTCGGACAGGATCTTAACGTCCATACCCAAACTTTGAAGCTCTTTGATCAAAACCTTGAACGACTCAGGCACGCCTGGCTCCGGTACATTCTCACCTTTAACGATAGACTCATATGTTTTGACACGGCCGACGACATCATCGGACTTCACGGTCAAAATCTCTTGCAGCGTATATGCCGCACCGTAGGCCTCAAGCGCCCAAACCTCCATCTCCCCGAAACGCTGACCGCCGAACTGAGCTTTACCGCCCAATGGCTGCTGCGTTACAAGCGAGTATGGACCCGTGGAACGGGCATGGATTTTATCGTCAACCATGTGCGCCAGTTTGATCATATACATGACGCCGACGGTAACTTCCCGCTCGAATGGCTCGCCGGAGCGTCCATCGTAAAGGATCGTTTTACCGTTACGCTGCATGCTTGCCTCTTCCATGGAATCGAATACGTCGTACTCGCGCGCTCCATCGAATACAGGTGTTGCGGCATGAATCCCTAGACGCTTGCAAGCCATGCCCAAGTGGACCTCGAGCACTTGACCGATGTTCATCCGCGAAGGTACGCCCAGCGGGTTAAGAACAACCTCTACAGGCGTGCCATCCGGCAGGAAAGGCATATCTTCCTCAGGAAGGATACGGGCGATAACCCCTTTGTTACCGTGGCGTCCTGCCATCTTATCCCCTTCGGAAATTTTCCGTTTCTGAGCGATGTATGCACGGACCAATTGATTCACGCCAGGAGGCAGCTCATCGCCGTTCTCGCGCGTGAAGACTTTCACGTCCACGACGATACCGTCCGTACCATGCGGAACGCGGAGGCTCGTATCACGAACTTCGCGTGCTTTCTCGCCAAAGATAGCGTGCAGCAAGCGTTCCTCAGCAGTCAGCTCGGTAACACCCTTTGGCGTTACTTTACCAACGAGAATGTCACCTGCGCTGATCTCGGCACCGACACGGATAATACCGCGTTCATCCAAGTTGCGGAGCGCTTCTTCGCCCACGTTAGGAATGTCGCGCGTGATTTCTTCCGGTCCGAGCTTCGTGTCACGGGCTTCCGATTCGTATTCCTCAATATGAATCGACGTGTACACATCTTCTTTAACAAGCTTCTCGCTCAAAAGGATAGCATCCTCGTAGTTGTAACCTTCCCACGTCATAAACGCTACAACGACGTTGCGACCGAGCGCCAATTCGCCCATTTCCGTGGAAGGACCATCGGCAAGGATGTCACCTTTCTTCACGATATCGCCTTTATGACAAATCGGACGTTGGTTAATGCACGTACCTTGGTTGGAACGCATAAACTTATGCAGCTTATGTTTAATCAAGTCGCCCGTAACAGGTTTGCCGTCAACCATCTCAACGCGACGGACCCAAATTTCATTGGCCGAAACGCGTTCGACGATGCCGTCGTGTTTGGAAACGATACATACGCCGGAGTCTTTGGCCGATTTATGTTCCATGCCCGTACCGACAAGCGGCGACTTCGGAATAAGAAGCGGAACGGCTTGCCGCTGCATGTTGGATCCCATGAGCGCACGGTTGGAGTCATCGTTCTCGAGGAACGGAATGAGCGCCGTAGCGACCGATACGACTTGTTTCGGCGAAACGTCCATATAGTCTACGCGCTCTGTCGGCATCGTAAGAATATTGTCCGCTTGTTTGTTGTAACGTACGATAACCGCGTCATCCACGAACTTGCCTTCTTGGTCAAGCTTCGCGTTCGCTTGCGCGATAACGTAGTTATCTTCTTCATCTGCGGTCAGGTAGGCGATTTGTTCCGTTACGACACCGACCTTCGGATCTACCCAACGATATGGCGCCTCGATGAACCCATACTCGTTAATACGAGCGAAAGTGGACAAGGAGTTGATCAACCCGATGTTCGGACCCTCTGGTGTTTCGATCGGACACATACGGCCGTAATGGGAATTATGAACGTCTCGAACTTCGAAGCCCGCGCGCTCACGCGTCAAACCGCCCGGTCCCAGTGCGGACAGACGACGTTTGTGCGTAAGCTCAGCAAGCGGATTGGTCTGGTCCATAAACTGCGACAATTGCGAAGACCCGAAGAACTCTTTAATCGACGCAATAACGGGACGTATGTTGATGAGCGCCTGAGGCGTGATTGCATTCGCATCCTGAATGGACATCCGCTCGCGAACGACGCGCTCCATACGGGACAAGCCGATACGGAACTGGTTCTGCAGCAACTCGCCAACCGAACGCAAACGACGGTTACCCAGATGGTCGATATCGTCCGTGCTTCCGATTCCATGGAGCAAGTCGATGAAGTAATTGATGGAAGCGATGATGTCTGCAGGCGTGATATGCTTAACCGCTTTGTCAATGACGCCATTCGCGATAATCTTGATGACCTTGCTATCATCAAGCGGAGAGAATACGCTCAAGGTTTGAAGAGGTATACTATCTGCATCAAGAACGCCGTTCGCAACTTGATACGTCTTGAAGCCAACGTTATTCTCCAAGTAAGGGATCAGCTCATCCAAGAGACGGCGATCGACGACTTGACCGGCTTCCGCCAGGATTTCTCCTGTAGACGGATCGAACAGAGTTTCAGCCAAACGCTGGTTGAAGAGACGGTTCTTGATATGCAGCTTCTTATTGATTTTGTAGCGTCCGACATTCGCCAGGTCATAGCGCTTTGGATCAAAGAAACGCGCAACGAGCAAGCTCTTAGCGTTATCCAGCGTCGGCGGTTCACCCGGACGAAGTCTTTCGTAAATTTCGATAAGCGCTTTTTCAGTGGAATCGGTATTGTCTTTATCGAGCGTGTTCCGAATATACTCGTCATGCCCTAGCAAATCTAAAATTTCGGCATCCGTGCCAAAACCTAACGCACGCAGAAGAACCGTGACCGGAATTTTACGAGTGCGGTCAATACGGACATAAATAATGTCCTTCGCATCGGTTTCAAGCTCCAGCCATGCGCCGCGGTTCGGAATCACGGTAGCCGTATAATTTTTCTTGCCGTTTTTGTCCACTTTCGTGCTAAAGTAAACGCTAGGCGAACGAACCAATTGGCTGACGATGACGCGTTCCGCGCCGTTGATGATGAACGTGCCTGTCTCGGTCATCAGCGGGAAATCACCCATGAACACTTCTTGCTCTTTCACTTCACCGGTTTCCTTGTTGATAAGCCGAACTTTAACGCGTAGCGGAGCTGCATACGTCACGTCGCGTTCCTTCGACTCATCGACAGAATACTTAGGCTCGCCAAGTGAATAGTCGATGAACTCAAGCATCAAATTACCCGTAAAATCCTGAATCGGCGAGATGTCTTGGAAAAGCTCAAGCAAGTCCTTATCCAAAAACTTCTCGTACGATTTTTGTTGGATTTCAATCAGGTTCGGAACTTCGAGCACCTCGCGGATGCGGGCATAGCTTCTACGCGTGCGACGCCCATACTGAACAAGTTGTCCTGCCAACTTAACCTCACCCCTCATGTCTGCTTCACAGAAAGTGAACAATGACCTTGTATACACAAACATTGCTGTAACCAGAATGTGCAGCAGGCAAATTCTGATTCAAATAAAGAAAAGCCCTTATCGAAAATTCGAAAAAAGAGCGTGCTTCTGTCAGTCAACGTTCTACGCGGCACAACCGGTAAAAGTCTCATATCAAGTAATTTTGACCCAAAATGTAAACATTATACGTCAAATCCGCTTCTTTTATACGTTTAAAATAGCGCTTGACATTTTAGTCGACTAAAGAGAATGCGCCCATTTTAATGCTGACATTTTATAATGATACCACATCGGGGAAGCCGCGTCAATAAATGATTCTGTTTCCCTATTGCTCTTTGCGAGCCCTAAATATGCGGTATCCCTTTTCTTTCGTCACTTCTTCCACATTGCCGTAGACAGCTTCCAGCTTGGCTTCCGCTGACGGCGCCCCTTGCTTCTTCTGAATAACGACCCACATGGATCCTCCCGGCTTCAATAGCTGGAAACCTTCCTCGAAAATCCGATGCACGACCTCTTTGCCAGCCCGGATCGGCGGATTCGTAATGATCGCATCGAATGACTGTCCTTGAACGCGTTCATAGATATCGCTTTGCACGGCAGCCGCATTGGTAACGCCATTTAATCTGGCATTCTCATTCGCCAGGGCAACCGCCCGCTCATTGACATCAATCATCGTTACCTGACCAGCCGGAGCAAGCTTCGCAACTGTAATGCCGATAGGACCATAGCCACAGCCGACATCCAAAATGCGATCATGTTCACCCACTTCGAGCGCATCAATCAACACGCGGCTTCCAAAATCGATGCCCGTCTTCGAAAAGACGCCTGCATCCGTCGTAAAACGCAGTTTATGTCCGCGAAGCTCGGTTTCAAGCTGCTGACGATCATGCCTGGCTCCCGGCGTTTGCGTGTAATAATGATCCGACATGCTTTCCCTCCTGATTCCTGCCGGCATGCCCATTCATAAGGAAACCCCTTGAAGCGAACGCTTCAAGGGGTTTACCTCTGATGAGCGGGTTACTACTTCACTTCTACGGAAGCGCCAGCTTCTTCAAGTTTAGCTTTAACAGCTTCAGCATCCTCTTTGGATACTTTTTCTTTGATTGCTTTAGGAGCGCCGTCAACAAGATCTTTCGCTTCTTTCAGGCCAAGACCTGTGATTTCGCGAACGACTTTGATAACGTTGATTTTGGAAGCACCAGCGTTGTTCAAGATAACGTCGAACTCGGATTGCTCTTCGACTACAGCTGCAGCTGCGCCGCCGCCGAATGCTACAGGTGCTGCAGCAGTTACGCCGAATTCTTCTTCGATTGCTTTAACCAGGTCGTTCAGTTCAAGAACGTTCATGCCTTTGATGGCTTCCAAGATTTGCTCTTTACTCATGAGATAAACCTCCGATAATTTGTTTTAGTTTGGTCGTACCAATGAATCCGGCAAGCCGGTATCTTAATTGAATGCTGCGTCGGCCATAGGCCACCACAAACCAATCGTTCTGGATGAATGCTGTCTCAGCCTGCTGGCTGAGCCAAACCAATCATCCTAAGCTTCTTGCTTCTCTGCAACAGCTTTAACCGCAAGGGCGAAGTTGCGCATAGGTGCTTGGAGCACGCTGAGGAGCATGGAGAGCAAACCGTCGCGGGATGGCAGATCTGCCAGCGCTTTGATTTGTTCCGCATTAAATACTTGACCTTCAACCACGCCGCCTTTAAGTTTCAGAGCGTCGTTCTTCTTAGCGAAGTCAGCCAAAATTTTGGCTGGAGCAACTGCGTCCTCTTTGCTGAATGCGATAGCCGTAGGGCCTGCAAGAACAGCATCCAATTCGCTCAGTTCTGCATTTGCAGTCGCACGGCGAACGAGCGAGTTTTTCAAGACTTGGAACTCGACGTTAGCTTCGCGCAATTGTTTACGCAGTTCCGTTACTTGCGCAACGTTAAGACCACGGTAATCGGCTACAACTGTGCTGGAGCTCTCGCGAAGTTTCGCTGTGATTTCCGCAACTGCCTGCTCTTTACCTTCGATAATTTTTGCGTTTGCCAAAATGTACACCTCCCGTTATGTTGTCAACATCCCGATTGTTGCAGCGGAATCCTCCCCCGCGATGCATGAGAAAGGCCCCCGCAGACAGAGCGAAGGCCATGATGGTCCGTTACTCGCCAGCCCCAGAAGGGCTGGGCGTACAAACACGTTTATCATAACACCTCGGTAGGAAATTAAGCCGGTGGCCGGCACCTACTGTCTTCGGTATGCATATTCGATTCTCAAATTCCCGTCTAATCTCTTAGCGGAACGAAGCAGCATTCAAACGTGCGCCAGGTCCCATCGTCGAGGAAACGGAAATGCCTTTCAGGTAAACCCCTTTAGCCGCAGCTGGTTTTGCGCGGTTCAGTGCGTCAATCAGCGTTTTCAAGTTTTCGTTCAGCTTCTCGGAGTCGAACGATACTTTACCGATTGGTGCATGGATTTGACCTGCTCTGTCAAGACGGTATTCAATCTTACCAGCCTTGATTTCTTGCACGGCTTTCGTAACGTCAAACGTTACAGTACCCGCTTTAGGGTTAGGCATAAGGCCTTTACCGCCGAGGATACGGCCGAGCTTACCAACTTCAGCCATCATGTCCGGAGTCGCAACGCAAACGTCGAACTCGAACCAGCCTTGTTGGATTTTAGCGATTACGTCAGCATCGCCAACATAATCTGCGCCAGCAGCTTCTGCTTCTTTGGCTTTATCGCCCTTAGCAAAAACGAGAACGCGTTTAGTTTTACCAGTACCGTGCGGAAGTACGACGACACCACGAACGGCTTGGTCTTGTTTCTTAGGATCTACGCCCAAACGCACAGCAACTTCAACAGTTTCGTCAAATTTCGCTGTAGCGGCTTTCTTAACGAGCTCAATCGCTTCGGCAGACTCGTAAGTCGCTTCAACATCAATCAGCTTTACAGCTTCTTGGTATTTCTTACCGTGTTTAGCCATTAGAAATTTCCTCCTTATGTGGTAGTAGCGGAAAATCCTCCAACTGTTCCTGGAGACCCTCCCACCCGACGGAACACAGCGTTCCATCGGTCAGACAACGCACTCTAGCGTGTCTAGAAAGCATGTGTGCCAGTCGGGAACTAGTCCTCGATGACAACGCCCATGCTGCGTGCAGTACCTTCAACCATGCGCATTGCTGCTTCTACAGAAGCTGCGTTGAGGTCAGGCATTTTTTGTTCAGCGATCTCGCGAACGACAGAACGTTTAACTGTTGCGACTTTCTTCTTGTTCGGCTCGCCCGATCCTTTAGCGATCTTAGCAGCAACGCGAAGAAGTACAGCAGCCGGCGGCGTTTTCGTTTCGAATGTAAACGAGCGATCCTCGAATACGGTGATTACAACCGGAATGATAAGTCCCGCTTGATCAGCTGTACGAGCATTGAACTCTTTACAGAACGCCATGATGTTAACACCTGCTTGACCTAGCGCTGGACCGATCGGCGGAGCCGGATTCGCTTTACCCGCTGGAACTTGCAATTTAACCAACTTGATGACCTTTTTTGCCATGATGAACACCTCCTTGCCGTAGTAATCACATGTTCGCAGCGCAGACCAGGTCTATTAGACCTTTTCCACTTGGCCGTAGTCCAACTCAACTGGCGTCTCTCTGCCGAACATGTTGACATGAACCTTCAGCTTGCTTTTGTCGAGCAGAATTTCTTCCACTGTTCCGACAAAGTTAGCGAATGGCCCGACCTTAACGCGCACCGTTTCCTTCAAATCGAACTCGATTTTCGGTTTCGGTTCTTCCATGCCCATGTGTTTCAAAATTTGTTCCACTTCATCAGGCAAAAGCGGAGTTGGTTTTGAACCAGAGCCTGTCGAACCGACAAATCCGGTTACGCCTGGAGTGTTACGAACCACATACCAAGAATCGTCGGTTTGAACCATCTCGACGAGGACATAGCCGGGGTAAACTTTACGCATGACGGTTTTTTTCTTACCGTCCTTGTCTACCACTTCTTCCTCCATCGGGACGAGCACGCGGAAGATCTTGTCCTCCATGCCCATAGATTCAACGCGCTTCTCGAGGTTCGCTTTCACTTTGTTCTCATAACCCGAGTAGGTGTGAACAACATACCATCTTTTTTCCATCATTTCCATAACAAGCCACCCTTGGCCCCTTCTTAAACAATCAGTTCGACCAATGCGGAAATTCCAATGTCAAGTACCCAGAAGTAAATTGTCATCGCTATGATCGTGAAGAAAACCACGAGCGAATAGCTTGTCAATTCTTTTCGGCTTGGCCAGCGGACTTTCTTCAATTCCGCGAAGCTGTCGGTGAAGAAGGAAAACGTCGACCCGAAGCTTTGCTTCAGTTTAGCTAAAAATGCCACGTCCACACCTCCAAAATGACCTATCTTGTTTCGCGATGAGGAGTATGCTCGTTACAATACTTGCAAAACTTCTTCATCTCAATACGGTCGGGGTGATTCCGTTTGTTCTTGCTGGAAGCATAGTTTCTTTGTTTGCAGTTTGTGCAAGCCAACGTAATAATTACCCGCATTGTTGACACCTCCCAAACTAAGCATGGATAAAGTTTGATGCACTGTATGTGAAACTAGCCTGATTGACCCATAATAAAAAAAGACCTATTTAGGGCTACCAAAACACTTTATCACAAGCACTAGGGAGTGTCAATGGAAAACAGTGCCGCAGCACCTCTCTATCAGCTAGGTAAATGTACGTTTTGGCTCGAGGCACAACAGCGCAAAGCAGGCGAAAATTTTCTCTTCGTCATCACCAGTATCGTCACCGATCATTGGTTTCAAACGCCGAAAACCCTTCCCATTAAAAAAGAGCCTTATCGGCTCTCATTAGAAATGTTAAATTCCGATGTCTCGAACTTCCAAATACCGCTCGAGCTTGCGCTTTACGCGCTGCAGCGCATTATCGATCGACTTCACGTGGCGCTCCAAATCAACAGCAATTTCCTGGTATGATTTCCCGTCCAGATAAAGCATCAGTACTTTACGTTCCAAGTCGCTTAATATCTCGGACATCTTATCTTCCAGGCCTACGAATTCTTCCTGGTTGATAATCAGCTCTTCCGGATCCGATACGCGGGTTCCGCAGATGACATCCAGAAGCGTCCGGTCGGAGTCTTCGTCGTAGATCGGCTTGTCCAGCGAAACATATGAATTCAGCGGGATGTGCTTCTGGCGCGTAGCCGTCTTAATGGCCGTAATAATCTGCCTCGTGATGCACAGCTCAGCAAACGCCTTGAACGACGCCAGCTTCTCGCCTCTGAAATCGCGTATCGCCTTATAAAGCCCGATCATGCCCTCTTGAACAATATCTTCGCGATCGGCCCCGATGAGAAAGTAGGAACGCGCTTTAGCACGGACAAAGTTCTTATATTTGTTAATTAGATACTCCAACGCTTCGCCGTCGCCTTCGCGAACCAATTCGACCACGTCTTCGTCCGTTTTGCAGTCAAAGTCCAGCGTTTTCCAATCTCTGAGGTCGATGCTCACGAACAATCCCTCCGGCTCGAAAGGCATAAAAGCCCTTAACTTCAGCAGCTAAAACTATTTACCGGCCCGCAATGTCATATCAACAAGTCGTGTTCGCTAGAATATGGCATAATCTAGCAGCTATCACCGTTCAGAAACATAGACCCAGTATACAGTACGTAACCTTTAAACGTCAATGAGGATCACCCCAAAACAACACTAACTATATGGAATAAATGGGATTTTGAACCGTTATTTTTCGTTTTCGCGTCAATTAACCTGACTTGCGCGTGACACGCGATAACTATCACTTTCCGCCCCTGCGCCACTTTTCCAATTTCAAGCGGACGTCCATGCTTAGATTGCCGTCCAGCTCGTTGCGAACCTGGCTCTTATGTTCGACCTTTTGCTCAATGGCTTTGCGATTCTGCTTGAGCTCGATGAGCAGCTCGCGGGCGGATAATCGGAGCGCTCCCTTGCCGAAAGTAATATGCTGCTCCGCCATATCGGACGTAGCGACATAAATATTGCGACTGCGCATGGCGAGTTCCGCGGCAAGCCGTTCAATGCAGGCGTCGGCGGTTTCCTTCTCCTTCGTATAAACAACCGTCAAACGATGCTGTTTGAACGTGGACCCAATTCCAGGCACCTGATGCGCGTCGAATACGACGTAGACCGACATCCCGGTAAAGCCTTGATAATCCGCAAGCATCTCTAGCAACCGGTCGCGGGCATCCTCTAGTCCCTTGTCCCGCAAAGTCGCCAGCTCCGGCCAAGCTCCAATCATGTTATAGCCGTCAACGAGCAGGACGTCGTCTCGCCGCCGCACGGTTACTTGCCAATACGCTGCCGCAATACTTCATACATCAGCACGCCGGCAGCGACGGATGCGTTCAGGGAGTTCAATTGCCCGTGCATAGGGAGCTTGATGAGAAAATCGCATTTCTCACGGATCAGTCTTCCAATCCCCTTCGCTTCGTTGCCAATGACAATCGCCAGAGGCATGTCAAACTTCATTCCGGACGCAAATACGTCCCGCTCCGCACCGACATCGGCACCCGCTACCCAAACTCCCGCTTCCTTGAGCTTGTCGATCGTCTGCGCCATGTTCGTTATCCGCGCTACGGGCACGTACTCCACCGCACCTGCAGAGGTTTTGGTCACCGTCGCCGTTAAGGATGCAGAACGACGTTTCGGAATAATGACGCCATGAACGCCTGTGCATTCTGCCGTTCTCAGGATAGAGCCCAGATTATGCGGATCCTCGATCTCATCCAACAGCAGGAAGAACGGCAGTTCTCCGCTTTCCTTCGCACGCGCCAGCAGCTCGTCTACCTCAAAATACCGGTGAGCAGCTACTTGCGCGACGATCCCTTGGTGAGCCATGCCATCCACCATTTGATCCAGTTTGCGCTTATCCACGATTTGGACGATGACGCCCGCCTTCTTGGCTTCCAGCATCATCGGCTGCGCGTTCTTCTGCGCCTGCTCGGCTACCCAGATTTTATTGATCTCACGTCCGGAGCGCAGCGCCTCCATGACCGGGTGCTTGCCTGCGATCCATTCCTGTGAGGATTCTTCTTCACGTTCGCTCATTATAATTCTCCTTCGTTTGTGCCGACCTCGGCCGGCATGTCATCCACTTCGCCGAAAGCAATCGCCATCAGCTCGCGCAGTCTGCCGACCTTCTTGCCGTAATATAAGTAACCGACGAGGCATTCCAGCGACGTCGCTTGTTTGTAATGTGCGGGATCCGCGTTCTTGGGCATCGTGCCGGACTTCGCATTGCGCCCCCGCCGTACGATATCCGCTTCTTCTTCCGTCAGATGCGAACGCCATTTCTCGAGGATGAGAAACTGGGCCTTCGCCGAAACGAATTGGGTCGCCTGCTTATGCAGGTGGTGCGGTTTATGATTCGGGAGCGAAATCAAATACTGGCGCACAAGCACTTCATATACGGCATCCCCGATGTAGGCCAGTACGATCGGGTTCATGAGGTTGATCGGTTTAGTCGGCTCATGAAACCACAGGTTCAGTTCTTCGGATCGACCGCTCGTCACTTGCGTCTCCATCGAATACCCTGCGGCGTATCTTCCAGCACGATCCCCTTCTCGGCGAGCAGGTCGCGAATCTCGTCGGCCCGCTTCCAGTTCTTGCTGCTGCGGGCTTCCGTACGTTCCAAGATAAGCGCGTCGATCTCCTCATCCAGCAGTTCTTCGTCGGCTGCCAACAAACCGAGCACGCGGTCGAATGTATCGAATGCGGTGAGCAGAAGCTGCAGCGCTTCCGGAGACACGACCGGCCGCTGCAGGTGCAGATTCGCCTCGCTGACCAGTTCGAATACGGCTGTAATGGCATCCGGCGTATTGAAATCATCGTTCATTTTGGCTTTGAATTGCTCCTTAATGTCATCGATGCGCGCCTTTAATGGAGCAAGTTCCTCTCCAGGTGCGCTAACAGCGGCCTCCAGCCGGTGTTTGATGTTGGCGACGCAATTGGCAATGCGCTCGATGCTGTTCTCCGCCTGCGCGATCGTCTCGTCGCTGAAGTTCAGCGGGCTCCGATAGTGGGCCGATAGCATGAAGTACCGGATGACCGCCGGTTTGATGCGGGTCAACATGTCCTGAACCGTGATTCCGTTGCCGAGGGATTTGGACATCTTCTCATTGTTGATATTAATATACCCGTTATGCATCCAATACGTAGCAAGCGGCTTGCCCGTTACCGACTCGGACTGCGCGATTTCGCACTCGTGATGCGGGAATTGAAGGTCATGTCCGCCGCCGTGGATGTCGAGCGTTTCGCCCAAATATTTGCGCGCCATCGCCGAGCATTCGATATGCCAACCCGGACGCCCCGGTCCCCAAGGACTCTCCCAGTTGATCTCGCCTGGCTTTGCTGCCTTCCACAACACGAAATCCTGGCCGTTCTCCTTGCGCTCGTCGACGCCGATCCGAATACCTAGCTGCAGCTCCTCCAAATTCTGATGGGACAGCTTGCCGTAATCCGGGAACGTGCCCGTACGGAAAAACACATCGCCGCCGTTCTCGTAGGCGTGGCCGTTCGCAACCAGCTCTTCGATAAACGCGATGATTTCCGGAATATTTTCCGTCACACGCGGGTTCATCGTCGCTTTATGAATGCCCAGCCCTTCGATATTCTCGTTGAAGGCGGCAATGAACCGTTCAGCCACTTCCGGCACCGTCGTGCCGAGCTGCTCCGCTTTACGGATCAATTTGTCATCGACGTCGGTAAAATTCACGACATAGCGCACGTCATAGTCGAGCGCTTCCAGGTAACGCCGCACGACATCGAAGAAAATCGCAGGTCGCGCATTGCCGATATGAATATAGTCATAAACTGTCGGTCCGCAAACGTACATGTTTACTTTACCCGGTACAAGGGGCTTGAAATCTTCCTTCTCGCGCGTCAACGTATTATAAATTCGCAAGGTCATAGTCTTGGTTCTCCTCCAGCTACTGGCTGTTTATTTCGTTCCTTCGCCAACTCTTTCTCTCTCTCCAGCTCCGCCCGCAGTTCCGACACTTCCTTCTGCATGGCCCGGAGCATCTCGATCACAGGATCGGGAAGCTGGGCATGATTGAGACGATCGCTCACCCGGGCGCCATTACGCTTGACGATCCGGCCCGGAATGCCAACTACCGTACTGTTGGCGGGCACTTCGCGCAACACGACGGAATTCGCGCCGATATTCACATTGTCTCCAATGGTGAAGGAGCCTAGAACCTTAGCTCCCGAAGCAATGACTACGTTGTTGCCAATCGTCGGATGCCGCTTCCCCTTTTCTTTGCCTGTGCCGCCCAGCGTGACGCCTTGATAAATGATGACATTATCGCCGATTTCGCAGGTTTCCCCGATGACGATGCCCATTCCGTGGTCGATGAACAACCGGTCGCCGATGCGCGCGCCGGGATGAATTTCGATTCCTGTGAAAAACCGGCTCACCTGCGAAATCACCCTGGCGAGCGTAAACCATTTGCGCTTGAACAGTCGATGTGCGATCCGATGAGCCCAGATGGCATGAAGCCCCGAGTACGTGAAAACGACCTCGAACATATTGCGCGCAGCGGGATCGTTCTCGAGTACGGCCTGGATGTCGGATTTCATATTGCGCAGCATGGTCAAGTTCCCCCCTCTCTACTTAGCAACGTGAAGCGGCCCGCCACCGCCCCATCAGCGGCGCGACAAGTTTCATTCCGCCTGTCAGCTCCCTCTCAGTCACCGGACAGGCAAACAAAAAGCCCCCGCAGCCCATAAAAGGCTGCAGAGGCGTATTCACGCGGTTCCACTCTGCTTCGCAGCGCATGCTTCCGCAGGCGCGTACGTTCTCATTCGTCCGTAACGAGGACGCGTTCGTCATCGCCCACCCTGCGCGCGGCAGTTCGGAGATGCGGCTCCCAGGCGCAATGTCTATCTCCGGAAAGCGGCGACTTCCACCCGATCGAACGAACTCTTCCTGCGGCTCCGTTCGAAAGGTCGCCATCTCTGTCATTTCCGTTTGAAATAAACGATCCTGTTCCATGCCTTATAAGTGTTGTCGAACTCTTCGACGATACCGATTGATTTAGTTCAAGTATAGCCCACAGTCCTAGAACTGACAAGTGGCCTGGCGCCCGTTCTCCCGGTATGGAGCCGGCTAACCCAAACGAGCCGCTAGTCGCTCCTGCACCTTCGCTTGTCCGAGCAAGACGATCGTCGCATTGAGATCGGGACCGTGCGTCTGCCCGGTCAATGCGGCTCGGATCGGCATGAACAGCTGTTTGCCCTTGAACCCTGTCGCTTGCTGAACCGACTTGATTGCTGCTTTGATACTATCCACCGTGAGTCCTTCCAACGCATTAACCTGCTCGAGGAAAGCCGTCAGCACTGCAGGCACCTGCTCTTCAGCAAGTACGGTAAACGCTTCTTCTTCGTCCGCGGGTCCTGGGAGGAAGAACAATTCCGTGAGCGGTACGATTTCCGAAGCAGAGCGAAGTTTGTCCTGATACAATGCCACTAGATCGCTTACCCATGCACGCTGACTGTCGGACAATACGCCGGTCACGCGTCCCGCTGCTTCCAAATGCGGCAGACAGAGATCGACGACGCGGGCAATCTCCGTTTTCTTCATATATTCATTGTTCATCCAAGCCAGCTTGTTCGTATCGAATACGGCAGGGCTCTTGCTGAGGCGATTAGCGGTAAACGCACCGATCAACTCGTCGCGCGAAAAAATCTCCTGCTCGCCCTCGGGCGACCAGCCGAGCAGCGCAATGAAGTTGAACATCGCTTCGGGCAGATAGCCCAGCTTGTCGTACTGCTCGATGAATTGAATAATGGATTCGTCGCGTTTGCTGAGCTTCTTGCGGTTCTCGTTCACGATCAGCGTCATGTGGCCGAATACCGGCGGCTCCCAGCCGAACGCTTCATAAATCATCAGCTGGCGCGGCGTATTGGAGATATGGTCTTCTCCGCGAAGCACATGGCTGATCGCCATCAAATGGTCATCCAAGGCAACCGCGAAGTTATAGGTCGGGATGCCGTCCTTCTTCACGATGACGTAATCGCCGATGCCATCCGACTCAAAACTGATCTGGCCCTTAACCAAGTCATTGAACACGTAAGTCTTTCCTTCCGGAACGCGGAACCGAATGCTCGGAATGCGGCCCTCCGCTTCGAACGCAGCCCGCTCCTCCGCCGTCAGGTTGCGGTGCTTGCCGGAATAACGCGGCATTTCACCGCGAGCCGTCTGTTCTTCCCGCTCCTGCTCCAGCTCTTCCTCCGTGCAATAGCATTTGTAAGCTAGCCCGCGGTCCAGCAGATCCTGCCAGTAATTACGGTAGATATCGAGCCGCTCCGTTTGACGGTACGGCCCGTAGCCGCCACCGATATCCACGCTCTCATCCCATGTGATGCCGAGCCATTTCAAATACGTCAGCTGGCTCTCTTCCCCGCCGGCAACGTTCCGTTTGACGTCGGTATCTTCAATGCGGATGATGAATTTCCCGCCTAAATTGCGGGCGAACAAATAATTGAATAAGGCCGTTCTGGCGTTCCCGATGTGCAAATGCCCCGTCGGCGACGGCGCGTAACGCACTCTGATTGAATCGGACATGACCTGTCGACTCCTCCCGTCATCTATTGTATTGCTGAATCATAGCACAACTTTTACGAGGCATACAACAGCTTGGGCGGCAATCCCTTCGCCGCGTCCGGCGAAGCCGAGCTGCTCTGTCGTCGTCGCTTTCACGTTCACCTGAGAGCTCTCTTCCGCCTCGAGGGCGCCGGCGATGACCTCTACCATTTGGGGTATATACGGCAGCATCTTCGGACGTTGCGCGATGATCGTCGCATCCACATTGCCAAGCTTATATCCCCGTTCCTTAATGAGCCCCCATATATGCTGAAGCAGCTTCAAGCTGTCCGCATCCTTGAAGGCCGGATCGGTATCCGGAAAATGCTTGCCGATATCGCCGAGGCCAAGCGCGCCCAGAACCGCGTCGCTGATCGCATGCAGCAGCACGTCTGCGTCGGAATGCCCGAGCAGCCCCCGTTCGTACGGAATCGTCACGCCCCCGATAATGCATGGACGCCCCTCCACCAGCTGATGCACGTCGAATCCTTGTCCCACTCGAATCATACGTCCGTTCCTCTCTCCCGCTCCCGGCTTGCCAACAGAAACTCCGCGTATGGCAAATCATCCGGCGTCGTTATTTTGATATTCGTATAGTCCCCTTCGGCGACCGCTACCGATACGCCAAGCCGTTCGACCGCCATGGCATCGTCCGTACCGACGAATCGCTCGGACGCGGCCTTCTCCAATCCCTGCACCAGCAAAGAACGGCGAAAAGCCTGCGGCGTTTGAATCGCCCACAAGCTTCGCCGTTCGGGTGTCGCGGTAATGACGCCATTATCGTTCACTTGCTTAATTGTATCTTTGACAGGCACGGCCAGTACGGCTGCGCCTGTCTCCAACGCTTTTGCCATGCATGCGCGTACCGCCTTATGCGTGACGAAAGGCCTTACGCCATCATGCACCATTACCCAGTCCGCAGAATCATCGAGCGTGCTCAGTCCCAGTTGAACGGAGTGCTGCCGCTCGCTGCCGCCCGCCGTGACTGCTTTAACTTTATGTAGGCCATGGTCCGAGACAAGTGCCTCGCAGCGCTCGACATCCTGCGGTCCGACAACGAGGCACACGGCCGCGATCTCGTCCATGGCTTCAAACGTTTCCAAGGTATGCACGAGAATAGGCTTGTCCCGCAGAAGCAAATACTGCTTGCTCTCCGTTGTTCCCATCCGCGTTCCGCGTCCCGCCGCCACGACGACGACGCCCCATGTTGCCTTTCGATCTGCCATGCTTTAACCGCCCCGTCGTATACTTCGACTTTCCGCACTACCATCATCATCGGCAGCGGAGAGTCATCCGTGTACTATCATACCGCTTTAGAGCGCTTTTTCCAACAGCTTCGGCTTGGCGAAAATCATCCGTCCCGCCGACGTTTGTAGCACGCTCGTCACGAGCACTTCCATCGTCGTACCGATGTAGTCCCTGCCGCCCTCCACAACGATCATCGTCCCATCGTCTAGATAGGCGACGCCTTGACCGTGTTCCTTACCGTCCTTAATGACCTGAACGACAATCTCCTCACCTGGAAGGACGACCGGCTTCACCGCATTCGCGAGATCATTGATATTCAACACCGATACACCCTGTAGCTCGCAAACCTTATTCAGGTTAAAATCGTTGGTAACGACTTTGCCGTGCAGCGCTTTGGCCAGCTTCACCAGCTTGCTGTCCACTTCGCCTTCTTCCATGTCGCCTTCGTAAATCAGCACTTTAACGTCCAGCTCTTTCTGGATCTTATTCAGAATATCCAGACCTCTGCGGCCGCGGTTACGCTTGAGCAGATCCGATGAGTCCGCGATATGCTGCAGCTCCTCCAGAACGAACTCCGGAATGACGAGGGTTCCCTCGATAAAACCGGTTTTGCAAATATCCGCGATCCGCCCGTCAATAATGACGCTCGTATCCAAAATCTTATGTTCCTCATAGCTGCTTTCCTCGTCATGCTGAACCGACTTGGCGCTGCGTTCCGAGATGGCGGCGATTCCCTCTGCCAGCTCCGTTCGTTTATTCAGTCCGATTCTCATTCCCGCATAACCCAGCAAGACGGTCAACGCCACCGGAATAACCATCCAAGCGCCTTCAAGCCCGGACATAGCCGGATAAAGTAGTGCCGAGAGCGCCAAGCCGCCCAAGAGTCCCGCTCCGCCCGAAAGCAAATCGCCAATTGGCATCGCGGAAGCGCGTTCCGTTCCCTGATCGATCCATTTGAGCAAAGGACCTGCAAACATCGACGCAATCGCTAATCCGCATACGGCTCCGATGCCCGTACTCATGTAATAGCTGCCTGAATGCTGCATAATGCCGCCCGTAGACGCCGTGAAGCTTAAGCCGCTGTTTACGGAGCCGAATAGTTGTGCCCCAATAACGCCGCCAAACAATAAACCAATGCCTTGAATCATTCGTTTCATCATATAAATCCACCTCCATTACAATTATGTTCCAATTATTGTCACGTTAATCGCATGAAGGCCGGGATTGCATTAGAAATTATTAACTTGCGCTGCAAGGGGGACAAAACACGTAAATCCGTTTTGAAATGCTGCGCGCCGAGGCTTATAATAAGAGCAAAGCAACCCATTCCTGAAATGAGGTGGAACCGATGAATGCACCAACGTTGGAGCAATTCCAGCAGCAAGTGTCCGAGTTGCTGCTGCGTCATCGCAGCTTACTGGACGTTCTGTCCAAATACGGACAGTCCGGCGCATCTGTTAACCGCGCCGTGGCCAAATCCGTCACCGAATGCGGGTGCATCGAACTCAATGCCCGCAAGCAGCAATACGAGGATGACTTCAATCTCGAGAAAGCCAAGACCAAGCTGCACCATCACATCACCGGCGAGCTATGCGAGCATTGCAAGGAAGCCATCCAGAACGAATTGGGCCGCAACCTCTTCTACATGTCGGCCATGGCGAACCTCCTCGACATCAAGCTCGACGATGTCATTGAACGCGAGTCCGACAAATGCAGCACGCTGGGACTGTTTAATTTAACTTAACCGCTCGGAACACAGAGCAGTCCGCTGCAGAAAGCCGCAACGGAAACAAAAAAGACCGCCCCGTTCCCTTTGTAAGGGAGCTAGGCGGTCTTTCTCATACTGCGCAAATTATGCGCTATGTTCACCGGGAACCGCTTCTTCAGGAAGCTGATTCTCCAGCCGGCGTTTCCGTTTTCTATTCGGGAGACGGCGATCAACGTTTTTTTTTAAGCCGTACAGCGCATAGAGCACAAGCGGCACGAAAATGATTTTGGATAAGTGGTGCGGAAACAAGATTCCAAGAGCGACGACAACGACGACGATGATGGGAACGACCCAAATCGCGTTCTTCGGAATGCCGAGCTTCTTAAAGTTCGGGTAGCGGATCGTGCTGACCATCAGGCACGAAAGCACCAGCGTGCTTGCCATCAGGACGGATAAAGCGATATCTTTGTGGAACAGCGCCAGCGTAGCCAGTACGCCGCCTGCTGCCGGTATGGGAAGGCCGATAAAATAGCCTGGCATTCCGGAAACGACATTGAATCTTGCCAGTCGCAGCGCTCCGCAAATCGGGAACAGTGCCGTAATGATCCAAGCGGCTGCGGAGTTAAGCTCCTGAAATGCAACGCTGTACATGATAAAAGCCGGGGCAACTCCGAAGGAGATGACATCCGACAGGGAATCCAACTCTTTGCCAAACTCGCTCTGCGCGTTAAGTGCCCGCGCGACCCGACCGTCCACGCCATCCATCAGCATGGCGATGATAACCATCATTGCTGCCAGCTCAGGCTTCGCATTGTCGGGAAAAACAAGAATAACGGCAATAATGCCTAGAAACAAATTCGCCACCGTAAAAAGACTCGGTATCGACTTCGTAATCATTTTGCTCCACCTCATCTTTACTATGCCCCAAAACCGCATCGCGCAGTATTGGAGGGCAAACTTGAAAACGAAACTTCGGTTTGAAGCTCCATGTGCGACAAAGGTGTTAATTGTAAGCAGTACCCAGCTTCCGTCTGCATTCCCTCATTGTATGGGATTTAAATTTGTCTGTCAATGAACATCTGTTCTTGGATCCGCTTGAGACCTTCTTTGATCGCACGGGCGCGAACCTCGCCAATTCCATCGACGGAGTCCAATTCCTCGATCGTCGCCATCAGAACATGAGGCAGCGTTCCGAATCGTTCGACCAAGTTATTGATGATGCCGGCAGGCAGGCGCGGAATCCGGCTGAGCAGACGGTACCCGCGCGGCGCCACCATCTCCTCCGACGCTGCGCTTATGCCGCTGTAGCCCAGCAGCTTAAGGATTTGCGGCAGTTCGAGCAGTTCCTCGGATGTCAGCTTGCGAATATTCGCGCGGATTTCCCGGACGCGTTCCTCGGAGGGATCTCTCACGTAATCCTTGAGCAGGAACCACGATTCTTCTTCTACCCCGCCGACCAGTTCATCCATCTGCATGCTGATCAGTCGACCCTCCGTGCCAAGCTCGTTGACATAGCGCTTAATTTCCATTTTGACGCGGATGACCATTTCCACCCGCTTGATGACATGCGCCACTTCCTGAAGCGTAACCATCTCCTCGAACTCCAGCGCGGACAGGTTCGTAAACGATTGGCCGAGCACCGCTTTATATTTCTCGAGGGTTTGTATCGCTTGGTTCGCTTTCGTCAGAATGACGCCCATTTCTTTCAATGAGTACCGGAACTGTCCCTGGTACAAGGTGATGACGTTGCGCCGCTGCGAGATGGAAACGACCAGCTTGCCCGTCTGCTTGGCCACTCGTTCCGCCGTCCGATGCCGGATTCCCGTCTCGCTCGATGAAATTGAACTGTCTGGAATGAGCTGCGTGTTGGCATACAGGATTCGTTTGCGATCCTCGCTCAAGATGATGGCGCCGTCCATTTTGGCAAGCTCGTATAAATAGTTCGGGGAGAAATCGCAATTGATGGAAAATCCCCCATCAACGACCTCCATGACCTCCGGACTGTAGCCGACGACGATGAGCGCTCCTGTCTTGGCCCGCAGCACATTGTCCAGCCCTTCGCGAAACGCCATACCGGGCGCGACCATCTGGAGCAGCTGATTGACCATTTCTGCCTGGTTCGACTCCTTCATGATCTTCCCCCCTCTTTATCCGAATGCCGCGGACAGCGCTTCTGCGACCGTCTCCACGCCAATGATTTCAATCCCCGATGGCGGGGTCCAGCCTTTCAAGCTCTTCTTCGGCATAATGACGCGCTTGAAGCCAAGCTTATGTGCTTCCTTCACCCGCTGCTCCGCGCGTGAAACCGCACGAACCTCGCCCGTTAAGCCAATCTCGCCGAAAAACACGTCGAACGGCCTTGTCGGCGCATCCTTATTGCTTGATGCAATGCACACCGCAGCCGCCAAATCGACTGCCGGCTCATCCAGCCGGATCCCTCCGGCCACGTTCAGGTAAACATCCTGCGTCTGCAGGAACATGCCCATTCGTTTCTCCAGCACCGCGACGATCAAGGTCATCCGGTTGTGGTCGATACCCGTTGCCATTCGCCGCGGTGAAGGGAAATTCGTCGTTGCGACTAATGCCTGCATCTCGACAAGCACAGGCCTTGTGCCTTCCATGCTGGCCACGACAGTGGAACCCGACACGCCCATTGGCCGCTCCGATAAGAACAGCTCCGACGGATTGCTCACTTCCCGAAGTCCATCCTCCACCATTTCGAATATGCCGATTTCGTTCGTGGATCCGAACCGGTTCTTCACCGCTCGCAATAGCCGGTAAGTATGATGGCGTTCTCCTTCGAAGTACAATACGCAGTCCACCATATGCTCCAGCATCCGCGGACCCGCAATGGCGCCTTCTTTGGTAACGTGGCCGACAAGCACAGTTGCGATGCCTTTGATTTTGGCAACCCGCATGAAGTGCGCCGTACATTCCCGAACTTGGGAGACACTTCCCGGCGCCGACTGCACTTGAGGGTCGTACACGGTCTGAATGGAGTCGATAACGAGGAAATCGGGATTGACCGACTCTATCGCATCATTGATCTGTTCCATGTTCGTTTCGCACAGCACGTACAGCGTATCCGACAACGCACCGAGCCGATCCGCGCGCAGGCGCGTTTGCCGAACGGATTCCTCTCCGGAAATATAGAGAACCGTCAGTTTCTTAGATGCCAGTGCATGCGACGTCTGCAGGAGCAAAGTCGACTTGCCGATTCCCGGATCTCCGCCGACCAATATGAGCGAGCCCGGAACGACGCCTCCACCCAGTACGCGGTTAAACTCTTTATTGGTTGTCTCGATCCGCTTTTCCTGACCACTTTCTATATGTATGATCGGTCGCGGCTTTTCTTTCGTCTGAATGAGCGTCGAACCCATACCTTGCGTTTTGACGACCGTTTCTTTCTCTTCCACCATTGTATTCCACTGCCCGCATCCGGGGCATTTTCCCATCCATTTGGGCGATTCATTGCCGCATTCCGTGCATGCGAACTTGGTTTTAAGTTTTGCCATGAGCGGCTCCTTATGCAAAAGACGTATCATTCAAAGTTTACCATTTATGCCGATGCGATTAAACCTTAAATTCCGTCAAAGCACCTCATGCCGTCAACGGTTCATACGGATCAGAGACGAAATCGGTTCAAGCCCGGCGAATAAAAATACCCCTCACCCGCTGCCTGAACGCAGTGGATGAGGAGTATGCGATGCAACTTGCTTATTTCGTTGCCGGTTCTTCCGCCGGCGGAGCGCTGTCTACATGCGTTACGGTCAACCCGCCATCCTTCTCGTCGATAATGAGCGTATGGCCTTTGGAGATTTTGCCCATCAGCAAATCTTCGGAAAGACGATCCTCGATATGCTTTTGAATCGCTCTGCGCAGCGGACGCGCACCGTACTGCGGATCGAAGCCTTCCTTCGCCAGGAACGCTTTCGCGGATTCCGTGAGCGTAAAGTCGACTTCCTGCTCGCGCAGACGTTTGCGAAGCTCTTCGGACATCAGCGTGACGATTTGAGAGATATGCTCCTGCTCCAGCGAGTGGAACACGATCGTCTCATCGATCCGGTTCAGGAACTCCGGACGGAAGCTTTTCTTCAGCTCAGCCAGCACTTTATCTTTCATGATGTTAAAGTCGCGGCCCGCATCCTGCGCGGCGGTGAAGCCGAGCGAGGAATTACGTTTAATTTGATCGGCGCCGACGTTCGACGTCATAATGATCAGCGTGTTACGGAAATCGACGACGCGTCCTTTGGAATCGGTCAACCGGCCGTCTTCCAGCACTTGAAGCAGGATGTTGAACACTTCCGGATGTGCCTTCTCGATTTCGTCGAGCAGTACGACCGAGTACGGTTTGCGACGAACTTTCTCCGTCAACTGGCCGCCCTCTTCGTACCCGACATAGCCTGGAGGCGCTCCGACGAGTCTCGAAGTAGAGTGTTTCTCCATGTATTCCGACATGTCGATGCGAATGACCGCGTTCTCGTCGCCGAACATCGCCTCTGCCAATGCGCGGGCAAGCTCCGTTTTACCGACCCCGGTCGGGCCGAGGAAAATAAACGAACCCATCGGACGTTTCGGATCCTTCAAACCTGCGCGCGCTCTGCGGATGGCGCGGGATACCGCTTTGACCGCTTCGCTTTGACCGATGACGCGGTCATGCAGGATATCTTCCATTTTGAGCAAGCGCTGCGTTTCTTCCTCGGCCAGCTTGGATACCGGAATCCCGGTCCAGCTCGCGACGACCTGCGCGATATCTTCAGGCGTCACCTCGGAGTCCGTGCGGCCTTGTTTTTCTTTCCACTGATTCTTGGTCACATCAAGCTCTTCGCGAATCTTTTGTTCGGTGTCGCGGAGCGCTGCCGCTTTCTCAAACTCCTGGCTTTGAACGGCGGAGTCTTTTTCCTTGCGGATATCCTCCAAACGATTTTCCAGCTGTTTGAGATTAGGCGGTACCGTGTACGATTTCAAGCGGACTTTGGAGCTCGCTTCATCGATCAGGTCGATTGCCTTATCCGGCAGGAAGCGGTCCGTAATGTAACGATCCGACAGCTTAACCGCTTGCTCGATCGCCTCATCCGTGATTTTTACCCGGTGATGCGCTTCATAACGATCGCGAAGACCATGCAGGATTTGGACTGCTTCTTCCGGCGACGGTTGATCGACCGTGATTGGCTGGAAGCGACGCTCCAAAGCTGCGTCTTTCTCGATATATTTGCGATATTCGTCCAGTGTCGTGGCGCCGATGCACTGCAGCTCGCCGCGGGCAAGCGCGGGCTTCAGAATATTCGACGCATCGATTGCGCCTTCTGCACCGCCAGCTCCGATCAGCGTATGAAGCTCGTCGATGAACAGCACGATATTTCCGGCTTGGCGAATTTCGTCCATGATTTTCTTCAAGCGGTCCTCGAACTCGCCGCGATACTTCGTGCCGGCTACGACCGAGCCCATATCGAGCGTCATGACGCGCTTGTCGCGAAGCGTCTCCGGAATTTCACCGGCGATGATTTTTTGAGCCAGTCCTTCGGCGATTGCCGTTTTACCAACCCCCGGCTCCCCGATGAGGACCGGATTATTCTTGGTTCTACGGCTGAGCACTTGAATTACACGCTCGATTTCCTTGCTCCGGCCGATAACCGGATCCAGATTGCCGTCTTTGGCATACGACGTCAAGTCGCGAGCCAGACCGTCAAGCGTTGGCGTGCTGACATTAGCAGGCGCACCGTGACTGCTGGATACCGCTTCGCTGCTTCCAAGCAACTGCAGCACCTGTTGACGCGCCTTATTCAGGCTGATGCCGAGATTATTGAGTACGCGTGCCGCAACGCCTTCGCCCTCGCGAATCAGACCGAGCAAAATATGCTCCGTGCCGACATACGTATGGCCCAGCTTGCGCGCTTCGTCCATCGACAGCTCGATGACCTTCTTCGCGCGAGGCGTGTACGCGATATTGGTTGGTTGTTCCTGTCCGCGTCCAATGAGCGACTCCACTTCGTCCTGAATCTTCTCCAAGCTCAGTCCAAGGCCGATCAAGGCTTTGGCTGCGATTCCTTCCCCTTCCCGGTTCAGACCGAGCAAAATGTGCTCCGTACCGATATTATTGTGACCGAGACGAACCGCTTCTTCCTGCGCCAATGCGAGCACCTTCTGTGCCCGTTCGGTAAATCGTCCAAACATCATGTTCACACACCCCCATGATCAGATTCACTGTGCTGCAACTGCTTACGTATAAGTTCCGCACGCCGGATATCCCGCTGTTCGGGCGACATTTTCTCATTGAACACCTGCTGGAGAAAACCCGGCTGCGTTAATACCATCATTTCGTTCATGACTTGGGGCGACACGTCCTCAATCAATCCGAGATCGATCCCCAATCGAACATCGGACAGGCGCTGAGCGGCCTCCTTGGAGTCCATGATCATCGCATGCGACAATATCCCGTAAGAGCGCTGTACGCGATCTTCGAGCCGCACTTTGGAATCTTCGAGAAGCCGAAGCCTGGCGGCTCGTTCATGCTCGATGATTTGGCGGGCTACGTTATGCAAATTCTCGATGATTTCGCCTTCGGACTGCCCAAGCGTAATTTGATTCGAAATTTGAAACAGATTTCCAGTCGCCTCGCTGCCTTCCCCGTAAATACCTCGCACCGCCAACCCCACTTGCGTAATGGCCGACAAAATGCGATTGATCTGCTGGGTAAGCACAAGCCCCGGCAAATGCATCATAACAGACGAGCGGATACCCGTGCCGACGTTGGTCGGACAGCTGGTTAAGTAACCTCTGCGTTCATCGAATGCATAATCGGTTTCTTCTTCGAAAATATCGTCAATGCGGCTTGCAAGCCCCCAGGCTTCCTTAATTTGAAATCCGGGATACAGGCATTGAATCCGCAAATGATCCTCTTCATTCACCATGATGCTGACAGCTTCGTTCTCGCTCAGTATGACCGCTCCGCTGCGCGATTCATTGGCCAAGTTCGGACTGATTAGATGCTTCTCCACGAGTACTCTACGTTCAAGCTCGCTGAGCTGCGACAGTGCAATCGTCTCAAACGGACCATAGTCCTCCAGCTTTCCGGTATCGGCGACAGCCGTAAGCTGTTCCATCACGTCGTGCGCCTGCTGATTCGTGGCCAGCATCGGGAACGGATGTCCCGTCAAATTGCGAGCGATGCGAATTCGGCTGCTGATGACGACATCGGACTCAGGACCACTGCCTTTCATCCAATCACTCAGCGCTTCTTCGACATAAGACCGCTTCGACACTCTGAATCACCTTCCTAACCGTGCTTTTCCTGGGCCTCGGCTATATTGCGTTCCAGCTCGCGAATCCGGTCCCGAATTTGGGCCGCATTCTCGAAATCCTCCTGCTCGATCCGCGTCTGCAAATCCCGTCTCAGCGCCTCGATTTCGCGCCTTAGCTGAATTTGCTCGCCGGCACGTTTCGGAACTTTACCGACATGCGACGTACTGCCATGCACTCTCTTCAGAATGGGGTCCAGCTTGTTTCCGAATTGCACGTAGCAATTACTGCATCCGAACCGGCCCATTTTACTGAATTGCGTATATGTCAGCCCGCAATTGTCACAGCGGATTTGCTGCTGCGGCTTTGCGCCTATAACGTTCATCGCGCTTGCCTGTTCAAAATCCAGCAAACCCGACAAGAGACTGTGAATGGAAAAGCCGTTCGCCGTGCCGGGAATGCCTTCTCCCCGTTCACGTGCGCAAGCTTCACAAATATGAAACTCCGTCTTCTCGCCGTTCACGATCTTCGTAAAATGAAGCGTAGCCGGCTTCTTCTCGCATTCCTGACAAAGCATTCCGCACTATCCCTCCTCTTGCAAGGCTGCGCAGCCTACTTCATGAGCAGCGTAACAAGCATCGCCCGAAGCAGCCGTGCACGAATTTCGTCGCGCAGCGGGAGTTTCAAGACCAAGGAATCGCGGGAAACAGCCGCCCGAAGCAAATTCGCTTCCCTTCGGGAAATCAATTTCCCTTCCTCCAGCTGATAAATAACCCCTTCCGCCGTATCCTGGTCCACTTGCTCGCCAATGGTTTGAACGAGATGCTCCTGAAGGGCGGACAACGTAGGCAGTTCAACGCGCTGGATGCGGATATAACCGCCACCGCCGCGTTTGCTCTCCACGAAATAGCCCTTCTCCAATGTGAAACGGGTACCGATCACGTAATTGATCTGGGAAGGCACGCAAGAAAACCGATCCGCCAAATCATTACGCTGCAGCTCCACTGCGCCGCCGGGGCTTTCCTTTAGCATATGCTTGAGGTACTGCTCGATGAGATCGGAAATGTTGCGCATTTCGCCAACCTCCCTAAATTGCCCAAACCATTCTTGCATCAAATAATCTTAATCGTCAAAGTTTTTAGTCAAATTGACTTTGACTTTCTTTGACCTTAACTCCATTATACGCAAATTCCAAAAAAGGTCAAGCGACTTACGGCATGCGATTTATGTTCCCTTTGCCTTATTAGCTTGGGCGGATCTTGCCTATTTATACGCGGTTGAGGGCGCATTCACAACATTCCGGTTAGACATATGCATACCACTATATGATTAACCGCATGAAAAAGATTTATAAACAACAAAAAACCGACTGCAATTCTGCAGTCGGTTCATCGTGCTTGGCAACGTCCTACTCTCCCAGGACCCTGCGGTCCAAGTACCATCGGCGCTGGAGGGCTTAAC
>NZ_JBWDNI010000026.1:0-57420 GCF_056269105.1 Paenibacillus sp. J31P316 | reverse complement strand
GTCGCTCATTGTTCAGTTTTCAAGGAACAAATTCAAGTGTCGTTCGCCCAATGTCTCAGCGGCGACTTGATTAATATATCACAGTTGCTTGTCTCAATGCAAGCTTTTTTTATTTTACTTACTAAAAAACTGTGATACATTTCTTTGCCTCAAAAGCGGCAAGGAGTAATATATCACAGTTATTATAGAGGGGTCAAGCCTTCTTTTGAATTTCTTTTTGTACACTCGATGCTCTCTGAAATACAAAAGGATCGCAGCACTTTGGGCTGCGTTCCCTTCATCTATTATTCGCCTGCACGCTCACGCATAGCCGGGAACAACAGTACGTCCCTGATTGATGGCGCATCCGTCAGCAGCATAACCAATCGATCGATACCGATGCCGAGCCCGCCTGTAGGCGGCATGCCATATTCCAGTGCACGGATGAAGTCTTCATCCATTTCGTGCGCTTCATCGTTGCCTTGTTCCTTCTCAACCAACTGCGACTCAAACCGTTGGCGCTGGTCAATCGGATCATTCAGCTCCGTAAAGGCGTTCGCATGCTCCCGCGCGACGATGAACAGCTCGAAGCGGTCGGTAAACCGCGGATCGAGATCGTTTTTCTTGGCAAGCGGCGAAATTGCAACGGGGTGGCCCGTTACGAACGTCGGTTGAATCAGCGTATGCTCAACGAATTCTTCGAAGAATGCATTAAGGATATGGCCAAACGTCATATGCGGCTCGACCTTCACGTTGTGAGCTTTGGCATGCGCATGTGCTTCCTCGTCGGTCATTTGCTGGCTGAAGTCGACGCCTGTCGTTTCCTTAACCAGATCAACCATGGATACGCGGCGCCATTGCGGCGTCAGGTCGACTTCTTGGCCTTGGTACGTAATCTTCGTCGTGCCCAGCACTTCTTGCGCGATATGGGCGATAAGTGTTTCCGTGAGCGCCATAATGTCTTTGTAATCCGCATACGCTTCATACAGCTCAATCATCGTAAACTCAGGGTTATGACGTGTCGAGATGCCCTCGTTACGATACACGCGGCCGATCTCGTAGACTTTCTCCATTCCCCCGACGATCAGACGTTTCAGGTGAAGCTCGATTGCGATCCGCATATAGAGCTGCATGTCCAGCGCATTATGGTGCGTAATGAATGGACGGGCAGCCGCTCCGCCGGCAATCGCGTGCAGCGTAGGCGTCTCTACTTCCAGGTAGCCGCGCGAATCCAAGTAACGACGCATCGACTGGATGATCCGCGAACGGGAGATGAACGTTTGCTGTACATCTGGATTCGTAATGAGATCGACATAACGTTGACGATAGCGAAGCTCGACATCCTTCAGGCCATGGAATTTATCAGGCAGCGGCAGAAGCGACTTAGACAGCACCACAATTTCTTTCGCTTTAATGGATGTCTCGCCCGTATTGGTCTTGAATACCGTGCCTCGAACGCCGATAATATCACCGATATCCAGCAATTCGAACGCTTGATACTGCGTCTCGGCAACGGAATCTTTCCGTACGTAGATTTGGATCTTGCCGCTCAGATCTTGAATATGTGCAAAGCTGGCCTTACCCATGCTGCGTTTCTGCATAATACGGCCCGCAACCGTTACTTCGACGCCTTGCGTTTCCAGCTCTTCCTTGCTAACTTCGTCATACGATTCGAGAATCTGCTTTGCATGATGAGACCGTTCGAATTTGCCGCCAAATGGATCAATCCCAAGACCGCGCAGTTCGTCCAGCTTATCTCTTCTGATCTGCAGAAGCTCGCTTAATTCTTGCTCCTGTGTACCCGTGCCCGTACCCGTACCTTGCTCCACCGCATTTCATCTCCTTATCGTTCCAGCAGGCCGTCTCATAACCGCCTACTGCTTAATCCCTGTTTAGACCAAAAACTACTCCTCTATGTTGAAAAAAGCTTCCACAAGGAAGCTTTTTCGAAAGGCATGCCTGTTTTATTTCTTGATATCGACGATTTTATATTGAATAATGCCGGCAGGTACGCTGACTTCCACGGTAGTTCCTTTGCTCTTGCCGAGAATCGCTTTTCCAACCGGGCTTTCATTCGAAATCTTGTTCTTGAGCGGATCCGATTCCGCCGTGCCAACGATCGCATATTCCATCGTATCGCCGTATTCCAGATCTTCTACCGTCACGATCGAGCCGATGCTGACCGTATCGATATCAATATCGTCATTATTGATGATGCGCGCATTACGGAGCATCTTCTCCAGCGTAATAATACGGCCTTCGATAAACGCTTGCTCGTTCTTCGCATCCTCGTATTCCGAGTTCTCGCTGATATCGCCATAGCCGATTGCCACTTTGATCCGTTCGGCAACTTCGCGCCTCTTGACGGATTTCAGGTTCTCCAGTTCGTCCTCAAGCTTATTTAGACCGTCTTGTGTAAGAATAATCTCTTTATCGCTCATGTGACCATTTCTCCTGTCGTGTGGCTTTTATTCATACCGTGTATGAGCTCACTGTTACTTAAATATATTACGCTTCATGCCCTTGATGACACCGCGCAGTAAGCAGTTCGACATTCCCAAACCCAGGCAGACGGTTTGTTATTGGAAGATTATATTGCAAGTTTATCTATATGTCAACGAAAGCCAATTCACTATGTAATCGCTTTACTTCTTAAAACACCAAGAGCCGGCCGGGCTCCTTGGTGTTCTCCTTGGTGTTCCGTTAATGGTAAGCGACTTCGTCTCTGGCGGAAGTGACCGCAGCCACTGGGGCTTCGCTTATTTCGCCTAGGGATTCGACAAATTGCCCCAAAATTCCAACCATTTTATCACGCGTCGTCTCCTCCATGATGACATCCTTCACGCGAGCGCCTCCTGGAATGCCCTTCAAGTACCAGGCCATATGCTTCCGCATCTCGCGGACGGCCGTGAATTCTCCCTTGAGGTTCACGAGCCGGTCCATATGAAGAATCGCCACATCCATCTTCTCGCGCGGCGTTGGGTCGTTCAGGAGTTCCCCCGTCGTCAGGTAATGAATCGTGCGGTACAGCATCCACGGATTGCCAAGCGCGCCCCGCCCAATCATGACGCCGTCGCAGCCGGTGTGATCCAGAATCTTCCGCGCATCCTCCGGCGTGAATACATCCCCGTTGCCGATAACGGGAATCGATACCGCTTGTTTAACATCTCTTATAATATCCCAATTGGCCGTACCCGTATACAATTGTTCCCTTGTACGTCCGTGTACGCTGACGGCTTTGCCGCCTGCACGCTCGACAGCCCGGGCATTCTCGACCGCATAGATATGATCGCTGTCCCAGCCGATACGCATCTTGACGGTAACGGGCTTCTCGACCGCGTCGACAACAGCCGACACCATTTCATAAATTTTATTCGGATCGAGCAGCCATCTGGCGCCCGCATCGCATTTTGTTACTTTCGGCACGGGGCAGCCCATGTTGATGTCGATAATATCGGCATTCGTTTGTTTATCGACGACTTTGGCCGCTTCTACGAGCGATTCACGGTCACCGCCAAAAATTTGCAGGCTGAGCGGCTTCTCGCGATCGTCGACGTACAGCATCTCCATGGTGCGTTTGTTACCGTGCAAAATGGCTTTATCGCTAACCATCTCGGCGCAGACGAGGCCTGTGCCGAATTCCTTGGCTATCAGTCGAAAAGCCGGATTGCACACGCCTGCCATCGGCGCCAGCACGACTTTATTTTTCATCTCGATGTTTCCGATCTTAAGCATGGACATCCAGTCTCCCTTCTGATTCGCAGAGGATATTTATATACAGTGTGACGATAGGGCAAATTCTATGATTCGGCGGTTAAGTCGGCGTAGCTGACTCCGAGCGCATCCGAAATTCGCTCAAGCAGCTTGGGATCCGGCTTGCGCGTTCCCCGCTCGAGCGAGCCTAGAACCGCAACGGATATTTCAAGCTTCGCGGCCAGCCCCTGCTGCGTGTACCCTTTCAGCTTTCGGAATGCGCGGACGCGCCCTGCCAGTTGATCGTATTCCATAGCGCGATTCCTTCCCCTCTGTCCTGCAACGCTCGCTGCGCGATATCGGTTGCTTGCTTGTACAGCGGATGCACGGCCTCCAGCACATCGGCAAGCGGAACGAGCACGAATGCCCGCTCCATCATTCGCGGATGAGGCAGAGTCAGCTCTTCCCCTGACAGCTCGACGGCTTCGTAAAGCAGCAAATCCAGATCGATCGTACGCGGTCCCCAGCGGATATCTCGCGTGCGGCCAAGCCGTCCCTCCATGTCCAGCATGGCATGAAGCAGCTGAAGCGGCGCAAGCGAAGTGCCGAGGGCAGCAGCCATATTAAGAAAAGCCGGTTGATCGGTAAAACCGACCGGTTCGGTTTCATACACGGCCGATACGCGGAGCACCTGAATATCGGGATGCTGTTCCAGCAAGCTCAGCGCATCCCGCAGAAGTCCTGCCCGATCCCCGACATTGGAACCAAGCGCGATATAAGCAACTTGGCACGCATCCTTCAGCCGTTCGTTAATTCCCGGCGGGTTGTTGTCTTCCATGGTCATCCCGCTTTCTGCAAAGTTCCACCGTTACCCCGTCGAAGTGAATTTCGAACGGCGGATGCGGCTTCGTTACGGATACCGTCACTTCATTTACACTAGTATAAGCGTCGAGCACGGCCGATGCAATGTGACCAGCTAAAGCCTCGATCAGTTTGAACGGCGGTCCTTCCACGATCGTCTTCACGAAAGCATGAACTTCGGCGTAATTGACGGTCGCTTCCAGATTGTCCGTGGCTGCTGCTTCCGATAAATCCATTTGAAGCGAGAGATCAACGAAATACTGCTGGCCCAGCTTGTTTTCTTCGGGAAAAACGCCATGATACCCAAAAAACCGCATTCCCCGTAGCGTCATTTTATCCATAGACATGATTCTATTCCCCTTCCCGCTTATCAAGCTTGTACCGCTTGCTCTCGTATTAGCTTACAATAACCGCGCCACGCGTTTCGTTAACGCGGATAGACGATGGCATCCGTCATCATGGCCGACTCCCGGTTACTGCGCACGTCATGCACACGCACGATCTGGCAGCCCTGGACGATGCCGAGTACCGTTGTGGCGGCTGTACCGAAGGCCACCTCGTCCGATGCCAGTCCCAGCGTATCGCGGATGAATTTCTTGCGAGATGTACCGAGCAGCACGGGATAACCTTCTCCGGTCAGCTTGTGCAGCTGGTTCATGAGCGCAAGGTTATCCTCATGGGTTTTGGCAAAGCCAATGCCTGGATCCAGCCAAATACAATCGTCGGTGACGCCGGCTGCTTTCGCAAGCGCGACACTTTCTTGGAGATCGGCCAGCACATCTGCCGCGAGATCCACATAGTCGCGATTATGCCGATTGTGGCTGATAATGACCGGGCATCGATAATTCGCCGCAACCCTCGCCATATCAGGGTCGCCTTTCAGTCCCCAAATATCATTGATGATATGGGCGCCAGCTTCCAGTGCCTGCTTGGCCGTCTCCGCTTTGTAGGTATCGATGGACAGGACCACTTCCGGCAATGCCTCCCGAATGGCGCGTATGGCCGGGAGGACCCGCTTCAGCTCCTCCTCCAGCGGCACGGCCGCGAATCCAGGACGAGTAGACTCGCCGCCGATATCGATAATATCCGCTCCTTCGGCTGCCAATTGGCGAGCGCGCTGGACTGCGGTATCGACGTCCATATAACGTCCTCCATCGGAAAAGGAATCCGGCGTCGTATTCAAGATGCCCATGATGCACGTACGCTGCCCCAGCTCCAGCTTAGCTCCATCCTGGAATTCGTAGACGCGCTTGTAAGGCCACTGATCATGCATGTGTCGTTGGTTCTCTTGTTGGCCGACCTGTTGATGATCCTGCGATTGTTGTGTATTCATTGCATGGTATCCTTCCTGTAAAGGGCCAGCAGCCGGGATGTCATCGTTCCGGCTTGGCCGCCGCCGACTGCGCAGGCGCGCCCTTCCGTATCTCTTAACGTTGTGACGGGCACCAGCTCCTGCACGGAATTGGTGACCCACACTTCATCCGCCTCCGTAAGCGTCTCCCACGGATAGAAGCCCTCCTCGGCAGCGATCCCTTCCTGAGCGGCAAGCTCAAGCACTCGCGCCCGCGTTATACCCGGCAGGATGCCAGTCGCGATAGATGGGGTGAACAGCCTCCCCTCTCGCGCCCAGAACAGATTGCTGACGATGCCTTCCGACAGCCAGCCTTCCCGTGTGAGCATGAGGCCTTCGGCGCCCGGCGATGCCTCTACCGCCGTTAATTCCCGCTTCGCTAAAATATTATTCATATAATGCAGCGATTTTAACCGAATCTCGCCTTCGGGCGTATTGCGTCGTGTCGAGAGCAGCACCAGCTCGCGGCCGTCCGCGTATAGCTTGTGACTAGATGCCGCCAACGGCTTCACGAGCAGCAGCGCATTAGGATGCTCGTACTCGCCGGAAGGCAGACCGACAATGCCCTCTCCCGCCGTTATGGTCAGGCGAACGTAGGCTTCACTCAGCTCGTTCGCGGCCATCAGCTCGCGAAGCCAGGCGCGAATGAGCTGCTCGTCCGGCTCGTAGCAGATGCCGATCGATCTGCATCCCTCCGCCAGTCGACGCAAATGACGTTCAAGCAGGTAAGGCTGCCCGCCGTAGGTCCGGAATGTCTCGAACAATCCCATTCCATATAAAAAACCGTGATCGTAGACCGAGATCACGGCTTCCTCCTGACGTTTGATGCTGCCATTCCATCCGACGCTCATCGCGCCGCACCCGCCCGCGTACGGAGGAAATTGCGGAGCAGCGTCAGGCCGTTCTCGGTAATGATGGATTCCGGGTGAAATTGCACCCCTTCAATGGCGTATTCCTTATGGCGAAGCCCCATGATCTCGCCTTCGCTTGTTTCCGCGCTGATTTCCAGGCAATCCGGCAGCGTCTCCCGCTTCACGATCAGCGAATGGTATCTTGTCGCCGTGTATGGCGAAGGAATGCCCGAGAAGATCGTACGTCCGTCGTGATAAATCTGCGAGGTCTTGCCATGCATCAGCTTCTCCGCGCGCACGACGTCGCCGCCGAAGGCTTGTCCGATCGCTTGATGCCCCAGGCAGACGCCGAAGATCGGGATCTCGCCCTTGAACCGGTCGATCAGCGCCAAGCTGATACCTGCCTCATTGGGACTGCACGGTCCAGGCGAAATCAGGATATGATCCGGCGCCAGCTCCGCTATGCCTTCCAGATCGATTTCGTCATTCCGTTTGACGACGATATCCTCGCCCAGCTCGCCGAGGTATTGCACCAGGTTATACGTAAACGAGTCGTAATTATCAATGACCAATATCATGCGCGTTTCCCCCTTCGGTAACTAGCTGGCTGCCTGCCGTTATTGGGCTCAGCGCCGCCCACTGCTCGTTGTACTGAATTGCCTTCCACAGCGCTTTGGCCTTGTTCATCGACTCTACGTACTCGCGTTCCGGTAAAGAATCGATGACGATGCCGGCGCCGGCCTGAATATGGACGACTTCTTCCTTAACAAGCATCGTGCGTATAATAATATTAAATTCCATATCCCCGTTGTAGTCAATCCATCCCATAGATCCCGTATAGGGCCCGCGCCTCGTGGGCTCCAGCTCCTCGATGATTTCCATGGTGCGGATCTTAGGCGCGCCGGTAATCGTTCCGCCCGGGAACGTCGCGCCGATGACATCGTAAGCATCCTTGCCATCTGCCAGTCTGCCTTCGACTTGGGAAACCAAGTGCATGACATGGCTGTAATACTCGATGACCATCAGCTCCTCGACCTTCACCGTTCCGAAAGCCGAAATACGGCCAAGGTCATTGCGCTCCAAATCGACGAGCATGATATGTTCCGCCCGCTCCTTCTCCGTTCCAAGAAGCTCGTCAGCCATTTTGCGGTCTTCTTCTTCCGTGCGGCCGCGCCTGCGCGTGCCGGCGATCGGACGCGTCGCCAGCTTGCCGTCCGACAGCTCTACGAGCAGCTCCGGCGATGCGGACACCAGCTGGAAGTCAGGCGCGCTCATGTAGCCCATATAAGGGGAGGGATTCACCAGACGCAGCCATTCATACAACTCGCGCGGATCCGCCTGGGATGCACGGTCCTGACGCTGGGACAGATTCACTTGAAAGACGTCGCCGGCGGCGATATACTCCCGAATCCGTTCAACAGCTGACTGATAAGCCGCCTGGGAGAATGGCGATTGGATGCCGCTCAGCGGCTCCGTATCGGCGATGGACATTTGCGCCTCCATGAATCGGGTCCGATCTCCGCGAAGCTTGGCCGCCGCTTCCCCTGCCTGACCTTCCGCGAACGTCGCCCATTGCTCCATCAGCTCGTCCGCGCGGGAGACTGCCTTCGCGTACAACGATTCGAGCTGCGCCCGAGGGAGTTCTGCCGCGCCTGAGACCTCCGTATGCACCGCAGCATACAACTGCTTCCGCTCGTGATCGATGATCCACAGCTCGTCCATTCGCATGAATACATAATCCGGCAATGCAAGATCATCCACCGACTGCTCCGGAATGCGCTCGATCGTACGGATCACATCGTAGCTCCAATAGCCGGCGCAGCCGCCCGTCCATTTGGGCGCTCCGGGTACGCGCGGCGCCCTGTTTCCGCCCATCCAGCTGCGAACCGCATCCAGCGGCTTCTGCTCGTATACGGTCCTATGGCCGGTTGCTTGATCGACTGCTTCCCCACGTAAACCCTTGCCTCGTATCACGGATGCCGGCCGAAGCCCGAGGTACGTGTACCGGCCGACTTTGCCGCTCTCCAGTACGAAGGCATACGGTGAACCTTGCTGCCATGCCGACTCCCATGAGGCGGGATTACCGCCGTCATTGCTTTCCAGGGGGCGCTTCGCAAGCAGCGGCAGTGACGTATAGCCCTGCGCCTGCCAGTCCAGCCAATCTTGAAAGGCCGTCCGTTCCATTACATTGCCGCCCTCCGCTTCTTGTCCGTTCCCTAAAACGTTCCCTAAAACCCGTCGCGCTTTGTTTGGAAGCTAGTATACCGAAATTGCTTGGAAAAGGAAAGTGCCGGTACCACCGTGAACCCTGTCCGCCGCTGCTCGTTGGGATAACTAGCGAGCATGAGAAAGAGGACCTCCCGAATGAAGGTCCCCTCCCTGTATAATCGGCAATCTGCCGGTATGAGTTCGTTCTTAGTTCTCGAAGTTGAACAGCGGCGTGGACAGGTAACGTTCGCCGTTGGACGGAACAATCGCCACGACGCGTTTGCCTTTGCCGAGCTCTTTCGCTACTTTCAGTGCCGCGAAGATCGCAGCGCCGGAGGAAATACCGCACAGAATGCCTTCTTCTTTGGCAGCGCGGCGAGCGGTTTCGAATGCTTCCTCGTTCTCGATCGTGATCACTTGATCGTAGATTTCGCGGTTCAGAATCTCAGGGATGAAGTTAGCGCCAATCCCTTGGATCTTGTGGCCGCCTGGGTTGCCGCCGGACAGCAGCGGGGATGCCGCCGGTTCCACTGCAACGACTTTGATGCCCGGGAAGTTCTGTTTCAGCACTTCGCCGGCGCCGGAAATCGTACCGCCAGTTCCGATACCTGCTACGAAGGCGTCCAACTTGCCGTCAAGCGAGTTGATCGCTTCCACGATTTCCGGGCCTGTCGTTTCGCGGTGAATTTTCACGTTCGCTTGGTTCTTGAATTGCTGCGGAATAAAGTAGGAAGGGTTCTCCGCTTGCAGCTCCTCTGCACGGCGAACCGCACCGTTCATGCCTTCTGCTCCAGGCGTCAGAACAAGCTCCGCACCATAGGCGCGTAGCAGGTTACGGCGCTCAACGCTCATCGTCTCAGGCATAACGAGAATGGCTTTGTAGCCTTTCGCCGCAGCGACCATTGCAAGACCGATACCGGTGTTGCCGCTCGTAGGCTCAACGATCGTATCTCCTGGTTTGAGGCGGCCTTCTTGCTCGGCAACTTCGATCATGCTGATGGCAATCCGGTCCTTAACGCTTGCACCCGGATTCTGGTACTCCAGTTTAACGTAAATTTCAGCACTGTCCTCCGGCACCAAACGGTTCAAACGGACCAGCGGCGTATCCCCGATTAGCTCTGTTACGCTCTGTACAATTTTAGCCATGAAAGTTGCTCCTCCTTATTCCGACTAATTCAGTTGGTATTACCTACATATTAACAATCTCCACCAGTGGTTGTCAATAGCGAGTTTCGGTGCAGTAGGATCTTGGACCCGGTACTACGGCATGACCACAGCATTATATTTCGTTAACAAACGGTCTTCGATCGTCCGTTCCCCGTTCAGCTTAGACACGGCGATTTCTCGCCGAGCCTTGTCATGCATTTGCTGCTGGTCGAGCTGTTCATCCGTCTTCTTCTCGGTCAGGAGAAGGACGGCCTGCCCTTGATCGACTTCGACCGGTCCGGCCGTCTCCCCTACGCCGAGCTGTCTCGCCGCCTCGAGCATATGCTGGTCGACAATCGGATCTTCGCTATCGATATACCCGAGATCGCCGCCGTCAGGCGCCGTGTCTTCATCGACGGAATACGTTCTAGCCAGCATTGCGAAATCCTGCCCATCCGCCAGCATTCCCAGCACCTCTTCGGCTTCCTTCTCCGTGGCCGTTACAATCCATGAGACGCGGAGCTGGGTATGCGGCGCGAACTCCTGCACGTTGTCCGAAATGTAGGCATCCTCATCGGCTTCGCTGACCGAAGTCAGCTTCACCGCAATCTTCTGCAGCAACAGCGAGTACTTGGCATCTTCGCGAATCTCCGCCTGCGTCAAGCCCAGCTGGTCTTTCATCGTATCGAAATACTGCTGTTCGCTGTCATAGCCGGCCATCGAAGCGGCAAGCTCTCGATCCAGCTCCCCGCTGGTAGCCTGCAGTCCGTAAGCGAGCGCTTCCATCCGGATCGCCGCCCGCACCATTAGCGTGCGCAGTACGTCTTCGCCGTATTGCAGCCGCAGCTGGTCTTCCAGCTCCTTGACCGTGATCTGCTCATCGCCTACTTTGGCCGCAATAGGGCCCGGCGCCTCCGCGGACGAACCCGCTGGAGACCCCGTGCTATTGTGATCCTGCGCGCCTTCCGGCGGCAGCTGAGGTGCGGCTCGCGGCGGCAGCAGCACGCGGTACACGACGATCAACGCCAATAGGATCAAACACAATGCTTGAAGCATCACGATGCGCTTCAGCACCCGGTCTTTATTCATGATCGCTCGGCCTCCGATTAATGCATCCGTACTGCATTTCTAATGCATTCATCATGCATCGTTCATGCTTGATGATGCATTGTTCATGCATCGTTCATACATTGTTAATGCATCGGTTTCGGCTTCGCCTGTTCGAGCAGCATTTCCAGCTGCGGACGGTCAAATACGTACTTCTCGTTGCAGAAATGACACTCGACTTCAGCTTGTCCGTCTTCATCAATCAACTGTTGCAGCTCCTGCTCACCCATGCTGACGAGAGTACGCTCCACGCGTTCTTTGGTACATTGGCATTTGAAGACGATGTCTAGTTCATCCATAAGCTGAAGCTCTTCGCCGACGACCCAGCGCAGCAGCCCCTCCGGCGTCTCCCCTTGTTCAAGCAGCGCCGAGATCGGCGGCAGTCCCGCAATCGCAGTCTCCAGCCGCGTAATTCCTTCTTCGGTCATACCCGGTAAGACTTGTACGATAAAGCCCCCTGCCGTGATCACGCGGCCGTATTCATCTACGAGGACACTAAGTCCGACTACGGACGGCGTCTGTTCCGAGGTGGCGAAATAATACGTGAAGTCTTCCGCGAGCTCGCCCGAAACGATCGGCGTGCTTCCACGGTAGGGCTCTTTCAGACCTAAGTCTTTAATGATATGGATATAGCCGGTGCTACCCACAGCGCCTGCCACGTCCAGCTTGCCCAGTGCATTGCTTGGCAGCTGCACTTCCGGGTTATCCACATAACCGCGGACCTCGCCGTTTGCGTTGGCATCGACCACGATTTGACCGACAGGGCCGTCGCCTTTGACTTGAATCGTCAGTTTCTCCTTGCCTTTCAACATGGCCCCCATCATTGCGCCCGCCGTGGCAGTGCGCCCAAGAGCAGCCGTCGTTGTCGGCATCGTTTGGTGACGTCTGCGCAGTTCCTCGACCAGCTCCGTCGTTTGGACGGCAAATACGCGCAGTTGACCGTTCCATGCTGTACCTCGAACAAGATAATCGTGTTTCAATGCATCCTTTGCCATAGTAGTGATGGCCTCCTTACTCCTTGCATTTCTCTATTTAGACGAAATGTTTCTAATCTTGGTTGCGTTCATATATCATGCGAAGTCCTTCTAATGTGAGCAGCGGATCGACTTCCTCGATCGTTTCCGATTCCGCGGCGATCAGATCAGCCAAACCGCCGGTTGCGATTACCCGCGGATTAACGTTGAATTCTTTGCGAATCCGGTAGACGATGCCATCCACCTGACCTGCATAGCCGAAAATAATTCCAGCCTGCATGGAGGTAGTCGGATTCCGACCGATGACGCTCTTCGGCTTCACCAGCTCGATCCGCGGCAGCTTGGCGGCGCGTTGATACAGCGCCTCCGTCGAGATGCCGATACCCGGCACGATCGCGCCGCCCAAATAATTGCTGTTCGCATCGATATAATCGAACGTCGTAGCCGTTCCGAAATCGACGACGATGAGCGGCGATCCGTATTTCTCAATGCCTGCTACGGCGTTGACGATCCGGTCGGCACCTACCTCGCGCGGGTTCTCGTAACGGATATTCAGCCCGGTCTTAATGCCTGGACCGACGACAAGCGGCGTTTTACGCATATATTTCTGGCACAGCTGCTCCAGCGTGCGCATCAGCGGAGGCACGACGGAGGAAATGATAACGCCTTGAATTTGATCCAGCCTCACGCCCGCGATTTGGAACAGATTATGAATCATAATCCCGTACTCGTCCACGGTCGCCGAGCGATTGGTGCTGAGGCGCCAATGATATACAAGCTTACGCCCTTCGTAGATGCCGAGCACAATGTTCGTGTTGCCTACGTCGACGACAACGATCAAGCGGTAGCGCCACCTTTCTTCCCATGGAGGTCCAGACTGATGTCCAAGGATTGGAACGAATAGGTAAGTCCGCCGACGGAAATCACATCAACCCCGCATTCCGCGATCGCACGGACGGTATCCAGTCGGACATTGCCCGATGCTTCGACGATCACATGGGCAGCACGAGCCTTAATGATCGCGGAGGCTTCGCGCATTCGGTCATGCGGCATATTATCGAGCATGATAATATCGGCGCCGCATGCGAGCGCTTCTTCTACCTGCTCCAGCGACTCTGTCTCGACTTCGATCTTCATCGTATGGGGAATCGCGTGACGCGCGGCGTTCACGGCGCCGGTAATGCCCCCGGAGCCTTTGATATGATTGTCCTTGATCATCACGGCATCGTAGAGACCAAACCGGTGGTTGAAGCCGCCACCGACTCGTACTGCGTATTTCTCCAGCTGGCGATGCCCCGGCGTTGTCTTGCGCGTGTCGACCAACCGCGTCGGAAGCCCTTCCAGCGCATCGACAAACGCGCGCGTCTTCGTAGCGATGCCGGACATCCGCTGCATCAAATTCAGCGCAAGACGTTCGCCGGTCAAAATGCTGTGCGTGCTGCCCTCGACTTCGGCAATCACGTCGCCTTTCGTGACTTTGTCGCCGTCAGCCGCTAGCGGACGAAATTCAAGCGACGCATCGACGACTTCAAACACGAGGCGCGCGATCGGAATACCAGCTAGTATGCCTGTTTCCTTCACATGAATAACCGCACTCGACCGACTTCCAACAGGAATCGTCGCCCAGCTCGTAATATCGCCCGAACCTATATCTTCCGCAAGCCATGCCCGGATCTGCGCGCGCGCCGTCTCCGCGCTAATGCCGCCGGGCGTTCCCGCCATAATCTCAAACATCTTCAATCCGCTCCTCTGTTAGGCCGTGATCGCGATTGAGCACGACATGTTTACGCCACACCAGATCGTCCCGTTCCGGAAAATCTTCGCGGCTATGTCCTCCGCGGCTCTCTTCGCGAATCGCGGCGGCGTTCGTGGTCAGCATCGCGCAGGTCAACAAATTGGCGAATTCATATTCCTCGCGCTTGGTAATCACCGTCCGGAAAATGGAATTGAGCCGGCCCAGCTCCTCCGCCCCTTTACTGAGACCGCTGGCACTTCGGCGAAAACCCGCATAACGCACCATAATCTTCTGCAGCTTTAGCCGTTTCTCCACGACCGCCTGAATCGGAGCCTCGCTCCGCTCCAGCGAATCCATATGCAGACGAACGTCTTGCTCCTCAAGCGGAGCAAGCGAATTAATCCGCTCCACGATCCGGCGCCCGAATACGATCGCCTCCGACAGCGAGTTGCTCGCAAGCCGATTCGCCCCGTGAACGCCCGTCGACGAGCACTCTCCGCAGGCAAACAGCCGGGACAAGTTCGTTTCGCCGTGCAGATCCGTTTTCACTCCGCCCATCATATAATGCGCCGCAGGTGCAACCGGAATCCAGTCCGTCGTCAAATCCAATCCGTAACTCAAGCAATATTCATAGATATTCGGAAAACGGTGACGGACCATATCCGCGGATTCATGCGTCACGTCCAAATAGACGAACGGCGACTTCGTTTCTTCCATCTCGGTTACGATGGCGCGCGCCACGACATCGCGAGGAGCAAGCTCAAGCTGCTCATGGTACTTCTCCATGAACCGCTCGCCTCTAATATTGCGCAGCACGGCGCCTTCGCCGCGGACGGCTTCCGAGATCAAGAATCGCGGAGCCCCCGGGTAACAGAGCGAGGTTGGATGAAACTGAACGAATTCCATATCCCGGATATCGGCGCCGGCGCGGTATGCCATGGCGATGCCGTCGCCTGTTGCGACTTCCGGATTGGTCGTATAACGGTAGAGCTGACCGGTTCCGCCAGAGCAGAGAACCGTCGCTTTGCCGCGCACGATCATACGCTGACCGTCCGGTTTCTGAACCAGTGCGCCCACGCATACTTGTCCGTCCGTAATCAAATCAATGACAAAATGATCGTCCCACACATCGATGCGGGGATTAGCCACCGCTTTCTCCGACAGTGCACGAACGATCTCGAATCCGGTAGCATCGCCATTCGCATGCAAAATACGCCGCTGACTATGCGCCCCTTCTTTGGTTAAAGCGAATTCGCCATTCTCGACATCAAACTGCGTGCCCATCTTCACCAGATCCTGAACGCCCATCGTGCCTTCATGCACCAAAACGTTCACGGCTTCGACGGAACAGAGCCCTGCCCCGGCAATCAGCGTATCCTGACGATGATAAGCCGGGGAATCGTCCTCCGAGATAACGGCAGCAACGCCGCCTTGCGCATAACGCGTGTTGCTGTCGAGCAGCGACTTCTTCGTAATCATCAGGACGTCATTGTCCTCGCTTGCTTTAATCGCGGTAAAAAGACCGGCGATGCCGGCCCCGATGACAATGACGTCTTTATAAATAACCGGCAGCTTTTCCAGCTGCACATCGACGAGGTAACGTGGAATCATATTCGATGCTTTCCTCTCTTCGGAAAGTAGGCCCCGCATCTTATTTCACCTGCAGCATGCGTTCCAAGGATAGACGAGCCTTGCTGGCAACGTCTTCAGGGACATAAATCTGCGGCTGCATCGTCTCCAAGCATTTCACAAGCTTCTTCAAGTTGTTGACTTTCATGTTCGGGCACACCAAGTACTTGGTTGCAAAATGGAACGTCTTGTTCGGGCTGTCCAGGCGGAGCTGGTATCCCGTGCCGTCCTCCGTGCCGACGATGAATTCTTGGCAATCCGATTCCTTGCAATATTTAATGATCGCGGTCGTACTGCCGACAAAATCGCCGAGCTCCACGACTTCCGGACGGCATTCCGGATGCACGACAAACTGCGCATTCGGGTATTTCGCCTTCATTTCTTCGACGTCTTTCACCGTCAGCATGTCATGCGTGTTGCAATAGCCTTCCCAGATGATCATTTTCTTGTCCGTTAACTGTTGGACGTAATGGCCCAAATTCTTGTCAGGCACCCAAATGATTTCATCGGAATCGACGGAGTTCACGACGCGCACCGCATTGGCGGACGTACAGCAAATATCGGTTTCCGCTTTGATCTCGGCAGAGGAGTTAATGTAGGTGACCACTTTCGCGTTCGGGTGCTGCGCTTTCAGCTTGCGCAAGCCATCCACGTTGACCATATCCGCCATTGGGCAGCCGGCTCGTTCATCCGGAATGATAACGGTTTTGTTCGGAGCCAGAATCTTCGCGCTCTCGCCCATAAAATGAACGCCGCAAAATACGATGACGTCGGCATCGGTTTCGGCTGCTTTCTGCGCAAGCAGGAAAGAGTCTCCCCGGAAATCGGCCACCTCTTGAATTTCGTCCCGTTGATAATAATGCGCGAGTATGATGGCGTTACGTTCTTTCTTCAGCTGCATCAAACGTTCCCTCAGTTCGCGGTTTTGCTCCGCTTTCCGCTCGAGAGCTAATGCTTCCATGGCTACTTCTCCTCTTTTCACTAACTTTGTGAACAGATGCACAAACTCTGACAAAATAAATCGGCCCATTCGCCCTTTCACCTGTTTGTGCAGCTATATAATCGAGAATTGCAAGCTTGAACGTGACGGCTGCCGTTAGCATGCCCCCGCCTTCAAACCCTTGATTCACAGTCGGCGTTACAAGTGATTAACATTTAATTTACACAAGGCGCGGTATGCTGTCAACTCATAAAAGCGGCCGTTTTGGCCGTTATCGGCAGGTGAGGACGGATTTGAAACGCACGGGTCCCCCAGGCTTGATTCTTCTCGACTGCATGCCGTTCCATTGCCAAAATCGCGTCTTGCGCATAAAAAAACTGCCCACCGCAGTAAATTCTGCGATGGACAGCTTCGCCGTGCCCTAACTTACGATTGTTTCGAACCGTCGTCGTTGCCGCTGTCCGGATCGATTGGAGGGGCGAGATCGCCGGCTTCCTTCGATTGAATGCGCACTTTCACGCCGCCGATCGTATCGATGATCGGCTCGCCTTTCGGCTCATCGGTTACAGGGGAAGGCGACGAACCGCTTTCTCCCTCTCCGCCTCCGTTGATAGAACCGCTCTCGATCAGGCGCTTGATTTGCTCGATCTCGAGTGTTTCTTCCGTAAGCAAGGTTTGCGCAATGAGATGCACTTCCTTGCTCTTCTCGGTAAGCAGCTTCTTCGCTCGTGCATAACATTCTTGGATAATCGACTGCATCTCCTGGTCAATCTCATAGGCAATGGCATCGGAGTAATTCTGTTCGTGTCCGATATCGCGGCCCAAGAATACTTGGCCTTGCGAGCTGCCGAATTGCATAGGTCCGAGCTTGTCGCTCATGCCGTATTCCATGATCATGGCGCGTACGATGCTCGTCGCTTGCTTGAAGTCGCTGTAAGCGCCGGTGCCGATTTCGCCGATGAAGACTTCTTCGGCCACGCGTCCGCCAAGCAAACCAGTGATTTTATCGAGTAATTCCTGTTTGGTTGCCAGCATGCGGTCGCCATCTTTTGGAAGCATGATGACATAGCCGCCTGCTTTACCCCGAGGAATGATCGTAACTTTGTGCACTTGATCGGCATGCTCCAGGAAGTAGCCGACGATCGTATGACCAGCTTCGTGGTAGGCGACGATCCGCTTCTCGCGGTCGCTGACGACACGGCTGCGTTTCTCCGTACCGACAATGACGCGATCGATGGCATCGTCCACTTCCAACATGCCGATGTCTTTCTTGTTGCGGCGGGCTGCCAGGAGAGCTGCCTCGTTAAGCAGGTTCTCTAGATCCGCGCCGGTAAAGCCTGTCGTACGTTTGGCAACGACGTCGAGCTTCACGTCGCGCGTCAGCGGTTTGTTGCGCGAATGCACTTTCAGTACCGCTTCGCGGCCTTTCACGTCCGGACGGTCAACCGTGATTTGACGGTCAAAGCGTCCTGGGCGAAGAAGCGCCGGATCCAGAATGTCCGGACGGTTCGTTGCCGCTACGATGATGATGCCTTCGTTCGCGCCGAAGCCGTCCATTTCGACGAGGAGCTGATTGAGCGTTTGCTCGCGCTCGTCATGTCCCCCGCCTAGTCCGGCTCCACGCTGACGACCGACGGCGTCGATCTCATCGATAAAGATAATACAAGGCGCGTTCTTCTTCGCGTTCTCGAACAGGTCACGCACGCGGGATGCGCCGACACCGACGAACATTTCCACGAAATCGGAACCGGAGATGCTGAAGAACGGCACGCCCGCTTCGCCCGCAACTGCGCGAGCAAGGAGCGTTTTACCGGTACCCGGAGGGCCGTTCAGCAAGACACCCTTCGGAATTCTTGCCCCGACGGCCGCGAATTTACGCGGATCCTTGAGGAATTCGACCACTTCGACGAGTTCCTGTTTCTCTTCGTCGGCGCCTGCCACGTCCTCGAACGTGACGCGCTTCTTCTCTTCGTTATATAACCTCGCACGGCTCTTGCCGAAGTTCATGACTTTGCCGCCGCCGCCTTGAGCTTGATTAATAAGGAAGAAGAACAGGATGAAGATGATCACGAACGGAATGATCGACGTCAGGAAGGTCAGCCAAATGCTTTGGCCCTCCATCGGCTTGCTCTTGATTTGGAATCCGTTCTTGGCCTGCGCATCGTAAACTTCCTTGACGACAAACTCTTCAACGTTGGAGTGGGTGTAGAATTGAGCAGAGTCTGCCCCCTCCGGCTTGGTCTTGTACTCACCTGTAATTAAGTACGAATACCCGTCGAATTGGTACGCCAGCTCAGCGACGTTATTGTTCTGAAGCTCCGTCCTAAATTGGTCATAGGTAAGCTCCGTGCTGGAATCGTTTTGGCTGCTGATAAATTGGAAGATCCCGACGGTCACCAAAAAAATAATCAAATAAAAGCCAGTATTGCGGATGATCCGATTCATCCCCTACCTCCTCTCAAGACGCAAAAAATAAGTTGACCTTGCACGAGAAGCCCCCGGGTGCGGGAGCCTCTAACAAGGCGGGATTGCATCCATGTCTGCCTCATTACTTCTCGTAAACCTCGGGCTTCAAGATGCCGATAAACGGCAAATTGCGGTAGTGCTCCGCATAATCAAGCCCGTAACCGACGACGAACGCGTCAGGAAGAACAAAGCCTTTATGGTCCGCTTCCAACTCCACCTTGCGGCCCGCCGGCTTATCGAACAGCGTAACAAGCGTGATGGATTTGGCATTGCGGCGCTCGAGCACGTCAATGAGGTAGCTGAGCGTAAGCCCGCTGTCGATAATATCCTCGACAATGAGCACGTCGCGACCCTGCACCGAAGCGTCGAGGTCCTTGATGATTTTGACGACGCCGCTCGTCTTGGTCGATTGACCGTAACTGGACACCGCCATAAAATCGATCTCAAGCGGAATCGTAATGGTCTTCACCAAATCCGCCATAAAAATAAATGCGCCCTTGAGCACGCAGATAACAAGCGGGTTGCGCCCTTCAAACTCACGGCTGATGGTTTCGCCAAGCTCTTGTACCTTCTGCTGAATTTGGTCTGCGTCGTAAAGCACTTCTTGAATGTCGTTCAGCAACTCGGGCCCTCCTAAATGTTTCTTGCCTATACTATGAATGGTTCCGCGCATCTTATTCGGACAATTGGTCAACCGTTAAAATCCGACGCAAACCGCGCTTTCATGCGCATGACGCGTTTTGTCGAATCCGTGATTTGAGCCAGTGCCGATCTGCGAATGCCTGGAATCCATAGCACAAATCCATTGGCGTCGACAACAATCGGCAACACCTCGCGACGCGAGGGAGCAACGCGATCATCAACGAACATATCTTGTACTTTTTTGGTGCCGTTTAAACCAAGCACCGCCATGCGGTCCCCGGGCTGCCGGTTACGAATCGTGAGCGGATAATGAATCAGATCGGCGTCGAACAGTGCTTCAAGCCGGTTGCCCGGTCTGCGTGCGGCTGATCCTGCCATGGCTTCAAACGTCAATTGCCCTTCTGCTTCTGGCAGCTTCAAGGTTGTTACGCCCGCTGTCACCGCATAAGCGTAGCCGCTTGAGGAGGATGATCTCTCTCCCGCAACGGAACGGACAAACAGCAAATTGTCGTACTCACGAATGAACCGGATACCGCCGCCCGCATCTAGGCTCCACGTCGCGGCCGCGCGCTCAGAGGCCGCAAACCGTATCGTTTCTACGCTGTCGAATGAGGAGGGATCCGTTTCCAAGCCAATATAGTTCAATATTAGTTTAATCAATCTCCTTTGTAAAGCGACGTGCAAACCGAGCAGCGCTTTGCGGTTCAATTGGCATCCTTCGCGGTGCGGCAGGACATAGCGTTCGTAAACCGCCCTCGTTTCTTGAGCCAGCCAGTCGTCCTCGGCGGCTGCAAGCTCTGCCAATCGGGCGAGTGACTGCGGCAATTGCGGGTTATGCGCCGACAGGTACGGCAGGATATCCAACCGGACAAGGTTGCGAAAATAGTGCTTCTGCCCGTTGCTGCTGTCATGACTGTACGGAATAGCCCACAAATCGCAGTAGCGCAGGATGTCTGCCTTGTATTTACGCAAAAGCGGCCGAATAAGTTCCACGTTTTTTTCGGATCTGGAAATCGGGATGCCGGCAAGCCCGGCAAGTCCGGTTCCGCGTATGATTCGCATGAGGACAGTTTCAGCCTGATCGTCGGCATGATGGGCAAGCGCAATCCGGGATGCGCCATATGTATGGGCGACGCCATGAAGGAAGCCGTACCGCTTCTCCCGCGAAGCGGCTTGGCTGTTCATGTTGGATTCTTCTATATAAGCCGGCATATCGATAAAGGTAGATTCGCAGGGGATACCGAGCTCGGCGGCGTATCGCCGAACGATTTCCCCTTCTCTCGCGGACTCCTCGCCCCGGAATCCATGATCGAGATGGGCGGCTACCAGCGACAGCTGCTCCGGTTCGGCCAGACGGTGAAGCAGATGCAGCAGCGCCAAGGAGTCCGGTCCGCCGGAGACCGCCACCACGACCGTATCGCCCGCCGACCAAAGCTTTTCTTCTCTGGCAAGCTCTATCAGCTCGCCAAGCCATTCATCCACTTCTTTCATTCCTTCCTGCACGGCTACTCTTCCAGCTAGCCGTCTCCGCCTAAGCGATTAACGTCAAAGCAACGGACGCGACAACGGATGCGAACGCATCAAGACGCGAACTGCGCGAAGGAATCCGTTACAGTCCTGAACGAAGCAGCCAATAGACCGTGGTGGCCAGCACGACCGCCGATGCGGCGAACAAGCCCTTCATCCAGCGCGGGGCCGGCGCACCCGGTCCGCTCCGCTCGCGGCTCGGCCGATGCATCCACTGCTGCCAGGCGGCCGCCGCTTCGCGCGCGTTACCGAATTCCCCATAGAACGCCTTGCGCAGCCAGCCGCTCATCGGCTTCAACTGCGGGCTCGTCGCCGCAAGCTTCGCCAGTTCTTCCTGCGTTCGCGTCTGAGGCAGCAGTCCAGCCGACAGCTGGGCAAGTCTGCGGCCTTCGTGCAGCTGCAGGCAAAGGACAGCAAAAGAGAATAGGTCGTAGCTCGCATTGGCCGTGCGCGATCCGGCGTTCCAATAACCGCGGTCATAAATTTCCGTAAACTGTCGAACGCCTTTGCCGAATGCAGTCGCGCCGCCGTAGTCTACTAACTCCGGCCGCCCGAAGTCGGCAACGATGACGTTCTCGACCTTCAGGTCCCCGAAGGCCCAGCCCGCTTCATGCAGCTCCGCCAGCTTGTTCAACAGATGAAAGCCGACGACGGGAAACCACTCCTTGCCCTGACGCTGCAAGTAATCGCCGAGCGTCATGCCTTTGATATAACGCATGACGTAGAATGGGTAATCCTTGCCATCCGCTGCCTGGTAATCGTCCACGTCAACCAGAAATGCGCCGGACTTGGAGCCCTGCTTCTGTTTCTGCTTGGCGATCGACTGCAGCACATTCACTTCGGACTGAAGATCTACGGCGTCTGCCCCGATCTTCAGGGCGTAATAATACCGCTGCCGCTCCACCAAGAACACCTTACCGTTGGCACCCTCGCCGAGCGGTCTCTCCACCCGGTAAGTACCCTGCTTCCACTTGCCCCGGATCGGCGTGCCGCGCGGGAGGCTCCAGTCAAACGACGTAGTCACTCATCATCCCGTCCGTTTCATCATTCTTCCTATTACCATAATCGGCTTTTTGGTAAAAATCAATGACATGCAGGATGGCCGGACCCGTCGGCGTCGTGCCGCGCATCTGCAGCCGCGGGAAAATCGCGTTCACGCCGCTGATATCCCGTGTCCAGTCGAGGTCAAGCTTGCAGTCTTCCCCATAGGCGGAACCGGGGAAATGGAATACGGCGAGCTCGCTGCTGCCCTGTCTCGATTTGAGGCTGATCGCCAGGTCGCGAATCGCTTCCTCGACCGCATGGAGCTTGGGCTTCATGCTGGCGCTGGCGTCGATCAGGAGCGCCACGCTCAGACTGCTCGTCTCGCTGAGGTCATCGATGACGCGAACGACCTCGCCCCGTTTATCAGGCGGGAGCTCCTCGATCGAAGACGCGCCGAGAACCTGCTTCAACTCGCGGTGAACCGCATGTTGAATCGTCTGCACGACCGTCTTCCGCGTGAGCATCTGCACTGTCTGGGACAGTTGGCGCGTATGGGACAGCCGGCTGAGGCCGCCTCCGGCTTTCGCGATTTCTTCGATTTCATTCGTGCCGAATTCGACAAGATCCCCTTGGTCCACGATACCGACGACGTTGACCGTAATGCCGGAAGCATGCGCCTCCGCTGCCGCAATGACGGGACTTACGCCGACGTTAGAGCATCCGTCAGTCACTAATAGAATTTGCTTCATTGTTCATTCCCCCAATTGCTTGAGATTCAAACCCAGGCGCTGCCGCTGGCTAGCACTCGTTCTATCAGCATTGCCACATTTAAGAGAGGCTAACCGTAAGCACGCGCAGGCGAAAGCCGCCGAGAGATGGCCGATGCCGCGCCATGCGCCGGGACAATCCGTATAGTCGGAGATTCTTGCGCGATTGGGGGAAGTAGAGTACAAAGCGGCTTCATAGGAACAACGCAAAAAGCCTGCCCGAAACAGGCAGGCTTGGCTGAGCTCAGCCTTCGCCGATCATTGGTCCCGCAGGATGGCCGGTTCGCGTTCCGGCTGTTGGGAGTAGGTTGTTCGTTTACGCTGCCTAGGTTCCGACATTCGTTTTACCTGACCCGTATCGGCAGCTTGTTTCGGTTGCCCCGAGCGTGCCTGGCGCTGCTTCGCCTGTCCGGCTCCAATCGGCGGCTGCAGTTGTTCATGAACGAATGCTGCCGGTATCGGCGGACGCATGTAGCGCGCAGGCACTGCCTCAGTCAGACGCGCTACCGGCGCGAGCTCCAGATCAGGCAGTCGATGTTCTTGCGCAGGCACAGGCTTCATCTCCTCCCGCTTATGCACGCTGCTCCCCGCTGAAGGCTGCAGGTCATTTGAGATCGGCGGCCCGCTGTTCAAGTCCATGACATCCATTTCCAGATCCATATCCAGATCCATATCCAGATTCATAACCTTCGTCCGCCCGTTCAACACGCGCTTACGGGCTCTCCGTCGCTCCAGCTGAATAACGACTTCCCCTCGAACGTCCGTCTCGATCCCCTTGTCGCTCACGGATTGGCCGACCTGAGCAGCCGCGGCTGTCTCCTTGCTTCTATTAAAAAATGCGCCTCGCATGATATCGATAATCTTCATCTCAGCTCACCGTCCTTGGACGCTCGACCTTGGTCATGCCAGGCCAGCGGAATGTTGCCCATTCGGGCTGATGCTTGTCTACTCTCGCGACGACAACCGTCATATCGTCCACAATGTCGCCTTTATGGTGCCGTACGACCGTATCGAGGAGCGAATCGGCGATTTCCTGCGGATTGTCGGTCTTGATCTCGTGAATGATGCGCTTCATCCACATTTCCTTGTTGACGGCATGCCCCGGAGCGTCGTAGATCCCGTCAGTCATCATGATGAGCGTATCCCCGGGCTGCAGCTGAACGCGAATCAAATCTATGTCAATGTCCTGCAATATCCCTACCGGCAAATTGTTGGCCGAGATCGGAATCACTTCGTTCCCGCGCTTGATAAAGCTGGGCGTTGATCCGATTTTCATAAAAGTCGTCTTCGCCGAGTACATGTCGATGAGTGCGACATCGACCGTCGCGAAGATTTCGTCCGAGGAGCGAAGCAGCAGCACGGAATTAACCGACTTGATCGCAAGCTTCTCGTCCATCCCGGACTGCAACAGCTGCTGCAATATCGTGAGCGCCGTGCTGCTCTCCTGCTTCGCCCGCTCGCCGTTACCCATGCCGTCGCTGATTGCCACGGCAAACTTGCCATTACCCAATTCGACGGTGCTGAAGCTGTCTCCCGACAGCAAATCCCCGCCCTTGGCGAGACCCGCCACGCCGGTCTCCACCTCGAATGCCTTGGCCGTGCCGAAGATGACAAGCGCGGCGCCTCCTTCTTTCTCCGGCAGCTTCTCTGCCATCACGGCGATCGGTTCGCCTAGAATGTCGGATAGCAGCGGCGCAATGATTTTGCGGCATTCGTCATAGCCTTGCCCGAAGGTGTGATACACCTCGATCTCAACATTCCCCTCCTCCAAATTAATCACTTCGATGCCCTGTATCGATAAACCGAGTCCTTCCAGCGCCTCTCGGATTTGTTCTTCCTGCAAATGCAGCTGCTGTCCTTCCCTCCTGATCTCCTTCGCGAGGTCTTCCATGACCTGCGATACGCCGGACAGCTGCTCGGCTACGAGCTGACGCGAATCGCTCAGCTGCTTCCGCCATCTCAAATCATGCTGATACAGTTCATACTGCTGCTGCATCACCCCAAGCACCTGCTGCGGCTTGTTGCAATGCTGGCTCCACTCTCTCGGCACCTCCTTCGGCCCTACGCGGCGTCCTTCCTCCACGACCGTCATCATGCCGGTCATCATTTTGTAGGTTTCATAAAATTTCCCCTCCCAGCATGAAGTATTCCGATGACAGGTACTGCATGTTTGTTCCGCCGCCGCATTCATGAAGTGATTGACGGTCTCTTCCCGCTTCTGCTTCTCATCCTGTACGCCGCCGAATTGCCCGAAGCTTCGGGACAGCTGACGAAACACTTCCGAGAACTGCGCAACCCGCTGCGCCGTCACATCCCGAACGCGCTTGGCGTATTCATGCTGGGATTTGACATGTTCCTGCGTGCCTGGCACATATTTCGAAATGACGCGCGTAATCGATTTGGGCGTTGCCAGCAGCAGCGCTGCCGCAACCACGGACTCCCAGGTCGAATTCATAACGTCCGCCTGGTTGCCAATATAGATAGACAAGATGCAAGAGCCGAGAAGCATCCCGAAGGCGACGGCCATTTTGCCCCCCTCGCGGAGCAGTCCGGCCAGGAGTCCGGCAAACGCGAGCAGGCTCATCTGCACGATCGCATTCGCGTCCGCCAAGCTTAAGATCAATCCGGCGACGACGCCGACGGAAGCTCCAAGCGGCGCCCCGCCTACCAAGGCGAACAGCAGCAGCATATACCGCGACATGATGTGTTCGATGGACAAGCCTTCGACGGCCCAGCCGACCGCTCCCGTCATGATGGAAGCCAACATGATCATGAGACAGATGATTTCCTCGTTCTTCAAAGCGGAGGTCTTCTTCGTGAAGGTCAGCACCGGTATGGCTTGCACGAAGACGAGCGTCAGCACGAAGGCTAATGATGCCTCCACGCCGACCATCATCAGCTCGTACCACCCGAGCGTGCTTTGGGTGACGACCCCGAAGAGCCTGACCAGCAAGGTTGCTACGAATACGAGCAGCGGCGCATATGAGAGCTCCGCCCGTTCGAAGGCTTCCAAGCCCCTCATCAGCAAGTAGACGGCGGCAAGCTCCATGGCGATCCATATGGGCTCCGGCGTGACGGCGAACCAGCTGCCGGCGATGATCGCTGCGGCAACCGGCAGGTATAAATCCCGCCGAAGAAAATAGATGACCGTGAAGTAGGCAACCGCGAACGGGGCCAATGATTCCAAGATGACGGCTCGTCCAAGGAGAAATCCGACGGCCATGAGAATGAACGTCCACTTACGCGAGGCGATTAGGTCTGATAAACGAAGGACGCCGGTGCGATCCAGCCCTTTATGAAGAGCCGATTGAACGAAGCTTGTTTTGCGTACGCCGGGGAACATCACGACTTTCGGTTTCGCTGCCATGGTGAGGAGCACCACCCTTTTCAAAATTAATGTATCGCCATTATAGAATCGGGCAGTCAAGAAAGTTTGTCAGAAAGCGTTGTCAACGCCAAAGTTTTTTCCGACAATTTCGCCGCGGCGGGCGGCGGCGTGTCGCTAGCTGCCTTTCCTGCGGTCCTTATGGGATTCACCGTGGGCTGCGCCGTTCCGCGACTGACGGTTTCAACAAAATCTGTGGCCGATGTCGGCGCCGACGCTGACAAATCGCCGTCCGAACCTGTCGGGATTGCGTGAGAACAAGAGAAAAGTTTTTGCGGTGGGCGGGTATATTTCGTGAATGGGCTGCATAACAATCGCGTTGGCGGACATAAAACGGGGGTACTGAGGCGGAAATGCCGGGGAGTGACCCAGGAATGCGGCCAAGCTGTCGTTGAAAATGTCTTGAAAATCAGAAAAGGCAGCGCCTCGGGGGCACTGCCTTCAAAGATACTATGCTATTAAACGCGCTTCGCTCCGCGTCCGCCGCGTTTGGATTCCGTGTTCTTCTTCAGGGAGGACATACGCTCTTCACTGTCTTTCAAGAATCGCGACACCTTATCCTCGAACGAAGGCTTGCCATAGGCTGGTTTGCCGCCGCCAGCTTTGTTGAAAGGACGTCCGCCGCCCCCACCGCCGCCTGGACGATTGAAGCCGCCGCCACCGCCACCCGGTCCGCGATCTCCGCCACCTGGACGATTGAAGCCGCCGCCGCCCGGTCCGCGATCTCCGCCGCCTGGACGACTGAAGCCGCCTGGACGATCTCCGGAACGTTCGCGCTGAGGAGGTACAGAACCTTCTGGCCGGTCGATTGCTTGTTTGATGGAAAGCCCGATTTTTCCGTCTTTGTCCACATTAATGACCTTCACTGTCACAACATCTTCCAGCTTCAAATGGTCCTTAACATCCTTGACGTAGTTATCGGCAATCTCTGAGATGTGAACTAGCCCTGTGACACCTCCCGACAAATCGACGAATGCTCCGAAATGCGTAATGCCTGTCACCTTGCCTTCTAACTTGGCGCCCACTTCAATTGCCATAGGTAAAAATGTTCCTCCCTAACCGTTATGCGAAGCTTCTAGCTTCGAGGTCCGCAGTCCGCAAGAGCTGCGGGTAAGAATAAGGTAAGCCGAAAAATGCGGTTACTAACGTGATTATACCCGAACCGCAGAAGCAAGGCAACAGACGGATACCCGTATTGGCGCCCAACTACGGCTGCTGCAATACCTCGATGGGACGTTCGCCCTTCTTCACCATGCCCAGCTCCTGCGTTGCCTTAAGCCCAATATATTCCGGATCGTTGAGACGCTTCACTTCGAGCGTCAGCGCATCGGATTCCTTGTTGGTCTCGGTGATCTTGTTCTTCGCAGCAGCCAGCTTCTCTTCCGCCTGGCTCTGGTGATTCACCTGCGTAGCGAATGTATAGAGTGCCCAGCCCATGAAAAGTATAACGAACATCAACCATAGCTTCAGCCTGCGTTTGCTGCCCGCGTGCGAAGAAGATGGATTCGCGCTTGCCGTTGTCATTTCATGAGCCTCCTGACGTCGATTTATTCGTGATCCTTGTTCGAATCCTTGCGGTTCTTCCAGCGCTGCCACAGCCCTTGCAAGGTGCTGATGCCCGACTGGTACCGTTCGGCAATGCGCCACTTGGCGATAAGAGGATTTACCCATTTATTCCACCAGCGAAACACCGGCTTCCAAATCGGTTTGGTCATCCATGAGAAAAGAAGCCAGAGCGGACGAAGCAATTGTACCACAATTTTCAAGAGGAACATAGCAAAGGCCCGGAAAAAGGCCAAAATAAGCTTGGCCAGCCGATAGAGCAGAATCAGCGGCTTCACGACCAGCAGACGAAAGGCTTGTATCGCAAAATTCGTCACGGCACGGACGGTAAGGATCAGCAGCTTCACGAGCCGAACGGTGATTTTGCTAAACAACCAGTAGTAGAAGCCGATGCCGAGGAGGAGACCCAGAAACACGTAGAACCGCACTTCCCCGTGATTGCTGGAGGACAACACCTGAAAGACCGCGATCGTCGCGGCAATCCAATACAGCAGATCGAAGATCGGCACCCATATGCGGCTGATTCGAAGCTCGTCCGACACGACGCGGTAACCGTCGAAAACGATGCCCATCCCGATCCCAGAGAGAAGCATCGTCATCATGGTCCAAAATTGAACGCTTAAGCTTACGCTCACTTGAACATCTTCCCGAATAAGCCCTTGGACTTCGAGGGCGCATTGCCGTCCAAATACGTCAGCGAATGGACCAGCCCCTCTATGGCGACAAGCCCCTGCTCCAGGCTGAGATGCTTCATATGCAGATTCTGTCCGCGAATCGCCAGGAAGCCCAGCTCCGTCTCCAGCAGAAATTCTTCATTATCGAAGCTCTCCACGTTCATGACGCCGGTAATCTCAAGGATCTTGCGATTAAGCATTTTGATTTCCTGGCGTTTCTGTCCTTTGTTTCCTTGCTCCGTCATTGCCCCGTCCCCCTCCTACGAGCGTACTGGTAACTGAGACTAGCCTATGAGGATGGGACAGGGATTAGAACGAAAAAAGCGTAACCTCGAACTGCCTTCGCCGCGGGCTCCGATAACCGTGCAGGCTCTCACCCCTCCATTCCATTCACCCAAACTCGCGGCCGCTAGCAGACATAGAATAGTAAAAAAAGGATAGATGGAGGAGTGAGCGCGAGAATGAAAAGAAGCGTGCATCAGGGAGTGCGGCAGTCGCGGTCATGGCAAGAAAATCAAGGACGAAATCGGCGTGCGGCCGGCCGCACGGCAACGGCGGCGGCAGCGGCAATGGCGCCTCAGCAGCGCCTCACGTCTACCGGCAGTCCGACGGCTGCCATGGCTGACGGTGCGGCGGGAGCAGGAATGCCCGGCGGCAGCGGTGCGCCCGGCTTTATGGGAGCCGGTCCAGCCGGCGGGAGTGCGGTCAACGTTCCTGCAGCGGGCAACGCGGGCAACGTTCCTGCAGCAGGCAACGCGATCAATGCCCAGACCGGCCCCGCGCAGTGGAACGCTCCCGGCAATCGGCCGGAGAACTTGTTCACCCGCATCGGCGGCATGGAAGGCATCATGACAGGCATGACGAACGTGCAGAAATTGTATGGGATGTACAAACAAATACAGCCCATGATGAAGTGGCTGGGCGGAATCGGCGGCGGCGGAATCGGCGCGACGGCTGCTATCCAATCCGTAGCCAAAGGCGCTCCGCGCCATCGAAGCGGCCGGTCTGCCGGCAAGCAATCGGCTAATAAAAAGAGAGGCTAGCAGCAGGGTCGAAGGCGATGGTCGATCGAACGTCGAGCAAGATGAAATAGAGGAAAATCGAAGAGCAAGAAAGGATAAGCAGGAGTTTAAGAAGGGAAACACAGCAAAAAGAAGGCCTCCCGGGAATGCCGGGAGGCCTTCTTCGTTTATTGCCAGTCGAGCTTGTTCTCGGGCTGGCGGGATTCTTCTTTCAACAAAGTATACATGCCGCTCGCTTCGTCCTTCTTGGTCGTCTCCGCGATCCGCTCCACGCGGATGGTGACGATCTTCTGGCCGTATTGGATCTTGAGCTCGTCGCCGGCTTTGACGGTGCTGCTCGCTTTGGCTTCGCGGTCGTTGATCCAGACGCGCCCTTGGTCGGATACGTCCTTCGCAACGGTGCGCCGCTTGATCAGGCGTGATACTTTGAGAAATTTATCGAGACGCACTTATTTAATGGCGTCCTTGAGTTTGTTGCCGGCTTTGAATGCAGGTACTTTGGATTCCGCGATCGTGATCGGGTTGCCCGTTTGCGGGTTGCGGCCCGTGCGTCCGGAACGTTTGCGCGTCTCGAACGTACCGAAGCCGATCAGCTGTACTTTGTCGCCAGTTGCAAGAGCGTCAGTCACTTCACCCAGGAAGCCGTTCAGAACTGCTTCTACGTCGCGTTTCGTCAAACCGCTTTTTGCCGCAATGTTGTTCACCAAGTCTGTTTTGTTCATTGTAAAAAATCCTCCTAATCGATCAAATATAGTTGTAGACAGCCAGAAAGCCGCCGCATAGCTTGATTTCCTCAACGTAGTATTCTGCTTGCTAGCAAATAAATCCTGCCTGACTGGAAAATTTTTTTGTGTTTTATGAGGAAATTAGCCGAATTTTGACGAATCTTCTGAAATGTTTTCAGGGCAGCCTTTTGGCTTCCTCCCAAAAACGATCCATCTCTGTTAAATCAGTTTGGTCAAAGGTTCGCCCGCTTATACGAAGCTGCTCCTCAATATATGAAAATCGTTTCTTGAATTTCATATTCGTGCGGGCAAGCGCTTCTTCCGGATCGGCTTTGATGAACCGCGCGGCATTGACCGTCGCGAACAAAAGATCGCCCAGCTCGCTCGCCTGTTCGTCGGCATCCTTCTCCGCAATCGCCTCTCGCAGCTCGAGCAGCTCCTCTTGAATCTTGTCCAGCACGGGGCCGATCTCATCCCAGTCGAAGCCGACCTTGGCCGCTTTCTTCTGAATCTTGTAGGCTTTCATCAGCGCCGGCAGATCCGGAGGAATGCCGTCCAGCTGCGAGGCTTGCGTAGGATCGATGCCCTTGCGGCGCTTCTCCTCGGCCTTCATCTGCTCCCAATTCTGCAACGCTTCCTGCGCATCGCCTGCGGCGGAGTCGCCGAATACATGCGGATGGCGGAAGAGCAGCTTCTCGTTAAGCGTCTGGATGACATCGTACACGGAGAACGTGCCGGTCTCTTCTTCCATCTGGCTGTGAAGCATGACCTGCAGGATCACGTCCCCGAACTCTTCGCGCATGCCGTCGGGATCGTCGTTGTCGAGCGCTTCGATCGCTTCGTACGTCTCCTCGATGAAGTTCTTGCGGATGGATTGGTGCGTCTGCTCCATATCCCAAGGACATCCCTCGGGGCTGCGCAAAATCGCGACGATCTCGTGCAGCCGCTCGAAGCTCCGATTGCGCAGCGACTCGTCCGTGGAACGAGGCAGATAGATCAGCGACAGATTGCCGTAGCCCGGCGTCCGGTCCAGCTCGTAGAGCGGCACGGTGACGATCTGTTCCTCGCCCGGCACGCCGAGTGCGTGGCCGATGGTAACCGGATGATCGTCCGGCAGCAGCTCCATGAGCGTCAGCTTCACGTCGGATGCCGTGAAATTGTCGTATACTTGCCCGATGACGGTATGCAGCTCCGTCCGGATGACGGACGGCTTGAGGTCGGCCGCGTCCAGCAGCTGGAAGCCTTCGATCGGATCGAAGCCGAGGCGCGTGAATGCTTGATCGAGGAAGCTCTCGCCGCCGAGAATATGGAGCGTGATGCCGTGCTCTGGGCAGCGCTCGCGGAGCAGCTGCACCGTGCGTTCCGCCACCATCGGATGGCCGGGCACGGCGTAGATCAAGGATTGTTTCGCTTGGACGTGCTCGATGAGCGCGTTCGCGATCGCTTCGTACACATCGGGAAACGAGTCCATCTGCTCGTAAAATGTATCGAACGAGTCATAGGTCAGGTTATGGTCGGCGAACAAACGCATCATGGGATGTTTGTCCGTCCGCACGAAACGATGCTCGGTTTCCTGCAGCTTGCGCCACACGCCGAGCGTAAGCTGATCGGCGTCGCCGGAGCCTAGGCCGACGACGGTTATGGTCGGTTGCATGTATGTATTCCTCCTGGAAATGATTTCTCGCATCACTGGATTCATTATAACACTCCGTTCTCTCAAACAGAAAAATCCACCTCGAGCGAACGCTCGAGGTGGAGCCTGGCCGGGAAAACGGACTGCCGCGCAGCTTGAATCTATGCGGCGGGCTTGGGTTCCCAATTGCGGGTTTAATGCAATGGCCAGGTAGGCGACCATGCGCGGTTGCCGCGGAGGTTACGCGATTGACCCGGCGCTTATAGGCGGCGCATTATCAAACTACGGCTTCGCCAGGAACTCGGTCGTGAAGGCTTTCGTCACGTCCTGCTTCTCCTTCAAGCCCTTGATCTCGATCAGTTGATCCTGCAGCTGGTTCCACCTGTCCGCCGTCATGGCGCCGATGCCGTTCGCCTTGGTCTCGTCGGTCAAAATAAATTCCTTCTCGTGCTCCGCCTCGTAATTCATCGCGTCCAAAGTCGCCTCCGGGTTGTATGTCTTGATGAGGGGATTGACGGTCTTGTAGTTGTCCAAATAGTAGCTCCAGCCCAACTGGCTCGCCTGCACGACGGCCTTCACGACGTCCGGATGCTTAGCCAGGTAATCCTCCGTCGTGAACAGCACGTCGGCATAGTTGGCATAGCCCGAATCGGCGACTTTCAGCAGGGATACGTCGACCCCTTGGTTGGCAAGCGCGTACGGCTCGTTCGTGATATAGCCTTGGTTCAGCGATTTCTTGTTCTTGATGAAATTGACCAGCTGGCCGGTGTAGGCCATCGGATTCGCTTTCGTCAGCTTGAACTTGCTCTTGATGTACTCCCAATACAGCGTGCCCGGCGTCACGTAGACGGTCCGGTCCCCAATATCGGCGAAGCTCTCGATCCTGTCGTCCGCATGGTGAATCAGCACTTGGGGCGAATATTGGAAGCCGGCCAGGATGCCGACGACCGGAATGCCCTGCTGCCTCGCGAGCAGGATGTCATCCGCGTAGGAGATGCCGAAGTCGGCTTTCCCCGAAGCGACCAGCGTCATGGCGGAGATCTGCGGACCGCCTGGCGTAATCGTCATGTTCACGCCGGCGTCTCGATAATAATTTTGTTGGAGCCCGGCAAAATAACCCCCGTCCTCGCCTTTTGCATACCAGCCCTCGATTAAGGTGACATCTGTAGAATTCGTGCTTGCCGAAGCTTCCGCGGCCGGCTCGTCCGCAGCGGCCGAGGCGGTATTGGCCGGCTCAGCGGTTGTCGCGTCGGCTGCCGGCTTGACATTCGAGTCCGGCTCGTTCTTCGCGTTCGTGCCGCAGCCCACGAGCGACAGCAGGATGAGCAGCATCGCGATTCCTGTGCCAGTTACCTGTCTAAACATGGTATCCCTCCCGTATTTCGATCCCATCCGGCTTCTCTCGTATACGCCATCTCGCTGGGTCCTTACGACTTCATTGTAAGATTTTAAAGAAGTATATGTAAATATAATTGACATAATTGTGGGGAAATGTCCGAAAAAACATGCTTTTTTTGTGCAGAATGACAACGCACGATCTGATTTCAGTGATATATATTCCATAATCATTACATAAACATGCCATATGCAGGATATAAAAAAGCCCTTTTTCCCTCGAATGAGGAAAGAAGAGCCTTGGTCTTGGCGCCAGCCTAGGCGCCTTTGGGCAGCAGGCGCCAGCGGGCCAGCCGGGCGGCCAGCGCATCGCCGCCCGGCAGCGCGCGCAGCTCGCGCGCGCTTATGCCGCCGAAGCGCAGCACGGCGGCGGCGAAGAGCGCTCCGCCGAGGGCGGTGCCGCCGAGCGCGAGCGCAGCGGCTGCCGCCCGCGGCGGCAGCACTAGGCCGAGCAGCGGGGTCCCGCCGCGCTCGGCAAGGACGAGCACCGCGGCCATGACCGCGAGTGCGAGTCCCGGGCCCGCGGCGCTGCGCGCGGGCACGGCCGCGCCACAGGCGCGGCGGGCGGCCGCCGAGCCCAGCAGGGCGGCCGCCGTGAGCGCGGCGATGCCGGCGCAGGCGGCGCCGGCCGTGCCGAACGCCGGCACGAGCGCGGCGTTCAGCGCCGCCTTCAACCCGGCCGCGGCCAGCATGAGCAGGGCGGGGGTGCGAACCGCCCCCAGCCCCTGAAGCACGGCCGCCGCGAGCGCGCTGACGGTGCCCGCGAGTGCCGTGCACCCGACAAGGGCAAACGTGCGCGTGCCGGCGGCGTCCGCGTACAGCATGACATTGACGGGCTCGGCCAGCAGCACGAGCCCCAAAGCCGCGGCTGCGCCGACGCCCCACGCGGCGCGCAGGACGAGGGCGCCCTGCTGCCGAACGGCGGCCGCGTCCCCGCTCGCGCGGGAGCGCGCCAGCGCGGGGACGAACGCCCCGCCCATCGCGCCGGCAATCATGACGACCAGCTGCACAAGCGGCTGGCCGCGGCTGTACAGGCCGAAGAGCGCCATCGCCTCGTCCTGGGCAAGGCCGGTTCCGTGCAGCAGCCGCGGAACCGTGAAGGCGTCCACGACGTTCAGCGCCGGCACCGCAAGAGCGCCCAGCGTCACGGGTACCGCCAACCGCGCAAGCCGCCGCATCAACGCCAACAAGCTCGATCGCTCGCCGAGCGTCCTCCCTGAAGAGCGTTCTGCGTCTACAAGAGCACCCGTCTCTTCGTCACCGTTAACGGGTATCGCCATAAACCGCTCCCGGCTCGGCCTACCTTCTTCTGTTGATACGCCGTTAATCCGTACCATCACGCCCTGCTCCCGAGCCGGTCTTCCCTCTTCCGATCCCGCTTGGTTCCCAGCATGACCGGCCCATTCCGCAGTCATTCGACCGCGCCCCGAAGCCTGTCCGCGGCGATCCCGCGCTTGGACCCGTCCGGCTCCGCCTGACGCCTCTGCGGACCTCTGCTCCTCCCGCAGCCAATAGGCAACGATGAAGACCAGTCCTACCGTCCCGCCGATGGCCGAACCCGCCGTCGCTCCGGCGGCAAGCCGATCATCGGCCCAGCCGTAATGCCAGCCGAGCAGCAGAAGCGCCAGCATTCCGGCGACGCGCACCGTCTGCTCGGAGAGCTGCGATACGGCCGACGGCAGCATCCGTCCGCGTCCTTGGTAATACCCGCGGAACGCCGCCATTGCGGGGGCGACCCAGAACGCTAGCGCCGATGCCCGCACAGCAGGCGCCGCAGCGCTGTCGCCCAGCCAGCCGGCCACTTGCCGCGATCCGGCCCACAGCAGCAGGAACCCGGCAATGCCGCCCGCGCTCAGCAGCCAGACGCTCGCCTTCAGCACGCGTGCCGAGCCTTCCCGATCGCCTGCGGTCTCCCGCTCCGCGACAAGCAGCGATACCGCGACCGGGAAGCCTGCCGTCACCATGACGAGCAGCAGCTGATAGATCGGATAGACAGCGTTATAGATGCCGAAGACGCGATCGCCGGCGATGTTCTGAAGCGGTATCTTCTGCAGCGTGCCGAGCATCTTGCTGACCGCCATGGCAGCGCCCATCAATGCCGCGCCCTTCATAAACCGAGGGCCTGCTCCGCCTGAGCCGCCGCCGCCGTGCTTCACGAGCGGCCGTCCCGCCGACGCCTCGCCGTCTGGCGCCGGCCGTTCCTCGGGCGGCAGCTCGGGGCCGGCGCCCGGCGCCTTATATTTCGCGCGTTCCGCATGTTCCGCACGCGAATCGCCAGTCGCCGGCCCGACCGCATCCCCATAACTTGCCGGGCGCCCGGCGGCCGTTTCGGCGATGGCACGCTCCTCTTGCTTTTGCTTCAACTTCCGCACCTGCCCGTCTCTTCTCCTGCTCCCATTATACCCTAAACGCAGGCGAGATGAGTCCGCAAGCGCGCCCATGTCTGCCGAAGACGGCAAAAAAGCTCCCCTGAAGGCTTGTCCTTCAAGAAAGCTGATCTGGATCTTCTGCCGATTACTGCTCCATTTGTTTGGCTAGAAATCCCGCTGCGGTTTCCGCCATCTTCGTCTCCATCTGCGCCATCTTGACTGCCTCGTCCTTACTTAGCAGGACAACCGTGCCGATCGGGTCTCCGCCCGCTACGATCGGTGCTGCCACGAAGGAGCTAAACGTCTCGCCGATGTCCTTCACGACCTCGAACGACCCGCCTCCGGCTTCCACGAGCGTCTTCCGGTTCTCCATGCAGCTCTCCAGCATGGCGCCGATCTGCTTCTCCAGATATTCCTTCTTCGGCGCGCCTGCCACGGCGATGATATTGTCGCGATCCGTAATAAGCGTAATATGATTCGTGCTCTCCGAAAGGGATTCCGCATACTCCTTCGCAAAATCGCCGAGCTCTCCGATGGGGGAGTACTTCTTAAGAATGACTTCGCCGTCGCGGTCGACGAATATTTCCAGCGGGTCGCCCTCGCGGATACGCAGTGTACGACGAATCTCCTTAGGGATGACGACCCGGCCGAGATCATCAATGCGACGGACAATTCCAGTTGCTTTCATGTTCTAGTTGCCCCACTTTCCTTGGAAGGTTTTGAATTGGACTGGACGTTTGAGAAGCTGGTGCTGCTTTATTATTCAAGAGGAGAGAATCCTTGAAAGAGGTGTTTAGCGAACTGACCATAGTATTCATTCCTTCCCATTTTCTTATGCATTGCGCGGGACGCCGGAAACCATCATCTGGCGCCTTGGCATGACCAGCCTGCAAAAGGCGAAGGCGGTAGATGTTCCCATCCGGCAAAACGCGCAAAACGGCCATCTCTACAGTTAGAGATGGCCGTTTAGAGATGGCTTTATGCTTGCCTAGCCGACGAAGCCTTGGTTGATGGCCTCCAGCAGCCGGTGCGTCTTATCGCAGCCGTACTCCCAGAACATGATGCCTCCGAGACCTTGATCCTTCACGTACGCGCATTTGCACAGGATGGACTGCTCGTCTTCATAAGAGATGAAGCTCGACCCGTTGAACAAGTACGGCGCGCAAGCCTCTTCATCCCAATACCGGGTATAGCCCGACTGACCGATGTAATTAGCGGCCAACTCGGTAAACGAAGGACCGTAACCTCCCGTGGTACCGGCCATTTGGTGAAGGCCTTGGTTATGGTCCGGCACCTGGTTCCACAGCCGGGAATAGAAGGCGGCGCCGATGACGATCTTCTCCTTGGGCACGCCGGCGCCGACGAATAGGCGGACGGAGGCGTCCGTACTGATCCGGAACAAGTCCCCGGTCGGCGTGAATAAATTCGAATGATGGCCGGTAAGCACTTGGAATCCGCCGCGCATGTCGTAAGTCATCAGTTGAACGTAGTCCAGATACTGCTGCACCCGGTCCATCTCTGTTCCATCGACGTAATACTGGTCCGCACCCGCGGCAATCGTGAGCAAATAATGGCGGTCATCGCGGGAACCCAGCGCATCCAGCTCTTCGCGAATCGTCTTGAGCAGCAGCGTGAAGTTCTGTTTATCCGCCGGACTCGACGCGATTCCCGCTTCGCCGTAGCACGGATACTCCCAATCCAGGTCGATCCCGTCAAAAGGCTGCGTCGTCAGCACCCGGACCGCCGAAGCCGCCATCTTCTTCCTGCCCGCCTCGGTCGAAGCCGCTTCCGAGAACCCGCCGGCACTCCAGCCGCCTACGGACAGGAGCACCTTCAACTCCGGGTGCTCTTGCTTCCATTCATGGATCACCTCCGCATGCTTCAGATGCTCCGTGACGATCTCGTCTTCGCGAACATGACCGAACGCGACGTTGATGTGGGTAAGCTTCAGCAGATCCTCCCGGGTCATCTCCCGCATCGCCTCATCGACGACATAACCGACCTTGATATACTGTTTAGACATTACAGTTCACTCCACTCTCGATGAATTCAGGCTAGGCCCGCTATGATTTGCATCGCTTCATTTCCCATGCCGATCTTGTACCCGGAAGCGGTGTAACGAACCCGATCCCGGCTGTCCACGACGAACAGATGCGGGAATCCGGATTCTTTGGCCGCCGAATGGACGAGCCCGTCCGGCAAGGCTTCGCCGCTTGTGTCGCGCACGAATACCGTTCGGCGCGGAAGCTTCGGATAATGGGCGGGATCGAAGGAAGCCGTCCATTCCGAATCGCCGATGAGCAGGACGATCGGGATTCCCAGCGCGTCAAGCGGCTCGGCCAGCTCGCTCAGTTCCCGGAGCAGATGCTTGCTCGGCTCCCGCTCCGGTTCCAGCCAAGCGACGATAGCGCCTTTGCCTGTCGCCCCGTCCGCTTCGAGCAGGTCCTCCCATGCAGCACCCGTTCCATTCAACCGCGTAATCGGCCTGCTGCGGTCGAACGCGCCCAGATCCGGAATGTCGATCGACGTCTCGCGGAAGGTTAAGGTCACCTCCGTCGTTTCTCCGGCTTGAACGTCAACGTACGCAAACCGTACCTTGACCGCGCCGTCCTTCAGGCGAATGCCCGACGTTAACCGGTAAGCTCCCGGTTCCACTTCGAACGGCTCTTCGTAAACCTCTTTCATCCCGTGCGGATAGACCAGCGTTTTGTAGCTGCCCTGCTCCAGGCGGGCAACAGTGAAATTCTCGGCATAGGAGGCGGCCGGCGTATCCGGTGAAGCCGCAGCGTCCTTAAGCAGCCGCAGCGCACCCGTTGACTGATGCTCCCGATTACCGGAAGATGCATCGGTCAGTACGGCATCCTGCCAGCTGCCTTGCTTCATATACTGGGGCTTCTGCTCGCTCGGGTGCAGACGCGCCGGGATCCCCAGACTCCGGCAGACGGCCACGAACAGGATATCCAGCGACGCCGGGTCGCCTTTCTTCAGCTTGTACGTCCCTGCCGGATTTCCTCGCCCAGACAAATTCGGTACGTCCTGCCAGATGCCGAAGCCCTCCTTCAGATTGCGGGCCAATGCGGATGGATCGGACCGGAATGCCGCGATCTCGTCTGTCTTGAAGGCTTCTCTCAGGACGCGTCTATAAGGAACGAGCATTTCATGCAGTACCCGCGGACAAAGCACGTATCGGACAAAATCATCCTCGCCGATATCGCCGCGCACCGCCAATGAACCGATTAAATGATCCTCCAGCACCGGACGGAACGTGTCCGTCAGATCCTTGTCGTTCAGCGACTCCAGCAGTCGCAAAGGCCATTCCCCGTATTCACCCGAGCGCTCCCGAAGGAAGGCGGCGATCTCCGCGCTGTTGCCGCGGGCCGTGCGAAGCACGTTCCATACGCGTTCCGGAGGCAGTCCAGCCGTCTCCGCGAGACGGAATGCTTCGTCCTGCCCTTGGAAGGTACTCTCATAGTCGGTTCGAATTTTCGTTCCTTCCTCCAGGCGGCTGTTGTGCCGCTGCGTCTGTGCTGCGGTCAACGGCTCCACCGTCTCTCCTTCACGTTCCGGTGGCGGCACCATATCGAAGTCCGCGATGCCGGATGGCTGTTCTGTCGTATCCAGCACGATTTGGGCGGCGGCGCAGTCCTTCACCGAAATCTTGGCTTCGCCCCACTTGCCGTCTTTCACCGCGCGAATGATCAAGTCGCCAAGCCCCGTCTTGAAGGCGGCCGCGCCCTGCTCATTCGTCGGCACGGCGGCTATCGGGAACAATTCCGCCATGTTGTACAGCTCGAAACGGACCTCGGCCCCGGCGACAGGCTCGCCTTGCCCGTCCGTCACGGTCACTTGGATGTCGCGCGTCGGCGCGTACAGATCCAACAGGTTGATCTCCGTAAACCATTCGTCGGCAAGGGTAATCGCCTCGGGTCCCGAGTAATCCGCGTATACCCGCGTATTCACCAGCATCGCCCGGCGCGCGGGCGGCGTGAACCAGCCCTGGTTGAGCCGCGCTTCCGGCTCGCAGGCGCCGATGTAATACCACTGTCCATCGGCCCAGGCTTCCACCCAGGCATGATTATCGTCGCAATGGGCCCAGCGGGGCGTGTACACCTGGCGGGCGGGAATGCCGATGCTGCGGAGCGCGGCCACGGCCAGCGTCGATTCCTCGCCGCAGCGCCCGCGCGCGTTCCGGATCATGGAGCGCGGTGACAGCGTACGGAGATCGCTACCCACGTACGTCGCCTTCTCCTGGCACCAGTAGTTGGTCTCCAGGATGGCATCCTTCATCGACAATTGCGCCGTCCGGTCCGCTAATTGATCATGCAGCTCGCCGCGGGAATCTTCGATATTCTCCGTATTCACCCGATAGGGCAGCACGAAATGCAAGAACAGATGGTCCGGCACGCGTGCGCCCCAAGGCGCCTGCCTCCGGATGTCCAGCGTCCTGCGGACATGGCTTAAGAACAACGCGCCGTCGTAATCCGCCAGATCGTTCACGGGCATGTACGCGAATAAGTATTTTAGCGCCCATGCTTCCTCTTCGGTCAGCGCTTCTTGAAAAACATCAAACAGCTCCTGCTTGCGAGCCTCTGCGAGAACTTGCTTCGCGCGGAATTTCCGCTCGATTCGCTCCATCGTACGTGGATCCAGCGAGAATACGGATGAATGCTGGTTCATTCGGTTTGCTCCTTCCATAGCTTCCCGTCTTCCCGGATGCAGATCATAGCTTTGCCGTCCGAAGACGTTGCGGTAATTTGGAACAGACTGCGGGTCGTTTCAATGACGGGCTCGATCACCCACGAATCTCCGTCCTCCATGAGCAGCTTCGAGTCCGCCGTGAATTCGCCGTTCGCCTCGAAATAATTACGTTCGCGGTAGTAAAGCTTGCGCAGCTCCCATTTGATCCGCTCGTCGGCCGGCAGCTCGAAGGCGGGCGGTTCGCCGTCTCCGTCCGCGAATACGACATAGCCCCACAGCTCCGGATAATGCATATTCACGATGCCCATCGGCGACCAGACCCAATTGTCTTCGGGAAACGGCTTGCCCGTCTCCGGGTTGATCACTTTATGGTATTCGCCGTCCCGCACCTCGGCCTGCCATTCGACGCGCGAAAAATTGACGCGCCAGAACTCGCCGGCTAACGGCGGGCGCCCATTGGACGCGCATTCCCGCAGACTCGTCCAAGGCATCGCGACTTCAACGCTCCACTTGCGATTGACCGCAGAAGGGTTGTTCAGCTTGCCATCGATGTGCACGGCTGTCTTCAAGCCGTTAATATCCCAGCCGTTCACCGGCGGGCCTCCGTCTCGATAAGGCTTCACCAGCAGCAAGTCCCATACCGTGTTCATCGCGTTGATCTCGAATTCGTAGTATTGATGGGTGTCACCGTCCGGGTCGATGAAAATCTCGAAATCGTTGTCGTAGAAAATAACCGCGTCTCGCTCCGTCAACGTCGCCCAGATCTGATCCTCGACCAGCTCTGCCGCGAAGTAAAAGTACGCCTCGTCCCACAGCATCTTCGCCCGGGTTCGCTTCGCGGGCTTGGGACGGAGATCGCCTTCGATATCGACGAAATCCTCGGTCCATTCGGCCGCCGCCCAGAAAGGCTTGTCGATACGGCCGTCCAGCTCGAGCGGCCCTTGCGCACGCCGGCAGCTGTAATGTTTGGGCGCGTAAGCGATTTTCGGCTCCGGCACTCCGCTTCCGTTGTTCATGTCCTTGTCCTCCGTTCCTCCCATCTCTATGGGCAAAAAAATAAATTGTTGGTATGATTGAAAGGCATATTGACGACAGCAGCACAGGAGGCAGCATGTTTGACTAAGAACTACTTTAAATCAAAGCTTTTCTTGAAATACATCTGGTCCTACTTGTTCATTCTGCTTATCCCACTGGTACTGATGACGATTTTCATTTATGAAAATGCCGTCACGAATCTGCGTTCCGAAATCGAACAATCCCGGCTCAATCAACTGACGCAGGCCAAAGTGATCGTCGACGGCCGGGTCAAGGAGCTAACCGAGATCGCCTCCCGCATCTCCTACGATAAACGGCTGACGCCGTACCGGGTTCATGACCCGATCTTCAGCGGCGATGCGATTCAGGCCTTGGATCAATACAAATCTACCAGTTCGATGATCGACGAGCTCTATCTCTTCTTCCATAAGGACGGAAAAATCTACTCCAGCAAAGGCCTGTACGATCTGGACGTCTTCACCGATACCTTCAGCTTCCAAAACTGGCCGTCGGACCAGCTGTTCCAGGACCTCAACAACGTCAAGTATCCGACGATGCGTCCGGCCGACACGGTTACGAAATCTTCGAACATGACGGAACGTCTGCTCGCGTATCTCATTCCCATCACGCCGAACAATCCGATTCCGCATGGAACGGTGATGTACCTGATCCGGGAATCCGAGCTTTCCAGCCTGATCGAATCCGTTCTCGGCAACTATCAAGGGCTAACGTACATCCTGGACGACAAAGGCCGCATACTCGTAGACAACCGTCAGGGCGAGGCGTTATCCGCCGCCGCGGTGACGTCTCTGATCGACCTTGCGCCGGGGATCCACGACCGTACGATCAATGGCAGCGCGCACTCGGTCGTGTCCGTCAAATCCGAAACGAACGGCTGGACGTACGTGACGGCGATGCCAAGCTCGCAGTTCTTCAGCAGCGTGCTGCATGTCCGAAGCTTTATTATTCTACTGTTCTCGATCATTGTCCTTGTGGGAGCGGCGATCGCGCTCTTGCTGGCCAGAATGCAATACCAGCCGATATCGATGCTGGTGGACTTCGCGGCCTCGAAGTCGAATGCGAAGCGTCCGCCGGGCGGGACCGACACCCCCGTGCCCGGCAACGAGCTCGACCGGATTCGGTCCGCGCTGCAGGAATACAGCTCGCGCGTCGATCTTCACGAGCCCTTCGCCCGCAATCATTTTCTGTCGATGCTGCTGAAATACGGCAACGCGCAAAGCCTGTCTCCCGAGCTGCAGCAGTCGTTCGACCTTCGGTTCGACCGCTCGCATCATTTCGTTGCCGTCATCGGACCGGGCGAGCTCGGCGATTCCGCGAGCGAGAGGCAGGAACGCCAGGAAATCATCAAGCTGTTGAACCAGATCGAGTTCCCTGACCTGCATGCGATCGGTTATGGCGTAGAGCTTCCGCAGCTCGATCAGCTGGGGCTTATTATCAGCTTCGATCTGGACGCGGGGACGGAAGCATTCAGCCAAGTCCGACGAATCGCGGAGGCCGTTCACAGCCGATTGGCCGGCATCACCGACACCGTTCCGATGATTGGCGTCGGTACCTGCTATGACAGCCCGGATCAGCTGAACCAGTCCTTCATTGAGGCCTGCTCGGCCTTCGAGCTTCGGTCCTCCACCGGATCCGGATCGGTCACCTATTTCGAGAAGCTCTCGGATACGCCGGATCACGCGGATTGGATTCCGAACACGACCCTGATGAAGCTCTCGCAAAGCTTGAAGCAAGGCAGCTACGACGTCGCCGCCCAGATCATCAGCTCGGCCATCCAGGGCATGAGTGCCACTTCGGCATCCGCCCTGCTTACGCGCTGCATTTGCTTCGATCTGCTTAATACGATGCTGAAGACGGCATCCGAGCTAGGCATTCAAAACGTCGTTCAGGACATGTCGCCCGCGGCCATCTTCGGCAATTCGCTCGATGAGCTGGAACGCAGCTTCCTGAGCCTTGCCTCCCGGATTTGCAGCCACGTGGAGCAGAACACCCTGAAAGAAGAACAGACGTTAATCCATCGGATCGCAGCTTATATCGATGAACACTACATGGATCATTCGCTGAGCCTGGAGAGCGTCGCCTTTGAATTCAGCGTCTCGCCATCGCATGTCAGCCGGTCCTTCAAGGAGAAGATCGGGCTTAATTTCATCCAGTACATTTGGCAGAAACGGCTCGAAGAAGTCAGCCTCCAGCTGCGTACAACCGGTGATCCGCTCAAGGACATCATTCAGCGCGTGGGGTACCAGGATACGCCCAACTTTACCCGCAAGTTCAAGAAGGAAACCGGTTATACGCCCGGGCAATACCGCAAGCTGTTCTCCGAGAACGGCGACGCCGGACAGCTGCCCGATGGCGAAGATGAGTAGCTCAAGAATAAGTACTGCATAAGCAATGGATACGAGATAAATACAAGATGAATAAGAGAATAGCCAACCCCCGGTCATGCCGGGAAGGGTTGGCTATTTGCTTGTCGGGCTTGTTATTTGTTCGCGTTCCAGCCGTCGTAAGCGCCTTGGTACAGTTCTACGATTCGGTCGGCGCCCATTTTCTTAAGCTGCGCCGTATACTTGTCCCAATTGGACAACGGTTCTTGTCCGGTTACGAACTTCGCTTCCATCTGCTGCACGTAGGTGCTCAAGTCGGCCAGCAGCGTCGTCGCTTCCGTTTGATCGTCGTTCGTGAGATAGACGTTCGGGAACGGCGCTTTCGCGATCGGAACCAGCTTCTCCGCGTTCTCCTTGTCGAGCCAGCGGTCGAAGTCGCTCTTCAGTCCTTTGGTCAACTCGGCGGAGTTCATGCCCGGGGACATGAAGCCGTAGTTCGGGGTCAACGTGCCGCGAACTTCTTCGCGATCCTTGCCGCCTTCGACCGGAAGCCATTCTTTCTCATGCGTTTCTTTGTTCGTATATTTCCATAGCGTATTCTCCGGCCCTTGCGCGAACAGCGTCGCGCCGTCGTATCCGTATTGGTAGTCGATCCAGCGCATCGACGCCTCCGGCGACGGATTCGAGCTCGAAATCGCAAAGGTTCCGTACGTGGAGAGACCCGGATGCTTGCCGTATACCGGGGAGCCTGGCACTTCGCTCTTCACTGGCGTCATCATCGGATTATCGCCGCTAGGCTCGCCGCCCACCGTGAAGTACGGGAACCAGTCGTTGAACAAGGCCGTTTGGTTGTTCATGCCTTTGGCTTTCTTCTGCTCCGACGTTTGCGAGAACGTCTCGTGGTCCAGCAGCTCGTCTTTCCATAGACGGTTCAAGAAGGTCAGGTAGCCTTTATAGCCCTCTTCTTGCGGCGTGTAATGCACTTTGCCGTCCTTGTCGGCATAATACACTTCGCCGTAGATGCCCCAGAAGCCGAGGAAGAACATCCGCAGATCATCCAGCTTAACGGAAGTCAGCGGCACCTCGTCCTTCTTGCCGTTGCCGTTCGGATCTTCGTCCTTCACGCGCTTCAGGAACGTGTAGAGCTCGTCGGTCGTCTTCGGCAGTTCCGTCACGTTCAACGCCTTCAGAATCTTGCCGTTGTACCACATCGGGCTGCGGTACCATACCGCCGAAAGATCGACGTTCGGCAGGGAGTAGATATGGCCGTCCGGCGTCGTAAACGACTTGCGGATGTCCGGGTGTTGGTCGAAGATGGCTTTGATGTTCGGCGCGTAGCCTTCATCGATGTACTTCTCCAGCGGCACCAATACGCCTTGGGTTCCGTATGTCACTTGCTCCGCAGGCGTCAGGTCGGCTGCGTAGAAAATATCCGGCAAATCGCCGCTTGCGAAGATAAGGTTCTTCTTCGTCGCGAAGCTGTCGATCGGCGAAAGCTGATACTCCATGTGAACGCCTGTCAGTTTCTCCATCTCTTGCAAAACGGGCATTTTCTTCCAATCGGCAACGCCGGCGTCCTGCGACATCACCTTGAGCGTAATCGGCTCGTCCACGATCGGGAAGCCTTCTTTCTTAACGCCCCCTTCTGCAGCATTTGCATTGGATCCGGCATTGGATCCGGCATTCGCACCGTTATTGCTGGTGTTTGCATTCGAGCCGCAGGCTTGAAGCAGCGTTGCGGATGCCGTGAGGCTGAGGAGGATCAATGATGCCTTGCGAATCTTTTTCATGACAACAACTCCCTATATGTTCTTGGTGCACGCTATGGCAAGATCAGGTCAGCCTTTTACTGAACCGATCATAACACCCTGTACGAAATACCGCTGCAAAAACGGATAAATGGCAATAACGGGAACGGTCGCGACGATGATGACGGCGTATTTGACGAGCGCGGCGATCTCCGCTTTGCTGTTGAGCGCGGAAGCCGTGGAGGCATCCAGCGCGCCTCCGCCCTGGGCCGCCATTTCCTGCAGGACGAGAATTTGGCGCAGCACCAGCTGCAGCGGGAATTTGGACGCATCGTTCAAATAAATCATCGCCGAGAAGTAGCTGTTCCAGTTGCCGACCCCATAGAACAGCGCCATGACCGCGATGATCGGCATCGACAGCGGAAGGATGATTTTCAGAAACAGCCTCATGTTCGTGCAGCCGTCGATCTGCGCCGCTTCCTGCAGCTCTTTCGGCAGGGTACTCTGGAAGAAGGTGCGGGCGACGATGATGTTCCAGATGGAAGCAGCCGTAGGAAGAACGATTGCCCCGATCGTGTTGATGAGATGCAGTTTCTTGATGAGCAGGTAGGTCGGTACCAGACCGCCGCCGAAGAACATCGTGACCATGAATAGGCCCATAAACAAATTGCGGCCGACAAAGTCTTTGCGGCTCAAGGCATACGCCGCGGGCAGCGTGACCGCCAGGTTGATCAATGTTCCGACAACGGTATAGATAATCGTGTTCTTATACCCGACCCAAATGTTCGAATTCTCGAACACCCGCTTGTACCCGTCGAGCGTCAGGCCTCGCGGCCACAGCCACATTTCACCCGAGCCCACCAGCTTCGGATCGCTGATAGAAGCGCTGACCATATAAACCAACGGATAGAACACGATAAGGAACGCCAGGAATACGTAGATGTAATTGCAAATTAGAAATATTTTGTCCCGTCCGCTTTCTTTAACGCCTGTTAGCATACAAGTTGCTCCCCCTCTCTACCACAAACTGTTCTCGCTCGTACGACGAACGACCTGATTGACGACGATAAGCAGCACCGCATTAATGACGGAGTTGAACAAGCCGATCGCCGTCGAGAAGCTGTACTGGGCGCTCACGAGTCCCGAGCGATAGACGAACGTCGAGATCACGTCCGACGAGGTCATGTTGAGCGGGTTCTGAAGCAGCAGGATCTTCTCGAAGCCGACCCCAAGCAAGCTGCCCATGCTCAGAATGAGGAGAATGGTCATCGTCGGCATCAGCGTCGGAATGTTGATATGACGGACGCGCTGCATCCGCGAGGCGCCGTCGATAATGGCAGCCTCATGAAGACCGGGATCGACGCCGGACAACGCCGCCAAATAGATGATCGTGCCCCAGCCCGCGCTTTGCCACACATCCGAGAAGACGTACATCGTCTTGAACCAGCGCGGATCCGTGAGGAAGTCCGGCGATTCAAAGCCAAGTCCTTCGATGATATGCGTAATGATGCCGGTCGATGGAGAGATGAAGGTAATGATCATGCCGGCCATAACGACCATCGATATAAAGTGGGGCGCATACGTGACCGTCTGGGCGAGTTTCTTGAAGAACCCGTTGCGCACCTCATTGAAGGCGAGCGCCAGAATGATCGGAATCGGAAATCCGACGGCGAGCGAATACAAGCTGATGCTTAGCGTATTCCATAGGAGATCCCAGAAGTAATAGGAGTGGAAGAAGCGCACGAAATGGTCGAAGCCGACCCACGGACTCCCCGTAATTCCCTTTGTCGGGATGAAGTTTTTGAATGCAATTTGAATGCCGTACATCGGTCCGTAACAGAAGATTAGGAAGTAGAGGAGCGCCGGCGCAACAAAGATGTACAACTCCCAATTCTGGAGTATTCGCTTCCATGTGCGCTTCGAGCGTCTCGTCGACTGTTCCGTTCTCAATGCCGAACCGCCGGCAATCGCCGTTCTTGTATCCTGCATAGGATCACCCCTTCCTGATTTCATGGTCATGATTGGTTTCATGATTTCGTTTCAAGCTCCTGCCATACTCGCCGCGGCGAACCGAACGTGTTAGCGTTTGCACCCTAACGGTATCCGATCGTCCGACAGCTCGTAAATATGTCGTTTTCCGCTTCCCATGAAAGCGGATAACGTCAGGCTTTTCGGCACTTTGTCAGCATTCCTGACAAGCGTGTCATGTGTCATTTTTGTCCGGTGTACCTGTGTTGAAATTGCAGGGTCAATATTAACCAAGAGGCTTCAGACGATTCAACGGCGATGGTTGAAGATGCGGTAGAAATGCAGCAAAGACGCGGTAAAGATACAGTAGAGATACAGTGGAAATGTAGTGGGATTTCAATAAAAGCGCAGTAGAAATGCGGTAGATACACGGTAGATATGCGATAAGCGGCAGCCCTCTCCAAGCTGCATCCAATCGACTGCAACTTAAAGATCCCCGTCCCTCCACAAGGAGTTAACGGGGATCCTGTCCGAACATTATTTAGGATGTCCAGGCATAAAAAAAAGCCGCTCATCAACGAGCGGCAGGGTGACGGAAGAACATCATCGTAACGATGAAACCAAGCACAGCCAATAGTCGGGCCTGCCAGTGCCTTGCATTGCCTTCTCGTTTCATACGATCACGCCTCCTTATATCGAATAATGGGCTAATCCGTCCGTGCCACCCGTACAATCAGTGCTTCAGCAGCTGTCCAAGCTCGCGCCGCAGCGCCAAGAACGCGGGCATTTCCCGCACTTCCGGCGTCCGCTGCGCGGGCAGCGTGACGTCGAAAGTCTTCAGGATCCGTCCCGGATTCGCGCCCATGACAACGATCCGCTGCGAGAGAAAGATCGCCTCTTCGATATCATGGGTGATGAAGAGGACCGTTGTCTTCTCCTTCTCCCATACTTCGAGCAGCATCTCCTGCATATCCAGCTTCGTCTGCGCGTCCAGCGCGCCGAACGGCTCATCCATGAGCAGCACCTTCGGGCGGTTGGCAAGCGCGCGGGCAATCGCAACCCGCTGCTTCATCCCGCCGGAGAGCTGCTTCGGATATGCGGTTGCGAACGACTCCAGCTTGATGACCTTCAGAAAATGATTGCTGATCGCCCGGCGCTCCAGCGTCGAGATACCCTGCAGCTTCGGACCGTACTCGATATTCTCGCGCACCGTCAACCATGGGAACAGCGTATAGCCTTGGAACACCATGCCGCGTTCCGCGCCGGGACCAATCACTTCGGCACCGTCCAAGGTGACGGAGCCTTCCGTCTGTTCATCCAATCCCGCCACGATTCGCAGCAGGGTCGACTTGCCGCAGCCCGACGGGCCGACGACCGTCACGAACTCGTTGGAGCCGATGCTCAGATCGATATTGGACAAAGCCTCGAAACGGCTTTTCTTCGATTCGTACACTTTCCCCAGGCCGGCGATGACAATTTCGCCGCGCTGTCCTGACGCACGCGTACTGCCGGATGTTGGGACAGCAGGTTCCTCATGCGCTTTTACCTGTTGCTTGACTGCTTCCATGACATTCACTCCCGTTTCTTCTCCCTTGACGGGAGTTGCTTGCGACGCTTGCCTTGCTCCTTGAGCGGCCTAAGCCTAGGCCCAAGGGAACAATCTGCGGTTCAAGAAGGCGAAGATCCGATCGCTGATCAGTCCGAGCAGCCCAATGACGATGATGCCGACGAAGATTTGATCCGTATTCAGGAAGCGCTGCGCCTTCATGATGGCATAGCCGAGACCGCTGTTAGCGGCGACGAGCTCCGCCACGACAAGGTACGTCCAAGCCCAGCCGAGAATCAGTCGGAGCGTATTCATCAGCTGCGGCTGGATAGCGGGAATGAGAACCGTCTCGATCGCCTTCCAACGTCCGGCGCCGAGCGTGAACGAAGCCTGCAGCAAGTCCGCGGAGACGCGGCGCGTGTTGTCGGCGACCATCAGCACGAGTTGGAAGAAGCAGCCGATGAAGATCAGCAGGATTTTGGCCCATTCGCCAATCCCTGCCCATACCATAATGAGCGGAATGAAGGCGACGGCCGGCATGTAACGGATAAATTCCATAGGCGGCTCGACGAGCGCTTCCCCGTATTTGAACGTGCCGGCGAAGATGCCGAGCGGGATACCGACGATGCAGGCTAGGATAAAGCCGGCCGATACCCGGAAGACGCTGATCCCGATGAAGTTCCAGTACACGCTTGAGCTGAGCTGCTTGATCATCTCCGCCAACACCTGACTCGGCGTCGGCAGGAAGACGGGATTAACCGCCTTCGTATAGCTGAGCAGCGCCCATAAGGCAAGCATCAGCGCGAAGGACAATCCGGCCGTGAAGGCGAACGGCCTCGCGCCGATCTCCTTGAAGATTTGAAAACGATGGGGCTTTCGGCGTATTGGCGCGTTCATGACTCATCACTCCTTAGCGGCTTTTTCTACGAATCGCGAGTCGAACAAAGCGTCAAAGTCTTTGATTTCATCCACCATATCGAGCTTCTTCAAGAAATCGGCCGTCGTCTTCGCCGTATAGGCCAGCGATGTGTAATCCTCGCGTTTACCGAAGGCATTGACGTTATCCTGCGGCGTGAATAGCTTGATGCTTGCAAGACCGAGCTTGAAGTCTTCCGGCGTCGTCTCCGCATGCTTCGCCATGAGCGCAATCGCTTCATCCTGATGATCCTTGAAATAATTCAGGGCATCGAACCAAGCATCTACGATGTGCTGAATATCGTCCGGGCGCTTCTTCACGACGCTGTCGCGGAAGACGAGCAGATCCGGAATGAGGCCCGGCGTATCTTTGGAAGAGAAGAGCACCTTGCCTTTGCCTTCTTTGACCGCCGTCGTTTGGAACGGCTCCCACAGTACGGAAGCATCGGTCTTGCCCGATATGAAAGCAGGGCCCGCATCGTTCACGGTCATATTGACGTAGTTGACATCCTTCTCATCCATGCCGTTCTTGGCCAGTGCCGTCAAGAGCAGCAGATGATCGACCGTTCCAAGCTCCGTCGCGACGGTTTTACCCTTCAGGTCTTGGATGGAGTCGATGCCCGTCTTACTTACAATGGCGTCGCCGCCGAAGGAGTTGTCGTTGACGAGAACGGCTTTCAGCCCAATCCCCTTGGATGCCGGCGCGAGCGTGTCGCTGAGCGTTTGGCTGTTCGCGTCCACCTTGCCGGTCGCGAGCGCCTGCAGGGAGTCGCTGTACACGGGAAACCATTTCAGCTCGACGTTGACGTCATGCTTCTCGAAGAATCCTTTCTCATCCACCAGATACCAGAAGAACCAACCCGGCCAAGCGCTGAGCGCAATCGTGATCGGTTCGTCCGAAGCGCCAGAGGACGTTTCCTTGGAGCTTCCGCAGCCGGCAAGCGCCGTGAGCATGGCAATCAACATAAGCAGCACAACCGAACGTTTCATCACTTTCATGTTCTCCCCACTCCCATCTCTTTGTAGAAGATGAAACAGCCTCCGCTCAGGCGGCGAACGGCCGTTTCCAATCTTACCGAAAAAAGAAAAAGCCTAAGGAGAGATCTCCCAGGCTTTTGTCCTTCCGTGTTATATGGCCATGTACCGCATATGCGCGGAACGTTGGACCATACGCCGCCTCTTGGACCAGTCTGACCGCAATCGGTCACGGAACCCTAGACAGCATGGCGTTCCCAAGTGATGAAGCAAAGCCGGGAACCAATATGCGATTGTTAGATAACCTTACATTTGTCTCTATTGTAAAAGCCCGGTACATGATGTGTCAACACGTATGTCAGGTTTTATTACATCAATGCCAACTTATTTACACGGTGAGGTAGTGCCGAATCACTTCTTCATTCAAATCGCCTAAGCCGCCTTCCCAAGCTACGGCGCCCTTCTCCAGGATATAAAAGTAGTCGCCGACGCTCTTCACGAATTCCAAGCTCTGCTCGACGAGCAGGATCGCCGTCTTCCCGTCCGCCTTAATGGAACGGATAACGTCGCGGATATCATCGACGATGGATGGCTGGATACCTTCGCAAGGCTCGTCGAGCAGCAGCAAATCAGGCTCGGACGCCAGCGCCCGCGCGAATGCGAGCTGCTGCTGCTGCCCTCCGCTGAGGTCTCCGCCCCTGCGGCCGTACATCGTCGGCAGCACCGGGAATTTCGCGATCGCCGATTCCGGGATCGTCTTGCGTTTTGCCGTCGATGCTTCCAGGCCGAGCAGCACGTTCTCGAACACGGTCAGCTGCGGGAACACCTCCCGCCCTTGCGGCACGTAGCCGATTCCTTTCTTCGCCCGCTGCCCCGGGGCGCGCTTGGTGAGATCGCTGCCTTTATAAGCCACCGTCCCCTTACGCGCCTTGATGACGCCCATGATGCTCTTCATCAGCGTCGTCTTGCCTACGCCGTTTCGCCCGAGCAGGCAGACCACCTGCCCCGGCCTTACCTGCAGCGTGACTCCGCGCAGGATTACGCTCTCCCCATAACCGGCTTCAAGCTGTTGAACGGCTAGCATCGACATCCCGCCTTTTCCCTAAATACACTTCCGCCACCCGATCATCGCGCTGCACGTCCTCCATGGATCCTTCCTTCAGCAGCTTGCCCTCGTGCATGACGGTGACGAAGCTCGCGAAATTACGGACGAACTCCATGTCATGCTCCACCACGATGACCGACTGCGTCTTGCGAATTTCCTCCAACAGTTCGCCGGTCTTCTCGGTCTCGTTGTCTGTCATCCCCGCCACGGGTTCGTCGAGCAGCAAAATCTCCGGCTCCTGCAGCAGCATCATGCCGATCTCGAGCCACTGCTTCTCGCCATGCGACAGCCCGCCCGCGCGCCACTGCGACTTCTCGGCAAGCCCCACCATTTCCAGTTGGGCTGCGATGCGCTCGCCGTCTTCCTTGCGAAGCTTCGCGCGCATGGCCGCGAACACACCCCGATTCTGCTTCATGGCGATTTCGAAATTCTCGTGCACGGTGAGCGACGCGAAGATGGACGGCGTTTGAAATTTGCGGCCGATGCCAAGCTCCGCGATCTGATGCTCTTTCTTTCGCGTAATATCGATGCCGCTGTTATCGCCGCCGAAGAGCACTTTGCCGGCCGCCGGCTTCGTTTTGCCGCAGATGACGTCGAGCATCGTCGTCTTGCCCGCGCCGTTCGGCCCGATCAGAAAGCGAAGCTCCCCCTTCACCAGCGTCAGATTCATTCCCTGTACCGCTTTAAACCCGTCGAAATCGACAGTCACGTCGTCACACTGCAGGATAACGGACTCCATCTGCTCCTTCATCGGCCGCCTTCCTCCTTCTAAGTCGTTTCAATTGACCAAACAGGCCTGCCGCTCCCTTCGGAAGGAAGACGACGACGACAACGAACAACGCGCCCATGAACACGATCCAGATATTCGGGTACGATTCGCTAAAGGTGCTCTTGGCGTAGTTGAGCAGCACGGCTCCAAGCACCGCGCCAACCAACGTCCCTCTGCCGCCAATCGCGACCCATAGCACCATTTCGATCGAAGGGACGATGCCCATCATGGACGGAGAGATGATGCCGACATGCAGCACGAACAGCATGCCGGCCAGCCCGGCAAGCGCGGCCGAGAATGCGAAGGCGACCATTTGATAAATGGCCGGATTGTAGCCGATGAAGCGGACGCGGTTTTCTCCATCGCGGATCGCCCGCAGCACTTTGCCGAAGCGGCTCTTCACGAGCACCCGGCAGAGCAGGTAGGCGCCGATCAGCGCGGCGACCGTCACCCAATACAACCAGCGTTTCGTGTCCGGCGAACCGAGCGAATAACCGAACAGCTTGCTGTAGCCCGTAAGCCCGTTGGTGCCGCCCGTATACGCCTGCTGCCCGATGAAGAGCGTCGTCGTAATGATGACGAGCGCCTGCGTCAGGATCGTGAAGTACACGCCTCGAATGCGATTGCGAAATGTAAAGTAACCCAGAACGAGCGCAAGTATCGCCGGTAGTAATATGCCTGCCGCAATCGCGAACGGAAGGAATTCAAACGGCTTCCAGAACCACGGCAGCTTCGTCAGCCCGCTCCAATCCATGAAATCCGGCAACCTGCCGCCGCTGGACTGCATCTTTAAGTACATCGCCATCGCATAGCCGCCAAGCCCGAAGAATACGCCATGCCCCAAGCTGAGGATGCCGGTATAGCCCCATATCAGATCAAGCCCGAGCGCCACGATGGCGTAAGCCAGAAATTTCGCAAGCAGGTTAAGGCGAAAATCGCTCAGCACGAGCGGTGCGCAGAACAGCGCGGCCGCCGCGGCTGCATACGCGGCAAGCAGCCATAGGCGCTGCGCCGATAGTTTTCGGATTGGCATGATGTCCTCCACCTTCCCAGGGCCTTATGGTCCCGGATCTCAATTATCCAGAGAGCGCGAGCGCATCGCCACGAACCCGCTCGGCTTCCACTGCAGAAATGCGACGATGCACAGAAACACCAGCACCTTGCCAAGCGAAGCCGTCGTCCAATACTCGAACAGCGTGTTGGAGATGCCGATCCCGAATGCACCGAATACGGTGCCGACCAGTTTGCCGACGCCGCCGAGTACGACGACCATGAACGCATCGACGATGTAATACGTCCCGATGGCAGGTCCGATTGGCCCGATGAGCGTAAGCGCACAGCCCGCGATACCGGCAATACCCGAACCGATCGCGAACGTCATCGCATCCACTCTGCGTGTCGAGATGCCGAGGCAAGCAGCCATTTCGCGATTTTGCATGACCGCTCGCATGCGGCGGCCGGGATGGCTTCGATAAATGTACAGATACATCACGAACAAGCAGACGAGCACGAGTCCCATGATAAATAGTCTCTTGTAGGGGAATACATTATCGCCAACGGTTAATCCCCCCTCGAGCCAAGCCGGGCTCTTCACCCCGACGTTCGGCGCGCCGAATATGCTCCTCGCCAGCTGTTGAAGCATGAGACCGACGCCCCATGTCGCGAGCAGACTGTCGAGCGGACGGCCGTAGAGAAACCGAATTAATCCCATTTCCAGCACAAGCCCGAAGACGAACGCCACGATGAAGCTGACCGGGATCGCAATCGCGAAGTACCAGCCGAACATCGAGGCGGGCATGTAGTCGGCAAACAGATTTTGTACGACATAGGCGGTGTATGCCCCGATCATGATGAGCTCGCCGTGCGCCATGTTGATGACTTTCATCAGCCCGAACGTGATGGACAGCCCAAGCGCGATCAACAGCAGGATCGAGCTCACGCTAATGCCGTTAAATAGCTGCAGTATAATAACGTCCATGATTTCACCCCTAAAGGAGACCTGTGTGGCACAGCAAGCTTTCTGCCTGAAACGAATGTGAATGATTCGAATAAAAGAGCGATACAAAAGATAGGACTCAATGCCGCTTCGGCTAACAACCAACAAGGGAAGCATCCGAAGCAATCTGCCTGCGAATGCTTCCCCTGCCGAATGCCAGCTTCCACGTTTATGGTTGAAGATTTTTGATGATGATTTGTGATGATTTGAATGGATTTAAAATGGTTTGGATGATTTGTGATGAATAAAGATGTTTGAAATTGTTTTAAGATGTTCGAGGATACTTGCTTATGAGACCGCGCCGTGTATGGTTTCTCTCGCTTCTCCGCCTATAGTTTCCGATACTATAGGCGCTCCCTTGTTTTCTCTCTCTTGTCTTCTCTCTCTTGTCTTCTCTCTCTGGTTTTCTCTCTATCTATACTCTCTATTAAGCTTCTCTCTGTTGTTTCTTGGAAAGCTGGCGCTAATGCTCCTCTCTATCGATCGATCTCTAAGTATTCTCTTTTAAGTTCCACTCTAAGGTTGCTTACTTGCCTTCGCTCAGGCTCTTCGCCCAATCGTAGCCTTTCAGGAACGGATCCGGCTTGACCGGCGAACCGGAGTTCCAGACTTCCTTGAACTGGCCGTCTGTCTGCACTTCGCCGATCCGGACGGTTTTGTAGAGATGCTGCGTTTCTCCGTCGATCTTGACCTTGCCTTCCGGCGCGTCCCACTCCAGCTCCTTGGCCGCGTCCTTGACCTTGTCGACTTCCGTGGAACCGGCCTTCTCGACTGCCGCCGCCCAGAGATACACGGCGTCGTAGCCTGCCTCGATCGGATCCGCCGTTACGCGGTCGTCGCCGTACTTCTTCTTGTAGTTCTCGACGAAGGTTTTGTTCGCCGGCGTATCCGTCGTTTCGTAGTAGTTCCAGGCTGCGAACGTTCCAGCCAGCACATCTGCGCCGATACCGCGGATTTCTTCTTCAGCCACGGATACGGACAGCGTCGTCAGGTCCGTAGACGAAATGCCGGCATCCTTCAGTTGTTTGAAGAAGGCTACGTTGCTGTCGCCGTTCAGCGTGTTGAACACGACATCCGGCTTGGCTTCCTTGATCTTGGAGATAATCGTCGTGTAATCGGTATGGCCGAGCGGCGTGTACTCTTCACCGGCCAGCTCGCCGCCTTCCACCTTCAATTGCTCCTTAATGATTTTGTTCGCCGTGCGCGGGAACACATAATCGGAGCCGAGCAGGAAGAACTTCTTGCCCTTGTTCTCCAAGAGCCACGACACCGCAGGCACGATCTGTTGATTCGTCGTTGCCCCCGTGTACATGATGTTCGGCGATTGTTCGAGCCCTTCATATTGAACCGGATACCAGAGGAGACCGTTCAATTCCTCGAATACCGGCAGCATCGCTTTCCGGCTGGAGGACGTCCATCCACCGAATACCGTCGCGACTTTATCTTCGGAGATCAGCTTCCGTGCTTTCTCCGCGAATGTCGGCCAATCCGAGGCGCCATCCTCGACGACCGGCACGATTTTCTTGCCCATGACCCCGCCCTTTGCATTGATCTCGTCAATGGCCATCATTTCCGAATCCTTAACCGACACTTCGGAGATCGCCATCGTACCGCTTAGAGAATGAAGAATGCCGACTTTAATTTCCCCGCCGCTGCTAGTCTCGCTGCCGCTTCCGCTGTCGTTTGTTTTGGTGCCATCCGCATTTGTCGTTGTTGAAGCCGCGTTATCATTCTTCCCGCAGCCGGCCAGCACCATCATCAGTGCCAGTAATACAAATACCCCGCTTTTCCAAAACTTTCTCTTCATTCTCCCACTCCCCATCCATTTTCTTTTCTCTTTTTCCGAACATTAAACTGGATATGCTTTCCATTGTTCGTGGGTTCATTATAAAATCATGTGAGGTTATATGTCAATGAAGTTTACACAGATTTTTATTTTCACTAAAAACGAAGAAACGGAAGTGGTATTCCTCTTTAAATGATAGCGTTTTATATACGAATTCACACCTCAACAAAGTTAATGTGTAATATTATATAACTCACACATTACATAACAAGCAGTCAATGGCTACTTATCGGAGGAAACAAAAAACGCGCACCGATGAATGATCGATGAGCGTTGCAGCTAAATTTATAATTCCACCGCTCATTGAGCTGCATATGGCTCTGTCCCACCGTCATATGCAGCCTGTACGGACCGACCAATCGATCGCGAAACGCCACGATGCACCTTGGGCGAGACGCTTGCGGACGCGCGATTCGTCCATCGGTACATTCTATTAAAACTTACAGATACCAATGAAAACTAAAAAAGATGATCCCTGTACAATCCAGGAATCATCTTCTTTCCGCTGCGTAATATTGTTTATAAAGAATCAGTACCTCTTCGCACAAAGTGAACTTTTGTTGAGTCGGAGAGGTAACTTTCCCAAGGTCTAGCCTTATAGCATTATTTTAAGTACAAAATCCCTTTTTAAAAATTAGCTTATGCCTGCTCTACCACTACTTTATCTCCCCAGTATAAGCCCTTTTGGCCTTCTGCCAAAGCCGCGTTCATCAGGGCTTCAGGGTCGCCTTCAAAACCTGCTGGTACATAGAAGGCGATTTCATACGCCCCGGTAGGAATGGTGTTGCCGCTCTTTGTCAGTACACGGAATGGATCCGCATCATTTACAGCTGTCGTTTCAAAACCGA
>NZ_JBWDNI010000027.1:0-55195 GCF_056269105.1 Paenibacillus sp. J31P316 | reverse complement strand
ACGTTTGAACTCCTCTGTGTACCTTTGCCGCTGCTCACCCATGTGAACACCTCCTGTTAAGACCATTATGTTAATTCTCTTAACGGGTGTCCACTTTTCATTCTAGACCCACCGCAACCGTTAGCCGGTTAAAATGGCTTTTTGACCAGAATAGCCGCTCGGGCAACCGTTAGCTTTATGACAGTTAGATTTACGCTCGCTATCAGGACGATATCGTTTGCATCAGCGTTCAGCAAGACAATGAAGTTCCTCGGTTGTAACGGCCATCTTATTCGATTGTGATATCGTCGAGCGCCGATTTTGAGAGTGAGCCGGCTAAACCCGTACCTCATCGGACAAAACAGCTTGGGTTTTGGCAGCCGGTGCATGCCGTTCTTCTCACCAGCGGACAAATCACTAATTATGACATGAAAATGGAATAAATTGTACTCTAGTTTTGCGCGGAAGGTTTGATTACAATGAACAAGGACAAAATTGACAATTTACGTTCCGCAAATTTGCAAACGCTTACATAAATCTCATAAATACTGGGAGGACGTCCGGCATGATTTACTTCATGAAACGCGGCATCAATGACCTGAAGCTGAGAACGAAGCTGGTGTTTTCCTTTATTTTCGTGACCTTCGTGCCCGTGCTGATCGTGGGGGCTTTCCTCACCAGCGAGCTCCGCACGATGGCGCTCGACAACGCGCTCGAGCAGACGGCGAACAACATGGAACGGGTCAAGAAACGGACCAGCGAGGTCATCAACGTGTCGTACGATATTTCGTACCGGATGTCCAATGACAGCCGGCTGGAGACGCTGGCCAACCAGCATTACGAGTCGGTGTACGAGGTCGTCAAGGCGTACAAGGAATATCCGGATATCAAGGATTACATTCGCTTGTACAAGGATATCTCCAATATCCGGCTGTACGTGAATAACCAAACGCTGCTTAACAATTGGGAGTTTCTGCAGCCGACGCCGGACGTGATGCAGACCGACTGGTACAAGCGAGCATTGACGAACAGCGGCCTTGCGGCCTGGTATTACATGGAGGACGAGCGCGATCATCGCTATTATTTGAGTTTGGTGCGCAAAATCGATTTTCTGACCGAGCATACGAGCGGAGTGCTCGTCATAAATGTCAGCTCCGACAAGCTGGAATCGATTCTCAGTCAGGAGAAATTCGAGACGATGATCGTGGACGGCAACAACCGCATCGTCGCGGCGAATCGGCCGGGTCGCGTCGGAAGCACGCTGGCCAGCATCAGCTATGATCCCAAAGTCATCGCTGCGAAGAGCGGCAGCTTCAAGGCGAACGTCGGCGGCAATTCCTCGCAGATCCAAATCGAGCCGCTCGTGCCCGAGTCGAGCCTGAACGCCCTGCGCATTATATCGGTGTTCTCCATCGATGACATCATGAAGGAACCGAACCGCATCATCCAATTGGGGTTGACGGTTATCATCATCAGTCTGGTGGTCGCGATTATGCTGATCTACGGCTTCTCCGCGATGCTTTCCAAACGCATGATGCGCCTGAGCAAATATATTACGAAGGTCGGTACCGGCAATCTGGACGTCGCTCTCGAGATCGACGGCAAGGATGAAATCGGGCAGCTGTCCAGGCAATTCAACAGCATGGTGGCGAGCATTAACGAGCTGATCGTCGAGGTGCAGGATTCTAACCGGCAGAAGGTCGAACTGGAGTCGAGACAGAACGCGATCAAATTCAAAATGATGGCCAGTCAGATCAATCCGCATTTTCTGTTCAACGCGCTGGAATCGATCCGCATGAAAGCGCATTTGAAGGGCGAGCGCGAAATCTCGAACGTCGTCAAGCTGCTCGGCAAGCTGATGCGCAAAAATCTCGAGGCCGGCAGCCGCACCGTGCAGCTCTGCAACGAAATCGATATGGTGCGCTGTTACCTGGACATTCAGAAATTCCGCTATGAGGACCGGCTGCGGTATGAGCTGAACATGGATCCCGCCGCCGAGCAGGTTCCGATCCTGCCGCTCATCATACAGCCGCTAGCGGAGAATGCCGTCATTCATGGTTTGGAGAACCGGGAAGCCGGCGGTTGCGTCCGCATCTCCGCGGTCGTCGAAGACAATCGCATTCAGGTGGAGGTATCCGATAACGGCGAGGGGATCCCGCAGGAGAAGCTTGAGGAGCTCCGCGGCTCCTTGGACGACATCGAGGAAAGCGAAGGCAACCATATCGGACTCCGCAACGTACACATGCGGTTGAAGCTGATGTACGGGCAGGAATACGGTCTGCGCATCTGGAGCCGGCCTGGCGTAGGGACGAATGTTCAATTTACGATACCGATGGGAGTGGATCGCCATGTTGTTTAACGTGCTGATTACCGATGATGAACCGACAATCCGCGAGGGACTGCGAACCTTAATCGATTGGGAAGGGCTGGGCTTCGCCGTCATGGACACGGCGGCCAACGGCAAGGATGCCTTGCGCAAAATCACGACCCATCGTCCCGATCTGCTCATCGTGGACATCCGGATGCCGGGCATGAGCGGTCTGGAGCTGATCGAAGCGGTCAGGCAGACGGACGAAGAGGTGCATGTGCTCATTCTGAGCGGGTATGCGGATTTCGATTATGCGAAGAAGGCCATCGGGCTGAACATTGACGGTTACCTGTTGAAGCCGGTCGATGAAGATGAGCTTACCGCTCATCTGAGCAAGCTCGCGAGCGTCATGGAGCGCGAGCGGCAGGCCAAGCTGGCCAGCGGATCGATGCAGGAATGGAGTCGGCAGAAGCTGCTGCAAGCCTTAGTGTCCGCAGACGAGACGCAGCGGGAAACGCCAGGTCCGACCGAACTGGAGGCGGCGGGACTTTGCTGGGAGAGCTACAGCATTGCGATCGTGAAGCTGAAAGGGAAGGACCGCGCCTTGGAGCCGGGGCAATTCGAGGCGATCCGGGACCGTTTCGTTACCGCCTACGATGAGGCAGGCAAAGGCGTCGTCTTGGCCGTGGACACCGCGCTTGTGCTGCTGCTGCCCGATCGGTTGCAGGAAGAGAAGGCGCGCAAACGCGTATACAATGAGCTGGCATCGCTCATTACGGAGCCCGGCATACATATTGCGGCAGCCGGCGGTTCGTCCGTGACGCAGCTAGGCGACATTCGGCAATCGTATTTGGAAGCGGCACGGCTGCTGGAGCGGCGCTTCTTCTATGCAGGCGGACAGCTGGTTATGTCCGGCACGGCCCCGAGTCATCCGCCGGCTGCCGTTACGCCGTCGGCAGCGGACTGCGCGATCGATGTTCCGGCTTTGGCGGATAAGCTCTATTTTGCCATCGACGTCGGCAACGCCGAGGCGGTCGCGCAGCTTATCAGCAGCACGGGCCGCCGGTTGATCGATTGCGGTCAGGCGGAGGAAGCCGTGAAATCCGCCTTTGCCGGCCTTGTCACGGCCGTCGCGGGCAAGCTGTCCCAGTCCGGCGATGAACGAAAGCTGGATCATGATTTGCTGTCCCGCTGCATGCTGGCGATCTATGACCATGTCCGTTACGACGAGCTGGAGCGGGAGCTGAACGCGATTTTGCCTGCCCTGCTGAAAGGCAGCTCCGCTTGCAGCGGAGACAAGCAGATCAAGAAGATGATCGATCTGATCCAGCGCAGCTATGACGAGAATCTGAAGCTGGAGACGCTGGCCGAGGTGTTCAATTACAACAGCGCGTATCTCGGGAAGCTGTTCAAGAGCGAGACGGGCGAATATTTCAATACGTACCTCGACAAGGTGAGGATCGAGAAGGCCAAGGAGCTGCTGGAGCAAGGGCTCAAGGTCTATCAGGTGGCGGAGAAGGTCGGGTACGCCAACGCGGATTATTTTCACGCCAAATTCCGCAAATACGTCGGGGGATCGCCGTCCGCATACCGCAAGAAATGATCGATAGGTCCAAAGCCGGATGCAATTTTCACATGATTTTACCCCCAATTGCAGTGGTATTGGAAGCGCTTTATATCCGGTATCATAAAGCCATACAGCAAGGAGGTATCGCCAAATGAAAGCCGTTACAACGTTGAAGCCGCAGCCTGCGGCACGGCGCAAATCCCGTTTCTGGGGCACGTTCTTCCAGCAGAAATACTTATACTTGATGTCGCTTCCCTTCGTGCTGTGGGTGTTCGTCTTCAATTACCTGCCGCTCTGGGGCTGGACGATGGCGTTCCAGAAATTCAAGCCGAAGGATTCGTTCCTGGACCAGGAGTGGGTCGGACTCAAGTATTTCAAGGAGCTGTTCCACGACGATTCGTTCTTCCAAGCGCTGCGCAACACCTTGGCTATGAGCGTCATGGGCCTGGTCGCCGGCTTCATCATCCCGATCGTGTTCGCGATTCTGCTGAACGAGGTTCGGATCGGCTTCCTGAAACGGTTCGTGCAAACGATTTCCTACTTGCCGCATTTCGTGTCCTGGGTCGTCGCGGCCGGCATCGTGACCAAGATGCTCTCGACGGACAACGGGGCCGTCAACGACCTGCTGGTCGGGCTTCATATCATCCATGAGCCCATTCAATTCGCGGCCAAAGGCAATCTCTTCTGGAGCATCGTCACCGCTTCCGATATCTGGAAAGAGACCGGCTGGAACACGATCATTTACTTGGCGGCCATCGCCGGCATCGGGCCCGAGCTGTACGAAGCGGCACGCGTCGACGGCGCCAGCAGGTCGCAGCAAGCATGGCATATCACGCTGCCGGGCATTCGCTCCACGATCATCGTGCTCGTCATCATCTCGATCGGCCATCTCATCAGCATCGGCTTCGAGAAGCAGTTCCTGCTCGGCAACAATCTCGTGCGCGATTACTCGCAGACGCTCGACCTGTACGCGCTGAATTACGGCTTGGGCATGGGGCGGTATTCGTTCGGGACGGCGATCAATATTTTCAACTCCGTCGTCAGCGTCATTCTCTTGTTCACCGCGAACGGCATTTTCAAAAAAATCACGAAAGAAAGCATCATTTAGGGAGGCTGCGGCAGATGAAAGCACGATTATTCTCGAGCGGCACCCCCTGGTCAGACCGCTTCTTCGATTTCACCGTTTACTTCGTCATCACGCTCGTCACCGTCATCACGCTGTATCCGTTTCTGAACGTCCTGGCGATCTCGCTCAATGATTCGACCGACAGCGTCCGAGGCGGCATCACGATTTTCCCTCGTGCGTTCACGTTCAAGAACTATGAAACGATCTTCGCCTTCTCCGGCCTGATCACCGGTCTGAAAATCTCGATCCTGCGTACGGTCGTCGGCACGATTCTCGGCCTGATCAGTGCTTCGATGCTGGCGTTCACGCTCAGCCGGGTCGACTTCCAGGGACGCCGCTTCGTCTCCACGTTTCTTGCCCTGACGATGTACGTCTCCGGCGGCTTGATTCCGACCTACATTCTGATCAAGGACCTGCACATGATGGGCACGTTCGCGGTCTACGTGCTTCCCGGTCTTGTGAGCGCCTTCAACGTGTTCGTCATCCGCTCGTTCATCGACGGCATCCCGTACGCTTTGCAGGAATCCGCCAAGCTGGACGGCGCGAACGATTTCACGATCTACTGGCGGGTCATTCTGCCGCTGACGAAGCCGGCGCTCGCCACGATCGCGCTCTTCCTGGCCGTCGGCCAGTGGAACTCCTGGTTCGACACCTACCTGTATAACGGCTCGAAGGATTATCTGACGACGCTGCAATTCGAGCTCATGAAGGTCATTCAGAGCACGACGACCAACGCCGACAGCTTCCATGGCCGCAACATGACGGAGGTCATGGCGCAGATCTCGCCGGAATCGGTGAAGATGGCGATCACGATCATCGTAACCGTGCCGATTCTTGTGGTGTATCCGTTCTTGCAAAATTACTTTGTTAAAGGTATGACGCTGGGCGCTGTGAAGAGCTAGCCCGGAATGTAAAAATTGCCCTGCGGTCGGTGCGAGTCTCCGCTCGCTGTTGTAGTCGGATATCTTGAATGGGTGAATTCAGAAATGGTGGATATCCGACTACAAAGGCGACCACTTCGTTGCTCTGACTTCGCACCGCCCTCCGGGCGATTTTTACCAGGCTTCTTAAATACTTACAGCTAAGTGATAAACAGCAAAGAGGAAAGCGGTTCAAAACACACAGCACAACAACCGCTATTGCCAGTGCAGTCCACGAGCACACCAAAAGCAAACGGCAAACATCAGAACAGCAAACAGCAAGACAACCAGCAGAGTAAAGTACGAACAGTTCACGCAGCAGCACCACCGCACGGTATCTACAGGTTTCCTGTTTATACAATATAATTCAGAGATTCATATGGGAGGGTTTGCAACATGCAACAAGGGATTTCGAAGAAAGTATCGATGGCTCTTTCGCTAGTGCTTCTGACAGGAATGCTGGCGGCTTGCGGCAATGACGGCAACAACGGGAACAACGCAGCCAACAACGGTAACGCTGCGACGAACGGCGCCTCGAATACGAATGCGGATGCGAACGCGAATGACGGGAAAGACGCGGCGGAAGATCTGTCTCCGATTACGTTCTCCTACTTCAGCGAAGACCCGAACCCGAACTGGAACAACATGCAGGACGAAGTATCCAAGGAAATCACGAAGAAAACAGGCGTTACGCTCGACGCTGAATTCGCGGTAGGCGACCCTGCGCAGAAGGTTGCGCTGATCGCGACGAGCGGCGAATATCCCGACATCATCGCGGCGAAAGGCGACATCGGCAAGCTGGTAGACGCCGGCGCCGTGCTCGATCTGACCGATCTGATCGATAAATACGCACCGAACATCAAGAAAGTGCTCGGCGATTACATGGTACGCGCCAAATACACGAATGACGATCAAGCCATCTACGCGATCCCGACATGGGCAGCCGCGGACGAGCAGCGTTTCGTCGCCGGCGGCGGCTTCGAGCTGCAGCACCGCGTCGTGAAAGAAGCGGGCTATCCGGAGATCCGTACGGTACAGGATTACGAGAAGGTCATGAAGGACTACCTGGCCAAGCACCCGACGGACGAGAACGGCAACAAAAACATCGGCCTGTCCCTGAACGCCGACGACTGGCATATGTACATCTCCGTCACGAACCCGGCATTCCTGACGACGGGCGGCTCCGATGACGGCGAATACTTCATCAACCAAGACACGAACGAAGTGACGTACCACTTCCGCCGTCCGGAAGAGAAGGAATATTTCCGCTGGCTGAACCACATGAACGCCGAAGGTTTGCTCGACCAAGAAAGCTTCGTGCAAAAATACGATCAGTACAAATCCAAAGTCGCTACGGGCCGCGTGCTCGGCTTGATCGATCAGGACTGGGATTACAACGACGCGCAGCAAGCGCTGAAGACGGCCGGCAAATTCGACCAAACGTACGGTCACTATCCGGTTACGCTGACGAAGGACTTCAAGGACACGTCGTTCTGGCCAACGGGCTTCATGGGCGGTTACGGCATCGCGATCTCCAGCACGTGCAAGGATCCTGTCCGCGCGATCAAGTTCCTGGATTACCTGGCTTCCGACGAAGGCCAAATCCTGAACAACTGGGGTATCGAAGGCAAGCACTACGTCATGGAGGACGGCAAACGCGTCGTTCCGAAGGAAGTACAAGACCGCATCAACAATGACAACACGGCATTCACGAAAGAAACCGGCATCGGCTTCTACTGGAACATCATGGCGCATTACGGCGACGGTGCCAAAGATCCATCCGGCAACTACTACACGAAGAACTTCCCTGAGCAGCTGGTCAACGGCTACAGCGACGTCGAGAAGGAAACATTGGCCGCCTACAAAGCGACGACTTGGAAGGATCTGTTCCCGAAAGAGGACGAATTCAAGGTCAAATCGTACGGCGCGGCATGGAACATTTCCATTCCCGGCGAAGACGACGTGACGATCCTCGGTCAGAAGATGCGCGACATTACGTGGAAACGCGTTCCGGAAGCCATTCTGGCGAAGCCGGCCGATTTCGACAAAGTATGGGATTCGTATATGGAAGAGCTCAAGAAAGCCGGCGTCGAGAAAATGGAAGACGGCTACGAGAAGTACGTGAAGGACCGCGTGGAACTGTGGAGCGCGAAATAATTCATAACTAACGCAAAGAGCCCGGACAGCCGTCCGGGCTCTTGATGTTGAGGAACCGCTGCCTTTCAAGGGAGATCGGCTAGCGGCGGAAACTGTCAATCATGCAACGTGAATTCGCGATGACGTCTAACGGTTGCCAGCGATGCTAATTCAGCAAAAGTGCAGCTCAATAAACGCTAACGGTTCTGACTGACGTTATGGGGCGTAGAGGAGCCGATTTGCACGGAAAAATCTCGCAATAAGCCTCCTGACAACCATCCGCTTATAAAAATGGACATTTTGAGCCGTTTAGGCTTCCTTACAACCGTTAGCTGTCGTGCATGTTTATCGAAGATACGAATGCGCCTATTCGCCTTGATGTCGGTTATTTGCAAAAAGATGGCGCTTTCAAACAAAGACAAGGCATCCAAACCGCCTTTATACTGAGGAGTAAGATGCACCTACAGGGAGCGATGCAAATGACCGCAAAAGAAACGCTGCGCGCGCAGTACGACGAACAAGGCTACGTTCAAGTGCCGAATGTACTGGACGAAGCGCTCATCGGCGAGACGAGGGAACACCTGGATTGGCTGGCTGCGAAATACCCGGATCTCCGTCCGGAGCAGTACCATTCCGACCTGATGGGAAAAGATCCGTTCTGGCATCGGCTGATCAGCGACGATCGGCTGCTGGATATCGCGGAAGCATTTATCGGGCCGGATATCGCGTTGTTCGCCACGCATTATATCAGCAAGCCGGCCTATGACGGCCAGCCTGTGCTGTGGCATCAAGACGGAAGCTATTGGCCGCTGGAGCCGATGGACGTCGTGACGCTGTGGTTGGCGGTGGACGATTCCGTCCCCGAGAACGGCTGCATGCGCGTCATTCCCGGTACGCAGCATATGGACCTGCAGCAGATGATCGCCCGTAACGACGTGGCGAACGTGCTGGGCTCGGCGATCGACACGTCGCTGGTGGACGAATCGTCGGCCGTCGATATCATCCTGCCGGCCGGCAGCGTCTCCGTGCATCATCCCAACGTGATTCACGGGTCAAACGCGAACCTGTCGCCGATGCGCCGCGCCGGTCTTACGATTCGTTATATCCCGACTTCGACGCGCATCAAGGTGACGCCGTGGCATAGCGGTTTTCTGCTGAGAGGCGAGCCGGTGGAGGGGATTAACGAATACTTGTCCAAGCCAAAGTTCGTCTCTGGCGAACACATGCCGTTCAGAGGCAGCGAAGCGTATCGGTAATGCGCCGCAACGTTTGAATCAGCTCTAACATGGAGCAGCACCGTCCGTTAGAAGCGCTCGCAAGAACCGATCATGAGACCGCCATAAGAACCGTCCTCCATGCACTTCGGTGCAGGGGACGGTTCTTTGCGTTGCAGGTTTGTCGGCCAAGAAGACGCAGTAAATAGCAGCCGTTGGGACATATGTCCTTCACTGCGGGCGCCGAAGTATCTTTTAATAAAAGGAGAAGTTATGATCAAGGAGTGAATCGTTCGTGAAAGGCATTCTATTCGCCTGCTTCGGCGGCGTCTTCATCGCGCTGCAGGGAGCGGCCAATTCGCGCATCAGCGAAGGAATCGGCACTTGGCAAACGGCTGCGCTCACGCAATTGACCGGTTTCGTCGCGGCGCTGATCATCACGCTCATCGTTCGGGACAGAAGCTGGCGCAGCCTGAAGCAAGTCAAGCCGTTGTATCTATCGAGCGGCGCCTTTGGAGCGCTGATTATATTCGGAAATGTAGCCGCGATGCACCGGGTCGGAGCCGCCGTTACCATATCCGCGGTGATGATCGCCCAGCTGCTGCTGACCTTCTTCATCGACAGCCGCGGATGGTTCGGCCTTGCGAAGCTTAAGGTGAAGCCGCCGCAGTTCATCGGGATCGGGATAATGGCAGCCGGCGTGGTCATACTAGGGCTGAATTAGGCGTTGCATGGGAAGGGCTGGCACGGGATCGGGCAGGAAAGCCGAAAGGGGAAAAGGTCGTGAACGAGATTCAGGACAGCGGACAGCTCGAGCATTATTTGCAGCTGGATCAGCTGCGGAACGTATTCCATGAAGCGCTGCGGCCGCATATGTCGCTCAATCACTATAATCAGGGAGAGCTGATCTGCTCCCAAGGCGATCCGTCTCATACGCTGCATGTCCTCGTGAAGGGGAAGATCAAGATCTATACCGACTCCGCCGAAGGACGAACGCTCATCCTCTCGTTCAAGACGCCGGTCGACACGATCGGCGACATTGAATACGTGCAGGATGCCGCGATTCTCAACACGGTCGAAGCGGTCTCGTCCGTTCAGATGATTAGCATTCCCTATAAGCGGCTGCGCAGTCATGCCGGCGATCATGCGCCTTTTTTGCAATTTTTGTTAACGAATATCTCGCGCAAGTTCTATGCCAAATCGTTGTCGATGAGCTTCAATCTGATGCAGCCCGTCGAGGTGCGGCTGGCTAGTTATCTGCTCTCCGTTGCATTCGCGGATGCGGATCCGGAATCGAATGGCTATTTACGGACAGCCGGCCTGCGGGATGCGGCGCACTTGATCGGAACCAGCTACCGGCATGTGAACCGGGTCCTCGGCCAATTCGCCGCGGACGGTCTGATCGAGCGGACGAAGGGCATGATCCACGTCAAGGATAGAGCCGGCTTAAGCATACGCGCCAATCATAATATTTACGAAGCACAGACTGAATAAGAAGGGAGAGGGAACCATGCTGCAAGGCTTCATCATCGCGCTTATCGCGGGCTCATTGGTCAGCCTGCAGACGATTTTCAATAGTAAGGTGAACGGACAAGCGGGATCTTGGGTAACGACGACGCTCGTCTTGGGTTTGGGGTTTGCGGCTTCCTTGACGCTTGGAATGATTCTGGAAGGCCAGCAGATGTTTAATCTGGCGCACGCGAAAATATGGTTCTTCTTCAGCGGCTTGATCGGGGTCGGCGTGGTCACTTGTCTCATGCAGGGCATTAAGCGGCTAGGGCCGACGGTTGCCGTCTCGCTCTCGCTCGCCTCGCAGCTCGTCTGTGCGCTGGTACTCGATTCGCAGGGTTGGCTGGGCTTGACGAAGGTCGAGCTCACCCCCGGACGGCTCATCGGCGTGGTCGTCATTGTCGCCGGCATGCTGGTGTTCAAGCTTGGAGGCGGACGTCGGACGGACAAAGGTAAAGCGGCACTCGGCGGAGCCGTCCAAGAGAAAACAATCGTGGATGCCGGCCGTCCCGCAGGAGTTGCCAGTTCCAATGGAGAAGCTGTATAAGGTAAAAGGGTGCTTCCGGCGTCGGGCCTTTCCCGGCTTGCCGGAAGCGGATGCTTAGTCCACGTACAGAACGAGAGGAGCTTGTAGTCATGACTAAATTAACGGCGTCCGTGGTGGGCGGCGGGCAAGGCGGTCAGTTGAGCATGAAAGCGCTTGCGGATTCAGATCGATTCGAGCTGAAGGCCGTTGCCGATTTGCGGCCGGACATCTGCGAGCAGTTGAAAGCAAAATACCCGGATATTCAAACGTTTACCGACCATCGCGAAATGCTGGCTGCATGTCCGACGGAGGTCGTCTGCGTCAGCACGTTTCCGCCTTCGCACGAGGAGGTCGCGATGGACGCGCTGAAGCTGCCGTTGAAAGGAATTCTCGTAGAGAAGCCGCTCGGTCATACCGTCGCATCCGGCCGCGCGATTCTGCAGGCGATCCAAAGCCGCGGGATTCCGATGACGGTGCCGCACGGCATGTTGACGAAGGCTACCCAGGTCGAAATTATCGGCAGGGTGCGCGGAGGGGAGATCGGCGAGCTCAAGCTGGTCGAAATCCAGAGCGCGAAATGGGACATTATCAACGCCGGCATCCACTGGCTGAACTTCTTCGTGCAGCTGACCGGCAACGAGCCGCTCGCGTACGTGATGGCACAGGCAGACACGAGCACGCGCACGTACCGGGACGGCATGCAGGTGGAGACGGTGGCCGTTACATACGCTCAGACGAAGAGCGGAATCCGCGTCGTCATGATAACGGGCGACGACGTTCAGATCAATCGCGAAGGCAAGGAAACGCTGTTCCGCATCGTAGGAACGAAGGGAACGATCGAATTTTGGGGCTGGGAGGACGGATATATGTTGTTGAACGGGACACATCCGGGGGGCGAGATGATCCTGCCGGAAGAATATGCTGTCATTGGTCATCGGCGTCTTCTTGAGGCGCTGGCCGACGATATCGAGCGGGGCACGGCCGATTACGGCCTCGCGGAGAGCTCGCTGGCTGCGCTTGAAATCGTCGAAGGGGCTTACTTGTCAGCGCGACACGGCTGTATGGTCACTTTCCCTGTCGATGCGTTCGAAACGCCATCGGCAGGCAGAGAATGGATTCCGGGCATCCCTTACTCCGGCACCGGCGGCGGCCGGAACGGGAGGCTGCTATGAGCGCGGTCAACTTCGGTATCGTCGGCGGCGGCTGGCGAACCGAATTTTTCCTGCGCATCGCCAAGGCGCTGCCCGAGCGCTTTCAGGTGACGGGCGTCGTCATCCGGAACGCGGAGAAAGGCACGGCCTTCGAACAGCAATGGAACGTCCCGACCTATCGTACCGTGGATGCGCTCCTTGACGGCGCGCCGCCTGCGTTCGTCGTCGTCAGCGTGCCGCGGAAGGTCGCCCCGTCCATTATGCTGGAGCTGTCCCTGCGCGATGTGCCCGTGCTCTGCGAGACGCCGCCGGCCGAGACGCTGGAGGAGATGATCTCGCTGTATCGGCAGACGGCCGGACGAGGGCGGATCCAGGTGGCGGAACAGTACGCGTTTCAGCCTAATCATGCCGGTCGCCTGGCGATCGTCCGTTCCGGCCGGCTCGGCCGCGTGACGCAGGCGCAGGTGTCGGCCGCGCATGATTATCACGGCATCAGCCTGATGCGCAGATACTTGGATATCGGCTTCGAGAATGCAATCATTCGCGCTTCGGCGTTCGTATCTCCGATCGTGGAGGGATCGGGCCGCTCGGGTCCGCCGCAGGAAAACCGCATCGTCGAGTCCAGCCAAGTGATGGCCGCCTTTGATTTCGGCGATCGATACGGGGCGTACGATTTTACAGGGGACCAATATTTCTCCTGGATTCGTTCGCCGCGCCTGCTCGTGAGAGGAGAGCGGGGAGAAATCAATAATTTCGACGTCCGTTACCTGCACGATCATCTGACGCCGGTTCATGTGCAGCTCGCCCGTCAGCAGGCGGGACTGGACGGCAATCTGGAAGGCTTTTATCTGAAAGGCTTGCATTGCGGCGAACAGGTCGTGTATACGAATGCCACCGCTCCGGCGCGGCTGACCGATGACGAAATCGCCGTGGCGACTTGCCTGGAGCGAATGGCGGAGTACGCCTCCGGCGGTCCGGATTTCTATAGTCTGGCGGAAGCCTGCCAGGATCATTATTTGGCGCTTGCGATGCAGCAATCGCTTCGTTCCGGCGAAGCGGTGAAGACCGAGACGCAGTGCTGGGCGGAGTGAAGATGGCCGCAGGCGGCATGGATAGACGTGGAAGTTGACAAGACGATCCATGTCTACTAAAGTGAATGTATCGATTCATCCATGATCCAGCGATGAAGGGATTCAGTAGTGTTCAGCTCATGCTTCCAGAGAGCCGGCGGATGGTGCAAGCCGGTACTTGATTGAACGCGAATTACCTCCCCGAGCTTCTTGTCCCGAACCCGCGCGCGTCGCGGAAGGGAGAGACGGCCGTCCGCCGATACCGGACAGAGTGGAATATGCGCTTGCGTATTCAATTAGGGTGGTACCGCGATGACTCGTCCCTGTCTATGACAGGGGCGGGTCTTTTTAGTTTGCAACTACAGGAGGATATGGAAATGGCACAAGACATCGTAACCAGCCAAGCGGCTTTATTGGAGGATTTGGAGTACAGGGGGCTGATTCATCAGGTCACCGATCGCGAGGGATTGAGCGGCAAGCTGCAGGATGAGCGCGTCTTGCTGTACTGCGGATTCGATCCGACCGCGGACAGCCTGCATATCGGGAGCTTGCTTCCCATTCTGATGCTGCGCCGGTTCCAGAACGCCGGTCACGTTCCGATCGCGTTGGTCGGCGGCGGCACGGGCTTGATCGGAGATCCGAGCGGCCGTTCGACGGAGCGTTCGCTGAATACGGCGGATACGGTAGCGGAATGGACGAACAGCTTGAAGCGGCAGCTGTCCAACTTCCTGGATTTCGAAGCGGAGCACAATCCGGCCAAGCTCGTGAGCAACTATGATTGGATTTCGCAGCTTGACGTGATCTCCTTCCTCCGCGACGTAGGCAAACATTTCACGGTCAACTACATGCTGGCGAAGGACTCGGTCGATTCGCGTCTGTCGAACGGCATCTCGTTTACCGAGTTCAGCTACATGATTTTGCAAGCCTACGACTTCCTGAAGCTGCGTCAAGATCACGGCTGCGCGCTCCAAATCGGCGGCAGCGACCAGTGGGGCAACATCACGGCAGGTCTGGATCTCATCGGAAAAATGGGCGAATCCGGCGCGTTCGGATTGACCATGCCGCTCGTTACGAAGAGCGACGGCAAGAAATTCGGCAAATCCGAGTCCGGCGCGATCTGGCTCGATCGGAACAAAACGTCGGTGTACCACTTCTACCAGTTCTGGATGAACACGGACGACAGCGACGTCGTCAAGTTCCTGAAGTACTTCACGTTCCTGACGCCGCCGCAAATCGAAGAACTGGAAAATGAACTCAAGGAACGTCCGGAGAAGCGCGCGGCCCAGCGCGAGCTTGCCCGCCAAGTGACGCGGCTCGTGCATGGCGAAGAAGCCGTGGAGAGCGCGGAGAAGATCACGCTGGCGCTGTTCTCCGGCGATATTACGAAGCTGACGGAATCCGAACTCGTCGAAGCGCTGCAGGATCTGCCGACGACGGTCATTGCCGCGCAGGAAGAACGCCTTCTGATCGATCTGCTGATTGAAGCTGGGGCGGCTCCGTCCAAGCGTCAAGCGAAGCAGGACATCGAGAGCGGCGCCGTTTCCGTGAACGGCCAGAAGCAGGCGAGCCTGGAAGCCGTCATTCAAGCCGAGCACCGTTTGCATGGCAAATACGTCGTGCTGCGCCGCGGCAAAAAAAATTATTTCTTGGTTCGCTTCGAATAGCCCATAAACCCATCATGAGAAGGCTGCTGGCATCTAGTTCCGGCAGCCTTCGCTTTGTTCATAGGCACGATGAGGGAGAGTCAAACGTCAAACGATCATTTGGAGGACAGTCCGAATGGTTGACTGCTTGCACATTCCGGTTAGAAGAGGAGACAGCTATGAGCAATCGGCGCAAAGCCTTCGTAATTGCGTTCGCCGTCATTATCTTCGCGTTTATCTTCATTCGCGATTACGCCCGTACCCATTCCGACAAAGGCATTTTCGAGCGCGTTACGAATCGGGACGGCTATACATTGAACCTTCATGAAGAGCATGTGCCGTTCGCGATTACGATTCAGCCTGACTGGATCGCTTTTAAGCCCGATGAACGCAAGGGTCTGAAGCTGGACTTGCAGACCGTGCACGATACGACGATCGAGCTCGATAATGTGCTGAACCGAGATGACGATATTTATTTTAGTTTTCATTCGGACATCCGGATGCACGAGAAGAGCGGGGAATTCTTATATAACGGCGTGTTTAACGAAGACGGCACGTTCACGTCTCCTTCTTCGGGCGAAATTCGTTTGACCGACATGGAAGGGAACGAGATCAAGCTCGGCCAAACCGGATACGGACCGAATAGCGATTTCTCGTTCGGCATTCAAAAGGAAGACGTGGAACGAATCCGGAAGGGTTTCAAAGTGACGTATACGGGCTATCTTTTGTATGATTACGCGAAGCTGTAAGAGGGGGAATCAAGGTTGAACAATCCTATAGAAATCGTCAAACAAAGCTGGAATCAATGGGCGGAGACATGGTATCGGAAATACAGAACAGAAGAAGCTAAATCCAAAATCATTGCAGCTCCGGAATCCGTATTTCACCTTGCGGCAAACAATGGGGCAGGTTGCTGATCGGACGAGTGGCTTCATGTATTGATAACCGTCCTGACTCAAGGCTGTTGTGTTGTCTTATCGAGAACGGCCGAATAGCTCGGCAGAAATGATTCAAAACATCGACAAATGTGTATGATCATTAGTGCGGGCGATATCGAAGCATAAGAATGGAAATATAGATATTGGGGTCATCAGGAGGGTAAACGGCATGCAGGATGTGGATGTTGTCGGTCAACAATCGGTTTACGAGCATGTGTTCAAACATGCGCCGATCGGAATCGCGCTCGTATCGGTTCAAGGCGAGTGGATCGGCCTTAATCCGGCGGTATGTAACATATTAGGCTTCACGGAAGAAGAATTAAAGAACCGGCCTGCAACGGAATTTATCCACTCGGACGATGCCGTCATCAATGCGCTGCTGCTTCAGGAACTTTACGAAGGCGTCACGCAGCCCTTCAAAGTCGAGAAACAATTCAAGCATAGGAACGGACGGAACCTTTGGCTTTCGCTGCATGTATCGCTTGTCCGCGACGAGAACGACGGCAGACCGCTCTATTATATTACGCAGGTGCTCGACATTACGAGCAGCAAGGCGATGGAGCTGAAGCTGCAGGAGAGCATCGAGCGATATACCTCGCTTAAGAAGTACAATCACGATGCAATCGTATCCTTCAGCCTGGATGGCAAGGTTATTAACGGAAACATGATGGCAGAACGGCTGACGGGGTATAAAATAGCGCAATTGATCGGCATGAATATCGCGGAATTGATCGGCAAGGCCAATTTGCAAAACGTACTCTCGGCTAATGAGGATTACGCGGCCGTGGAGAGCGAGATCAACGCGATTCGGCACAAGGAAGGCCACCAGGTGGAAGTGCTGGCGACGGTAGCGCCGATCATTATCCACGGCAAGAACGTTGGCTTCTACTTGATCGCCAAGGATATGACGGAGCAGAAAAGGCTGATCGTCGAGAAGGAAGCCGCCGTGAAAACGAATAAGGCGAAGAGCGATTTTCTGGCGATGATGAGCCACGAAATTCGGACGCCGATGAATGGCGTGATCGGCATGACCGACCTTCTCATGCAAACCGACCTGGACGAGGAGCAAAACGAGTTTATTCAAATCATCAAGAAAAGCGGCACCACGCTGCTGGCGATCATTAACGACATTCTCGACTTCTCCAAGATCGAGTCGGGAAAATCGGAGATCGTGGAAGAAGCGTTTAATGTCAGGGCGACCTTGTCCGACACGCTTAACGTGATTTTGCCGAAGGCGCTGGAGAAGAATCTGGAGCTGAACACCTCCGTCTCGCCTAACGTGCCGACGATGGTGCTGGGCGACGTGACGAAGCTCAGGCAGGTGCTGATGAATCTGCTCAGCAACGCGATCAAGTTTACGCCCAATGGAGCGGTCTCGATAGCCGTCTATTGCGACTCGGTCGAAGAAGAGAGGATCCATCTTCGTTTCGCGATCAGGGATACCGGCTTGGGGGTTGAACCGGACAAGGTCGTCCACCTGTTCGATCCGTTCTACCAAGTCGACTATTTCATGACGCGCAAGTTCGAAGGGACGGGTCTCGGGCTTGCGATCTGCAAGAAGCTCGTTCAGTTGATGGATGGTGAGATCTGGCACGAGCATAACGGGGAACAGGCGGGTTCGACGTTCGTATTCACCGGGCAGTTCAAGACCGTGCCTCACTCGGGAGGCTCGCATAACGTGGAGACGGAGGAAGAGCTCCCGGATAATCCGCTTCGTATCTTGATCGCCGAGGATAATGAAGTCAATCAGATGGTGATCAAAAAAATGATCGAAAAGCTCGGTTACAATTCGACCGTCGTCGCGAACGGCGCGGATGCGATCGAGGCGGTCAACCGCCATCCGTACGATATTATTTTCATGGACATCCAGATGCCGTTATTGGATGGGCTCCAGGCGACGCGGATGATCAAGGAAACCTTGTCGCCCGAGACAGCTCCGCTGATCGTTGCGGTCACGGCGCATGCGGTCAAAGGCGACCGGGAGAAATACATCGCCGCAGGCATGGACGACTACATCAGCAAGCCGATTCAGATGAAATCCGTCTCGGAGATTATCGCGAAGTGCGTGGAGAAAAAGACTACGGGTTAAGCAGAAGCAGCCGGGGCGATGGATTTCAGTCTCCTGCTTGAGTGATGATAACGTTCGATTCAAACAAAAAGGAGCTATCCAAGAAGCATGCGCTTCGAGGAGAGCTCTTTTTGATGCAGCGAGCAAGCTTTCAATGGCGGGGGGAATTGGCGTGAGCCGGTAGCCGCAGCCAACAAGTGCAAATAAAAGCCGCACCGCTCCATTCCTCCCGGTCGGCGTTCCAACTACACTCTAAGCGAGGTGATTGCCATGCGGGACATTCATTACCGCCACTACCAAACAATCGATTACGAGAAGCTCGTTCGGCTATGGACGGAGTCCGGTCTGGAGCAGCGACCGGGAGACGACGAAGCTTCGCTTGCTCGTAAATTGGAGCGCGACCCTGAGCTGTTCCTGATCGCGTTTCATGGCGATACCGTCGTAGGTTCGATCATCGGGGCCTTCGACGGACGGAGAGGCTGGATCTATCATCTGACGGTACGGCCTGAATTCCGCAGGCAGTCGATCGCCGCCGAACTGCTTCGGCGCGTTGAAGACGCCTTGACCGCGCTCGGTTGTCCGCTGGTTTATTTAATGGTCGATCCCGAGAATGCGGGCGCGATCCGCTTATACGAGAAGACGCGGTATTCGACCATCAGCTATCAGCTGATGGGCAAAGCCTTGCCCGAGTAAACAACTCTCCTAGTCAAGACCGCGGGCCGCCTGCGCGGAATTCCCGAGGGGAGAAACCGGTATGCTTGCGGAAGATGCGATTGAAGAAGCTGATGTCGCCGAAGCCGGTTTCGTGCGCGATGTCGAGCACTTTTTTGTCGGAGGTCCGGAGGAGGGTAGACGCATGCCGAATTTGCACGGTATGCTTGTAATCAAGCAGACTCATGCCGGCGGCTTCCTTGAATTTGGCCGTGAACGACGAGACGCTCATGCCGCTCAGGCGGCTTAGCTGCTGCAAGGTCAGCGGCTGATAGTAGTGCTGGTCCACGTAATGGATGATGGAGTCCATCCAGGCGCGGTCGCTGACGCTGGGACGCAGCTCGGAGTCGCGGTTTTCCTGATGGAACCGGCTCAGCCAGACGAGGCATTCGATCCAGCGGGTCTTGATGACGAGCTGATAGCCTTCGCGGCGCTGCGTGAACTCCTCGTAAATCGTTTGCAAATGCGATTGGATGTGGACCTTTTGCGCAGGCTGCAGAGGATGATAAGGCACGAAGGAATGGCTTTTCCGCAGAAAAGGCACCAGATAGAAGAAGTTGATGAAGGACGGCATCTGCTGCAGCACTTCCATTTCCCGCTGCAGAAAAGCCGCGTCGAACAGCACGTTGTACACGATCGCGTCTTTGTCCGGCGCGCAAGTGTAGCTGTGATAGACGTTCGGCTCCACGACGAAGACATCTCCGGCTGCAAGCTGGTATGAGTTACCGGACATTTCATGAAGCGCGCTGCCTTCCACGACGAATACGAGCTCGATAAAATCATGCGTATGCGACGGAATATATTCGTTCTTCCGAATGGTGTAACGGTCGATGAAGAACGGAAAGTCGTCCTGGTTAAAGAACATATCGCCTTTATAAATCGTCATGAACAGTATCCATCCTCCGGTCCGGTGAGATAGGATGATTATGGCACGGCGCAGAACAGTTGTCTATTCGGATTCCGATGACAGCCGCCCGGCTGAATGGGAAGATAGAGGAGCGGAATGAAGATGGAGCAAATCGTGAAACCGGCAGTGGCCGCCTACTTGGAACGGATCGCTTACGAGGGACCGGCGGACGGGAGCGCGGAGATGCTGGCCCGGCTGCAGCAAGCGCATCTGTTGGCGGTACCCTATGAAAATTTGGATATTTTGAACGGCGTGCCGCTGTCGCTGGAGCCTGAGCGCTTATGGGACAAGATCGTCCTGAGGCGCCGCGGCGGCTACTGCTTCGAACTGAACGCGATGTTCAGCTGGCTGCTGCAGGAGCTGGGCTTCCCCGTCACGAACCTCGTGGCGCGGTTTTGGCGGGATGAGACGATCTTTCCGCCCAAGCGGCGGCATCACGTGCTGAAGGTGGAAGCGGAAGGCCGGACGTATCTATGCGATGTCGGCGTCGGCGGAAGCGTTCCGCGGCGTCCGCTGCTGCTGGAGGACGGGCTGGAGCAGCGGCAGGGAGAGGAAGCGTACCGCCTTGACCGGGACGCCGCATACGGGTGGTTCTTGAGCGAGCGGAAGAAAGGCGAATGGGGCCGCGTCTATTCCTTCACGGAAGAGCCTCAGTTGGCCGACGATTATGTGTTCGCCAGTTATTGGTGCCAATATGCGCCTGAATCGCCGTTTCGAACGGAAGCGAAGCTGGCGATTTGCACGCCGGAAGGCCGCAATACCGGCGTCGGCGGCGAAATCCGCCTATTCCGGAACGGAAGCGTGACCGTGCTCACGCCGTCGACGCAAGCCGAATACGACGAGGCGCTGGCAGCTCATTTCGGCATCGTGATTCCGAAAGCGGACAGCGACTGAAACTAGGGTTGAAGCTGGAACTGACTAACCGCCTATTTGGAATCGAACGCGATGAACGCATACGGCCCGGGTCTCCATAACGAGACCCGGGCCGTTCTTTTTTTCTTATGCTTTCACTTTGCGGGCGTACATCACCGCTCGGAAGAAGATGGCCAGAAGCGCAAGCAGGCAGGCGATGAACAGCAGCGTGCGTCCGTTATGATGGACGTAAGTCTTGACGCTCTCCCAGCGTTCGCCGAGCATATAGCCGATGTAAACGAACAAGGTGCTCCACGCGAGCGCGCCCGCGTAGGCGTAGAGCAGGAACGTTCGGAGCTTGAAGCGCGACATGCCGGCCATATACGCGGTCACGTGGCGAAAGCCGGGGACGAAGAAGCCGACGAACAGCAGCACTTTTCCATAGCGGTTCATCCAGCCCTGCGCGCGTTCGATCTTGGCGGACGAGAGGTGGATGCGGGGGCCGTATTTGAGCAGAAACGGCAGCCCGAGGCGGTTGCCGATCACGTAGCTGGCGGTAATGCCGATCGCGGCACCGAGAAATGCGCTTAAGACGACCAGCGGCGCCAGGAGCCTGCCTTCGCCGACGAGATAGCCCGAATAGGTGAGCAGCGCTTCGTCCGGTACGGGAACGCCGACGATGCCGAGCGCGAGAGCCAAGGTCAGTCCGATATAGCCATAGCGCATGATGAGCAGCTCTAAGAGGTTTTCCAAGTGAGAGGCCTACTTTCTGCGGTTGAAATAAGAGTGAGAACGACCGAATGAACGATGAATATGCAAATTCGACATGATTGTTATATGAAAATGTTGTTGTTTTATATTTCTTCCCATATCGGAATGGACTATACTAGGGACGAATTCATTCTAATGTTAAAGGTGGCTATCGAATTGACTCGTAAATTGCGTTGGGGCGTCATCGGCTGTGCCGGCATTGCCGTCCATTCCGTCATTCCAGGTACCAAGCTTTCCGAAACCGGAGAAGTGACAGCGATTGCAAGCCGCGATCTTGCCAAAGCCGAAGAAACGGCAGCTAAGCTTGGAATAGCGAAAGCCTATGGAAGTTATGAAGAAATTTTGGCGGATCAAGAGATTGACGCCATTTATATTCCGCTGCCGAACCACCTGCATATGGAGTGGTCGATCCGTGCGATGGAAGCGGGCAAGCATGTCCTCTGCGAGAAGCCGATCGCGTTGAACGCGGAAGAAGCTCAGCGGATGGCGGATGCGGCAGAGAAGAACGGCGTGCACCTTGCCGAAGCGTTCATGTACCGCAATCATCCCCGTTATGAAGAGATCAAATCGATCATCGACTCCGGCGAAATCGGCGAAATCCGCGGCATTCACGGCGCGTTCACGTTCAACAACGCCGGCGATGCCAAGAACGTTCGTTACCGTAAAGAGTGGGGCGGCGGCTCGTTGTATGACGTTGGCTGCTATCCGATCAGCGCGGCAAGATTGATCTTGGGCGCGGAGCCCGAAGCGGCTACGGTTCATGCCCTGATCTCCCCCGAGCATGACAATGTCGACATGATGGCATCCGGAATTCTGGAATTCCCGAACAACGTCGCGTTGACGTTCGATTGCGGCATGTGGGCGGCGTTCCGCAACACGCTTGAAGTACTCGGCACGGAAGGCCGCATCGAGGTGCCTTCCGCTTACATCGGCGATGCGGAGTATTATGTCTTCACCAAGGATGGCAAACGCGAAGTGAAGCAGCCGGCGTTGAACCAATATGCCCTGCAGGCGGATGCTTTTGCGCGCAACGTATGGGGCGAACAACCGGTGCGGTTCACGCCGGCCGATGCCGTCGCGAATATGAAAGTCATCGACGCCTGCCTGGAATCCGCGTATTCCCGCAAACGCGTAACACTATAAACAAACGAGAAGGAGTCAACATCCAATGAAACATATCGCACTTCCGGGTTTAAATCAAGGCGTCTCCCAACTGATCATGGGCTCCGATTATTTCGCGCCGGAGGTCTACGAGCTGGTCAGCGCGAATCTGGACGCTTTCACTGCAATTGGCGGCAACACGATTGATACCGCATACATCTATTACGGCGGCAAAAGCGAGCAGGCCATCGGCATGTGGATGGAGGAGCGGAAGAATCGCGCATCCATCAACGTATGGACGAAGGGCGGCCATCCGCATAAAGGCGAGCCGCAGGTGAACAAGAAGGCCATTTACGACGAGCTGATGGTCAGTTTGGAACGCCTTCGCACGGATTACATCGACGTGTACGCGCTTCACCGCGACGACACGAACGTACCGGTCGGCGAAATCGTGGAAATTCTGAACGAGCACATCGAAGCGGGCCGCATCCGCACGTTCGGCGGCTCCAACTGGACGACGGCGCGTCTGCAGGAAGCGAACGAATACGCGGCGGCGCACGGCCTGCGCGGCTTCGAGTTCAGCAGCCCGAACCTGAGCCTCGGAAAGGCGCAAGAACCGTACTGGGCAGACTGCATCAGCGTAGACGACGCGATTCTGTCCTGGCACGAGAATACCGAGCTGCCGCTCTTCTCCTGGTCTTCGCAGGCGCGCGGCTTCTTCACCGGCCGCTTTACGCCGGAGGATCGTTCGGACGCCGATCTCGTTCGCGTATTCTACAACGACGACAATTGGGAGCGTTACCGCCGCGCCGAGGAGCTCGGCAAGCAGAAGGGCTATTCCACGATTCAGATCGCGCTTGCTTACGTGCTGAATCAATCGTTCCCGACGGCGGCGATCATCGGCGCGCGCAATGAAGCGGAGATGAAATCCTGCCAGGAAGCAACGACCATTCCGCTCACGATGGAGGAAATCAAATGGCTGGATCTGAGAACGCGCTAATCGAACTTTGGCCGGAGGGCGCGCCTTACGCGGCCGGAACGACGGATGAAGACCGTCCCGCGCTGACGCCTTATCCGGTATCAGGCAGTAAAGGCGCGGTCATCGTATGTCCCGGCGGCGGCTACGGCATGCGGGCGGATCACGAAGGCGAGCCGATTGCCCTGTGGCTGAACGGCATCGGCATCAGCGCCTTCGTGCTGCGCTACCGCGTTGCGCCTTACCAGCATCCAAGTCCGCTGCTCGACGCGCAGCGGGCCATCCGCTACGTCCGGCTGCATGCCGCTGAATTCGGCATCGACGCGGAGAAGATCGGCATTCTCGGCTTCTCCGCCGGGGGCCACCTGGCATCGTCCGCAGCTACGCTGTACGATTCCGGAAGACTGGAAGCGGATGATCCGATCGATCGGATGTCTAGCCGGCCGAACGCGGCCATTCTCTGCTATCCGGTCATTTCGATGGGGCTCGTCGGACACGGGGGCTCGCGCGCGAATTTGCTCGGCGCCGATCCCGAACCTGCGCTGGTCGAGCGGATGAGCACCGAGCTCCAAGTGACGGCGGACACGCCGCCGACCTTCCTCTGGCATACGTCGGACGATGCCGCCGTGCCGGTGGAGAACGCCTTGCTGTTCGCGGCCGCGCTAAGCCGCGCAGGCGTTCCGTTCGATCTGCATGTGTACGAGAAGGGTCCGCACGGCATGGGTTTGGCCGAACGCGATCCGCATGTGGGGAACTGGACGACGGTTTGCGGACTGTGGCTGAAACGTTACGATTTCTAAAGGGGACAACCGTCCTGCGCAGTAATCCTTCCCGCCGTTTCGGCGGGGAGGATTTTCGTTGTCCGCAAGGAACAGGCAGTTTCATCCGACGGACGATTAATGGTATTATAGTTTCGCTATCCATATTATCGTTCACTCATATTAAAGGAGACGAATGACACATGAGCACGAATCAAGCTTATAAAGATACCTATCTGGGCGAGCCCGCCGTATTTCTGACATTCGGCCGTTACGAAGCCGTCCTGCTTCCGGAAGTCGGCGCCAATCTGATCGCGTTCCGCGACGCGGAGAACGGCTATGCGTTCCTGCATGAACCGACGCAGGACGAGATGGAAGCGTTCAAAGCGCGTCCGTTCATTCACGGCATCCCGGTGCTGTTTCCTCCGAACCGTTTCGAGGACGGCAAGTTTCCGTGGAACGGCCGCACGCTGACGTTCCCGGTCAACGAGCCGGCGACGGGCAACCATCTGCACGGCTTCGTGCACAGCGAGACGTTCACGGTCGAAGATTTCGGCACGACCGCGACCGAGAGCTACGTCGTTGCCGCGCTGAAAGTGGACGAGCAGAGCGAAGTGTACAGATACATGCCATTCCGCTTCACGCTGCGCCTGCGCTATGCGATCAGCGAGCAAGGGCTGGAGCAGCAATTCACGGTCATCAATGACGGCGAAGAAACGATGCCGTGTTTGTACGCCTTCCATACGTCGGTGAACGCGCCGTTCGTACCGGGTAATTCGGCGAAGGATTATCGTCTGAAGCTGACGATTGGCGATCGCTGGCAGTTAAGCGAACGCATGCTGCCGACAGGCGAATTCCAGCCGCTGACGCCGAACGAGCAGCTGATGAAGGGCGAAGGCGTCTATCCGTTCTTCGAATCGCTCGACAACCACTACACGGTCCAGCCGCAGAACGGCCGCAACCGGATGGAGCTGACGGATATGACAGCCGGTCTGACGCTCGTCTACGACGCAGGCACTTCCTACAAGCAGTGGATGATTTGGAATAACGCCGCGACGGAAGGCTTCTTCTGTCCGGAGCCGCAAATCAGTCTCGTGAATGCGCCGAACACGGATTTGCCGGCCGACGACATCGGTTTGTTCAGCCTCGCGCCGGGCGAGATCTGGCAGGAACGCGCGCGGATTTACGTGAAATAGAGGCGAATCGGCACAGAAGCTGAATCGGAAGCTAACGCCTATTGCCTGATGTTACGCCAGCAATACGCCAGCAATACAACAGCCCGCAGTGTGAAACGAGTCCCGTAAGGGGAGCCGTTCGCCGCTGCGGGCTGTTTGGCGTGGAGGTGCAGCACGGACTTCGTCTATTCACCTGAAGAACCGGAATTTACCCGGGGAAGCACCTCAGGCTTCGGTGCGTGAAGCTGACAGCAGCTTGGACGCTTCCTCGAGGATCAGCTTGTCCCGAAGCAGCATGAAGGACGTCGAATAGTCCGTGCAGGACGCGAGTCGTTCATTCATGGCATCCAGCGCCTGCTCCAGCGTCATCCAGCGGGTGGTCAGGCCCAGTTTCTTCTCATGCTCGGTGAGGTTCGTTTCGTAGGCTTGGCTGGCTCTTGCGATGAAGCAGTAGGACAACTGCAAATAATGATTCCGTTTCTTGTGCTCTTCGATATAACCGAGCGGGTGAAGGATTTCGGCATCGTAGCCGGTTTCCTCCCGAATTTCTCGCATGAAGGCCGCATCGGGCGTCTCCTTGTTCTCTACGCCTCCGCCGGGAAGCTTGTAGAGCGCCGATCTGGACACATACATCATCGCAACGTTCGCATGCTCATCCAACAAGACTCCGCGTGACGCATAGCGGTTTACGGCCGGGAGCAAAGCCGGATCTCCTCCCATAATATCCTGATCCGTAATTCTGTACAGCAGCTCCATATGAGTCCCCCCTAGTCGTAGCCAATCCGTCATTTATTTCATCATCGAATCATCCGGCAGCGGCCGCAGCGGCCCTTTGCGGATCGCGGAAGGCGCTTTGCTCCGCACTTTCTTGAACACGCGTCCAAAATACGTCATGTTGGAGAATCCGACGAGACTTGCGATCTCCGTGACGGGATAATCGGTATCGAGCAGCAGCCGCTCGGCTTCCTGAACGCGCAGCATATGCATGTATTCGATGAGGGTCTTGCCGGTAACGCTTTTGAAAATTTTGCAAAAATGGTTGGGGCTGAGATTGACCATCCGCGCGGCTTCGCCCACGCTGACCGTTTCCTGGTACCGCTCGCGCAGCGTTTGGAGCAGGTTCGAGAAATCATAGGGCTTCTGCGGCCGAGACGGCGATTGGGAAGTGCTCTGCTCCGCATACCGGAAGTAGAGGCCGAAGATCCGCAGCAGCTCGGCTTTCACGAGCAGCTCGTAACCGGGCTGCTTGTTCGTGAATTCGACGAGCAGGCGGGAGAAAGCGGCGTTCATCTCCTCGATATACGGAGCCGCCGTTCGCATCCAGGTGGGCCATTTCATCGGCTGGTTCAGATAGGGGACGAAATAGTGATGCTCCGTAATGTCGAGGCCGCTGCCTCGGACTAGCGCTTCGTTGAACACGATGCAAATGAGCTCCGTACCCGGCGCCAGCCTGACCGCGCCGTGCAGCTGCTTGGCATTCACGAAGGCGAGCTCGCCCTTGTCCAGCTGCTCGAAGGTGCCGTCCACTTGAACGCGCGCCTGGCCTTCGCGAACATATATCCATTCGATATGGTCATGCCAATGCGTACCGATTTCGCCGGGTACCGTAAACACGTTAATGGGGAAGGTGCGGTCGGGAATGAACGTATTTTCTTTCAACGGGCTGACCGTCAACTGGGCTCCTCCTCGGCGAAACGCACGATTTTACGATGATGGTTGGGAATTTCGTCAATGTCATCGTTTTCTTCAAAATAGAAACGTAAGATTGTACGAATATATCACAATTTCGATGCTAGTCTCAACGGTATTCTTTCAGTACGATTAGTTCAGTTCCATAAAGCGCTGAAAGGTGATGACATTCGCACATGCAAAACATACGCATTGGCACGTTGGTTAACGGAGGAACAGCAGATAAAATCATTCCGCAAATCATCCCGCACGGCTTCGAGTCGTTCGCTTTAACCTTCTGGCAGTCGACCGGCACGACGGATCTGTACGAGCTGGCCAAACGGGTTCGCGCAACGGTAGATGAGCATAACATCCCCATTTCTGCGATCGGCGTATTCGGCAACCCGCTTACGGGCGCAGGAGATAATGCAGACACCTTGGCGAGCTGGGAGCGTCTGATCGACGCAGCCGAAGCGTTCGGCACGAAGCTCATCAACGGCTTTACGGGCCGTATGCCCGGCAGCATCGACCAGTCCATGCCGCGGTTTGCCGAAGTGTTCGGCGAGCTTGCGCGGCGCGCGGAGTCGCGCGGCGTACGGCTGGCATTCGAGAACTGCGACATGGGCGGCACGTGGAGCAATGGCGAATGGAACGTCGCGCACAATCCGACGGCCTGGGAAATGATGTTCAACGCGGTTCCGTCGGATAGCATCGGGCTGCAGTGGGAGCCCTGCCATCAGATGGTCAGCTTGATCGATCCGATCCCTCAGCTTCGCAAGTGGGCGGCAACGGGGAAAATTTTCAACGTGCACGGCAAAGACGCCACGATTGCCTGGGACGTCGTGAAAGAATACGGCATTCACGGACCGCGCGAATTCGTCTGGCACCGGACGCCGGGCTTCGGCGATACGAACTGGACGGACATTATCTCCATCCTACGCCAATCGGGCTACGCGGGCAGCATCGATATCGAGGGCTGGCATGACCCGGTTTACAAGAACGAGCTGGAGATGACGGGCCAGGTCCATGGCTTGAATTATTTGAAACGCTGCCGCGGCGGCGACTTCGTGCCGAACCCGGCCGAATAGGGCGTACGGCTGGTTAATCGGCGGGCTTAGTGACTACTAGACTGCTCTCATTCTAAATCCAATTCCTAAAAGGAGCTTGAACAAACATGACGCATCGAATCATTGTCGCCGGCTGCGGCGGCATGGCGAATACGTGGGTGGACTACGCGCTGCAGCGGGAAAACGCGGAGATCGTCGGCTTGGTCGACATCTTCGAAGACAGCGCGAAAGCGATGGCCGAGCGCAAAGGGCTGAACGTGCCGACGTTTACGGATCTTGGCACGGCGCTTGCGGCGACGGGAGCCAATCTGGTGTTTGACGTCACGATTCCGGCGAGCCACAAGCTGATCGCCACCACGGCGATGAAAGCGGGCTGCAACGTATTCGGCGAGAAGCCGATGGCGGAATCGTTCGCGGACGCGAAGGAAATCGTCGAAGTCAGCCAAGCGACGGGCAAACGTTATTCCGTCATGCAAAACCGACGGTACCTGAAGCAAATTCGTTCCTTTCGGAACATCGTCGAATCCGAAGCGATCGGTACGGTCGGTTCCATTCATGCCGACTTCTTCCTTGGCGCGCATTTCGGAGGCTTTCGCGATGCAATGGACAACCCGCTGATCATCGATATGGCGATCCATACGTTCGACCAGGCGCGCTTTATTACGGGGGCGGATCCCGTATCCGTCTATTGCCACGAATACAACCCGCCGGGATCGTGGTACGCGGGCAATGCGTCGGCCATCTGCATCTTCGAGATGAGCGACGGCTCCGTCTTCTCCTACAACGGCTCGTGGTGCGCGGACGGCTTGAACACGTCGTGGGAATCGGAGTGGCGCTTGACCGGCAGCAATGGCGGAGCCAAATGGGATGGGCACGCCATGCCGCACGGCGAGAAGCTGAATCCGGAGAAGACGGAAGGCTTCACGCGCGAAATGCTCCCGTTCGAAGGCGAGCAGGGCTGGGAAGGCCGCGAAGGCCACTGGGGCTGTCTCGACGAGATGTTCGCGGCGCTCGAAGAAGGCCGCCCGGCCGAGACCGACTGCCTGGACAACATCAAGAGCGTCGCCATGGTATTCGGCGCCGTCGAGAGCGCGCGCACGGGGCAGAAGGTTATGCTGTAAGGAATGCGTTTACGTACGAAGCGCTCGCGCTTGTTCGTTTGTGCAGCAATTGCTTGCGCGTATGGAGCAACAGAACGAATCTAATGCAGAACAGAAATACGCTCGTGAATCGAAGGAGTTTGTCCTGACGGACAGGCTCCTTTTTGGCATGCGCGCAAACTCGGGGCGCCACGCGGGGCATCGTCTTCGAAAACCTTCAGAACCTCTTCAGAAAACCTTCAGAATTTCTCCAAGGGGGAACTAAGATTCGAAGGCTAAGATGGGAACAGTTCAAGCAACGCTCTACGAATCCGAGGAAAGCAGCGATCATACCATGATCATGCAGCGGGAGCCGGCACGCTTGAACAATCGACGCAAAGGTGGAATCGAACGGCTATGAATCCAATCCGACTTTCTTCACTCCCGGCATCCAAACGCAAGGTCAGCGATTTCTTGCCCCTCCTATGGATGCTCATGATCCCTTTCCTGAATATTTTCTACGTGCTCCTTAACCGTCCGGGCGAGCAGGTGCATCATCTCGCTACTGCGTTCGACAAGGCACTGCCCGTCGTGCCGGCGTTCGTTCTGCCCTACGTGCTGTGGTATCCCTTCATCGCTCTGACGCTGATCGGCTTGTTTTTTACTAACGCCAGACTGTATTTTAGAACCTTAGGCGCGCTTTGCCTAGGTTTGGTTGCCTGCTATGCGGTCTACTATTGCTTCCAGACGACTGTCGACCGGCCGGAAGTTATCGGTTCGGGGCTATTCCCTTCGCTCATGAAATGGGTGTATGCGAACGATGAGCCGTTCAACTGCTTTCCAAGCATCCACGTGCTGACCAGCTACCTCATGCTCAGAAACGCGATCGCGTTCCGCCGTCCGGTTCGCATCGGCATTCAAGCGATGGCCGTCCTCATCATGGCGTCGACGTTATTCATGAAACAACATGTGATCGCAGATATCGGAGCCGGTATTCTGACTGCCGAACTGACGTATTTCGTATGCGGCTGGATTCAAGTTCGTACGGCCAAGAAGCGTAAAGTTGCAGACTCGGCATCATCATTGACGGCCGCTCCGGCTCCCGTTCGCAAGAAGCGCAAGCGTCAAGCGGGATGAATTTGTTGTATACTAACTACCAGGGAATTATGAAAGCAGCAGGAATCGGGAGTGGGTACTCATGAATCAACGGACCGTATTGGTGGTCGACGACGATCCGGATATCCGCAGGATCATTCATATTTATCTGCGGAACGAAGGGTATCGCGTACTCGAAGCGGAAGATGGCGTGGCAGCCTTGGAAGCTTTGAAGACGGAGCGGGATGCGGTGGATCTTATCATTCTCGATCTGATGATGCCTCGCATGGACGGCCTTACGGCCTGCATGAAGATGCGCGAGGATCTCGATATCCCAATTATTATGCTGACGGCCAAAGGCGAGGATATGGACAAAATCACGGGTCTCACGACGGGGGCCGACGATTACGTGACGAAGCCGTTTAATCCGCTTGAGCTGCTTGCCAGGGTCAAGGCGCAAATGCGGCGAATGAACGCCCTGTCGGCCAAACAAAATGCGCAGTCCGCCATCGCGATACAGGATCTCACCATCGAGATCGATCGGCACCGGGTGACGGTGAATGGCAAGGAAATCGCGCTTACGCCGCTGGAATTTTCCATTCTCGGTCTTCTGGCAAGCAATCGGGGGCAGGTTTTCAGCGCCGACCGCATCTATCAGACCGTCTGGAAGGAACAGACCGGCTATTCCGATAACACGGTGATGGTGCATATCCGAAACCTGCGGGAGAAGCTGGAGACCAATCCGCGCGAGCCGGCCTATATCAAGACGGTATGGGGAGTTGGATACAAACTTGATTAAGTTCAAATTCAACATCCGCACGCAGCTGATCGCGACGATTCTCGTCAGCCTGCTGGCCAGCGTCCTCGTCATCGCGCTCCTTAACGTGGTAACCCGATCGGCGTATAGAGTCAGTTTTACCAGCTATGAATCCAGCAAAGCGCTGGTCGAGGACCGGTTAACCTACCTGAAAGACGAGCTTCCCGGACGAATCAATGGCTATTCGCTGCAAGCGGCGGTAGACGAAGCGAGCGATGGCAAGGTTGACGTGTACGTCGCGGACGAATCGGGCAAAGTACTCTTCCATTCCGCGGAAGCGGTCAAGCAGCAGCTCAGCATCATGGGCTATTATGCCTCCCATTCGGATGAGACCGATGACTACGAGGGGAAGCCGTACGGATTGATCGATGCCGGAGTGTGGCAAGGCAAACAGGTTTTTCTCGTGGCGGAGGGCCGCCTGAAAGGGGAGCCCGGCTATTACATCAAGGAGCAGCCGCTGAAGAACGTCATGCTGTTCCTGCTCGTGTTCGTCGTTTGTTTCTACTGGTTCACCTCCCGCAAGACGCGGAAGATCCAACAGATTAATCGGCTGCTCGGCGAGATCGCGAGCGGAAACCTGAACGTACGCTTAAGCACGCGGGACCGGGACGAGCTCGGCGTCGTATCCAAGAACATCAACGCGATGGCCGAGAGCCTGCAGCGCCAATTGATAAAGGAACGCAAGCTCGAGCAATCCAAAATGGAGCTTATCACCGGGGTATCCCATGATTTGCGCACGCCGCTTACCAGCATCATCGGCTATTTGGATTTGCTCGAGAGCAAGGGGTACCAAGACGAAGCCGAGCATGACCAGTTCGTAAGGAACACGTACAGCAAGACGCTGCAGCTCAAGAAGCTGATCGATGATCTGTTCGAATATACTCGGCTGACTTCAGGCGATAGCGAGCTGAAACGCCAAGCGATCGATATGACGGAGCTGCTCCGCCAGCTCATATCCGAATACGAGCCGATCGCGCTTGATCGCGGCATCGTCATCAAGCGGGAACTGCCAGGGACTAGTCTTCCCGTGGCGGTCGACAGCGAGAAGTTCGTGCGGGCGATCGACAATCTGCTCATGAACGCGATTAAATTTTCGACCGTGCCGGGGAATATCGTCGTGCGCGCGTCATCTATCGGGAATCACGGGCGAATCGCCATTGAAATCGAAAATCAAGGTCAGCCGATCACGATGGAGCAGGAGGAGCATTTGTTCGACCGTTTCTACAAAACCGACTTCGCGCGTGCTTCCGGCGCGCAGAACGACGGATCGGGTCTTGGACTGTCGATTGCAAAGCAGATCGTGGAGCTGCATGGCGGGACGATCGCTCTTCATCACGAGAGTGGCCGTTATACATTCCGCCTTGAGCTGCCGGACGGAGGAGCGCCCGAAGGCAGGGGCATCCAGCTGCCGCCGACCCCATCAAGCAAGTAAGCGGGCAAAGATAAAGCCGGGTTCCTCTACGCGAGGTTCCCGGCTTTATCTCTGATTTAGATCGCATTCGGCACGTCGACGATGGGATCGACGTCCGCTTCGTAATCGACGCCGTCCGTCTCGAAGCCGAACAGCTGGAAAAACTCCGTCCGGTAGCCGGCAAGGTCCGTCAGCTGTTCGATATTCTCGGTCGTGACGGCTGCCCACAGCTTCGCGACTTCGCTCTGCACGTCTTCGCGCAGCTCCCAGTCGTCAATGCGGATGCGGCCTTCGGCGTCGACGGGCACTTCGCCGCCGGCGTAGAGGCGCTCGGAGAACAGACGGTACGTCTGCTCGATGCAGCCTTCGTGAATGCCTTTCTCCTTCATGACCTTGTACAGCGCGGAGATGTACAGCGGCACGACAGGGATCGCGGAGCTGGACTGCGTGACGAGCGCTTTGCTGACCGTGACGAAAGCACGTCCGCCGGCGGCGCCAAGCTGCTCGTTCAGCTGCTTCGCGGTCGCTTCCAAGTGGTCCTTGGCTTGACCGATCGTTCCTTCGCGGTAGATCGGCTGCGTGATCTGCGAACCGATATACGAATACGAGATCGTCGTCGCGCCGTCCGCCAGCGCGCCTCCTGCTTGCAGCGCGTCGATCCACAGCTGCCAGTCGTCGCCGCCCATGACGGCGACCGTTTCTTTCGTTTCCTGCTCGCTGGCGGGGTCGATGGAAATCATGCTCACTTCGCCGGAGTGGAAGTTGACGGTTTTGTTCGTATACGTGCCGCCAAGCGGCTTGAGTACGGAGTTGAACGTCTCGCCCGTGGCCGGATCCGTTCTGCGTGCCGAAGCGACGCTGTAAACCACGAGGTCGACCTGGCCGAGTTCCCGGCGAATCAGTTCGACGGCTTTCTCCTTCGTTTCAGAGGAAAAGGCATCGCCCGTGACGCTGAAGGATTTCAAGCCTGCTTCTTGCGCGGCTTTCTCGAAGGCGGCCGAGTTGTACCAGCCCGCGGAAGCGGTGCGGCCTGGCTTGCCTTCGCTGGCGCGATAGATGCCGACCGTATTGGCGCCTGCGCCGAATGCGGATACGATTCGGGCTGCGAGTCCGTAACCGGCGGATGCGCCGATCACGAGCACGTTGCGCGGGCCCTGCAGAGCCGGACGTTCTTTGACGTAATTCACTTGTTCCTGCACTTGCTGGGCGCAGCCGACAGGATGCGCCGTCGTGCAAATAAAACCGCGTGTTCTAGGTTTAATAATCATGGCTGTGTATTCATTTCCTCTCATGCGAATGTCAGGGGATAAGCTATGTACTCAATGTTACGATAGTACCTTGAATGCGGGCAAACCGCAACCTGACGCGCAAAAAGCCCGCGTTATCGCGGACTTTAATCACGGACGATTAGGAGGGACGCTCCAATTCAAAGGTTTCCCCAAGCTTCGCATAGATGTTGCCGGCCAGACGGCTTACGGGTCGCAGACCCTGGGCATCGACATGGCCCCGTTCATCGTAGATTCGTTCGTCGATATGGAATCGGACGATCCGACCGATCAAGAGATCGCAGGCTGGCGAATCGTCCGTGCCGCCGAGCGTGACGATGCGCTCGACCGTGCACTCCATCCGCACGGCCGTGTCGGCAAGACCAGGAATTCGGACGACATCGCTCGGCGCAAGCGTCAATCCGAAGGCTTCCGCCTCGCTTTCATCCGGGCCGAGATTGGCCGCCGTCCGATTCACGAACGCTAAGTTGCGCTCATCGGCGATTTGGACGACGAATTCGCCAAGAGCTTGCGCGTTGCGGGCCGTATCCTTCATCGCGCCGCTCTTGCGCTGCACGGACACCGAGATCATCGGGGGATTGGACGTCACGATGTTGAAGTAGCTGAACGGCGCCGCATTGACGGTTCCTGACGGAGTCATTGTCGTGACCCACGCGATGGGCCGCGGAATGATGGTGCCCGTCATGAATTTATAGTTGTCCCGCTCGCTTCGGCTGGACGGATCGATGGCAATCATGCGCTTACCTCCCGCAGTCATTATTCAGCGAAAGCCGATTTGAACCATGTCGCCGCTTGATTCACCTCGGTTGAAGACAGCCGATGTCCATTCTGTTCCCAATGCACCGTTACGGAAGCGCCAGCCCCTTGAAGCAGGGACGCCAGCTCCTCCGTTTCGGAAGCCGTGCAGATCGGATCGTTCGTACCGGCGCCGATGAACACGGGCAGTTTCGTCAGATCCGGCAGCGCAAGGTCTCGCAGCGGCACCATCGGATGATGGAGCACGGCGCCTTGAAGCGCATCGGCGTAATGGAACAGCAGGCTTCCCGCGATATTAGCGCCGTTGGAGTAGCCGACCGCGACGATATTGTCGCGGCGGAAGCCATATTTCAAGGCAGCTTCGTCCAGAAATTCATACAGCTCCTTCGTTCTAAAGCGCAAGTCCACTTCATCGAAGATTCCCTCGGCCAGGCGGCGGAAGAAGCGGGGCATTCCGTTCTCCAGCACGTTCCCTCTCACGCTCAGCACGGCGGAAGAGGGGGATAGCAGCTGTGCCAGCGGCAGCAGATCATGCTCGTTGCCGCCGGTACCATGGAGCATCAACAGTACGGGTGCATTCGGATCGGTACCGGGTTGGAAGATATGCTTCATTGTCCGTCAGCCTCCAATACCCGAACCTCGATCGGAAACAGATTTTGCTCGATCAGGTCGCGCTGCGGTTCGTACCACGATGGCAGCATCAATTTGCCGCCGAGCGTTTCGAACGGTTCGTCGCGCTGGAAGCCAGGGGCGTCGGTTGCGATCTCGAACAGGATGCCGCCTTGCTCGCGGAAATAGATCGCGTTGAAATATTGGCGGTCGATGATATCCGTCGCGTGGAAGCCTTGTTCGATGACGTGATCGCGCCATTTGACGTGATCCTCGTAGCTGGCTGCGCGCCAAGCGATATGGTGCACCGTTCCGGCTCCGCCCGCGCCCCAAGGCACCGGTTCGGCATTGATGTCGATGACGTTGCCGATATCGCCGGCAGCGCGGTAACGGACGAGGCCGTTTTCTTCTCCGACTTTCTCGAGGCCCAGGACATCGACCAGCGTGGCTTGGGTTTGCGCCGGTTTCACGCTGTACAGGATGGCGCCGCCGAACCCTTTGATCGCCTGTTCGACCGCAATGCCGCCAAACGACCACTCGCTAAGCGTGCCTTCTTCGCGTTCGACAAGCTCGAGCTGAAGGCCGTCACGGTCTTTGAACTGCAGGTAGGTCTCGCCGAAGCGATGCGTCCGCTCGAAGGCGACGCCGAATGAGGTCAGCCGAGCTTCCCAGAAGGAGAGAGCTCCTGCAGGAATGGCAAAGGTCGTGTAGCCGACTTGACCGCCGCCCACTTTGCCGATTCGAGCGCCTTCGGAAGGAAAGAAGGTCATAACGGTACCGGGTCCGCCGATCTCGTTGCCGAAGTAGAGGTGATAAACGTCCGGCGCGTCGAAGTTGATCGTTTTTTTCACAAGGCGCAGGCCGAGGATGCCTGCATAGAAATCCACGTTGTCCTGCGGGTGGCGAACGAAAGAAGTAATATGGTGAATACCGGCTGTATGATGCGTCATTAGAATTCCCTCCTAGTTTGAGTATGGCCAAGTCAGGCCGCTGCTATCGATTATCTAGCTTATCCATTTTAACGTGCATGCACTGTTCACTTTCGACAACTGAAATGGAATGCCTTCTTAATTCAGCGCGTAATCGCCAGCGCCGATCAGCGCGACGCCGATGACGACAACGAGCAGAACCAGCGGATACTCGTAGCCATTCGCGGTGGACCAAATGCCGTTCTTGCCATGTACCTTGAAGATGGCGCCCAGCATGGCCAGCGCGATCAGCACGGCGCCGACTTCCACGAGCAGTCCGGCTCCGAACAGGAGGCCGCCGACCAATTCCATCAGTCCGGCTGCAACCGCCATGGGAACGCCCGGTTTAATGCCGACCGATTCCAACCAGCCGCCGGTACCCTTCGGTCCGTAACCGCCGAACCAGCCGAACAGCTTCTGCGCGCCGTGTCCGATAAACAACAACCCGATTACCACTCGAATCAAAAGCAATCCCAAATCCATCATTGCAATCATCCTCCATAAAATTAGTTTGGTTTTAATAATCTTAAATTTAAGATATTGGCTAAAAAATAAAGCACTACCGCTTGTATTCGTCTTCTGATCCGGCATGTTCTACATGATACCGCACCTCCGTAATCGATTCGCCAGAAGCATTGTTTTGATTCGTCAGCAACAATTTCGAAATTAATAATCTTAACTTTAAGATAAATATACGCGATCCGTTCCGTATTGTCAACACCCGGTCGTGAAAATATCTCATCCTAATAAAACATCCTAATAAAAGGCCGCTTCCTCAACGGAAGCGGCATGGCGAACTTATTTCTTCTGCACGACCGGCATCATCATGCCGTTGTCCATGCCCATCATGCTGACGCTGCCGTCGCTTTCGGCGCCTTCATATAAGTAAACCTCCGTACCGAATGCAGGCTCGGCATAAGGCAGATGCGTGCGGCCCCTGGCGAGAATTTGGCGGTAGTTGCCGGAATCGCCTTCGTAGCCGTCATGGTCCCACGGCACCCAGGATCGCGCGTTGCAGTAATGGCATACGTACGAACGCCGGTAACGGTCCGTCGTTTTGTTCGGAAAGGAACGATGGAAGAGATGCGAGTGGAAGAACAGCACGTCGCCAGCCTGGAGTGGTACCGAGATCGGCGCGGGATATTTGGCGACGACGCGCGACAGCGTGTTCACTTCGTCGTCGAGATGGCTGACGTTCTGCACGCCGTCCAGGTTGGAGAAAGCGTCGAGCGCATGCACGTTGCCGCCGCCGATTTCCTTAGGCGGATAGACGGGCTCGTGGTTGGAGCCCGGCACGACCCAAAGGCAACCATTCTCCTCGTCCGCATCCTCCAGCGCGATCCATGCGCCAACCAATGTATCGGGATGCGTCTTGATGTAGCAGGAATCCTGATGCCAGCCTTGGCCGCCGCGGCCGGGCGGGTTGAGGAACATCATCGATTGCACGGCGTAGACGTCCGGTCCGATGAGCGCTTCCGTGACGTCGAGGATGCGGGGATGCAGCATGCCGCGTTCTCCGGCCGGCTCGACGCGGGACAGCATATGGACACGCGTTGCCGCTTTGAATTCTTCTTTCAACGGATCGGAAGAGCCGGGGACGTAAGACTGCACGAGACTTTCGGCTTTCAGCCGCGTCTCTTCCGCGAGCGCGTACAGCTCGGCGATGTCTTCTTTTGACAATAGTCCTCTCACGATCAAATAGCCGTTGCGTTGATAGTGCACGTAGTCCTCGACGCTGACCAGATAGCGGTCTTCATGCGAGCGAGACTTAGGCGTATAGAAGGTTGCCATATGATATCCTGCCTCCAGTGAAGTGTGATCTTGCTTCTATATTGCCTCATCTGAGGGAGCGGTTTCAATGGAAGAAAGGCGATAATCGATGTCTTTATTTGATAGGGGCGTTAACAAGGATATGTCGATTCGCAAACGTCCGTCCGGGGTCTACCTCAACGGCCGCATGGCGGAATATCGGTTCTTTGCAGCGCTCCAAATATTCGGTTGCCGTGATGCCGCGGATCCGTTTGTATATTTTTGAGAAATGATGCTCATCCCCGAAGCCGCATTGGTACGCGATCTGCTTCACCGATCGACTGCCCAGCAGCATGAACTCTTCGGCGAGGCGCAGCCTGCGCTCCAGCAGCAGGCGTTTGGGGGAGATGCCGACCGCGGCGACGAAGATGCGGGTGAAATGCTCATGCGACCAGCCTGCATGCCTGGCGACCTGCTCGATCGTGATCGGCTCCGTCAAATGTTCTTCTATATAAGTAATGCCGCGCGAGACTTGGACGGGATAGCTCTCGGACGCGAATTCCGGCGTATTGTCGGCGTAGGCGGCGAGCTCCTCCATGGCAGCGGCCACGAGCGAGGACAATCGCTGCTTCCAATGATGGGACTGATAGCCCGCCACGACGATGATCTGCTGCATCAACGCGGCGACCAGGCTGCTGTGCCTTGCGGGGATGATATGGAAGCTTTGCTGCAGCAGAGCGGCGAATCGCTCGTCCCGGCGCCGCAGCGGTTCATAATCGAAATGAACGAACAGATGGCGGGTATTGCGTTCCCGGTCGAACAAATACTGGTGGCTTTCCTGCGGGCGCGTGAATACGAAGCAGGGCGAATCGAGAACATGCGGCGCGCCCCCCCATTCATACACGGTTCCGGTACCCTCGGGAAAATATACAAGCTCGTAATCGTCAATCTCGCGAATCCCCAGCTTCGAGCCCTTGCTTACGATAATGTCGCCAACAGCATGGACATAAGGCCATTGGTCCTGCTCCAGACTCATGAAGTCGCACTTCCTTCCCCGGCATGCCGCGGGCAGAGACCGTCTAATCCGTCAACCCGCTTTGAGTCTATTATGGCAAGAAGGCCGGCATGGACGCAACCAGGAACTGTACCCTAGGACCCGTCCGAACAGAGCAAAGGCGCTGTTGGGCAAATCGAGGGAAGATGCGCGCGAATGAAAGGAGAACGCTTTATTTTCAGGTTGAAATTGTCTGGGTGGCGAGCTATAGTAAAGAAAGAAGGTTTACTATACAGAAGTTGGTTTTGTATATAAAACTACAAACCGGCATTAGCGAGGCGATGGAGTGTCAGAGGAGCGCAAATACTGGGTCCCCGCGCTGGAGAAAGCCGATAAAGTGCTTGCGGTTCTTGCTGAAGAACCCGCCAAGTATAAGCTGATCGAGCTGTCCAAGCGGCTGGATATCAACAAGAGCTCGATGTTTTCGCTGCTGAACACGATGGAAACGCTCCAGTGGGTAAGGCGCGAGGAAGGCGATACGTATTCGCTCGGCCACGCTTTCGCGGCGTACGGCTCGTCGTATGCGAAGAGCTACGACCTCAGCCGTTCGTTTCAGGTCGAGGCGGCGACTGCCCGGGATCGGCTGCAGGAAACCATTCAGCTGGCCAAGCTGGAGGGCAATCAAGTGCGTTACTTAGGCAAGCTGGAGGCGGTATCGCCGGTTCGGCTTCAGTCGGAGCCCGGCATGCTGCTGCCCGCGCATGCGACCGCTCTCGGCAAAGCGATGCTCGCACAGCTGACGGACGATGAGTTGAAGCTTCTATATCCCGAGCAAGCGCTTCCGCCATTAACGCCGCATACGATTGCTACGCGCGAAGCGTTGTTTCGGCAATTGCATGAGATTCGGGAGCAAGGCTATGCCGAAGACGACCAGGAATCGGTCATGGGCTTCCGCTGCATCGCAGCCGTGATCCGCGGAGGGGAAGGGCAGGCCGCGACCGCGGTCAGCTGTTCCATGCTGCTGCATCAATGGGATGCGAAGGGCGAAGAGGCAAGAACGGAGATGCAGGCGCTTGCAAGGCGGCTCTCCGCACAGCGTTCATAATCGGAAGAGGAGATGAAGACAATGCGGTTACAAGACAAAGTCATTTTGATTACAGGTTCGGGTTCAGGGATCGGCAAGGCTACGGCGCTGCTATTCGCAAGCGAAGGCGCGAAGCTAATCATCAACGATCTGTCCGAGCAGCACGGCACGGACACGGTGAAGGAAATCGAGGCGGCCGGCGGCGAAGCGACCTTCATTCGCGCCGACGTTACGAATCCCGAGGAAGTATCCGCCATGGTCGATCAAATCATCGCGAAATACGGCGTTATCGACGTCTTGTTCAACAATGCCGGCATCAGCGGCGTAGGCGTGCTGCACGAGATCGAGCCGGAAACGTGGGATCGTGTCATCAACGTTAATATCCGGGGCGTGTTCCTACCTAGCAAATACGTCATTCCGCATATGATGAAAGCCGGCAAAGGCTCCATCATCAACATGTCGTCCTGCATCGCCGAGATCGGCCTTGCCAACCGCGCCTCGTACGCCGCTACGAAGGGCGCCGTGCTTGCGCTGACCAAATCGATGCAAGTCGATTACGCGCCGTACAAAATCCGCGTCAACGCGCTGCTTCCGGGTACGATCATGACGCCATTCGTGGAGAACTACCTGAAGACATCCTACAGCAACAAAGAAGAAGCGATTGCCGGTCTGCAGAAGCGTCAGCTGAGCGGAGATCTCGGCTTGCCGGAAGATGTCGCGAAGGCAGCCTTGTTCCTGGCTTCCGACGAGTCGTCGTTCGTCATGGGCGCGCCGCTTTACGTGGACGGCGGCGTTGTATTCGGCAAGAACGCATAACGAATTAACTTAAGCTGCTTGCACTTATTTTTCATTTATATAAGGAGGAATAACGAAATGAAATTGATCAGCATATCCAAACAAGGCCGGAACGCGCTGGGCGTCGTAACGGAGAACGGCGTTATCGATGTCGAGCAGGCGCTGGCGGCAGAAGCTTCCCGGGCAAGCGCAGAGGTGCCGTCCGATGTCATGGCGGTCATCGAGGGCGGCGAGCAAGCGCTAGCGTCGCTGCGCGGATTTATCGCTTCGCTGCCTGAAGGGGGCAATGAAGCCTATGTAGTGAGCGAGGAAGAGATCGAGTGGGGACCGTGCGTAACGGCGCCGAACAAAATCATCTGCGTCGGACTTAACTACCGCAAGCATGCGGAAGAGACGAATGCGCCGATCCCGCAATTCCCGATTCTGTTCAATAAATTCAACAACACGCTGACGGGTCATCTGAAGGAGATCGCCGTTCCGAAAGTGACGCAGAAGCTGGACTATGAAGCCGAGCTTGTCATCGTTATCGGCAAAACGGCGAAGTATGTGTCCAAGGAAGACGCGCTCGGCCATGTATTCGGTTATTGCGCGGTCAACGACTTGTCCGCGCGCGACCTGCAGCTGCGCACGCAGCAATGGCTGCTCGGCAAGTCCTGCGACGACTTCAGCCCGCTCGGACCTTATCTCGTGACGGCGGACGAGGTCGGCAATCCGAACGACCTGACCATCAAGGCAATCGTGAACGGCGAGACGCGCCAAAACTCCAATACGTCGGATATGATTTTCCGCTGCGACGAGATCGTCAGCTACATTTCGCAGCATATGACGCTCGTGCCGGGCGACGTTATCCTGACAGGCACGCCGGAAGGCGTCGTGCTGGGACTGCCGGAGGATCAACAGGTGTACCTGCAGCCGGGCGACGAAGTTACGATCGAAATCGAGAAGCTGGGCAAGCTGACGAACCGTTTCGTCAAGGATCCGGCTTAAGCGAGAAGACACGCGCCCGCCGTTCATTGGAGCTCAATGGGCGGCGGGCGTTTCTGCGTTGGCTTGCGGCCGAATCGACGCGAGCATCAAAGTCAGCATCAAAATCATAAAATCGAAGAGGTGCTTGGAATGAGTCGAACAATCGATGCCCATCAGCATTACTGGAAGCTTGACCGGGGAGACTACGGCTGGCTGACGCCGGAAGGCGGACCCGTGCTTTACCGGGATTACGGCCCGCAGGACCTGGAGCCGGATTTGGAGCGCGCCGGGGTTCGGCAGACGATCGTCGTGCAGGCGGCTGCCACCCATGCGGAAACCGACTACATGCTGCAGCTGGCAGACCAAGCGGATTCGATCGCTGGCGTTGTCGGCTGGCTTGATTTTCATGATCCGGGATGGAAGACGGTGCTGGAGAAGTTCCGCGCCCATCCCAAATTCGTCGGCGTTCGGATCATGATTCAAGAAATGAAGGATGCGTCCGAGGTGCTGGAGCCGGAGAGCTTGGAGGCGCTTCGCTATCTGGCCGAGATCGGCCAGCCCGTCGATCTGCTCATGCATTCCAAGCAGCTGCCGGAGACGATTCAACTTCTGAAGCAGATACCGAATCTGCATGCGGTTATCGACCATATCGGCAAGCCGCAGATCGGACAAGGGATCTTCGAGCCGTGGGCCAGCCAAATCAAGGAGCTTGCCGCAAGCCATCCCGGACTCTATTGCAAGCTGTCCGGCATGCTGACGGAAGCCGATCACGATTCCTGGGAGCCGGAGCAGTTTACCGCGTACGTGCGGCATGTCGTGGAATGCTTCGGCACCGAGCGCGTCATGTTCGGGAGCGACTGGCCGGTCTGCCTTCTGGCAGGCAGCTACGCGGACGTCCGCGAGGTGCTGAAGTCAGCGCTCCCGGAAGGGTTGACCGAGAAGCAGCTTGCGGCAGTGTACGGCGACAATGCCGCTGCCTTTTACAAGCTTCCGGTTAATTAACCATACCAAACAAACAGCGGCGGACTAAGACTTGAACATCAGTCTTAGTCTGCCGCTGTCTTTGTTGCGCCAACGTTCCCCGTTTGCTCAATATACAACTAGAGGATAACCCGTTATTTTTCCCAAAGCTCGACCAGCCGGCCATCGGGATCTTCAATCCAAACGAACGATCCATATTCGCTTGTCTCTGCTGGCTTGGCAATAGGTACGCCAATCCGTTCAAGATGCTGAATCGTCTCGTTCAAATCATGGACTTCGAAATTCAACATCACTTGCTGCTCCGCAGGGAAATAAGCGTCATGCTCGGCAAAGAAAGAAAAGATCGTCTCGTTTCCCGCTTGGGGTTTGATCATCGTCCCATTCCATTCTCCGATTTCGATCTTCAGCACTTCGCTGTACCATTTCTTCGTGGCTTCAAGATTCTTCGTTCTCCAAAATATACCGCCGAATCCTTTTATCATCGTTTCAAACTCCTGTCATTAAATGTTGGCTATCCGATAACAGTAGATATTCGATATCAGAAATTAAGATCCTTTTTCAATTAGACTGCCAGTTGGCGGTGTCGCCAATCCGGACTCATTTATTTTTTGGGGCTCCGATTCAATTTCTCCTACAACCCCCGCGGCAGCTTCGGGGCAATCGCCGCGTTAGAATAATCAAGCGCGCCAAGACAAAATCTTTTCCTATCGTTTACATCTCCAGACCGTTGACAGCAAGCATTCGATCTCGTATAGTCGAAACAGACTATACGATGCAAAATCGTTTCGAAGGGGATTAAGACTCATGGCCAATCGAAGAATACACAATATGCTGGCTCTTGCCGTCTTATCGCTGCTCAACGAGAAACCGATGCATCCGTATGAGATATCCGCCACGATGAAGCAGCGCGGCATTCCGGATGTCATCAAGCTGAACAACGGCTCGCTTTATTCTGTTGTGGAGGCTTTGCTGAAGCAGGGGTGGATCGTGGAGCTCGAGACGCAGCGGGAAGGAAGACATCCGGAGCGGACGATTTACGCGCCGACGGATGCGGGAAAGGCGGGATTCATGGATTGGCTCCGCGAGCTGATTTACGAGCCGGTCAAGGAGTACGCCCATTTTCCGGCAGCCTTGGCGTTCATCGGGCATATCTCGCCCGCGGAGACGTACGAACTGCTCGAGCAGCGGATCGGATTCATCCGGAAGTCGATCGCGGAGCGGCAGGCCGGCATCGACTTGGCGCGCGGGGAAGGGCTGTCGCGTATTTTCGTGATCGAGGCGGAGTATATCGTCCATCAGCTGCATGCGGAGCTGGAGTGGCTGCTAACGTTCAAGGACGATATCAAGAATGGCAGTTTGACGGAGCAATTGAACGGGGAGACAGCCTGGCATATGACGGTGCCTCCCGACGAGGAGCTGCATCGGTGACACGGCAATTCGGTTATTGGCAACTCGGGTGTTCTGTTCGGCAACGTCAACTTGGCCATTCGGTAATCGAGAAAGTAACAGGAGGGAATAACAAAGCATGAGCGCACAACGTAACAAAGTCGGTATCGTAGTTGCCGGCCTTCTGCTTGGCATTCTGATGGCATCCATGGATAATACGATCGTTGCGACCGCAATGGGTACCATCGTCGGCGAGCTTGGCGGCATGGACAAATTCGTATGGGTCACGTCGGCCTACATGGTAGCCGAGATGGCGGGCATGCCGATCTTCGGCAAGCTATCCGACATGTACGGACGCAAGAAGTTTTTTATATTTGGATTATTAATGTTCATGCTGGGATCCATTCTCTGCGGTACGGCCAACTCCATCGTGGAGTTGAGCATCTATCGCGCGGTTCAAGGCATCGGGGGCGGCGCGCTCGTGCCGATCGCGTTCACCATCATGTTCGACGCCGTACCCGCGGAGAGCCGCGGCAAGCTGGGCGGCCTGTTCGGTGCCGTATTCGGCTTATCGAGCATCTTCGGACCGCTGCTCGGCGCGTATATTACGGATTACATCCAATGGGAATGGATTTTCTACATTAACCTGCCTCTTGGCCTGATCGCTTTCGTCATGATCGCATTCTTCTATAAAGAATCGGTGGAGCACAGCAAGCAGCGCATCGACTGGGGCGGCGCGGTTACGCTCGTCGGCGCGGTCGTCTGCCTGATGTTCGCGCTGGAGCTCGGCGGCAAAGATTATGCCTGGGATTCCGGCGTTATCCTAAGCCTGTTCGGCGGCTTCGCGCTTCTGGTGATCGCATTTATCTTGATCGAACGGGTCGTGGGCGAGCCGATCATCAAATTCAGCATGTTCCGTAATCGGTTGTACTCGTCCAGCAACGCGATCGCAATGTTCAGCGGCGCGGCCTTCGTAACGGCTTCCGTCTATATTCCGATCTATATTCAAGGCGTGTTCGGCGGCAAATCCACGGACTCCGGCCTCGTGCTGCTGCCGATGATGGTCGGTTCCGTCGTGACGGCTACCATGGGCGGCGCCCTGATGATGAAGACGTCGTTCCGTTCCCTGATGGTTCCGACGCTGGCCTTGCTGACGGTCGGCAATATTCTGCTCACGACGCTGGGCGTGGAATCGCATCGTTATACGGTCATCATCTTCATGGTTCTGATCGGACTTGGCATCGGGGCTTCCTTCTCCGTGCTGAGCAACGCGGCGATCTTCTCGTTCTCTCCGCAGGAGCGGGGCACGGCAAGCGCGACGTTGAACTTCCTGCGCTCGCTCGGCATGACGATCGGCATTACGGTATTCGGCATTATTCAAAGTCATACGATGATGAACAAGTTCTCGACGTTGTTCACGGCGGATGAGAAAAGCCAGCTTCCACAGGACGTGAATTTGAGCGATCCTCGCGCGATTCTGGCGCCTGAGCTCCGAAAACATATTCCTGCCGAGATTCTCGACAAAATCACGAACGGGTTGTCGTACTCGATCACGCATACGTTCGCATGGGCGATCATTCCATCCGCGCTGGCACTGTTCTTCGCCTTCTTCATGGGCCGCAAGAAGCTGAGCGACATGGAACATGCGGAATCGACGCCTTCTACCCATTAATATCGGGCACGTCTCGGACATCTTCTCCAAGGTGCCGCGAATGCGCCATTTAAGTCCGGTGACCCAAGCCTCGCGCTTGGCGCTGGGCTTTTTTTGTGCTTATACCATGAGCTGAATGTACCGCTTCCGGCTGCGAATTATCGCGAATTCTCGTTTGAGGGGGTCGAAATCCAGACTTTCGTACCGAATTTATGAGCCGTTGCGACCAATTGTTAATAATTTCTACACAATAGATTAACGGCCACTTAACAATACATGGTAAACGATTAACGATCGCTTAACAAAGTTTCCCTATAATCGGTCTTGTACATATAAACGACGCAGAAAACCAAACCATTTCAGAAGGGTGATCACAGTCAAATGTCCATGAAAAAAACGCTTATGATTTCCGCGCTCGCAGTCGCGCTCAGCACGTCCGCAATCGGCATCGCATCGGCCGCAACGCCGCAGCAAGCTACCGCAACGGTTCCGTTTAACGTGATGGTCAACGATTCTTCCATCCAGGTTCGCTCGATCCAAGCTAACGGAACGACGCTGGTATCGCTGCGCGACCTCGGTTCCGCGACCGGCGCCATGTTCGTCGTCAACGTGAAATCCGGCGTAACGGCTTACATCCATGGCCACTCCATCGAGCTTCATGCCGGTTCAGCGGCAGCGCTGGTAGACGGCGAGCAAGTAGACCTGCAGCAAGCGGTCGTAAGCGTTAATGGTTCTTACTATATCTCGGTCGAGGACTTCGTTGGCGCCTTCGGCGTAGACGGCGCGACGGACGATGCGGGCCTAGTATGGATCGACTCGGTTGAGCGCATCCATGCGGACAGCATCAGCTGGATCAACGCCGGTCAATTGCTCGCTTCGGCGCTGTCCGACGAAGGACGCACGGACTACATCGTCGACGCGAAGACGAGCGCCTTCACGAAAGTGCTGAGCTCCGATTCCGCTTCCGAGTTGTCGGTATCGCCGGACGGCAAGAAAGCCGCTTACACGGACGACGACGGCGCAGTCTACGTCATCGACTTGACGAGCAAAAGCTTCACGAGCCAAACCGTAACGGCCGACAATTCGATCAAGCCCGAGCTGGTATGGTCCGCGGACAGCAGCGCGATCTACTTCCTGCAAAGCGACAAAGGAACGGTCATCCAGAAGCTGAACGTCGCCGACGGCAAGCTGACGCAAGTGCTGAGCGACAAGGTTGATTACAAATCCAACCTGAGCGTTTCGACGGACGGCACGAAATTCTTCTATGTCGTATCGAAACCGGGCGCGGTTACGGCCGATGCCACTAAGCCTGTAGACGCGGACGACGTGGCGATCGACACGACGGGCACGGAGCCGCAAATCTACTTCTACGACGCTTCGGTGAAGGACTCGGCGGCAGGCACGAAGCTGACGGCTTCGACCGACGACAAAATCTTCGTCGGCGCGGCAGCTGACGGCAGCAAAGCGTTCTACATCAGCGTGGTTGATGGCCAGCCTTCTTCCCTGGTCGCGGTAGCGAAGGACAAAACGATCACGAAGCTGATCGGCGATAAAGACGTGCTGCAAGCCGCATTCGCAGGCGACAAAATCTATGCCCTGACCGACGCGGGCGAGCAAACGGCCCTTTACGAAGTCGATACGGTAGCCGGTACATCCAAGCTGATCGGCAACCTTGAAGGCAACGTAAGCGAAGTCGTAGCGGCTCCTGGCGCGCCTGTAGCAGTCGTAGTCGACGACATGACCTATGTAGTAGACGGCGATTCCCTGATGAAAGTTACGAACTAATACATTCGATTCGACAAAACGAGAGGAGATTTAACTATCTATGAAAACGAAATGGTTTAGAAATCTTGGCTTGGCCGTTATGGCACTTTCCCTTACATTCGGCAGCGTATCCGCTGTCAGCGCATCGAGCAAACTGAGCGGACGCATCGTCATCAACGGATCTTCGGCACTGCTCCCGCTGACGCTGCAGGCTGCCAACGAATTCAAGAAGCTGAATCCGAAGGTTAAAATTTCCGCATCCGCTGCAGGCTCCGTAACGGGCCCGCAATCCGTGCGCAAAGGCATCGCCGACATCGGCGCTTGCGACTGGGATGCTTCCACGGCCGTACCGGGCTTCGCCGCCTTTACGGGTCAAGTGGCCAACAAAGTAGCCGTTATTCCTTTCGCGGCCGTTACGAGCAGCGACGTCGGCGTATCCAGCCTGACGAACAGCCAACTGTCCGGAATCTTCTCCGGCAAAATCACGAACTGGAAAGAAGTCGGCGGCAAGGATTCGGACATCGTCGTCGTCAACCGCGCATTCGGTTCCGGCACGCGCGTTAACTTCCAAATCAAAGCATTGAACGGCACGGACTTCATGACAAAAGGCAAATACTACAAAGAAGTGAAATCGAGCGGCGACATGAAGACGGCGATCGAGACGACGCCGGGCGCAATCGGCTACATCGACCTTGTCTACGTATCGGGCAGCAAAATGAAGGCCGTCAGCATCAACAACGTTGCTCCTACGGAAGCTAACGTCATCAACGGCACGTACAAAGTATGGTCGTACGGCTACTACATGACAAAAGGTCAACCGACTGGCGCCGTTAAAGCGTTCATCGACTACGTGCAAAGCTCGAAGTTCCAAAACGGTTCCCTGAAAAAACTCAAATTCATTCCGCTTGCGGCAATGAAGAAATAAGCAGTAACAACCGAAGGCGTCACTCAGGTACGTCGTAGGAACACGTGAAGCCAGCTTCTGCAACTGGGCGGGAAGCTGGCTTTTCTTTATGAAATGAGAGGAGAAGAGATGGATATGAGTATGATGGAAGTGCCGAATCCCGGTACCGTTTACTCAGGCGAAGAACTTGGCCGAAGCTTGGAGGGTTCGTCCGGCAAAGCATTCAGCCGCAGAGCGCGGCTGGCGTTCTATAACCGCACGTTCAAAATCGTATGTATCGCAAGCGCAGTATTCGTATGCTTGATTTTGTTCTCGATTCTTTTCTTGATGGGGCGGACCGGCATGTTGACGTTCGAGACCGTGTCCTTGAAAACCTTCTTTTTCTCGACCGAATGGGTGCCGGAAAACGAACAGTACGGCGCATTTATCTTTATTTTCGGCACGATCGCTCTTACCCTGCTGACGATGGCCATCTCGGTGCCGTTGTCCTTGATTATTGCAATTTTCCTATCGGAAATGACGCCCGCTTGGCTGAAAAACGCGCTGCGTCCCATTCTTGACCTGCTCGTCGGCATTCCTTCCGTCGTCTATGGCTTCCTTGGCATGACGGTGCTGATCCCGATGCTGCGGTCGGTTACGGGAACCAACCTGGGCGATGGTATATTAGCTGCCGCAATCGTATTGACCATCATGGTGCTGCCGACGATCAGCCGTATTACGGACGATTCCATCGTTGCCGTACCGAAGAAATTCCGTGACGCTTCTTATGCGCTCGGCTCGACCCGCTTCCAGACCGTCGTACGTGTCGTCATTCCTGCGGCTAAGAGCGGGATCATGTACGCCGTCATTCTTGGCATGGCCCGCGCGCTCGGCGAAACGATGGCGGTCGTCATGGTCATCGGCAATACGCCGCAGCTGGCGGATGCGCTGTTCAAGCCGACGTCCGTACTGACGAGCAATATCGTCATGCAAATCCCGAACGTACCGTTCGATTCCGCGTGGAACTATGCGCTGTATATGATGGGCTTTATCCTGCTCGTCATTTCACTGATCATGATCGTTGCCGTGAGGGCGATTCAAGGCAGAGGAGCGAAATCATGAGCGAAGTCAAACCAGCCGCAGTCGCGGCCAGCCATCCATTTGCCGCGCGCAGAAGCATGAATCAGCTGACGAATAAACTGTTTACGGGCATCGTTTGGCTCGTTGGCATTTGCACGATCCTCTTCATTATCGCGCTGCTCTATACGATTCTCCAGAAGGGGCTGCCTCAGCTGGACTGGGGCTTCCTATACGGCGAACCGAGCGAGATCGAGGAAGGCGGCGGGATCGGCCCCGTGCTGTTCAACTCGTTCTACGTCCTCTTTATCTCGCTGATCATCTCGATTCCGCTTGGCATGGCGTCCGGCATCTATCTGGCCGAGTTTGCGCCGGCGAATAAATTTATCGCCTTTATCCGGATTTGCGTCGAAGGGCTGGCTTCCGTGCCGTCTATTATCTTTGGCCTGTTCGGGATCGTCTTATTCGTCGAATCGCTCGATCTGGGACTTACGGTCATCGGCGCGGCGATAAGCTTGGCGTTCTTGAACCTGCCCGTGCTTACCCGCGTGACGGAGGAAGCGATTCGCTCCGTTCCGCAGGAGATGAAGCAGGCTTCGTTCGCCCTTGGCAGCACGCATCTGCAGACGATCCGGCGCGTTTTGATTCCGGTTGCCTTGAACGGCATTATTACGGGGATTTGTTTGGTGGCAGGGCGCGCATTCGGCGAGAGCGCCGTTATTATTCTGACCGGCGGGGTAACGTCCTCGGGCGTCATGTGGGATTTCAATCCGCTTGATCCGGGCGCGACGCTGGCCGTGCATCTCTGGTACGTGCAATCCGAGGCGATCGTTCCCGATGCGCGGCTTATCGCGGAGAAATCCGCAGCCGTGCTCGTCTTTATCGTCCTGATGATCAATATTGTCTTCCGGGTACCGCTGTGGCTGAATGCGCGCAAAATGCGGTAAGACAGGATATATGCGACAAAATACCTTAAAATTAACACTCGTCTTACATTTTACGACAGCAGCGATAATGCTCTGGTCCTATAGTTAAGCAAGATCATTGCTTGAGAGAGGGAGTGCGGGGCATGGGCGTAGCTGTTGTGGAATCGAAAGAGGTTGTATCCGGAGGCTTGTTGTCGGAGTCGGCTGCACGAATGACTGATCACGAACTCATGATGCCATTTATTCGCAAAACGCCGTTTATCGCGGCATCCCGAACTTGCGAAGAAATCATCGGACTGTTCGCGGCCGCGTCGGATCATGAATGCGTCGTCGTCTGCGACGGTCATGAACGCCCGCTGGGGCTCGTCATGAAGAACCGGCTCACGATTATCCAGACTCACCGTTTCGGCAGAGAGATCTATTACGGACGATCCATTACGAAGCTCATGGATAAACAGCCGCTCACTGTCGAGTTCGATATCTCGCCGCAGGAGCTGCTCGACCGCGCGCTGGGCCGGGAGGACCGGACGCTTTACGATTGCGTCGTCGTGACGGAAGGCGGACGCTGCATCGGGATTCTAACCATGTCCGACCTGCTGAAGCTGTCCCGGCTGCTGCAGCAGCGGACGGTTCAGTCGCAGCTCGCGATGATTCAAGGCGCGCAGACGATGATTTCGGATATCGACCGCTCGGTGCTAGAGGTGCACGAAGCGTCGGCCAAGGGCGAGGCGATGTCGAAGACGATGCTCGATTTGACGCTCAAGGGGAAGAACGAGCTGGATAAAGTATCCGCGGCGATCCAAAGCATGTCGCAGCGTACGAACATACAGGAGCAGCAGATCGGCGAGCTGCATGAGCGGGCCGGCTCGATCGGAACCGTGTCGCGGCTGATTCGCGAGCTGGCGGACCGCTGCAACCTGCTGGCGGTCAATGCGACGATCGAGGCGGCACGCGCCGGCGAGCACGGCAGAGGCTTCGCGGTCGTGGCAAGCGAGGTCAGGCTGCTGGCGACGCAGACCAAGTCGTCCGCGGACGATATTAACCGGCTGATCGGATCCATTCTGAGCGCGGTCAAGGAAACGGTGCAGCTGGTCGGTCTTGGCCGCGCCGAAGCCAACGCCAGCCAGGGTTATGTCCAGGAAGCGGCAGATGTCTTCCAGCAGCTGTTCCATGCCGCTGCCGACAACAGCGGCAGCGTGACGGAGATCGGCAAGCTGTCGGACGAGGCCTACGATCGGGCGCAGCGCGTGACCGAGAGCATGGAGTCGCTAATGCGCGAGATGCAGGGAATTCGCTAATTTTAATATTCCGTTTACAAAACAATCATATTCGAATGACAAATGGAAGCTACTATTGGGTGTGTAGCAAGAAGAAAGAGCTGGCTGAGCCAATCGGCAAAAGCAGCGAAAACGGAATCAATCCACCGATATGGAGGAAAAGCCATGCAATCCATCGCTTCGCAAACCTTAATCGACATTCATAAATTAAATCTGTATTACGGCAACTTCCAAGCGCTCAAGAACGTGACGATGGATATTCCGGAGAAGGCGATCACGGCCTTCATCGGTCCGTCCGGCTGCGGCAAATCGACGCTGCTGCGGACGCTTAACCGCATGAACGACATGATTCCGAACACGCGGATCGAAGGCAAGATCACGATCGGCGGCGCGGATATTTATTCCAAGGAAGTCGACGTGGAGACGCTGCGCAAGAAAGTCGGCATGGTGTTCCAGCAGCCGAATCCGTTTCCGAAATCGATCTACGACAACGTGGCATATGGCCCTCGCCTGCACGGTATCCGCAGCAAGCAGAAGCTGGACGAGATCGTCGAGACAAGCCTTCGCTCCGCCGTTCTATGGGATGAAGTGAAGGATTACCTGAAACGTTCCGCGCTCAGCTTATCCGGCGGCCAGCAGCAGCGGCTGTGTATCGCGCGCGCGATTGCCGTTAACCCCGACGTTCTGCTTATGGATGAAGCGACATCCGCGCTCGATCCGATCTCGACACTCAAGATCGAGGAACTGGCGCAGGAGCTGAAGGATAAATACACGATCGTCATGGTGACGCACAACATGCATCAGGCGGCGCGCGTATCGAACCAAACCGTCTTCTTCCTAAACGGGGAAGTGGTCGAGTTCTCCGATACGGAGAAGTTGTTCTCCAATCCGCGCGACCAGCGTACGGAGGATTATATTAGCGGACGATTCGGTTAAGGTGATTGGTTTGCGTTCAGGTGATCGGATTGCGTTCAGGTGATTGGTTTGCATTCTCCGACGAACGTCGGAGAATGCAGCATTCACCAGCAACTTCGAGTAGTCGGAGAATGCAGCATTCACCAGCAACTTCGAGTAGTCGGAGAACGCAGCATTCACCAGCATCTTCGAGTAGTCGGAGAACGCAGCATTCACCAGCATCTTCGAGTAGTCGGAGAACGCAGCATTCACCAGCATCTTCGAGTAGTCGGAGACGGAAACCATTAGGAGAGGGAGAGCGGACTAGCCATGATGACGAGACGGAAAGAGTTCGATCACGGACTGGAAGAACTGAACGAGCTGATCGTGGAAATGGGGCGGCGCGTCGAAACGGCGATCGAGCAGGCGATGACGGCGCTCGAAACGATCGATGCGGTCGAAGCAAGACGCATCGTGAAGGAAGATAAAGAGCTCAACAAAATCGAGGAGAAAATCTCCGAGCTCGGCGCGACGCTGATTGCGACGCAGCAGCCGGTGGCAAAGGACTTGCGCCGCATTCTTGTCGCGTTCAAAATCGCCAGCGATCTGGAGCGGATGGGCGATCTCGCCGTCGACGTCGCCAAGGTCGTCATTCGCCTGGAAGGCCAATCGCTGATCAAGCCGTTGATCGACCTGCCGCGCATGTCGCAAATCGTGCAAATGATGACGTATGAATCGATCCAGTCGTTCGTGCAGGAAAACGTGAACATGGCCTACAAGATGGCGAAGGACGATGATCTCGTCGATGCGCTGTATTCTCAGATCACCCGCGAGCTGTTCACGCTGATGATGGAGAATCCGAAGACGATTTCCCAAGCGAACCTGCTGAGCTTCGTCGGCCGTTACATCGAACGCTTCGCCGACCATGCGACCAACATCGGGGAATCCGTCGTTTATCTCGTCACGGGCGTGAGACCGGATTTGAACTCTTAGTTCCTACGGCTCGTTGCATCGAGAGAAGCAGTCGAACCAATAGCCGAGTAAAACTTTCGCGTGAAGTTCATTCACTAAAGATGCTGGATTCGGCGCAGTGGCATGATATACTTGGAACAGACGAAGAACGTCCTTCCTTGCCGGTAACCGGCGGAAGGACGTTTTTTTATGTCCTGATCCAAGGAGGAATGAAAATGATCAATCTTAGATTTGAAGCTGCCTACGAACAGTTTATCGCTCGGCATTCGGAGACACGATCCGGAGAACGGCGAGGCCGACTCATCCGCGGCCATCGGCATGCGGAGAAATTGCTGCTCGAGCAGGTGTGGTGGCCGCTATTCGGCACTTTCGAGCATCTGCACCCGGAATACGAAGTAATGGACTGGAATCGCAAATCGCAATTCCTCGACTTCGCATACCTGCCGCCAACCGGGCAATTCGGCATCGAGTGCGACGGTTTTCAGAGCCATGTGAAAGACATGGATCGCGAACGCTTCAGTTACTCGCTGAATCGGGACACCTACCTGACCGGCATCGGATGGAGAATGATACATTTCTCCTTCGATGATATTCAGCAGCGCCCTGAAATCTGCCGCATGCTTCTCCAACTCGCCATCGGTCCTCATGCGCTGCGAATGGCCCCCGCATTAGAAGCATCGCTATCCCCGCTGGAAAGAGAGGTGCTCCGCATGGCTTGCAACATGACAGTGCCTATTCGAACCTGTGACGTCTCGGATCGTTTCAAGCTCACCTTTCGAGCAGCGCGTAAAACCTTGGTAAGATTATCGGAGCTCGGACTGCTCTCGCCACTTGCCAAAGAGACGTATGTGACCGGCTTTCGGGTGAATGAACAGGCGAGCAACTACTTGTAACGGTTATATAAAACGTGCGAAGAACCACCGAAAACTGTCTAAGTTCAAAAGTTGCGAAACAGCAGCTTTTCCGGCCGAACCGGCTCCGACGGCTGCCTAAAGCTGCGAAATAGCAGCTTTTCCGGCCGAACTGGTTCAGGCGAGCGCCGAAAGCTGCGAAATAGCAGCTTTTCCAGCCGAATCGGCTCCGGCGGCTGCCCAAAGCTGCGAAATAGCAGCTTTTCCGGCCAAGCCAGCTTCGGCGAGTGCCCAAAGCTGCGAAACAGCAGCTTTTCCGGCCAAACCGGCTCCGGCGGCTGCCTAAAGCTGCGAAACGGCAGCTTTTCCGGCCGAACCGGCTCCGGCGAGTACCCAAAGCTGCGAAATAGCAGCTTTTCCAGCCGAATCGGCTCCGGAGGATGCCCAAAGCTGCGAAACAGCAGCTTTTCCGGTCGAGCCGGCTCCGGCAGGTGCTCAAAGCTGCGAAACAGCAGCTTTTCCGGCCTAACCGGTTCAGGCGAGCGCCGAAAGCTGCGAAATAGCAGCTTTTCCAGCCGAATCGGCTCCGGCGGCTGCCTAAAGCTGCGAAACAACAGCTTTTCCGGCCGAATCGGCTCCGGCGAGTGCCTAAAGCTGCGAAACAGCAGCTTTTCTGGGCCTAGAATAGAAAGTGGACACCTCTTAAGAGAAAGTGAATAATAACTTCAACAGGAGGTGTTCACATGGGTGAACAACGGAAAAGATTCAACGAAGAGTTTAAAA
>NZ_JBWDNI010000004.1:0-500779 GCF_056269105.1 Paenibacillus sp. J31P316 | reverse complement strand
TTCCAACCAGCCTCTCGGCCGGAATTAGAATATATCATATTTCAAAACCGTTTGGCAAGCTTTATTTTTGGGCTTGTTTCGATTTCGATCACCGTTTCGACGTGTCCGTCTTGGCCGGAATTAGAATATACCATGTTGGCGAATAGACTTGCAAGTTGTAAAATCTTACAGTTGATTGTCGTCCCGTGTCGAGGAGCGCAATTGCAATCCCCATCCAGCCAATGAACCAACAAAGAGACTGATCATGCATGATTGCATGGTCAGTCTCTCGGCAAGTCCCAGCTCCTCTATTGCTGCGCCTCCCAGCGCCAACCGTAAGGGTATTGCTCCGACAGGGTTAAAGGAAGCCTGCCCTTCGGCTTGATTTCGCCGATAAGCACGCGGGCCGCGGACTCCAGCGCGAGCGGACGGCACTCGTATACCGCCAGAAAGGTCGATACCTCAGGATAGACGAGCAAATCGAGCGGATTGCGGACCGATACCGCGATCGTTCTTGCTCCTGCAAGCGTCATTAGGCGCCTGGCCGTGTCCCGCTCGTTGTCGAGCTTCGCCGCGTCGTAGCTGACATAGACGATCTGCTCGAATGCTTCCAGTCCTTCAAGCGCATCTGCATCGTCGACGCGACGCTCCGTTACGTCGAGCATGCGGATCGATAAGCGAGCACCAAGCGTACCGTCGTCCGTAAGCAATTCATCCGCTTCCGACACCGTTACGATGGACGGCCACAATACCAGCGTCTTCGCCGAGCGCTTCAGCGGCAGCAGGCCGCGTTCGTTCTTCACGAGCGTAACCGAGGCTTCGCTCCACTGTCTTGCGGCCGCAGCCTGCTCCGGCGTATGAAGCGTCGGTGCTACTGCTGCCCATGTTTGAAGGGGTTCGCCGACCTTGCGTTTTGCTTTCAAGCTCATAATACGCGTAAGCGAAGCTTCGATCCGCGCTTCTGTCAGATCGCCGCGCTCCACGGCAGCAGCAACGGCCTCGATTGCAGCTCGCTGCTTGCTCGGCGTGTGGCAGACGAGCACCATATCCGCTCCGGCCTGAAGCGCCAGAACTGCGCCTCGCTCCGGTCCATAGAACTTATCGATCGCGTTCATCTCCAGGCAGTCCGTCACGATAACGCCTTCGTAGCCGAGCTCGTCCCGAAGCAGGCCCGACAACACCGGTGCCGACAGCGTCGAAGGCAATCCTGACGGATCGATCGCGGGCAGGCACACATGGGCGGTCATGACCATGTCCGCTTCGCCTGCGATCGCTTTGAACGGCACAAGCTCGACCGCCTCCAACCGGTCGCGGTCATGCGTTAGAACAGGCAGGTCGCGATGCGAGTCCACGCTCGTATCCCCGTGTCCAGGGAAATGCTTCGCCGTCGCGCTTACGCCTGCGCGTTGATAGCCGCGAACGGCGGCCAGCCCCAGCTCGCCGACTACTTCCGGCTTATCGCTGTAAGATCGAACGTTAATGACGGGATTGTCCGGATTGTTATTCACGTCCACGCAAGGCGCAAAATTCAAATTAATGCCCAGCGCGCGCATTTGTTCGCCGCAGATAGCCGCCGTCTCGAATACCCCTTCTGAATCGCCCGTTGCACCGAGCGCCATGTTGCCAGGCATCAGCGTCACGCCTTTCACAAGCCGCGATACCATGCCGCCCTCTTGATCGACCGCTATGAACATCGGAGGACGGCCTGCGCGCTCCGCGGCATTCATGAAAGCCGATGTCAGGCCATGCACCTGTTCGGCGTCGACGATATTGCGGGTGAAATAGATAATTCCGCCTACGCCGTACTCGTCTATCAATGCGGTAATGTCCTCCGACGGTTCATGTCCATGAAAGCCGAACACGAACAGTTGGCCGATCTTCTCCCGCAAGCTCCAATTATTCCACGCCTCTCCCATGTCAGCACGCCACCTTCTGTGTAAATTTCTTTATGTCGAGCGCCATACGTTGAACTTGAACCTATCGGCGTCTATCGATCTTCTTCTTGCTCCTCGTGGACCTGCACGAGCGCTCCCGCTCCCTGCAAGGCCATTCGATAATCCGTCGGATTCTGGCCTGCATACTTCATGAATACCTTCGTAAAATATCGCCGTTCCGAATAGCCGACTTCCTTCGCGATTCGGGCGACGCTCTTATTCGTCTCCTCCAGCAGCGATTTGGCCGATTCCATCCGCTGCCGGGTCACATATTCAATGAACGTTTCTCCATAAGCGCCTTTGAAAAGCAAGCTGAAATGCGAAGTGGAGAGACCGACGTACGTCGCGGTTTCCTCCACGCTTAGATCGCGGAAGAGATGGCGGTCGATATATTGCTTCGCCTGCGCCATCTGCAGCTCCGAATGTTTCCGTTTGTCCGTCGAACGGGCGACGCCCTCGTTCGATGCCTGCTGGATCGCGGCGAATAGATCCTTCACGCCGAAGCGCAAATCCATCTTGCGCCATAGCGCTTCTTCCTGCACCCACGAGAGCAGGTCCGCCTCTTTCAGCTCCCGCATCAAATGCAGCGCCAAAAAATGCAGCAGCGGCTTCAGCCTGCCCTCGGCGCCGCCGCCCGCCTGCCGCAGCTGCTCCGCGATGCGCCGCTGCTCCACGCCAACCCCCGAAGCGTCTCCGCGTTTCATCGCGCCGATCAGCCGCTCCGCAATATCCCACAGCGTCCGTCCAGCCTCGAAGACGCAGGGCAACTCGCTGCCGTAAAGCGCGATCGGCAGGGGCTCCGTCGACAGCTGCATGCCCCGCTGCACGTTTTTGTACGCTTCGGACAGCTCGTTCATCGCCGCGACTTTATGGTAGATACCCGCGTGAAGCCGCAGCTTTGCGTTCAGCCTCACCGCTTCCAACAACTGCTCCGTCCATCGCACGACCTGCTGCCTGTGACGCTCTTCCCGGTCCGCTTCCGTTAGGGCAGGCAGCTCTTCCGTCCTCCCCAGCTGGAGAAGCACGCACCATTCCCCGTCGCGCATCTGGATGACGGCATGCTGCAGTCCCGCGTTATGCAGCGTCTCCCGAAGCACGTTGCATACGGCGAAATTCCACATCTTCCGCTCTTTGTCCGGCCATTCGCGCCAGTCGCGGGCATCCGCGGAACCCACGTCAATATCGAGCACGATAAGCGAATACTGCGGCTCGCCGATCAGCTGCTCCTGCCCTGCCATCAGCCAGTGGTCCGGCGTCAGGTCGGTATAATCCATCAAGACGTCGTACATCATTTTCTCGTTCGCCATATCGATGATCCGTTGGAGCTTGCGGCGCTCCTCCCTGTCCTGCGACCGCTTGCTGCGCTGTTCCGACATGACGCGCGCAATGACGCCCGTCAACTCGTCGTACGGTATCGGCTTCAGAATGTAATCCTTGACCCCGTACTGGATGGCTGACCGCGTATACGAGAAGTCCTGATAGCCCGACAGCATGATCACGTCGCACGTGATACCGAGCTCCCGGATATTCCGCACCAGCTCCAGTCCGTCCATGACGGGCATCCGGATATCGCAAAGCACGAGATCGGCGGGCTCCGCTGCCAGTAGCTCCAGCGCCTCGACGCCGTTCTTCGCCGAACCGGAGACCTCCAGTCCGAGCATGCTCCACGGGATGACCTTCTCCAAATTGCGCGTGATATGAAGCTCGTCGTCGACGAGCAGCACTTTGCCGTTCATAGACTCACCTCTGCCTCGGTATAGTGATCCGGATGACCGTTCCGTACCCCGCCGCGGAGCACAGCCTCAGCCCGTACTTCGCTCCGTAATGGATGCGCAGCCGGTCCGCGACGTTGTGCAGCCCCAGTCCCCTGCGTTCCCCATGCTGCGCATCGTCCGCATCCAGCCCCCGCTCCCGGATTCGCGACAACCCGTTAATCCGCTTCAAGGCGACGACATCCATGCCGATGCCGTTGTCGGAGATCACGAATACGAGTTCGCCCTCCTCGACCGTCAAACCAATATGAATCGCCCCCATGTACGGAAGCCCTTCGAAGCCGTGCTGGATACTGTTCTCCACGAGCGGCTGCAGCGTCAGCTTCAGAATCGTGTCATCCAGCGCTTCCTCGGGAATGTCGAGCTCGTAGCTGAACACATCCTCGAAACGGTATTTCTGAATCTCGAGATAGCTTCGCACATGCTCGACTTCCTGGCGGATCGTAATGACTTCGGAATGATGCATGCTCGTTCGCAGCAAAATGCTCAATCGGCGCACCATCGCCATGATTTTGCCGCCTTCGTTCTGAGCCGCCAGCGCATTGATCGATTCCAGCGTATTGAATAGAAAATGCGGCTTGATCTGCGCTTGCATGAGCATCATCTCCGCCCGCTGCTTACGCTCCTGCTCCGTCCGGACCTCGGACAGCAACCGGCCGATCGTATCTACCATGCTGTTGAAGCTGCGCGCGAGCAGCACCGTCTCGTCCTTGCCCGTTGCGGGCACGCGGGTGTCGAGCACCCCTTGCTCTACGAGGCGCATTTTGCGGACGACGCGGATGATAGCCTTGGCCACGCGGCTGACGAAGAAAATATTGAACAGCACGGCGGAAATCAAACAAAGCAGCGTAATGCCGCCGATCCATTGCAGGAAGCGGACGTTCTCGCTCGTAAGCGACTGCCAGGATTTCACGGAGACTAGAACCCAGCCGCTCCGGTCGAGATTGTATGCGGAAATCAGCGAATCCTCATGACCGAACAGGCCGTGGTAACTGGCATAACGCTCGGTCGCCTGCAGATCCAGCTTCGTCTCGTTGCCGACCAGTCGGCCGTCCAGCTCGTGCCGGCTGTCCATCATGACCAAGCCGTCCTGGTCGATGATGAGATACCTCGACTGCGTCTGCTGCTCGCCGGTCAACGTAAAGTCCTGGAGCATGTTGTCGACCTCGTCCGACTTGATTTGGGTGACCATGATGCCGGAATCGTTCAAGGTGTCGACGTCCTTAACGAGACGCATCTGGGTGAACAGGGCCGCGCCCGTTCCGGTCAGCTCCGGCTGCTCGTAAGGACCGAGCCACAGCGGACGGCCGGCTAGCCGCATGATGTCGGGATAGATGGAATGACCCTGCAAAAGGTCGTACGGAATCGGTTTGAACGTCGTCGGATCGTTCCGGTAAGATCGGAACATCGTACCGTCCTTGCCATACAGCACGACCATGCTGAGCGCAGGGTTCTGGAACAGGATTTTGCCCAGCGACTTCTCGTATTGGCTGATTGCGATGAGCCTGCTGGCATCGTTGACGGATTCGCGCGAGCTTCGCAAAGCTTCCTGAACGCTCGGATTCGTCACGCTGGAGTCGGAGAGCTGATCCAGCTCCCGGAAGAAATAGCGGATGTTGCCGCCCACAGCCTTCAGCGTAATCTCGGTCTGCTCGCTGTATTTCTTCTCCAGCAAATGCTCCGATTTCAAAAACGACGCGATGCCGAGCCCGATCAGCGGCACGACGATCAAGGTGATGAAGGCAAGCAGCAGCTTGGGACGCAAATTCATAAGCGGAAGGCTCCTTGTACAAAATGCGCGAGCTCATGGCGAACGAGCCTGCGGCCGCAAATGCGGGTCGTCCGGGGTTCGAGGGTATCAGCCTTTGACGCTGCCCGCGGTCATGCCGTCGATAATTTGGCGCTGCAGGAACATATACACGGCCAGCACCGGGACGATGCTGATGATAACGGCCGCGGACAGCGAAGAGAAGTTCGTCCGGTAGCCGTCGTTGAAGATCGCCATTCCGGTCGGCAGCGTGCGCAGCGACTCCGACGTCACGAAAAGCTGGGAGAAAATATATTCGTTCCAATTGCCGATGAAAGCGAGAATGAATACCGTGACGAGTGCCGGCACCGTAACCGGAAGGATGATTCTGGCGAAAAGCCCTGCCGCGCCAAGTCCGTCCATGATGCCCGCTTCCTCCATTTCCTGCGGAATGGACTGCATGAAGGCATGAAGAATGAAAATCGTAATCGGCAGCGCATAGGTGCAGTATACCAAAATGAGAGAGCGAAGCGTATTAATCAGATGAACGTCATTCACTAGTTGATAGAGTGGTATAAATACCGCGCTTGGCGGCACGATGAGTCCAACGAGAATAAAGGCGAAAATTTTCTTGCTGAGCCCCTTGTATTTCATCCGGGAGAGCGCGAATGCCGTCGCCGATGATAACAGCAAGGTCAGGAAGCAGGCAGCCAACGTGACGTAGAGACTGTTGAACGTATAGCTGCCGATATGGGCGCTCTCCCAGGCGGCCTTGTAATTGCTGAAATTAAGCCGTGACGGCAGCGCCCAAGTATTGACCGTGATCTCCCGGTTCGTCTTGAACGAAGACAAGAGCAGCCATACGAGCGGAAACAACGCGATGACGACGTAAGCCCACAAGAGCAGATGCATCGGGAATTGGCTGCGCTGCATGCGGCCGAGCAAACCGGGCCTGCTGCACGTGGTACCGAAGGGTACTGCGGCGTTCGTTTGCAGCGTGCGGCCCATCAGTACTGCACCTCCTCCGTCTTGGATATCCGTTGCAAAATGCCCGTCATGACCATGGTGATGAGGAACATGGCGACGCCGATCGCGCTGCCGTATCCTAGCTCCATAGAGCGGAAGCCGACCTTCAGCATGTACGTGGACATGACCTCGGTAGATTGAAACGGCCCCCCGTTCGTCATGATTTGGACGATGTCGAGCACCTTGAGCGTCCCGGAAACGGTCAGGAGCAGCATGACGAAGAGAATGGGCCGGACGAGAGGCAAGGTGATGAACCAGGTTTCGTTCCACCCGTTCACGCCATCGATCTTGGCCGCATCGCCGATCTCCTTCGGAATGTTCAGAATCGCGGCGAGGCACAGCACGATGAAGAAACCGATATTCTGCCAGGCGTTCGCGATCAGGATGGAAAGCATCGCAAGATGCGGATCGGACAGCCACTCCCGGGCCCAGCTCTCGCCGCCGATGGCGCGCAGCGCTTGATTGAACAGCCCGGATTCGTAGTCGTAGAGGACCCCGAACAGAATCGCAACGGTAGCCGTCGAGATAACGACGGGAATGAATACGGCCGATTTATAGAAGCCGCGCATGCGCCTGACTTTGCCGATCACGATCGAGATCAGGAACACGAGCGGAATGTTGACGATAAGCGAGAAAGCCATGAAATATAAATTGTTGCCGAGCGCCTTGAGGAACGTGGCGTCATCGAGCAGGCGCGTGAAATTGTCGCTGCCGATGAACGACTTCGCCGACACGCCGTCCCATTTATACAAGCCATAAATGAAAGAAACGATGACCGGGTAAATGAAAAACAGGGAATAGAGCAGCAAAGTCGGAACGACGAATGCAATATAGGTCCAGGGATTGCGAAGCGTATGGATCATAAAGGGACCTCCTGAAAATTGGGCTGAGCGGGGCGGGGCCATAGATGACGAAACGGGATATAAGGAAGCAAAAGCAGTAGGAAAAAGGATATAAGGAAACAAGGATCGCCGTATCGCGCCGGGCGAACCTGTTTTCATCGAAAAGAGGATGCCTTGTTTCGGCAGGGCACCCTCTGCTTCATTCGGGAAGGACGAACATGGTAGCTGGTCATAATGGACTGACATGACAGACTGACATGACAGTACGGGTAATGCGGCTGACTCGCAATTACGATTGCTTGTTTGCCTTATCCTGGGACGCTTGGATTTGCTTCGCCACCGCATCCGGCTTCTTCACTTTGCCGATCAGCTCCTGCAGGCCGACGCCTACGTCCGCGCCTACGCTCGGTTGCACGATGGCGTCGAACGCTTTCCAAGAGGTCGATGCGCTTGCCATGACCTGCAGCACTTCGGAGATGAGCGGATCCACGCCGGACAGGTCGGACAGCTTCATGGACGGCAGCACTTTATCTTCTAGCAGCGTGCGCTTCTGGATGTCTTCGTTGAAGAAGTTCTTGATGAACGCCTTCACCATGGCCTTCTGGTCGTCCGTCAGGTTCGACGAGAAGCCGAAGCCGTTGGAATAGCTCGCATTGATGGACGTTTGGTCGCCTTTGCCGCCCTCGATGGACGGGAAGGAGAAGTAGCCGACGTTGCCCTTCAGATCGCCTGCTTCGTCGCCCGTGAACCGGTTCGCGTCCCACGTGCCCGTAAAGACCATCGCGGCATCGCCTTTGAGGAACTTCGCCCCTTGCTCCGCGTATGCCAGACCGAGCGCGCCTTTGGTAAAGTAGTCGTTGTCCACCAATTTCGCATAATCCGCAAAACCGGCCACGAAATCGGGATCCGTCCACTTGCTGTCGCCAGTCACCAGGCCTTCGAATCCCTTAATGCCGACATGGCGCTCCATGACCGTGTTCCAGAGCATGCCGTTTACCCAAGCGTCCTTCGCGGCCAGCGCGAACGGCGTTTTGCCCTTCGCTTTGATCGCATCCGCCAGCGTCAGCAGCTCATCGAACGATTTCGGAATGGCAAGGCCCATGTCCGCAAACATTTTCTTATTATAGAAGACGCCTTCGCTGTAGCCGCCGAAAGGCAAACCGTACACGTTGCCATCGATCGTGAATTCGTCCAGGCTGGCGAATTTGTCTTTGATGCCCAGCTCTTCGATAATCGGCGTCAGGTCGAGCATTCGGCCTGCCTTCACATATAAATTCAGGTCCGCGCCGCCGAACACTTCGAACATATCGGGCGGGTTGCCTGCCGCCATCTCCGCCTTCAGCTTCTGGTCGCGGTTGACGACCTCGTCGATGCCTTCCAGGTTGATCTTGAGTCCAGGGTTCTCCTGCTCCGTCTTCGCGACGACGTCCTGCAGGATCTTCAAGCGAACCTTGCTCGTTTCTTTGATCTGCGTATGGCGGAGCGACAAGGTTACGTCCTTCGCCTGTTCTGTATTCGCGGTCGTATTTGTCGCTGTATTTGACGGCTTGTTATCGGCCGCGTTGTTGGCGTTGTTCGTATTGTCGTTCGAGGAACCGCAAGCAGAGAGCACGAGTGACGCCGACATCAATGTCGTAACTGCGGCTGCCAAGCCCTTTTTCATGAAAAGACCTCCTGATTTGGTGATGATGGTTTCATTGCGTTCCTTACACTCTGAATTATAGAGGGAGAAGGAGAAAGACAGGAGGTCGAAATTACGACGAGCACGGGTGAATATTCGACGGAGATGTCAGGCGCGGGGAACAATAAACGGCCCACAGGAGGTGAATATCCTGTGGGCAGCGTTTTCAATCAGAGAATAGTATCCATCATGTCTGGTTATCGCAGTTCGCTTACCAAGCGTACGCGCGAGGCGCTTCTCCGCCCGGTCCCGGGAAAATTTCGTCGATCCGGGCAAGCGTCGCCGAATCCAGCTCCAGCTCCACGGCACGCAGGGAGCGTTCGAACTGCTCCAGCGTCCGCACGCCGATGATCGGCGCGGTTACGGCCGGATTAGCAAGCAGCCAAGCCAGCGAGACGACATCCTCGCGCTCTTCGAGCTCGTCGCAAAGCTTCGCGTAAGCTTCGAGCTGCGCGGCATGCTTGCTTTGGCGCGCCGTGTCGGCGCTACGCTTGCCGCCCCCGCCGCGGTTGATGTTGCCCGCAAGCAGGCCTCCGTCCAGCGGACTCCAAGGAATGACGCCGATGCCGAGGCCTTGAGCTGCAGGCAGCACTTCCAATTCCGGCAAACGGCAGAGCAGGTTATATTTATGTTGTTCCGAGACGAGGCCGAGTATTCCGCGTGATTTGGCTTCCCCTTGCGCGACGGCTAGATCCCAGCCCGCGAAGTTGCTTGCGCCGACATAACCGATTTTGCCTTGGGTCTGCGCCGTTTGGAATGCGTTCCACAGCTCGTCCCAGCTGACATTGCGGTCAACGTGGTGCATCTGGTACAGCTCGATATGGTCCGTTTGGAGCCGCTCAAGAGAAGCTTCGAGGTGACGGCGCAGCTTGTAAGCGGACAAGCCGCCTTCGCCGTTGGGACCGTCAGACTTGTTGCTCATGTCGCCGTAGAATTTCGTTGCCAGCACCGTACGCTCGCGGCGCCCGCCGCCCTGTTGGAACCAGCGGCCGATGATCTCCTCGGTGCGGCCGGCATTCTCGCCCCATCCGTAAATATTCGCTGTATCGAAGAAGTTGATGCCCGCGTCAAGCGCTGCGTCCATAATCTTGAATGCTTCGCTCTCTTCCGTGTCGACGCCGAAATTCATCGTGCCCAAGCAAAGACGGCTGACCTTCAAGCCGGAACGACCCAAGTACGTGTACTTCATTAATTCTCACAGCTCCTTTGGTTTGAAACCGGATTCAATTCACCCCGCGAGTGTTGTCCCGTTTCGATTCGGTATCCATAACAAATAAGGAAGGTTTCCCCTCCCCATTATAAAGAAAAGCAAGCCGCGAAAGAAATGTCATGAAGTCTTATTTACCTGAACGCATGTCCGAAACCGCATCCCGGATAGCGCGATAGAAGTCTCGCCACTGGGGAGCGGCGCCGGCAGGACCTATGGGAGCATCTACGGCAGCTTGCCCCTCTATGTCCTGCCCGCCATCAGGATCAGGCATGCCTTCCTCGGCGGCTGCAGCTGCCGGGGCATTCCTTACTCCGCTTTCGCTGCCGCTCGCGCTGCTTGAACCGCCTTCGCTGCCCCGCACAGTCCCGTCTTCCGCGATTCGAGCATTCGATTGATCCTCCGCCATCCCGCTTACCTCCCTCGCCGCGCGGCTGTCCGCAAGGCACTACTTGAACCTTTTTTCTTGTATCGCTTATCGTATAGGTTGGTATTGTTTATCCTTTTAACCGATTCTTCCGAAGCGAGAACAGCTCGCGCAGCTCGTCGGTGGACAGCTCCGTGATCCAGTTCTCCGAACCGCTGACGACTTGATCGTTCAGCAGCTGCTTGCGCGCGATCATATCGTCGATCCGCTCCTCCAGCGTGCCGAGCGTCACGTACTTGTGCACCTGCACGTTGCGGCGCTGCCCGATCCGGAATGCCCGGTCCGTCGCCTGGTTCTCGACGGCAGGATTCCACCACCGGTCGAAATGGACGACATGGTTCGCCGCCGTCAAGTTAAGCCCCGTTCCGCCTGCTTTCAACGACAGCACGAATGCGCAGCCCGGCTCGGCTTCGTTCTGGAACGTGTCGATCATCGCATCGCGGTCCGCTTTCGGCACGGCGCCATACAGATACGGCGTCGGCAAGCCGATTCGCTCCTCCAGCAGCCGTTTCAAAGTCAATCCCATCTCCACATACTGCGTGAAAATCAGGCAGCGCTCGCCTTCGGCCGCGATTTCCTCGACCATCTCCAACAGCCGCAGCACCTTGTTGGAACGCTCGGGATCCCAGGCGCCCGGCAGCACGCGGTCTTCCTTCAGCAGCAGGCTGGGATGATCGCATACCTGCTTCAGCCTCGTCAGAGTGGAGAGAATCATGCCGCGGCGCTGCAAGCCTCCGGCTTTCTCCAGCCCGTTCATCAGTTCGGATACGATGTTCTCGTACAGCGCGCCTTGTTCCACCGTGAGCGACAGATACGTGTTCATCTCGTTCTTCTCCGGGAGCGCGAGCTGAATCGCCGGATCCTTCTTCAAGCGGCGCAGCATGAACGGCTTCACCCAGCGCTGAAGCTCGGCGATCCGCTGCTCGTCCCGGTCCTTCTCGATTGGAAGCACGACCGCCTTGCGGAATTCGTTCAAGCTTCCCAAGTACCCCGGATTCGTGAAATCATACAGCGACCAAAGCTCCGTCAGGCGATTCTCCATCGGCGTGCCCGTCAGCGCGATGCGGTGATTCGCCGGCAGGCGGCGGAGCGATGCAGACTGCTTCGTATAATAATTTTTGATGTTTTGCGCTTCGTCCAAGCAAACGACATCCCACGGAATGCGCAGCATCTCTTCCTCGTCGATCGGCGCCAGCGTATAGGAAGTGATCACAAGGTCGGCTTCCGCGACGGCAGCCGCGAATTCTTCGCCGCGCGCGCGCTTCGGTCCGTAGTGGACGAGCACGCGAATATCCGGCGCGAACCGTTCCAGCTCCTTCTCCCAGTTGCCGATAACGGACGTCGGGCAGACGAGCAGCGTCGGACCCAGCCCGCTTGTCGCCCTCACATGAAGGAGATAGGCGGTGAACTGAATCGTCTTGCCGAGGCCCATGTCATCGGACAAACAAGCGCCAAGCCCGAAGCGGCGCAGAAACGCCAGCCAGGAGACGCCTTGCAGCTGGTAATGCCGCAGCTCGCCATGGAAGGCTTCGGGCTTCTCCACGAGCGGCAGCTCGCTGGACTCGTTCAGCTTCGCGATCCATGCCGTCAAATGCTCGTTCAGCTCCACCTCGGCAGTGAGCGATTCGCCGATCTCGTTCTCCGGCTCCAGCTCCGTCTCGCCGCGCAGATGCATCTCGAAGACGTCGCGCATCGTGAAGCCTTTCTTGCCGCCGTTCTTCTTGAGCCAGCGGCGCAGCCGTTCCACGTCGCCGGGATCCAGATGCACCCATTCCCCGCCGATCTGCATGAGCCGCTTGTTCTGGGCGGCCATCTGCATAAACTCCGCTTCGCTCACGTCGACGTTGCCTACGGCAAGCTTCCAATCGAAATCAACGATCTGCTGCAGACCGAACATCGACTGCTCGCCGGAGCCGACGGATGACTTCACCTTCGCCTTCAGCTTCATCTTCCGGCTCCGAGCCGCTTCCCACCAGCCTGGCAGCAGCACGGAGCAGCCGGAAGCGAGCAGCTTGGCGCTCTCGTGCTCGAGAAACTCCCATGCCTGCATGTCCGTCAACTCGGAGACGATTTCGTCGCGAGCTACCGCTGCGCCAGCCAAGCCCTCGGGCAGCGCCCAATCCGCCAGCGCAGCCGCCCATTTCGCTTCTTCTCTAGCCAATCGGCCTACAAAAGGCGCCCGCCATGAATCCGGAGCGTCCGCTGGCAGCACGAAACGAGTGACTTCGTCGCCGCTGCGCTCCCCTTCTCCATCCGAAGACAATTCCAGCGTGAACCAAGGGCCGCCTTGCTCACGGTCCTGCAAGGCAGGCCGGAGCCGCCAGCCGCCGCGTTCGTTCGGCTCCAGCAGTTGAAGGGCGATGCGGAACGGCACGTGATCCTGCTTCATGCCGATCGACACGAGCCAGTCGTCCTCGTCGGTTGCCTTCATCAGCAGCGCGCCTTCCCCCGCTGCCTCCGCCGCGCCGCGCCACGCTTCGGCTGCAGCCGGATCCGCCGCAATCAGCTCTTCGACGATGCCGCTGAGCCAACCCTGCACCGCAGACGCGTCGCCATTCGCTTCCAGACGCGGAACAAGATCTCGCCAGGCGTCCAACGTTTCGGCGCTGTCCTGCGGCAATTCGAGGCGCCATGCGCGGGCGTCGGACTGCCAGCGCGACCAATCCGGCGTATACCAGCCGTTCAACAGCGCCTGCCGCAAGAGCCGCGCAAGCTCGGAGAGGCCTTGCACGCGTTCGGTCCATTCCACTTGAAGCAGACGAACGGGCTCGGGAGAAGACAAATAGTCCATGGCAACGGCGGGCGTCAGCGCTAATTCCGTCCGTTTGAGCCGTTCATTGTTGCTTTCTTCGATCTCCGCGCCGTACCAGGAGGCCTCATGCCAAGCGAATAGCAGCCTGCGCAGCCGAATCGTCAGTCCGGCAGCATGCGCGGCGGCGAGAACGATACCCTCGCCTTCCTTCCAGAACCCGTCCACGATGACCGTTTCCGTACCTGTGTATCCTCTCATGTGACGATCTTTCCTCTCCACAGCTCTTCCTGCAGCGCGCGAAGCCGCTGATGCTTCCGAACGATGCCGTCCACGAATTTTCGCCAAGCCTCGCCCTGCTTCTCTGCCTTATACAGTTTCTCCAGACGCTTCATCAGCTTAACCGCCTGCCGGTAGCCTTGGCGGTTGCGCGTGCGGATGGCACCGTCGATCGCTTGATGATACAGCGGATACAGCACGCGAGGCGCTGCTTTGCTAATCTCGCGCATCAGCTGGACATCAATCTCGTCGGGCTCGATGCCGAACAGCAGCTGCAGATCCGCCCATTTGGTATATTCCCGCAAATCCAGCCAATGCTCCGTAAGCGCGGAATAAGAATACGGCAGGAAAGACACCAAATACCGCTGCCACTGCGGGTTTTCCGGCTGCTGCCGATCCGCTAGGCGGCACATGGACAGAAACGGGCCGAACGCCTTCGATTTACGATCGACGGACAAGCCGCCGTACAAATAATCGACCCAGCCCTCCAGCTTGTTCCAGTCCCTTTCCTCCAGCCGCTGCAAGGCGCAGTCGCAGGCCAGCAAAGCCGTCCGGTTGAACGTCGTGCGAGCCAGCAGCTCCATCGCATCTCCGTCGCGGTTATCGGCGAACGCCAGATAGGCAAGCGCCATGGGCAGGAAGAAGCTCCCGTGCTTCTCCTGCGTCTCCCGCAGACGGCCGCGCAGCAGCGCTTCCTCCCGCGACGCCCAGCCGGCATCCTCGATCAAATGCGCCCATAAGGAAAAATAAAGCGTCTCCCACCGGTGGAGCTGCTGCTCCCGATCCATGTCGCGCCGGTGGAAAACCGCAATCAGGCTTTCCGTCGCCAAGCGTTCCTCCGCGCCGAGCGCCGCCGGATCCAACTCGGCGGCCAGCTCTTGGAACTGATTGATCCAAGGCTCCGTCATGCGGGCAAACGCCATCTCATAGTAGTAGCGGCTGTACGTGTCCGTATGCGAATAAGCGAGCTCGGCCTGCTCCAGCACAAAGACGATGCCGTGCATCCAATGCAGCCTGCGAAGACCGGCCGGCCAATTCTTGGATGCCGCCTTAATGGACGTGAGCACGGCCTGCAGCGGGTGAAGCGAGTGGCGGCATTGCCGCCATACTTCCCCGTTCTTGGCTTCCATGTCCTCCAGCCAGCGGCTTGGTTCTTGCTCATGCGGCTGCTTGTCCCCGGGGGCCGGCTTCCCGGAGTCCTGAGCCTCGCCCGATCGGGAAAGGTAACTGCCGTTCAGCATCCGATTGTGAATTTCGTCCGGACTTTCGCCGATGCTTGCCTGATAGGCATAAAATACGGCAGCCATATGCTTACAATTGCCCTTCACCGGACAAGTGCAGGTACTAAAAGCGAAATCATCGCTGTCCAGCGTGACCGCGTAAATAGCCGTTCCTTTCACGACGCCGTAGACGGAAGAGCTCTCCACCACTTGAACGGAGAGCACCTTCTCGCGACGGTAATAATCGAAGCCTTTCTCCAGCACATCCAATGGAACGCTGCTTGCAATCGCAGTTTCCAGTGCCCGAAGCCGCCCGTCATCCAGCTGAAAAAACGTGGTCATGGCGCCCCTCCGTTCATAAATACCCATTCCTGCCATTATAACACATAGGGATGCGGTTTCGCTTCGCAATCTCCCCTTGGCCGCCGAACGCTTGAATAATAAAAGCCCCCTGTCTCGCAAACCAACGCGGACAAGGGGCAAGTGAATGAATGGATCAGTACGGGATTTTAATAATAAACGTCACGGTATTCGGCTCGTCGAGCACCAAGGAAATGACGCCTTTGTACTTGTCGACGATGGATTTGACGATATGCAGGCCAAGCCCGGAATGGCCGCCCAGTTTCGACGTATAGCCCGCCTGGAATAACGGCTTGTCCCGGAGCTCCTCCGCACGAAGGCAAGTATTGCTGATCATGAATTGGAAGTACCCGTCCTTCTGGCTTGCCTCGATGCTCACCTTGCGAAGGTCTTCCCCGTACGTCAAGACTTCATCGAACGCATTATCGATCAAGTTGCCGAGCAGCCGCGTCATGTCGAGCGACTTGATGCCGAGCTCGAGCTTGTTCATGTCCGTAAATACCGATGCAAAATCGACCTTGAGCATTTCTGCCTGCAGCGATTTGGAACGAATCAGCGCCGCGATCGCAGGATTGCCGATGCTGATGATATCGTTCATCGTGCGAATCTCGCCCGTCAGCTCGGCGGCGTACGCCTTCAGCTCTTCCGTCTTGCCAAGCTCGGCAAGCGACTGCATCGTCTGCACGTGATTCACGAAATCATGGCGCTGCGAGCGGATGGACTGGAACATGCCGTTGATCTCGTCCAGGTAAGTTTCCTGCGCGCGCCGGACAAGCTTGTCCTGCGACTTGCGGTAAGCCATCACGACCCAATACAGGAAGATCAAGCTCAAGAGCGTCGCGATTCCGATGATCAAGCCGATGTTGACGAGCTGCTTATCCAGCGTTTGCTGAATCGTGCTGTAGTCCGCCACGAGCGAAAGCACGTACCTGGGAATCGGCTTGCCGCTGCCATCCAGCATACTGGCGACCTTCGTGCTGACCTCGACCGGAATGAACAGCTTGATGACATGCTTGCCGCCGACGACCGCGTCTTGGTAAATCTTCGTGCCCGTCTTGTTCGCCAGCTTCACGTTCGCGGTATCGGTGCGATACTTCAACGTATAGGTGCCTTCAATGACTGAATTCTGCGTCTTATGCGAGACGAGTTCGCCGTTCTCGCTCATCGTCTGCGCCCTGCCGTCGGGGAAGGTCTCCGGATTGAGGACCGCGATTTCCTTCAACCATTGGTTCGCCTCCAGCGTCTGGCCGATAAGGTGGCTTACGCCGGTAACGTTATCGTAGTCGAGCTGCCTGCTTTTGTAACTGATATAGGGGTCGATGATGTAATTCGTCGATCCGTCATGATAATAGCCCCATTTTTGAATCATGTCCGTTGACGTCGACGAGAATTCGAACGGTCCAGTCCAAAAGTTCGGCAGGCGCTGCCCCCAATTAATAGCGACGTTCTTGTCGTCGAATAATTGGTTGAACGCCTTATACCAGGGATCCCAGCTGTCGGTCTCGTAGCCGAGCTCCTTGGGATCCGATGATTTATAGAGGACGATATTGTCTATCGTCCGCTTCAGCAGCGTAATATCGACCATGTCCAGCTTCTTCGCCAGTTCGCTAAGCTGATCGTTCGTCACTTTCTCGACGTCGGAATCCAGCGCATACTGCGTTGCGATAGAGGCCGCGCGCAGCTCGCGCCCGATCTCTTCTTGGTAAATTTCCGCCCCGTTCCTCGAGCTTTCGATCGAGAGCGCGACTTGCTTCGCGACGGAATCGAGTTCATGGCGAAGGCCGTCCTCAAGAGATTGTTTCGTTGTAAAATAGTAGACGGTGTTGTTCACACCAAGAAGGACGGCGATCAATGCGATGATCAACAGCCATACGTTACGGCGCATTCCCTTAACTCTCCGATCAAATCCTTATTTTATGCGAGTTTCGCGGAACTTCGACATCTGCCGAGCGCCTCTAATTATGACTGATTTCGAGCAGAGTGGCAATGTGAGGATTAACCAATAATGGCGCATAACAGTAATTAAGCCAAGCTAAATTATGGGGCTGCCGCCGACCTGCGGATAGAGGCGAATGCTTACGTCCGCATGCCTTTCAGCCAAGCTCGCAGCGCCCATTTGCGTTCCTGGCGCTTCTTATAGCGCGGAAGCGAGCGATAGATCGTTCCGCATTCCCTCAGCATTCCCTTCGCCTCGTCCCGCTGCCCCATCTGCGCATACAAGTCAGCCATCCGATAATAGGCTTCGATCGACGATGAATGGATCGCGCGAAAGGATTGCAAATACCCGATCGCTTTCTGCGGCTCCGTCTTGGCATAAATGGAGGCAAGGCGCAGATAAGGCGTCCCGTACTTGACCCGGGGGTTGATGGAAAGCGCATTGCCGATCGCCGCCTGCGCGGCTTCCCGTTCACCCAGCTGAAGCAGGGCGGTGCCGAGATCATCCCAGAATTCCGCGGAATTCTCGAGTGCATCCTGCATCGGCATCAGCCACGTCTTCGCTTCCGCGAAGCGCTTGCGCTCGATGAGCAGCCGTGCCAGCTCATGCTTGGCAGGAATATCGTTCGAATTCATCGCGACCTGCTGCCGCAGGCGCCGAATGGCACCGAAACGTCGCAGCGGCTTCACGATGCTTGGCGTCAATCCGACGTAACGACGCTCCAAGACATAGAAAATAATCAATAACACGATGACTGCAAGAATCGGACTTCCCGTCAGCCTCCATAACAACACAAATATAAGTATTTTACCCATGTGGCCTCCCGAGCGCGATATCGAAATGGCAATCTTCCTTTATTGTACACGATACCTATGCCAGCGTCATTGCGAGAATTGTCATGCGCCGGGCGGAACGCAAAACGAAAAACGGCTGCACAGGTCGCAAGAACCCGTACAGCCGTTATCATAATATATAGAAGCTTTGAACGAAGCTTCCTTAACCCATGTGCATCATCATTTCAGGCTGTGCGCCCTCTGTGCCTTCAACCTTCGCCGGACGGCGCAGCATCAGGCCGAGCACGGCACCGAAGACGGCGATGAAGGTCAGGATGAGGAACGTATCGCCGAACGACATCGAATACGCGTCGAGCGGCGTCTTCGCCGTTGGCGAATGCATGGTCATCCGTTTTGCAAGAATCGTGGACAGACCGGCTACCGCGAACGACGTCATGACTTGCTGCGCCGCATTCGTCAGGGACGTCACGCGTCCGACGAGTTCTCTCGGAGCCGCCTGCATCAGATGCGTATTGAGCGGCATCATCGACAGTCCCATGCCTGCGCCGAGCAGCGTGAGCGGGCCCATGATCATCATCATGCTGGACTCCGCGTCGACGAGGGACAGAATGAACGCCGCCAGCGTAACGAGCAGCATGCCGATGAAGACGAGCGGCCGCGCGCCGACTTTATCGTAAAGCTTGCCGCCGATCGGCATGAATACGCCTGCTGCGATCGCTTGCGGCAGCATGATCAGGCCTGTTTCGAGCGCGCCTTTACCGTGCGCGTTCTGCAGGAATACCGGAACGAGGAACATCGTGCCGAACAACGCGATTTGGGAAATCCATTGCACGATAATGCCGCGCGTGAAATCGGAAGAACGGAAGACGCGAAGCTCGAGCAGCGGTTCTCTATGCTTCAGTTCCGCGATAACGAACAGTACGAGCGCGACCAAGCCGACGCCGATACCTGTGAGCGTCTTGGCGGAAGTCCAGCCGTTAGCCCCTTCGCTGACGCCGTAGGACAAGCCCGCAAATGCAAGCGGGGCGAGAATAAATCCAAGACGGTCGAGGGAAGCAACAGCTTTGCGCTCGATGCGCGGAAGCGTCTTGATGCCGAGCAGGATACCGACCACGCCGATCGGTATGTTGATCAGGAAGAGCCATTTCCAGCTGACGGATTCGATCAGCCAGCCTGCAAGCACGGGACCGAGCGCAGGCGCGAGCAGAATCGGAATACCCATCATGCCCATGACCTGGCCGACCTTATCGGGCGGGCTGAGACGGTAAGTAAAGGCCATTGCGATCGGAAGCACCATACCGCCGCCGAGGCCTTGAACAATACGGAACGCAATGAGCATTTCCACGCTGGTGGACAGGGCGCATAGAAGCGAACCTACCGTGAACAAGAAGACGGAAACGAGAAAGACCTGCTTCGCGCCGTACCGGTCGGACAACCAGCCGGAGAGCGGGATCGCCGCGGCTTGCGCGAGCGCGTAGCCCGTTACTGTCCAGCCGACGATTTGAAAGGTAGAATGAAATTCAGTCATGAGGCCTGGAATCGCGACGTTGACGGCCGTACCGTCCAGAACGACCATGAAAATACCGATGATGATGGCTGCAAGCGGGGCCAAGATTTTCTTAATCGAAAACGGCTCCTCGATGCTCGCAGCGGATGAAGCTTGTGCCGACATGCAAACCCTCCTACCCAATGAATCTTATTTCCGCTCCAGTCCCTGTTCTTCACCTGACATTGACCCTCCGCCGTACGTGAGGTTACAATGGAAGCAGCAACAGTCGTATGCTGTGCGGATTTTTTATAAATGGACAATTGTCCGCTTACTTAGTAACAGCTTACCGAACAACACGATCATTGTCAATGAAAGACAGTGTGATTTTTTCCGTATAAATTAGGGGGTCGTCGCTTATGCAGCAGCGCAACGAACGCAAGGATGCCGCCAGGCACCGCGAGCTCATCCTCGATACCGCTTCCCAATTGTTTCACGAACGCGGCGTCGAAGGCGTCAGCATGCACCAAATCGCCAAGTCCGCCGGAGTCGGGCAAGGCACGCTGTACAGAAGGTATTCATCCAAAGCCGAGCTCTGCATGGAGCTTATGGCGGATAGCTTCCAGCGATTCACCGCCGGCATCGACCATTATTTGGACAGCTCGGCAGGGTCTCCGGTCCGCGAACGGCTGGAAGGCTTTCTAACCCGCATCATCGAGTACATCGGGAACGAAATCGAGTGGCTAAGCGCCATTAAGCCGACGGTCTCCTGTGCCGAGGAACGGCTCAGCCTCTATCAATCGGAGCCGTTCGTTTACGTCGTCGGCAAGCTGAAAGGGCTGCTCGACGAAGCGGTCCGCAGCGGCGACGCGCGCACGGACGACACGGAATTTGCCGCCTTTGCGGCAGCCACTTCGTTCGATGCCAGCATGTTCTTCTACTTGACCAAAGACCGCGGCTTCACGATCGAGGAGATCAAAGCGAAATATATCCGCTATTTCACCGGACTGCTGCTGAACTGACGGTAATGGCAGCTTCTTGGGGAAACAGTGACGTGGAATGAAAGCGCATCATAAAAAAGGACGCCTCCGCAAGCCAGGTTTTCGTGCACCTGGTTCGCGGAAGCGTCCTTTTTGTCGAAGGGCTGCAGCAGTAAGTCGTAACAGATGGCCGGCAGCTGCGAGCAATATTATGGTTCATCCGTTCTCCTAATCTTGAAATTAGGCTTGCAGCTTGTTCAGCAGAGGCTTGTTCGGCAAATGATGCAGCGACTTGATGAACCGGATGGTCCGCGTGCGCGCCCTCATGACGATCGAGTGGGTTTCCGCGCGCTGATCCGGCAGCATCGTCACGCCGCCCAGGAATTCGCCCGGCGTCACGCCGGTCGCCGCGAATATCACGTCTTCCCGCCCGATCATGTCCGCCATGCGAAGCAGCCTGCGCGGATCGGCCAGTCCCATCTCCATGCAGCGCTGCTCCTGTTCTTCATTCTCCGGCATGAGCCGGCCTTGAATCTCGCCGCCGAGGCATTGGAGCGCCGCGGCTGCCAGCACGCCTTCCGGCGCGCCTCCGGAGCCGACGTACAGGTCGATTCCCGCCTCGGCAAATGCCGGAGCGATCGCACCCGCTACGTCACCGTCGGACAAAAATTTAATGCGAACGCCTGCCTCACGGAGACTTTGAATCAATACCGCATGGCGTGCGCGGTCCAGTATCATGACCGTCAGATCGGATACCTGCTTGTGCAAGACAAGCGCCGCCTTCTCCAAGGTCGTCCGAATGGGGTCGTCGAGACTCAGTTTGCCCGCAAGCGCCGGCCCGACTGCCAGCTTCTCCATATACATATCGGGTGCATGCAGCAATCCCCCTCTTGGAGCTACCGCAATCACCGCCATCGCGTTGTTAAGTCCTCTTGCCACCAGCTCCGTGCCTTCCAGCGGATCGACGGCCACATCGACTTCCGGCCCTTGCATGCTGCCGACTTGCTCGCCGATATACAGCATCGGCGCCTCGTCCATTTCCCCTTCGCCGATGACGACCGTTCCGCGGATCGATACCGAATCCAGCATGCCGCGCATGGCGTTCGTCGCCGCCTCGTCGGCGTGATGCTTGTCGCCCCGTCCCATCCACGGCGCCGCCGCAAGCGCAGCCAGCTCCGTTACCCTTACGATTTCAAGTGCAAGCTCGCGTTCCATCCTGCCTCGCCCCCCGATTCTTCTCTTTCCTGCGCACTTCTTCGAAAGTCCTATTAAAACCTTAAACCTGAAGCTCCTGCAGCCAGCCGATAATAATCGCAGCCGTCTCTTCGATCGCCTTCTCGGTAACGTCGATGACCGGGCAATTCAGCCGTTCCATGATCGTTCCCGCATAGCTCAGCTCCGCTTGAATCCGGTCGGCGGAAGCGTACTGCGCGGAGAACGGCAGTCCCATCGCCTTCAGCCGCTCGGCGCGAATGCCGGACAGCTTCTCCGGCTGCATCGTCAATCCGACGACCAGCCGGCTGCCGCCGAAGAGCTCCTCCGGCACGCCGACCTCCGGAACGAGCGGCAGATTCGCTACCCGAATGCCTTTGTGCGCCAAGTAAATGCTGAGCGGCGTCTTCGACGTGCGGGACACGCCGACGATCACGACTTCGGCAAGCAGCAGGCCGCGGATATCCTTGCCGTCGTCGTATTTCACGGCGAATTCGATCGCCTCGATCCGGCGGTAATAATCGTCGTCCAGCGTATGAAGCAGACCCGGCTGCCGCTTCGGCGAATCGTTGAACGTATCGATAAACGCCTGCATCATCGGTCCGAGCACATCGATCGCGCGCACGCCCCGGAGCAGCGCCTCTTCCTTCATCGTCTCCCGCAGCTCCGGCTGCACGAGCGTATAGGCGATAAATCCTCCCGTGCCTGCCGCCTCGTCCACGATTCGGACGATCTCATCCTCGGTCTTGATGTGGCCGCATCGGACGAGCTTCACGCCGTCATACGCAAATTGGCGCATTGCCGCCTTCACGACAGCTTCGGCCGTTTCCCCGACCGCGTCCGAACAAATGTAAATCGGTGCGCGTTTCCCCGTACTCTCCACCCTCATGCCCTCCTACTCCTGTCCGTTCGACTCTACTTCCGTCATCCAGCGGAGAATATTCGTCTTGCTGATCCAACCGATGACTTCATAGCGCGGCGAGGACTGCTCAAGCTTGGACACGACAGGGAGTCCGTCCAACTCCTGCACCAGCATCTTCCGGACGGCCTCGATCAGCGGCTGGTCGGCGCGAACCGCGGCCACGGCCGGGATACGCGACATCGCCATGCTGACCGGGATCGAGGCGGGATTGGCATTGCCGAGCGTCACCTTCAGCAAATCCTTCGGCGTCACCACGCCGACAAAATGCCGGTTCTCATCCACGACCGTAAGCGCCTCCGCGTTGCCCATGAACAAGCTGATGACCGCATCATGAACGGTAGAGCTGTCCGCGACGCTGTTCGGCAGTCCCTGCACATCCTTGACCCGTGCGGTTTCCCATCGTTTGAACGACCCTTCCCCGTCCTTGCCGGCCGTTCCCGGAAAATAACCGACGCGCGGCTTGGCTTCCAGCAAGCGGAGCATCACGAGCAGCGACAGATCCGCACGCAGCGTCGGCTTGCCGGTGCCGAGCATTTCGGCCAGCTGATCGCCCGTAATCGGCGCGTGCAGCCGGACAAGCTTCAGGATTTCGAGTTGTCTCGCGGTTAACGACATGCCGGCCACCTCCAATGTTACGTCTTTAATTAATAATTAATCTATCATATTAACCGATTAATACACAATATATAAATTGTTAAACGTTGCCTGTGCGTTCGGCGCATTTTGGGCATCTGCTCGCGCCTATTCCTGTTTCCGCACGTTAAAAAACCTTCTCGCGGCGTTTCCGTCAGAAACGGAAACACTGCTAGAAGGCTGAGCAAGGTATGCGGCGACGTTTGTCAGATCTTCAATTCCCCAAGCTTTATCAGCTCGACAACCGCTTGCGAACGACCTTTAACGTTTAATTTCTGCATGACGTTAGAAATATGATTTCTGACGGTTTTCTCGCTGATGAACAGCTGCTGCGCGATATCGCGAGTCGTTTTGTCCTGAACCAACAACTCGAATACCTCGCGTTCGCGATGAGTTAATAAGAACTTGCTCTTCTGGTCGCTACCCATAATTTGTTTGTCACCCCTCCTTGCTCGGGTTTTTATGGTTTAACAAGGTTAAGGGATACAGTCAAAGTATCATATGAAAGGGCTTATGGAGTGGTGCGATTATCCGTAAAAATGGGCGTTTGCCGTCGTTTGGCGGCCGCTGTCCCTCCATATCCTATTCACGCCGTTAGGTAATGGAACAGGCGAACCGCCGGGGCAAGCATATGATGTAGGATGCGAGCGAACGCAACCATCAGAACGAAGAGGACGGGATGAACATGGCAGTCAGATTGAGCAGGAATTATACCGTATCGGATTTGAAGGACGAGATTCTCTACTTCAACAGCCATTGGAAACGGTCTTTCTCGGGGAGCAAAGCCGTCTATACGGCGACCTCGAATTACGCGACGATCAAGCTTACGTTGGTTACCCCGAGCGGCAGGCGCATCCCCCAAGTGCTTCAATTCTACAAAAAAGGAAGCCGCGTGGTCATCATCGATACCGCCGTGCATTCTGCCCCCCACACCACCAAGCAGCTTTAAGCGAACAGGTTTAATTTCAAGTCCGCTGCTCCCTGCTCTCCCGTGTCTTTTCCGTGAAATAAACGAAAAGGGCCGCGTTCCCCACCGGGGATCGCGGCCCTTCATCATTCTATATTACCGGCGCCAATACACTTCATGCGGCAGACGATACGCTTCCGGCTGCTTCCGAGCGCTGACCGCGAACGCGCCGTTCGGCTTGTAGGCGAACGGCGTCTCGCCCTGCGCGTAGGAAGCCGCTTGGCGGCGCTGGATGCAGTCGAGCAGTACCTGCTGCTTGATCGGCAAGTACTCCAGCGTATGGGGGCCGAATTCCGCTTCGATTTCTCCCGGCCGAAACTCGTAATACACCGTGCGGCGCAGCGGGTTGCCGTCACCGGCGGGAGATCCGTGGAGCACCTCGATATTATGGAAGATCACGTCGCCCGGCTGCATCGGCACTGGGATGGCGTCCTCCGTCGAGAAGCCCGGCTGCGCGCAGCGCGCGTCGGACTCCGCCTTCGTCCATTGGTTGCTGGCCGGAATGACCCACAGGCAGGTTTGCAGATCGGCCTCGTCCAGGTAAAAATCGACGTTGAAGATCGGCCGTTTATCCTCGCAGCCTTCGGGAACGGCGGCGTCGCGGTGCCACGGCACGATGACGCCTTCGTTCGGCGCCTTGAGCACCATGGAATCCCAAGTCGGGATGAAATTGCGGCCCTGCAGCTTCTCGACGGAACGAAGGATGAACGGATGGCCGAGCAGCGCCTTCATCGGATCGCTCTTATCGATGACGTATTCGATGCGCTTCAATATTTGTTGGCCTGATTTCACACCGATTCCGTACATATAATCCGGTTCGTTCACGACTCCGGCGACGCCTTTATCGAAAAGCTTCTGCATTTCGTCCTGCACGAGCTTCAACTCTTCGCCCACGATGACGTTACGAATGACCAGAAAGCCGTTATCCAAGAAAAACTGCGCTTGTTCATCCGTAATTGCATCCTGCGCCCTTGCATCCACAACCGGTATCTGCACCTCGGTCAACCCCATTCGAATCGCTCCCATTCCTGGCATGTATGCCTTTACACTCGTTAGTATAAGACAGAATGGCCGGACTGTAAGTAACCGAAAGTAACAAAGAGGTTGCTTAAATCACTATTTCGTGGGATCGTATTCTCAGGCTTAGTCTGACGTCCATTATGCAGATGCAACAGGAGGGATTTCATTGTCGAACGTCATCCATGTTCCGCCGCCGGAGCATGCGGCCGATATGTATTTTCATCCGCCGTACATTACGCTGGCCCATCTCTTCCACGCTCCTCAGCATTGGGGCATTTCAAGCCGTCAGCTGTCCAGCTACCAGTTCCAATATGTCGTTGAAGGCGCGGCCGAGTACGAGATCGAGGGCCGGACGATCGTGACGAGGCGCGGGGATCTGATCTATCACTCCCCTTCCCAGATTCATGAGGTACGCACGTATCCGGACGAGAAATACATCTGTATCTCCATCCTGTTCGATTTCGGCGAAGCGCCTTATCCGGTCGAGCAGCTGCTGGGACAGGACCGCTATCTCGGCAATTTCGCCGGCCATGCCGTCGAGAAAATGCTCACTCAGCTGATCACGCATTATCACCAGCCCGGCTTGGCGCGCCATACCCTATGCCAAGGCCTGCTGATGCAAATTTTAGGTGAGATCGCGGGCTGGAAGCAGGAGCAGGAAACGAAAACGCAAGGACAGCAAAAGATCAAAACCAAAATGGTGCTCGTCCGCAATTATATCGCGGAGCACTTTGACCACGATATCAAGCATCGCGAGCTGGAAGAGTTGTCCGGTCTGAGCCGCAACTACATTATCTTGAAGTTTCGCAAAGCCTTCGGCATGACGCCGTTCGAGTATTTGACCCGCGTTCGGATCGAACGCGCCAAGGAGCTCGGCATTCAGACGAACATGTCCATCGGCGAAATCGCGGGCCGCGTCGGCTACGCGGACGTGCATACCTTCGGCCGCATGTTCAAACAAAACATGGGCATAAGCTTCAGCCAGTTCTGCTCCTCGATGGTGACGGATTAAATCAGTGTATGAAAACAAAGAATGAGCAGCTGTCCATGGACGACGTTTCGCGCCATGAATCAGCTGCCCACTTTTAGTCCATCTTAATAAATGATTCCTTTTACGAACGGGATCGTGCCGGGAAAATGCGCTCGACCATCGCGTTGAATTCCGCGATATAGCCTTGGATCGGCTTGCCCGCTTTGTAGTCGCTCATATAAGCGTCCATGCGTTCCACGAAATCGGCATTGGCCGATACGTAGACGTTTTTGATTTGCGGCGCCATCTGCTTGATTTCCTTGGCGATCTGATCTTTAATGGCCGATGCCGCATCGCCGGTAGCATACGTACGGCTTGCGGCATGAGGCATCGAGCTTCTGTTCAGGTCAGCCGTATTTCTCGTCACGCTGAGTCCCGTCATGTCTCGTCTCATGTTCCGGGCCGAATCCGTCGTGCCGCGGGCGATGTTTCTCGACAGGCCCGTCGTGCCTCGAAGGAGATCGGCCGTTCCTTCGCCGAGATCCCGCACGCCGCGGGCAACGTCCCGGCCTACGTTCGTAGCGCCCCTGGCTGCATCCTTAGTCAGGTCAGCCGCACCGCGAGCGACGTCCCGGCCGGCGTCTACGGTTCCGCGAGCGACGTCCCGCCCCGCGTCTACGGTTCCGCGAGTCACATCCATGCCGGCATTGGTCAGGTCTCTTCCGACGTTCCCGGTACCTCTGGTCAGATCCATGCCCGCGTTAGCCGTACCGCGATACATGTCTCTGCCCGCGTTCGCCGTGTTTCGAGTCAGGTCCCTTCCCGTATCGGAGACGTTCCGGGTCAGGTTTCTCCCCGCGTTCGAAGCATTCCGATTCAATTCAACGGATGCGTTCGAGGATCCGCGGTAGATATCTCTGCCGCCGTTGGAAGGTCCTCGATACCAATCGTTCGTCGTCGCCGTACCGCGCGACATGTTCGTTAAGCCGCGTGCCGCATGACCGGACAGTTTGTTCATTCCTGCGCCAGTAGAAGGGCCGGACATGCTGAGGGACATATTCCGCACACCATTGGCCGCGTTATAATACGAGCTGCTCGCATAGCCGTAATGCTTGGCATGAATCGATTTGCCGCTCATGGATCGCGCATTCATGGATTGGCCAAGCATATGATGGCTGTTCGTGGATCGGGCAGGAATGATCCCTGCACCCTTGCCGGAGCTGTGCAGACGCATATTAGGCGTCGCAATGGAGCTGGCCCGCGCGCCCCGCTGCTTGCTTGTGAACGCATGCGCGTTCGACGATTTCATGGAGCTGGACATCCCTGTACTGAAAGGCTGCATATATCCTTGCTGCGTTCGTCCGAGCGGCGCCGGCGCCGAGAAGCCCATGGCATTGGTGCCGTTCTTCGCAGCGCCGTTCTTGAGCGTGACCGCCACGTATGCGTTATTGTCGGTCAGCATGACATAGGCTTTGCCCACGCCCTTGATGTTCGAGATCCGGTCGCCCAGCGACTCGCTCATCTCCAAGCGGTAATTCTTATGCAGGCCGACAAGATTATTGCTGTTCAACCGGTGACCGTCCACGCGGTTCATTTCGTTCAATTGATCATTGGCAAACCGCGTATTCAGGATTCGGTTGCCGTTCATGTCGTACGTGACGCTGTTGCCGCGAATATTCTTATTGCCCAGCTCGCCGTGATTCTCCATGCAACCGGTCAGCATGGTCGATAACATGGCTCCGGCTGCAAGCATTGCCCACTTCCGCTGCTGCATCCTCTCATCCTCCGTTTCATCGTCTGACCGCACTAATGCGGCCCATATGTAGCGTTAGCCGAACGGGGAAAGGCTATGCTGGCAACTTTTTAGCGGATATGCGCCGCAATTACCAAGTTGACCGACTGGCCGATATTTCGGATCGGATCTCGGCTTGCAGCGAAACATAACGAAGAGCTCCTGCACGCGGCAAGAGCTCTTCGTTATTTTCGTATGTTTCTCGTTCCTTGATTTATTCCTTGGTGAATTCCTTGGTTTATCCCTTGGTATATTTCTTGTACCTTGGCCGCGTTTAAACAAAATTACGCGTATCGTTGCTTCGTCCGAATTTGTATACCGCAATCAAGAAGAAGACGGCGGCGAAAACAAGCAACACCGAGAAGTTCAAGCCGATTTCCTGCAGACCGCTGCCCGACTGCAGCTTCTCGATCGCCTGCAGCACCCAACGCTGCGGCAGGAAATCCGCGATGCGCTGCATCGTCTCCGGCATGACGGAGATCGGGAAGAAGCAGCCCGCGATCAAGCAGCTCGGCGTCACGATCAAATTCTGCATGGCGCTGGCGGCTCCGGAGCTCTTCGCGAACGATACGATCGCCAGCGAGAGGCTGACCGAGACGAGCGCGTAGACCGCGAGCAGCAAGGCGAGCGAGCCGAAGGATATACCGGCGCTCAGGTGGAAGACGACCCGCATGAAGAACAAGGCTACGGCGATTTGCGCCATCATGACGATGAGATTGACGACGATGTTCGAGAGGACGTACACCTTAGCCGAAATCGGCGACGACAGAATTCGGAAGTACGTCCGGTTTTCCCGGTTTTTCAAGATCAGCTCCGACAGGCTGCCGGCAGACGTCAGCATGAACATCAGCAGAAACCCGATCGACTGCGTCGACATTTGCTTCGTGCTCGACGAGTCGTCGACCGTCGAGGTCGTCAGCTTGAAATCCGACTCGCTGTAACGCTCGTAAAGGCGGTCGAATTTGGCGGAATCCCCCGCGGACAGCCGAGCCATCGCGCTGACGTTCTCGACGTAGCTGTTCAGCATCGATTTGAAGTATTCCTTCCCGGCAACATCCTTGACCGACTGCAGCGCGATATGATCCGGTTTGCCTGCCATCACGCTGTCAGAGTAGCCCTCCGATATAACAAGCCCGGCGTCGAGCTTGCCCGCCGCGATTTGTTCCTTGAGCTCGCTCTCCGTCACGTCCACCAGCTTCATGTGATTTATTTTCCCCATGAATTGAACCGTGTCCGACGCGATCTTGGCGCCTCCGTCACCGTTCGCGACACCGATTCGGAGATCCGGCTGCCCGCTTGAACCGTAGATTACGGTCGACAGAATAATGCCCACGATCGGCAGACCGAAATTAATGATCAGATTCGACCGGTTGCGGAACGTCCGCCGCAGCGTCGATACGACGAGAAACCATAATTCCTGCCACATGGCTATGCGACCTCCCTATTTCGCCGAAAATCTCCCGTTGAGACGAGCAGCAGCAGCGCCGCCCCTAGAAAAAGCCCGATTGCTGGCCAAGCGGCAGCCGCGTCGTCATTATAAATGATCGACATCAGCGCATGATTGCCCCATCGAAGCGGAGACAGCCAAGCGACCGCTCCCATGATACCGGAATCGGCAACCGGGAAGTACGCGCCGCCGATGAACGAGGACAGCTGCACGACGAGCATGACCAGCCCGCGCCCTCCGCCGTTCTTGATCCACGAATTCGCCGCGATTCCGAAGGATGTCGCCATTATGACTTCGCAGAGCAGGACGGCGATGACCGCGGCCAGATGAGTGCCCCAATACGCCTTGAACACCCATTTGCTGAAAAACACGATGAGCAGGATGCAAAGCGTGTTCGCCACGACGTTGCCGAATACTTTGCCCATGAAGATATCGCTTCGTCTTATCGGAGCGGCGTAGAGCCTGACCCCTGTACCCCGCACCCGTTCGGAGGTGATTAATCCGCCTGCCGACATCGCGCCGAACATCCCGACCATGACCGTCATCGACATCGCGTAATAATCCATGGAGCCCGGCATGCGATCGGCGACGACGGACTCGTCTCTCACGTAATCGCCTCCGCTGCCCGCGAAGACAGCCTGCACCGCGGCCGAATCGGCCTCCTGCGCAACGGCCGCCGCGGCGTTGTATTTGTCCGTAAACGCGCTCAGCATGCCTTGAACGATGATGCTCTCCACCGTCGTGCTGCTGCTGCTGTACAGCGACATGCCCGTATTGCTCACTTGAACGTAAGCCGTGTAATGATCGCTGCCGATTTCTTCGCGTCCGTCCATCCCCGATTTCAGCTTCTCGAATGCAATTCCCGTATGGCTTAATTCGCCTTGGAACGCCTCGAACGACCGCGAAAGCTCGCCGCTGCTCGTATCGCTGACCAGCACGTTGATGCCGTCCAATTTCACCTCGCTGGTGAATGCATTGGTCAGCGTAATCCCCAGAATCAGCATGAGGACGATCGGAAACGCGAGCATGAAGAAGAGCGTCCGGTAATCGCGAAAATGCTGCTTCACTTCTTTGACCGTTATCAGCCAAGCTATCATGCGTAAATCCCCTCCTTTCCTATGCTATTAATCTCTCAGATTACGCCCCGTCAACGTCAGGAACACCGTCTCCAAATTCGGTTCCCGCTCCTCGACGGTGCGGATCTCCAAATCCGCAGCCATGAGCTGCTTCAAGATTCGATTCAAATTATCGACCGAGGCATCGCTATGGATGCGGATGACGTTCTCCTCTTGGCTGACCTTGCGCACGCCCGGGAGCCCCTTCAACAAATCGCCCTCTCCGCCGGCCGCGTGCTTCAGCTCGATCACGATGTCTTTCGTATCGGTAATGCTTGCGGTAAGCTGCTCCTTGGTGCCTTCCGCGATGATCTTGCCGTGATCCACGATGGCGATGCGCGAACAGATCTCTTCGACTTCCTCCATGTAATGGCTCGTGTAAATGATCGTGCAGCCCGCTTCGTTCAGCTCCCGCACCGAGGACAAAATATAATTGCGCGACTGCGGATCGATGCCGACGGTCGGCTCATCCATAATGATCAGCTTCGGCTTATGAGCGATGGCGCAGGCGATGTTGAGCCGCCGTTTCATCCCGCCGGAGAAGTTCTTCGGGAAGCTCTTCGCCTTGTCGCCAAGTCCGACGAATTCGAGCGCCTCTTCCGTCCGCTGCTTCAACAGCGCGCCTCGGAGACCATACAAGCCGGCGAAGAAGCTCACATTCTCGTAGGCGGACAAATCTTCATAGATTGCCAAGTCCTGCGGCACGACGCCGAGGCTTTGTTTGGCGAAGCGGCTCTGCAGCTTAATGTCATGGTCCATGATTCGGATGTCCCCGTCCGTCGGCTGAAGCAGGGAACAGATCATGTTGATCGTCGTGCTCTTCCCGGCACCGTTCGCGCCCAAGAATCCGAAGATTTCGCCCTGCCCGACTTTAAGCGATATATTGTCCACCGCGACGAAATCTCCGAACTTCTTCGTCAATCCGCGTATTTCCAGCACGTTCATACCCGCTCACTCGCTTTCCATTCTTAAGATAGTCTCATTATAGGAAAAAGGGATGCCCTTATGTCAGTGCATAAGTTCATCCCTTCCCCATGGGAAATCTCATATCTATAAGTCTGTTAAGCCGCCGTGCAAAGCATGAATGGCTCCGTCATGGCCCCATCCGACATGAGGAATCTCATGGCATCTCATGGAATCGGTGGGCAAAGCTGGGCAAAAGCGTCGCAGCCGGACATGGCGGAGCCGAATCGGCCGAAGCGCCGGCGCTGGAGCGGACGGTTCGGCTTGTTGCCGGAGGGCAGCCAAGCTACCCTTCTCCGCTTCGCGGAAGCAGCGTCGTGACGACGAAGCCGCGCTCGCCGTCCGCCGTCACGGTCCCGCTCAAAGCCGCAGTCCGCTCCTCCATGCCGATCAGTCCCATGCCCTTGACGATTTTGTCCGCGCCTTGTCCGTTATCTTCAACGACCGCCTTGATGAACCGGTTCAGCACCCGGATCTCCACATGCACGGCCGAAGCGCGGGCGTATTTGGCCGCGTTCGTGAGCGCCTCCATCACGTTCTCATGAATGATCTTCCACTGGATGGGCGTGATGGCCTCGATATCGCCCTCATGAACGACCGACGTCAGCAGATCCGATTGGCTGCCGAAGGTCTCGACCGCCGTCCGCAGCCTGCCCAGGCCGAGCTGCTCCACAGGCGGCTTCAGATCCTTAAGCGTCCTGCGGATTTGCTCGATTCCATCCTTGGAAATGGCAATCGCGTTGCTCAGCAGCGCTTCTGCCGCGTCCACGTCCCGGCGAAGCGTCAAACGAGCCGCCTCCATCTGGATCAGCCCGCCCGTAATGGCATGTCCGATGCCGTCGTGGATTTCCTGCGCCACCCGGTTGCGTTCCTCCAGCTTGACGAGGTATTCGCTTGCTTGCGCGTACTCCGCGTTGTCGTTCAACTGCCTGCCGAGCAGCTGCAAGCGCCGGCGTGCTCGTTCCAGCTCATCCTCCTGCAGATTGACCCGTTCCATGTAGCGCTTGACGATGACGAAGTTGAAATAGACGAATACGGCGATAAAGCCGTAATGCACGAGCAGCGACGTCGGCAGGAACAACATGGGTGCAAGTACGAGAACGAACACGACGCGCCGATCGCGAATGAAGAAGGAGGCGAATTCAAAGAAGGCAAACGGCAGCAGCAGGAGTAGTTCCGGCTTCACGTACGCTCCGCAGAAGACCAGATAGCCGATGACCAGCGCGATCAGCCCTTGCTTCAGCTGTGCCGATTTGGCGATATGGACGACTAAATTGATAGCCAGATAGAGCAGGAAGTACAGCACCAGCAGCCGCTTGGCAGCCGGATGCGAGAAATACGTCAACGCGATGACGTAGAGCCATACGATCGTCTTGTTGCCGACAGTCCAGAGTTCCACGGCGGACCAGCCTCCTTCACGTGCGCTAGCGGGTTCGGCCCGTCAGATAATAGATGGCGATCTGCGTCCGGTGCTCCAGTGCGGTTTTATTCAGAATCGACGTGATATAGTTGGCCGTCGTACCTTCGGAGATGAACAGTTCCTTGGAAATCTCCTTGTTCGAGTACCCCTTCGCGATCAGCGCCATGACGTCGGTCTCCCGCTCCGTGAACGGACTGAGGTCGATCGGGCTCGCCGACGCAGGTACCGCCACCGATGGCTCCGAAGCCCCTTTTATAGCCGGTTGCGGCGGCGTTGAAGCTCCATTCGCCGGCTGCGCGCCAATCGAACTCTTCAGCTTATCGAGAATAATATCCTGGAGCACGTTGTTCCCATGGTAGACGCTCTTGATCGCATCGCGAATGCGCTCGGGATCGTTGTTCTTCAGCAGATAGCCCTTCGCACCGCAGCGGATCGCCTCCAAAATATATTCGTTTTCGTCGAACGTCGTCAGAATGAGAGGCTTCGTCGTCGTCTGTTCCGTAATCAGCCGCGTCGCCTCCACCCCGTTCATGTTCGGCATCCGCACGTCCAAGAGCGCGACGTCGACGTCATGAGCCAGGCAATAATCGACGGCCTGCTGCCCGTCCTCAACAGCGTCCAGCACCTCGAATTCCTCGAACGTATTCAAAATAATCCGCATGCCTTCGCGGATGAACGAATTGTCGTCTGCGATCAACACTTTGATTTTCATGCCGGCATCGCCCCTTTGCTGCTCTTAGTTTACCTTATTCGGCCGGCAGCTGGAAAGTTGTGGAGTTGCGGAGATTGGAGATGTGGTGTTGAGGGTCGTAGAGTCGTGGACAAAACAAGAAAGCCGCCCGCGGAATATCCGGGAGCAGCTTCCTTGATTATGCCTATTTCACTAAGCCTGATCACCAGGACCATTCAAATCTGTCCGATCAGCCGTTCAGGCGTTCAGGCGTATTCCTTCAGGAACGCCTTCAGCCCTTCATCCGCGTTATCCAGCGGGAAATACTCCAGCCCGATCGGCCCGGTATATCCCGCGCCGCGAATCGCATCCAGCACATTGCGGTAATTGATCTCGCCCGTCCCGACCTCATGGCGTCCCGGATGATCGGCGATGTGGAAATAACCGATGCGCTCGATATTCGCCCTGATCGTCGAGATCAGATTTCCTTCGGAAATTTGCTGGTGATAGACGTCGTACAGCACCTTCACGTAAGGGCTGCCCACCTTGTCGATAATCTCGAAGGCTTCGTCCGAACGCACCAGGTAGTAGCCTGCATGATCAACAAGCGTATTCAGCGGCTCCACGACAAGCGTAATGCCCGCTTCTTCCAGGAACGGCACCGCCGCCCGCAAGCCCTCCACGATGCTATCATGCTGCGCTGCGCGCGACACGCCTTCAAGCGCATTGCCGACCGTCACGATCAGGCTGGAGCAATCCACCTTCTTCGCCGCGACGATAGTTTCCTGCAGCCCTTCCAAGAACAAGCCGCGCTTGGCCGGATCTACGAGATCGCCGTATTTCGTACAGAACGAGCCGACCTGCAGTCCGATCCGCTTCGTCACTTCCGCCAGCCGATCCAGCTCCTTGTCGCCCCAGCCCCAAAATTCAATCGATGTATAACCCAGCTCGCGCGAACGCTCGACGCGTTCTTCGAACGACAGGCCGGTCTTGCTGAATACGGCATCCAATGATACGGAAAAAATCATTCGGTGCACCCCTTTCCGGTTAAGGAGACGCCAAGCTTGATGCTGGCCTCCGGTTTCTGATCCACATAGACTTCGTATGCCTCGGCCGATTGCTCGAACGGAACCACGGGATTGATAATCTCTTCGCAATTAATGGCTCCGGACGCCAAGAGATTCCAGCAGGCCTCGCGGATCCGCTTGAAATCCCATCGCGGATGATCCGGATTCGGCTCGCTGCACGCCCGGGAGAAGACGATCTTCGCATTGTTGAAATGCGCTTCGCGTCCCCAGTCCATGCCGCCCTTGAACGCGCGCGCCCAACCGATGAACGCGATCGTTCCGCCGTACGCCAAGCCGCGAAGCGCTTGCTGCAGCGCGAATTCATTCGCGCTCGTCTCGATGACGACGTCGACGCCGAGCTTGCCGGTATCCTGCTTCAGCAGGTAGCCTACATCGTCGACCGTCGGATCGTAACAGGCGTCCGCGCCTGCCCGCATCGCCACTTGGCGGCGCTTCTCGATCGGATCGATGACGGCGACGTAGGACGCGCCGGCAAGACGAGCCATCTGAGCCGCGAGCTGGCCTAGGGCGCCGAGGCCGAACACGGCGACGCGGTCGCCGATGCGAACATTCGCATCGCGGATAGCCGACAAGGCAAAGTGCGCCGGATCATAGCAAACCGCGCTTTTCCAGGACATGCTCTCCGGCATTTTCAGCAAATGACGCGCTTCCGTCACGACCGTTTCCCGGATGCCCGAGTAACCGCAGACTCGTTCGCCGACCGCGAAGTCCGTCACTTCGGAGCCGATCTCCGCAATGACGCCCACATACTGGTTACCGAGATTCCATTTGCCGAATACCGCCTGCGGTTCCGCCGCTTCGGCGCGCGGCAGGAACGCATGCCACTCATCGTCGTAATAATCCGTCACGAACGGGCTGAGGCCGCGGAAATCCGCCAGCTCCGACCCGTGCTTCGGAGAAGCGTAATCCACGCGGATTCTCACTTGATCGGGACGAATCGTTTCCTTCTCTTCATAAGCCAGCAGAGCCGCTTTGCGCGGCGCGACCGCGATTAATTGATTCGGCATCCAATGCACCTTCTCTTCCTGAAGTGATATGGCGACACAATACCCTCATTGTAAGCCTGCGGCCGATGAAAGCGCTATGAATTGCTGTGCGTTTTTGTTGCACGGATGTGGTTTGTTTGCTAGTGTCTAGCTAGGAGGCGATTCCGTTGAAGATCGAAGGTTTCCACATTCCATCGCAGATTTCCGACTTGGATCTCTATTATTGCGGCATCGAGACCGTCGTCGATTCTTTTGCCTGCGGTCCTTTCATACGAGATAAACATTTGATCCATTACATCATCAAAGGCAAAGGCTTCTTCGAGTGCCGGGGACGGAAGCAGCCGGTGCAAAGGGGCGAAATATTCGCCATCTACCCGGGCGAACTCACCTATTACGAGACGGATCCAAGCGATCCCTGGACCTTCTGCTGGTTCGCGTTCGGCGGCAGGAGGACGAAGGAGCTGCTGCAGCGGGGCGGCATTTCCGTGGAGGAACCGGTGCACTGCATACGCGACGGCTCCGGCATACCGGATCAAATCAGCCTCATGATCGATACGCTGAAGTCGTATCCGAGCCGCGATCTCCCCGCCTCCAGAATCCATGGCGCGCTGTATACGATTTTCGCGATGCTGGAAGTGTCCCATCTGGCGTCGAGTCCGTCCTACGCGCATCGAACCGAAGCCCCCGACTACATCGGCAAAGCGCTGAAGTTTCTGGAGACGCATTACCAGAATCCGATCTCCATCAAGAACATCGCCGATTACGTCGGGCTGGAACGCACGTATTTCACCAAGCAGTTTACCAAGGCAACGGGCGTATCCCCCCAGCGCTACTTGATCAAATACAGAATCGAACAAGCGCTGCGACTGCTCGCGACGACGGACATGACGGTCGGCCAGATCGGGAAGAGCGTGGGCATTCCGGAGATGACGTATTTCTCGCGGCTGTTCAAGAAGGTCGTCGGCGTCGCGCCGAAGCAGCACAGCCTGACCGTTCAAGCAGGCCGGACGGCGGCTCGTGTTTAGGCGGCAGCCCAATCGGCTAATGAATGGTAGGACAAGCTGCAAAGGAGGCCGATTCAAATGCCTTGGACGCATGATGATTATCCGGATTCCCTGAAGAACTTCCTCGCTCCCGTCCGCAACAAAGCGGTCGACATCGCCAATGCGCTGCTCGAGGATGGATACGAGGAAGGACGCGCAATCTCGATCGCGACTTCGCAGGCGAAGGAATGGGCGGAGCACCGGCATAAGCGGATTCGCAAGAAAAACCATTGATGGACCTATAGGCTTCGCATGAATCAGAACCCGCGGCGCTGCGGGTTCTTTTGTGCGTCCGGCGCGCGTATCCATCAGCATGCGGCATGCGATCGCAAGCGGCATACGTTCCAGCAATGAAACGGGTCAACCTCGTCCCACCCGATGGAGCGCACGGTCAATATACTTCCTTCGGATAATATCTTCTGCCGCCGTTCCCTTGTAAACTGACTATGATAGCCGTTATTTCTATCCGACTTTCCGGGAGGAATCGATTATGATCGTAAGGGCTCCATTCCGCTCAAGGCTTGCCCTGCTGACGCTCTCCCTGCTTCTGGCCGTCTTCTTCGCCGTGCCTGCCCCGCGGGCGCATGCAGCGGTAAACCTGATCGGCTTCGAAATCGCCAGCGGCGGCGCCCCCTATCTGATCGCGGGCACGGCGATTTACTATTCCTTCGGCGACGACCGCGCGATCGGCACAACCTTGGACAAGGTCAATATCGAATATTCCAAGGACAACGGGCTCAATTGGATTTATGTCCAAGAGCTGACGGTTAGGGATGTCTTCGGCACTAATGGGACTTTCGTGCTGCCGGTCGATTCGACGCTCACTTCGGCGCTTATTCGACTGTCGACGAAGTATTCGCCGCTCGTCGGATCGAACAGCTTTCCCTCGCAGACGCTCGGTCCCGTCAAAATCATGCAGCCCGTCGACGCCAGCGATTTTACCGCCGTCGCCAATTCGGATGCCTCCGCCTCGATTACGCTCTCTTGGACCGATAATAGCAACATGGAATCCTACTACGAGATCAAGCGCGTCGGAGGCACGAAGGGCGACAAGACGTTCTATGTGCGGGATACGATGGACCATATCGGCAATCTGACCTATCAAGATAAAGCAACGGAACCCGAGACCTTCTATGTCTATACCGTCAAGCCGGTAATCGATACGATTGCGTTGCCGGAGTACCTGATTCCAAGCGGAAAATCGATCTTGATGAAGAGCAAGAAGCTGACGCTCCGCGATATCATAAAGGACACGGATATCACGAGTACCATCGTTACGCATCTGCCCGGTTCGGTCATTGTCGGCGGATCGACAGGGACGGGAACAGGCACCGGGACTGGAACGGGAGCAGGCACTGGGACGGGCGGCACTGGCGGTACCTCGACCGATCCTGGAGCAGGAACAGGCGGTTCCTCTACGGGAACGGCCCTGACCGACGAACAGCTCGCGAAGCTGACGGAAGGGGCAAGCGACTGGGCGAAAACAGAGCTGAAGGACGCGATCAAGCTTCATTTGACGACCGATGCGGTCACGGGCGACTATCGGCAGCCGATTACGCGAGAGGATTTCGCCGGTATCGCGGTCAAGCTGTACGAATCGCTGAGCGGCAAACAAGCCGCGGCCGTCAGTCCGAGCCCCTTCACGGACACGACGAACGAGGATGTGCTGAAAGCGAATAAACTCGGCATCGTGTTCGGCACGACATCGCTGCTTTATTCGCCGAAAGCAACGATTACCCGCCAGGAAATAAGCGTGATGCTGCTGCGGACGCTCAGAGCGGCAAAGCCCGACGGCGTCTATGACACAAGCGCCAAATCGGTCTTCGCCGACGAGAAGCAAATCGCTGCATGGGCTAGAAACGCCGTCCATTTCGCCGCGAACAGCGGCGTCATGGGCGGCGTAGGCGGCGGTCGTATCGACCCGCTCGGGAATACGACGCGCGAGCAGGCCATCATTCTTATCAAGCGTGCCTATCAAGCCTTCAACAAGGTTTGATCGCATCGACAACGTGTGCTGCTACCGCAAGACGAACAGCCGCCTTTACCGGAGTATCCGGCTAAGGCGGCTGTTTGTCTGTGCACATCATTCATCGAATGACGGATTTCTGATTACGACATTGCTTATGCCGCGCTCTTATCGGATTTTCGCCTTTTCCACACGGCAGCAGTCAAAGCGGCCAGCAGCGAGAAAATCATCAAGCCCCCCAGTCTGATCATCGTCCCGGTCGATATAGCCGATACGTGTCTGACCGAATGATCTCCGCCTTCCCGATCCCACTCGAAGGTCGAGCCGGACTTCGTAAAGTTGATATCCTTGGTTTCGCCTTGGAACGCGATATGAGCCATATTGATGTGATGAACGAAGCCTTCCTTTTGGAAAAAGGCATATTCGATCCCGAGGTCATTGACCGGCGTCTCGAAATCGAACCGCATATGAGCCGCTATCATCGGAAGCCTGCCACGATCCTTCATTTCGATCGTACCGATTCGCGGCTCCGCGGCTGCGCCGCCGTTCGTTACCACAAGCCCCGTACCCATGAATGCCTTCAGCGCTTCCGTCTGCTTAACGATCTCCGCTTCATCCACGTAACCGTCCGTATTAAGATCCAAATCGATAAACTCCAGCAGTTGGTAAGGATCCATATACAGCTCATAATCGACCGTGCTGCCATTCACGACGACATCGGAATAGCCAACCGGTTCAAAATGCGCCGAAGCGCCCAGCGGCCAGGCGCCCAGCAATCCGGCTGCAAGTGAGCAGACAGCCGCCATTTTCCCGAATCTCCCGATTTTCATGCGCGTTCTCCTCCTGCCTGCCGATCAATATAATTGCTGCGTGACGCGTTCGATGAACCAATATATCCCGAAGCATGCCACGATGCCCGAACCTCCGGTAATCAGAAGCCGCTCGTCCAGCTTCGTCTGCTTGTACGCCCAAATGAGCGGCAGCACGGCGGCCAGCACGAGGATCTGCCCCGCTTCAACGCCTAGATTGAACGAAAACAACGGAAGCGCGAAGCGGGCGGACAGCGTCCCCCGCAAGATATCCGCGAATCCAAAGCCGTGGATCAGACCGAAGAAGAACGTTACGATCCAGCGGTGGTTAAGGCTTCGGACAAACAGGTTCTCGACGGTTATATACACGATCGAGAGCGCGATCAGCGGCTCGATAATGCCGGGCGGCAAGCTGACGATTTCCAGCGCGGATAAGGCCAGCGTCACGCAGTGCCCCGCCGTGAAGGCGGTCAATACTTTCAAAATGCTCATTTTCGACATGCGTGCGATAATCAGCCCGAAGAGAAACAACAGATGGTCATATCCCGTCAGGATATGCTCGATGCCCATCGTCAGGTACTGCATGAAGTCAGCCATGCAAGCAGGCTCCTTTCGGCACGGTTGCCGTTAAAATAAGGCAGGGAGTGCGGTCAGCCCGCACTCCCGAACCTGCGAATCCATCGGCGTTACGATTTGTCCATCAGCTGCAGGACGGACAGGATGACCTTGATGGCTTCCGCCCGCGTCGAAATGGCATTCGGAACGAATTTGCCGTCTCCGCGCCCTTCGATGATGCCCAGCTGCTTCAATTGCTCCGCGAGACTCCGTGCCCATGCAGGGATGGAGGCCGCATCGCTGAACGTCGACTTCATACCGTCATCTGTCAGTCCCATCGCCTTGGCGAGCAGGACGATCATCTCCGAGCGGCTCAATTCCTGGTTCGGACGGAACGTCTCGTCCGCGTAACCGGAGACGATGCCCGCCTGAAGCGCCTTGCCGATCGCCTCGGCTTCCCAAGCAGGCGCGTTCGCCAAATCCTTGAAAGCAAGCGTTGGCGCGGATGCTTGATAGCCCATCGCTTTCACGAGAACGGCAAGGAACTCCGCCCGCGTAATGGCCTGATTCGGCTTGAAAGTGCCATCGGGAAAACCTTTGATCAAGCCGTTGTCGACGGCTTGTTGAATATAGCTCTTGGCCCAGTTTCCGCTCACGTCGTTGAAAATTTGTTCGACAGGCGTAGGCGGAGCCGGATCTGTCGTTACCGGCGGTTCAACCGGCGGCTCGGGCTCCGTTACCGGTTCTTCCGGCTCGGCTGGCACTTCCGGCGTTGTCGGCGTACTCGGCGTTGATCCGTTGTTGCCGTCATTCTCATGGCCCGGCCCCGGCGGCTTAATGGCGATCGTGACCGTCGCCGTATTGGACACGCCTTTGCCGTCGCTCACTTGATAGGTAAACGTATCCTCCGATTCCGTCGTCACGTCGGCCGAAGGGGTATATGTCGCTTTGCCCGTTATGGCATCCGTAATTTCGGCCGTTCCTTTGACGCCGTTCGTCAGGATCGCGTACGTCAGCGGATCTCCGTCGGCATCCGTTCCTTTGAGCGTCAGGTCGATTGCGATCCCCGTCGTCGTATTGAACGACAGGTTCTGCGCGACCGGCAAATGATTGCCAGGCAAGATCGTAACGGTTACCGTGGCCGTATTGGAATCCGCATGGCCGTCATTGGCCTTGAAGGTGAAGCTGTCCGTCCCCGTTACGCCGGCTTGAGGTGTATATGTGAAGCTGCCGGTCGCCGGATCGACGATGGCTGCCGTTCCTTTCAAGCCGTTGCTCACGATGATGTACGTCAGCGAATCATCTACGTCCGCATCCGATGCAGACAGCGTCTCACCCGTCAGGATAACGTCCTGATTCGTGGAGAAGGCTCCGTTCGCCGCGACGGGAGCCGCGTTATCAGGCGTCTCTTCCTGCAGCGTGATCGTCACGGCCGTTTCCGCGGAAGTAAGCAACCCGTCCGAAGCGGTGAACGTGAAGGTATCCGTTCCCGGAGCAGCATCTTCATTCGGTACGTAAGTAAATGCGCCAGTGACCGGGTTCGTTACGGTCGCTACGCCTTTCGTTCCCTGCACGGCGATTTGGTAAGTGATCGGGTCGCCGTTCTCGTCGCTGGCGGCCAGAATGCCGTCGATCGGGTGTCCGACGGTCGTCGAATAGGTTCCCGGATGACCGACCGGCGCTTTATTCGCCTCGACCGTGACGGTCGTATGAATCTCCAAATTGCCAAAGGCTACAGTAATGACCGCTTGGCCGGGCTTTAAGCCCGTCACCAAGCCGTTGGCATCGACGGAAACTGTCGTTGCGTCGCTGCTTGCGAAAGCGAGCTTGCCCGTCGGCGCCAGCGCCAACGTGCTCTTGTCGATGTACGTGCCCGTTACGCCCAGCACGGCCGTTTTGTTCTCGAGCAGCTTCATGTTCGCCTGGTCGAAAGCCATGCTTTGCGGAACATTGACGCCGTCCGTCACCCAGATCGGATTGGAGAAGGCGAATTTGCCCCCGGTGCCTTCAATCTCCATGCGATAGAAGTCGCCTGGCTTCGCGTTATCCTGCACGTTCTGCGTCCAGCTCGTTCCCGTAAGTCCCGTGAACTCCTGCAGCACGGTGCCATTCTTGATGAGACGCGCTGCCGTCAAGCCGCCAGGCGCGGAACCGCTCAGCACGATCGTCGCTTGGCCGCCTGCCGCATCCACGGTCACGTCGGTGCCGATCTGTTGCCCGTTCAGGGTAAAGCCGAGGTCGATGTCCCCGTTCGTGCCATACAGCATGCCGGAACGAATCGCTTTGTACACGTCTTCCTTCGACAGCTTGTCCATGTAGGCTTTGATATGCGGATCGCCGACTTTGCCCGGATTATGGGCATCCGAGTTAGCAAGACCGATCAAATGGCGGCCTTGTACGTTCAGCTCGTCCCACTTCTTAAACGCGCTGTCGTTGACCGGATGCTTCGGCGGATAAAATCCGTTCCACACCTCGATGCCGTTGTAATTCTTAACGCTCCAATCATCCCACTCCAGGCCGGGATAGAAAGGATGCGCGATGAAATGCATGCCTTGGCCGTCATTATTCGCGCGCGTCTCGTCGATATAGCCCTGCGCCGGCTGGGCCCAGTTGATCAGGCTCGAGATATCGTAGGCAAGCGAGTGGCCGCCGCCGGTCGTAATTTCTTCGCCGAGCAGCTCCACGAAATCGGGACGGTTCTCCTTCAGCACGTCGTCCTTCTGCTTGATCGAGTTATGGTCGGTTGCCGTCAGGAAGTCCAGCCCTTTGTTCCGGGCAACGGTCGCGTTGTCGTTGATCGAGCCGCTGCCGTCGCTGTACCGGCTGTGCGTATGGTTGTCCCCGGAGTACCAGCCCGGACCGTTAACGAAGACTTGGTCGGTCTTTACCGTATACGGCGCGCCGTTCTTGGCGATATCGACTTCGATATTGCCATGGCCGCCGCTCGTAGCCGTCAAGTTCCAAGTCACCGTCTCGCTTCCGTTCGGCGCAATAGCCGGAATCGCGGCCTCGAGATTGTCCGTGGTCGACAAGTTGGCAGGAAGCTTCATGCTACTGGACAAGCCGGAGACCGTCGACTCCGAGCCGTTCGTAACGGTCAATGTCGCCTTGAAGCCATCTCCCGTCCCGAGCTCGCTCTTGTCGGTCGTCAGCTCCATGCGTACGCCCGTCTGCTTGCTGATGATTTCGTCGTATACGTTGCTGATCGCGACGCTCTTGTCGACGAGCCCTTCCGTACCCGTCGCCACGAGATGGCGCATGATCCGGAACTCGCCGTTCGCGGGAATCGTGATTTGCTTCTCGCTAATCACGTATGAATTGTCGCCGTATACCGTAAAGCCCGAGAAGCTGCTGTCGTATACGATTCCGTAGGCTTGGCCCGAGGTCCCGTACTGGGCAAACCACGGCGCCGTCGGCGTGTACGTCGCAAGATTGGGCAGTTGGCCCGTGCCCGGCACGTAAGAGAGCGTTCCTGCTCCGTCATGATCGAGCGCATCGCCGGCATAAGCCGTTAGCGGCGTCCCGGTCGTATTCTTGAAGACCGTCTCCGCGTCGATCCATTGCTCCCCGCTTTTGACGGCGTAGGTCGTCTCGACATCGATGCCCGGCACTTCGGAATACGTCCCTTTCACCTTGACCGACGCTTCATCCGGATTGGACGCCCCGACCTCGACGCTCGTATTGGTTACTGTCTCGACGTCCCAAGGGTTCTTGGTCGGCATAATGCCGGTTCTCAAGTACGGAAGATTGATCCAATCCAGGTCGTCCTCCATGCCTTGAGCGGAGAAATCGAGCGGGCGTCCGATCGAATTCTTCAGTTGCGAGTCGACGGTCGTCTTCGCGATCGTCATGGCGAGCTTGGAGTTCTGCAGGACGATATCGTCCATCGAGCCCTCCGCCAGCGCCCCTAGGAGATGCACGCCCGTGCCAGCCGATACGGAGATCGGCTTCATCTCGTAATCCATCGGATACGCGATGGACGAATCGGGCGTAATCTCGACCGAGCTGGACTTGGACTCGTAGCCGGGTCTTGAAGCCGTCAGCGTGTAAGTATTCGGCGGCAAGAACAGCTCGTATTTGCCGGCGGAATCCGTCGTTACCGTACCCGCAACCTGGGCGTTGATGTTCTTGGCGACTAGCGTAACGCCCTTGATTCCCTCTCCCGAGGCGGAATCCGTAATCGTTCCGCTGACTTTGCTGTAATCGGGCACGTCCGGATCTAGGACGGATAGCTCTCTGGCATACGCGGAGAAGTTATCGTACGCGTTGCCGCGCTCCGACGGGATCTCCGTCATGTGATACCAAGTAATCTGCTTGCTCTCGCCCGCTTTCACGCTGGCGTCGAACCAAGCACCGAAATAGATGTTGCTGCCATGTATGGCAGTCGGCTGACTGTCCAGCCAAGCAATGGCATGAGCAGGCTCGCCGGAGGACGTGTCGGTTCCGTCATAGACATAATTCTCGTTCCAGCCCGTGGTCCGCAGTCCGGGCAACCAGCCAATGCCAGGCGCGTACGAAACCTGCGCTCCGGGTACGTCGGGATCAAGCGAATACAAGAAATAGCCCGCGAAGTCCTTCGTATCCGTGTTGTTCAGCGTCATCGTCATTTTCATGATCGGCGCATCCGGCAGCATTTGGTATTTGACCGAGCTTTTGATCTTGGCATTGCCGTCCCATTGACCGGAAGCCACGATTGCGTCTCCGACTGCGCCGATCGTTTTCAGATCGAGCTGGGAGCCCGTTTGGCCGTATTTATCGTTCATCGTTGGACTGAGGACAAGCTCCGACCAGTCCAGCGTTTCCTTCATGTTCGCCTTCGGATCCTTGGATACGAAATCGATGGGCCACCCTTTCTTGTAGGAGCCTTGCGAATTATTTCCGCCTACCTTATTGGAGATAATAGCGACGGCCTTGTCGTTCTGGACGTAATAGTAGGTATCCCCGGCAGCCACGTCTTTCCCTGTCGTGCCTTCGTAAGTAAATCCCGGATCCTCCGTCGAAGTGCCTGCCTTCACATCCGCCGGCAATGCGGCATAAGACTTGCCAACCGGCAATACGCCGAGCACAAGCGCGGCAGCCATGCCCGCATTCAACCACTTTTTCCACATATGTATCGCTAGCTTCCCTTCCCGTTTAGTCATCTGCGTACCAACGCTTTACCGAGCTTAGTGATTCTTTTGACCTCGCCCATTTCATGTACTAAAGCGACATAAGTCTACAATTATCGTGTTAATGGGATGTTTCCAGCACATGAATAAATTGTTAATACGAACGTGAATAGTGCAGCCATCTGCCGCAAACGAATCCTTCTGCCTTATACGGCACAGGATGATCGTAAATATTAAGGTTTCATAAATCAGGAGTACATCCGCTAGAATGACTGCTTTAATTGTTTAAGTCGTTAAACTAGACCGCCTAATAGAACGCATAAACCACGGCAAAAAAACAAGGGCTGCCCCTGAGCTCGCAGCTCGCGGGACAACCCTTGCCATAATTAATGTTAGCTAATATTGGAAAATGTGCGCGGCCGATTTCAATCCCAGCTGCGCATCGGCTTCTTCAGCCCGTCTTCGATCCAGAGAAACCGTCCCGTGACCTCGTCGGATTCGGGAAGCAGCAGATCCAGTATCAGCTTCACCGATTTCTCCGGCGAATCCCCGCCGGTCCGTTCCACCCAAGCGACCCAATCCTCCAGCTCGCCTGGCACGCGAACGGTATCTCGGATCGCCTCGAACATCTCCGTCTTCACCTCGCCGGGATGAAACACGTTCGCGGTGACGCCTGTTCCTGCGAGCTCCGCCGCCAGCTGCCGCGTAAAATGATTCAGCGCGACCTTGCTTGTCGCATAAGCGCTGTTTGTTCCTTCAGGCTCCGCGAGGGAGGCGGCGGATGTCACGTTGATAATTCGCCCCCAGCCCTGCTTCACCATATCCCCGGCCAATGCCCGGCAGACCAGATACGGACTCACCGTATTGATCAGGATCGTATCCATCCACCCCGCCGGATCGCTCTCGAGAATCGGACCGATCTCTTTGAACACGCCCGCCGCGTTGACCACGACCGCAGGAACGCCGTAGTTCGCAAGCACATGGCCGGCCATCGCATTCACATCCTCGAGCTTGGCAACATCCGCCGCGAACGAATACGCGGTCCCGCCTTCTGCTTCGATTAGTGCCGCCGTCTCCTCCAGCTTCGCGGCTCTGCGTCCGACAAGCACGACGCACGCGCCCTGCTTGGCCAAACCGACCGCGATCGCCCGCCCGACGCCGCTGCCTGCGCCGGTCACCAGCGCAAGCTTTCCTTGCGCAGCTCCGAATTGATCCGTCATCCCGCTCTCTCCCCTGTTATCTCGAATAGGTTACGAATCTTACGAATCTACCTTCACGATCCGTAGGTAGAACTGTACGTCTGGTTAGGTTCCTGCATCGTTCGTTGTTCCTGCAAGCGTTCCCGTTGGTTTCGCGCAAATCGTCATTTCGCGCCACGGGTTAGCTGCCAAACACATGCAGCGTTACGTCTCCTGTTGGACACGATGGAGCACGATGATACAATACGTTTAATATCGCTTCGATCGCACATGCTCACGATGAGAAGCGGCTTGATTAGATTGGAGGTCATGCAAATGCGCAAGCTAATATTCTTCATCGGTCCTGCCGGCGCAGGCAAAACGACGCTGGCCGAGGCATGGATCCGGCGGCACGGCGGCGCTTACCTGGACATGGATACGCTGCTTCGGCCGGCAGCGGTAGCGCTGATGACGCTCGCCGGCCGCGATCCGGAGGATCGGGACTCGCCGTTCTACAAACAGCATTGCCGCGATCTCGGTTACCGAATAACGATGGATGCCGCTCTGCAGCAGCTGGCACTCGATCGAGACGCCATTGCGGTCGGTCCGTTCACCCGGGAAACGGAGGATGCGGATTGGCTTGAACATGAGCTTGCCCGAATCGGAGCGTCGTCAGCTAACGTGCTCGTGAAGGTCGTAGACGTCCATCTGCCCGATGAAGACGACTACCTCTCGCGCATCCGAAGCAGAGCATCGTCCCTCGACGCCTGGAAGCTGCAGAATTGGCCGCAATTCCGGCAATCGCTGCAGCGCCGGAAGGTTGCCTGGCCCCTGCCTCCGTCAGCCGTTCTCCCTTTCGACAATTCCGGCCCCTACACGGAAGAAAAGCTGGCGGAACTGGAACGGTTCATCCTGCGGAGCTGAATGAACGGCGAGGCCGATATGCCCGAACGCCGTCACGCACAGACATACTCGGCTACTCCCAGAAAATCGTTGCCGCGCCGCGAAGCCGCGCCAAGCCTTCCACGAAATAATAATCGCCGTAAATCAGCGGAACGTCGACGTTCCGGCCATCCGGGAAGTGGCTGGTGCCGCTCAAGATGAGACCCTCTTGCGACTCGTCCTCCCACGCGCCGTAATTCCGGTACAGCGACTCCAGGATGCGGATCGCGGCCGGACGGTATGGCGCATCCTTGTCGGTCACCAAATCCGCCAACAGCAGCAGCCCGCTCGCCGCGCATGCACCCGCGGAAGAATCGCGGCAGCGTTCGATACCGTCCGGAAGCCGGAAATCCCAATGCGGCACGCTATCCTCCGGCAAATGCGCGATGAAGAAATGCGCGACCCGCTTCGCCGCGTCCAAATACGCCGTCTTGCCCGTGTGGTGGTACGCGAGCGTCAAGCCGTAGAGCGCCCATGCCGTACCGCGGGACCACGCGGATTCCGGGGCGAAGCCTTGACCGCCGATGTGCTCGACGCAGGCACCCGTAACGGGATCGAACCGGACGATGTGATAGACCGAGCCGTCCGGACGAATGAATTCGGCCAGCACCGTATCCAGATGTGCTTCAGCCACATGCCGGTACCTCGGATCATCCGTAATCCGGGAAGCCCAGAAGAGCAAGGGCATATTCATGGCGCAGTCGATAATCGCAAGGCCGGCGTTATCCTCGCCTTCCCGCCAAGGATTCCATGCGCGGATATAGCGGCCCTTCAGGTTGAACCGGGCTGTCAGAAAGTTGGCCGCGATCAAGGCGCGCCGCTTGGATGACTCCGAGCCGAGCAGCTTATACTGCGCAATGCTCGTGAGCGTCCACATGAAGCCCATATCGTGATCCAGTTCGTCGAACCCCGCCAGCACCGGATCAAGCCCCTCTTCGCATGCTTCGGCCAGCTTCCGGAACGATTCGTCCCCATTGTCGCTGTACAGCAGCCACAGCAGGCCCGGCCAGAAGCTTGCCGTCCACCAATCCGGCGCTTCCAGCACATAGGTTCCGCCGACGCTGGCGTGCGGATATCCGCTGCCGATTCGCTTGCTCGTTCGGGCCACCTTCGTCACCGTTTGATTCCAAGCTTCCTCGAGCCAATCTACCGTTTGCTTCATAGACTTCGCCTCCCTGCTTACATTATAGAAAACGTTTACATATTCGTATATCGTTAGTTGGCGATTCCTCTTGCTTGGAAGCTGGCGACCCGTCTGATCGGATTAACGAAAACGAAAGGTCAGCGTGACCCGCTGCTCCGACTTTGGCGCACGCACGTTGAAATCGAGCGCATACCACACGACTTCTCGATCGGAGTGGTCGCGCATTTCCCGGCGTTCAATCATCGGTTGCAGCTCGGCCGCATCATAATCGATAACCATCGCGCGTCCCGATTCGCTTGACAGAACAACGCTCGACTTTCCCTCCAGAACGGGGGCGATCCGGGTTACGATCCGCTCCGTGACCGAGACGGGCGGCGAGGCGAAACGGAACGTATCCTCGAGCACCAGGACCGGAAGCGAGCTTTTGCGCCACTCAAAGCGTCGCTGTAGTACCTCCAACTGCGGCAAACGATAAGCACCTGCCATATCGAATCGAAGCTCATCCTTCAGATCGCCGATGGCTACGGTCACATCGCGGGCGGCATTCTCCCTGCCTTCCAGCTGATAGCCGCCGTCCACGATCGGAACCGAGTGGCCCTGCGAGCCGTTGCAATCGTAGCCGTACCTTCCCGCGCCGAAATAATCGGCCGTATATTCGCCGCTGCCGAGATCGCAGACGAACGTCTCGCCGTCGCTCGTGAGGATAAATTGTCCGATATCGTTATGGTTATGCGGCTCGAGGTTATGGCCTCCCTTAGCAGCAAAGCCGAACCGGCCGTGCTCGTTGACCTGACGGGAAACGAACCATTCGGCATCCGGCAGATAGAAATCGCCGTCTGCCCAGCTATCGCCGCTCTGCCGCGGATCGAACCATAGCAGGTTGCGGAAGGCATGCGCCCAGCGGCTGCAATGATCCTCCGTATAAGGCGCGCGAAGCCCGCTCGGCGGTGCCGTCGTCTCCGGATACAGAGCGGTCAAATAATGCGAGAGCCCCAGCTGCACGGGTGCATGCGGGACGGAATCGGAGAAATTGACCGTCAGGCCACCATCCAGATAAGCCTTTTGCTGAAACTGGGCGATCTGCCGAACCTTGTCGCCGCGAAACGGATTCACCGCGCCCCGTGTCCTCTTCTTCAACAGATCCGCGAAATAGACGAAATACCCGAACCCGTAATTCCAATACCCGACGCCCTCGAGACAAGCGCCATCCTCGCCAAAGCCGGCCAAATAGTGATCCATGGCACGGAGCGCCTTCTCCACGATCTCCGCGAGCGGCTCCGAATCATCCAGCAGCAGGAGCGCTGCGGATCCGATCGATCCGGCACAGACCGATGCCCAGTTGTGTTCGGCGGTCTCCCAGAAGTAAGGACCCTGGAGCAGGTATGGCTTGAACAGCCGCTGGACGACTTCTTCGACGATCCTGCTGCGCAGAAGCGGAGGAAGTTCGGCTTCCGTCAAACTCAGAATCTCGATGAGCGCGAAGCCCGTCTCCGCGGAGAACAGATCAATCTGCGTGCGGCGTTCCCTCCTGCTCCATTCCGGCGAATCGACCGTGAAGCGTTGACCTCCGTCGACTTCCGTTGCATTCCTGAGGTGGGCCGGCAGGCACCAAGTATATTCATTGCAGATCGACCACAGGATATCGTGCAGCGCCGAGCGGAACGTCTCATCGCCAGGCTCAAGCAGCGACAAGAACGCCATCGTATTAAGCCTTCTCCGTTTCTCGAAATAGAGCTTCTCGAAAGCCCGCCTGTTGCCCGTCTGTTCGAACAGCGCAAACAGCGAATAACTCAGCTCCGGAATCGGCTCGTTCAGCAGCCGATCACCTTCGGCGCGAATTTCCGCGACGATGTTCTGATAAGCATTCTCCTCGCGGATTCGGCTCCAGAACCGTTCCTGCGTCTCGCCGCCCGGCGGAAATAAGAGGCCTGCTCCCGCCGGCGCTCCTTCCTTCAAGCTAGCGCGAATCGAATCCCCGTTCATGTGATCCCTCTCCCCTGCATGAATTGGAGCTTGGCTATCCCTATCCCCATTATTCATTGTACCTAAATTTACCGGATGGTTTAGTATTAATCGCTGTGAACTCGCAGAAAAAAGACAATCGATTGCTTGGGCGGCGGTCGGATGACATTCTTAGGTAATTACGAAAACAAGAGCTGCGACAAAGGCGGACGATGAAAAAAACAGCGCCGGATCCGTGAAGGATCCGGCGCTGTTGGATATCGACTTTGTTCCGGCCAGCCTGCTGTTCCAAATCGGACACAGTTCCGAATCGAACGAGTTCCGAATGGGCAGCCGTTACAAATTAACGGCGTGGAAGGTGTCCCCTCCCTCGACCGTACCGTTCGCGAGCCCTTTGGCGAACCAGCGCTTTCGCTGCTCTGACGTGCCGTGCGTGAAGCTCTCCGGCACGACATAACCTTGCGCCGCCTTCTGGATCGCGTCGTCGCCCACCGCGCTTGCCGCCGTTAACGCTTCATCGACGTCGCCTTTGTCCAGCAGCTGCTTCCCTTGCTCCTGCTTCGCCCATACGCCGGCGAAATAATCCGCCTGCAGCTCATACCGCACGGAGAACGCATTGGTCTGCTCCTTGCTGGCATTGCGGCCCGGCCGGGAATCGTCTCCGCTGCCAAGCAGCGTCTGCACATGATGGCCGACCTCATGGGCAATGACGTAAGCCATCGCGAAATCGCCCGCGGCATGGAAACGGTTCTGCAGCTCGTCGTAGAAGCTGAGATCGATGTAGAGCTTATGGTCGCCCGGGCAATAGAACGGACCGACGGCCGACGATGCCGACCCGCATGCCGAATCGACGCTACCCGAGTAGAGGACGAGCACCGGTTTCTCGTAAGTCAGCCCTTCCTTCCGGAAGATGTCCGTCCATACGTCCTCGGTGTCGGCGAGCACGACGGACACGAACTGGGCCAGCTCCTTGTCCTGCGCCGTTTCTTCATATGGCGTCCCCGTATCGGATCCTGTGATGCCATTCAATAAATCCCCCGGGTTGCCGCCGAGCAGGACGACCAGAAGCACGATTACGATCGAGCCGATGCCTCCGCCGATCACCGTCTTCCCGCCCATTCCGCGGCGGTCCTCGACGTTGCCGCTTGCCCTTCTCCCTTTCCATTGCATGAGCGGTACCTCCCTTTGCCTATCACGTTTTACGTTATGATTACCCAAGGAAAGCATTTTTCTCTCCAACTGGTAAAATTATTCTCATTTACGCCTGTTTTCCTGCCGCGCATCTATCGTACGGAGCTGAAGCTCCGGAAAATTCGACGATAACGACTTTGGTGCGGAGCGCCACGGGAGGATCGTCGAAGTTGACGGTGAAAGCAGCGGTACGGACAAGCGCATATCCAGAGGCATACTTTACATTCTCAACGATGCTACGGTTTCATATACAGCTTGCGATACTGCAGCGGCGAGACTCCCTCACGTTCCGTGAATCGACGTGTGAAATGGGATAATTGCCGAAAGCCGATTTCTTCCGCAATCCGCGTAATGGTCAATTCCGTTCGGAGCAGCATCAGCTTCGCCTGCTCGAGGCGGTAATTCTGCAAAAACTCCAGCGGCGTCACGCCGTACGCCTGCTTCATGCAGCGCGTGATATAATTCGGATGAAAATGCAGCGCCCGGTGCAAATCCTCGTTCGATATCGCTTCCTGGAAGTGCTGCTTGAGATACGCCTCCGTCTTCTCCGCAATCCGGATCGCCGGCAAAGTGCGCTCGATATGCTGCTCGCAGCTCAGATGCGTCAACAGCTCCTGGAAGAGCTGCTGCTTGCGCCAGGCGGTACCCGCCTGGGACTCCTGCTCCAGCGCCGTCAGCTGCGCCATGAGCTTGAATGTCTCCGGAGGCGCGTCGACCGTGGCATGCCTCGGCAGATAGATCGCGAAGACGTGGTGCATGGACATGCCCGTCTTGCGGCCGTGCTTCTCCTTCAATTCCCCAAGCCACTTCCCTTCCGGCTTGTCCGGCTCGGCGGCCTCCTCCCATTCCCCGACGGATTGAAAATGAAGCCAATAAAAATGCGTCTCCTCCGCACATGGCGCGAACGAATAATGATGGCGCCCCGGGGCCAGCAGCAGCATTTGGCCAGGTCCGACCGTCCAGCGGTTCCCCTCTTCGGCCATATGCAGCGCCCCTCGCGTCACCACCAGGAGATCGAATACGGGGAAACCGTACCGATTCGGATGCTTGTCGCCTTCATGATACATATCCTCGCCGCAGTCCAGGCAGTACGGGATCGGCGGCACCGCGAAAACCATCATCAAGCTCGCGTTCATTCGAGAACCTGCAGTGTGAAATGGGATAAAAAGAAGGTGATTTTCCCCATAGTCAACTTGTCTTGATTATTTTACTATCGAAACAGGATCAAGGACTAGGAGGAAATACAAATGAAGGACACGCAAGTTTATACCAAACAAATTCCGCTCTCCGCTTCGCGCCCTCTGCCGTACCGCAGCGTCCGCATCGACGATGCGTTCTGGAGCCCCCGCGTCGCCATCGTGACGAAGCAAACGATTCCTTTTCAATACGAGCAATGCGCGGAGACGGGGCGGCTCGACGCCTTCCGTCTGAATTGGAAGCCCGGCATGGACAAGCAGCCCCACTTCTTCTGGGACTCCGACGTCGCCAAGTGGCTGGAAGCCGCCAGCTACAGCTTGGGCTTGGAGGCTGACCCGGAGCTCGACCGCCTCGTCGACGGCGTGATCGACCTGATCGTCTCGGCGCAACAGCCGGACGGTTACTTGAACACCTACTTTACGATCGTAGAGCCGGAGAAACGCTGGCTTGACCTGCGCGACGGCCACGAGCTCTATTGCGCTGGCCATCTGATCGAAGCCGCCGTCGCTCACTATGAAGCGACAGGGAAGCGCAAGCTGCTCGATGCCATGATCCGGTTCGCCGATCATATCGATTCCGTCTTCGGCGACGCGCCAGACAAGAAGCGAGGGTATTGCGGTCATGAAGAGATTGAACTGGCCTTGGTGAAGCTGTACCGTCTGACCGAAGAGGAACGTTTCCTTCAGCTCAGCACGTTCTTCATCAATGAACGCGGGCAAGCGCCGAACTATTTCGCCGTCGAAGCGGCGGAACGCGGTACTCCGAACCTGTTCGACGAGCACAACGCCAAAGTCGACATTCACGACGTGCTGCAGCATATCCAGAGCCATCTCCCGGTGCGCGAGCAGACCGAAGCCGTCGGACATGCCGTGCGGGCCATGTATCTGTATGCCGGCATGGCCGATCTTGCGCTCGAGAACGCGGACGAAAGCCTCGTCGAGGCTGGACTTCGTTTATGGCATAACGTGACCTCGAAGCGCATGTACGTCACTGGCGGCGTCGGCACCTCCGCGCACAACGAAGGCTTTACGCGCGATTATGACCTTCCGAACGAGACGTCTTACTGCGAGACCTGCGCCGCGATCGGCCTGATGCTGTGGAGCCAGCGCATGCTGAGCCTCGACTGCCATTCCCGCTACGGCGACACGATGGAGCGTGCGCTGTACAATGGCATCATCAGCGGCATGTCGCTCGACGGCAAATCGTTCTTCTACGATAATCCGCTCGCGAGTAGCGGAGACAAGCGCCGCAAGGAATGGTTCGGCTGCTCCTGCTGCCCGCCGAACATCGCCCGCCTGCTTGCTTCGCTCGGCGGATACGTGTTCGCGGCCAACGAGCAGGAAGCGATCGTCCATCTCTTCGTGCAAAGCGAAGGCAGCTTTACGTTCGCAGGTAGCGGCGTGACCATTCGTCAGGAGACGAATTATCCGTGGAACGGCGCCGTGAAGCTGACGATCGGCGCTGAAGCGACGGCGGATTTCACCTTGAAGCTGCGCATTCCGAGCTGGTGCAAAGGTGCCCTCCTAAGCGTGAACGGAAACGCGCTGTCCCTGCAGGAGCTGACGATGAACGGCTATGCCGCCATTCGCCGCACATGGACGGACGGCGATACGGTGCTGCTAGAGCTGGATATGCCGGTCGAGCGCGTGTACGCGCATCCCGAAGTACAGGCCAATACCGGCCGAGTAGCGCTCGCCCGCGGTCCGCTCGTATACTGCCTGGAGCAGACTGACCACGAGGCGGACGTCGCAACGATTTCCCTTCCGAGGAACGCCTCGCTTGCACCAAGACACGACGCTTCCCTATTAGGCGGCGTAACCGTTCTGGAAGGCATTGCCGCTGCCGACGACAAGACGGACTGGAGCGACTGCTTGTACCGCAACGAGCCGGTCAACAAGGCTGACGTGTTGATCAAGGCTATCCCCTATTACGCGTGGGACAACCGCGAGGCCGGCGCTATGCGGGTCTGGCTTCCGGAATGAATGCCAGATTGACATCCTAACGAAAGCAACAGTCACATCGAACACAGCCAACTCAGTCGAAACGAACTTCACAACGAACACGCTAAAAATCCCGTTAAGCCTGCCGGCCTAACGGGATTTCTGTTCTTTTATGAGACGATGCTGCTTCAGGTGCCAGATGCCAGATGCCAGGTGTCAGATCTCCGATCTCCGATCTCAGTTATCAATCCTGACGCTTTGTTTGATAAGCGGTTCCATTATCGAATTGTTCCTGCCATTCAGGCGCGGCGATTCCCGGAACCGTTCCTTTCAATAAACGGTCTTCGGTACGGCTCATCCATGCATTCATTTGATTCCGCAGCTTATTCAGTTCGTCCTGAACGCTTTCATCGTGAACCAAGTTTCGGGTTTCCAGCGGATCCGTTTCCAAATTATAGAGTTCCTCCGGCACGTTAGGCTTGTAGTAAGACTCCCTTACGTCCTGACCGGATAAGCTCCGATGGATATCGAGAGGCAAATAAACCGAAGGTCCGTCTTCGAAATTACGGATGTATTTGTACTTCTCGGTACGAATGCCCCGCATCGGATGATACAAATCATGCCATGTGAGCTCCGCGAAGAAATGATCCCTCACCGGTGCGCTTGCATCTTCGACAAGCCGCTCCCAGAAGCTTTCCCCATCGATTCCTTCCGGGGCGGGCGCGCCGGCATAACTCAGCAAGGTAGGCATCAAATCGACGTTGCACAGCAGATCGTCATTGACACGGCCCTCTTCCAGATACGCCGGATGGCGCATGATGAGCGCCGTCTCCAGGCCTGCATCCATCAGCGTCCCCTTGGCCCGCGGAAAGGCGATGCCATGGTCGGTGGTGTAGATCACGAGCGTGTCCTTGTCGAGCCCCGTTTCTTTCAAGGCCGACAGAATGTGCCCGATGCCGGCATCCAACGTTTTGACGGAACCGTGCAGCAACGAGAAATCTTCGCGGACGTTCGGCGTATCCGGCAAATAAGGCGGCGGCGTCAGGCCGTCGGCATCATCCGCGATCGGCTCGTATTCATCAAAGTCGCGATGGGTTTCGAAAAATCCGACCGACGCGAAGAAAGGACGGCTTCCGCCTTCGTTCGCTTTGTTTTGCAAATAGGCAGCGACCTGCACGGCAACATCCGGCGCGCGGTCTCCGGGCACGGGAATGACGTTCTCGTAGCCGAGCTTGTGCGTGGAGGACGTGATGCGGCTATCGGGTTCGCCGATCGTCTCATGGCTGAAGCCGATCAAAGTCGTCTCATACCCGGCTTGGCTAAGCGACACCGGCAGCGTCTTCACGGTCTCGTGCATCGAGAAGCCGAGATGGCTCAGGCCGATCATGCCGTGATTTTGCGGGTAGAGGCCCGAGATGATGCTGCCTCGGCTTGGGCTGCACTGCGGCGCCGGGCAGAAGTAGCGGTCGAACCGGATCCCCTGATTTGCCAGCTCGTCGATGGCCGGCGTTTGGACCGGTTTGCCGTAGCAACCGAGATAGCGGCCCGTATCATGCGAAATCATGAACAATATATTCTTGTTAGCCATCATGTCGTGTCTCCTTTGGATGCGTTTTAGCGTTATTCTTTGACGGCGCCGGAAGTAAGGCCGGAGATGATGCGCCGCTGGAACAGCAGAATCAGCACGATAACCGGGATAGTGACCGTCACGGTCGCCGCCGAGATCTCGCCCCACGGGAACGTGAACTCGCCCTGGAACATCGCGATGCCGACCGGCACCGTCATCATGGATTCCTTGGTGTTGATCGTGAGCGCGAACAGAAACTCGTGCCAGGAATCGACGAAGATAATGATAGCCGTCGTGAATAACCCAGGCGCGACGAGCGGAAGCAATACTCTAGCGAATATAACGAGCACGGAGGCGCCGTCCATTTTCGCGGCCTCTTCCAATTCGAACGGGATCTTCTTGAAAAACGTCGTCATGTACCAGATTGCCAAAGGCAGCGCGTAGGTCGTATACGGAATAACCAGCCCCGCGTACGTGTTGCGCAGTCCGGTCGACTGCAAGAAGAGGAACAATGGCGAGATCGTGGCGATTTGCGGAAACATCGAGACCGCGAGCAAGACCCCAAGGAAAAACGTCTTCCCCCAAAACTCCAGCCTGGCAATGGCGTAGGAGGCGAACGAAGCCACGGAAAGGGATACGACCATCGTCAGCAAGCCGACGACAAAGCTGTTGAGCAGATAACGGCCGAACGGATGGTTCTTGAACACGGAGACGTAGTTGTCGAACGTGTATTTCGGCACGAAGACGTCGAAGGCATGATTGCCGTACAGATAAGCCGGCGCTTTCACGGACGCAAGGAATACCCAGAAGAACGGGAACGCGACGATCAGCACGAAGACGGCGATCGCAACATAAAAAGTCGGGCCAGCTTGCTTGTTCATAACGTTCCTCCTACCTGATGCGCCGGCTTACGACATCGCCGCCAAGCAATTTAATTAAGAGCATGCTGATGATCAGCACGCATCCGAACACAATGATCGAGAGCGCCGAACCCGCACCGAAATTGAGCTCCGCGAACATGGTCTTGTACGCGTAGATCGAGATCGATTCCGTCGAGTTGGCCGGTCCTCCGCCTGTCAGCACGTAAATCAAATCGAACACGCGGAAAGCGTCAAGCGTCCGGAACAGCAGCGCGACGAAGAAGGTGGATTTCAGCATCGGCACCGTGACGTGGACAAACTGCTTCCACCGGTTGGCGCCGTCCACTTGGGCAGCTTCGTACAAGGATGCCGGCGTCGTCTGCAATCCGGCCAGCAGCAGCAGGGCAACGAACGGAGCCGTCTTCCACGTATCCGCGAGCACGACCGAAAACATCGCCCATCCGCGCGTCGACAGCAAAGCACCCATATTAGGAATGAGCCCAACCTCCGTGAAAAGCTTGGCAACGATGCCGTTCTGCCCGTCATAGAGATAATGCCAAATCATGGCCGAGACGGCCGTTGGCGTCGCCCACGGAATCAAGACCGCCGCCCGGACGAGGCCGCGTCCGCGGAACGTACGGTTGATAAGCAGCGCGATCAGCAGTCCGATGGACATCTCCGCCGTTACGGCGGCTGCGGTGAATAGTGCGGTATGTTCGAGCGCGTCCCACAGTCTAGGCTGCGATAATAATCGTTGATAATGGTCCAGTCCGACGAAATTGGGTTCCGTCAACGACTGCTGCAGCGAAGCCGTCAAGCCGAGCGCATTATCGGCGCTGGGCAGCTTGCCTTGATCCTTCAGTTCTTGCAGCGTTTGCCGGATGGTTGCTAACTCCTGCCGCAGATGCGCCGCTGTCGATTTTGCGATATGGATATGCTGCAGGTTTTCAGGCACGGGCCGGAACTCGTCCAAGAATGCATTGACCTGATCGAGCCGTTTTGTCAATTCCGGCTCTTCCCTCAAGTCATGATCGGTCTGTTTCAATTGATCGGCCAGCAATTTCAGCGTCCGCTGATCGTCTCCCTCGGCGGCCGCTGCTTCCTTCGTCAGAAGCGACGATAGAATAGGGAACGCGGTCGCGTATTTCTCGGCGTTGATCCCGTAGGAAACGTTCAGCTCGTTTCGGACCGGATCGTTCAGCCGCAAGTCGTACATGCTGATCCAGAAGGTGCGGAATAACGGCCATACGGCGATAACCGCTATGATGAGCACGGCCGGCAGCACCATCGCATAGGCCGGCCAGGACGTTCGGCGAGCTCTGTTTTTGAATCGCATGAAGCTTCTCCTTTCGTTCGACCCGAAAGCAAACGAAGAGTCAGCTCGGCGACTCTTCGTTTGTCCTGCCGCGGCGGTACGTTATTGCCCGGCGTCTTGGTTGATTTGCTTCTCCAAATTGGCAAGCGCTTGTTCGGGAGTCTGTTCCTTGGCAATCGCCTTGGATACCTCGACTTGGATCAAGCCCGAAATCTTGGCGTATTCAGGCGTGATGGCACGCGGAATGGCGTTCTTCAGTCCGTTCACGAAATCGCGGTTGGCGAAGAGCGGGCTCGCCTTCTGGACTTCGGGATCGTCGAACAGCTTGAGGTCGGTCGGCGTCTGCGTGCTGTTGACGGCGATGATCTTCTCGCCTTCGTCGCTGATCAGGAAGGAGAGGAACTCCCATGCTTCCTTCGGATGCGCGGAATACTTGCTGATCGCGCCGAGCCATCCTCCAAGCGCGGCCGCCGAGCGGGCATCGCCCGCAGGCAGCGGCGCGATGCCGACTTTGCCGACGATCTTGGACTTCGCCGGATCATTGGCTTGGGCATACAACGCCGGCCAGTGACGAGCGAATACCGCGCTGCCGTCCAGAAATGCGTTCAACGTCTCCTTCTCGGTAAACGTGTTGATATTCGAAGGAACCGCGGAAGACGTATAGATGTCGATCAGCTTCTTCAAGCCTTTCAATGCCTCAGGGCTGTTCACCGCCGACTTGCCTTTATCGTCCAGAATGGATCCGCCGTATGCGCCGACGAGCTCCGTGAACGCAACGGTCAGACCTTCGTACTGTTTCCCTTGGGAGACGAATCCGTATTTGGTGCCGCCTTGGCCCTTCAGCTGTTCGGCTTGCTTCAATAGATCATCCCACGTCTTCGGCACTTCTTTGACAAGATCCGTCCGATAATAGAGCAGCCCGGAGTTGTTGTAACGCGGAAGCGCCCATTGCTGTCCATTGAAATTGCCGGCAGCAACGCCGCCCTCCAGATACTGGCTCAGATCGATGCCGTCGTTCGCGATATAACGGTCAAGCGGGAGCAGGAATCCGGCTTGCGCGAATTCGGCCGGCCAGACGACATCGAGGTTGATGACGTCGAGCTCGGAGGATTTTCCGCCCAAGATCGTGACTAACTGATCATGCGTCTGCGTAGAGTCGTTAGGGAAATCTCGTACTTCCACGTCGATTTCGGGGTGCTTCGCTTCGAAGGCCGCAATCAACTTCTTGGTTCCTTCCGTTTGATCGGCGCCTTGCCCAAATACGAGTTTCACCTTGGATGCAGACGAATCGTTGCCGTTAGCCGATGCTCCGTCCGTCTCCGATGACGCGTTTGCCGGTTGGTTCGCCGAGTTATTCGCAGCCGCATTATCGGAGGACTCGTTCGAATTGCCGCAGCCCGCCAGCAGACCTCCGGCCAATGCAGCAATCATGCCAATGCTTAACCAATGTTTATTCATGGATGTTGACTCCTTTATCAATTTTTATGAAAAGCTTTTCAGAATCGGATAAACCATGTACGGCTTCCATTTTGCTCCGTTCGCTTCTACCGTTTACGTGGCGTCGCACACCGAATTCCGGACGACGATGTGATGCGGAACAATCGTCCTCAGCTCCGTAATCGGTTCGTCGTTGATCAAACGCAGCAGCTTCACGATGGATAAATAGCCGATGTCATATAGAGGCTGCGCAACGGTGGTCAGCTTCGGAAAACACATGCCGGCCATCCGGGTATTGTCGAAGCCGACAACGGATACTTGCTCGGGAACGCGAATGCCATGTTCATGCAGATAGGAGATCGCAGCAAGAGCACGCTCGTCGCCGGAAGCGAAAACCGCCGTCATGGCCGGGAATTTGGCATATAGCTTCTTCATCGCTTCATAACTGTGTTCGAAATGGTAGCTCCCATACTCCATGATGCTTTGCGGATCGGCATTCAGTCCGTGATCGCCCAGCGCCCGCAGGAATCCTTTGATTCGGGGACCGCCGGAAATCGGATCGTTCGCCGAGCCGTTGATCATCCCGATCCGAACGTGGCCTCGTCCGATCAGATAGGCGGCCGCATCATACGCAGCCTGTTCTTCGTCTACCTTCACGGAAGCAATCTCGTAGTCCGGGCTGTGCGTTGCCGCAAGAACGACCGGAAAGGCAAACTTCGAGATCAATTCCTGATCGAACGGCGACACCGGTTCGCTTGTCAGGATCAGTCCGTCGATTTGCTTCTCTTCCAGAACCTTCAGAATCGCGTGCTTTCTGTCCGCTTCGTTCGCCGTGTTGCAAATGATCAAGTTGTTGCCCGACTCATGCGCTGCGCCCTCCATGCCGGCAAGAACCTCCGAATAAAATAGATTGGAGATATCGGGGAAAAGGACACCGAGCGTCCGCGTTCTTCCGTGAATGAGTCCCCGTGCCAGCGCATTCGGCGAATAGTTGAGCTGCTTGATCGCCGCGAGCACGTTATCGCGTTTTTCTTTGATGACCATGTCCGGCGCATTGAGTACGCGCGATACGGTGCTGATCGATACATGTGCCAATTTGGCAACGTCTTTTATGGTCGCTTTCATCCAGGTCACCTTTCTTGCAAGAAGTCTGAAAAGCTTTTCAGGATGAAGCGAAACGTTTCACATCCCTCCGGTTTCAGTGGATCAATGCGGTTGTGCCACGTATGAACCGTTCATCTCTTATATCATAGTATTATACTAGGCTTTATATGAATATCAAGTAGGATTTTAGAATTCCGCCAACAACTTCAGTGGGTAAATCGATGAGCGATAGTTCAGATCCACTCTATTCGCAAGCGTACTTAATGATTAACGGAATAAATAAATTATTCCAAACCATATTGACAATAAACGGGTAAATCGATAGAGTAATTTAGTAAATCCAATTATTCTTATATACTTAGGGGGTATAATTGATGGGACAAATAGACAACAATTTTTTGTCAGCCATTGAATCGAACTGGTACAGCTTCGTGACTTCGATTTTCGTATTCTGGATCTTATTTTTACTGGCCCGCAAACGCGTCAGCTTCGGCAAACGGGTGCTGATCGGGCTCGGAATCGGCGTGATCACCGGCATTCTGTTCCAAAATCTCGACTTCGACACGAAGGCGATCTCCACGTTCGGCAGCATTTACGTCAGCTTGATCCGGATGCTCGTCGTTCCGCTCGTATTCATTCTCGTCTTGAACAGCATCTCCTCGCTGACCAACCTGGAGTACCTGCGCAAAATCGGCGTCAAGACGTTCGCCTGGTTCCTCGGAACGACCGGCGTCGGCTCCATCATCGGCCTGCTCGTCGCCTTGATGATGAACCCGGGAAGCGGTATCCAACAAGCGGCTCCTGCGGATTTCCAAGCGCGCGAGATTCCGACCTTCTCCGAAGTCATCTTGGACATGGTTCCGTCCAATCCTATTAATGAGGCAGCCGAAGGCAAAGTGGTTCCGCTGCTCATCTTCGCGATTTTCCTGGCCGTGGCGATCATCAAGATCGGCTCCCGCAATCCGGATGCCGTCAAGCCCGTACGCGATCTGATCGGCTCGATCACGCAAGTGCTGCACCAAGTCGTCAAATTCATCATCCGGCTTACGCCTTACGGCGTCTTCGCCCTGATCGCCGGCGTAACGGCGCATTACGGCTGGGATACGCTGCAAGAGCTCGGCAGGGTCATTATCACGTCGTACGTCGCACTCATCATTCATTTCGTTCTCGTATTCGGCGGTCTGGTCTTGCTCGTCGCCAAAGTAAATCCGATCAAGTTCTTCCGCAAGATCTACCCGACGATCACCGTCGCGTTCACGACGCGAAGCAGTTATGCTACGCTTCCGGTGAATTTGGAGGTCATCACCAAGCGCCTTCACGTGTCGCCGCGGATCGCGAGCTTCGTCGCTCCGCTTGGCGCATCCGTAAACTTCAACGCCTGCGGCGGTATCTGGCCGGCAATCGTAACCGTCTTTACCGCGCATGTCTATAACATCGATCTATCGTTTACGGACTATATCGTGCTTGTGTTCGTCAGCATCATTTCTTCGATCGGCGTTGCCGGCGTACCTGGTCCGGCCGTCATCTCGACCACTGTCGTCCTGACCGCGCTTGGCCTGCCGCTGGAAGGCATCGCGATCGTCGCCGGCGTCGAAGCGTTGATCGACATGGGACGCACGGCCGTCAATGCAACAGGCACGACCGTCACTTCCCTGCTCGTGGCCAACTCCGAAGGCGAGTTCGACCGCGAAGCCTTCAACAACCGGGAAGACGATGAGGAAATTTCGCTTCAGGCAGCGCATTAATCCGTCGCTTCCGAGAATAGAAATCCTATTCTTGAAAACTCATAATCAAAGATCCAAGTTCCTAAATTAAGTTCCAAAACAGCCGAATGAAAGCCCTCCAGCTTCCCGCCAGGGATGCCGGGGGGCTTTCTGCCGTTACAACAAGCCGGAAGGCAAACTAAAGCCGCCGCAGCGTTAGCCGCGGCGTTACAGCCCTCCTGAATTGCGCCTGGATTGCTGACATCTGGCATGCCCTCAACATTTATTGCGCGAGCACGACCGGATCCAGCGCTTCCCTCATCTGAACCTCCGTCATCGCCCCAACCCGCTTGTGCTTGATGTTGCCAAGCGGGTCTACGATGATGGAGACGGGAATCGAGCTGATGCCGTACGATTTGGTCAGCTTCTTCTTCTCGTCGAGCAGGACGCGGAACGGATAGCCGTGCGACTGGATATAATCCAGAGCCGCCTTCCGGTCCTCGCCGACATTCACGGTCAAGACCACGACGTTCTTGTCTTTGTACGCCTCGCTTACCTTCTGCAAGGCAGGCATTTCTTTCTTGCAATATTTGCACCAGCTCGCCCAGAAGTTAAGATACACCGTACGTCCCCTCAGCTCGCGCATGGAAACATGGTTCCCGTCCAAGTCCGTCAACGTAAAATCAAGCGCGCGGGACAACTCCGCCGTGGATGACGCTTCCGCCCCAAGCGTGGAAGCCTCGCTCACGTCGTAATGACTGGTCAGGTATACCGCGCCGGCCAGAACGGCGGCGACGGCGACAGACGCCGCTCCCCACAGTACTCCTTTTCTCTTCATCGCTCCGAAGCTCCTTATAAATTAAACAATCCGCTTTTTTGACTGATGATTTCGAGCCTGTCGGTAAAGACAAGCACGCCCATCACGATCATGACGATGCCGCTCGCGACGGAAATCTTCGGGAGATGCTTCGTCATCTTCTTCAAATAATCCGTTAAGTTCCCCACCAAGAGGGCAGCCAGCAGCAACGGCAGCGCTAATCCCAAGGAGTAGGCCGCGAGGAGCAGAACGCCTTTTCCGATCGTATCCATGCTGCCCGCATAAATCAGAATGGACGAGAGAATGGGACCGACGCAAGGTGTCCACCCGGCCGCAAAAGCCATGCCGAGAAGCAGCGAACCAAGGGCTGTCTTCTCTCTTCGGCCTCCGCCCGTACGAAGCAGCCTTTTCTCCGAATAAAAAGCTTTGATTTTGAAAATCCCCGTGGTATGCAGGCCGAATACGATAATCAACCCGCCGCCGATCTGCTTCACGACCGTCAAATTCGTGGCGAGCAGCTTGCTGACGGAGCTCACGGACACGCCGAGCAACATGAAGACCGCAGAGAAGCCGACGACGAAGAAGCCGGCCTTGATCAACACATGCAGTTTGGCCTGGCTGTTCTGCACTTCGGGAAGCGACACGCCGACCAGATGGCTGAGGTAGACCGGTATGAGCGGCAGAACGCACGGCGATAGAAACGACAGCAAACCAGCCGAGAACGCAAGTAGAATATCCATGCTTATTTCTCCTTGTTGCAGGCGAATTAGGCGCCTTCTACGGAAATGGGCAAAATGGGCAGCCGATTGGATGCCCATTTTGCATAAGTGCTGCTATTATTTCGAAAGCAGGTTGTAAAGCACTTGCGCTACTTCTGCTCTCGTCGACAAGCCTGCAGGGATCAGCTTGCCGCCGTTACCGGTCACGACACCGCCGCTCACAAGGGCTTGGAACGCATCCTTCGCGTAGCCAGGAATTTGGCCAGCATCGGAGAAGTCCTTCAGGTCTGCACCTGCATTGTCCGCAGGCAGCTTGCCAAGCACGTCAAGCGCGCGGTACAGCAGGGTGAACAGGTCTTGACGGGAAATCTCTTTATCCGGGGCATAGACATTATTACCAAGTCCCGTCGTAATGCCAAGACGCTTCGCCGCGCCCAGGTAGTTCGTGTAATACTTATCGCCTGCATCCGAGAAGTTATTCGCTTCCGTCGCATTCGGTTGAATGTCGTAGGCTTTCAGCAGCAGCACGAGAAATTGACCGCGCGTTACATTGGCTGAAGGGCTGTAGTGCGTAGCATCCGTTCCGGAAGCAATGCCGTTCGCCGCGAGGTAATTGACGGCATCGCTGTACCATGCCGTAGCAGGAACATCCGCGAAAACCGAACCCGTTGCAGCCGGTACGACCACGTTTACCGATTGACCAGCCGCATAAGGCACTTGCACCGGGGCGATCAGCGTCGTAACGCCGTCTGTTTTGCTGCTTACCGGACCGTTAAAGCCATTCTTGGCCGCATAACGGACATTGTACGTTCCAGCCGCGAGACCCGTAATCGTCGTTCCCGTAACCGGCTTATATTCCGTTGCGCCTTCAGCTTTGTACTCCAATGCAGCATTCGCACCCGTAATTTGACCCGTATTACCTGCCGTCGGCGCGATGGCCTTCAATCCGGAAGGTACGGATTCCAATCGGGAGAACAAGGTATCGAGCGCTGCCTTGTAGGTCGCGTTCGGCGATACGCCGTTTGCTTTGTAATCCGGTTGGATATTGGTCCACGAGTACATCAGCTCCACATGGCCGAGAATCGGCGCGCTTTTGCCTGCCTCGTCTTTATTGTCTTTGTTGTACACGTACAGGTAAGGAACTTGCAGCTTGTTCGCTACGACGTCTTTGCCGTTTGCATCCTTGTAAGTCACGTTCGTTTTGTCTTTCACGTATTGCGTTTGGATGTTCGTCAGATAAGTGTTGACCAGGTCCACGTACAGGTTGGCATACGGGTGTCCCGTGCCGCGAACCATCAGACGGTCGACTTCATGGGAATCGAACGTAGCCGAGTCCGTCTTCGTCACGTCGACGCCGGCATCCAGACGCGGATCCCACATGTACACTTTGTTGATTTTATATTGGTGCGCATATTGATTGATGAATTTGATTGCCGCTTGCGTATTCGGGCACCAAGATCCGCCGAAGAGGATGACATAGTCGCCTTCGCTGCCGAGCAGCTTGGTCAGCTCGTGATACGTGACATGCTCGAATACGAGCTCGCCGTCCGTGCTGTCGAAGATATCGCGGCCGACAGTCGGGGAATTGAATTTGACGTTCTTGTTGAACGCGGATTCGAAGAAATCGTTGTTCGCGATCGTCTTGTAATCAGCCGCCGGCGCAGCGCCGAACAATTCCTCTACTTGGGTCTTGAAGGCGCCGACTTTGGCTGCATCTTCGGTGCCCCCGTTTTGGAAATCAGCGGCAACGCTGCTGCTCTTGATAAACTTGATGACCGGCTGGCTGTTGCTGCCGTTCTTATGGTCTTTGTTGAAGATAAACAGGAACGTTTGATTCTTCACGTCCGCTGCCGGGCTGACCGCCACCGCTTTGCCGCTGGCGTCCTTCTCCGTCAGATACTTGGCAACGAGATCCGTATACAAATTGGCGAATGGATTCGCGCTGTCCGCCAGATCCAGGCTGACGCCGTCGAGCTTCGTGTCGAAATTGTAGATCGTCTTGATGCCATACGCTTTCGCGACTTGATCGATGTAGCCGATCTCGGCTTGGGTGCTTGGGACGGAAGCGCCGCCGAACAATACGGCATATGTACCCGCGCTTTCGAAAATATGAGCCGCATCCTCATAGGTTACCGTCTTGAACACATGACTGGCATCCTTTAGGTTCGGGTAGACGTCGCTGAAATAATCGAAGTTGCTGACTGTGCTGCTGGAAGCCGGGGCGGCTGCCGCATCGGCGGCGGCGTTCGCGGAAATGACCGGGATGGAAAGGATAAGTGCCAAAAGCAAGGGAACGATTCTTGCAGCTTTAATGAATGTTTTCATAAGGGCTGAATCTCCTGTTCACATTAGTAGTAGGAATGCTGGTATGATGGGCTATCTTCGGACGATCCTTAAGGACAAACTTCCTCTTCGGACGAACTCGAGGACGTCGAAGTGTCGGAAGAAGCCGGGTCCGAGGACGCATCGGAAGACGGCGCGGGCGTAGTTACAGGTGCTTTGTCTTCTTTCACTGCAACGATTGCGCTGTCTTGCTTAGGCGCCTTATCTACAGCAGCCTGATCGGAATTCTTATCGACTGCCGGAGTGGAAGTTTTCGTCGTCTTGGCCGGCTGGCTCTTCACCGACGTTGTCGAAGATTTCGGCTGGGATGCAGCCGACGAAGCAGGCTTGCTTGTTTTCGGTTGTTCGGTTTTCGCCGGAGCTGGAGCCTGTTCATCCGACTTCTTCGTTTCCGTCAAGACGGCCGTCTTAACGTTCGCTTGACCGGAGGCGGACTTCGTTTCTTCTTGTACGGCCGACTCGTTAGCGGGCTGCTGGTCATTCGCCGCAGCTGTCGCCGGTTGATCGTCCGACGCTGCCGGAGCGGCATTGTCTGCGGCTGGTTTGGCGTCCGCTGCGGCCGATTCGGTTGCGGCAGGCGCATCGTTCTGCTGAGCGGCGTCTTGCGTGACTGCCTGTACATTATTGGAGGAAGCCGCCGTATTCGACGCTGCCGGATCGTCCTGCGGTTGTTTGTTGGCATACACCGCTGCGTAGGTCAGAACCAGGAATACGGCGGTTCCGATGAGGAAGGACACTGTGGATTTCGTTAGAAATTTCTTTTTCATGCTGACTTCATCCCCTTGTAGAAAATTAAAATGTGTACTTTCGGATAAAAAAAGAAGACCCAACAAGATACATGACAAAGTCATGCAAGCTCATTGAATCTCTGGCGGTCCAGTAGAATCGATCGTTCCCTATTATCCGTCAACGCTGTCGTTTCGGTTTACATAGTCTTATAATAGTTACCAGCCATTGCCTTGTCAATCCTTTTCCTATAATTTTACTCGGAATTGAATTTTCAGACTTTTCAGCCCGGCAAGGGTCCTCGATTCAGACAAATGGAAAGACAGAACGGGCAGCCGTTGGATACCCGTTCTTCACATGGCAATGCCGGATTAGCCGCAATCTTCGATGCCGCAATCCTCGTCGGCCGACGAATCGGCAGGTGCCGGATTCGGATTGGACGTAGACTGCGATTCCGGCGCGGAAGAAAGCGACGATTGCGAAGGCTCGGACACGACCGGCGTCTGAGGCGCTTTCCCTTCCTTGGCCGCTGCGATCGGTTCCGATTTCTTCTTGGATGCAGTCGGCGTGACGGCAGCAGCGCTGGATGCCGGCTTGGAACTTGTCTTAGCCGGTTTGGAGGACGACGGGCTGGAGGACGACGTCGATGATTTCGATTGAACCGCATTCCCTGCTGCAGGTTTGACAGCCGCTTGCTGCTTGGTTTCCGTTGGTTTCGGCGCTTCTTCCTTGTCGACGGAAGACTGCGTCAACACGGCCGTCTTCACGTTGGCTTGTTTCGCTGATGAGCCGGCATTGACGGACGGCTGCTTCAGCGTTTCTTGTGCAGTCTGCGTGCCCGCCTGCTGCGATTGCGCGTCCGGTTGGGTTGGTTGTTCAGCCGCTTGGTCCGCTGCCGCAGTAGTCCGTGCCGAATCGGATTGTTCCGCGTCTTGCTGCGCGGTTTCCGTGACGGCAGCCGATTCTTTCCCTTCAGGCTGCTCCGTTTCCGCAGCCGCGGCCTTGGTTTGCGGAGCGCCCGCTTGGTCCGTTCCGGCTGCAGTCGCGTTCGGCGCTTCGGCCGGGTCGTTTTTGTTATTTTTGTTCGCGTTGACTGCCGCGAACGTCAAAGCCAAGAAGACCGCGCTCGCGATGAGGAAAGATAATGTCGTTTTGGTCAGCTTCTTCATATGGAATGATAACCCCTCTGCATAAGGTCTAGGTACGATTGTTAGGTGAATTCGTTCAACGAAACGACAGCTGTCCTGAAGCTGCGATTAAAGTCTCGGTAGCCCCCTTATGACTATTTCCGGCAAAAAAAGAAGATCCAACGAGCGCGCTCCGGATCAGGCGCTCATTGAATCTCTGGTTGGTCCAGTAGATAGATCGCTCCAAGTCATCCGATAAACCTGTCGTTTGGATAACTCATCCATATCTTAAATACCTGACATTCTCTTGTCAATAATTCCCCTATCGTTTTTGTCGGAATTCATTCGAAGGCTCTGTTCTCAACATAAGCCTTGGCAGCCCAACCGATTCCCTTCCTGCGCGCCATTCACCCAATAGAGAAGACTTTTCTCAAAAACGTCTCCGTCTCTTCGAACGCCAGATCAAGCGATTCCGTCGTCCCCTCGTACGGGTCGACCGTTCCAAACGTATGGTCGCCGCCCAGCACCGGGACGAATGTCTGCGCAGGCGCGATCTTCTGCAGCTCGCGGTTTAGCTCCAGCAGCCTTTCGTCGTCCCGGTCCCCTTGCAAGACAAGCGCCGGAATCTCGAGCCGTCCGAACGCACGGGACAACTGATAACGCGCTGCATTGCGGTTCAAGTCATCCAAATACGCCTGCTCCTTGACGGACAACGGACGGCTGTTCGACGCGGTTGGGCGGTTCGGGATGCCACCGTTCCAGACGACGGCAGCACGCACTTCCGGATGCTCCGCGGCGAAGAGGACAGCCGTCCCGCCAGCCCGGCTATGTCCGAGAATCGCGAGCCTGCTGCGATCGGCCTCGGTGTCCGACAAAGGCAGCCGTCCCACGAGCAGCGCCGTGACCACGGTCTCCCAATCGAGGAGCTCCCGGGCAAGCGTGCTCGCTTGCGTCTCGGCTTCCTCGCCGCGCACCTTCGCCCCGATTCTGGCGAAATCGAATTTCACCGTATAAAACCCGCGTTCCGCGAACCGATTGGCGATATCCGGCCAGAAACTCCAGTCCTTATGCCCGCGGAAACCATGCCCCGCGATCAGGATCGGTTTGGCCGAGCCGTCCTCGACCGTCCTCACATCGCCCGACAGAAACAATCCGTCCCCCGTGTCGATTCGAAACTTGACCGCTTCGAGCAGATGTTTGCCCATCATCGTCCACTCCTCATTGTCCGGGTTTTTTAAAATCCGTTCATGCAACATCGAAGCCCTTGACCAACCCGCCCCCACGCCTGCAACCGGCGGCTAAACTTTATCCAGAAACAGAAAAAGGGGGACATTCTCCGGGTATGGGAACGTCTCCGCCTGTACGGACGACTTGGGGGATCGAAACCAAAAAGGAGACCTCCCGGATAACCTGCATCCGAAAAGTCTCCACCTGTGCGGCCGACCTTTATCTTATTATTCCAAGCGACTTACTGTAGAATAACCAAAATTTAACACCGGGCTTCGTTTTTGTCAATGCCTCAGCGATAAATTCCGATTTGCTTGCAGAGCTCTCCGGGATGGGCTGTAGAAGTGTTCCGGAGCCTTATTAAGGAGGACTTTCAATTATAGTGCACTACTTCCCTTTAAGGTCTTCTATTCCAACCAGCGCAGGTTCTCTATTATTAATTAAAAATGTCAGCCCCTTTTATGATTGGCAACCGTCAATTTTCATTATGGCTACTCCATATATATTAACTTGCCATATCCATTTCAGAGCTCGATTTCGTGCTTTGTGCAGGTGAACCGCCTCGGAAGATGACCAGAAGGACAATCAGAATCGTCAGGACGAAGGTTACCGGTCCCTTGCCCAGCTCCATGCCTCCGCTGCTATGCGCCGCGGACAACCAGTCGGCAAAAGAAGCCCCGACAGGGCGCGTCATAATATACGCGAACCAGAAGGCAACGATTTCCTTCAGACCGAATAGCCAGAAGCCGATCGCCGGAACAGCCAAGATGATGGTGAACATCACGCCCGAAGCCAAATATCCGAGATGCATGTTCGTCGCGGTCATGTCGCCAGCCGCCGTGCCGAGCGCGAACGTCGTCAAGACGGTGAGCCAATAGAAGACCTCGCGCCTTCGGGTAAAGATGCTGTGCACGGACAACGTCTTCTCTTTCCTGTACCATACGATGAGAATTGCAGCGAGCGCCACGACGAAGAATAGCGTCGAGACCATATAAGGGATGCCGAGCCCCACGCGGACAACATCCGCGGCTGTCGTGCCGAAGATGCTGACCATGACGACGACGAGCCAGTATATGCCCGCGACATACCGGCGCACCTTGAATTGCAGGATCATGGCCGCGACGAAGATCAGCACGCTTAACGGGACCGAGATGAGCGGATTCAGACGTTCGAATAAATAATCCGACGCTACCTCTCCCATTCCCGTCGTCAACAGTTTCGTCAGCCAGAAGTAAACCGTGATTTCGGGTACTTTAGCAAGCATCCCGGCAGCATGGTCTTTGGCGAGCGAAAGCATTTTGTTCATATTCAGGTTCCTTCCTCCAACAAATTAGCGATCCGAGACGCGAATACCGTGTAATCCGTTATGAAACTTGAATGGAATTTCACGGACGATCGTTATCTCGCTTTCTTTTCTCCCCTGTAATTGCCTTGCGCAAATTCCGTACCCCTACATATAAGATTGCAAAAGCCAGGACGATAACGGAAATGTCACCTATGTTCCGTGCTCTAAGGCCTGGGCTTGTCGAGCCTGAGCTTGCCGGGCCTGATTTATCTCGCTCTCTCAACGTCTGTGCATGGGCTACCGCTTCCATCGTGACGCTGAAGTCCATGGCCTGAGTCTTCGAATCAGATAGATGCTGCAGCCGAACATCGGCTTCATAATCCCCAGGCTTGAGCATAGGCGCAGTCCGGATAACAAGCTGCCGCTCTTTCCCAGGCATGAACGCGATGCCGCGTACCGCTTTCAAGTCTCCGACTTTCTTGAACCGATAGTCGTCCTGGGAGGATGAAATCGCCTTGCTTACCTTCACGGAAAGATCGGCATGCATCACCTGCGCACCAGGATTCAGGATCGTGAGCTCGATGACCGGCATTCCCGTGGGCGTGAAGACGTAATCGTAATGCTCGACGACAAGGTCGGCCACGGACATTACCGCGACGGGAAACATCAGACGGGCTTCCTTTCCTTAAGCATCAGCCAGGGTACCGGCCGTGCGCCGGCGAGCACGCAGCTCGCGATTCTATTCCCCGGACGACCAAACCGTCGCCGGAATTGCCGTAAATTCGCAGCATCCGATATTTCGTGTTCCTCGATCTGTCGCAACCCGCATTCTCCTCTCTTACTCAGGAAGGCTCGCCCAAACAGTGCCTGCCCTTGTTATCGGAAAAAGCCGATGAAATCGCCCGCAAAGATCAGATAGCCTAATGATGGACATCCCTTCATGAGCTAATCTCACTGTAATCCCCATTCCTAAACCAGGTATGAACGGTTTATTAACATTTTCTTAACTGCCATTAAAGCTTTATTGCTTCCCCGAACGCAGAAAAAAGCCCGATTCCCCGATCAGGCTTTCTCTTATCCTTTGAAACGATAACCGGCTCCCCATACCGTCTCGATATACGCCGGGTTGGCAGAATCGGCTTCGATTTTTTCGCGGATTTTCCGAATATGCACCGTTACCGTCTGCAGATCGCCCTGTGCGTCGATGCCCCATATTTTTTCGAATAGATGATCCTTGCTGAATACCCGGTCCGGATGCCTTGCAAGAAAATAAAGCAGATCGAATTCTTTCGTCGTCAGTATGGTTTCGACTTCTTTCACGAATACTTTTCTAGTATCGGGATCAATGCGCAGCTCGCGAATATGGATATCGTTCTTCACGTCCGCGACCCCGACCAGGCGGTCGTATCTCGCGAGATGAGCCTTTACCCTGGCAACGAGTTCAGCCGGTTTGAACGGCTTCGTGATGTAATCGTCCGCGCCTAGACCAAGACCTCTTATAATATCGATATCCTCGCGCCGAGACGAGACCATCAGAATGGGAATATTCTTTTTTTCCCGAATTTCTTTGCATACCTCGAAGCCGTTCTTGATGGGCAGCATCAAATCGAGAATAATCAAATCATGCATGCCGCTTAATCCCATTTCCAAGCCCGTTTTACCGTCCATGGCCATTTCGACTTTATAGCCGTTTATCTCCAAATAATCCCGTTGAAGCTCCGAGATGGTCACATCATCTTCGATGAGAAGGATGGTTTTCACTGTTCATCAGCCCCTGTCAGTATGGGAAGGCTTAGCTTGATCGTCGTGCCGGCGCCAGGTTCGCTGTTCGCCGAGATGATGCCGCCATGCCCGTCCATGATTTGCTTGGCAATGGCCAGACCGAGTCCGCTCCCGCCCGTATGCGCGTTGCGCGATTCGTCCGCGCGATAAAAGCGTTCAAATATATGCGCCAACGCTTCTTTATTAATGCCGATTCCGTTGTCAGCGATCTCGAGAACGACCTCGCCATCTTCGCGGTAAGCCGACAGATGGATGCGCGATTCGTTTTTATCCATATACCTCACGCTATTCTGGATGATATTGCCCAGCACTCGTTTGAAATGGTCGCGGTCCAAAGAAACCCTTGTGCGGGGATCGAGACAAATATCGGCATGGAACTTGATCGTCCGCTTCTCGAGCTCGAATTGCAGCTCTTCCGTCCAATCGTGAAGGAACGGAACCACGTTCACCGCTTCGAATTGGAACGGCTGCCGGTTTAAATCCAATTTGGAATATAAAAAAAGCTCTTGGATCAAGTGGTCCATCTCGTCCACTTTGAGGTCGATGGTGCGCATGTACTTCGCGTTCTTCTCCGGCGTATCGGCGACTCCCTCCATAATACCGTCGATATATCCTCTTATAGCCGTAAGCGGCGTTCTCAGGTCATGCGAGATATTCGCGATTAACTCTCTTCGATTGTTCTCATACTGCATTTGTACTTGAATCGATTGCTGCAACCGAGTGCGCATTTCTTCGAAAGCGACGACTAATTGGCCGATTTCATCCTTGCCGGCAACCTGAAGCGTGAAATCCAAATTGCCTTCCTTAATCTCTCTTGCCGCGTTGCGGAGCGCTTGAAGCGGACGAATAATATGCTTGGACATGAATGACGTCAGAAGTAGATGCGTCAGCACTAGGATGCAAAGCAAAGCAATGAACAACGTCGGGAAATATTTGCGAATGAAATAAGTGATCGGATCGATTTTTGAAATGATGAAGACTGTACCTTGCTCGTTGTTAAGGTATGTGAAATCGTATTGCAAATATAGATAATCCACATTGGCAATCTTCTTGACCGGGTACTGACTGAATGTATCTTGCCCTTTGAAGACCGGTAAATCCATCGTCAACTCCGGCACTTGCTGAACGCCTGGCGAACGATAGATGATCGCGCCTTTCACTCGGACGGCCAAATAAGAGTTTTTGCTCTGCAACTCCGTCGTCATTTCGTCCAAGTAGGCGGGATCCATCAACAAATCAGGCTGCCGCTGGGCCGAACGTTTTATTTCTTTCGCAATATGCTCCACGTCCTCATGGTCGAACCGGTCCTCTGTAGATTCATAAATCCCTTTTATATTTTGCAGGTCCCCTTTGAAGAATACGACCATGAGCAGGGAGACCAGCAGGATGGAGACCAGCGGGATGAGGAGCATCGCCGCGTAGGACAGTAGCAATTTCATGCGAATGGACATGCCGGGAAAACTCCTCCGCTTTGCGCTTCTTTGCGATCAAACATAAGGTATTCGAATGGAAAAAACAAGATTAGCCTCGATACCGCAACAGCGGGGCATTAACCCGCGATTTTCCTTCTACGGCTTACGAGCCAATAGATGAGCAGAAGGCACGCGATGCCTGCAAGCGCATAGCTCAGCGGATGAAGGTAGCGCTCAACGGCATCCGAATTCGCGCCAAGCCTGTAACCCGCATAAGCTAACGCCATGTTCCACGGGATGCAGCCAAGCAGCGTGAATAGGGCGAACTTCCGGAATCCCATGCCCGCAATTCCCGCAGGCAGCGAAATAAAAGTACGGATAAAAGGTAAATTCCTGGCGAAGAAGGCGGTTCCTTCGCCGTGGCGATCAAACCAGCGCTGAGCCTGCTCGAAATGGGAAGCGTTGAACAGCACGTATTTCCCATAACGTTCCAGCAGCCTCCGCCCGCCTCGGACGCCTGCATAATAGGCGAGAATAGAACCGATCAAATTCCCTAGCACCCCTGCCGTCACGACGCCGGCATACGACATGGAACCGTTCGCCGCCGCCGCGCCGCCGGAAAGCAAAATAACTTCGCTCGGTATTGGAATACATGCGCTCTCAAGCACCATGCCGACGAAGATGCCCGCCAATCCCAGCTCGTCGATTAGATGTACGGCGGTACTAGACAGCCATTCCACGATTTGTTGCATTTCAAACCCTCCCTTCCATTAACGCACCGCTGCCGCCTAGTCACGCCGTAAGAAGCAAATAGACGAGAAACACGGCCGCCAGCACGAAGCGGTAATACGCGAACGGCGCGAGCTTCAATCGCTCCAGCAGCTTCAAGAACGTCATGACGGCAAGCAGCGCGACGACGAAAGCCACGATGAAGCCGGTCGCGAAAAACCCGGCGTCCGACGACGTCAACGTGTCGTAACTTTTGAGCAGCTCGTAGCCGCTTGCGGCCACCATCATCGGGATGGCGATCAAGAACGAGAAATTCGTCGCCGCGCGGTAGCTTACGCCCGACAACAACCCGCCCGCGATCGTGGCTCCGGAACGGGAGAACCCCGGCCATAGCGCGAGGCACTGATACAGGCCGATCTGCAGCGCTTGCTTGTACGTCAGCTGATCCATGCCATCTGCCTCCACCGCGGCCTGCTTTTTTTGGCCGAACAGCATGAAAATGCCGCCAAGCACTAAACCCGCAAGCACCGTATAGGGCGAGAACAGATAGGATTTGATGAACGAATGCAGGACCAGCCCAAGCACCATGGCAGGCAAACAAGCCATGATGACATGGAGAAGGTTCAGCTTGCGTACCGGATCCGGATATCGGCCGTTCCCGTCCGGCTTCATGCCGCCAATGCCGAGCAGGTTGAAGATCCGCCGCCAATAAATGACCGCGACGGCCAGAATGGCGCCAAGCTGAATGATGATCTCGAACGTATCGGCTTTCTCGCCGGAATAGCCGAGCAGTTCGCCCGTTAGAATCAAATGCCCCGTCGATGAGACCGGGAGAAACTCCGTCAATCCCTCCACTATGCCTTGCACGATGGCCGTAAATATGTTTTGCATGAACGATTGCACTCCTTTGAAAATAAATGCGCGTTCTTGTGCGGGGTTGTCCTGCTTTAGCATAAACAATGCTTCTAAACTGACGGTGAACTACGTATTAAAATTCTCTTAACTGCCATTTCGTTAAGCGAATGTCGCCCCTACTCCACCGTTTTTGAAGCTCTAGCTGGCGCGCGAAAAAAAACGACCGCCATCCATATCATGGATTGGCCGTCGTCTAATGATTACATGCTATCGGATAGAGGAGGCTTATATTCCATATAGTTTCTTAAGACCTCGTCAGCCGTCATTCGATACCTTTTCCCTAACATGCCTAGTTGTCTCGTAAAAGCCGGGAGCGCGTCATTAATGTCTGTTTTTCCGATTGAATCAATAAGATCTTGGCAAGCTTTCGCTAACTCCTGGCGATCGATTTCCATCGTCATCACTCCTCCTACCTTTACTTTAACGCGAACAGGTTTACATTTTATGAAACGATTCTTAAACCTTTCTTAACAACCTTACTGGTCAATCTTCCCAACTCTATGAAAATCATCACATACCGATCATTGATATATTTCCCTTATCGACACTTGCCCGCAATCGATACTCGGTTATCGCCTAACTGCCAAATCATATCAATTAGCCACAGCCAGCTGGATGGTTGTGGCTATACTCAATGAATCGGGACGACACATTCAGATAATCCATCCTTCTCATGCTATCCGTCTATTGCGCATTAAAGGAACGTCCCGTATAGTGTAACTGATAATGATTATCAATACTAATCGATAGGGGATTTCGCAATGAATAAGTCCATTCTGCTCGCTGTTTTACTTGGTGTATGTCTCATGCTTTCTGCTTGCGGCAGTAATTCGGATCCGGCACCTGCTTCATCTTCGGATTCTTCATCTACTCCCACCACACCTGATACGACCGATACGACCAACACGGCCAATACGACTGATTCGGCTGAGAACCAATCGTTCCCTAGAACAATAACGGATGCCAAAGGAGAGCAAACCATCTCTGCTGCTCCCAAAAAAATCGCCTTAACCGCATGGGGATTCATCGACCTGCTGTTAACCTTGGATCCTCAAGAGCTAGCAACGACCGGCTATACATACTATTCAAAGCTGGACGCATTTCATCCTTATTTCTCTTCGGAGTCGTTCGTAGATCTTGGTTCGGATTCCGAAATTAATTTGGAGAAACTCCTTGCTTATAAACCGGACATCATCCTAGCCGGCGGAACCGATAATGACCAGGTGTACGACCAGCTGCAAAAAATCGCACCCGTCGTGTTTATAGATGCAGTCAAAGGTTATGATGATTGGAAATGGGCACTGACTGAGTATGCGAAGGCACTCGGTCTGGAAGACAAAGCTAAACAGGTTATCGAGGAGCACGAGGCTAAACTCGGCGAGGCCAAAGCCAAACTGGAGAAATACAATGACGAAGATGTCATTTTCCTGGATGCAACTCCTGGGGAGTTCTATCTATGGGGAACCGATCGGCTCGGAACGTACTATACGGATCTAGGCTTAAAAATGCCGGCAGGCAAAATGGCCGAATCGGGAGGCGAGTTATCGCTTGAAGGCCTTCTCGAGTTGAATCCGGATCATATTTTCGTGCATGACCGTCCTACATCGCCGGCAGCGGACGCATTGGAAACGCTAAGCAAAGATAAGGTTTGGAAGCAACTCGACGCCGTGAAGAACGGTCACGTTTATACGCTGGAATCTTCCGCGTTCTCTCCTGGCCCGACAGGCGTGGGTTATGGAATCGAACATATTTTAACGCATCTGAAATAACAACAGAACACTTTCATGCCGCTCCCGACCTGTCACTCGGGAGCTTTGCGTTGCGGGGGATTAACATGATCGATCTGATCGAGCTGACGGAAGATTTACTGCGTGCCAAATTAGAAATCGCGGATGTATATCGCGTTCAATTGCCTCCGAATCAAAGCTACGGTAACGTAAAGATTAAGAATGCGGGATTTTTGTTCGTGCTTCGAGGAGAATGCGAATTCAAGTGCGATGGATTCAGTCACGTCTTACATGCAGGCGGCATGCTTCATGGCACGAAGGATATGCACTTATGGTATAAGACCGGTGCCTTCGAAGAGCTAGAATATGTGCTTATTAATTACCGTGACTTATCCATGGAGAAAAATGCTTACCGACATCTGAAAGATCACTTTGCACTGGACGTCTCGGCAAGTATGGAATTGCGGGAGAAGCTGCTTCAACTTCACACCCTGTCAATGGATCCTGCCCCCATATCGGCCTTGAAGCTTTATATATCGTTTATGCAAATTCTGCTGGACACGGTAAGCCAAACTCGCCAAGAATCGAAGCGAAGCCGTCATCCATCTATGATTGAAGAAGCGCTTGCTTTTATTCACGAGCAGTACATGCATCCCCTATCACTGGAATCGCTCGCGGAGCGGTATAATGTCAGCGCCGGGTACTTCGCCTTCAAATTCAAACATTTCACCGGGATCAGCCCGATCGAATATGTGTTGCGGTTTAGGATCAATCGAGCTAGAGACCTGCTGACTACGCAACATTTTTCCGTAAGGGAGGTCGCCAGGCAAGTGGGGTACGCAGATGCGTATTACTTTAGCAGGCTATTCAAGAAGCATACCGGAATATCTCCAAGCCAAGCTCATATGCACGGATTACCGTTTATTTAATGCAAGGTTCATCCCCGCCGCCTTCCGCTGGCAAGCCCAAAAAAAACTCCCCACGCAATAGCAGACTTTGGCATTCGCCTGTCTGTCTACCGTATGAGGAGCATCCGTCACCGGAACATTTTCATTCTAGAAGATTACTTTACATTCGCCTCGAACATCGTCTGCGTATGATCCACGAAATCTTCTACTTCCTTAAGCAGTGCCTGCTTCTTTTGATCTGCTTGTTCTTTCGTGATGTCTCCTTGTGCTGTAACGTCGTCGATTTTGGTCGTGAAGTCGGACGAAAGCGAATCGATAAGTTGTTGACGGGATACGCCGTGATCCTTGGCTATGTCCGCGAACGATTTGCCTGCTTGGACCTGTTCGGCGAAAGTCGCTTTGTCTATGCCGAGCAAGGCTAAAGCGGCTTGCAAATTAAACTCACCCTTGCCCTGCTCCTTCCCTTGCTCCTCATTAAGCGGGGTCGTGAAGACGCGCTGCGCTTCCATCGCGGCCTTTTTCTTCACGTTCTCTTTCTCCTCGGCCGTAAAAACATCCGGGCTGTGCTTCGTCTGAATTTCATTGCTGATTTCCTTCGTTACCTCATCAATCAACGGCTGAAGCTCTTTCCCTTTCTCTCTCGCGATATCAGCCAGAGACTTGCCTTCCTTCACGGCTTGTTGGAAAGCTGCTTTGTCCAGACCAAGCTTAGCCGCAGCGATTTGCTCAAAATCAAGTTTTATCCCTTTCTCCGCGTTCGGGTCCCCTTTATCGCCCTTGCCCCGCTCTACTACGAAGCTCTCTTTCTTCTTAAACAGCGTCTGCGTATGGTCGACGAAATCTTCGACATCTTTTAGTGCTGCCTGCTTCTTCTGATCGGCTTGCTCTTTTGTAATATCACCGTTTGCCTTAACTTCATCGATTTTAGTCCTGATATCGGTCAATAGTGCATCAATCAGCTGCTGACGGGATACCCCATGATCCTTGGCGATATCGACGAACGATTTGCCCGCGTGTACCTGATCGGCGAAAGCAGCCTTATCGATTCCGACTAATGCAAGAGCCGCTGCCAAATTCCAGTCGTTACGATCCTGCTTATCGCTCTCCTGATTGAGCGGTAACGTGAAGATGCGTTCTGCCTCCATCGCAGCCTTCTTCTTCACATTCGCCTTCTCCTCGGCCGTCAGATCCTTAGGATCGAGATTCGCCTGAATATCATCGCTGATTTCCTTCGTTAGCCCATCAATCAACGGCTGAAGCGCTTTGCATTTTTCTTTCGCGATGTCCGCGAGCGACTTGCCGTCCTTTTGCGCTTGTTCGAAGGCTGCTTGATCAAGTCCGAGCTTCGATGAAGCAATCGTTTGCAAATCCAGCTTCAGCTTATTCCCTTTGCCTGGATCCGGCTTCTCTCCTTGCTTACCGGCTGGCATTGTCTGCTGAGCATCCGCATAGCTTGCCTTCTTACCCTCCTGCGGCTTGTCGTTCAGGTTATCTGCCGCATAAGCGGTTACTGGCACTGCAATCGCAATTAACATGGCTGCGCCGGCGAGCTTCCAATTCTTCCTCATTGATTATCCCATCCTTATTTGAATTTGCCTTCCTCGCAATCGGGAGGCTGTATGGTTTAAGGTAAAGGAACATTCTGAAAAGAATCTGAAATGCTCGGAAGCGTTACGCGAAAAGTCGTTCCGACCTGAGGGGTACTCCAGACTTCTATCCTTGCCCGGTGCGCGTCAACAATTTGTTTGGCTATCGCAAGTCCGAGGCCTGTCCCTTCCGATCGGCGGGTCCGGGCTTTATCCATCCGATAAAATCGTTCGAAAATACGAGGCAGATGCTCATTTTCAATGCCAATTCCCGTATCGCGAACGGTAAAGGATGTCTTCTGAGGACTCGTGTCCAAGGAGACGGTAACTCTGCCGCCTTCCCGGTTGTACTGGATTGCATTCTCGATCAGAATGAGGATGAGCTGCCGCATGCGTACCTCGTCCGCTTGGATCATCGCTTCGTCCTCATCCGATGCGCCCGGACGGTTTCCCCATACCAGCTGCACATGTTTGGATGCTGCAATCGGCTCCAATTGCTCCATCGCTTGTTGGATCGTATAGCGCAACGAGAAACGCGAGACGACCAGTTCAAGCCGCCCGTTGTCGCTTCGCGCAAGCACGAGCAAATTTTCAACGAGTCGGCTCATATGATGGATTTCCCGTCCTGATTTCATCAATACATTCCGATGGAATTCCGGCAGCTTATCGCTCTGTTCGTCCAACACTTCGTAGGCGGATTTCAATATGCTAAGCGGCGTCCGCAGCTCATGCGATGCATCGGACGTAAACTGTTCCTGTCGGTGGAAAGCTTGTACGATCGGCCTCATCGCGCGTCCTGCCAATATGAACCCGGCTGCTCCGCCAACAGCAAGCATGAGCAGGGCGAACCCTGCAAACGCCCATCGCAGCTGCTTCAGAAGCTCATTATCATTCGTCACTTCCTGCGCAACGATTATCCTGTAGTCCTTGATTTCGCCATTCGGAATGATCGTTCCGCCAATTCGGAAGGTTCTTCCCTCGGCATTTACATTCCGATAAACATGATCTGGCTCCGCAAGAAGTCTGGGTAAGAGCGCCGTCAGCGGAAAATCCGCTCCAGAGGGGTCCTTGCCGGATGGCGAGGATTGAAAAATCACTTCCCCGTTCGAATCGAGCAGCCATGCCATTTGGTTCAGCTGTAAGCCGCTAGGTTCATAGAACGAATTCACTTTGTCCCTATCCACCGAAGGACCGAACAGCACCTGGCCTTTAGGAGACTGGCTCAGCTTCTGCAGCTCCGCCTCATACTGATTCCTTAATGAGTCCAGCTGATCGTCTTCCGTCGATGTCAGCATTTGCTGTACCATCCATAAGGAAAAAATCGCGGAGATCATAAGAATAATGCCGATGGTAAGCGAGAACTCTCGCGTTAACCGGGTTCGCGTCCGTTTGAACATGGCTCTCATTCACCGCCTATACTAAACCGATAGCCTGCGCCGTAGATGCTCTGGATGCATTTTGTTTCATAAGGCCCGTCCACTTTTTTGCGCAGTAATTTGATTGTGGCATCGACGGCATTCAGCGTCACATCCGACTCGAGCCCCCAAACCTGATCCAGCAGCTGCTCCCGTGAAAGGACTTGTCCCGCATGGCGCATCAAACAGACGAGCAGTTGGAATTCGCGTCGTGTCAATACGATTGCCGTGCCGCGGCGCGTGACCTCGAATCTCTTCAAATGCGCCGTTATATCTCCTAAGTTGATTGTATCCGACGATTGGTATCCCCGATCCTGTCTCCGAAACAGTGCGAATAACCGTGCTTCAAGCTCCTCGAACGCAAACGGTTTTATCATATAGTCATCTGCCCCTGCTCGCAGCCCTTCTACCCGATCATGAACGGCATCCCGCGCCGTTAACAGAAGGATGGGCGTATGATCCTTGCTTCTGCGGATCTCCCGTACGAGTTCTAAGCCTGTCATCTCGGGCATCATCCAATCCAGGACGTATACGTCATACCGGCCGGTTGCCAATGCTTCCTTCGCCTGGCGGCCGTCTTTCATCCAATCGACAACATGATATTGCCGCTTCAGCTGATGCTCGGTTAATTCCCCAAGCATCTCATCGTCCTCCGCCAGCAAGATACGCATGATTCTTACCCCCTGTACATCCATGGAACATCAATCATCAATGTACCGATAAATTATGAAATGAGCATGAAATTAATCAACCGAAGATATCTGTTATACATCCGCTTGATGATTTAACCTCCCCAACCGCCCCAGAAATTCTCCCCGTTCGTGTAGGCGGCAGGATTTCGTTTGATTTCCTGCATTAATACGTCCCCCTTGGTCTGCCATTCCCGAAGTGCATCCTTCACCGTCTTCTTCCCGTTGATTACATCCTGGAACAGCGGTTGTCCAAGATTGAACGCCGGAGACAGGTTCGGCGTCTCCCAATATAGTTCTTCCCGCTCTTCCAACGGCGGGACAGGCTTAAGCGCATAAAAGGCACCGAGGTTGTAATGCATGCCATTCTTCGGCTGCAGAAGCGACTGGCGGGCCGGGAGCTTACTGCTGCTGCGCGATTTCAGCTTAGTCATACGCTCGCTGTTATTATACTGAATAAAATCCCAGGCGGCTTCCTTGTTTTGCGCCTTGGCGCCGATCGCCATCAAATTGGTTAGAGCGATGCTCCCCCCGATCTCTGGCGTTTCGGCAAAGGACGGAAGCGATGCGACGTCCCAATCGAGCGACTTGATCGCGGGATTGGAAGCGTAAGTATGGGCAGCCGACAATGTGTTGATATAATCATAGCCCCCAATCAACATGGCAAGACGTCCATTTAGAAATAGATCGCCATCCCCTCCGCTGCCACCATCAAAATCGGGTAACGAAGGAATAACTTTTTCAAGATAGAGTGCGGCAATGTCGGACCATGCCTTGTTCCACTGCGGCGTATCGACAGTCATTTTCCAAGCTTTCTTATCGAACAGCTTCAATTGGAGCGGAGCGGAATATGTCAGGACATCGCTGATGCCATCGGTTCCCCAAGGACTGAACGAGAATCCAAACGTACGAGTTTCCCCCTCGCCCGCGGCGACTTCCTTCGCGAGCAGGAACACATCTGACCAGAGCATATTATCGGTTGGAGGAGCGATGCCGGCATCGGTGAACAGCTGCTTATTATAGTAGAGCGCGGTGCCTCCGAACGTCGACGTCAAGGCATAGATAGAATGATCGTCCGGATCTCTGAGTCCGTTTGAGACGTTCGGCAAGAAGTCCTCTAGATCGAATTTGTTTGCCTCTATCAAAGGATCCAGCGGAGTAAGCAGATTATCCTGCGACAACCGGTTTAGATAAGCGGAATCTTCCAAAATCACCACGTCGACAGGGTTGCTGCCGCTTAACATCTGCTTCAACGCATCGTAATACTTCGGGCGATTGATATTGCCGGCGAGCTCTTCATTACGCTGATCGTCCATGTCGATGGCCGCAGTCAACTCGATATCGACATTCGGATGAGTCAACTCGTAATCATCCGTCAATTCCTGTCGAATGCCGGATTCATTGCCTTGACTGGCATACAGGACACCAATACGCAATACTTGGTGTTCCGCTATATCGTCCCCCCCGCCCGAACATGCGGCAAGTAAGCTCGCTGCGAGGATTAACGTTACGCCAAGCGAAACGCTGCGACGAACTTTGAAATGTTTTTTCGTTCTAGCACTATTATTCATGAACGGTATCCACCTCCGATTATTTAGGAAAAAACATTCGGCCTAAAGCCGCGGCTTTCGTGCCGCTTACCAGATGCTGCTTCGTTCGCATAGCATTATATAGAAATCTTCTTAACTTTTCTTCAATGTTTCCTGAGGATTCTATTAAATTATGAGAATCTTAAATTTAAGAAACCTTTTTAGACTAGGTCACGTCTAAGGGTACGCAACAGCAAGATACTACTCCATGAGGTGAATACAAATGAAGAAACCGTTTAAGATGATTGCCCTGTCCGCCACAGCTGCCGCCCTGATGTTCGGATTTGCCGGACCACAGATCACATCCGCCGCTTCCCTAAATGATCAAGCGCAAAGTAACAACCCTATAGCTGCAACTCTTCAGAGTAACCTGATTGCTGGAAGCAATCCATCGCAGCTAGATTCATTGCTCGATTCGTTAGGTTTGAACCTGAACTCGTTGCTCAATTCCTCCTGGTATACGCAGTATTCCCACAACCACTTTGCATGGTATGCAACTATGATCGCCGGGTTCAACAATCCGCATCACCAGATGACGCGCGAACAATTTACTTACCGGCTCGTAACGGATATGGAAGCACAGGGTAAGCTGCCGATGGTCAAGCCGGTAGTGATCAAGTTTAAAGATTCAGATAAGGTCTCTCCCGAATATGCCGCTTCGATTCAACGTGCCTTGTCCTATAATATCGTTAAATTAGATGCCAACGGAAAATTCAATCCTCAATCTGCCATTTCAAAGGCCGATGCTGACACGGCGATCCGAAATGCTCAGAATTATTTGAAAGCCCACTCTTCGCCGACCGACATGGGCAAGAACCTCACGGGGGAGCAAGCCGCTCAATTGATTAAGCAAGTTGTCGGTCCACAAGCTTCCCTGCAAATCAAGATCAATCCCGCAGCTAACGTGACTCGCGAATCGTTTACGTATCTATTGGTGCATACGCTCCAAACGAGTGGTCAACTGCCGATGATTAATGTCGTTCCGGTCGACGTGAAAGATGAATCTGAGATGGATGTATCCAAATCAGGGGCCATTCAAACAGCGCTGGCACTTGGCTTCCTCGGTTTGGACCAAGCCGGTAACTTTCATCCGAATGCCAAGCTGACCCTTGCAGAGGCTACCGCGATTGCAGCCAAAGCGACAGCCTACTTGAAGGGTCATTCGGAATCACCTGTCGATAACGCGACAATCACGGCCGAGCAAGCCGTTCAGTTAATTAAGCAAGCCGTAGGCTCGAATCTTCAAATTAAAATCAATCCGAACACCGTCGTGAACCGTCAGTCGTTCACGTACCTGCTGGTGCACACGCTCCAATCGAGCGGCCAACTGCCGAAGTTTAATTTGATTCCGGTAGAGATCAAGGACGACTTCAAGATCGATATCTTGAGCCAGGGCGCCATCCAGACTGCATTAGCCTTGAAGATCGTACAATTGGACCCGACAGGCATGTTTAACCCGAACAGCGGAATCACTCTCGCAGACGCGACAGCTATGGTCAACCGCGCTATTGAAGTCGTGAAAATGTACTCCGCGCCGCAAGCATAGCGTCATGCCATCGTTTTGATCATGTCTGCTTGGTACCTCTAGGCATGTACGAAATAAGCCCTTTCCTCCGTCGGAGGAAGGGCTTTTTTTGCTTTGTTAACATTCAAATTGCCAATAACCCGCCTTTAGCTTGGCGACCCTGCACGGCGTTCTGACTCCTGGCTTCGTCTTTCCAATGTTCTCTCAACCACGATTTTGAATAGCTCCGTCTCGTTAATCCTCCCCTCGTCGCCTTCGAACGATGGATGAGCCGTGCCCAGTGGAGAAGTCCGTACATATCCTACATGAAAGCCTATGGCAGACATCGACTAAAGGAGCTGACGGTGACTTGAAAATAGCTCAAATCTCAACGAATACCATTCCTGTCCCGCCGAAAAATTACGGAGGTACACAGCGAGATGTGCATTATTTGACAGAGGAGCTGGTCAGACGGGGTCATGAGGTGTATCTGTTCGCCAAGAAGGGCTCCACATCGAACGCAACCCAAACGTTCGAATATGAATCAGACGATCAAACGAAGCAGCTGGATTTCATTATCAAGAATATGCCGACGGACATCGACTTCATCCATGATCACTACGGTATCGTAGCAAAAGCGAATCCGCCCATTCCGACCATCTGCCAGTCGCATTCGAAAGCGATCAAATCGAGCGTGCAAATCCGGGTCTACGTCAGCAAATACATTTTGCGGAAATACGGCAAAGGGAAAGGCTACGCCATTTACAACGGCATGAGCATGGATGACTACACGTTCCGGAAAAAGAAGCAAAAGTACCTGCTTTTCCTCGGCAGGCTAATCAAGGAGAAAGGCGTTCACCTGGCCATCAAGGTGGCAAAAAAGACGGGCCGAAAGCTTATCATCGCTGGCACGCTGAACGACAAGAAATACTACCGCGCCAAAATCAAGCCGCATCTAGGAAATAAAATCCGCTACATCGGCCCTGTAGGCGGTAACCGTAAGCGCAGGCTGTTGGCCAACGCGCACTGCGTCTTGTTCACCTCTACTTGGGATGAACCGTTTGGGCTCGTCCTCGTCGAAGCCATGGCGAGCGGTACGCCCGTACTCGGCTTTCGCCGTGGCGCCGTTCCCGAAGTGCTTCGCGGCGTGCCTCGCCTCGTATGCGACACGACAACCGGCATGGCAGCGAAAGTCCGCAACCGCAAGCGACTGCCAAGTGCCCGCGCGTTAAGGAGATATGCCCGAACCCGATTCTCCGAGCAAAACATGACTGACGCCTTCTTGCGGCTGTATCAGAAGGTGATCGATAAGAAGCTGTACAAAATCAAACAAAAAACGTTATGGAATCGGCGCAAAGCAAAGCTTCAACCTATGTCGAACGGAGATGAGGGTTAGATGATTACCGTAATTGCATGCACGATGAGGTCTTCCTGCATCGACAACGTGTTTGAGAATTATGATCGTCAGCTGTGGAAGAACAAGAAGATGATCATTGTCCTGAACAATGACAGTATGGACATTGAGGTATATAAGGAGCGAGCAAGCCACTATCCGGAAGGCGAAATCACGGTTTACCAACTACCCCAAAAATACCGACTCGGCAAATGCTTGAACTATGCCATTAAAAACGCGGATAACGGCTTCATCGCCAAGTTCGACGACGACGATTACTACGGCCCTAAATTTCTTCGGGAGGCCGCTCGCGCGATTAAACACGGCAGAGCATCTATCGTCGGCAAGCACACCGCCTACCTCTATTTCACGGCAAAACGGGCACTGATGGTGTTCCGCCGCGGCGGCGAGTGGAAATACAAACGTAACGTCAAAGGAGGAACGCTTGTATTTCGCAAGGCGGTCTGGCGCCGCGTCAAATTCCCTTCCAACCGGAAAGCCGGCACGGATGCGCGATGGCTCTTTCGCTGCATTCGGCGAGGCTTCCACGTCTATTCCCTCTCCAAACGGCACTATGTCTGCATTCGCCGTAAAAACTGGAGTAGTCATACGCAGAAAAAAAGCACGCGCCGGTATATGCAGCATTGCAAGCTGGTGCGCCGTACGAAGAATTTTCAACGTTACGTCGAATAGCGCCGGGGGGTTGTGGAGGCGTCCCCATGTCAATCATCCGGTCGCTTCCCAGCCTCGTATTCGGCGAGGAACAGGCTGGCTATCCGGTCCTGTACGCGTTCGGGAACGATCGCCCAAGCGGCGCTCCGATCCAGCTCGCGTACGGGTTCCGCATTTTTTGCATCTTCGTACTGCCACTCAAAATGCGAATGTTATAGATTCATATAAAGTTTAAATGACATCCCTATTCAAGCGGCTCAAAGATTAGTATTATTGGAAAGCCGCGACGATATTTCAAGTTTAAGGGACCCTGTTTTAAATGAAAGGAGAGAATGTAATGGCAGTGGCGTTAAACAATGACACCGGTTTAGAGACTGTACTATGCCCGGAGTGCCGATCGGAAGTTCCCGCGCACCCGCAATATAAATCATGGTGTGAATGCGGATGGAATCTAACTCCTTACCAGAGCGAGCAAGTCTATACTCGATTCGACGCTACATATAAACGTCTCGGGCATAAGGTCGGCAATCGGATGTTACGCGACATGTACGATACTGAAAATTTCCGACCCAAATTGACTCGCATGAAAGTCATGGTTATTTTGCTAGCCTCGGTCATCCATCTCTGCACGGCGGCTTATTTTCTGCTAAGCATGTACATGGTGTGGCTCGGATTTCACAAGCCGGTATACTTCCTTATTACGATTCCAATGTTACTGATTCTCTGGTTCCAGCTCCCCCGAATACCTCGCTTAACTAAAGAAGAGCAATCGGACATTGCGCCACGAGAGCAGTTTCCTGTTCTGTATGCGTTTATGGACGAAGTGTCCGATCGACTCCAAACCCCTCGTGTGGATGGCATCATCCTTGATGAATCCTACAATGCCTCATACAGGCATGTCGGTCTTCGCCAGAAAAGATACGTCACACTGGGACTCCCGTTTTTCAGTATCTTATCGCCGGATGAAAAGTCGGCGATCATCGGGCATGAGCTTGGGCACGGAGTGAACGGCGATTTCAATCGCAGCTATTTTGTTCAATCCGCGATACGTACGCTGATTCGTTGGTATGCGTTACTGCGTCCGATAGACGAAATCATTTGGGGAGGGTCAGTGGTCTCTCTGCTTAGTCTGATATCCAATTATGTTATGGAGCTGCTTTCCTACATTCCGCGTGCGGTTATCGAGTTGTTTATCGTTTTTCAGTATTACGAGGAGCAAAAAGAAGAGTATTTGGCGGATTACATCGGCGCACAAATAGGGGGCACGCAAGGCGCGATCGGCGTTATGCACAAAATGTACTGCGCAACGACATTTTTGCTCTGCATTCAGCGATTCGTCATGAATCCATCAAAACTGAACTTTTTTGATGAATTTCAGGCAGCAGTTGACGCTATGCCGGCTCGAGAGATAGAACGGATTCAACGCGTTGAAATGTTGGAAGGATCGACCTTGAATCTTACGCATCCGCCTACGGCGTATCGGCTTACGGTTTTGCTTGCGCGCGAACAAACAACCGATTCTATGGTTCGATTGAATGCTGCACAGTTGGAACGACTGGATCAAGAGCTTCAAACCGTCCAACCGGAGATCCAGGCAAGGCTTGTAGATGCGTATCGGAATAGTCTTTATGAATAGCCCTATGAATAGGGTGCTGCCACGCTATTTCAAATTCCAGCTTTTTCGCTTCATCAGAGAGACGAAAAGCATGCACAACGGAACGAGAATCAGAAAAGGAACCGAATACAGCGGCCAAATGTCTTTAACGAATTCGACGACATCCAGCTGATTGGGATGAATAATTATGGATCCGATAAGAACCAGCAGCCCAAGGGGGATAATATAAAATCGGTAATCCCGACTGCCGATCGTCTGCGAGAAGGCTAAGGTCGTTGCGAATAAACAGACGCATAGTTTGGTGAATTCATTGAAAATCCACACCGTAAACCCGAACGGCTCGATGCGTTCAATGAAGTCTCCGACTCCTATATACGTCAAAGCGGTATAACTGGGAAACAGCTGATCGCTCGTGATTTCCCCTAAAACCATGATATCGGCGAGAACCTGAACGACAATGAACGTCCCTACTACGGCAATCATGGAAAGGACGGTTTTCTGCACGGAGGCCGACCGATTGACATAGGGAATGAACATGGAAAACAAAACGGTCTCTCCGAATGTAACGGTGGCGATTTGTCCAGCGCCTTTGAAGATGGCCGTCCAGCCGCTTTCAAGGACCGGCAGTACTGCCTTCGGATCCATATCCGGTATCAATAATAGTTGTATCAGGAAGGTTGAAACCACGGTAAGCACCAGTAAAATAATCGCGCATCTGCATATGACCTCCACTCCTTTAAATACCGTCCAGCCGACTACGCAGATCATAATGCTTCCTACGATCAAGGAAGGCGTTCTTGGCAGCAGAACCGTTCCCGTCAAATCCGTGAAATTGCGCAGCACATAAGCCCCGAGGAAAACGCCATACCAGGTATACAATAATCCGACCCATTTGCCGAGCCATGGCCCGAATAAGATGTGCGCGATTTCGACTAACGATTTTTGCGGGTATTTCTGACATAAGTATGCGTAAATCCAATTGATTCCAAGCCCCGCTATCGTGCCAAGGATGGCTGATATCCATGAGTCATGTCCTGCAACGTAACCGATCTGCCATATGGATGAATCTTAAAGCAGCGTCTTAAACCCGTGTCAAGTAAAACCCGGAAGAAATAGAGTGCTTAACAAGGAGTATTTAACTCTGATAGGCTTTGGAGCGCAATCTTGCGGCTAGCGCAGAGACCCACCCGAAGGCAACCATTCCTGCGATTCCCATGATTACCCCAATCCCATTAGCCATCCCCATTCCTGCAACAATAAGCAACGGGGCAATGACAGCCGTCATGATACAGTAGATTTTCCACACGCGCTCCTCTTGGGAGGCAAATCTGAACGCCAAGACGATGCACGCAGCAATCAAGCAGATAAAGGCCGTAAAAAATGCGAAAGAATGAATGGCTGCATGGCCGCTCATGGTTGTCGGCATGCCCGCAGGGGCTCCAGAGGGGAAGCTGAGACCGGGGTCCGGGCGGAATAGACCAGCCACCATCATCCCAATTCCATAAGTGCCGATGAGCAATGGCCCCCATGTTCCGCCTTTGCCACCTCGAATCATGCCGCGTATTCCGATTGCCGCCAACACAGCGAGTAATCCGGTTATGATGAAATTCGCGCTTTGAATCCATCCCAAATCACCTAACGTTAACGTGCTGATGGCGTGACGCCTGATATCGAATCCCTCACGTGTGAATACTTGAACAATGGCTGCTGCGAAGAACAACGGTGCAGAAGCGACCCCTCCAGCTAGAAGCAGCTTAATGGTGCTTGCGTTCATCTTTGAAACGATTGCTGTTTGCATAATCAATCATCCTCTCTCTTATTTTTCGTCCTTAAAGAATGATGTCAGCTCCGATGAAATGATTTTTGTATGGAGTTTCTTGGTATGGCCAAGTCCTTTTTTGCTCCTCAATTGCGCGTTAGGAAGCACGCCTGCCAGTGCCTTGGCGCTATGACGCAGCGCAACTGGGCTCTCAACGCCTTCGAGCACCAGCGTTGGCATCGTGACCGTACGCCATAATTCGGCATTCAACGGCTTACCATCCATGTATCCATCGAGCAAAGCCGCATCATAGGGGAGCGTGTGGGCAACAGCCATGAGATTGGACCACACGCCTGGCATGATTCGCATCAAGCTGACAACGAATGAAGGAGCGCCCATTCCCTGAATCATAAAATACTTGATAGCCTCCTCCCGACGATTTGCGGCAATCAGCTCAGCAACCTGCGAGACGAAATTTTTCGGCGGCTTGCGGTCCGCGTCCTCAACCACAAACGGAGGCTCATGAAGAGCTAGCTTGGTGATGTTTGCTCCCCTGGCTGCTGCCTGCAGGGCAAGAACCGCCCCGGATGACAATCCCCACACGTATGCCGAGCCGCCGGCTTCATCAATCATGGCCTGGAGATCTTCATACTCGCGTTCTGCTTCATAGGGCTGCGTGTCTCCGCTGTCGCCTCTGCCCCGGCGATCATAGTTATACACCGTGAAATCTTGCGATAACAGATTAGCTAACTGCACCTGGCCGGGAAAGTTACGGTAGCTGAACGCGCCCGCAACCAAGATGAGTGCCGGTCCGCGGCCTGTTTTGTCATAAGCAATCTTGGTGCCGTCTTTTGAGAGGAAGGTGTGCATGGGAAGTCTCCTTTTTGTTGTTGGAATTTCGTCTCTATATGGACGACGATTAGATATGTAATGAATCGACAGGTCGAAGTTTATTTTATAATTTTTTTTTGAATCAAGACCAAAACCTGTGTGTGACAGGCATTCGACGTGGCTTGCGGCTATTAAGGGAAATGAGAAGTGGGTTACGGATATTACCGAGTTCAAACTGTTTGGAGAAAAGCTCTATCTCTCACCCGTTCTAGACTTGTGTAACGGCGAAATTATCACCTATACACTCGGGTCTCGTCCAAATTAAAAGGCATGAGTCCGGTACAATACCGAGCCCATGCCCAACAGGTTGCCTAAATAAATATGTCTAACTTTAAGGGGTCACTTCAAATGCGCCGGCCGCCATCGTGTTACAGAACTTTCGATTCCAGTTATTTCAATAGAAAATTCAGAGCCATTCGATTCGTTCTTTAATGTCCCTGCTCCAGCTCTTTGTAATACTCGGTTTTCTCGTTTAAAGCCTCTAAATTCCCTATAAGCTGGTCAATCTGCTCCCGGATCTGTTGTTTATGGTGCTCGAGCATCCGTCTGCGCTCGGCGATCGTATCGTCACCGAGATAGCGCAGCTCGGCGAAATGCTGCATATCGCGAATCGGCATGCCGGTATCACGTAAGCGGATAAGAAACTTGAGCCATTCCACGTCCTGTTTGGAATAATAGCGGTAACCGTTGCCTTCTCTTCCAATGGCGCGGATGAGATTAGCTTTTTCGTAATAACGCAGCGTATGAGCGGAAAGACCGGTGAGCTTCGTAACTTGCTGGATAGTATACGTCTTATTCATACTAGTACTATATCAGAATGCAGCGTCATTTTCCTTCACTCGGCAGAGTCATGCTGTTAAGCAGGTTCATCCCGTTGATGGCCGTCGGGAATCCCCCATAAAGGACCGATTGAATAATAACCTCTTCCATTTCCTGCCGAGTCAGCCCTACATTGGATCCGGCCTCTAAATGTACCCTCAATTGCGGCTCCCTGTTCAGTACCGTCAGCATGGCTATCGTTGCAATTTCTCGTTCCCTTAAGGTTAGCCTCTCGCGGCCGTAAATATCGCCGAACCATTCCACGAGAATGTTCCCTAAGTCACCTAAGGGGGCTACGACAGCCTCGCCTGCATGTCCGTCCACTTTATTCAACATTTCCATTCCGAATTCATATCGATTCTTCATACGTTCAGCTCCTTATGTTTCAACTGATTCTCATTCTAAACTTTAGAGCGCGCTCTAAAGCAAGACATTTATTGAAAGTCTTGCTTGTATTCGCTGACGGCCGCGACGCATCGCCTTGACCCAACTCGGAGCACGGCTCGGATATTTGGACGTTAATGATCTCATCTTGAACGTCCTCGGCGGAGCAGGTGGAAACGGAGCATGGACAATAAACGTTGCGAGTTGGCGGCTTGCGTTGCGAAAGATGCTTCTTTGATTGGGAGAATTGGGAGACGATAGCACAACGACTATTTATTTAGACACATAAACACACGATGGTTCAGACAATGGTGAGGAAAGTTTTTCCAAGTTAATAGGGCTGTAACTAATGCTTCAGACGTTGACGGTCGGGAACAACCTAATGTTTGATTGAGCAAACGTTCTCCGTTAACGTAATCGAGCGTTTTCACTTGTTCTTGTTATTTCTAAAAATACCGACTGCTAATCCGACTACAATTCCAAATGAAGTTCCATATACAATTCCAAGACCTACATTACCGAATACTGCTCCAAATGCGACACCAAAAGCGGAACCAAAAGCAATTCCAACGCCTATGAAAGAACTATTTCCGTCATCTTTCATTTTCAAATAATCACTCCGCTTCTTAATTTCATTCCAAAGCTTTACTGCTGTGGCAGTTTCGCCTCATACTACGACTTTCCAAAATATGTAGGTATAACTCAATACGATAAAACACCAATACTCTATACCTTCGCTATATCATATCCTAGTGAATCTACCTTTATACGTCAATTTGCTAGAATGGATACGCAAAAAAGCGCCTCCCGCGTAGGAAGCACCTTTTGTTGTTCAATACGAAACCGGTATGCGGATCTTGCTAACACTTCCGGAAATTAAACGAGATTATTCGCCCGGAATTGTCCGTTCGACCGGGAAGTTAGCTTCGATCCGCGCGATATCGTCACTGTCCAGCTCCCAGCCCAAAGACTGAATGTTATCCTCGATGTGCGCCAGGCTGGCGGCTTTGGGAATCGTGATCAGATTGTCCTGCCTAAGCACCCAGTTCAACGCGACTTGGAAGGCGTTTTTGCCGTACTTGGCACCGATGATATCCAAGACCTGCCGTTGCTCCGAACCCGCCTCTGGGAAGCCCACTTCCCCGAATACATGTGGTGCATAGCCAAAAGGCGAATAACCCATGACGGTGATGCCGGCTTCCTCGCAGTAAGGCACATTGTCGCTTTCGATGCGCCGATCGTTCAAATGATAGGGAACCTGATTGCAGACTAGCGGAATATCGCCGAGACAGCGCTGCGCTTCCCGCAAGAGCGCGATTGAGAAATTACTCACGCCGACATGCTTGATCATCCCCCGCTTGACCAATTCAGCCATGCCAGCCATCGTTTCCGATACCTCGTGCTGCTCGCTCGGCCAGTGCTGCAGATACAAGTCGATGTGATTGGTTTTCAACCGCGCCAGGCTTGCTTCCGCTGCATCCAGAACACCTTGGTACGAACAATTGCGTGCCGCTACCTTCGAGACTAGGAACACATCGTCACGAAGGCCTGCGATCGCCTGGCCGACGACCCGTTCGGAACCGCCGGCGGCGTAATCCTCGGCCGTGTCGATAAGCGTAAGCCCATGCTCGATACCGAAAAGCAGCGCCTCTATCTCTTGCTTCGCACTCCGTTCCTCTTCACCGAACTTCCACGTCCCTTGTCCTATTGCCGGAACGCGGACATCCGTGTTGCCTAATTTACGCTGTAGCATAAGATTCCTCCGATCTCTCAATCATTAATAGCACCACTTAGTTCAAAACCTATCGTATTCTTATGTATTCGATCTTTTGAAGGATATCCCTGTTCTTGCGTATAGGTATCCATTTGCTTAACGAAAAGTGGAGTATCTGCCATCGGTACACTGCTCAACTATCGGGCCCAAAAGCTGAGCATTCACGATTTGATCTAATAAAATTGGTTTAAAGGTGTCAGTATTTAGTTCAATATCATACTCTTTAGAGCAATAAACTTATCATAGTGTGAGATTGCTAAGCTGCCCTCTAACGCGTCGTTCCATGATTCCAAAAAGCTCGCAGAAGCCCGTTTGTGTCAACTTTTTCGCCACATGCAGCCCCTATCGAACCTATGTCCGGTTAAGCTCCCGTTCCGAGCCTGCTGCGGGATTTTCCGAGAAAACTTGCCATTACTTATGGTACGGTTCTCCGCGCTGTCTGTAACGGCAAGTTTAAAGGCCATCCTTTGTGGGATGGCCTTTAATGGGATATGCATTACCCCTCGTATGCTTGTTCTAACTCCAAACTTGTCTTTCAACCACTCGCACACCTGAGCCTTCTCGTCTCCACTATCGGAGAGCTTATCCCAGAAATAATCCTATTGTTTGAATTACTCCGTAAGTAAAGACTAGACTTTAGAATCTTCGGGCAACCTCGCGCGCTTGTTGAATCGCCTTTTCTTTTATCGCAGTTTCTTGGTCATGTTTCGCAGCCATACCCTCAACAAATATTCCCTCAAAGCCAGGGATTCCAAAAAACTCCATCATAACTTTCAGGTGGCGGTGACCCATTTCTAAGTTTGCATCATCTGAGCCTGGCGACAAGAAGCTTCCGCTAGCTTGAATATGAACGGCTTTTTTATCACTAAGCAAGCCAACCCGGCCTATACCCGGTAAATATTTGAAAGTCTTACCTGCTATGCAAATGGAGTCAATGTATGACTTCATAACGGGTGGATACGAATAATTCCAAATCGGAGTAACAAATACGTATTTGTCTGCGGCAACAAATTGATTTACCAACTCATTAATACGGCTTAGTTTCATTTTCTCAGCTTCGGTCAATTTTTCAAATGCGATACCTGCTTTCAGTTTGCTCCAACCGCTAAAAACATCTGTATCAAGTTGCGGTATATCCATTTTGTACAGATCAAGATGGATAACTTCATCATTCGGATTTGCAGATCGATAAGTCTGTAGAAACTCTTCACCTACTAACATACTGTATGATTGTACATGATCATGTGGATTTGCCGTAATATATAATACTGTTGCCAAAATGGAATACCCACTTTCAGTTTTTTTACTTACTCCCAGAAACGTTGACGATCTGTCTGGTGGAGACGTTAAGTCGATTCCAAAGGTTGGCCGTGGCTATCCCGGTGATCATGGTCGCCAGTGCCTGCACATCGAAGTGTCGGGCTGCCTCATTAAAGATGTCATCTGGTACTGGGTCTACTCGGTCATTGAGCCGGGTAACAGATTCACTGAGTGCAAGCGCAGCACGCTCGGCGTCATTGAAGTATTGCGTTTCACGCCATGCCGACACGGCCAGCAGACGCTCTGTAGATTCGCCTGCCGCCAAGGCATTGCGCGAATGGAGTTCGACGCATACACTGTCCCCATTGATTTGGCTTGCTCGAAGATACGCAAGGAAGAGTGTACGGCTTGGAATTTTTGTTTTCTCTGCGGATGCAAACAGAGCTTTGCCCAAGGCTTGTAAAGCTTGAGTCGCGTCGGGCACGATCATAGTAGGACGATCCATTCTTGATTTCACGTGGAGATCTCCTTTAATTTCAATTAGAACCGTTTTGGCTCTTTACTATGCTGACGGATCAACCCTCGGGAAATGTGATAACATTTTTGGAGAAAAGAATAGAACAACAAACGATCGACGTCTCGTCACAATGTTCAGATTGCATTCGTCAGTATTTATAGGGGTATTTTGATTTTTGTGATGAGGGAGTTTGAATGATGAGCGAACAGGATTGGTTGGCAAATACATTCGAAGCGCATCGGAAGCACCTTCAGGCCGTGGCTTATCGAATGCTCGGGTCATTGAACGAAGCGGAGGACGCGGTACAGGAGTCTTGGTTGCGTCTTAGTCGTGCGGATGCAAGGGGTATTGAGAACATGGGAGGATGGATGACCACTGTTGTTTCACGGATTTGTCTCGACATGTTACGATCGCGAAATTCTAGGCGCGAAGAATCGATAGAAGCCCATTTGCCAGAGACTTTCGGGAGCCAAGATATAATCGACCCCGAACAAGAAGCCATCCTGGCTGATTCTATCGGTATTGCACTGCTAGTCGTGCTCGGTAATTTGAAACCTGCAGAACGCATCACTTTCGTGCTGCACGATGTTTTCGCCATGCCCTTTAATGAGATTGCTCCTATTGTAGGAAAGTCGGAAGCCGCGACAAGGCAGCTTGCGAGCAGAGCACGCCACCGGGTTCGCGGGGCGAAAGCGAAGCCGGAAGTCAGCCTTGCTCTCCAACGCGAGGTTGTTCAAGCTTTTCTTGCTGCAGCGCACGCAGGCGATTTCGATACTCTTGTAGCTGCGCTCGATCCGGACGTTATACTTCGTGACGATCGTCAAACAGGATCTTCAAGAGTAACGCGTGGAGCGGTCGCTCTAGCGAAACAAGTTTCGGGACGTGCTCAGAAGGCAGTTCAACTTGCCCTAGTGAACGGAACGGTAGGCATCATTGCGGCTCCTCTAGGCAAGTTGCACTATGTACTCAAATTTACAATGAGTCACGGAAAGATTGCCGAGGTCGACCTAATCTCCGATCCTGAACGCATAAGTCAGCTTGATTTGGCAGTGTTGAGCGATTGAGCACCGTTGTGCCCCGTATACAAATATTTCATACGTTAATCCGTATTTCAATTGAAAGCCCCCTAGCTGTATCAAGCTAATCGGGCTTGAGTTAACACATGCTGCCACCCTTACTAATAGTTACAGACTCTTTAATCGTATATCTAAAAAAACATGCCGTTACTTATGGTACGGTTCACCGCTTGTACTCTTAAACTAATCTGCCCTTTACTTCAATGAAAAGGCAGCTGATCGTTTGACCGGCTGCCGTTGTGTCTCCATTCAACTATAGTCTCCCGTTAGAATAATCAATTAGTAGTATGAGATATCATTTTCTGAAAAGTTTCATAATTTTCTTTGCGTATTATTTCATTGTAATTTCCAAAGGTAATATTAAAAAATCGACCGTTCTCGTACTCATATTTAAATATATATAACCCGGAACCAATGTCTTTGGTATTACCTAATGTATTTATCACCTCTTTATAAGTCATATCCTCTGATATTCGACTCAATTGAGCTGCTGTTACTCTTTTAATATCTTCTGACAATCCTAATTCGATTTTTTCATTACTGAATGTTTTCTCTTCTTTTACAGCTGCACCTTCTAACTGGTTGCCATAGTTGCTACAACCGAAAAGAAACGTCAAAGAAATTCCAGTTATTAAAAGAATCATGTTGCGAAAAAGTAATTTCATGGTACGCACCCCATTATTCGATACGATATATACGACCCAGTTGTTCTTCTGTCGCGCTTTCCTCAATATGAATACATTTAATTGAACTACCGTCTCCCGTTAGTTGAAACACCTTCGTTTGTTCAGGATTAATTGTTCATAAAGGACAGTATACTGATGGTCCAAACTATTAGTGCAAAAATTAAGCCACTCCAGAAGACCTCAGCAGTATAAGACTTTCCCTTCATAATCTTATTGACTGCTTTTAATAAGACAACTATGAATAAAAATCCCAAGATAGGCATCAAATACACCCCAATGAAGCTAAAAAACATAATTACACCACCTTATGTTCCATTATTAATTTCATGCTGTTTCTGAGTATTAGACAGTAACTTATTACATAATTATCTAAACTATCATATTTTAACACATACTGGAGCTATCTGCCTGTTACTTCAACGGACAACGGCAGCCGATCGCGCGGCCGGCTGCCGTTTTGTCTCCATTCAACTATAGTCTTCCGATAGTTTAACCATCTATTGTCAGCTGCACTTATTCAATGGACTGTAGCATCAATTTGCTTGAGAATTCCAAACCTCCGTAAACTCCAGGCCTTTTAGTTTAGAATTCAGTACTAAGTCCCTGAACTCATCCGAGACATAAATTCTTGATGATTTATTTACTTGAGCTTTGAATATAGGTGCACCCTTTATTTTTTCAGATGTAAACGACATTTTTGTGAACCCCGCAAATTCAATTACTTTTATTACATTGCATATATAAATTTTCGGATCATCGTTTTCAGTATTAAGGAATTCGACATAGTTCTCTATAAGCTTGCCAATTACCTGGATTGATTTGTCAGTAAGCAACAAAATGCCAGGGATTATATGAGGGAAATTTCTATGTTTACCCTTTCTATAAATCTTAAACTTAACCGGTGTCCAATTGCTTTTTAATGCTTCTCCCATAGAAGTTCGCAGTATTGCTTCACGATCTTTTTCATAATTATTAGGTATAACGACCATACTTTCCTCAGTCGAGTTAATCTGCCAAACCTTCATTCTATTTTCACACCTTCCAAAGTGCATTAAATACTCGGTTCTTTCAGGTGCCGGTGAAGTATTCGCTGAATTCTTCGCTATCCTGCCCGACTTCCCGTAACGAAAAAAGGAGCAGTTGCAATCGGCAAACTGCTCATGGTGCAATGAACTAACGTGTCCCGTTAGCTTAAGAATTTCCGATTTACAAATATGATTTAGTTCGATTCATATCAGTTATTAAAAACGGATTGTCCTTCTTCATATTCTCAAATAAAACCTCAAATTGATTTCTATCCTCTTTCAATAAATCTAATTCTCGTTGTGTAATTCCAACGAATTGAATAAAATCAACTTTTCCGTGGGGAGTATTTATTTCTTTCACTTCAGTATCACTTACTACTATTAACGCTGTAATCCGAGACTCAATACCAAAATGAAGAGATTTACCATTGCCAGGAACATACTGAGTAGGTTCAAATATTCTTTCTTTCGTGTAGGTATAACGAGCAAGATTAGAAAGCATATTTATTGCCCATAGACAGTTCTCAATTTATTCCTCTTTTAGTTTTATCGTCATTTCGTATCCCCAACGACTCCACTCACCACCAAACGATTCCTCTTCAATGTAAAGCTCGGTCATTCCATATGTCAGTAAATGCTTATATCCATTCGGAGATTGATAAATGCTACATCCATCTAGGTACTCATCCCCACCAAAAATAGCACGTTTATGCATCTCTGTCCCATAATGCACTGGATTCTGTTTTGGATAGAGCAGTTCAAATTCCTCATCGATGGCATCCCATCCTGGTGCCCAGTCTTCCTGTTCAGAAGCTCGATTTTTATACTCATCTAATGTCAATTCATTTGACCTCCTCTAACCCCTCTAATCTTCACCGCACAGGCAATATTTAAAGTAATTCGGAGCACAAGTCGAGTTACCTGCCCACTTAACGTAGCAAAGCTCCCGATGGTTTACCGGCAGCTTCATCTGTTGGGTTAATCAACTAACGTTTCCCGTTAGTTCAATGACTTTTATTCGTTTTTAAATATCTTTGAACTAGAAAGATTTCTGCAAATGGTAGTAATATTGTAATTCCAGTAATGGATAACGCTAATATAAAACCAATCAATATTTTTGTATGCCCTAGCTGGCCCCCATCTGCCATCATATAAACGGTGGTTGTAAGAAAAATTAAAAGTATTAGTATCTGTCTAACTAATCTGACCTTCCTCCATCTAATATCACTTATTCCAAACGTTGAAAAAAGAGATATTCCTAGAGGAAAAGGTTCTGTTAATAAAAAATGAAGATATTTCAATCCTTCGTCATGTGTTGACCAAGGAAAATTATAATCATCAGAATAGATATATAAAACAATAAAAAGAGATAACCACAAAGCTATGTAATATAGAAATGAAAGAATGATATTCTTCATTGCTTTTACTCATCCTCCATTTACATCATGTTTACCACGATTTTACTGGACCGGCTCCCCACTGGATAGTACCATTTTTCGTTAGTACCACTTGAAGTAATCTGCCCTTTAGCTTAATGAGAATTGGAGGAACTGCCACCGGCAAACTGCTCAATGATATGTTAGACTTTCATTCCCTGTTAGCTAAAGCGCTTTGATCGGTCTATCGCTCATGCCGCCGGAGGTATTACACTTGCTGCTATCATTCGTCTTCGCAACATCGAGCGCAAGGAACCAGTTCCTATGAAGGCGGAGTGGCATTTACAGCTTACTGCTTTAATTCTCCGATCCGAATTGTTTCCGTTATTAATCGGATTAGTTGCCATCATGATGCTATTGCTAACAATGATAAATTGTATGACAATGTTTGATGCCCTACATTCTCTAATGACAATTAACGCAAAACAAAAAGCTCATTCATTTTTGGAATGAGCTTTCGGATTACATTAGGTTTTATGACTTTGCTTTCTTCCAATATCAGTTCTTGCTTGTTAATGTTCTAATAATGAAGGATGAAAAATCATTCGGCTTCCGACCTAATATCCACGTTAAAACATTAGAATTTCCGATAGATCCATGTTCATTGTAATGTTGGAACATCTTTAATATTGTATTTACTTGATAGTCTCCTGCCCCACGCTTTTTTAATTGTGCTGCGAACATGTCATCTTGCGGCGTTTCAACTTTGATTTCATGCCCAATATGCTGTTCCATTGCTGCTATCATATCAGACAATGATAAATTTTCAGGTCCTGAAAGTTCATATGAAGCCCATGTATGTCCCGGACGAGTAAGAATGATTGCAACTGCCTCGGCTAAGTCTTCTAAGTCAATCATACATATGCGAGTTTCTTGAGTCGTAAAGTACTTTTGTTGAAAGATCCCTTTTTCACTAAGCAACTTCCAAGAATCGAGTATATTCTGCATAAATATGCCTGGCTGAATAATCGTATATGGGATACCTGAGTTCACCAGGAGCTCCTCAACCATGAGTTTTTTCTGATGATGCGGCATTTCTTGAATGACGGGATGTATGACGGAGTGGAATACAAAATGTTCAACTTTGGCTAAACGAGCTGCTTGTATGATTATTTGTCCGATTTGAACTTCATCGGGATTCATAGCTGAACAAATGTGGTATACAGCCCTAATTCCGACTAATGCCTCATTTACAGCCTTTTGATCCAGCATATCTCCCGCAACGACTTCCATCTCACCCAAGGATTTAATGTCCTCGATTTGTTCGGTTCTACGAACAAAAGCCCTTACCCGCTCTCCCTTAGAAAGCAAAGCTTTAATTACGGCACGACCAGTTTTTCCGTTTGCTCCAGTTATAAGAATCATTTTCATTTCTCCTTTTATAGTAAAGTACCTTCAACCTTCACTCTGGGTCATTTCCTCGCTCATTGTCCACAAACGCTCTGCCAAGTCCGGATCAATGGCCCAAGGAAGAACGCCGGTATATTGCTGTCCCATTTCTCCCATCTTAAAGTCAGCGTTTAATTCTGCAATGTTGCAGTCCATGCAGTAAACGCCGCCTTTTCCATCCAGTTGAGGACTTGTCGCACACCAAACGCTTGTCGCTGCACCTTGTCCCGTTGTTTTGTATATGCCGCCGACAGCAGCCTCTTGGGTAGATAAATACCGCGACAAATCCGTCTCGATTCGGCCTGGATGTACGGAGAACGCGCGGATGCCATCAGTGTACCCATGTTTGTCCAGTCCCACTGCAAACAAAGCGTTAGCTGATTTGGATTGCCCGTAAGCTTTCCATTTGTCGTATTCGCGCTTTTCAAAATTAGGATCTTCGAAGTCGACGCCGCTGAAACGAATTCCTGCCGAGGAAAGTGTTACAACCCGGGCGTCCCCTGCTTGCTTTAATGCCGGCCATAAGCGCAGCGTCAATTGGAAGTGGCCCAAATGATTCGTAGCGAACTGAGACTCATAGCCGCGGGTATCGCGAACTAGCGGGGGAGCCATAATCCCGGCGTTAGCAATTAAGATGTGGAGGGATCTGCCGGTAGCAAGGAACCTTTGAGCAAAAGTATCAACGGAAGCTGGATCGATTAAATCGAGCGCTTCTACTTCTACACCGTTAATTCCGGCAAGAGCGATGCCTGCCTGCTCGGGATTACGGGCGCCTACGATGACTGTAGCCCCTGCTACCGCGAGTGCACGAGTCGTTTCAAGTCCAATGCCGGAATGACCACCGGTCACGATTGCGATTTTACCTTGAAGATCGATGCCATTCACGACTTCCAGAGCATTCGTTTCTGCATTAAAGCCCGATGAGATAGGTGACTGTGGAGTAATTTTGTATTCATTATTTGTTGTTGTCATTATTTAATTCCTCCTGAGCAAATTTTTTGTAAACCAGTGAACTTGTCTAACCCAGCGTTCTTACTCGTGTAGATCGTAACGCATGGAGCTAGCTCCATGTCAATTCCCTCTATATGGACTCGGTTAACATCTCCAACTCATAGCGGGACCGCTTAGACCAGACTTAAGCGTTCGGATAACAAGCAGGTAGTCCGCCATTCGAAACCATTACGGCTTCTACGGGTTAGCTTATCATTGCCAACGCAAAACACCTCCAAGTTGTGCTCCATATCTTACGACATGGCTCATTCTACTCGAAGGTGTTTTAAATTTTCTCCCGTTACGGTCAGTCCCGACATCCTTGTTTAGAATGTTTTGTCGCCCTATTAGATGATTATAAGCGACTGCATGTCGTCACGCCGCAAGTGCTTCGGGGCTTATCGTGCAACGGGGACGATTTAACGAAAGAAGTCTCTGAACAGCTTAATGGCGGCTTGCGGATTCTCCTCCATGATCCAATGTCCGGTTTTCTCCAGCTTCACCGTCTTTGAATTCGGCGCATGCTCGCTCAAGAACTGCTCCAGCATGGGGTAACCGGATACACCGCCGATGCCGAGCGCGGGCACGGACAGCGGCTTGTACGTTTTCAGCGTTTCGATATCCTCCCTGAACGTCTTGTACCATTCGTTCCCTGCGCGAAGCGCATCGGGCTGGGAGTAGGCCGCGAGGTAAACTTCGCGTTCCTTCTTGCTGAGCGCATCCTTGGTGTAGCCCATGTAGTCGTAAATCCAATTATAGACGAGATCCAGCTGTTTGGGATCTGCTCCGACAAGCCCGGGATGGTATTGACGGCAAACCACCAGTAAAACTTCGCGCGTTCGGGGTTGCTCTCGTCGTACACGCCAGGAGGCGGCAAAATCGGGATTTTCAGAAAGTTATCGTTCGGATGGGAAGCATCCATCAGCAAGACTTTCTTCGTAGCTTGCGGATAATTGGCTGCATAAGCGTACGCGATCGTGGCTCCGATATCATGTCCGGCGATGTTGATGCTCTTGTAGCCGAGCGTTTTGGCCAATTCATAGATATCCTTTGCCATCGTCTTCTTGTCATAGCCCGACTGAGGCTTGTCCGAACTGCCCATGCCCCGGTATTCGACGACATAGACATGATAGTTCTTGGCCAGCTCCGGCATCATTTTGCGGAACGAATACCAGGTTACGGGCCAGCCCGGCAGCAGAAACAGCGGCTCGCCCTTCCCGCCTTCGACGTAGTGCAGCTTGACGCCGTTCGCTTCCCTGTAGCCGTTCTTGAAGCCCGGAAGCTCTCTGACGAGCTCCTCGTCGGAATAAGCCTTATCTGGCGTTGGCTTGCTTGCAGTTGTAAGTGCTACTGTCATTTCTTGCTCCATAGGGCAAAAATCAAACGAAAGCGTTTTCTCGCAATTTACGCAGATGAGATGATGGTGGTGATGGGATAGACAATTGGCTCTGAATTTCAATCCGCCGTCCATGAAATAAAACTGCTCCAGGACGCCCATTTCGTTCATAATGCGCAAATTTCGATAGACAGTATCAAAACTTATACTCGGGTAAGTCGGGACTAGACGATTGTAAAGGTCTTTCGGTGATAGATAACCTTTATGTTCCGCGATAATTAATACCATAGATCTGCGCTGTTCCGTGATTCGCCATCCGTTGCGTGACATCGTTTCGAGCATTTCTTTTATGTTTTCTTTCGGATTCAAGGTATTCTCATATTGATTCGTATGGATCGGTTCATGTTCTTCGCTCACGAAGCATCTCTCCTTGTAGTTAAAAGCCAATCTCAGTTGAATCTAATTTAACAAAATATATAAAGACAGCCAAGCAAATGGTCATGAATTGGGCTACAGCGTTAGACTTTCCCCCTATTGATTGCGCATAACGCAAATAAACTCCCCAAGGGACGGAGCTTAGTTAATTCTCGTAATTGTCGCAGCTTCAACTTATTCTTGAGCAAACAATTCAGACCAGTTTGCAAAGAAAAATTTCATTGATGCGTACCTCGATAAACACGTTAAAATTCGTTTCTTATGTTAACTAATAATCCCCTACTACGGGTTACGGAATTAATACCAATCATTAAAAAACGTCAGCATTTATTGCTAAACGTTTTTTAATGATTAAAGAAAAATGAAGGTGTTTATGAATTGCCACGATCACGTTCAGTTTTTCGAAATTTGCATAAATTTTCATCTAAAAGCTTAAAATACAACTTCTCATACCTTTATGAATTAAAATATAGACAACACTGCGAATAAGGTGTACTCTGAATATATAAGTACCAGGTACTAATACCTGATACCAAGGAGTGAACTAGCATGCTACAACATCCCTTACGCTCATTGGCAGCGATAACGGCCTTCGGCGCTTACGTCCCTGAACGGATATTGACGAACGCCGATTTGGAACAGATGGTGGAGACGACGGACGAGTGGATCTTCCAGCGGACGGGCATTAAGGAAAGGCGGATTGCCGCGAAAGATCAGTTCTGCAGCGACATGTGCTTCGGTGCGGTGCGAGACTTGCAGCTTCGCTACGGCGTCGTACTCGAGGACGTCGATTATGTGCTGGTCGCCACGACCACCCCGGATACGTTCTTCCCCAGCATGGCGGCACGCGTGCAGGCCGAGTTCGGCATTGTCTCCTGCGGGGCGGCCGATCTTCAGGCAGCCTGCGCCGGCTTCGTCTCGGCGCTGCAGATGGCGAACGGCCTCCTGCTCTCCGGAGCCTATCACAAAATTCTCGTCATTGGCGCGGAGACGCTCTCCAAGGCGACGGATTACACGGACCGTTCCACCTGCATCCTGTTCGGAGACGGCGCCGGGGCCATGCTCGTGGAACGCCGCGAGGACGGCGCCTTCCTGGCCTCGTACAACAACACGAAGGGTAACGACGGCCAGCACCTATATCGCTCGTCGCTCTCTCCGGCAATAGATGGCGTGCCGATCCAGACGAACGGCATGATCGTGCAGAATGGGCGCGAAGTGTATCGCTGGGCCGTGACGACGGTGCCGAAGGGCATTCAAACGATGATGGAGCAGAATGGATTGACGGTGGCGGACATCGGCTGGTTCGTGCCCCACAGCGCCAATATGCGCATCGTCGAATCCGTCTGCGAGCGAACCGGCATTCCGCTCGAGCGCACATTGACGAGCGTGCGCGAATACGGCAACACGTCGGCAGCCTCCATCCCGCTGGCGCTCGACCTGGCCCTCAAGGAAGACCGGATCAAGACCGGCGACACGCTGCTCTTGTACGGCTTCGGCGGCGGACTGACGGAGTCGGCGCTGCTGCTGCGCTGGACGCTGTAGGCCGTCGAACCATGCAAAAACAGACCCCAGCGAAGTGCTGCGGGTCTGTTTGTCATTTGCATTCAATTGTCATTTGCATTCAATTGTCATTTGCATTCAATTGTCATCTGCATACGATGGTCATCTGCATACGATGGTCATATACAAACAATGGCGAGAGACTACACGCCTGTGCTAGCGTCTCCATCCGGCTTGACGCCGAAATAGACGATCGCGGCATCCGCCTGCGTAAACTCCGCCTGGATCACCGCTCTGCCAGCGGAGTCAAACGTAACCTTCACCTGCTCGGTGCACCAATAATGGGTATCCACGGGGTTCTTCGTCACATACGTATACGCAACCGGACGCGGCGAATCCCAAGGGCTTCCGAACGGGTTGGCAAAGATCGCGACGGCGCCTCTTCCTGTCGCTTCATTCACTTTTTCGTAAATTTCGCGGCTGTCTCCCGCTGCTCCGTTCATAATCGGCGACGCAGCCGTCAGGTCGTCGCGTATTTCCTTATAGCGCTCCAACAAGCCGGACATATACGAGACGCCCGCTTCCGAGACGGCAAGCAAGTCGCCCCAGATGCCGTTATGACCAAGTATCAACGACGCAATGGCGGTTCGCTGGGATTCACGCGGATCGTCCGGATAATAGTGGGTCAGGAACAGCACGGATGGCAGCCACTTGTCGTAGCCGAGCGTCGATCTGCATAAGCGGCTCCGAGCGGCACCGGGATAGAAGAAGACGTTCACGTTATAATGCTCCCCGTCGCGCTCGTCCTTCGGCACGTCGAAGCTCGGATAATACGGACCGTTGTTGACCAGGAAATATTTGCCCGCTTCGAGAAAACTCAGTCCCACGCTCCGGTAGCCCTCGGTCACGTCGAAATCGACGATGGCATCCGGTACCGCCGATGTCACTTTGCGAATGATGTCCGCCATGCGCAGGCTCATCTGGAAGGCGTGGTTGTCCGCGCGCTCAGCGTGCGAATTGGCGATCGTGCCATGATCGTGGTTCGGGTCGTCGCAGCCATACTGGCCGATGCCGTCCCATTTGAAATACCGGACGCCGAGCTGCCGGGCGATTCGGATCATTTCGTCCGCGAACGCGTCTCCGTAACTGCTGACGAGGCACATGGCCGTGCTGTTCTCCGTCTCCCAGACGGGATGGGAGCCCGCTTTGCTGCCTTGCCACCCGTATCTGCTCGCTTCATGCAAGGCCATCTTGCGACTCGTCAAGGCCACCGCCTTCGGATCGAACCACAGCCCGAGCTTCATGCCGTAGTCATTCAGCTTCTCTTTCACCAGCTTCAGCCCGTCCGGGAATCGTGACAGGTCGACCTCCCAATCCCCGGTCTTCTCGAACCAGCCGACGTCGATGACATAGACCTCGATGCCGATCGTATGGGCGACCTCGATCTCGTCGAGCACGCGGTCGAGCGTCATGGAATCCAAGTATTTGCGCTTGTTCCAGTGCTTGTTGCGCTCTTGATAATTCCAGGTATTGTAGAACAGATAAGGCTTGCGGGACTCATTGTTCTCGCTGAAGTGCCGCAGCACGAAATCCCGGTAATGCCGTGCCAGCAGAGCCATATCCCCTTCGACGGCCGCGAATTGCAACCACAAGGATCTATAGCCGCGCTGAAGCTCATGGCCGCTGCAGTAATTTCCCTTCACCGCTCGCAGCGTCGCGGAACGATCCGGCTCCAGACGAAAATGCACGTATTCGTCCGGATCCATCGAACCGTGCTCGTAAGCGAGCAGCAGCGCGCGCCCATCGCTTTCTTCGACGAGCATCGGCCCTTTTACCGGCTGCCGATTATCGAACAACTCGGAACCGACGGCGCGCTCGGCCAGCGTGTACGAGTGCGAGAGCTCGTTGTAGTTCGCGAACGATACTTCCGTAACCGCGCCGTCGCTCGTCAAAGGCAACGCGGCGTAGCTAAGCGCGTCGCTCCCGTTCGATTTGGTCAGCCGCGCCGGCACGTCCGAACGCAGCTCGTAAGCGAATCGAACGACAGGACTGTTAGGCGCCAGACGGACATAGGTCCGCAGCTTGAGATGCGCATAGCCGGTAACATCGCCTTCCCAGACGTACTCTGCCGCCCCGTTACCGAGCTCGCGCGGCGGCGACACCTCGACAGCAGCGCCGATCACGATCGGAACCGCGCTGCCGTCCACCTCGAATACCGGCGCGCCGATCGCGACGCTTTTTCCATTTGAAAGCATTTCATATCGCCAGAACGAATGCTCCGTACCTTCCAAGGTCATTCGCAGCCACTCGTTCTTGATGCTAGGTCTGTCCATATCGTCCCTCCGCTATCGATGGTTTGTTCTTCAAGCTGTAACCGGCCAATGCCAGGCTGAACCGCTGCTCGCATCATCAAGCATAGCCCGCTCCACCCGCGACCGTATAGTTCAATTTCCCGCAATTTAACTCCAAATTCGCAGCATGGAACACCAAAAACGGGATATCGCACTGCGATATCCCGTTTTTTCAATCCTTGCTACTGCTTTTTCCTTCATGCGCCGTCATTCATGAACCTAATTGACCAACGTATTGCCCGATGTCACGACATTGTCGCTGCCCCGGTCATCCAAGAATTGCAACACCGAGTTATCGTACGTGTTGTCGACGAGCACCTGTCCGTAGTTGCTCTTCGTGAACGTCACGCCGACCTTCAGGTTGGACAGGTCGTTGTGCTCGACGATGGTATTCGTCGTATCTCCCGTCCCCGTACCATCGGACAACGTCGAGTGGCCGTAGGCCATCAGCCAAATGCCGCTCAGCGGCGACGTCATCTTGATCGGATCCGTTCCCATATCCAGCGTGTTGTCGCCGGTGATGGAATTGTCGCGGATCTCGAAGCCAAGCGCGAGCACGTCGCGCATTTTGCCATCCGAATAGAAGCGGCCCGTGTCGACGCCGATGCCGACCGTGTTGCCTCGGCGGGACACGCCATCAAGCGTGTTGCGGGCGATGCGCACGAAGTAGTCCGGCACGACGTCCGTGCCGCTTACGCCCCATGCCCAGATGCCGCGCGAGTCGTATATCGAATTGTTTGCCGTAACGGAGTCGTACGAATTACCGAACAGCACAATGCCGTTTGCCGAGTCGTGAATCTCGTTGTTGTATACCGTGAAGTTGTTGAGCGGGCTGATCAGCGTATACCGGCTTGTCGCGTCAGGAGCGATGTCGAACGCTTTGTCTACCGTGATCGTGCCCGCCGTGCCGTTAATCGAGGCCACCTTGCGCTGTTGGCCGACGCCGCGGCCGTTCGTGATCCGGATGGACAGGTCGCCGAATTGCTCCGTTGGCTGCACCAGCGTATGCTCGGCGGTAACGGTCAGCGTGGTACCGCTGGCGAGCGTCACTTTGCCGGCATTGAAGTTCGCGCCCGGTACCTCTGCGCAGATCGCCTCGCCGTCGTTGTTGACATTGGCCGCGTCGCCCGGGCCGATGATCACATTGTCTGCAACGTAGGCGTCGGAACGCGCGAACAAGCCGTGGGAGTCTTGGTTGTATTCATTGTGCACGATGAGATGATTGTTCTCGTAGAACGCATAGGAACCGACGCTGTGCACGTAGCCTTCGGAATATTCGTAGGTGTTGTTCTTCAACGTGATGTACTTGTTCAACGCCGTAATCGTGTTGGTGGCGTACCAGCCGCTGAAATGATTGTCCGCCAGCAGCACCCGCTCCTTCGCGACGAAGAACAGACCGATGCCGCGGCCGGTGCCGGATGCTCCTGCGTTGGTCCACGGATAGCTGATCGTGACGCTCTTCACGAAGATGCGGTTCGCCGTCCGCTTCGTCTTGTCCCCGAACGCTTGGCCGTCGCCCCACGGCTGGCCCAAGGACATGAACATGTCCGGACGCTGCTGCGAATCGGATAACAGCAGGCTTAGCCGGGCTACGCCTTGCAGCTGCGCAATGCCGCCGACGGAAGCCGTGTCCTTGGAATCGATGAAGTTCCGCCCGTCCGTGCTCGTGTAGTACAGTTTCGTGCCGCTCTCGCTTTGGCCTTCGAGCACGACGCCGGCGCCAAGCTGAATCGATTGCACATAGTAATTCCCGTTCGGGAAGTACACGACGCCTCCGCCGTTCGTCTCGGCTGCGTTCGCCGCTGCCTGAATGGCCGACGTATCGTCGGACGTATCGCTCGGATTCGCGCCGTACGAGGTTACGTTATACACTTGGCTCCACTGATAATCCTTTGCCCACGCCACGCCGAGGCCAAGCGGGTCGGAGCCGGATGCCACGATCTGCAGCTGTTGGCCGTTATCGAGCTTTGTCCAATGCGAGCCGTTATCGTTGGAGATCTCGACGTTATATTGGCCGAGGGGCACGGAAGCGCCGATTTGGAATTTCGCATTGTACGGGTTCAAGCTTTGGATCGCTTGCTCGTACACGCCGCCGCTGCCGTTATTCAATCTGACCTTCGCTGCAGTCGTGCCGCCGAATTCGCTCCGGTCGAAGTTACGGCCGACGAGTTCGATGTTGAGCCCTGCATAGGCTTGGTATTCCGACATGAACATCGGCCGAGCCGCGTTCATCTGCAGCGGGCTGCTCCACCCGTTGCCATTCTTGACCCATACATCGTAGATGCCTGCCGCCGCCGAAGACGGCATACGGGCCACCACGAACGTGCCGTCCTTGTCCGTCTGAACGACGGAAGCGTTCATCGCGGTTCCGGGAGGCGAGCTTGGCGAAACTCCGCCCGTATTCTGGGCGAGCTTCACTTCAACGGTCGCCGCATCGATCCCGCCGCCGTTCACGCTGAAGGTTTTGCCGGCCGCTACCGCATCCGACACCTTGAACACGATCGGAGCCGTCGTCCACGATCCGGCGGACGAGGTGTCGTTCTCGAATTGCAGCCAATCTACGATCGCGCCGTTCGTGAAGCAGAGATAGATCGTCTTGATGCCGCTCGCTCCGGCAAGCACGGCCGTCGTTTCCTTCGCCGAGCCCCAATCCGTTCCGGTGATCGGCACCGTACCCAGCAAAGTACCGGTCGGGCTGCCGTCCCGAATTTCGATCGTACCCGTGTAGGCCGTCTTGTAGGAGATTCGAATCTTGCCGAAGCTGCTGGCAAGGTTGACATTGGAATAGGACATCCAAGCATAGCCGCCGGAGACGAATGCCTCCGTGCCGTTATTCCACAATTGCGGATGGACAGCGTTTACGTCCATTACCCCTTCCGCGGAGTAGCTTTCCGCTTCGATCTTGAGCGGCGGGCTGTCGAATTCGAACCAATCGACGATGGCGCCGTTCGTGAACGACAGGTAGACATCTTGCACGCCGGTCGCGCCGCTCAGCACCGCTTCCGCTTGATGGACCGTGCTCCAGTCCGAACCGGAGATCGCGAGGGTCGCCAATACGGCACCCGTCGGACTTCCGCCACGAATCTCGACAGTTCCCGTATACGCCGACTTGTAACTGAACTTAATTCGATTGTATCCGCTTTCAAAATCAACATTGGCATATTTAAGCCAAGCGTATCCGCCGGAAACGAATACTTCCGTGTTGCCGTTCCATAGCTGAGGATGGACGGCGCTTGGGTTCGTGATGCCTTCCGCCGCATAGGTCTCGGCCTGAATGCGCATCGGATCTCCACCCGAAGCAGCTGCTTGCTTCCCGCCGGGGAGCGCTGCGCTTGCCAATACGAGCAGGAGTGCCAACACGACGAGCATGGCGTTCTGTAGATATTTCATTAGTTCAAGCCTCCATTTTAATAGAATGAATCTTTGCTGCCGTACATCGTTCTGAATAGGCAAACAAGCTTTGGGCCGCCATTGCGTGCCTTGTTGCTCAAGCATCCCTTCTTTCTTTAAACGTTTGCAGCCGCCGGATGATTCGATACGCGTCTCCGCTCAACTCGGCCCGGCTCCTTACAAGTGTACGGTCGTCCCCTTGAAGTGCCTACTGCAAAATAAGGCAAAATCACTTTAATATCGGGAGAAACCGGACAAAAACCGCCATATTGATGTCCGATATCCCGAATTCAAAGACGCTTCCCGTGATTATGGACAGCTATTTGATCGAAAGTTGTCCCTTCGTGGGCAAAGGCGGTATACTAGAACGTATACGAACCTAAAGAAAGCGAAGGTAGCCCGTCATGGATGAACTGAAGAAGGCTTACGAGCTGCTCGGCCTGCCTGAAGGCGCAGCGAAGGAAGATGTCGAGAAGCGCTATTTTCTACTGATTCGCCGGGAACGCTCCAGCCGGCAGCGCGAAGGGTCGGAGCAACCGAGCGAGCAGGCTCTCAGCCTGGAAGAGATCAACAAGGCGTACAAGCTAATTTTGGAGTACCACGAGAAGAAGACGATGGAGCAGTTCAACACGGATGCCTACGGCAAATACAAGGGAATGGCCGGTTCCGCGCAGAAGGTCGATCATTTCTTCAGCTATTATAAATTCCATGTGCTTGGCGCCATCGCCCTCGTCCTGATCATTATTTTCGGCACCAAAGCCTATGTCGACCATCGGCATAAGTTGGCCGAGTTGGCAAAACTTCCGCCGATTGATGTAAGCGTCTCCTTCTACGGCGAATATTTCAGCCAGGATGGCAGCTACCCCGTCAGCGACCTGAAGCCGTTGGAAGCGAAGTTCCTGTCGCAGTTCCCGGATTGGCAGCGCGTCGAGGCGTTCTTCACTTACGTGCCGTCGGAGCTCAAGAGCGAGCAGGATTCCGCGCTTATTCAGAAGAGCATGATCGACCTTATGATGAACAAGGCAGACGTGTACATTTTGGACAAAGCGAATTTCCTGAAGCTGGCGCAAAACGGTTCACTGCTTCCGCTTGACGGCGACAATGCAGCCAAGCTGGGCGAGAACCACAAGCCGGAGCAGGATCTGAAGGCTGCCACCGAGGACGTCCCCGAGGAGCATGTCTACGGCGTCGATATTTCCGGCAGCCCGCTCGTCAAGGATCTTCCCGTGATCGGCAAAGAATATATTGCCGGCATTCGCGTCAATGCCAAGCGGCCGGACAATGCGTTTACTTTCATCGACAAATACCTGGAACCATAAAGAGCAAAAAAGAAACCTTCAACGCCACATGGAATGTGCGGCATTGAAGGTTTTTTGTCGCGGCTGCTACCCGTTCAGCACCAAATGCTTCAGCCCCGTGTACCGGTCGCGCAGCTCATGCGCCTCACGCATCGACGCCTCGATCAAGGCATCCGTCAGGCCGATCTCGCTCGGCTCAGACGGTCCGCCGGCCCGCCGCAGCCAGGCTTGAAGCTGACTGCTCTCCGGCAGTTTGCCGAAAATGTCCGGGTACTTCTCGCCCAGCTTGTCGCGATACAGCTTCGCCAGCAGCACCGACGCGACGCCGACTTTGGCGCCGTGCAGCAGCTGCCTGCGGCCTTCCGCCAAATATGCCATTTCCCAATGATGCGACAGATGATGCTCGCCGCCCGATGCCGGCCGCGAATGGCCGACGAGCAGCATCGACCAGCCCGATAGCAGCAGCGCCTCCATCAGCACCTCCACGCCATGCATGGACCCCGTCGCAATCTCATCCACCGACTCGACGCAGCGCAGCAGCGCGCGTTCCGTCAGCTCGTACGCGAGCGGAGAGAAATGCTCCCCCGCCATCTCGTTCGAGAAGCGCCAGTCGGCCAGCGAAGTGAATTTGCCCAGCATGTCCGCGAAGCCTGCTGCCGTCATCCGCTGCGGCGCGGCCGCGAGCACGTTCAGATCGGCAAAGATCGCCTCCGGCGCGATCGCCGGAACCGTCTGCTTGAATCCGTCCACGATAATGGGCGCCCCGACGGACGTAAAGCCGTCCACGGACGCCGCGGTCGGAACCGACAGGAACGCACGGCCCGTCTGATGGCAGACGAAGCGAACCACGTCGTTGATCGTACCCGAGCCGACGGCCAGAATCGCCTGCGCTTGCTTCGGCGTTTGCAGCAGCACTTGCATGATCGTCCGCTCGTCGGCGATGACGTCGCCTTGCTCATTCGGCTTTAGACGGCAAACGGCGAATTCGATTCCCTGCTCCGCGAACAGCTCGGCCAGCCGATCTCCGGCGGCTTCCCACGTATTCTCGTCGACGACGAGCGTGACGGATGCAAAGCCCCGTTCTTGGATATACGGCCCGACCTTCGCAAGCGCTCCCGCCTCCAGCACGCCGTCCATCGCGATCGGCGCATAGACGACGCCTTCCGGCCGTTCCGCCGCAAGGGCATTGATCTCGTTTAATGTGGCTTTCAAGTCCATGGCGATTCAGTCCCCTTTCTTCATTTCTCCATTTTACCATATCCGGGCAATTGGGAGTCTTGTATCTGCTGGCTGACATGTACCCAATCGGGCCGCTCCGGTCGCACATAAACTAGCGGTAAGCGTGCGTTACTAGGGAGGAAGAAGGCCATGAAGCTGCTTTTCACGTATTACGTGCCAAGCGGAGGAATCGAGACGCTCAATCGGCTGCGTTACCATGCCTTGCGTGCCGCCGGCATCGAGATTCACGCCCTTTATCTGTGGCCGGGGGCCGGCGTGCAGAACATGTCGGGCATTCCTTATTTCATCACCAACAACGATTTTGAAATCATTCAGGTACTCCAAACCGGCCATTACGACGCCGTAGTCGTGATCTGCGATCATCTCATGCTCCAGCGCATCCACGGGCTCGGCTACCACGGCCCAATTCTCTATGAGGCCCAAGGACTCGGAACGCGAGATCAAGCGGCCTCGACGCTCGCCTTCGCTTCCATGTTCATTCGCATGTATGCCAGAGGCGTCATCAGTCCGCCGACCTCGCATCTGATGGAGCTGTTTCAGCAGCATCTGAGCGACTTCCCGCGGTTTTACGTCCAAAACATGATCGACACGCAGCAGTTTACCCATCAGAGCGCTCCTTGGCTGAACCCGACGGGAGCTCCGATTCTCGGCTGGATCGGGCGACTCGAGAACAACAAAAACTGGCAGCTTTACTTGCGCATCGCCGCCGCGCTGGCAGCGGAGCGCCCCGACATCCTCCTGTGGATGTTCGAGGATGCGACGATTTCCGAGCCCGGCGAACGGGAGAAATTTTACGCGCTCGTCCAGGAGCTGAACCTTGGTCCCCGGCTGGTCGTCCGCTCTAACATTCCGCACAATCACATGCCCTATTACTTATCGGCGATCGGCGATTCCGGCGGCATGCTGCTGTCGACCTCTTACGCCGAAGGCTTCGGCTACGCTATCGCGGAAGCGATGAGCTGCCGCTGTCCCGTGCTGTCCACGGATTCCGACGGCGTCCGGTGCTTCATCGACCACAACCGTACCGGCAAGTTTTTCTATAGCCGCAGCATCGACGAAGCCGTCAAGGAAGCGAAGGAGCTCTTGGACAACCGCCCGCTCGCCAGCCAAATCTGCCAGCAAGCGCAGCAGCATATTCAGACGCATTTCTCGCTTGCCCGCTATGCAGCCGATATTCGCAACGTGATGGCGGCCATCGGGGTCCATACCTAGAGTAGATCAAGAATGGTTCGATGACACGGAGCAAATGACCGTGCCGACTTCGCCCTGTCCCCATATAGTAACAAGAGAAATTCTTCCGAAGAGGTGTACGTTCATGCTGCCAAAAGTATCGATTATCATCCCGTTCTATAACGATCACTATGTCGATCAAGCGATCGTGAGCGCACTCTATCAGACGTACCCGAACATCGAAATCATCGTTGTCGACGACGGTTCGACGCTTCATCAGAACGTCATCGCCCCCTATCTCTCGCGGATCAATTATATCGGCAAAGCGAATGGAGGCACGGGCAGCGCGCTGAACCATGGCTTCAATCTGGCCACGGGCAAATACATCGCTTGGCTGAGCTCCGACGACCGCTTCCTCGCCGACAAGATTGCCAAACAGGTCGCCTTTATGGAAAGCACGGGCGCGCGAATCTGTCATACCGATTACCATATTATGAATGAGCATGGCGCGATAACGGAATATGCCGCAGGCGTCAAATATCCGTCCGCCAAGGCTTTCATTCAAGCGATGCGCCACGGCTGTCCAGTCAACGGGTGCACGATCATGATGACCAAGGAATTGTTCATGGCTTTGGGCGGCTTCAATTCCGGGCTACCGTACACCCATGACTACGACTTATGGCTGCGGGTGCTGCTGTCTCGCGTCGATTTTCATTACTTGAACGAGCCGCTTACGATTTACCGCCGCCACTCCCAAATGGGAACCGTTCGGCATTTCAACACCATCTTGGGCGAAGTGGGCATGGTGAATCAACGTTACGCTCATCTCATGGATGCGCTTCTTGCACAACTCCCGGGGTGAGCGGCCGGGCTTCCGAGGTGAGCAGTTGAACTCCCTTGGCGAGCAGCTTAGCGCTGCCCCGACTCGCTCTGCACGGTGCGCTTTTCGTACGTCTATCCATGCCCGCTGGCCGTATGGCAGCCGGGCTTTTACTGTGACTTGGCCGAAGCTGCGCTTGGAATAACATTGAATGTGCAGTGATGTGCAACAAGGCAACCGAATCGTCTTCGGCTGCCTTGGTTGATCTACATAGGTTCATTTCTTCGGGGACGATCCGATAACCCGTTTATTCCACCTGTAACGCCGCCGCGCAGCGCCCGGGCTAAGGCTACCGCCCCCGCCGCCAGCGAAATCAAGAAGCAGCAGCCTGCGACGATCGGAAGAATCGACCATTCCGTAAGGGCATGGCCGTTCAACGTCTGCCAGCCGATCGCGACAAGGCCAAGCAGATAGCCGAGGCCGGCAAAATGAATCAAAACTCTCTTCTCGGACGGTTTCGCCTTGCTTCGCTCCGCGAACCAAGCGACGAGCGGCACCGCCTGGAGCGCGTGAAAGCCCAGCCCGTGCAGCCAGATGATATTTCCCTCCGCGCCAATGAATCGGCCTTGGTTAGCCGATATCCAGATGCCGGCCGCGAACGAAACGATGACGGCGACCATGGCGTAGCGAACGCTTAACGCCATCTCCGGACGAAGCCTGTAAGCCTTCGCCCGAAAAAAATGCACGCCTAAGTACAAATAGAACAGAATGAGAAATAACGCCACGAACGTGAAGATATTGCCGACCGTCTGATCGAAGACCGCGTCGCTATCCACGAATCTCGGATTAACGCCGCGAAAATTCTGAATCGTCTCCGCGCCATAAGAATACAGGGCAAGACCGATATAGACCCTTCGGAACCACGTCCGACTTCGCTCACCCATGGCGGAGAACGGCGCGATCGCCGCGGTCGACAACAAGAATAGGCCCAATGCCGCGTCGAAGGAGAACGCCTTCGAGACGTCGCCGCCCGGCGCGACTTCTCCTCCGTTCATAAGCGTCCACACTCCGCACAGCCCAGCCAGAATAAAGCCGAGCAGCCCCGTCAGCACTAGCCCTCTTTCGCCCGCGAACAATCGCAGCTTGCGCTTCGCTTCTTGATCGATATGACTTTGCATAATCCCGCTTCCTCTCCACGTGAGTTCTACTCTCACTTTACTGGAAGGGAATGGAAGGAAGTAATGGTCCGCGGGCTAGTATTCAGCCGGACTTAAGCAGGTAATTTTGCTCCGTCGGAGGTCTTGCGAACCTCATTTTACATCTTCCGGTTTAGCCGCAAGCTGGATTGAATCTAACTTCACTTGTTTCTTAATGTCCTTATATTCATAGGAGGCAAGATAGATTTGACCAACCTCCAACAAATTCCATACATTTTCATCGTCTATTGTAATGTTGAATTCATCTGCTTTCTTATCGTAGGGATTTTTAGCAGTTATCAAATAACTGCTTTTTTTGATTTCCTTATTAAGTACGATAATGTAAGAACTAGTGCTTGAAATGGGACTATTACAACCTATAAGGATAACCCCAACCAGCATCGCAACGACGATTGTGCCATAGACTCTCTTCAAATAACCACCTCACGTATTTTTATGCTGGTTCCCGTACTCCCCTCATAAATCCTATTCATACTCCTCAATTCGGTCGGCTCTTATCCTGCTCTTCCAACTCACAAGAATCACCCTATTTGACGCTTAGATTTGCCACCATATCGTCTCTTCGCCTTTATTTCGTTGACCTATAAATAGTGCTTCTCCATTTTTCTGAGATCGGATATCGAAATGAACGCAATAGTTCCGCCTAAATAATTTCTTGTCCTCAATGCTGCTTTCAATCTGTTTAAAGAATTCGGTTACCAAATCTTTTGCCTGTTCATTAGTCAGTCTATCTTCTACTAACTTAAGCAACACCTGAAGCACCTCGCTTCAGTGCAGCTAATACAGCTCCTTAATCATATGGATATCATTTGGCTCTTTCTTAAATAATTCTTCATCCAGTTCTTCTGTTAACCGACTCCCGCTGCTTTTATAGAAGGAAACCGCAGATCTCGTTTCGGTCGAAGAAATATAGAGATACTTCGCTCCTCGTCCTCTTGCTTCCTCACTCAAATCGTTGATAATCCTTGTTCCAATGCCTTGTCTTCGATATCGCCTAGAAACAAACATGAGATCGATTTGAAGCTGATCGTTATGCTTGCCCCTGAATTTATGCGCCAGGACTCCAAACCCCACTAGCAGTTCTCCATCAAATGCCCCGATCGCTAAGCCATCGTTCTTCAATTCATAGATGAAGCGTCCTTGAATCTCTTTCGTTAGCTCTTCATCCCAAGCCGGACATTCATGAGCGACATCGGTTTCTTTCAAAACTCCGTGTTCCGTATGATAAATAATATCGATTGTTTCGGAACGATCAATCTCGGTAAGTTTTTGTACTTCATCTATCGTTAACGCTCGATAGGATATCATGTAAAACCTCCAGTATATTCAAGTCATTTCTTTACTAACCTTCATTGCTCTGTCAGCAGATATCCGAGCAAGCTCGTTATTCGAGCAAATAAAAACCGCCCTTGATCAGGCGGTGATTGTGAGTTGAAATATCGATTTCCATACCTCGGCTTCAGCTTTCATCCGGTTACGACAACCAGTATGGCACGAGCTGAGGGCCGGTAAGCTGCATTACTTCTTAATATTGTATACACCGAAACGATTGATATCTTCAATCGCTTTTTGCCCATAGGCTTCGATAATCGCGGCTTCGCCTAACACGTTTTTTTCTTTCGTTTGGCCGTCGAACTGAACGATTTTTCCGTCTTTCACGACATACAGAGTTTCCATTTGAATCGCTCCTTTTCTTAGATAGCTAGCTCAACCTTAATTTTCGAAGTTCTTCACTTCATTATTCGTTTTGTGGATGCTCTTTCCTGCTATTTAACCTAATATTTATAAAACTGAGACAGCGAAACGTTATCGAAATAGCTCTATACCCCGTTCGAGCTTTGTTAACCGTCGGATGTGCCAGCTTAATCTGAGTTACTCGGTACCTCTGAACCTATTAAACTCTTCCATCACACCATTCATTTGAGTAATATGACGCTTGGCATGCTGACATAAAAAATAAATATATTGATAAACATCTATCTTTCCTAGATCATTTACTGTCATGGTCGTCTTATGCAAGATTCCTTCACCGTTTGGTATTTCAGATAGTATTACTTTGCATTCCCTTATTTGATCCTCTAACAATGTTTTTACTTCATGTAAAGTCTTTTCGCCATTGGGCTCCATATGCTCTGGTCGTATCCACTTAAAAGAGTTGTGCACTGCAATCTTCTCTAAATCCCCTAATGTAGTTTGATACCTAGTTAGCTCTTGCATCAGATCGACTTTCAAAGAAAGTTCTTTAGCCTTTCGCTTGCCTTTACGAATCAGAATCAATAAAAACTGGTTGGTTAATGTAACGTGCTCTAGAATTTGCGCGATACTCCATCCTACAACAGGTCTGTAGCTAAGCAGTTCTTGATTAATATCAAACCATGCATCGTAATCATCTAATGTGCGCGAGAGTTCTTGGTCTATGAACGCAATGGTTTGCTTTATATGCATCGTTCTTCCCCCTTCAAAGTCGTGTTGGCTGATGTTCCGCCTTTGAAGCGTATTATTGGTGAGCGAGAATATTCACTAGTCTTCCGAACGGGTCTCTTACGAAAAATCTCCTTACACCCCAAGGTTCATTCGTAGGTCCGTATTCAATCCGGAATCCGCCCTCTCTAAATCTTGCATAGGCAGTATCCACATCATCCACTTCAATCGATATGTCTGGAGTCGGAGTCTCAGCCCCTCCCTGCGAAGCAATCGTAATTTGTACTTTCATGTCTTGATCTGATCCGTAAGTTGTAATCCAACCTTGGTCCATGAGCACATCGAGTCCTAAAACATCTTGATAAAAGGATTTAGCTTTTGAAATAGAATCCGAATGTATATTTGTTACGATCCGTTTGACTTTCATCAGTTACCTCCTTAATGGTGAATGAGTGGTTTATTTGCTCTCTAGTCTTGTAACTTCTTTTAATAGATCATCTTCGAATTGCAATTTATAAATATCCGGCTTCGTCGTTTGAATTGAAAAATCATATCCATATGCAGCGTCAAAATAATTCATCATCAATGTCATTACATTCCCATGTGTTCCGATAGCGATTTTCTTTCCCTCGTTCTCTTCCATAATCGATTTCAACGCTGCTATCGCTCGATTCTGACAAACAGTGTTTGACTCTCCTCCTGGCAATGCATAGTCGGGATCACTGAACATTCGTCTGTAAGCGAGCATAAACTCAGCGTCAGAAATAATATAATCTTCTCCTGCAAAGTGTCTCTCTCTTAGATCTTCAACGATCTTAATGTCCAGATTTAATCTTCGCGCAAATCCTTCAATCGTTAGAATTGCTCGGGCATACGGACTGGAAACAATTACGTTTATTCCTTCATCTATAAGTATCTCGGTTATTTCTTCCGCCTTCTTCTTTCCCTCAAGAGTCAGTCCCCTTGTTCTTTCATTGCCTTCTGAGTATGGTGATTCAGCATGTCTAACCATATATATAGTCGTCATTCTTTCCCTCCTTGAATTTCAAAAAAGCATTCATGTAATTTCCGATAACGTCATTAGAAGATAACGTCATCTTCGCTTTCCAAACTCCTCTAGTAAATCAAATCCTCCCTAACCGCAATCCCATGCAGCGCACAGAACTTCCGATACTTATTCAGCACCGTATAAATATCATCTTGTCCAATGATCTGATCGTTCTCGTCAAAATACTGAAGAGCCCCGCTTAAGATAAACAGCGTAATAACCTCTTCCTCTTCGGAAATCAGCGTATGAATGTCACCCGGCGGTTCGAACACGAACGTACCCGGCGCAGCTACCCAGCTGCGGCCTTCGTATCGCCACTTGCCCTGGAGGTTGTAGCCGATCACGACCCCGCCCGTATGTCGATGCTTGCCTAACACTTGGTTGGGCTTAATTCGGAACAGGTACGTCCACGTCCCTGTGCTCAGGTCGAAGCGCAGCGGCTTGAAGTAACAGGACTCGTTGTCCGTAAATGGAACCCAGGGCAGCTCTTCGCTGTGGACGGCTCTCTCCGGCAGCTGGAACGTTTCCGCCAGTCGGATGATCGATTCAGGAATAAGGTCTTTCATGACAAAGCTCCTCCATTTCTAATCAAATACTGGCTCTCTACTCTACTAATCTATCTATATATGTATCTATCTATCTATCTATCTATCTATCTTTCTATCTATGAAATGCTCCGAGAAATTCTATTAAATAATCGTCACGAAATAGCCGATGACATATGCCGCAGGAACAACGATCAGCTGCGCGAGCATCGTGCCGAAGAAGCGCGCCGTCATGAGCGCGACGTAGATTTTGCCAAGCTTGGTGCGGTATTCCGGGTTGCTGAGTGCCTTGTCCGTGATGAGTCCGAGCTGGGGGTCGATGAAGATGGTGAGCATAATCGTCGCGAGGCCGTTGATGATGCCTGAAGCCTGCGAAGCCGTCGTGCTGAGGTGAGGGTAAAGATGTGCAGCGTATAATGCGGACAACACGCCTACGGTATAGAAGGAAGTGACGAGCATGCTGAGCAGTATGAACGTCTTCGAGATGCCCAAGTAACGGAATCGCCGCCATTTGAACCGAGGCAGACGAATATAATGGCGCGTATTCTTAAGCTGGCCGATCGTTACGCTTGATATCATCTTCGGCACGGAGCCGGCGACCTCGAGCTTCGATATCATGCGGCCGAAGAGGTTCACGCAGGTTGGAAACAACATCATCGCGATCAACGTGCCGACTGAAGCGCCGAGCAAGGTCACGCGCAAATAATGAAGCATCGGGAACGACGCATGCGTCCGCCCGTAATCGACGAATTTGGCCGCAATCGGTCCTTGCACCATATTCGCCGTTCTCGATACGAGCACGATAATGCCGGTCAACGACAGCGCGACGGCGATTTTGTTGAGGCGGACGCCCGCAAGCCGAACGGCATACGACAGCGTCTCCGCCGTGTGGATGATCGTCGTCATCACGAAGACGACGATAAGATTGGTGAGCAAGCACATTTCTCCTCTCCCGGAAAAGCAAAGCCTGCATGATATAGCGAAGCGGTTCGTCAACCCCGATCAAAGGAAACCAGAGCTCTGGCTGACGAACCGCTTCGGTTTTGTACAACTCAATCAAACAGCGCAGTGGACAAATACCGCTCGCCGGTATCCGGCAGCAGCACGACGATGGTTTTCCCCCGGTTCTCCGGACGCTTGGCAAGCTTCACCGCCGCGAAGGCGGCAGCGCCTGAAGAAATGCCGACAAGCAGCCCTTCCGTCTTGGCGAGCAGCTTGGCCGCTTCGATCGCTTCCTCGTTATGGATGGGAATAATCTCGTCGACGACGGCACGGTTGAAATTACCCGGAACGAAGCCGGCGCCGATGCCTTGGATGGCGTGGCTGCCCTTCTTCCCGCCGGCCAGCACCTGCGAGTCGAACGGCTCCACCGCCACGATTTGGACGGAAGGCTTCTTCGCCTTCAGCGCCTCGCCGACGCCGGAGATCGTACCGCCCGTACCGACGCCCGCCACGAAAATATCGACGGAGCCTTCCGTGTCCAGCCATATTTCTTCCGCGGTCGTCCGCTTATGAACGTCCGGGTTGGCCGGATTCTCGAACTGCTGCGGAATGAACGAATGCGGAATTTCCGCCGCCAGGTCCTCGGCCTTCTTGATCGCTCCGGACATGCCTTCCATCGCCGGCGTCAGAATCAATTCCGCGCCGAGCGCCGTCAGCAGCTTCCGCCGTTCCAAGCTGAAGCTCTCCGGCAGCACGATGATCAGCCGATAACCAAGCGCCGCGGCCGCAAAAGCCAATCCTACGCCCGTATTGCCGCTCGTCGGCTCGATGATGACGGAATCCGGCTTCAGCAGCCCGCGCTCCTCCGCGTCCTTGATCATCGCATAGCCGATCCGATCCTTCACGCTGCCCGCAGGATTGAAGTACTCCAGCTTGGCGATGATTCCCGCTTCCGCTTGCAGCCTGCTCCCGAAATTCGAGAGCTCCAGCATCGGCGTATTGCCGATCAAATCCGTTAATTTCTTTGCGATTCCCGCCATTTCATACCCTCCTCGAATAGTGGCTTCCAGCCTACCTCAACTAGCCTAGCCTTCCGAGCGCTTCTCGAAACCTGCGCTGGACGCACACCCGATGAATTCGCCATCAGGCAATAATCCCATTTACGAATACTTATTTACTCCATATGGAGCCATTCATTTACTTGCTCGATCCATGCTCCTGCTTCGTCCGCCAGGAGGCTCTGCCAGCCGAACTGCTCCCCCACGGCAAGATTCTTCCGATGGTCGTCCACGTAAAGAATCGGTGCCGCAGGGTCAAGCAGTCTATGCAGCTGTTCGAAAATACCCGCGGCCGGCTTGCTCGCTCCCGCTTCGCTAGAAACGATGACATGTCCCAAATAAGCTCGGATGGGCGCCAAGCAAGGGACCAGCCATTCCGCTCGGTGATTGCTCAGAATGTGAACATCCGCCACCCGGCTCCACGCCGGAATGCGGTGAACCGCGGGCAGCGGCTGCATTTGGCCAAGGAGCAACTCGCGAGCTTCGTCCGCAGCCACGCTTGGATAACAGACCTGAAGCCAGCGCCAGAATTCGGCTTCCGGCAACGCGCCGCTCCATAAGCCTTCGCGAATGTCCGCCGCATACGCATTTCGAATCTCATCATAGGACTTGCCTGCAGCCTCGGCGATCCTCTCCCAGAAAGTATCCAAGTTGGAGAGAATGACGCCGCCGACATCCAGTATCAGCTGTCTTCTTCTCATAACCCACCACGCTCGATTCGCTTGCGCATCACGTACCACGAATCCGTTCGTTCCGGATATTCGAGGTGCTCGACGACTTCGTAGCCCTTGGCCCGGTAGAACGCAATATTGTGCGGCACGGATAATCGGACCTCCAGCCCGGTTTCCGGCATGCCTTTATCCAGCGCAAGCTGCTCCAGAAAAGCCAAGATACGCGAGCCAAGTCCATATCCCCTTGCTTCCGGCACGACGGACACGCGGCCGATGTACATATAATTCTCCTTGCAACTATATTGCGCAGAACCGATCGCCTCCGTCCCCCGCCATACTAGGATCGCCCCGCCGCCACGCTGAAACTTCGCTTCGATGTCGGCGATTTCTTCCCTGAGCGCGCCTGACTGGGGATGAAGCCGACCGCGGTATTCTTCGAAAGCCAGCCGCATCAAGCGATGAACGAGCGGAATTTCGATCCTCTCCGCTTCCCGAATGACGAAGGATGGCTCGCTATCCTCTCTTATGGAACCTGGTGCATGTTGTCGACCTTCTCGGCCTTCTCCCAAGCGGCCTCAATTCCTCTCTCATGGAATCATCGCAAAAATGTACGTATCCCGGACCCGCGTGCCGTCCGCCGACATGTCGTCGTTGCGCAGCGTGCCTTCGTGCCAGTAACCGAGCCGCAACGGAATGGCTTGGCTGCGCTCGTTCAGCACGTCGACGCGGATCTCCACCCTTCGCGCCAACAGCTCCGTGAACGCGAACGCGGTTATGCCTTCCACCGCTTCCGTCATATAGCCCTTGCCGCTATGCCGCGTATCGATCCAGTAGCCGATCTCGAATTTGCGTACGTCCCAGTTCGGATTGTGCAGTCCGGAGGAACCAATGAAGCTCCCGCTCGCCTTATCGAAGATCAGCAGCCGCATGTCTTCCCGTTGAATGAATTTCGCATACGCCGTACGAAGGTTCGATTCGACGTCCTCGACGGTCTGATCTTGCCGGGTAAAGGGCAGCCATGGCCGCAGCTCGTTTATGGAAGCTTGAATGGCCTCCCAGACGACGCGCCCGTCTCCCGGACGAGGCACGCGGATCAGCAGCCGTTCCGTCTCGAACTGCGTCGGAATATCCAATAGCAATGGATCCATCGCATTCCCTCCAATGTATTTGATTTATTTTGGAAATCTAAGTTATTTTATGATACTAGCATATTCGAGCGTCGCCTTCACTACGTCACCGAAGCCGCGGATGTCCGCCAAATAATCGTAGCCCGCCGGACTCTTCTCGCGCTGGTTAAGCATGCGAACCGCGACCGCATCATGCGATGGCAGGACGAGGACCGCGCAGCCATAGGCGCCCAGGGACTGATAGGATCCCGCGGGCAGCGACGGCCCCAATTCGGAACTGTCCAATGGACGATCCTGCACCCACCACAAGAAGCCGTTGCGCGGACGATCGGCCGGAAGCTCTTCGGGAGACGTCACGGTGGCCGCCCGTTCAAACACGCCCCGAGGCACGATCTGCCGACCGCCGACCAACCCTTTGTTCACATGCAAGAAGCCCCAATAAGCCAGCTCCCGCGTGCTCGCGAACATGTTGTTATCGGCACCCTGATGACCGTCGTACCTATCGTCGTTCATCCAAACGAGCTGCTCCGTCCGTTCCTTGCGCCAGCCCGTCCGACCGAAGCCAAGCGGCTCGAAGACGCGCTCGCGGAGCACTTCGGCCAGCGGTTTGCCGAACACGCTGCCAACGATCCGAAAGAGCAGGTGCACGCCGCTATTGTTGTAGCTCCAATCCGTTCCCGGCGGAAAAACGCGCGCCTGGACGCTCCTTGCCTGAAGCCCGTGCGTATGCGTCAACAGGTGGCGGATCGTCGTGCCTGCCAGCAACGTCCGGTCGGCATCATCCAGATAATCGGCTGCGAGGTCGTCGACGCTCGCGATCCGTCCCTCCTCAAGGGCAAGACTGACGGCAAAACCGAGGTACGTCTTGCGTACGGATGCCAGATGAAATTGTGAATCGGCATCGATCGGCCGGCTGCCCGGCGACAAATCATGCTGCCCCTCATACCATTCATGAACGATGACATCCCGGTGGATGATGCATAAGGAAGCCCCCGAGGAGAGCGACAATTCCCTTTGACGGCTCATATAGTCATTCAGTCGGAGGAAGGCCGGAGATGGGCCTGCTTCGATATTCAGCTGCATGGATAGGCTCCTTTGCGGAATAGTGGAAGATACATTCGTGTTCGCGCCAGTCAGAGGAAACCAGGACCTAGCAGACTCGTTATCCCAAATCGGTGCTTTCCCCGCCGCCCTTGCGATATTCATAATTCTCCCTGCACAGCTGCAGCAGGGCATGCTTCAGCCCGCGCTTCGGCTCCGTGATGCGCAGCGCCGGAGCTTGTCCCTCGCCGGGGCGGCGAAGCGCCCTTCGTACCGCGGCGGGATCGGCGATTCGGTTAACGATCAGCTCGTCGGGCTTCGTCTCCGCCCTGTAGCGTTGGATCAGAAACCGGTCGCATGCCGTTTCCGCATAGCCCCTCTCCAGTTCGTGCAGCTGGAAATCCCGCAGCATCCCCTGCTGCACCTTCGCGATCATGACGCCTTCGCTGCCGAAGTAGAGCACCTCTTGGTTGAGGTTCGTCTCCCGGTCGACGATCTGCTTCTCCGGCGTCTTCTCCAAATTGCGGATATGCTCCAGCATGTTCTGCGCCTTCTCGAATTTCAATTGCTCGGCGTACTCGGTCATCTGACCGTACATGCGGGCGATCAGCGCATCCTTGGTGCCGCCGAACAGCAGGTCGGACAGCTGCTTCACGTCCTTCGCGTAATCCGCCTCGGAGATATGCCCTTCGCAGATGCCGCTGCACCTATGGATGTGGTAAAGCAGGCAGGCGCGTTTGGGCAGCACCGTGCAGGAGCGCAGCTTGTAATGGTCGGCAAGAAACTCCAGCAGCTCCGTGCGGAATCTAGCATTCGCGAATGGACCGAACCGCTTCGGCTCGTATGCCGGCTCTTCTCCGGCGTCCTTGGCGCCTTTACGCACGGAGACAGACTCGGTCGCAGGAGCGGACTCGCGCCGGTCCCGATAATGAACCGTCAGCCGCGGGATGCGTTCCCCGGTCAACTCCAAATACGCATAGCCGCTGTTATCCTTCTTAAGGGCGCGATTATAGGGCGGCTTATGGATTTTGATCAAATTATTTTCGAGCAGCAGGCTCTCCGTCTCGTTGTTAACGAGAATAATCTCGATGCTGGCAATCTGCGCCACGAGTTCCTGCAGCCTTTTGCGCGTATGGCGGGTCGTAAAGTAGGACCGCAGGCGGCTTCGCAGGCTCTTGGACTTGCCGACATAGAGCAGCACGCCCGATGCATCGCGCATCAAGTAGCAGCCCGGCTTCTCCGGGTAATCGCTCGCCTTGAACGCGAACGGCGCCGTTGTCTCCATTTGCACGCGTCACCTCCGCTGAACCGCCGGCGCGTCGGCCGCGGCTCCAAACATTTGTTCCTGGACTTATATTGTACTGCCGACGATAGGTTTTGAAAAGAAGCCGGGTGCACGAAAAGGAAGGGTTGGAAACCTTTATGCTATACTGGATGGTGAAAATGAGAGGAGCTGGTTGCAGATGACAATTAAACTCGATATGGTCGGCATCGTCGTCAAAGACATGAAGAAGGCGCTTGATTTCTACCGGGTGCTCGGCTTCGACGTTCCAGCGGAACAGGACGGTCAGCCTCACGTGGAAATCCTGCAGGACGGCGTCCGCATCGCATTCGATACGGTCGAGGTGGCGAGAGATGTCTACGGCCGCTGGGAGGAACCGTCAGGTCATCGCATCGAGCTTGCTTTTGCCTGTGATGGCGCCAAGGCGGTGGACGAGCTGCACGGCAAAGTTACTTCGCATGGTTATGAAAGCATTCGTGAGCCGTGGGACGCGTTCTGGGGCCAACGTTATGCCGTTATCGCCGATCCGGACGGAAATCTGATCAGCTTGTTCGCGTAGCACACTCAGGTTGGGAGGAATCGATCATGAATAGGACGGCACCGAAGCTGCCGCTGACAGCAGGGGACAAGAAACGGTTGAAGGAGTGCTCCATCGCAATTGGAGATATTGCCCGAACGGATGCGGCCGAGCTGTCCCGGTGTTTGGATGTTTCGTTAGAACGCGCGGCGCAGCTTCGCGGACTGGCGCAGTTCCAGTCGGTTCCCTCCATCGGTCCGAAGGTGGCGCAGCGCGTGGTGGACATGGGGTTCCGCGAGCTTGAAGAGCTTGCGGGCAAAGACGGCGCCGAGCTGATCGATGCATGGGAGAAGCAGTGCGGCTATTGGGAAGACCCCTGCCTGGAGGATGCGTTTCGCTGTCTTGCGTTTCATGCCGCGCATCCGGAGAGCAGCAAGGTATGGCATGATTTCACGTTGGAGCGCAAAGCCTACCGTACCCTTCACGGCTACCCTGCCGATCGACCTGAAGAGTCGTGGCACGGGAAGCTTTAGATTCCGGCGGCTGCGGCGATGTCAGCGACGACTGCTTATGTACAGCCAAATGAAAGACCGAGTCTCCATTGAACGCTGTTTCCGCTCGCAGGGCGGGGCCAAGGTTCCTTGGGAACGCGGTCTTTTTGGGTTCTCGTTAACGCGACGAGCCGCGCGGCTTTCCACTGAGCCCTGCTTTTCTCGCTGGCGATTGGCTGCCTCCACGAGGGATAAGTCCGAGCTGTATGAGATACAACAGCCAGCGCGCTTCGTATTTGGCGAAGGTGTTCTTGACCTCGCGCGCGATGGCCTCGGCATGCTTGACCGTCCCCATCTGCTCGTGCCTCCTGTATGCGCAGAGCGGCTCCGGCAGCAGTTGAAACGGCGTGCCCGAGAGCAGCACGCGAAACCAATAATCCAGGTCATGCGTGTACCGCATCGTTTCGTTGAAAGGTCCGACGGTCCAATACAGCTCCTTGGTCATGACGACCGTGCAGCCGTTCACGGGGTTGCTGTTCTGGAACGCCCGATAGAAATCGCCGGTCGCCGTGCCTGGCGGAATGATATTGAAGTCCGTCATCATGCCGCGCCCGTCGATCATATCGAAGCCGGAGTGGCTGATTTGTGCGCCCGTACGCTCCATGACTTCGACCTGCCGCTTGATTTTGTCGGGGTAGAAACGGTCATCCGAGCTGAGCCATGCCACGTATTTCCCGCCCGCAAGCCGGAAGCCCGTGTTCAGCGCGCTCGCCGTGCCGCCGTTTGCCTTGCCGATGTAATGAATGCGGCCGGCGTAGCGGTGGAGCGGTTCCTGATGCATTGTCGAACCGTCATCGACGACGATGATCTCGATGTTGCCGTACGTCTGCGAGAGCGCGCTCTCGACCGCTTCGGCGACATAGGGATCGTTATAGAATGGGATGACAATGGTGACGAGTGGTTTAGATGGTTGAACGCCCATGCTGCTTCCCTCCTATCTCCAGCAAAATGATCATACGTGCAGACGAGCGGCTTCCAGCGTATCCTGCAGCGACTGCTTCAGCGAATAGCGAGGCGACCAGCCGAGCGCTGCCGTGCCGCCGATATCGGGCGGCAACGGCGATGCGGCATCCGAGTCGCCGAACTCCCACCGCAGCGGCTGCAGCGCGAGCGCGCTGAACGCGTCCGCAATTTCTTCCAGCGTCCGCATGATGCCGGACGCAATGGTGTAGACGCGGCCGCTCGTGCCCGCGTTGAACAGCAGCTCGTACGCGGCTATCGCATCGCGCACGTCAAGCAGATCGCGCCGCTCGCCGCGCGAAGAAAAGCGAAACGGCGCAGGCGCATCCGTGCCGCGATCGGCGGCGCGTTCCGCTGCCGCGGCATGACGCGCGAGCAGCCCGCACAACCCGCCCGACCGGCCGGGGCCGATCAAATTAGACGGCTCCGCGACGATGATGTCCATCGCGAACAGCGACGCCCAGCTCTGCGCGACGAGTACCTGCATCGTCTTGCTCAAGCTGTACGGATGCTGCGGCATCGGGCCATCCATTGCCGACGCCAGCGGAAACCGCAGCATCGACCCTGCCACCAGCACCCGGCTCGGCTTGCCGAGATGCCGGATGCCTTCCAGGAGATGGACCGTTCCCATGACGTTGCTCTGCAGCACGGCCGCGGGATCGTTCCACGATGCGCCGACGGCGTTGGCGCCTGCCAGATGCAACACATAATCCGGTGCTGCGCCTTGCGCCAGCGCTTCCGTCTCGCTTCGCGAGGACAGATCGCAGGCCAGGACGGCATCTACGCCGCCGAGCCATGCCCATTCAGCCGCGCCCGCTGCCGGAAGACGGCGGACGGCCGCCGTCACCTGCCAGCCGAGCGATGCAAAATGCCGGCAGGCATGCTCGCCGCAGAACCCGCCCGCGCCCGTCACGAGCAGGCGCGGCCGGCTCATGCCTGCTTCATCCACATGGCCAGCTCATCCAGCATCGGGATATAGCCAGACGTCCGATACGTCCAGTCTCGCCGCGTCGATACGAGCGTCCGGTCGATCGACACCCGGTCGTCGGACACGATGCGCACATCCTGCACTTCGAATGCCGCCTGGAACAAGAGCAGCAGCGTAAGCTTGTTCACCGGTTCGCTAGCCGTCAAATGAACCAAGCCGCCAATTTGCGGATGTTCGATAGCGAACGCCGCGGCCTTCGCCAGCTCCAGCGTCGTCACCCCGTTCCATAACACGTTGGCGTATCCCTTCACCTGACCGCTTTGCGCCATGAACCATTTCAGCAGGCCGATTCCAGCCGGACGGATTTCCGGTCCGACAATCGAGGTCCGGATCGTCAAATGCCGGCCGTAGCGCTGCTCTCCAAGCGCTTTGGATCGCGCGTAGACCGACGTTCCGTCCGGATGGTCCTGCTCCGTATACGACCCGCGAGCGCCGCTGAACACGCAGTCCGAGCTGATATGAATGACGCGCGCGCCGATCGTATCTGCGGCATAGCGCAGCCAGTGCGGCAGAAAGCCGTTCACCATGTACGCGGCGAGCGGGTGCGTCTCGGCGTCCTGATTCAAGACGCCGGCCGCGTTGATGATAATCTCCGGCCGCACCGACTGGACAAGGGCCGCGACCGATTCGGCATCCGTCGCATCAAGCGCCAGACTCCCTTCTCCGTCCGCCCTCCGCGTCGTATAGACGACCTCATGCTCGGGATGCGCTTCGCGGAAATAACGGATCAGCACATGCCCCGCCATGCCGTTGCCCCCGATGACGAGGAGCTTCATGATAGGAACCCGCCTCTGACGAGCATGGAGCGAATCTCATCCTTCGTCATCAGCGCGACGGCGGAGCTGTAGCTGTCGAAGTCGACCTTCGGATTCGCGGCATAGTGCTGGCGAAGCCCCGGAATATCGAGCGTAGGCAGGATGACGAGATACTCCTCGTCGTACGATACCGTAGTCAAGCTTTCATGCTCCGTGAGCAAAATCTCATGAATTTTCTCGCCCGGACGGATACCGGTCTCCACCATTTCCGCATCGATGCCCATGTCTTCCATCAGAACCTCGGCCAGATCGATAATCCGGCAGGTCGGCATCGTCATGACGAATATCTCGCCGCCGACGCTCTCCATCGACGCTTTGAACAGCAGCGTGATCGCATCCTGCAGCGTCAGGAAGAAGCGGGTCATGTTCATGTCCGTGATGCGTACCTGCTGCTTGTTCTTGATCTGGTTCGTGAACAGATGAACGACGCTGCCGTTCGTGCCGAGCACGTTGCCGCCGCGCACGCAGACGAAGGTCGTCTCGGAATGAAGCAGGTTCGCGTACACGATCAGCTTCTCGCCGATCGCTTTCGTCATGCCGTAGAAGTTGGACGGGTTCGCCGCCTTATCCGTCGAGATGTAGATGACGCGCTTCACGCCGTTCGCGATCGCCGCTTCGATGACGTTCTGCGTGCCGATCACGTTCGTCTTGAGCGCCTCGTAAGGCTGATCCTCGCATACGGGCACATGCTTCAAAGCCGCCAAATGAAAGACGTAATCCACCCGCTCGCAGGCGCGCATCAGCGCTTCCTTATCACGGATGTCCCCGATGCAGAAGCTGAGGCGCGGATCCTCGAACGAACGGTTCATCGCCACCTGGCTGGATTCGTTGCGGGAGAATACGATGATCTGTTTCGGCTGCTGAGGCAGCAGCTGGCGAATCAATTCATAGCCCCAGGAACCCGTACCCCCGGTGACCAGTATGCGCTGATTAGTAAACATTCCATTTCCCTCCAAGCACAAATTTAACCACTTTATCCGATACGTCCCCGGCCAGATACCCTTCCGGACATTCCCACTTCGCAGGCAGCGCCGTCATGACCGCCGCCGCTTCCTCGATCCGGACCGCGTTCAAGCCGCATACCACGTTGCTGCCGCAGTCAATCGTCTCCGGACGTTCCGTCGTCTGCCGAATCGTAACCGTCGGCACCTTGAACAGGCAGCATTCCTCCTGAACCGTTCCGCTGTCCGTTATCGCGAGCAGCGCATGCTGCTCGAGCCGCACGAAGTCGAAGAATCCCATCGGCTCGTGAAACTCCACCCTCGCATCCATGTCGACCTGTACGGCTCCGCTGTCGATGCGCGACCTCGTCCGCGGATGCACGCTGCAGATGACGCGCTTATCGAAGCGGCGCGCCACGCGGTTCAAGCCCTCCAGAATGCCGGTCAGACGCTCCGGCACGTCGACGTTCTCCGCGCGGTGCGCCGTGACGAGCACGTACCCGCCGGGTTCGAGCCCGAAGCGCTCCAGCACGTCGCTCGCGTCGATCTGCGGCTTGTAGTGGGTGATGACCTCGTGGATCGGGTTACCCGTCTGCACGATCCGGTTGCTCGGGAATCCCTCCCGCAGGAGGTTGCCCTTGCTGTAGGCCGTATAAGGCATGTTGATCGACGATACCGCGTCGATGATCCGGCGGTTCTTCTCTTCCGGAACCGACAGATCATAGCACCGGTTGCCGGCTTCCATATGCACGACCGGAATGCCCATCCGCTCGGCGATGATCGCGCACAGCGCGCTGTTCGTATCGCCGAGAAGCAGCACGACGTCCGGCTTATGCGCCGTCAGCACCCGCTCCGTCTCCGCGAACATGACGGACAGCTGACCGCCGAGCGTCTGCTTCGCGTCGGTGAGCAGCACATCCGGCTGCCGCAGTCCAAGCTCCCGAAAGAACACATCCGACAAGGAAGGAGAAAAGTTTTGTCCGGTATGCACGAGCACATGCTTCTCGGCCAGCGCATCCAGCTTCTGAATAATGAGACTAAGGCGAATGATTTCCGGACGAGTGCCCAAAATCGTTACAACGCGCATGAAAGGTTTCCTCCTTCTGGTGATCTGCGCTTCCGCTACGATGCTTTTCTGCGGCGTTTCTTCCTGCCGCCCGAGGCTTTGCCGCTGCCGGTCCGCGTTTTGCCGCGTCTCAGCTTGGTACCGCTCCGCCGCTTGCCGAGCCGCTTCCCGAATTGCCTGCCTCCATGCTTCCGGCGCTTCAGACGAGCCGGCTGCGCCGCCTGTTTCTCCTGGCCGATCGGTTCGCCGATCGGCCAAGAGGCAATGAAGGCATCCGGCACGATGCGCACATCCTCGGGCCGATAGCCGACGCCGAGAAGCGCCTCCATCGTGCGGAAAGGCCGAAGCTTGCCTTGGTCGAACAGGTAGATCGCAGGCCCGCTGCCCTTCAACACCCTTGGCGTCTGGCCTTCCAGCTTGAGCGAATCGATGAAGGCTTGCAGCCTTTCCCGATAAACGGCGATGCCGAATGCGGCATGCGCCTCCCGCGCGCTGCGTGCGCCGACTGCTTGCAGGGCAACATCGTCGCTCAGCAGCGAGGAAACCTTGCCCGCCAGTCCGTCGATGTCTCCTGTCTGGACGACATACGCGCCGTTGCCCGTCGCTCGGCCGATCTCGGCGAGACCGCCGGAGCCGTAGACCACGGTCGCTTTGCCGAACACCATGCCTTCGAGCGCCGTCATCCCGAAGCCCTCCGCCATCAAACTCGGAACGACGAGCAGATCCATCGCCGGGTAAACCGTGGATACCTGCTCCTCGAATCGCAGCCAGCGGAAGCGCTCCATCAGCCCGTGCCTGCGCGCGATGTCCAGACACTGGTCGAAGTACGGCTGGTCGACGGGATTGCCGACGATCAGAAACATCGCCTTCGGATGCAGCACGGCGTTGCGGACTGCCATTTGCATGAAATGCTCCAATCCTTTGGCATCGAAGATGGACGAGGAGATGTACCCGACCAGCCGATGTTGGTCTTCGATGCCGAGCTGCCTGCGCCGATTCACGCGATGCTCCTGCCAGCCCTCCGGCCGCAGCTCGTTCTGATGCCACGAGGGGTAAACGAGCTTCGTTCTCGGGATCATGCCCGGCGTGCGGAGCGGCCCGAGCGCCGCTTCCGAGATGCCGACGATAAAGTCGGCATGCTGCTCGAACACCGCGGCGGACGCTGCCGTGTAAGGCGTGTCGCGGATCGCTTCCATGACGGACCATACGACGGGAATGCCGAGCGCTTTGCCGGCAATGGCGGGAAGCGGGTGCACGCAGGTGTTGACAAGGATGACGTTCGGCTGCTCCCGGCTAAGCAGCGCGAGCAGTTCTTGCCAGGAAGGCTCCTGCTGCTGCTTCGCAATCTCTTCTTGCAAATGCGGGAGCGCCAAGTAGAGCGGGACGACAAGCGGGATATCCTGTACGATGACTGGGATGCCAAGGCTCCTGGCACCTGACGCAATGACGCCTTCGTTCGGAACGACCAGCGTGCATGCAAATACCGGCAGCAGTTCCCTGACCATAAACAACAACAGCTTCTCGGCACCCGTTACGTATTGGGGACTGCAGATATGCGAGAAGACCAGCATTTTCGGCTTCGTATGCTTCAATCGGCTGCCTCGCTCGTCAGCGGCAAAGCTCGAGCAGGCGTTCACCTCCGTCCCGTATTGCTCTACTCTTTGATCCTAGTTTCTATATAGTATTTGGAAGGCCGCTGACGCGGCACGTCATTTGAACCGCCAGCAAACGCACAAAATGTCGCCCTGCCCGGCCGTACACCCATCCCGCACCGTCACTCATACCGGGAACAACAGCCCCAGCATGCGCTGGATCCGCTTCGCGTACGTATGCTCCCGCATCGTCCGGATCATGCCGCGCATCGCGATGGCCCGACGCTCTTCCTCGTGGGTCAGATAATATTGGATTTTCTCTATCATCTCTTGCGGCGACGCATAGGTAACGATGTCCACGCCCGGCGTATAGAAGGATGCGAGATCGTCGCGGATGTCCGTCAGCTGGAGCGTCGCGCAGCCGGAGATCTCGAAGGTGCGGGGATTCGGCGAGATCGCTTGAATGCCCGCGCTGTTGTTGTTGAACGTGTCGTCGTCCGGGGAACGGTGCATGTTGATGACGATTTTGGCGCCGTTGTACATATTGGCGGTCTCCAAGGGATCCATCCAGCGGCCGAGCTCGATCTTGCTCGCGAGCAGGTTGAACTCCTTCAGCCGCTCCCACCAGATACCGGAGATATGCGTATCTTTGGAGGCCAGATAACGGGTCAGCTGATCGAAAAACGCCACCCGCTTCCAGTACGCCGATCCGATAAAGCAAATCTCATGGCGCTGCGAGCGCTCCGGATTGCGCGGCCGGAAGGAGGACGGATCCGCGCCTAAGGACAAATAATGGACATTCGGACAGCCGAGCCGCTTATAATACTCGACGCAGATCAGCTCGAGCGTGAAGATGACGTCGTAATGCGGAGCGATCTTCGAGGTGATGTCGGTGTAATAGGGATCATCCGTGAACCAGATGGCCGTGCGAATCCCCGCCGCCCGCATGCGGTCCACATGGGCGACATCGAATTCCAGGCCGTCCAGCACGATGACGAAATCCGGACGGATCCGCAAGGCCAGGTCGGCCACGGGCTGCTTCGTGTCGGTGATCGTCAGCTGCGCTACCTGGCCTCGGAACGCTTCGGCGATGGCGATGTCGAGCGGCGAATAGGGAAAGCCTTTCCCCGTGGCCACGAACAGGACATGCGCCTGAACGATGGGCGGGGGGGGTTCGGCGCCGGCTTGAAGCGCCGCTTCGCAGCGCCCGAACCAGTGACCGTGCTCCCATCCGAGCCGGAAGCCTTCCACGCGGCCTTGGTGCGCGTCGCGGCGGCCATGAAGCGCGTCGCGCCCGGTGCCTGCTCTAGCGCGCCGCCGCTTTCTCGTCGTTGTCATCGTCTTCCTCCCTCGTCTTACCATCCCAGCACCTCCCCGATCTGCTGCAGACGCCGCAGGTAGGAATGATCGTTCAGCGTCCGCTTCAAACCGCGAAGCGCCATCGTCCGCCGCTCATCCTCGTGCGTCAAGTAGTAGTCCAGCTTGTTCCGAAGCTCCACGGCATTGGCGAATGTGTCCAGCTCGAGACCGGGCACGTAATAATTCGGCAGATCCTCCCGCCGATCCGTCAGCTCCATCGTGCCGCAGGCCAATATCTCGTAGGTCCGGGGATTAATCGAGCGTCCCGGCAAATTAAGCACGTTCTTGTTGTCCTTGCCTACCTCGGTTGTCCGATGCAGGTTGATTACGACGCGCGCCCCGTTGTAATATTTGACCACTTCCTCTACCGGCAGCCATCCGATCCGGATGAATCGCTCCATCTCCTTGAACCGCTTCAACCGCTCCCAGAGCCCCCCGGCGATAAACACCTTGCGCGTCTTCAAATACGGGGCCAGCGCATCGAACATTTCCACCCGGTTCCAAAACGCTTGACCGATAAAGCACACATCGCTGCGGTACTTCTCCTCGACCACCATCGGCTTGAACCGGTTGTGATCGACGCCCAGCGGCATATAGATCACTTTTGCGCAGCCCCGGTCCCGATACATCTGCATCGTGCTCAGCTCATGCGTCAGCACGACGTCGTAACGCGGCGCGATGTACATCGTGTCCGCCGTAACGTACGGATCATCGGCAAACCAAATAACCGTCCGTATCCCAAGCGAACGAACGGTATCGACCTGCTGCAGATGGTTAGCCGGAAAAACATGAAGCCCGTTCAGCACCAGCACCCAGTCCGGCCGGATCAGCGCAGCCTGTTCCGCCATCCTCGTGGCATCCGCTACGTATACCTCGCGCACGGTTTGGCGCAGCGCCTCGATAATGCCTTGATCGATTCCCTCGAACCCCTGCGGAATGTACAGGACGCGGCTGTCCCTCTTCATCGGCGCCGCCGGCTGCAAATGCCGGAGCAAATATTCGCAGGCGCCGTCCCGCAGCCCGTTCTCATATCCAGACGCGAATCCCGCCGCTGCCGCCTGGGCGTTCATTTGTTCCTCAATTTGCACAGTCGCCACCTCTGAATGATCGTATCTTCTGTCACCATATATATGCGAATGACAGGCAAGGCTCTTGGTCACTTGTCCGCGCGGGATACAAAATTGGCTGATGACCCCTAAGGCGAACGTGCAGCGGCGGCTGTCGCGCTTCGCGCTGGAAATGCTGGGCAGCTGCGCTTCAGGGCCGGCAATGCCGATGAGCGCTCCCGTGGTGCTTCGCACCAAAGTCGGGCTCCGGTTTTGCGATGGATGCTCCCGTGGTGCTCCGCACCAAAGTCGCATCCATTCGCAAAACCTGCGCTTGCAGCTTTTTTAGGGCCAGGCTCCGATGCTGTGGGCTCCGAATCACCAAAGTCACTCTCAATTGACATGCCTGCACTTGGGCTTGGGCACTTCTTTAAGCAAAATGCACCCTCAAATCGTCTTGCGGCTGCCCCTACAAGGGAAACGCAAACGAGCTGCAAAGTGCATTTTTCTTTCTGAATGTTAGGTAGTGTACGGGGTGCACCTCTCGGGCTCTCTTTTTCCTTCCGCGCTTGAAAATATGCAACGAAGAAGCAAAGGCGGTGCTGTAATGAGGGCATTTGAGGGTAATAAGGGGTTGAGGATATTTTTGGAATAAAAATGGTCAATTTGACCAAAAATCGCATGATTCGTTGGCTCCCTGCGGGTGCAATCGGCGGATAACGCATGTCATATTTGCGGCTCGAGATCTTCAAACCAAAGGTTGTTAGACAGAATTACAAAAAGTAGTATATTTTTGGCAGTCCAATCACATATTATAAGAGGATAAAGGCATGCGTACGAGTGAAGGAGGGCTTGATCATTCATTTCTCAAAAAAGCAAGTGGAACCGATCCCGGAAGAAGAGACGTCTATTTGGACATGCACCAACGAAAGCTGCTCTTGCTGGATGAGGAACGATTTCTCGTTCGGAGAGTTTCCGACCTGCCCCATCTGTCATTCCACCATGACCAGCGAGATCAAAAACTTGCCGGTTCTGACGAACGGCACGAAACGCGGCTTCCAGTAAGACAGGCTATTTCGTTGTCAATCAAGCTCTTCCCGCCAATTTCAGTTTGGCGCGGAGAGCTTTCTTTTTTGTTGTTAGCAAATGCCTCCGTTTCCGGCTCCTGCAGTCGTTCTATTCATTCGCTTGACCGCCAACCCCCGCCTCAGAACTGAGCTGTAAACTGGATTGTTGGCATGCCAAGACCCCCCTCAGAACTGAGTTGTTAACGCGATTGTTGACATGCCAAGAACCCCGCCTCCGCCTGCGTGCGGAAAACGGGGTTCTTCTGCTCTAAGCCTGCTCCAAGCCCGCTCCAGCCTTTGCTTAACCGTTCTGCTGCTCGTAAGCGATCTGATGGCCGTCCTCGAAGCCTTTGGCGAAGCCTTGATTGTAGCCCTGATTATAGGCGGCGTCGAAGGCCTGATTATAGCCGGCTCCGGTTTGCGGCTGACGCGTCCGCTGCTTCCTGCGCGGCGTCGATTTTCTCCCGCGGGAGGACTTGCTCCGTTTGCCCTGGTACCGCGGCTTCGCGCTGCTCTTGCGCTTCTGCCCCGCTGCTTTGCGCCGTTTATTCGTCCTTACGGCTGCTGCGACCACTTCGGTTTCCTCCTTTGCGCTCCGACGGCTCCTTGCTGCCGCCCGGCAATGCCGCGCTGCGGTTCAGCCATGGCCGGCCGGCCGGCTTCCCCGTGCTTCGCCGCGACGGATGGCGCTCCATGGCGCGCACCATCTCGGAGAGCGTCTGCTGCATCGCCGCGAGCGAATTCATATTGCGCTTGATGGACATGGCCATGCCGGGGTCGTTCCGTGCCATATCCCCTACGCTTTCCAAGATCCGGGCGACGGCTGTTTGACTGCGGGAAAGCGCGCCGATCAGCGCGATGCGCGCCTCGCGCTCCAGCCGATTCCGATCCATTACTGCTTCTCCCCCAAATCGAACGAGCCGCCGAGCATACCTTCGAAACCGCCCTCCGATTCGCCGTCTTGATGACGCAGCGCGGCTTTCAGCACGTTCGTCATCCCCATGTTCAGCTTCGTCAGCCCGTCGATGACTTCGACCAGCTGATCATGCACGCTAATCGTCGCCTTCAGATGCGCCTGATGGTCGGCGAAAGCATCCGGCGTCACATGATTGAGCATCCACGACCGCACCTTCTCGGCCTCCAGCGCCTTTGCCTCCAAAATCATCGCCACGTTCCACTGCAGCTTGGCGGAGGCGTCCAGCATTTTAGCATATGCCGTTTCCCGACTCATGAATTGATGCTCCCTTCCTCCGCCTTATTCTTCGTCCTCGATTGCGAACTCTTTCATGACCGTGCTCAAGGTCACGGCAAGCGACTCCTGAAGCTCGGCGATGCTGTTCAAATAAGCGACGACGCTCCCCGTCACCGCCTTGGAATTGTCCATCAAATCATCAAAGCCGCCGAAACCGGGATGCTGGTCCGGAAGCGCATGAACGAGCTGCGCCATTCGGACGGCGACATGGCGTTTGCCCTCCAGGATGCGCGACAGCTGTTCCTGGGAATGGGATATATGCTCGATCATTTCCGTCACGATATGCTGCATGACACGTCCTCCTTTAACTGGAACTCCCGGGAATGATGATTGGTCAGCGCGACCAAACGCAAGATTGGACATGCGACGCTCATCGCGGTATTGGTCCTTATCAGCATATGCGCGGCAGTCCTTTCGCGGTACTGCCGATACGCGGCCGTAGACGCAGAAGCACCGAAGCGCCGAAGTGACGCTCCGGCTGCCTGCTGCCTCAACGATTCGTCAGGCGAGTCTGTTCAGCCTCTTCGGCTACAAATGCTCCGCAACGCGGACCGGCGCGATTACCGGGAAGCCTTCGGCAAGCTGCCCGAGCTGTTCGGCCGGCGGCGGCGTTCCCCGTCGCAGCTGCAAGCTCCAGGCTTCCGCTGCCTTCATGCTCGGCACGCGGCGCCGGACGCCGTTCTCCGCCATGTAGAGGATGCCGTTCGCTTCCCAGATTCCCCCATGGCCATGCCAGGCCGCTTCGACGACTTCCGCGGCGATGGAATCGCCGGCCGGCCAACGCCGGACATCGATTTGGGAGAGACGCACGACAGGTACACCCACCTCGCCGACGATCGGTCTTCGTATGCCGCCTTCGATCCAGTAGTGCGCATCCGTCACGCCGCGGACGACGACTCCCTGCGGGAAGAAGGCCGTTTCGCCCTGTGGCGGATAAGCGGTACCCAGCTGCCGGACCGCTTCAATCAAGTCGTGGGGATTGCCCCATTTGTCCATGTAAACATGCTCGTTGCGCGTGTTCACTTCCTCGAACTTGCTGCCGAGCGCCTTCATGCTCACGCTTCCGAAATGATGAATGAACGTATCGCGCGCGATCACGAGCGCATACCCCTGCAGGCGCACGCGAATATTGAGGTCGTCGTCCTCGAAGTTGCCGATCTCGAAGCCTTCGTCCAAGTACCCCGTCCGCTCCCACAGCTCGCGCCTGAACAATAGGCAAAACCCCGTCAGCCGATCCGTCCGCTCCCATTTGACGGGATTGCTGATATTGAATCGCCGGGCGAATGGCAGGATTCCGCTTTCGTCCGTGTACGGAACCTCGATTCGCTGATCGCCGCTAATGTAATTCGTCACGGGACCGACCATGCCGATGGCCGGATCGCTTCTTAAGCAGGCCACTAAATTGTCCAGCCAGTTGTTCGTCACGATCGTATCGTTGTTGAGCAGCAGCAGCATGCTTCCTTTGGCCATCATCAGGCCGACGTTGATCGCCCCGGCGAAGCCGCGATTGCGCTCCAGCACCCGGAAACGAACGACGCCGCCTACGGTTTGCAAGTATTCGGCCGTTCCGTCGGTGGAAGCGTTGTCGACAACGATGATTTCATAAGGCGAAGCCGTCATATCATGTATGCTCGCAATGCATTTCTTTAAGTAGTCGAGCTGATTGTAGCTCGGAATGATAATGCTCGTGCCGTCAAAATGCGTGCCGAAGCTGTGCTGGCCCGCGCGGATGCCTTCCTGGTATCCCGCTGCCAAGCCTGCTTCCAGCGAGGAAACGGGCTTGCTCGCCCGCTTTCTTAGGCGGGTACGGGAACGGACGCGCGAAGCCTGCTGCCGTTTGCGCCGGGAGCGCACTTGCTTTCTCATGGTCCTCACTCAACTCCTTCTCGAACAGCCCGCTCGCGGAGGCCGCGTTTACAGGATATATTTTCCTCTGACGATCCCGTCTGCCATATGGCCGAAGTCGAGCGCGGTCTTGCCGAGCTCTCGCGCGATCCGGGTACAGAGAATGACGGCCGCGATGCCCGCCGATACGAGTGCCAGGTTGAAATCGACGCCTCTGACCTCGCTCATGATCCGGTCGACGTCGTTTACGCCTTTGACGGGGCTGATGATGCCGTTCACCTGGAATCCGCACTTCAACAGCGTCTGGGACAGGGCCGGCGCCACGTTGCCGATGACCACGATCTTCTTGCCTGCAAGCAGCCGATACAGCAAGCCCGCTTGGTGGAAATTATAATTGACGGCCGAGCTCGTCAGCCTCAGGTTCGTCAGCTCCAGCTGGTGGCTGCGGAAAACCGGGTACAGCAAGGGTTGAAAATGCTTCCGCCGCGACGTGGGTACGCCGACGATATGCGCAAGGCGGACGGCCTGAACCAGCTGGTCCCTTGCTCTCAAATCCGGCGGATGCACCCCGGCGTAAGGCAGAAAGTCCCCTTCGCGCTGAATGGTGCCTTCATCATACATGACCCCTTGTGCGAGCGTCAGCAGTTCGCCGTCTCCAAGGCGCACGACAGCGCAGGGCCGCTGCTCGGCGATGGCCGTCTCCAACTCCATGAACACCTCTTGCACATCCATGAGCGGAATGCACAGCGGCCGGATCTGCTCCGCTCCCCGCGCGATGACTTCGCGCAGGCTGATTTCCGGCAGCAGCAAATTGGCCGGCGTCTCCTGTTCCAGCAGCAGCTCGCCGCCTTCATACAGGCCAAGCTCGTAGCTCACCGCCGCCGCATGCTCCTGACCCGGTTCCTTCGGGCGGACGCCGAGCTCCGTCACCTCCTGCGATTCGACTGCCGACTGCTGGAGGCCAGTTGTACCGTCCGCAGGCAGCGCACGCCATTTTCGGCCGCGGAATCTCCGCTTGGGCGCCTTGCCTTTGCGGGCTCTTGTCCTCTTCTTGCCGGTGACCGGCCGCGATTTGGCCGTACCGCCGGAAGAACGCGCGGGAGCGGCAACCGCTCCAGGCGCGGCGGCCGTTCCGGTGCCAGCGGAAGCAGCGCTGCGTTTTTGCACCGCTTTGGCCTTGTTTGCCGCCATGCTTCTTCCCGCTCCGGCGGCCACCGGCGCTGCCGCGAGAACGCGCGCGGAAACGGCCGCCTTGATTCGTTTGCTCATGTGATATCCCCCATCAGCTTCCGATTCGCTTCCAGCAGCGAGTCGAACGTACCCGCATCCGTCCACCAGCCGCTCAAATGCCGATACTCCAGCTTGCCTTTGCCGGCGAAGCCGTTGTTTACGTCCGTGATTTCCAGCTCGCCGCGCTGCGACGGCGACTGCTCGGCAATCAGGTCGAAGACCGTGCCGTCGTACATGTAAATGCCCGTGACGCAGCTATCCGTTTGCGGCGCCGCAGGCTTTTCGTCAATATGGATGATTCGTCCGCCGCCGTCGAATACGGGCACGCCGTAGCGCTCCGGATCCGGCACCTGCTTCAGCAGAACCATGGCCCCCGAGGGCTGGGAACGGAATGCATCCAAATGCGGCTTCAGCGGCTCCTCGAACAAATTGTCTCCGAGCAGCACGATGAACTTGTCGTCGCTGCCGATGAACGGCCGGGCCAGCTCCAGCGCCTGCGCGATGCCGCCCGCTTCTTCCTGAATCCGGTAGGTAAGCGAAACTCCGTAATCTTTGCCGCTGCCGAGAAACGAAGCGAAGTCCCCAAGCGCCTTAGGTGCCGTGACAAGCAGGATATCCGTGATTCCCGCGGCCTGCAGGCTGATCAAGCCGTAACAAATCATCGGCAGACGGCCAACCGGCAGCAGATGTTTGTTCAGCAATTTCGTCAGGGGCAGCAGCCGCGTTCCCGTCCCTCCGGCCAAGATAACAGCTTTCAAATTAATGACCTCCTAACGGTTACATGAAATTCGCAGGATCGACCTGCCATTTTGCTTTGAAAAGCTCTCGGTTGCGTTCGACCAGCTGCGCGACCTGAACGGCGTCGTTGCGCTTGAAGCTGGCGCTGCCCTCATGATGGACGAAGACGTTCCTGCACATCAGCAGGCCGAATCCGTGCATGCGCGAGCGGAAGCAGTAATCGTCATCCTCGTAATGACCGGGCGAGAAACGCTCATCCAGCTCGCCGATCCGTTCGTACAGCGTGCGCCGGAACAGCATGCAGAACCCGACCAGCCTTGAAATCGGCTCGTGGCCCTGCGTTTCGCGCACGAAGGCGTCGGCCGCGGCGCGGTGAAAATCCACCATCGAACTGAACGGATACTCGACCTGCTGCCTGCCGCTCGCATAGTTGGTGACCGGCCCGACGATGCCGACATCTGCCCGGCTGTTCAAGGCTTCCAGCAGCCCTTGCAGCCAGCCGAACGAGACCGTGACGTCGTTGTTCAGCAGCAGGAAGTACTCGCCGTTTGCGGCACGCATGCCTTGGTTACAGGCTTTCGGAAACCCCGCGTTGCGCGCGGCCGATACGCATGTCAGCCCTTCCCGGACGCACCAGCCCGGCGTGCCGTCGGATGAGCCGTTGTCTACGACGATGATTTCATACGGGGTCTGCTTCGGATCCGTATACTCCCGGATGGCCGCGACCGCAGCCTGAAGAAGCGACAGCCCGTTATACGTCGGAATGATGATGCTGGTCATGCCGTTCATGTGGCGCTCCTTCCTGCCGCTAACCGGCGCCGGACTCCGTCAGGCAGCGATAGCCGGGCACCCTTCGTTCGCATGGCGGCCCGCAATGCTTCGATATGATCGCCCGCCGACAGCTTCGCGGCGTCAACCGGCCCCAAGCCGCCGGTGCCCAGCGCTACTGGCTTGGATGCAGTGATTGGGCAGCAGCGTATGCGAAGCTGATGCTCGATCGCCGCCCGATGCGCCATCGGCGGCACGGCCAGGAGCGGCAGTCCGACGCGTTCCATGGCGGGACGCGACCAGGCATGGGGCAGCACGGCGACGGAATTGGCCTGCAGCTCCGGCTTGCCCAGCGACCAGTTCATGAAGGCCTGGATCCGCGCCGCGTCATTCCAACCGCGGAACGCGCCGAGCCGGCTGGTCACGTCGGCCAAGACCAGATCGCTGCCAGCCTGGGCTTCCGCCAGCAAGCCCGCCAGCTGCTCCGCCGCGGCCGGCGCTTCTCCGTCGACGAACAGCACGAGCTCCGCATTCGTCAGCCGCGCGCCGACTGTCCGCCCCACATCCGTTCCCAAGCTCTCGCGCGTATGGATGATCGTCACATCCGGCAATGCCCGGAACCGGTTGAAGGCGTCTCCTCCCGAGGCCTCCATCACGACGATGATTTCTTCCAGCGGCAGGCGCAGCAGCTGCTGGACCGATTCGATCCGGGCGTTAGGCCCTGCCATCACGACAGCGGCCGCCGATCTCGTCAGCGCGACCGGCACCCACATGCCCCCAGGCTGGCGAAGGCCTGCGGCAAACCCGTCCGCGAACGCCTTGCCGCGCTGCAGCACGCTGCCGGGCCGCAGTCCGCCTCTCATGCTGCGGCGCGTCCAGTGCTCGTTCATGCGCAGCTTGGCATCATAACCGGCAAGCGGCGCCGCGCCGTTCCGAAGAAGCGCCGCGGCTTCGGCGAAACCGGCCGCATAATCGGCCTTCTGCGAGCCGGAATGCCCGTTTCTGCCCGCCAGCCGCCGGGAAGCGGCATGCTTCGGCAAGGCTTTGCCGCTGCTGCTGCCGCCTCTGAGGCTGCGTTTGCTTCTGACTTTGCCTGGACGGCTTCTTCTCGACGATTGCATGTTATCACCTCGCAAATTCGCGTTTTCGCCCCGCATCTCCGAATCCGCCGCGCTCGTCGGTATACCGAGCCAGCCAGTCGATCGCTTCCAAATGATCGCCTACGATCAACCGCTCCAGCGGGTTCGTGCGTTCCCGCTTCCTGCGCAGCAGATTGAGCTTGCCGACATTAATATGTTTGACCGCGCTCACCTTGCAGCCGAGCCGGACGGCCATCGCATGCGCGAGCGGCGGGACGGCAAGCGCCTCCGCGCCGATCGTCTCGAGCGCCCGGCGGCTGATGGCATGCGGCACCGCCGTCATGGAAGTTCCCTTCAGATCCGGCCGCGCAAGCAGCGCATTCAGCGCATGCTTGGCAAGCACGACGCTGTGGACGGACGCTTTATCCGTCGGACCGGAATAATCGTTCAGCGCCACATCCGTCTCGCCCTGCAGAACGGAGGTCACGAAAGGCTTCAGCTGCGCGGCCGATATGACCATATCCCCGTCAATGAACAACAGCGCCTTCCCCCGAGCGGCATTCGCTCCTACGCCGCGGCCGACGTCATGGCCGAGCGGTTCGGCATACGAGATGACCCTGGCTCCGCTGGTTCTGGCGATCGCCGCGGACCCGTCCGTCGAGCCGTTGACGACGACGATCACTTCCGTGCTCGGATGGATCCGTTTCGCCTCCCGAATGACGCGTCCGAGCGTCCGGCGCTCGTTCATGACCGGAATGATCACCGAGACGAGCGGGTCTCCGGGCGCTTCCGCCAGCCGGGGAGGCTCCGCCAACATCGGCAGCGGCGGCAGCATATGCTGCTGTACCGGCTGTGCCGCTTGCGCAATAGGCGGGTTCGCCGGCTGCGTTTGCGGCGGCATTGTCGGCATCGTCGGCATCGTCGGTTCATGCCTTCGACGGCGCTTGAACGGCGACGTCGCGGCCGCCGATAGGATGACTTGCGGAATTGCAGCGGCCTGCGCTGTCCTCCGCGCAGATACCGTCGAAGCCGGCGGCTGCTTCGGCATCGGCGCGTGCTTTGCCGCTGTGTGACGCTTCGCCGCGCTATGTTTGCCCTCGAACGCAGTTCCGCTCGCAGCCGGCTTATGCGCTATCGATGCTTCGCTAGCCTGCGCGGTCCGTTTGACCGCTCGGGCGGAAGCCTTCCGCGCGCGAGCCTGCGGACGCTGCTTCTTCTTCCCGGAACGGGCGGCCGGCTTGCCTGCCGCCGTTTTCATCGGCGCAGGCGCGGCTAGCGCGGTCACGCGCTTGACGCGGGCCGGTTGAGCCGGGAGGGGCGACGGTGCGGTATATAGCAGCAACCCGTCCTTATGCCGGGCTTTCTTGGAGCCATATGGCTGCAGCATCCTTTTCTCACCTGCCTTGAATCTTCTTGTTACCAGTTAGTGTATGGACGATTGAGAGTAAGAGGAACGGCTGTTGTACGTTAAGGCGGTCGCCTTGCCTGACGTCCTCCCTATGCTCGTCAACACAATCTAGCAGACTGCATATGTTGTTGAAGTAAAGGAGGTGATGCAACATGATAGAGAACGTCGCCATCAGACTGACGCTCAAAAACTTCTTGAAACAAGCGGAATTCGCGTGGTTCCGCGTCTATGATTCCAGCTATGGGCGCAAGCGAATCGTTTACCAGGGAGACGAATATGCCCAGCTCCCGCTGCGATACAGCACCAAAGCAAAAATCCTCGCTTACTTCCGCAAATATTGGGGAATCCGTTTAAGCAATGCCCTGCTGTGCAGCATGCAGCCCATCGTCCATCAAGGACGTGTATACGTCATCTTGGGCGATCCCGGGCCGACTGCCTTCGTTGTGGAATCGGCGCAGATCATTAGATCGACGGGCACCTGCCTGCGCGTGAAAGCTATCCTTTCCGGGGACCCGGACGGTAATCTCGTCATCTATTACAATCTCATGAAGACGTCCAAAGGCTACCGGATCATCGGCCGTACCCGCAAGGATTACCGTTTCTACTGCCCGCGCTGAACAAGCCGCTTCCTGGGCGCCTTCCGTGCGGCACGGCCTTTGAAGGTACAAGCCATGCAAACCCAGTTCGCTCAACGTTTAGATAAGCTGTCTTTTTGTCAGCAAGGAATGAGATTACGTCGGCTCCCAACGAACAAAATCACCCTGCCGCGGACGGCAGGGTGATTCGTGTTTGCTGACTGGTTAGTGCGTCGTCATGCTGTGGCACCGCTCTTTCCTTAATAAGGCTAGACGCGAGTAATGGAAATAGGCCACATGCTTGCATGCCAGCCTGCCAAAAAAGCCTCCTAACCCGCATGGAACACGGGAAAGGAGGCCGATTGTACGGTAAGGCGATGATTTATTTGGAGCCGATCGCGATCCAGTTGACGAAGCCGATCGGTTCAGGAGTAATCCGCGTGCGAACGATGGTCAGTTGAACGGCCGCTGCCGTTTTCTGCTTGATGACCGCATAGCAGGAAGGCTGGTCGGTCGTAGCGACGAACACGTATGCGCCGTTCGCGAAGGCCTGCTCGAAACTGATCGTGACGTCGAGCTGCTCGCCTTGGCCTTGGAAATTGTACGGCGCAAGTCCGTATTGCTGCAGGACGACTGCCTCGGTCTTCAACGTCGTGACCGGCGTGAAGCTCAGCTTCGCCGCGCCGATGCTGCCATCCGTCAACGTTCCGCCGTCAGCGACGATCGGACTTTGCTGCTGCAGAGCCAGTTGAATCCCCGGGGCGAAATGTTCTTCCGTGATGCTGTGCAGTGCCAGCTTTGCGCTGGTGACCGATCCGTCCGCCAGTTTGCTAGCGTCGACTGAGCCTTCGGCCAGCTTCGCGCTCGTGACTGCTCCATCGGTCAGTTTGCTCGCTTCCACCGAGCCTTCGGCCAGCTTCGCGCTTGTGACCGCTCCGTCCGCCAGTTTGCTTGCTTCCACCGAGCCTTCGGCCAGCTTCGCGCTTGTGACCGCTCCGTCAGCCAGTTTGCTTGCTTCCACTGAGCCTTCGGCCAGCTTCGCGCTCGTGACTGCTCCGTCCGCCAGTTTGCTCGCTTCCACTGAGCCTCCGGCCAGCTTCGCGCTCGTGACTGCTCCGTCCGCCAGTTTGCTCGCTTCCACTGAGCCTTCGGCCAGCTTTGCGCTCGTGACTGCTCCGTCCGCCAGTTTGCTCGCTTCCACTGAGCCTTCGGCCAGCTTCGCGCTCGTGACTGCGTCGTCCGCCAAGCCATCCGTTGTCACGCTGCCCAATGCAACGACAATCTCGTTTGCGTTCAATACGCCGGGTGCCAATTTGTCTGCCGTAATGGCTCCTTCGGCAATCGACTCGGTCCTTACCGCGCCTTGAGCCAGCTTCTCTGCCGTCACCGAACCGTTACAGAGTGCAATACTTTCCACAGAGCCAGGAATCAGGTGCGTCGTCGTAATGGAACGGGCAGCGATTTTGCCCATCGTTACGGCACCCGGCTGCAGATGGCGCTCGCTCACCGCGCCTTCTGCCAGCTTCGCGCTGACGACTGCTCCGTCCACCAGTTTGCTCGCCTGCACCGCGCCTTCCGCCAGCTTCGCGCTCGTGACCGCTCCATCCGCCAGCTTGCTCGCCTGTACCGCGCCTTCCGCCAGCTTCGTGCTGCCGACTATTCCGTCCGCCAGTTTGCTCGCCTGCACCGCGCCTTCCGCCAGCTTCGCGCTGCCGACTGCTCCGTCCGCCAGCTTGCTCGCCTGCACCGCGCCTTCCGCCAGCTTGATGCTGACGACTGCTCCGTCCGCCAGCTTACCCGTTTGCACCGCGCCTTCAGCCAGCTTCGTGCTGTCGATCGCTCTATCAGCCAGCTTGCTCGTTTGCACCGAACCGTCGGCCAGCTTGGCGCTGACGACTGCTCCGTCCGCCAGCTTATCGGTTTGAACCGCGCCTTCCGCCAGTTTCGCATACGTGACCGATCCGTCTTCCAGCTTCGCGCTGACGACTGCTCCGTCCGCCAGGCTGCCCGTTTGTACCGCGCCTTCCGCCAGCTTGATGCTCGTGACCGATCCATCGGCGAGGCTGCTCGTTTGCACGGATCCATCCGCCAGCTTCGCGCTGACGACCGCTCCGTCCGCCAGGCTGCCCGTTTGTACCGCGCCTTCCGCCAGCTTATCGCTCGTGACCGATCCATCCGCCAGCTTGCTCGTTTGCACGGATCCATCCGCCAGCTTCACGCTGCCGATCGTTCCGTCGGCCAGCTTGCTTGCCTGCACCGCGCCTTCCGCCAGTTTCTCGGTCGTGACCGAACCGTCGGCCAGTTTGCTCACGAGTACCGAGCCTTCGGCCAGCTTGGCGCTCGTGACGGCGCCATCTGCCAGTTTGCCCGTTTGCACGGATGCATTCGCCAGCTTCTCGCTGCCGACCGCTCCGTCCACCAGCTTGCTCGCTTGCACCGAGTCATCTGCCAGCTTCTCGCTCGTAACCGATCCTTCGACCAAATTGCCCGTTTGCACCGAGCCTTCGGCCAGCTTCACGCTCGTGACCGCGCCGTCAACCAGCTTGCTCGTTTGCACCACGCCGTCAGCCAGCTTCGCACTCGTGACTGCTCCGTCCGCCAGCTTACTCGCGAGTACCGAGCCCTCAGCCAGTTTCTCGGTCGTGACCGCGCCGTCGGCCAGTTTGCTCACATGAACCGCGCCCTCGGCCAGCTTCACGCTCGTGACCGCACCGTTTGCCAGCTTATCGGTTTGAACCGATTCATCGGCCAACTGTGCGCTAGCCACTGCTCCATCCACCAGCTTCTCGCTCGTGACCGATCCCTCAACCAAGCAATTCGCGGACACGCTGCCGAATGGAACGATGATCTCGATGGCTTCCAATACGCCGGATGCCAGTTTATCTGCCGTAATGGCTCCTTCGGCGATCGCGTCGGTCCTTACCGCGCCTTGTGCCAGCTTCTCCGCGGTCACGGAGCCGTTGCAGATCGCCCCGCTTTCTACGGAACCCGGAATCAGATGCGCCATCGTAATGGAACGGGCAGCGATTTTGCCCATCGTTACTGCGCCAGGCTGCAGATGGCTCTCGCTCACCGCGCCTGCTGCAAGCTTCGGCCCCGTTACCGCGCCGTCTCCGAGATTCGAGGCCGCGATCGCTCCTTCACCGATTACCTGGCTGTTGACCGCCCCTTGAACCAAATGATTCGTGCCGATGGAATGCGGCGCGATTTTCTTCGCATCCACGGAACCGTCCGCCAATTGATTCTCGCCGACCGCGCCGAGCGCCAGCTTCTCGCTGCCGACTGAACCGTCCGCGATCGCGTCGCTGCCGACGCTGCTCGCGATAAGATGAGCGCCAGTGATGGAGCGCGGGGCGATTTTACCGAGCGTGACTGCGCCGGATTGCAGCTGCGCCTCGCCTACGGACGATGCTGCAAGCGCGTCGGTACCTACCGAGCCGCTCGCCAGATGCGCTTCGCCGACGGCTCCGTCCGCCAGCAGCTCGCTGCCGATCGTGCCCCGTTTGATTTTGCTGCCATGGATGATGCCGTCCGGCGCTTTATCGAAGGTGTAGAATTCCGCGGCCATATGCGCCTGCGAGATCGAGCCCTTGCGGATATGGTAGCCCTGGACGGCTTCGGCCTTGACGTGCTTGCCTGCGATCGTCTCCAGCTGGAGGTGCTCGCCGCTGACGGACAGCTGTGCCAGCTTCGAGCCGGTTACCGATTCGTCGCGCAGCTGCTCATTGCCGACCGAATCCCCGCCCAAGTGCTGTTTCAGCACGCTGTCGGCTTTCAGATGAATGCTGCCGACCGCGCCTTCCGCCAAATGATTGGCGTCGACCGCCGCAGCCGCGATATGCTGACCCTGTACGGCCGACGAGGCGATCGAACGCGAGCTGACGGCTTCGTTCTGCAGATGATCGCTTGCAATGCTGCCTTCGGCGATCTTTTCTTCCGTCACGGCATCCTTAACCAGATGAACGTCCCGGATGCTTTCTGCAGACAGATGCACGCCATAGATCGATTGTTCCGCCAAATGCTGGCTGCCGATCGATTCGTTGGCCACGTGGACGCCGTTCACGGCGCTCAGCGCAATTTTATCTCCGGTTACGGCTCCTTGGCCGATTGCGCCGCCTGTGACCGATCCCGCTGCCAAATGCCGCGCGGTCAAAGCGCCATCCGCCACATGCCGTCCTTCGACCGCTCCTTGGCCGAGATGCCGCGCCGCGACGGCGCCTTCCGCCAGTTGGTCGCCCGCGACGGAGCCGCCTGCCAGCTTCGAGGTCGTCACGCTGCCGTCGGCCAGCTTCTTGGAGGTAACCGACCAGTCGGTCAGCTTATCCGTCGATACGCTTTCCGGCGACAGCTTGAGCGAGTTGACCACATGATCCGCCAAATGATGCGAGTAGACCGCTCCGGCCGCCAAATGCCGCTCCGATACCGAGCCGCTGGCCAGCTTTGCCGCTTTGACCGCGCCATCCTGCAGCGCGCCTGTTTCGACTGCCCCTTTGCGAATATGGACCGCGTCGATCAAGTTCGGCTGCAAATGCTCCCCGGACACGGCTTCCGGCGAAATCGATTCTTCCGTTACCGCTCCCGCCGACAAGTGAAACGCGCGAATCGCTTCTGGCGCGACTTTATCGAACGTAATGGATTCATCGGCAAGATGCTTCGTCTGCACCGACTGCTCCGCAAGCTTCGCGCTGCTGACGCTGCCCTCGGCGAGCTTCTGCTCGATGACCGAGGCATCCTGAAGCTGCGATTGCCCGACCGCCGCGCTGCTGATATGGGCTTCCCCGACTGCTTTTGCCGCAATCTTCCCGCCAGTCACGGCGTTGTTGGCCACATGCTTCTCGAGCACGCTTCCCTCGATCAACTGCTTAGAGCCAACGGAGCGATCGGTCAAGTGGCGTTCTTCAATGCTTTCGTTCACCAGTTTATCGCCGCCGATGCTGAGGCGGCTCACGTGCTTGCCTTGCACGGCATCGTCGGTCAGCTTGGTCGCGGTAATGCTCTTGTCGGCGATTTTGGACGACGTCACGGAGTGGTCGACGAGCTTAATGGTCGATATCGACAAATCGGCAATTTTGGATGTCGAGACCGCCTGGTCCTGCAGATGGTCTGTCGTCACTTCGGCAGTTCCGATATGCTGCGCCTTGACGGCACCGTCCCGCAGCTCCCGGGAGCCGATTGCTTCAGGCGCGATGGCTTCAGAGGTGACGGCTTCGGCTTGCAGCTCCTTTGCGCCTACTGCGCCTTTTGCCAGGTGACTGGACGTGATTTCGCCCGGCGCGAGATGCTTTCCCAGCAGTGCGCCCGGTGCTACGTGCTCGGCCAGCAGCAACCCCGGCTGCAGATGGCCGGATTCGATGGCGCCGAGGCTGATTTTCTCGCTCGTGACCGCGGCATCGCGGATCTTGGAACGGGTAACCGATCCTTCGGCCAGCTTGGAGGTGCTGATCGCTTCATTGGCGATGCTCTCCGTGCGTACGGCGGCGCTTCTCAGCTTCGACGTCGTCACGGATTGATCGTCCAGCAGCTCTGTCGTTACGATTAGCTGCTTCAAATGCTTCGCTTCGATCGAGCCTTCCGCGAGCTTATCGGCGCTGATCGTGCGGTCAGCCAGCTTCTCCGAAGTAATGCTGCTGTCCCGCAGCTTGTCGCCGGTAACGGAGCGGTCGCGGATCTTGGCACCGGAGATCGCATTCTTAACCAAGTGCTCGCCTGTAATGGACTCCGGCGCGATCTTGGACGTGTTAATGGCATTCTCGGCAATATGGATGCTCTCCACGGCATAATCCGCAATCAGCTGCGACTTCACCGCGCCTAGCTTGATGCGGCTCGTATCGACCGATCCGAAGGCCAGCTTCTCCGTCGTGACCGCATCGTCGGCAAGATCGTCGGTATGAATGAACGGAAGCGGTGCATTCGGCATGCGGCGTTCTTCCACGAATGCCTCTTGCGTGATCGGTTCCTCAATCGGTTCTGCAATTGCTTCTGCAATCGGTTCCGCGATCGGTTCGACGATCGGTTCGGCGATCGCTTCCGCGATCAATGCTTCTTGCACTGCTTCTTCGGCCACTTCCAACGGAAGCTCTAGAACGGCATCCGCTTGATGAGCACCGGAAATCTCCTGCTCCTGCCTCTGAACCAGCTCCAGCACCTGCTCCGCGGAAAGCGCCGGCAACGCCGGCTGTCCCGATGCGTTGGCCGTGCTGACGAACTCGAAGAGCGGAAGTGCTTGCGTTTGAGACGGGAGTTGTTCCGTCTCGGGCTGCTTCCAGCCTTCCAGCTGGGCGGACTCTTGCTGGAGCTCCTGCTGGACGTCCGCCGGTATTATGGATTCCTGCGGCGGCGGTGCAAATACCTGCGAGGCGGCATTCACTTGAACGTTGCGTTTCTCGCCGTTCTTCGTTTCAAACGGTTTTGTCTTCTTCAGTTCCTCGAGCCATTTCAACTCCGAAGCATTCGGATTATCGACGTAAAATAACGGCTTTCGCCCTTTCGGGCTTTTTCCCTTGCTGCTCTTCGCCATAGCCCTCTCCTTCTTCCACCTCAATTGTCATAGGTATCATATGCATTCACCCATGGGCAGGTCACATGGCGGGCTTCAAATTCTATGTAAAAAACTGCTCCCTCGCGGGAGCAGTTCCAAATAACTGGGATTCTTTCACTTTTCAGCCGCGCAAATGGGAGGTATTCGGCCGCTTATTGCCTTCGATGCACGCCTACCGTTTGCTGCACATTGCCTGCGATAATGACCTTCACCGTTGTGAGCTTAACGGTGCCGTTGCTGTATAGCGCCTTGAACACGAAGCTCAACGGCCCATCCGGAAGCTGCTCGTACTCGGGATCCCACAGCTCTCCGCTCCAGCTTGTCCGCGATGGACCCGCAGGCGTCAAACTTACGGTCTTGCCGTTCAGCGTCACCTTCACTTCGACTGCATCCGTATCCGTTAACGTGTCGGTCGTCGATGCCGCGAGCAAGAATCTCTCCCCTGCCCAAAACACGCCGTACCCGCGCGGCTGTTCCGTATCGCCGCTCTCCTTTAGATTGCTTTCCCGGCGGCGTTCGTTCCACGGCTCCGTATGCTTGACTTGTCCGGCGACCGAGAGCGGAAGCACGACGATATTCTTCGTAATCTTCACCGGCGGCGCCTTGCCGTCAGATACCGTGAGTTGCACCGAATAGGTGCCGGGCTGCAGAGCCGCAAACGTCGGTCCGCCCGCCGCATACGGTTGATTAAAGGTGAACGAATACGGTTTCGGAGTCCCATCCGGATCCTTCACGATGTACTGCGCGCTAAGCGGATCCTTATCCGGATCGTCGATCGTCTGCGCGAGCCTTACCGTGTCGCCTTCATAAACAGGCTTTGGCGACCAATCAAAGTCTGCAGTCGGCGGCCGGTTCGTTTCGATATAGAAGTAGTGCGGATCGCTGTTGTCGCTCCAATCGTAACCGTCGAAGACGCGGACGATGACGTACATATTGACCTTCTCCGGAAGATCCGCTCCCGGAATCCAGTCTGCAGCGCTCGATGTCTTGACGCCGGAATCATACTGCAGCACGCCGCCATACTTATAAATCTTCACTTGGAACTGCGTTTGGGCGTCTCCGTCCGCGTCCCAATATTTCCACTGGAAGTCCGGCCGCAGAACGGTCAGCTTCGTCGGATTCGCCTGGTCGGTGCTTGCCGGAACCGTAATCGCCGCACTCGGCTTTTGATTCACGATATTGACCTGCAGGCTGAACTCCGCTGCTGCACCTTCCGCATCCGACACCGCTTGCCTGACCTTAAAGGTGCCCATACTGCCGAAGCTCTTCGTCCAGTTCGTCCGTGAATCACTCGCGAAAGTCTGCGAGCTGCCGGTGGTCACGTTCGAGAGATAATATTCATGCGGCAGCTTCGTGCGATCGCCATCTTCGACGTCATAGGCAGTCGAGTTGAACGTAATCGGAACGCCGCGGAACGTATTCACATGATCCGTCGTGAAGCCCGGAACCGGCGGATTGTTCGGCGGCGCAAGATCGGTGACGGGAAGCATGACCACGTACCACTCGCTCCAGGCATCGTACTCGTCTTTGACCGCAAGCCCGACTTCGTAGGTGCCGATTTCCTGCGGAGCGGTGAGTTTTGCTTCCTTATACGCGCCGCTTGGCGTGACGTAATAGAACCGCTTTTGTAGGATTCCCTTCGTCGCCTTGTAATCGATTCCCGTAGCTTCAGTCGAATAATCCGTGCTGCTGAAGTACCGATCCGGATCATAACTGCTGTCCGTCCACAAGACTTTATGCTGCGCATCGCTCGCTAATGTGAATGTTGCGATCGGCCTGCGGTGAACGGTGATCTTCTGCGTAAATTCGTTCGAGGCCTTCCGGTACTCATCAAACGTATTGCTTGGTGAGAGATAATCCGAATTCGGGTCGTCTTTCGCCTTCAAGGCGACCAGATAGTCTCCAACCTTATCGAATTTCAACTGCGCATTATGGAACGTCTTTCCATTCAGCGCGGAAGCACCTTGATTATGAATGAAGCGCATCGTATGCTGCACCGTCCAGTCATAAACGCCGCCTGCTGCCGGATCGTTCTCCGGATCGTTGAACGCGATGTTATTGTACTGCACGTCCGCCTCCGCGGATCCTTCGTCCCATATTGCATATTGGTCCGACCAACCATCATTCTTCACGATCGGCTTGTACGCCAAGCCGCTGAACGTCACGAAGGACTTATTGGCAAAGTAACCGAAGCGTCCCGTATCGTACGTTGCATCATCCGCTTCCATAATGGGCGTGTTGTCCAGGAAGACGGCGATATGCCCCTCGCTTGTCTGCAGCTTGAAGGCATAGGTTTTTTGGCTGATCAGCGTGTAGTTCTGCGCAGCCAGCACCGTTCGCGTGCCGGCGACATATTTGACGAGCTCTATCTTCTTTGCGTCCGTCTCCAGCGCATAGCCGTTCATACGGTCCTTCATTCGAAAAGAGAAACCAAGCCATTCGTCGTCGTAATCGACATCGTCCATCTTGAAGCTGAATTTGATCTCGGCATCGGACAGTGAGAACGGCGAGTAGAATTGGCCGCTCGTGAAGGAGCGCGTGACTGGCGTATTCGTCGTCGGCTTGCCGACGGACACCGTAAGCCGGAAATGATCCTGCCCTTTGTCGTTATAAAGCGGATAGGCCTGAGACAAGGACACATATACGCCGTCCATGTAATATTGACCGTACTCCGGCATCGCGTAATTGCATCCCATGCCGACGGTTCCGACAGGTATGCCATTCTTATCAAAGACTTTATTTTGCCCGTACTGATTGTACTGCCCGGCGAATCCGGAATTGCAGGCCATATCGCTCTCACTCATGCTCGTCTGATAGCCATCGATCGTCGTGGAGAGACGCGACTTATTTTTAATCGTTCCTGCAAAATCCGTCGAATACATGGGATCGCTTGAAAACCCATAATCGGAGTCGCCGTAATTATAGAGCGTCAAATCGTCTCCCGCCAGTGCATCGGCTTTGCGCTTGAGCGCACCGGTTCCGGTGTTGAGAACAGCAATTGCCGTCTGGGTGGAGGGATACATTTCAAACGGTTTATAGTAATCGTATACGTATTTTGCAAAGATCTCTTTCGTTGCCGGATTAAAGAAAAATCCCGTTTTCACCTCCGGATAGACATAGGCGCCGTTCCAAGAGTAGTTTCCCGTTGGTGCAACTTGAGCTATTTGAGCATTGATCACGCCGTCACCCAGATAATTGCGCCACGCCAAGGTAAAATCCGAGTTGTATTTGGCGACGCTTAAATCCGCAAAATAGTTCGTATTTCCGGATGAGGTCCACCCCTCGTAGCGATACATCGCCCCGGCGGCATCGGTCATCGTCCCCATGATCGTAAAGTAGAAACCGCTCTTGTTGTTTGAGTTCTCGTAATCGTTCATAAATTTATCGCTATGTGCCGTCGGTGCGTAAATGCTGTTGATTTTCGTGAAATGGAGGTCTCGCGTCAGCTTGTAGTACGTCTTGTACAGTTGACCAGGGGCTGGGAAAAAGTTTTCCGATCGCTCCAAAATCAAACTGCTTCCCTCCGTACCGTATATCGTCATGCCATCCAACATATCCGTATACGTATCCGTACCCAAGACGGCTTTGATATCTGCTGCCAAGGTAGGCGAGTTGAACGTACTGACAAGCGGCGCCCCCGTTCTGGCATCATAAATCCCGAATTCGCCGGTTGTCTTGTTTTTAGAAATGTTACCCGGCAAGTCCCACGTCCGTTGCACGTAGAGGTACTGATCCGCGATTTCATAATCGGTAATTTGTCTCGCGCTTGCGTAAATATTTTTGTACGTTGTGCCTCCATACGTAAAAGAATCAATCGTCTTGGAGCCTACGTCGTAGTTCGATAAAATATAGGCATACGGACTTCCGTTTTGAAACTTCTGCGTGACGCTGGAGCCGTATACGTCGACGATGGGCGACAACTTCGTCGGATCGAGCGCATAAATCTTTTCATTGTAGGAGTAGCTCCATGTACCGGTATTGTAGTTGTACGACTGCGAATCTTCGTTTTTATCGAAGAACAGCAGCTTCTTGGTAGAACGAATTTTGGGCAGCTTCTGCCCGTTGTAATAGCTCAGAATCGTATTGCTGCCGCTCAGCAGATTCGTAACGACATCCGACTTCAATGTCGATCTCCACGGCGATAACTCGTTATTCCCATAGCCATTGTTTGCAAGCGGAAACGCATCGTACTGGGAACGGGTATCGTTGTAACGCGTCATCCCGTACTGGTAAACACCTGAGTCCTGTTTGCCGAAATTCCGTCCTTCGCCGCTAATCAAGTTCCCTGCGCTAGACCGCCACAGCTTATTGATGTTATTGACCAAATTATTCGTGCCGGGCACATAAGCTGGCCATTTCAACATGTCGTCAGCGAGAATTCGCGTGTAAGGATCCAAGTTCGGCTGCGGATTCTTGCCCTCCATCTCGAAAGAGACTTCCGGCGCATTGTTCACGACGTTCAGCGTAAGCGATGCCGGCGGATCGGAATCCGTATCGTCCCACTGGCCGTATTCCTCGGTGACCTTCAAATAGAACAAATACTTCCCGACCTTCGTTGGCTTAAACTGCAGTCGAACCAGCGTGCCGCTCACGGATTTCCATGCGTCATCGGAAAACCCGTTGTTATTTGCGTCGTACTTGTATTTGTATTCTGCTGTAACAATTGCATCGCCGTCGGGGCTCGTCGATTTATTGAGCATGTCCAGCTCCGTGCCGCGCACCGAGAGCGGCGGAACGACGAGTTTGGCGACCGGCGGCAGATCCGGCTTGACGATGATCGTGCAAGTGGCTGGAGCCAGCGACTTCAGTCCGTTGGCATCGTAGACGGAAAGCGAAACCTGCACCGTAATATCCGTCGTCACTGGATTCGGATAGCTGCTCTTCTTGTTCGTCCATTCATCGCGGCTATGATCAATCGACAAGTACGAGGTCGGACTATAGCTCCGGTCGCCATTAATGGAGCCTGCCGGAATCGGATGATTCGCAATGACCGATGGCGGACAGTCGATGACCGGTACCGGATTCTTCGGAACGACTTCGATATACGTACAAGCGGTTGCTGTCGCTCCCCATTCATCGCGCATTTGGCCGCAGATGTTTTGGAATCCGAGCGTATCCATCGTAAGGTTGTGCTGACCATCGCCGTACTCGACGCTCTTAGATGGAATGGACTGCACGAAAGCTGAACCTGCCGAGTAATCGAAGCCCATAAAATACAACGTATCGCCGTCAGGATCGTTTGGCGTTGGCACGGTTGGATCGTTAATGTAGACGAGATTCAGCGTCGTGCCTTCAACGACTTGATGCAGCGGTTGGGTCGGCCGGCTTGGATCGACGAAGCCGATACTGAACGTCGGCGGATTATTAACGGTTGGCCCTGATACAGTAAGGGGCTTAGGTCCGATCCAGTCTGAAGTTCCGCAGCTGGTCACGATCTGCATATAGACATTATGAATGCCTACGCCGATGACCCAAGGATACGAGCTGTACGTATAGGTCGAGTCCATAGTCTGACTGGTGACTGGGCTGCCGGTCCATGTACCTCCGCGTTCGATCTTGAAAGCATGGGATTGATAGAGACAACCGTTTAATTGAAAGTTTTTGGGATGAAGCGTAAATGAAGCCTTATAGGGGAGGGTGTTCGGCAGGACATCGAAATCGCCGGTGAAGGAGATGGGTTTCTCGTAGAAGAAGGATACATAAGCTTTGGGAGTGGCCGCATTGACGGTCACCGACTGATTCGTCTTCGGCGTGACCGTGCCGGAATAAGAAACATAGGATAAGTTGCTGCCCATGAAGCTTCCGTATGCAGCGTCGTAACCGTAAGAGGCGCTGTGGGGCAGCGAAGCCATGGGAACCGTTTGCTGCTTGGCCAAGGTGTAGGCACCGGTCGGTCCCGCCCGCACCATATGGCGGATGTTGATCTCGCCAAGCGAAGCGGTCGAGTCCACGTCATAGTAATAATAGAGATAGACGGGATTCGGAAATGACGTGTTCGTGAACGTGCCGAGGTTGTATTCACCGGCAGTTACGGATCCGCCAGGGGCGCTGCCGGATGTAGACACCTTATACCCGGCGTAGGTATATCCGGCGCCAGTCGGAACGTCATGCGAGAACGGATAGGCTGTCCCTTGTTTCAACGCCTGTTCCTTGTCTTGCAAACCGGCAATGCCGTCCAGACTGTTTTCATTCCTGTCGAAATGCTTGATGACGACTTTGCCATCGGTAGAGTTTTTATCGTAATAATAGTTCACTTTGTAGGTATCGAAATCCCCATTGTAGGTAAAGGAAGGCGTCCCCGCAATAAATGAAGATCCCTGTGGATCATTGCCATCGACGGTTTTCTTATACTTCCCGGCATACGTGTATCCAGGAATGACAGGCGGGGCAGACGGGTAGGTTTGACCCGTAATCATATCTCCTGATTTGCTCGGTGACAAACTGTCTAATGACTCGCCGGTTGTCGTAAAACTATGCGTTTCGTAGTGGCCCTCAAGTTCGAATTTCAGTAGAACAGGAAAAAAATATCGGTACCCGTCGACGGCATCCGCGCACGTTGAACATGCGTGAGACTCGTCATCATCTCGTAAGCTATAATGAGGCTCTCCAGATGCATTCCCTAAATTACCACTAAAATTGATTGTGAAAGTGACATTACTATTTTTTTTATCAACATTTACTGCATTGGAAGTATTTTGATTCATGCTTAAGTATTTACTGTACAATTCATAACTGTCCAACGGTCGTGATTCTTGAAAATAAACACCACCTGGATCATTTGAGGAATTATACGGTAATGCCTGCACGCTCTTTACAGTTCGATCCGGAAATGAAAAGGAATAATCATATGGAAAAGTTACCGAATCCCCTGGTTTTTGTGTAGTCCATATACCAGACGAATCTTTCCATATATCGTAGTAACCAAACGCAACAGCATAACGGAGATTGCCAACAGCAAAAGGCTGAATGCTTGAATTTCCACCAAGTGAGGCTGCATTTGTTGTTGCAGCAGTAGGTAACATAGCAAGTAATAAAGATAAGATAATTGCAATTACAATGTATCTATTAGTATAATTTCGTTTCATATCATCCTACTCCAAAGGATTATTAATAATAACTGCGATATCTAATGATACATACATGCCTACATAATCAATATCTTTATAAGAGAACTTCTTCCATGAATCTCCAAGTGCATCCCAATCCCGATGCGAAGGGATCGGATAGCAATTAAAACGTACATTACCTTGAGAAATGCGATTATTTGCACTTCTATAGCGAACTGGTAGCTTCTTATTTTGCGTAAGATAGTAAAATAGTGTCAACATAGTACCCTTATCTGTTGATGTAGATTGCAATACCTGCTCCCCGTTAATATACCCCAAGTCCATCCTATAAAAAATTTCATTATTTATAGAGAAAGGAAAATCATTTTTACTTAAAACTGCGATGTGACTTGGATCAATTCGATCACTTGTGAAATCTTTTAACTGAGGATACTTTTTCAAATAAGGTGCCGCATCCACGATTTTCCCCTTTACAACTTCTTCGAGCGTAGGAACAATCTTACTCCCAATCCAAACAAACCGCAGATCAGCATCATACTCCACCGCCACGCCCAGCCCCTCACTCACCACGCGCAGCGGAACAAGCGTCCGACCAGAAACAACCTTTACTGGTACAGGCAGCTTAGTCGTCTTCCCGTTAATGCTAGCTGTCGACGCCCCGATCGTAAGCGCAAGAGTACTCTTCCCTTTTACGATATTGATGCCCCTTCCCGTCAGCGTCAGCTTGCCGCCAAGCTTGTCCGATACCACCCGCAATGGAACAAGCGTCGTCCCATTCAAGCTTTCAGGTTGTACGTCCGTAGGCAACTGGCGTGCATTATATAGTAACTTAATAGACAATTTAGTCGACGGCATCTTTTCCGCTGCAATGGCCGAAGCACCGCCAATTCCTACCATCATCGTCGCGGCAACTACAGCCGCGGTCAAAGTCTTCCTCATGTTCCATCCTCCAAGGTCATATTTCACGATATAGCGTTTAATTTAAGGCACCTATCTCATAAATCCCAGCTGTCACCAAAACACCTCAATTAACATATTCTACCACCCTTCGCTAGATTTCGACGAGACCTGCCTCTTAAAAAATCCCCAAAGTTTCTCCCAGGCTCCCCAACCCGTAAGAAACGAAAAAAAGCACCCGCTGCAAGCTGAATAAACCAGCCTGCAATCAGGTGCTTCCTGTGCATAGGATTCATAAGTTCTCGAATTACTCCCTATTTTACGCATGCCAACGACAATTATCAACCTTATTTTTACAATCCTGAGTCTCCCCTGCCATTACAGCCCTCTCAACAGCTCCAACCAGCGATTCGCCGAATGCTGCCACGTAAAATGCTGCTCCACCCGTTTGCGGCTTTGATGACCCATTTCCTGTCGCAGTCGTTCGTTGCATAACAGCTCGAGAAGACGCGTGCGCATCTCCGCCACGACATGCTCTGGATCCACCAGATAACCCGTCACGCCGTCATCGATAATTTCCTTCATGCCGCCCGCGCGAGTCGCGACGACAGGCAGTCCGCAGGCCATCGCCTCCACGTTGACGAGTCCGAACGCTTCCCGGTTGCCGGACGGAACGACCGCCACGTCGGCTCCGAGAAACCAGCTCGGCACCTCGGAATACGGCACGTACGGGACGAAGGTCACATGACCCTTCATCGTGCGCCCGAGCCGATGCAGCATGCGGACGTAGGCGGTTGTCCGATTCGAGCCGTAGAACGCGCCGCCGACGATCACGAGCAGCACGGATGGATGCTCTTTGATCAGCTGCGGCATCATCTTGAGCAGATGATGCACCCCTTTGATCTCCTGAAGCCGGCCCATGAACAGCACGACGCTGCGCCCGAGCCAATTACGCCTCCTGCGGAGCTCTGCTCTTCGCAGCGCTCCTGCCGCCGAATATTGCGATGGGAAACGCTCCACGTCCACGCCAGGATAGACGACACGGAGCTTATGCGCGCACCCCGGCACGCGTTTCGCCGCATCCTCCTTCAGAAACTCGCTGTTCACGATTATGCGGTCGGCCGCGTGAAAACAACGGGACAATGTCTGTGACGGAATGGCCCGTTCGCGTATGAACGTATTGGAATGCAGGTTCAGCCAAATCTGCTTCGCAGGCTGCGCCTGCTTCAGCTTGAGCACGTAACGCGGACGATTTTCCACCTGCAGGACGTCGGGCCTAAGCTTGCCGACCGCGCGTCTGACGCACTGGATATATCGCTGCTTACTTGCAGCCGGGAACCGTTCGATTGCCGCTCCGCCAACGTTTCCCCGCTTGCCGAGCGAACGGCTGAGGCGCCCGAAAATATGAGCATCGACATACGGAACGAGGAGCGGCACGGTTTTCTCGACGACTCGCTCGACGGAGCTGCTGATAGGGGAAGGCAGAGGAAACGTACCCGGCGTCACAAATGCGACTTTGGGTTTATCCATGGCGCGCAGACCGCCTCTCCGAATAGAAAATGTGCTGTTACAGCATACGCGGCGAAGCCAAGCCGGCAACCGCCATACGCCTGTTTCACCGCGCTGCAGCCGGCCCAACTATTTGTCCCTTCGCCATATTTGAGCCAGCAGAAGACTTAAACCGTACGGCCCGAAATAAGCGCCGCTAATCAGAAACAGCGGGCTCAGCAGCACCTCGTGCACCTGCGTCATGAACACCGTATCATCGAGAAGCGTCTTCATAACGGCATAGGCAGACTCCGAGAAAAACAACAGGTACGCCGCAATTGCGAGCACGTCCAACAGCCAACGGGCACTCTCGTAAGCAAGCCTTAACCAAACGAGCAGCACGCCGCCGACGACAGCGGCCAATATAACCAATCCTAGCATCGTAATCACCTCATCCCCATCATTCGCAGACGGGAGCCGGCTTAAACATATGGAAATGTCCTCTATTGATAATTGCCCCGCGATATGTCACACTAGTCCCAAACCATCAAGAACTGCCCCTATCAAGAGAGGACGTGAACTTCCGGCATGACCAAATGGCTGCTCCGATCCATGACCGAGCTAAGCTCGCGCAAATGGATTTCGCGCATAACCGGTCGATTCGCCCAGTCGCCGGCCAGCCGGCACTTTATTCCTAGATTCGCCCGGATGTACGGCATCGCCGTTCAGGAAGCGGAGAAACAGCTGCATGAATATGGCACGCTCAACGAGTTTTTCACGAGGCGCTTGAAGGCCGGCTCGCGGCCGATCGATATCGACCCGGATGCGCTCGTCAGTCCCGTCGATGCGCTCGTTACCGGCTGCGGAGCAATTAAGCAAGGGACGATCCTGAACGTCAAAGGCCAGGATTATACGATCGAGGAGCTGCTGAACCTCTCGCCGCGCATGGAGAATTACAAGAACGGCTACTATATGGTCCTCTACTTAAGCCCGACCGATTATCATCGCATACATACGCCGATTGCCGGCACGATCGTGGAACGCGAGCATGTCGATGGCAAGGTTTATCCCGTCAACGATTTCGGTCTCCGTCATATGCGCCGCGTTCTGAGCCGCAATGAACGGCTGATCACGTACATGCGTCATGCAAGCGCCGAGACGGCGATCGTCAAAGTCGGCGCCATGAACGTCAGCAGCATTCAATACGTACAGCCTCTTCGCGACAAAATGGAAAAAGGCGACGACCTCGCCTACTTCGAATTCGGCTCCACCGTCGTGCTCCTCACCGAGGACGACAGCTTCAAACCGCGAGCGGATATGCAAACCGGCCTCAAGGTGCGCATGGGCGAGAAGCTCGGCACGCTGGTAACGAGCTAGAGTCGAGACGAAAGCACGCAAGGGGCTATTCCAAGGACATATCGCACGGAAATCGCATACGCACAAACGAGCATACGCAAACGGCAGGCCAACTGGCCTGCCGTTTGTGCTTCGCTTTTGCTTATAGGAGCGTAAAACAACTCTCACTTTCTATGCTTCATCAAGAATACCTGCTCGCGCTTGACCATCGACTTCTCCCGGTCCTGTTCGATCTCGCCTTTAATCCGCTTCAAGCAAGTCCCGCACAGCTTCCCCTGCCGGGTCGGTTCCCCGCATAGGTCGCAGGCGTCGGCCAAATTGGGATACTCGTAAAGCTTGAGCCGGTTCCTGCGAATCAGGCTGCGAATGCGCTGAACGGGAATCGCCGCCGCTTCCCCTGCTTGTTCGTTCGTCATGAAACGATTGCGCTGCAGCGCCTTCTCGATCGCCTCGATCTCTCGATCCTCTCTAGCCATGCAGGTCGAGCACATATTACGCAGGTTTTTCTGAAAGATGTTCCCGCATTCGGGACAATGTGCAACATTTAGTTCTATAGACATATTATCCCCTCGCTATGACTAGTTCTATTTAACTAATAATAACTTAAAAAGGGATAATATTCATCTCCTTATTTTCCGATTCAGATTACTGCTTTCGCTGCCCACCAGCCGTTATACTGGATGTTCGGCGAACCGACCAGCCCTGCGATCACTTCGCCCCAGGCCTCATTCACGGTCCAGCTCCCTGCACGCCGCCTCGATGATCGCCCCGCCTTGTACGATCTGGTCTTCTTGCAAATGCGCGAACCCGAACAAAGCCGTGCACCTAGGCGCTCCGCCCTCCCACAACGAATCGCCAACAGACCAGTCGACGCCTAGCTCCGTGCAACATTCCCTTAGCCGGGCATACGGTTCGGCATCTCCTCGCCATTCGGCGAACATATGCAGCCCCGCATCCGCCGGGACGAAGCGGAACCAACGGGAGAGACGCGCGTCTACCTCTTCCCGAAATGTCCGCAACCTTCTCCCGATGATCCGCTTCATTCGCCGGACATGTTTGGCATAAGCGCCGCTTCCGATGAACCGCGCCATGGCCCGCTGCTCCACCAGCGCCGACGGGTGCGGCTCGAGCAGCGCCTTCGCCAATCTGAAAGGTTCGCGCAATGAATCCGGAAGAACGATATAGCCGAGGCGCAAATCCACGAACATCGTCTTCGAGAACGTCCCGATGTAGACGACGCGGTCTTCGCGGTCCAGCGCCTTCAGCGGCTCCACGGGCCGGCCGCCCCAGCGCAGCTCGCTGTCGTAATCGTCCTCGATAATGACGGCCCCTCGCCGCGATGCCCATGCCAGCAGCTGAGCCCGGCGCGAAGCCGACAGCACGGCACCGGTCGGGAACTGCCGGGTCGGCGTGACGAGCAGCAGGCTCGCATCCCAATCCGCCGGCACGATGCCGTGGTCGTCGACGTCGGCTGCCAGCAGCGTTCCTCCTTGCGCCGTTATGGCTCGCTTGATTCCGGAATAGCTTGGATTCTCCACCACAACGGGCATATCGGGTCTCACGAGCAGCATGGACAACAGTGCGATCGCCTGCATGGAACCGTTCGTAATCATAACGTTGGCGGCATCGGCACGAATGCCCCGTTCGCGACGGAGGTCGTGCGCAATCGCCTCGCGCAAAGGCAAGTAACCGTCCGGAGGCGCCGTTATGGCCGGGAATGCCTCCATCATATCCCTAATCTCCGAATACATGGCGGATTTCCAATCTTCGGCCGGAAACAACTGCGATTCCGTTTCCCGCAAACGAAAGCTGATCCCCGCCTGAAGGCCGTCGTTCGGATTCAGCGGATGATTCTCGATGAAGCTGAACCGTTCCTTCGCCGCCACCAAACGTTCGCCCCAAGCCGACAACGCAAGCGGCGCGGCGTCTTCAGGCTTCTCGGAGGCTCTTCCGTCTCCGTGCAGCGGATCACCGAATGCAACGAAGGTCCCGCTCCCGCTTTCCGCCCGCGCGAACCCTTCTGCGATGAGCATGTCGTAGGCCGTGTTCACGGATCCGCGCGACAGGCCGTACAAGTCGGCCAGCTTGCGGCTCGACGGCAGCCGGGTCCCGCCGGTCAACGTTCCGTTCACGATGCTTTCCCGCAGCGCTTGGTAGATAGCTTCGGTCTTGCGCCCCAGCTCCCCGTAATAGCGCTCATACGCAATCCGAAAATCGATATCCATATCCTCACATCCCTTCCTCAGCAGCTATTTCATTCATAGTGGTCCAATAAAATTAATCATAATTGGATCTTTTGGATTGTCAATACGCACGGTATGCTAGGAGCATTCAATGGGAGAACGGAGAAATCGCCATGCGCAGAGCGGAATTCGAAATCAACAAGGAACACGAACAGCAGGAAATCGCAAGCTTCTTGGAAGAAATGAGCTTTGGCTTCCTCGGTACCGTCACGCCTGAAGGGGAGCCCGCGATGACGCCGCTCAACTTCGTTTACGTGGGCGGGTGTATCTATTTCCACGGCAGCCGGGTCGGGGAGAAAATGACCCATCTCAAGAAGAACCAGCGCGTTACTTTCATGGTCGCGAAGGAGTATGCGGTCATCCCGTCGTACTTCAGCGACCCGTTAATGGCTTGCCCGGCAACGGCATATTTCAAATCGGTGCGCGTCGATGGACATGCCGTCATCGTCGACGATCCCGCAGAGAAAGCATCGGCGCTGGAAGCGCTCATGCGCAAGCTGCAGCCGGAAGGCGGCTACAAGAAAATCGACGCGGAGGATCCCGATTATATCCCGCGCTTGAAAGGCGTGGCCGTCGTCCGTATCGATGCGGACCAGATTAACGGAAAGTTCAAATTCGGCCAAAACCTTAAACAGCCTGCCCGCGAATCCATTACCGCGCAGCTGGCGGAGCGCGGCTTGCCGCAGGATGCCGAGACCATCGCGCTCATGAACCGCTATTGTCCGCATGCCAAAGGAATGACCGGTGAACAGACATGACAGAAAAAATCGGAGCCCCTGGCAATTCTCGCCCGGGGCTCCGATTTTACGTTTCTTGCTCATGCTGCTTATAAACTGCTGCTTATAATTGCTCTAGCTTGCGTGCGGCAACGCCTTGGAACGTCGGCTTGACCGGTTCGATCGTGCCGTCCTCGCCGAAACGCATGTCATCGATGCAGACGACGCGGTGATGGCGGTTCGTTTCCTCTAACGGACGACGATGGTACACGATGTAATAATCGTCCGTGCCGGGGATGTGCAGGAAGCCGTGATGCCCTGCGCTGGTCGCAACCTCCGGATCCTGCTGCAGCACCGTTTCCAGCCGCTCGAACGGTCCGATCGGCGAATCGGAGATCGCGTAGGCTACGCGATAATCCGGCGTGCCCCAGCCGCCCTCGGCCCACATGAACACGTATTGGCCGCCGCGCTTAATCATGCAAGGACCCTCGACGTAATCCTTCGGCGTCACGGATTTGAACAGCTCGCCGTCCTCGAACGGGCTGAAGCTGATCATATCCTCGTTCAGCTTCGCTACGTTGCAGTGCCCCCAGCCGCCGTAATAGAGATACGCTTGTCCATCGTCGTCGATGAACGCATGCGGATCGATCGGCTGCGCTCCCATATGGAAGCGGTCGATGAGCGGTTTGCCAAGCGCATCCAGGAACGGTCCTTCCGGACGGTCCGATACGCCGACGCCGATGCCGCCGAGCTCGTCGTTGCTTTGAATGTCGTTGCCGGAGAAATAAATATAATACTTTCCGTTCCGTTCGATCGGCGACGGCGCCCAGACGGCTTTATGTATCCACGCGAAATCCTCCATCCGAAGGATCCGCTCTACTTTTGTCCAATGGACCAGGTCGTCCGAATGAAATGCGTCCAGATACGTCTGCTCCTCGTAAGGCGCGGAATACGTGGGGTAAATCCAATAACGTCCCTCGAAAATACGCGCCTCCGGGTCTGCATACCAGCCTGGAAAAATAGGATTGCCAGAGTGTGTTTTGTTTGTCATGCGCTGCATGTCCTCCTTGACTGAATTCAGGTCGAGCCGCCCTATCGGATCTCCGACGGGCTCTTGCCCGTATACTGCTTGAACTGCCTGCTGAAGAAGAAAATATCCCGGTACCCGAGCGCGTCCGCAACCTCCGTCACGTTCATCCCGGCATGCATCAGCAGATGCTGCGCCCGTTCGATCCGAGTCCGAATCATATACGATTGGACCGAGGAACCGATCATCTCTTTGAATTTGATCGAGAAATACCGCGGCGACAGCTGCGCGCGCAGCGCCAAATCCTCGACGCGGTGCGCGATGCCCGGATTTTGGCGGATGAAGTTCGCGATCTCGTGAATCGCTTCCGTCAGCTGATTGCTCGACTTGCGTTCCACGGGGGCTTCCCGATCGGCCCGAAGCAGATGGATGATCAGCTGCTTCAGGATCAGCTGCGCCTCTTCCTCCGCCGCGTACGTCTTGACCAGGAACAGTCTGACATAGCGAACCAGCAAGTATTCAAAATCGACCGTTTCCTCCAGCCTCCGGTACGATTCCGGAATCATGTCGACCGGTTCCGTAACGTCGAAATGGATGTACGTCAATACGAGCGGCCGCTGCGGATCATGCGTCGCGCTCGTGAAGTCGCCCGGGCGGAATAGGAAGCAGCTGCCCTTGCTCACGGGAACCGGAACGCCGTTCAACATCACTTCCCCACTACCGCTCCAGACGTAGAATAGATCGTAATTCGACAAGGGCTTTTCGCGTTTCTGCCATTTCCATCCAGGCTCGCAAACGATTTTCGCGAAGGCGGGCTTTAATTGAAACGATGACGGCGAACAGTGCAGCATCCTCGGATTCCTCCCCATGCAAAAACAATGTCGAAGCCATCATACAATACTGCGAATCCTTTGCCAACGTGACATGGATCGGAGACGAACTTTTTCAATTATTGTTTGAAAAGTGAAGGGGCAGCCGTAGTCTTTCGCTCCTCTTAAGTGGTATAATATCGACTAATCGGTTTCCGATGGGAAATCAACAAATACGAGACTGAACCACTGAAGGGATGAACAAAGTCCATGAACCCACTTGCCCAGCAATTGAACGCGACGATTGAGCGCGAGAACGGCCACGTTTTCCAAATGTTATCCACACTCGGTAAAGCCATCTATTTCCCGAAGGAAGGCATTTTGAGCCAATCGGCCGAAGCAAAAGCGAAGGCGAAGAAATACAACGCAACGATCGGCATTGCAATCGAGAACGGTCAGCCGATGCACCTTAAGGTCATCCAGGACACGCTCTCCGCCTACAATCCGAAAGATCTGTACGAATATGCGCCTCCAGCCGGCAAGCCCGAGCTGCGTGCCGCATGGCGCACCAAAATGCTCAAGGAAAATCCGTCGCTCGCAAGCAAAGCGTACGGCAATCCGGTCGTGACCAATGCGCTTACGCATGGCCTCAGCATCGTGGCGGATCTGTTCGCCGATGCAGGTGACGCCGTCATCATTCCGAACAAAAACTGGGAAAATTACGAACTGACCTTCGGCGTGCGCCGCGGGGCGGAAATCGTTGAATATCCGCTGTACAACAGCGAAAACCGTTTTAACAGCCAAGGTCTTCGCGAAGCGCTGCTGGCACAGAAGAGCAAAGGCAAGGCAATCGTCGTCCTGAACTTCCCGAACAATCCGACAGGCTATACGCCTGCCGCGGATGAAGGTAGGGAGATTGTCGCGGCGCTCGTCGATGCGGCGGAAGCCGGCATCAATGTCGTAACCGTCACGGACGACGCGTATTTCGGCCTGTTCTTCGAAGGCTCCTTGCAGGAATCGCTGTTCGGCCAACTGGCCGGCCTGCACCCGCGCATTCTGCCGATCAAGGTCGACGGCGCGACGAAGGAAGAATACGTATGGGGCTTCCGCGTCGGCTTTATCACTTACGCAGCCGGTTCCGATGCCATCCTGAGCGCCCTGGAGCAGAAGACGCTCGGCATCATCCGCGCGACGATCTCCAGCGGTCCTCATCCGTCGCAGACCTTCGTCCTGAAGGCGCTCCAATCGCCGGACTTCGAGGCGCAGAAGGATGAGAAGTTCGCCATCATGAAAGGCCGCGCCAACAAAGTAAAGGACCTGCTCGACAGCGGCCGCTACGGCGACGTGTGGTCCTACTACCCGTTCAACTCCGGCTACTTCATGTGCCTGAAGCTGAACGCCGCGGACGCCGAATCGGTGCGGACGCGCCTGCTCGACGAATACGGCGTCGGCACGATCGCGCTCGGCTCGACCGATCTGCGCGTCGCGTTCTCCTGCATCGAGGAAGCGAACCTGGAAGAGCTGTTCGACACGATTTATAAAGCCGTGCAAGAAGTGGCCGTCGCTGCCAAATAGCACGCCTGCTCGCGTAACCATACCAAAGAGGCAACTCCGAACGTTTCGTTCGGGATTGCCTCTTTTTCATTTTCCGAACGCATTACTTCCTGTTCATAACCTTCTTATTGCCTTCCATTGCCTATCCACAGCCCTTTCACTGCCTATTCGCCCGCTTTGACGAACACCAGCTCAATGGCTGGCTTTGGCTCGCTTGCCGTATGTGCTTGGAATCTGGATGGCGTCGGCCCGAAAAAGATCCAAGCCCCGCGAATGTAGCGATGCGCCAAAATCAAGACGAGCAGCGATGCCGCAAGGGCGAACAGATAGCCGCCTGCCGTCCACAAGTGATAGATGACCGGCTGCGCGGAAGCCGGCGGATGGTGATGGTAGAGGAGCAGGAAGAACGGATGAATAAGATAGATGCCGAATGACAAAGCACCCAAATCCGAGAGCGTGGACGACGTCAACCGCGCCGCCTTCCGCCGTCTGAGCCATACGCAGGCTTTCAGCAGGAGCAGCGTAGTCAGCAGCGTAAACAGATTGTACCCGATTTCGAACCAATAACCCTCGGGAACGGCCTCGCCATTGCGATTCGCGATATGAATCCAGATGAAGCCGACGGTCACCGCCAACCATGCCGATAGAACAAGTCCTATTCGTACAGCGCGTCTCGAGGCCGTGGTGCTTCTATCCGACTTGTCCAATATCCATCTTCTAAATGTCTCGAATCTCATGCCTAGATAGGCGCCGAGCAGAAAAGCCGAGAAATACGTGAACGACCAGCTCCCTTTGTCCCCCATATGCCAAACATTCCGGTTCAGCAGGTAGAATGCCCATTGGATGACGAAGCCGAGCAGAATGGCGCATCCGACCGAGCCCCGCATCTTCTGAAACAACAGCAGCAGCAATGGGAACAGCAGATAAAGCTGGATCGTGATCAGAATATAATACAGATGCGGATACGCATTGCCGGCCAGCAGATGCTCTCCGAACAACCTTAGCATCGCCGCGGGCTCCCAGGCCCGGTGATTCAGCATATGCTTCGCCAGCTCGTAGCCGAGCGACACCAAGACATACGGAAGCACCAGCCCTTTGAGCCGTTTTCCGTAGAACGTCCGGAGACCGGATAACGTAAGCGGCCGATCGAAATAATTGTAGAACAGCACGAAGCCCGATAGAAAAATAAAAGCCGGCACGCAAAATAGCGAAAACGCATTGAGCACGACGTACGCGTCCCGTACCCATGAATTTTGCACCGCCACCACCGCCGACGACGTGGCATGCACCATCAGTACGCCGAGAATCGCGATACCGCGCAGCATTTCAAGCTCCGGCACCCGTTCTTTGCGCTTTGCGCTTGCAGGGGGAATCGTTGTCGTTTTCATTTGAAGCAAAGCCGCCTCCCTTTAAGCGTGTATACCCAGCTGCACTCGCAGCTTACCTATCTATGTTGTGCCATGCAGTGTACTTGGTGCAGCTCTTGCTGCAAATTCGCCGCTACTTCGCCAATGCAGTGTACTGGAAATTGTTTTCAACTTATCGGGTTATAATCCTTGATTACAAACATGCGGCTTGCAACTGCTTGTTATATTAATACTGTTTTCCAAATGATTTGAAACTATGAGTCGCGGCCGGATTCCCGTACCGTCACCGCAGTTTGTCGCTCCGAGTGGCAATCCGAGCCAAGATCGAACGCCGGATGAGCGCCGCTCAGCCAGCTGCTGAACGCAAAAAAAGCAGCTCCGGCAGGCCTTTCGGCCCTTTCGAAGCTGCTGCGTGCTTACCCGTTCCCGCTTAGATCGGCGCCTTCTCCAGCGTATACCGATTGGCAGGAATTTCTAATCCCAGATTGCCGCGGAGCGTGTCGCTCTCGTACTCCGTCCGGAACAAGCCGCGCTGCTGCAGAATCGGCACGACATGGTCAACGAAATCTTTAAGCCCGTTCGGTACCGCTTCCGCCAGCATGAAGCCGTCGGCTGCGCCGCGCACGAACCACTCCTCGATGGCGTCCGCGACCTTCTCCGGCGTGCCGATGAACCGGCCTCTCGGCGTCACCGCTTGGAGCGCGACTTGGCGGAGCGTCAGATTGCGCTCCTTCGCGTCCTTCTTGATTTTGTCCGTGCCGCTCTGGAAGCTGTTGCGTCCCAAGTCGCCAAGCTCCGGAAACGGCTCATCCAGCGGGTATTGCGCGAAATCGTGATGCTCGAAGAATCGGCCGAGATAGTTAAGCGCCGTCTCGATCGTGATCAGGTTGGCGACTTCTTGGTACTTGCGTTCCGCTTCTTCTTCCGTCGCCCCGATGATCGGTCCGATGCCAGGGAAGATGAGCACCTCGTCCGCCGAACGGCCGAACGATACTGCCCGCGCCTTCACGTCGTTGTAGAACGCAATCCCGTCTTCGACGTTCTCATGTCCCGTAAAGATTGCATCCGCTTCCTTCGCCGCATAATTCTTGCCTACCTCGGACATGCCCGCTTGGAAAATGACCGGTCGGCCTTGCTTGGAGCGCGCGATATTTAGCGGTCCTTTGACCGAGAAGAACTCGCCTTCGTGGTTCAGCGCATGCACTTTCTCCGGATCGAAGAAGACGCCGGATTCTTTGTCCCGCACGAACGCGTCATCCTCCCAGGAATCCCACAAACCGCGCGTCACTTCAAGGTATTCCGTCGCGATCCGGTACCGCAGGTCATGCTCCGGATGCTCCTTCTTGCCGTAGTTGAGCGCGGAGCCTTCCAGCGGAGACGTCACGATGTTCCAGCCCGCGCGGCCCCCGCTCAGCACGTCCAGCGAGCCGAATTGGCGCGCGACCGTGAACGGTTCGCTGTAGGACGTGGACAGCGTGCCGACCAGCCCGATGTTGCTGCTGACCGAAGCGAGCGCGCTGAGCAGCGAGATCGGCTCGAAGCGGTTTTGGAAATGCGGAATCGACTTCTCGTTGATATACAGGCCGTCCGCGATGAAGATCAAGTCCAGCTTGCCTTCTTCCGCCTTCTGCACCCATTGCTTATAGAGACCGAAGTTCACGCTGGCGTCCGGCTGCGTGTCGGGATGACGCCACATTGCGGGATTGCCCCCGACGCCGTGCAGCAGCGCCCCGAGTTTCAATTGTTTACGGGATTTGCTCATGTAGATCTCCTCCTTCAAGTTGTCGATCGAATCTCGTATTAAACGACGACGTACGCGGCCGTGATGCGTTCGATTTGCCCGATATGATGATTCACGTGCTTGATGAAGCCCCAGACGACATCGCGAAGCGTGACGGTCTCGTCTTTGAAATTCACGCCGGTCTTATCCCAATCCTCTGCTGCAATCCGCTTCAGAAGGTGCAGATTATACGTTAAGTAAGCGTCATAGAACGCCAGAATATCGTCGACCGAGCCTTTGCTCGCGGACGAGGACTCCACCCAAGCGTTCTGGTTGAATGCCGGAAGCTTCGCCGGCGATTCCGCCAGAATCTCGCGGATCCGGAAGCCGACCACGATCGCGTGGTCCGTCAGATGCGACAGCACCTCCGTCACGCTCCAGACGCCGGTCGCAGCCTTCCATGTTACTTGATCTTCGTTCAGGTTCGCGATCTTCTGTTTCAACTGCCGATGCAGCTCCGCATAATCGAATAATAGCGTAGCAATCTGGTTCGCGGTCATAGAGCAGTCCCTCCGTTTGCGTTTTTGGGCAGAGCTATATAGGGTCAAGCAGCGTTTTCATCTCAATTGGATGCCAGTTCCAGCAGCGCCGATTCGGCCAAGCTTGCGAAAAACTTCGCGCTCGGCAGCATCGCCCCCTCGTCGATATCGAAGCCGGGGTGATGCCATTCCCGGCTGCCGGAAGTACCCATGAAGACGAAGAGCCCCGGTACTTCCCGCTGGTAGAACGCGAAGTCTTCTCCCGCGGGCGAAGGCGTCGGCACGATTGCCTGCAGTCCGGCATCCGATGCGGCTTGCCGAGCCAGCGGAACGAGCGACGCGTCGTTCGTCACCGGCGGCGGTCCCTGTATCCAGCGAATCTCCGCCGTCGTGCCGCATGCCGCAGCAACGCCATCGACCACTTCCCGGAAACGCCGCAGCACATGCTGCCGAACCTCTTCGTCGAACGTGCGAATCGTGCCGTCGAGCACCGCTTTGTCCGGAATGACGTTCCAAGCCGTGCCGCTGTGCAGCTTCGTCACGCTGATGACTGCGCTTTGCAGCGACCCCACGTTCCGGCTCACGATCGTTTGCAGCGCCGTAATGATATGGGCGGATGCCACGATCGGGTCGATTCCCGCTTCAGGCACCGCGGCATGCGAGCCCAGTCCCGCGACTTCCACGACGAAGCCGTCCGCAGCCGCCATAAGCGGTCCTTCCTTGATGCCGACGGTACCGACGGGCAAGTCCGGCTTATTATGCATGCCGAACACCGCGTTCACGCCATCCAGTACGCCGGCGGCAATAAGCTGCTGGGCACCCTTCGCCTTCTCTTCCGCGGGTTGGAACAGCAGCCGCACCGTGCCGCGCAGCTCATGCTCGCGCGCCTTCAGCAGCAGCGCCGTGCCGATGACCGCGGCCGTATGAAAATCATGGCCGCACGCATGCATCCGCCCTGGCGTCCGCGACGCGAAGGGCAGCCCCGTCTCTTCCTGGATCGGAAGCGCGTCGATGTCCGCGCGTACCGCCACGATCGGGCCAGGCTGCAATCCGCCGATTTCCGCGATCACGCCGGTCCTCAGACCGTAATCCGCGATTCGGATGCCCGCTTCCTCAAGCCAGCGCCGGATTGCGGCCGTCGTCTCGAACTCTTCAAGCGACAGCTCCGGATTCCGGTGCAGCTCGCGGCGGATGTCGACCAGCTTCCCTTCCAGTCCGGACAAGCCGGCTTCCGCAATACGTTCAACCATGTCGATTCCCTCCTGCTATTAGACCGCCGCCGAAACCGACGGATTCGATGCTGTTTGATTGGACTCGGACGAACCTGTATCGCCGATCGCCGTATCCGACGTATTCGACACGGTCCAGTTCGGCGAGATCCATTCCTCGGCGAAAGCTTCCTTCAACAATTCGAACGAGCGCAGCCGTTTCTCGAAAACAGGCACGTTCGTCGTCACGATGAACTCTTCCACGCCGAACTTCTCCTGCAATTCCAGCAGCTTGACGCGAACCGTCTCTTTGGAGCCCTTCGTGACCTCGGGCGCTTTGACCTCGATCCGGTATTTCTCGTTGGACTGCCTGCCGTATTCCTCCGCTTGTTCGATCGTGCCGACGGTCAGCGTGCGGCCGCTCTCGAGATGAATCTTGACCAGCTGGTGGTTGCCGGCGAGTCCATCGGCTTCCTCGTCGCTGTCCGCCACGATGACGGCAAGCGCGAAGATCGCCTGCGGCTGCCGGCCGCTCTCGTAATTGAACTGCGCGCGGTATGCCGCGAAGGCAGCCAGCGCGACCGCCTCATCGCTGTTGATGAACTGCGAGAACACGTAAGGCAGGCCGAGCGAAGCCGCGATTTCAGCGCTGCCGACGCTCGTGCCGAGCACGTATAGCTCCGGTGCCCGCTCCGGCGACGGCGAAGCTTTCAGTCCCGCGAGCGGATGATCGTCCTCCAGCTTGCCGTGAATGAATTTCTCCAGTTCGACGATTTTGTCCGTCAAGGACGGAGGATCTTGAATGCCGCGCTGCAGCGCCTGCGTCGAGCGGGGCAGTCCGCCCGGCGCGCGTCCGATGCCGAGATCGACGCGACCCGGTGCCAGCGATGCCAGCACGTTGAAGTTCTCCGCGACTTTGTAAGGACTGTAATGCTGCAGCATGATGCCGCCCGAGCCGATCGTGATCCGTTCCGTCTTGGCGAGCAGATGCGAGATCAGCACCTCCGGGGACGATCCCCCGACATGCTCCGAATCGTGATGCTCCGACACCCACAGGCGTCTGTAGCCGAGCGCCTCGACCCGCTGCGCCAGCGTCACCGTATGGCGAAACGCCTCCGCCGCCGTCTCCCCCGGATAAATCGGCGTTTGGTCCAAAATGCTAAGAATAATTCCCATTGCTTTTCCCTCCTGATGGCAGTTAGATGGAATAGGCCGGCTCCGGCATGATCCGCTTGAAGAACTGCTTCGTCCGCTCTTCCTGCGGTTTGTTGAAAATATCCTTCGGCGCGCCTTCTTCGACGATGACGCCGCCGTCCATGAACACCACGTGATTCGCCACGTCGCGGGCAAAGCCCATCTCGTGCGTGACGACGATCATCGTGATGCCTTCCTTCGCGATCCGGCGAATGACCGCCAGCACCTCGCCTACGAGCTCGGGATCCAGCGCCGAGGTCGGTTCATCGAACAGGATGACCTCCGGATTCAGTGCCAGCGCCCGGGCGATGCCGACGCGCTGCTGCTGTCCGCCGGAGAGCATGCTCGGATAAGCGTCCAGCTTCTCGCCGAGACCGACTTTCTCCAGTACCTCGATGCTGCGTCGGCGCGCCGTTTCTTTGGGCATCTTCTGCACGATGACGAGGCCTTCCATGACGTTCTCCAGCACGGTTTTGTGCTTGAAGAGATTGTAATGCTGGAACACCATCGCCGTTTTGCCCCGCAGCGCGTAGATATCCTTCTTGCTTGCGCGGCTGCAGTCGACCTCGAAATCGCCGATCGCGATACGCCCGTCGTTCGGCCGTTCCAGGTAGTTGATGCAGCGCAGAAGCGTCGTTTTGCCGGAGCCGCTCGGTCCCAGAATGACGACGACCTCGCCCTTCTCGACTTTAAGATCGATGCCTTGCAGCACCTGTTGTCTGCCGAATGATTTGGTAATGCCCGTCAGCTTGATCATGCGACTCCACCCCGATTGTAAGAATTGACCCGTTTCTCCAAGAGAACGGCGACGCGCTCGATCAGGACCGTCAGTCCCCAGAAAATAATGGCGGCGGCCAAGTAAGCCTCGAAGAACTTCCAGTTGGTCGACGCGACGATCTGCGCTTTGGCGAACAGCTCCACGACCGATACGGTAAAAGCCAGCGTCGATGCGTGCAGCATGCCGATGACCGCATTGGACAAGTTCGGAATGCTCGCGGCCATCGCCTGCGGGAATACGATGCGGCGGATCGCCTGGGGCGTCGTCATGCCGACCGAGTAGGCGGCTTCGATCTGACCCCGGTTCACGGTAAGCAGACCCGAGCGAACGACCTCCGACATGTAACCGCCGGCCGTAAGCGAGAACGCGATGAAAGCGAAATCGATCATCGGAATGGACGCCGAACGAAATCCGAGTCCAAACTGCGAGCTTACGGCATCGATGATCAGCGGCAAGCCGAAATAGATGATCAACAGATGCGTCAGCATCGGCGTGCCCCGGATGAACGTGACGTAGGCGGAGGCAATCAGATGAAGAACAGGCACTTTGTAGATGCGGATGAACGCAACGACCGTTCCGATGACGAAACCGAAGAGCACGGACACCGCCGTGATGAGCAGCGAGGTCGGGATGACGGGAAGCAGTTTAATCAAAGCTTCCCAGATGAATGACGGATCCAGCTTCATACTACTGCGCCTCCTCTCTGAAACGAACGTTGCGTTCGCGGGTGAACCATTGGCGGATTCGGCGGAACCGCTCGCGGCGGAATACCGGGAACGAATCTGCAACGCGGCTCTCGTGCCGCAGCAGCCTGCGCTCCAGAATAATGAGCAGCCGTTCCAGTACCATGCTGATGACCAAATAGATCAGCGCGAGCGAGATATAGCTTTCGACAAAATGATTCGTCAGCGTCGCCAGCGTCTGCGACTTGCCCGTCATCTCCATGACGCCGAGCGAGAATGCGAGCGACGTATCCTTCAGCAGCGCCAGAATGACGTTGGAGAGCACCGGCACCGCGATCGCGAGCGCCTGCGGCATTACGATGCGCGTGAACGCTTGGTAACCGGACATCCCGACCGAATAGGCGGCTTCCACCTGCCCCCGGTCCACGGAGGCAACGGCCGATCGGATCGTTTCCGACACATAGGCGCCGGTGTGCAGGCCATAGGTCAGAATGACGAACACGAGCACGGGCGCCCGGCTGACGTCGATATTCACGAGCTTCAAGATCTCCGGCAGTCCGTAATAGAACAGGAAGAGCTGGATCAGAATCGGCGTGCCCCTGAAGAACGAAGCGTAGAGCTGAGACAGCCGCTGCAGGACAGGTACCTTATATAGGCGAGGAAGCGCTACGAGAAAGCCGACGATCAGGCTGGTCAGCAGCGCTCCGCCCACGATGATCAGCGTTGTCTGGAGCGTTCCTGCGAGCTTGGGGAAAAACGTGAAGACATAGCTGATGTCGAACTTTTCACCCATCTTCCTTTCCCTCCTTCAGCCTTATTCTTGCGTGTAGTCAGCGCCGAGCCATTGTACGCTCAGCTTGCTCAGCGTGCCGTCCGATTTGATTTCTTTGATGGCGCCGTCCACGGCGTCCGCCAGCTTCTGTCCGTCCGCATCGTCCTTGCGGAATACGAATTGCACGTCGGCTTCTTCAAGCGTATCGCCGACCGACGCCAGCTTCGCCTGCGGATCGATCAGCGAAAGCGTGAAGTCCGCGCCCAGCGTGGCATCTACCCGGCCCGATGTCAGTTGGCTGACGGTATCATTGGCCGCGCCGTTCGTATAGACGATCTTGATCGCGTCGTCATGCGATTTATTATAGGTTTCCAGCAGCGTCGCCTCGGCGCTCGTTGCGGTCGTCAGTACTTTCTTGCCCTTCAGGTCATCCAGGTTTTTGTACGTCGGCCCATCCTTCGGCACGATGATCTTCGTTTTCCAGTGCGCGTACGCCTCTTTGTTGAACAAATATTTAGCCGCGCGGTCCGGGTTCTGCTCCATCTCGTGCGCTACGAAATCGATCTTCTTCGTTTCGAGGCTGAGCAGCAGGTTGGAGAAATCGAGCGTCTGGAACTCGAACGCGTAGCCCGGAAGGCGCTTGTCGATTTCTTTCACGAGCTCGACGTCGAAGCCGGTCAGCTTGCCGTTCTCGTCCAAGAAGCATACTTGCGGGAATTGCGTTCCCGTTCCGACGATGATTTTCTTCACGTCCGCCGCGCTGTTCCCGCTTGCGGCCGCGTTATTCGCCTTCGCATTGCCGGAAGCGTTCGCGCTAGCATCGTTCGTTTCGTTCTTCGAACCGCATCCCGTCGAAATCACCGTTAATGCCACCAAAGCCAAACCTGCCGTGCCGATCATTGTCTTTTTCATAACCCCTCTACCTCCACTGTGTGATGTTCCTTAGCCATGCCGGCCAAAGCTGTGCCCTCGGACCTCCACAGGAATGGTAGATCGTCGCCAAATCTAAATTTTATAATTCCAATCGTTTTAATCGGAATTGGATTGAAACTAATTTATCATCCAAGGCAGCGATCGGTCAATCCACTTTTCAATAGAGATTTTCTATATGTCGATGGAGAGATTCGATCTTTCGCCTGGACACCTCATTTAGGGCGTGCAGCATTAGCCGAACAGCGATTCCCCGATCTCCAGCAACGATTCCGCGAACATGGCATGCTCGCCGTTCCGGGCAATCAGGTTCGTCTGCAGCGTGATGCCGTTCACTTCCTCGAACTCAATCGGAAAGAGACTTTTGTCCCGCACTTCATCCTCCACGCACAAACCTGGCAGGAAGCAGATGCCGGCGCGCTCCAGCACGAGCTTCTTGGCCGACTCGGAATTGTCGACGAGGTATTCGATGTTCGGCTGACGGTCCAGGCTGTCGAATACGCGGTGCACCCGCATCCAGTCAAGCGAGCCGCATTCGAAGAAGACGAGCGGCTGGAAGCTGATCTCTTCGATAGACACGTCGCTCTTCTGCGTGAAAGGATGCCCTTCGTACACGTATAGTTTGATCGGATCCTCGTAAAACTTATAAGAGATCAGGGACGGGTGAACCACCTTGCGCACGAATGCGAGATCGATCTCCTTGTTCAGCAGCTTATTCACCAGATCGTCCGTGCCCGCCGTCGTCAGCTTGATATGGATTTCCGGGTACCGCTGCTTGAGGCGGGGCAGCAGGCTCGGAATGAGATAATTCGAGACGGACACCGTCGCGCCGATCCGCAGCTCGTGAGGAACCGTTTTGCGCTGCTGCATTTGCAGCTTGCCTTTCTGGAACGTCTGCATGATCTGCTGCGCGTAGGGGAGGAATTGCTTGCCCTTCTCGGTCAGCGCGATTTGCTTGCCCAGCCGATCGAACAGCTTGCAGTCGAGCTCGCGCTCCAGCGTTTGGATACGGGCCGTAACCGACGGCTGGGAGAGGAACAGCACCTCGGCCGCTTTGTTGAAGCTTCCGTAATGATTCACATAGACAAAAGCCTCGATATTCTCGATGTTCATATCCGGCACCGCCTTATATTTTATTATTCGCATAAGCTAACTAGGAATTATATGTATTCTATAGCTATTGCCTGCGTGGCGTCAATGAGATCGCGTTTGCTAACCGACTGGAGGAAACGGTGGGTGACTAGAGAAGAATAGATGAGGGAGACTGGAGAAGAATGGAATGGAAACGATCGTAACTTTCTATCGATGTATTTATTTTTTATATACCCTATTTATTTAGTCGGAATTATGGCGTATAGTAAGTTTTACTTGAAGGCGCCCGGCGGGCGTCAGCTGACAGGGAGGAATATTCGATGACAATCATCATTCGGGATGCGACGGAATTAGACCGCGACGCGGTCACACAGGTCAGCATCGATGCCTATTCGCAGTACTCGCAGACATTGTCCGCGGACCGGTGGGAGCCTTACCGCGACTCCATTCTCGCCTCCTTCGACAACGAAGGGGTCGCGGCGAGAATCGTCGCGGAAGAGGACGGCCGCATCGTCGGCTCCGCCCAGCTTTTCCTCGACTCGACAGCCGCCTACGGAGCGCCGCAGCTCGGCATTACGAACCCCATCATTCGCTTGCTTGCCGTGCCGCCGGAGCATCGGGGCAAAGGCATCGCGACGGCGCTCATCCGCGAAGCCGTCTCCAGATCCGTCCTGCTGGGAGCGGAGTGGCTGAACCTGCATACGTCCGACATGATGGCGTCCGCGGTCAGCCTCTACGAGCGGCTGGGCTTCGAGCGCGCATTCAATACCGATATCATGAACGGCGATACGCTGGTCAAAGGCTATCGGCTGGACTTGAAGCAAAAAGCTGCCTTGATCTAGTAAGGCGTTGGCAGCCTGCCAATAAAAGAAGCACCGGCAAGCGCCAGCGTGAGGCGTTGTCGGTGCTTTTTGTATGAATGTGCAGATAGCAGGTTTATGTTTCATACGCTCGAATAGGATCTCGCGCTTAGCCCTCGCGAAAAATGATCAGTCGTTGGATGGATGCATTTTTAGCACGCTCGGGTCCTAGCCGGGGTCCGCTTCGCGGATACAGGCGCGGGCTGACTGGTTCCGCTTCGCGTCTTGCGAGCCCGGCTGTCCGGTTCCGCGTTGCATAAACTGGACGGAACGAGGCATGCTTGTGCGCCGTTTCGCTAACATCAGCCTGCTTCCGTTCACGGGATACGAGCATGTAATGCCAGGTTCCGAAGTCAAATTAACAAGAACTGAAGCTAACTTTTACGTGGCTAGTGCCACCCCCCGCAAAATAAGTGCAAATCTGCATTTATTTACTCCGATTGACCAACTTTATTTGAAATAAATGCAAATCTGCAGCTAATTAGCGTGACAGAGCAGCAAACCGATGAGATCACAATAAAATAAGTGCATATTTGCACTTATTCTGCTCAAAACCTCTGTTTTAGCCAAAAACAGATGCATATTTGCATTTATTTGCGTCCTGCTCCAATAGTTGATGATCTGCACTACACATTTATGCGGGCAGCGCAGCAGCGAAGGTTTTGGGCTGGAAGCAACTTTGGTGCGAAGCACCACGGGAGCAACTAGGAGCCCGCTTCGAGCTTCGAAGCCCTGCCCACAAGAACGCTGCAAGCGCAGGTTTAGGGCTGGGAGTGACTTTGGTGCGGAGCGCCACGAGCTTCGAAGCCCTGCCCACAAGAACGCTGCAAGCGCAGGTTTAGGGCTGGGAGTGACTTTGGTGCGGAGCACCACGAGCTTCGAAGCCCTGCCCACAAGAACGCTGCAAGCGAAGGTTTTGGGCTGGGAGCGAAGGTTTTGGGCTGGGAGCGACTTTGGTGCGGAGTACCACGAGCTTCGAAGCCCTGCCCACAAGAACGCTGCAAGCGCAGGTTTTGGGCTGGGAGCGACTTTGGTGCGAAGCACCACGGGAGCAACCAGACCAAAACCGAAGCACGCTTCGAGCTTCGAAGCTCCGGCCCTCAAAAAAACGCTGCAAGCGCAGGTTTTGAGCTGGGAGCGACTTTGGTGCGAAGCAGCGCCCTCAAAAAACGCTGCAAGCGAAGGTTTTGCGAATGGATGCGACTTTGGTGCGGAGCACCACGGGAGCATCCATCGCAAAACCGGAGCCCGACTTTGGTGCGCACCACCACGGGAGCATCCATTCGCGTAACCGGAGCCCTAGTCATCATCCGGATCAAACGTCAACAGCTTCTTCATCCGCGCCGGCCTTAGCGCCAGCACATAGAACACCGACAGCACGAGCGCAACCAGCGCAGGCACGATCATGCCCTGCCCAGGCAGCAGAATGCCTTGCGGCAGCCAGATCGCGACGGCGCAAATCAGCGCAGCGATCCGATCGACGCGCAGCACGGCGTCGCGGCGCGTCTGCTCCGGCAGCGGATAGACGAGCCGCCAGACGGAGTGCTTATGCGAGTGCGCGAGCGAGCCCAGCTGTATGCCGCCGAGCCACACGAACAGCAGGCAGACGCAAGCCGAGCCCCAGCCCTGGAGCAAGCCTGCGGAAGCGGACAGCATGCCGGAGACGATGCCAAGTCCCGTCAACCGCAGGATAATGCCGCCGAGCTCCGTCCGCACAAGCGTATACGCGTACAAATACGTAAATGCGCTTCGCTTGCCATACGGGACAAATCGCGCCATCCACGACATGTAGGGCCGCGAACGCACCGCAGCCGACTCCGTCGGCACATCGGCGAAGGCGCTGAAGAACGCCATATACCGCCGGCGCGTCACTTGTTCTTCGGCGATCAAGGTCAGCCATGGCAGCGGATAGCGAGGCAAGCGCGCATACAGCAGCCAGAACAGACCTGCAATGACGACAAGGTAAAGCAAGGTCTTCCACAGCTCCGTTTGAAGCAGCGCGCCCACCGCGACAGCGGTCGCCCCCCAGCGGAGCAGCCGGATCAAGCGCCGTGCGCCGCGTCCGGCAAGCTGCCGTTCACGCCAGGCGGCGGCAGTATTCATCAGCTTCAGCAGCAGCGCGAAAATAACGATGAGGACAGGCGGCGTCGTAGCCGGTCCTGCCAGATAAAGCGGTAAGTAGACCAAGCAAACGATAAGGACCGCAGCCGCGCACGCAAAGCTGTTATAACGGAACGAACGCCGGAGATAAGCGGGCATCTCCGCTTCGCGCGGCACGAGGAAGACGATATCCGCCTCCCGGAGCCATGTCCGCAGCGGGCTCCAGCATAGGAAGGGCGACAAGACGACGACGCCGACCAGCGTGAACGGGAAATTCGCCGGCATGTCCCGCAGCAGCAGACCATATCCGGCGATTCCGGCGAGCAGCAGCATGATCGTGACGCCGGGCAGCCCGCTCTGGGACATGTCGCGGAGGTAAGGGCTGCATCCACTCCAGAAATCCTTGGCGCGCTTGCGCCATAGCGCATCAACGGAACGATCCATGCGATCCCCCATTTGCCACCAAGCGGTAGAAAGCTTCCTCCAGCGAGCCAACGCCGGCGTCACGCGTCATGCCTGCCGTCTCGCAGACGTCGGCCAGCGTGCCCTGCGCGACAATGACACCCTGGTGCAGCACGATGAAGCGGCTGCAATACGACTCTACCGTGGACAGAATATGCGAGCTCATGAACACGGACGAGCCTTCCTTCGTCACCTCGACCAGCTTATCCAGCAGCGACCGGATGCCGAGCGGGTCCAAGCCCAGGAACGGTTCGTCAATGACGTATAACGCCGGCCGGGCGAGCAGCGCGTTCATAATCATGACCTTCTGCCGCATCCCCTTCGAGAGATGCGACGCGAACGCGCCCCGCTTCGGCGTCATGTAGAACTCATCCAACAGACTTTCGCTCCGCTTCTCATAGAGTGGCTCCTCTACGCCGTAGGCCATGCCCGTCAAACGCAGATGCTCCTCCACCGTCAGCTCGTCGAAGAGCAGCGGCGATTCCGGCACATAGGCAAGCGCCTGCCGGTACTTCTCCGGCTGCTCCGCGAGCGTATGGCCGTCGATGCGAATCTCCCCCGAATGCGCCTGCATCAGGCCGAGAATATGCTTAATAGCGGTACTCTTGCCGGCACCGTTCAAGCCGATCAAGCCTACCATTTCGCCCGCGGCGACTTCGAAATTCAAATCATGCAGCACGGGCCGCCTGGGACTGTAGCCCCCCGTTAGCCCTTTGACCTCCAATATTGGCTTCATCGCGTAAAATCACCTCGTGCTTCCATTATACCGAAAAAAGGTTTTTTGCGAAAAGCCGCTACTCCACCACTAGGAAAACCTCTACTCCACCTCTTCAGACCAGGTTAAAATCGAAGAGATGCAATCAGAGCCGCAGGATAAAAAAATAGCGCGCTTCCCTTCAACCGCGATGGAAGAAGGGAAACGCGTCTGTAGAACAAGTCCATAGAACCACTGATATTTCCGCCCTGCTAATTAAGAAACGACTTTGATCGAAACGACGATACCGTTCAGCACCGTCAGTTCTACGGCATGTCCGTATTCCAGCAGCGCCGCTTCGCCGATGACCGTAACGTCAGGGGAAACGTTCAATTCGGAAGCCTGAGTGCCGCCATTGACCGCCTTCAGAATCGTAATCGTCGCGATTCTGCCTTGCGCGTTCAGTTTCATCGAGCTGAATGCGCCGATTTGCGTCGTCGCTTGCGGAGCTTCCGGCGCCTTCTTCGTCACTTCGATGAAAACGACTTTGTTTTGGTACGTGCGCACGAGCACTTCGTCGCCCGCTTTCAGAGCGGATACGCCCGCTTTGACGTTATCGCGGAAGATGAACACGTTCGGGTCAAGCGCCAACGCGACTTCGCTGTTGTCCGCTTTTACGACCGTAATCGAACCGTTCGTCGAAGCTGCCTTCAGCTTGCCTGTAATGGCTGCCGCATCGTGATCGGGAAGCTGCGTGTCCGTGCGGTCGAGCAGGGCTGCCAGCTCGGCCCGCGTCACCGGCTGATTCGGGCGGAACGTGTTGTCCTGGTAACCGGTGATCAGGTTCTTCTCCAGCGCGACTTGCACGTAGCCGACGGAGCCGGCCGGAATTTTGCCGGCATCGCGGAAGTTCAGCTGCGAGTTCGCCTTTGCCTTCGCTTCGGCTTCAAGACCCAGCGCCTTCACGAGCAGCGTCGCCGCGAACAGGCGCGTCGCCGGCTTGTCCGCCTGGATCGCGTCTTCCGACTCGGAGAACAAATCCTTCTCCAGCGCCACGGCCACGTAACCGACGGCCCACGGATATTTCTTCTTCAGTTGATCCGCGTCTTTGAAATTCAGCTTCGTGCTCATTTCGGCCTGCGACTCCGCTTGGTCCTTCAAGCCCATCAGGCGGACGGCGGCCACGATGGATTCGATGCGCGTGATCTGCTGCTGCGGCTTGAACGTGCCGTCTTCATAGCCGTTGAACACGCCTTTGGATGCCAGGCGGACAATATATTCGAGCGCCCACTTCAGGTCCTGCTCGTCTTTGAAATGAAGGTTGATTCCGGATCCGTTGCCTTTGCCCTTGTCGTCCTTCTTGTCGTTGCTTGTGTAGGATTTATCGTCGTTTTTGCCTTTGCCTTGATTATTGTGATCGTTGTGTCCATTTCCTTTGCCGTCGGCAAATGCGCTTCCGGCGCCTCCTGCTAGGGTCAGTAACGCCATCGATGTAACTGCCGCCTTCTTGAACATGGCTTTTTTCATGGTGATGCCACTCTCCTCGCGATGCGGTCCAGGCCGCTTTTTTATATTCGCTCATACCGTTCGGGAGTGTGCAAACCCTTTCAGGGGGTAGCTGCAGAAAAATCTTGTCAAATCATACCTTTCCAAGCCGACTGCTGGCGAAGAAAGCCGCGAAAAAAAAGAGCCATCCGCCGCCTCGGATGAGATGGCAAATGGCGGAACGCCCGTTACAGCTTGACCTCCGACCCTGTACGGGCCGACTCGTAAATCGCGGACAACACCTTGATCATGTCGACGCCTTGATCGATGGTGAAAATCGGCTGCTCGCGGCCCTTCACGACGTCGATGAAATGCGCCAAATTCTCGCCGTGGCCGCCTGTATCCTTGCCGAGATGCGGTACCAGGTCGGTAACGACGCCGTTGTCCTCGCCGAAGATGCCCAGCTTGCCATTGCTGAATTTAAAGCCGCTTTTCGTGCCGCGGAGCTCGACGAAATTCTCTTCCTCTTCGATGTTCGATGCCCAGCTGAACTCGATTTGCAGCGAAGCGCCATTGTCGAAACGAATGAAGCCGATCGCCAGATCCTCGACGTCGAAGATGCCTTCGCCCTCCGCTTTCTCGCCGAATTTGCTGTGCTCCGAGCCCGCGATGTCGGGACCGTCCGCGAATTTGGTATACGTCGCGCCAGTGACCGATACAGGCTTCGGATTGCCCATGAACCACATCGCCAGATCGATAAAATGAACGCCAAGGTCGATCAGCGGACCGCCCCCGGATAGTTCCTTGGTCGTGAACCATCCGCCCTTGCCCGGTATTCCCCGGCGACGCGTCCAGCCGCAGCGGCCGGCATAGGCTTGGCCAAGATTCCCCTGCTCGATCCATTGCTTCAGGTAGCGCGATGCCGGGCGAAAACGGTTGTTGCGCATGACCATGAGCACCTTGCCGCTTCGCTCGGATGCTTCCTTCATGCGGATTACTTCATCCGGGTTGACCGCATCCGGCTTCTCGCAGAAGACATGCTTGCCCGCTTCCAACGCGGCTACGGCGATTTCCGAATGAAACAGGTTCGGCGTGCAAATGTCGATGATGTCGATATCCGGCAGCGCGATCACGTCGCGGTAGTCGCTGAACGCTTGCGGTATGCCGTGCTGCGCGGCCGCGGCCGTCGCTTTCTCCAAATCGATGTCGCAGATGGCGACGACCTCTACCTCCGGATGCGCTTTCAGCGGCGCGGAATGCGCCCATTGGAAAATGCCCCCCGCTCCGATTACGCCGACTTTCAATTTCTCTGACATGTCAACAACACCCTCTCCTCTTAGATTTCGTTCGAGCGGCACCAGGCCCCGGCTTGTCGGCAAGAGCCCGTCCGACCGCTGATTCGCGAAGGATTGCGATTAGTTCAACTTCTTCAAAAAGTTCTTGCGCAGGTTATTTCACATCCTAAGTTAAAGAGAAAGAAATCTTACTGAAAACGCTATCATACCGCTAATACCTCAAATTTGGCAACTATCGAATCCATCAGAATAAGGATGAATTTGACAGCTGCGGTCACAAAAACATTTGTTTCACCGACGATTTCACCAAGGAAGCGTATTAGGCAAAATTGCTCGAATAAGCGATAATCTTCTATTCGTTAACGGCCGCTCTAATCAGCTAGTCGCGGCAGATCCTGCGAGTTATCCGCCCATTCTCAGAATGCAAAAAAAGACCGGAATGAGCACATTGGCTCATTCCGGTCTTACATGTTCTGCTATTGCGGTTCGCCGTCGCGCTTGGCTTTCAGCCATTTCGGCGCCCCTTTGTTTTTCCGTTCCCGCTCTAGTTCTTTTTTGGATTTCCCGGGCTTCGCGGCCCGTTTCGGATCCGGCGTGCGGGCAACGCCCGCGCTTCCGTTTCCAGTCTGGCCGGCCGACGCGCGTGCCGTTCTTCCATCCGTTCCGTCCGATCCCCGCCGCACCAATATCGGCGCGGCTGCGCCTGTCGCGCCGGAGAGAACCTGCCGGTCGCCTGGCCGCTTTTCCGGCTGCCTGTCCGCCTGACGAGCGCCGTACCTCTCGGCACCGGCAACGGCCTCGGAGCCGCGACGCGCTGGATTGCCGCGCCGGAAGCTTTCATCCGCCCGTCCGCCCGGCTCTTCGCCTGGCGTCCACAGCTGCCCTTTGTACATCGTCTTCTCCTGAAGATTGATGCCGAGCTGCTTGCGGAACTTATCCATGATGAACAGCTGGTTGCGCGTCACGATGGATAGGACCGTGCCCGACTTGCCCATCCGTCCCGTACGGCCGGAACGGTGGACGTAATGGTCCGCATCCAGCGCCGGATCCAAGTGGACGACAAGCGGCAAATCCGCGATATCGAGTCCCCTAGCCGCCACGTCCGTCGCGAGCAAAATCTGCAGACGGCCTTCCCTGAATCGGGCCAAAGTGGCCGCGCGCCGCTGTTTGTCGGCATCGCCGTACAGCGTCTCCACGGAGAAGCCCTCATACTTCAGCTTCGCCTCGTAATTGGCGATTTCGTCCGTCTCGTTAATGAACATGAGCGCGGAAGCCGGCTTCAACAGATGGATGAGCCTTCTTGCGGTATCCGCTTTATCGCGCTTATCGCACACGACAAAATAATGCGCGACTCGGCTGCCCGCCTGCGCGTCGGGATTGATGTTCACCTGTTTCGGCTCCCGCATCCAACGCTCCTCTACTTCGGCCATCGCCTGCGGCCGCGTCGCCGAGAAGAACGCGATCTGCCGGTCGCGAAGCATCCCTTTGAGCAGCACTTCCACTTCGACCGTCGAGCCGAGATTGAACACTTGGTCGGCTTCGTCGATGATGAGGAAACGGATGCCTTGCAGCTTCAGCTTGCGAGACTTCACGAGCTCATGGATCCGTCCCGGCGTACCCACCACGACGTGCGGATGCTCGCGGAGCTTCTCCACCTGGCGCTGCATCGAAGCGCCGCCGATCAACTGCTGCGTTCGTACGCCGATTGCTTCACCGTACGTTTCCGCCACACGAAAAATTTGCATGCCGAGCTCCTGCGTTGGCGCGAGCACCATGACCTGCACGGCGCTGCTTGACGTATCGACAAGCTGCAGGGCCGGCAGCATATAAGCCAGCGTCTTGCCCGATCCTGTCTGCGATTTCGCCGTGATATCGTGTCCTGCCAGGAGCAGCGGAATCGTCTCCGTCTGCACGGGCGTCGGCGCCTCGATATTATGATTTCGTAATGTTTCTATCAGCTGCGGCTGCAGCTGCAGGGTTTCCCAAGACACATGCATCAAACTCCTCTTATCTTACTTACGGTTGAGCCATCTTCCCGCCAGCCGGTCGGCCAAGCGCGGAAACAGCCCGTATATTCGAATCCCGACGGATGCGGTCCATGGCAGATCCACTTCCGGCGTCCGCTTGCGAATCGCCTTCACGATCGCTGCCGAGACTTGCTCCGGCTTCAGCATGAAGCCCTTCAGACGGTTAAAATAATCGCCGGACGGATCCGCCGATTTCAGAAACGGCGTATCGATCGGACCCGGATTGATGGCCGTCACCGCGATGTTCATCCCGGCCAGCTCGGGACGGATCGCGTTCGTGAAACCAAGCACCGCATGCTTCGTGGCGGCATAGCCGGAAGCCTTGGCCGTGCTTAGTTTGCCCGCCATGGACGCAACGTTCACGATATGTCCGCCGCCCTGCGCCTTCATGATCGGAAGTGCCGCTTTGGTGCAGCGGACGATCCCCATATAATTCGTATCCATCATGGACGCAAACCGTTCAAGCGGCGTATCCTCGAACAGCTCGAACACCCCGAAGCCCGCATTGTTGAGCAGGACGTCGATCCGCCCGTAATCGTCCGCGATCGTACGGATGACGGACTGAACGGCCGCGTCATCGGTTACGTCCATTTCGTATAAGCCGTGCTTGCCGGCGATCGCATCCGAGACCTGCTGCAGCTTGGCCTTGCTCCGTCCGGTCAAGATCGGAACGGCCCCTTGAGCCGCCAGCTGCCTGGCCGTCTCGGCGCCAATGCCGCTCGCCGCGCCGGTTATGACTATGATTTTCCCTTGCAACACCTGCATCACCTGTCTCTCAGTTTATCGCAACCTGTACGAATAGGCAAAACGAACTGTTCCCAGGCTCCCGGGCATCAAAAAAAGCTCCCGCGGGAGCTTGAATCATGCTACGATGCAATTAGTACCTGAATGTCCAATTCGCCGATACCGTCCATGATCAGCGGAATCGTCAGCGCCTTCGTTGCCGAGAAGCCCGCGGCCTGCGCGGAATGAATGACTTTCGGCGGCGTAATGTCCACTCTGACGCCTTGATTGTACAGCATCGTGCTGGCGTTGCCGCTGATCATATTGCCGAGCTCCGAGATCGCGCTCTTGCCCATCTCGTCCATTTCGGCGATGGCATAGCCCCCCATCATGGCGGAAACCATCTTGAGCGCTACCTGCTCGCTTAAGCCGAATACGATATCCCCGTTCATTTGACCTTTGAGACCGATCTGAATCCATATGTAATTTTCCACGAACTTTATGTCTTTAATGCCGAGCTGCCCAGTAGAAGGTCTGATTTGAATCACTTGCTCGATCACGATTTTAGCGGACTCCAGGAAGGGATTAATATACTCAGCCTTCATCTTGAGGTAGCGCCCCTTTTCGACGTTGTCGTTGAAACTATTTCCAATTATACAAGATTACTTAGGCCAAGTATACCATGCCGTTATCGTCTTTTGTGGAAATATGTCGAACCATCGTCCTAAAGATCTGCTAAACTTTTTGCCTATAGACCGTTTCACGCTCTCGTTTTATACCATTTTTTAGGAGGTTATTCGTGCCAAACGTCTGGACTCATATGATTTTCGGACAACGATGCCTGGAAGCGCTAGGCGAAAAGACGCTGCTTGTGCTCCCAGAGCGCAAACGCATATTTAATATGGGCTGCCAAGGGCCCGATTTCTTATTCTATCATCAGTTCCTGCCCTGGCAGAGAAACAAGGCAATGAACCAGCTCGGGAGCGCCATGCACGAGCGGAGCTGCGGACCTGCGATGATGGACCTGCTGGACACGGTTGACCGACTGTCCGCAAACGACCCGTCCAAAGATTCGGCGACCGTGTATGCGCTCGGATTCCTGCTTCATCATCTCTTGGACCGCGTCATGCATCCCTATGTCTTCAGCCGATCGGGCTTTCGCAAATGGGACCATCAGCGCTTCGAAGTCATGATGGATACGTTGATCGTACGGAAGCTGCTCGGCACGGAAACCTGGAAGACGGCCGTCTGGCGCGAAATCGATACCGGCGACGACCTTCCGGAGCCGATCGTCGACGCCTTCGAGGGAATCGCTGCCGTTCATTATCCCGACCTGGCCGCTCGCATCCGGCGGGAAGACTGGCGGATCGCCATGCGCGATATGGTTCGCGCGCAGCGGCTGTTCCACGACCCTAGCGGATTAAAGCGGCTCCTGACGTTCAAGCAGATCGATCCGTTCGTGTACAAGAGCCGGCTGCCGATGCTGGATATTCTGAACGAAGCGCGCCGTCCATGGCTGGACCCGACAGACGGTCATACCATGCACGGCGACGATGTGTGGACGTTGTGGGACAAAGCGATGGAGGAAAGTCTATCCGTCGTAAAGGCCGTTCTGCTGTGGCTACGCTCTCATGAACCGGACACGGACGATTTGCAAGAGACGACCGTTCCCTCCAAGCAACAGCTTCGCGATGCCGCGGCGGAATCGATCGGCAACCGTTCCTACGAGACCGGCCGAAGCTGCGACAGCGGCTTGTCTATCCGGTACGAGGATCCGATCTGGCCGCCATCCATGAGTCCCCGCTCCAGCCATTCGTAAAGCTCGAATTTATGAAACCTGATCCTGTCCGCCGTTAGCCCTGCGATACCGCAGCCGAATGAGTCTCAGGCGATCATAGAGCACGTCGAGCGATTTCCCTTTCCCTTGGTCCGCGCGCTCTCCGTATACTTGATGCAGGACAGGCTTCAAATACCGGTCGCCCATCGATTGCATCACTTCCCAGACGAGCTGCTGCTCGAATTCCGGCATCTGCGCCAGCTCCCGCTCGATAAGCGGCTCCAGGTCATAGCCTTCCGTATCAAGCTTCTCGATTCGCTCCAGCAGATCCCGGCGCGGAAGCTCGGTCTGCGCCTGAAGCTCGTCGATCGACTTGCCTTCGGCGATCGCGCGGAGCAGCTCCCGCTTCTCGATCTGACGGTCCAGCTGCGCCTTGAACTTGTTTTCTTTCTGTTTGAATACCCACTTCGTATACGCCTTAGGATCCAGTGCGCCGGCTACCCAATCGAGCGGGAACTGCGTCTCCCGCCGGTAAGCGCCCGTAATCGCCAGCACTTCTTCGCCGTAGGCGGCCTGCTTCGATTCGCCCCAGCCCGGAATTTGCAGCAGTTCCTCCAATTGATGCGGCACGAATGCGCTGATCATCCACAGCATGCGGTTCGTCGCGACCAAATACGCCGACTTCTTGATCGCAACCGCCTTGGCGCGCCTCCAGTCGCGCAAGGCGTTATACAATTCCGAATCGCCATTCAGCTCGCCGTAGCACTGAATCAAAGAATACAGCGTGCCGGTTCCCTCCATGCTCCTGCGCTCCTCGAGCATGCCGTCGATCATCGGCGAGAAGCCATTCCCCATTTGAACGGCAACCCCATGCCTGAACGCGGTCATCATCTCTTCCCATGACCCGCCTTCGTACCAAGCCTGCTGTCCGTCTGCCTGTCCGATCGCGGCATCCGTCCAGATGACCGACCATACGCCGTTCTGCTCGCAAATCGACAGCTGCGCTTCGCCGGCTGCCCCGTCCTCTCCGCCCTGCTTCTCAAACGTGTTCAAAAATACGACCTGCATGCCGTTCAACCTCCGTCATTCGTAATGATCAAACCCCAGCCCCTCCGCGCGAAATCCCGCAGCCGGCCTTAGGCACGCAAAAAAAAGCACCTCCTGCCGCCATATAATGGCGATAAGAGGTGCTTCCTCACGTGCAACGATTCGATTGCTCACATCATAGCACAGCCTCAATATGGATGGCAATAGTAATGCTTCCTATTCCTTCCTGCATGCGTGTTGCCGGGTTTGCGATAGGGATGCTATGATAGACGCAACTAAAGGAGGAACGACCGATGCTGCTGCCTGATTATGATTTTATGTCGGATACGACCGAGCAAACGACGACCCGCTTCGTTACGTTCATCACGCCGAACCTGAAGCGTTTCGACCTGGCCATCATGACGACGAACCGCTTCTACGGCAAGAAGCTGATTACCGACCTGCAAAGCGGCCGTACTGCGATTGTGGGCCAGGACGATCTGGACGAAGAAGGTTACCTCGAATATACGTACAAAATTACGGAAGAGGAAGCCGCCGATTTGCGCCAATTTCTCGAATTGGTGGTCGGAACGGTGAATTTTACCGACTGATCGGGGCACACTGAAACGGTAATTAAGCCACACCAACTTAACTAACCGTTTCAGGAGGTGCCGACTTGTTCAAAGAAGAAGATCGTCAAGCGTATACCGATTTTAAATCGGTGGAGTCCCAGCGCAACGACCTCGCGGCGGAAGAGTTTCCGGAAGGCCCTTACGGCTCCGATATCGTGAAAGCGTCGCTTGGGAAAAGCACGCCATGGCGGGTCGACATGCGTTCGCCCAACCGGTTCGATTACGAGAACCGCGATCTGCATCAGGGAATTGACCGCGATTATCCCGGTGAAGACAGTTATCCGGACGCCATAGATGAGCCTTGACAATTAAGCACCGCCGGCAAGCGCCGATAACCGAATGGAAGCGAACGCCGAACGCAGGATCGGCCTCGCGGCCGTTCGGTTTTTTGTCGTATGGAACCCCGTTGCGTTCGGATCCTCATACATGCAGTCCCCCGATCTTGCGCTAATATCGCAGTTGCTGGCCGAATAGAAGGGCGTTGCTGAGCAGCCGGCCCGGCGCCGTGACGGTCTTGCCTTGGAACAAGAGTCCCGAGGACGCTCCGCCGTCCAAATTCATGGCTTGCCGGGCGCCAAGCCGGACCATGATTTCCGCCCACTGCTTCATCGTGGCGCCGGGTACGGTCGCGAGCAGGACGGAGCCGTCCCCCAGGATGGCGATCCCGCTGCGCGCGCCTCCGCCAGTGAGGATTTTCGGATCCTTGAACCCCTCGGCAGAGGGATTCAGCGTCACTTTGCCGTCCGTGACCAATCGAGGTCCCGCTCCGACGGCAGTATGCACGCCGCTCCAATCGACGCCTTCGCCCTTCATGTTCGTGGTGCGGACCTTGTACGCGACTTGGTCGCCGACATGAAAACGCCCCGTCTGGTCGCTCTCTCCGCCTTGGTACACAATCACGAAACCATCGGCCGGGATAACTACGTCGACGCCGTACCGGACGGACGTCACGGTTCCGTTCCGCACGACTATGGCGTTCTCGGCCTTGAAGCCGAGCGATTTGCCGCGCTGCGGCGTGAAGAGCGTCGCAGCCGATAGGCCGGACGGAAGCCGGTTCATGAAATAGGCGTACCATGATGCGCTTCTCCCGCCGCCGGGCGCGCCTACCGTGCCGGATATGCCGAGCCGAAGCGTATCCATTACGGCGCTGCCGTCCCATCGGAATCCGATGGTCGTGCCCGTGTTGCCGATATGCGCCGGCAAGCCGTTCCCGATCAGCGTGCCGTACGGATCGGGTATGCCGCTATAGGAATCGAAGAAGGCGCCATTGATCGCGATATCGGCATGATAGGCTTCCGCCATGGCGGCGAGCGATTGCGTCGTGCCGATCTTCCGGTTTGCGTAACCCGCCGTGACCGGCATGCCTTTCGGAATCGTGACGGTATGGACGGAGAAACTTCTGCCCGCGGCTTGGACCGAACGGGAAGCCAGCTTCGGCTCAGCCGCGGGCTTGGAAGAAGCCGGCGGCTTGGCGACGATGACGGGAATCCGAAGCGTCGCCGGGCCGCCTTCCGGGACCGGGGATGCGCGGACCGTAAGCGTCGTCCTGCCCAGCGCGACCGGCATCAGAACGCCTGCCGCGTTAACTTTGGCGATTAAGGGATTGCCTGTGGCATAGACGAGCTGCGCCGGCGAAGATGCTTGGATTCGGCTGCCTGCGGGGAATTGCTTGCCGAGCGTCAGCTGGATCTCGGCGCTTGGATAGGCCAGCGTAATGGGTTGAACGACACTCGGGACGCTTCCGGCCGCCGTCGCAGTCTCCTGCGCCGCCCAAGCGTTCGGCGAGAACGCCAGCATCGCCGCCAGCATGCCGGCGCAAGCGGCGGATTTGAAATTCGGTTTCTTCATGATGCAATCGGACTCCTCTGCTTTTTCTTGCTACTTACTTAATGTCGGCCGCGGGCAGACGAATTGTGATGGACGAAAAAAAGACAGCCCGAACGTCATCCAACTGATGACCTCGGGCTGACCTTCGTTACATGCCTTCCATCAAAGAAATCTCTTCCATCGTACGATCGGCCGCCGAGACGCGGTACGTCTTCACCTCGAACGGCTTCAGCCGCACGCGGCTCGCGATGCCGAGCGCCGGCAGGGAAACCTCCGTTTCGCGCGGGCTGCCCGTCGGCTCATACAGCCGGAGAATGTAGTCGTCCTCCTGCTCCATCGCCTTGAAGGCGCCGAGCTGGACGACATCATCCTTCAGCAGGGCGAGCGGCAGCGGTTTCTCGCCCCGGCCCGTCGGGAAGAAGGACAGCGCATACGGCGCTTCGCCGAGCTGGGCCGCTTCGCGGTCGACATGCGTCAAACGCTCCGCCGCCGTTCCCGCGTTCAGCCAAAACGTGAATTCGCGCTCGCCTTGGTCGATCCGAGGAGAGAAACGATCCTGCACGATCAGCGGCCGATCCATGATCGGATGCGTCGTGTAACCCGGGCTGCGGAGCAGCGTCGGACGGATGGCGCCACCTTGGAAATCGGAGCCGTACGTGCCGTTGTTGATCAGCGTGACTGCCGCGTCCGCCGCGCGCGAGTACGACGCCGTCCATTTCTGGGCGACGGCTTCCTGCCCGCCCGTGTCCAGCTCCTGCACGCCGTAGACTGTTTGCCCGCAATAGGCCGGATCTGCGATCGTGGTCGGGATGGACAGCTTCAGCAGCTTGTCTTTCTCGTTCCAGTAGACGCGCGCATGCACCTCGAGCTGGCTGCCCCGCTTCGGCAGCTTATAAGTCAGCACAAGCTTCGACTGGTTGTACGCGAGCATGGCCTCGACGACCGTCCGGACTTCGCCGTCCTCGACGATCCGCACCGAAGGCAGCAGCGCGTGTCGCAGACCCGAGAAGTCCGAGCCCGCACCGCGGTCCATCAGCTGGAACGAGCCGATGTCCGGCTCGAAGCGATTCGTGTCCATTCGCCATGGATCCTCGTTGTCCGCGACGACGATCGGCAGGAACGCGCCCGGCTTCAAATACGACACGCCGTTCACCTTATACTCGTCGAGCAGGCCGGTATTCGTATTGATAACTGCCTCCAGCGTCCCGTTATTGAAGACGATACGGCCGTTCTCGGCGATGGCCGACGGCTCCGGACGCGCCGGGAGCATCTCGATGCGACAGTCGAACCGGTTCATGGAGGAAGGCGCCAGCTCCGCCTCGAACACGACGCGCTTGCGCCAGTCGAGGTTGATGTTGCTATGCTCCTTCTCCGATTGGGACGGAATGCGCACGCCGCTCTGATATACGATCGGGTTCGAGAATTCCGGCTTCCAGTTCTGGTCGGCGAGCATGAATTCGCAGGCGAACACGCCCTTGACCGGGAACGGATGCGGGTTGTATACGAGGATCGGGTATTCTCCCTCGCCGGCTTTGCGTTCTCCTGCCGCCAGCGCGAAGAAGGCGCGCGCCTTCAAGCGGGATACGATCTCCAAACCGTGCCCGAGCAGGCGAAGCGATGCGTCTTCCGCAGGCTGAACGGACGAACCCGGCAGGATGTCATGGAACTGCGCCGTCATCAGGTCGTAAGCGGCCTCGCGCAGTTCCGCCTTCGGATAGGTAAGCTTGCCTGCAATCGCCGCGGCCGACAGCATTTTCTCGGTCAGGTACAATTCGTTCTCCAATAGGCGGTGCTTTTGCTTGATCCGGATCATCGACGTGTAACAGCCGATAAACCGCGGATTCAGATCGTTCTCGTGCGCCTTCAGCTCAGGACCCGCAGCCAGATCGGCAAAATACGCCTCCGGCGCGGAATGCACGATTTCGACCTCGCCATTCGACCGCATCAGCTCGCCGATATCGTCCAAATCCTGCCGCGAAGGACCGCCGCCATGGTTGCCGACGCCCCACAGGAAGACGCCCAGTTCTTTGCCTGCATTCTGGTCCAGCCAGTGTTGAATCGATTGGCGCGCCTTGCCCATCTGCGTATTGTAGAAATACGTCTGATGCGCCAGCACCTCCGAGCCGTCGAAACCGACCCAGCGGAAGTCCCTGTCGGGCCCGATCGTCCGGTCGTCCGGACGCATGAACAGGTACGAATCGAAACCGGCCTTCGTCATCAGCTGCACCAACCCGCGGGAATGGCCGAACGAATCGAAGTTGATCGCCGTCGTCGGTTTGGCCCCGAACTTCTCTAGAAAATAGGCGCGCCCATGCAGCATCTGCCTGACGATGGACTCGCCGGACGGCATGTTGCAATCGGGCTGCAGGTACCAACCGCCCATGATGTTCCATCGGCCAAGCGCGACAAGCTCTTGGATTTCCTTGAACAGCTCCGGTTCGTATTCCTCGATCCACCGGTACAGAATAACCTCGTTATGATTGAAAATATAGCCGTCGTATTCCCTGCAAAACTCGGCTGCCGCGCGAAACGTCGATACCGCCGCTGCCGCTCCTTCTTCCCATTCCCACTGCCAAACCGGATCCAAATGCGCGTTACTGAGCAGATGAAGCTTTGCCATCGGAACAGCCTCCCGAGCGAATGATGTTTGTTAGGAACAGGATAATGTTCCTTTTAAACATACAATACCGCATTCCATAGGTTCTGTCGATAACAAACGCATCGTCAATTGGGCATGCCTCCGAAACCAACCCTGCTCGAATCGCTCGCAGCCTTCCCTGAACGAAAAAACGGGCTGAGGCAGCGCTGCTGGCTGCTCCATCCCGTTTCTCATGCTATCCAATGATGAAATAAAAGTCCTGTTAACCGATCAGCTTCAGCAATGACGCCAACCGATACTGCTCGAACACCGGCTGCGCGGTTTCCAGCGGCACGGCCCACAGACAAGCGTCCAGCTCGCAATGGATCGGCACTTCGATATTGATGCGCGCGAGCGTGCGGGATAAATGCAGCATGTCGAGATCGGATTCGATCTTCGTCTTGACGCTCTTGGACAAGGAATCCAAGTTAGCCAAAATTCCGTCGATCGACTCGTATTCCTGCAGCAGCTTCAGCGCCGTCTTCTCGCCGATTCCTTTGACCCCGGGGTAATTGTCGCTCGTATCGCCCGTCAAACCTTTCATCTCGATGATTTGGAACGGGTGCACGCCTTTGTCCGTCCGCAGGAAATCCAGATCGTACACCGCGTAGTTGCCGCGTCCCTTCTTCATGATGACGACATGGATACGATCCGACACCAGCTGCAGCATATCTTGGTCGCCCGTCAGCACATACACATGGCCGAGCGAGCTGAGCTTCTGCGACAGCGTGCCGATGCAATCATCGGCCTCGTAGCCTTCCAGCCCGACGTTAGGGATGTCGAGCGCGGCGACGATGTCCTTCACGAGCGAGAATTGCGGAATGAGGTCTTCCGGCGCTTCCGGCCTGTTCGCCTTATAGTTCGCGTACATCTCTGTACGGAACGTCTTGCTCCCCATGTCCCAGCAGCATAGCACATGCGTCGGCGAGAATTGCTTGACCGCATCGAACAAATACTGCAAGAAACCGTAAACGGCGTTCGTCGGCGTACCGTCCGCCGTTCTGCGCGCATCGTACGACTGGGCGAAATACGCGCGGAAGAGCAGCGCCATGCCGTCGACGATCAAAATCTTGTTTTCGTTCATAAGTCGTTTCCATCCATTTCTCTCGGTTAATGTACGTCTATCATAGAATAGGACCGCCTATGACCGCAACGATATTGCTAGACTGGATGCATTTACATGGAGTCGTCCAGAATGCTGCCGGCGAATTTCTCGAAGTACAGCGCCGAATCCGGCCGGTTCAGCTGCGTTTCCCGCGATGCCGTCCATTTGGACAGCCCGGCAATCAATTCCTCGAGATCGGAGCGAAAATCAATGAACCACTGATCATAGATGCCCGTCATGAAAGGCGCCTCGCCGAGCAGCGGCAGGAACTGTTTGGCCGCCGCGTATTTGGCCTCCTCATCCTCCATGAACAGGATCCGCTTCATTGCGGCGGCATAGGTTTGGAGATCGCAATCGACGACGGCCTTCAAGCGAATATGCTTGCGGCCCGCGTCAAGCACGGACTCTCCGTCCGGCAGCTCGAGCAGCTTCTTCAGATGTCCTAAGTAGACTCGCAGATTATTAAGCGCAGCCGACCGGTGCACTTCCGGAAACAGCGCATCGCACAGCTCTTCCCGCGTGCATGACGGGTGTATCGCGACATAGGCCAATATATTGCGTGCATATCGTTTGTCCCAGCCGTCCGCGATAGGATGGCCATTCAATTCAACGTGAAACGGATGAAACAACGTGACGCTCAGCGTGGGTTCGAACTGCCTGCCCGCAGTAGAGCTCGAAGCCTGAGCAACCGTTTGCATAACCGAATGAAGAACCGACGGAATACGGCTGGCCATGGTCTCCCTTTCCACCTGCGGCAGCTCCCGTTCGGCAGATCTAGACATGAACTCGTCCATCCACTGGGCCGTCAATCGCGGTTGGTCGATGAAAACCGCATTCGCCGCATGCGGCACGATCAGGAACGACCCCCGCTCGAAGTAGCCTGCCGTGATCGACTGCAGCTGCGGAAGATACAGCTTGTCCCTCTCTCCGGCAAGCAGCAGCGTTGGACAGTTGATTTTGCGCCGCTCATGGATGGGCCGCTCCAGCATCTGCAGTTTAAACAATTGGACGTACAGGCGCTCGTTCATCCGATCATAGGCATCATATATTCTCTGAAGCGTCTCGTGACCCTCGGGCAGCAGCGTCAGGAACGGAATGAACTCGCGCCGGGCTACCGTCTGCAGGCCTTCCTTCTCTATGAGCTTCAGATAGGAATGAACGATATGCTCCCCTTCGACGGCGGGATAGAACATGGCGATCGATAATAGAACGAGCGATTTGACCCTGCTGGGATTCCGTTCCGCGAACGCGACGGCCAGCGAGCCGCCGAAGCTGTGCCCCGCGATATGAACTTCTCGGATCGCAAGCGCATCCAGTACGCCGCACAACGCACTGCATAGGAGGTCCCAGGTGATCTCCCCCTCAAAGCCTTCTCTCACATCGATAAAGAGCAGATTGTAGCGCTCATTTAAACGTTCGGCCATTTCGCCCCAAAACGAGCTGTTGAAGCCGTTTCCATGCAGGAGCATGATGGTCTCCGCTGCCGCTCGGCTTGAATGCCGGTAACGGTAGGTCACGATCGAATTCGGATCGTTATAGTCTGACATTTGAATGCCTCCACGCAAGACCTCTGCCCCGGTCGATTATTATATATGCTCGTTTACGAAACGCTACATGTAACGGATATGTAACGTAAAGTTTACTATAATTTTAGCATAGGAGTGAGCAATTTCTTTGCGTTATCCACTATTTGGATTTATTCCTAATCCAGCACCAGCATAAGAGTGATGAAAACCTTCTAGCACCCTTATACGAATGAAGAAAACCTATTGTTTCATTTTGGAGGAGACAGTCACGATGATTGATGCAGGGCAGAGAAAGAGCACTCGGTGGTTCGACGACCATCTGGATCTTTATAATTATGCGGCAGCAATCGGAGACGACGCATGGCAGGAGAACATCGTGAATCATTTGAGACAAAACGACGCAGACACCGAACCCCCGTCCGCCGTGCTAATGGACGAGCAATTCAACCAACTGCTCCTCGCCATCGCCGAGAAAATCGCGGAAGTGCACGCGCTCATGGAGCAGGAAAACGTCAAGCTTTACCGCTGCGATCCCCAGCTTTAACGGCAATATTTATTCAGGTCCGGTCATGACTACATGGCCGGGCCTTTCTTAATCTCCGTAAAGCCAGGCGAACCCCCGCGTCGCATCCACCTGAACGCCTTGTCTGCACAATCAAATAACAGCTCAGCCTTGTACGGAGAAACGCAGAGTCAAATTTGTCCGAATTGGACGCTGTTCTTCCAAACAGACACTGTAAGCCTCCGCATGAAAGCTTTAAAGTAAGGAGTGAAGCATGACCGCATAGTTGACGACCCTAGCGTCCGGTAACCTGAAGCCCTCGCGGAACATGTTGCCCAATTAAATAGGAAGAGGAGGGGTGTCGTGTCTACGAATGCGACTGCGGGAAAGCCGCTTCCGTTTAACGAGGAGGTCCGCCGGTTCCGGCTGCGAAACGGAGGAAGCGATTGGGCTTACGGCGCAGGCGCTGCTTGGCTCGGAAGAGACGGACTGAGCCCTGCCCATCTGAAACGGGACACAGCAGTATTGGAACGCGCCTATGAGCTCGGCGTTCGTTATTTCGATACCTCTGCCGCCTACGGCGAAAGCGAGTTCGTCGTCGGCTCGTTTATTGGCGGGCTGGGCAGGCTTCGTTCGTCGATCTTCGTGGCGACGAAGGCCCCCATCGCCGAGTCGTTGACGCCGCAGGAAGCAAAGATTTCGGTTGCGCGCAGCATTGACGAAAGCCTCCGCCGTTTCCAAACCGATTGTATTGATTTGCTGCAAATTCACGATGTTTATTCCTTCCGCCAAGTGATTGCCCCGGGCGGTGCGCTGGAAGCGCTGCGGGAAGCGAGAAGCGCCGGCAAAATCCGCTATATCGGCTTGGGGACGCGTCCGCTGAACCTATTGGAGGAAGCCATTGCGAACGGATATGTCGATTCCGTCTTGACCTATTCGGACTACACGCCGATCGATCAAAGCGCCTCATCGCTTATCCGGCTTTGCGCCGACCGGAATGCGGGTATCGTGAACGGCAGCCCGTTGTCCGCCGGCATGCTGGGAGGTGCCGATCCCCGTACGCTGCAGGTGAAGGAGTCGCACAAGGAATCGGTCGTCCGGCGGAAGCTTGCCGCGGAAGTCTACGACCTCTGTGCCGGGCACGGCGTCCCGATACTGGCCGCGGCGCTCCAATACCCGCTGCGCTGCACGGACATCGCGATGAATCTGACCGGACCGAAGGACGAAGGCGAGCTCCTCTCCACGCTGGAGGCGCTGCGGGATCCGATTCCCGATTCATTCTGGCAGGCACTTGCCGAATGGAATCGTCGTCGCACTGGCTGCCTATGAGTCGTCCGCAACAAGTCAGCATGTAAGAATCATCCGATAATCCGGATGTCAACCGGTAAAAACAGCCCCTAAAACAGAAGGGAATCGAATCTAAATGCTGCTCACCCACATGAGGCCTGATCAAATCAAGGCGGCCGTACGTGCCAATACTCCGGTCGTCATGGCCGCGGGCGTTATCGAATACCATGGCTATCACCTTCCGGTCGGTACCGACATTTTGCTGGCCAGCTACGTCTGCGACGAAGCGGCCAAGCGCAGCGGCGCCATCGTCGCTCCGCCGCTGTCTTACGGCGCCACGCTCAGCTGGGCTGCCGGCCCCGAAGAAGGCGAAATCGATTTCGACCCGATCGTCTTCCAGCGTTACGTGAAAGAGGCGTTGCGCGGTTTACTGGCAATCGGTTTTCACCGCATTTATGTACTGCAGCATCATCAAGGTCCGGAAGGGCTGCAGTCACTTGCCTGCCGAATGGCTGCAGCCGAGCTGATCCGCGAGATGACCGCCCGCTGGGGAGCAGGCTGGGGTCGTACCGACGGCGCCTTGTCGCCCGAGCCGAACATATTCGGCCTCATCAAGGTTGCCGGACTCGATACGTTCTCCGACTATGAAGGTCCAGGCAGCGAGCGCATGCCTGTCGGACATGCCGGCAAAGGAGAAACGCAGCTCATGATGGCCGCGCATCCCGAAACGGTGCGCGTGGAGCACTTGGACATGCACGATGGCCCGCTTCCGGAATGGCTGCTCGATACGAACGAAGCGTCCGAGACCGAAGGGCGCCGCTGGATCGATTTCTGCATTGAGGGCTGGGCTCGCGAGCTCTCTTCGTCCCGTTAGAGCATGGCTTGATATCAAAAAAAACCGGCAGCGTGCATCCATTTCATCCGATGCACGCTGCCGGTTTTCTATTAAAGTCACGTTAAATGATGCCGTCAATCATATATGAGGCCGATTAAGTGGCCAATTGCTAGCATTCACCGCGAATAAAAGCGCCGATGCGCATCGCGGCCTCTCTCAGGCGATCTTCGTGCTCGACCAATGCGATGCGGACGAACCCCTCGCCTTCATCGCCGAAGGCGTCGCCCGGAATGACCGCGACTCCCGCTCTTTCGAGCATTTCCCGGGAAATTCGACGCGCGTTCCACGGCTCGTTCAGCTGCCACTGCATGCTAGGCAATTTCGCCCAGAGGAACATCGTCGCTTTAGGTCTTTCGACCTCCCAGCCCTGCTCTCGCAATGCTTCCGTCAGCACGTCTCGGCGGCGCTCATATAGAGGGCCGACCTTCGGTCCGGTTCCTGCTATATCCCTATCAAGCGCGACGATTCCCGCCTCTTGTACGGGTAGAAAGACACCGTAATCGATGTTCGCCTTCAACTCACGCATCGCCGCGACGGCTTCTCGGTTGCCCGCAAGAAAGCCGATCCGGCAGCCGGCCATGTTGAAGCTTTTGGACAAGGAGTGAAATTCGACTACCGTGTCGATCGCGCCCTCGACCTGCAGCATACTTGGCGGACGGAAGCCGTCGAAGGCCATTTCCGAATAGGCCAAATCATGGACGATCAGAACGCCGTGCCGCTTGGCCGTCTCGACCGCATGCTCGAAGAAGGCGAGATCCGCCACGGCGGATACAGGATTGCCCGGATAATTAAGCAGCATGAATTTCGTGCGCTGCCAAACATCATCCGGAACAAGCGCGAAGTCGGGCAAGAAGCCGTTCTCCGCCCGCAGCGGTATCAAATAAGGCTCGATACCGGCCAAGGCAAGTGCCGCCGCGTAGACCGGATAGCCCGGATCCGGCAGCAGTACCACATCGCCGGGGTCGCATAGCGCCAGGGCCAAGTGGCCGAGGCCGTCCTGCGAACCCATCAGCGAGACGAGCTCCTGCGCGGGATCGACCGTAATGCCGAAGCGGAAGGCCAGCCATTCGGACGCCTTCGCGAGAAAGGCCGCCGTGCCCCGGGATCCCGGATAGCCGTAGGCATCGCCGCGCAGCGCAGCTTCGCTTAACGCCTCTCTGATCGGTTCGGACGGAGGAAGATCAGGACTTCCGATGCTGAGATCGATCACGTCCAGCCCCCGCAGGACCGCATTCCGCTTCCACTCCGCAACCTCCGCGAAGATCGAAGAGCCAAGACGCGACAGCCGTTCCGCGCGCCATAATTTCGTCGTCACTCGTTTATCCCCCTCGCTGCCTCAGCTCCAAATGCGGTTGAAATCTTCTTCCTTGAAGCCGACAGTCACCGTGGTGCCGTCCGTCACGACAGGCCGCTTGATCAATCTGCCATTGGAAGCCAGCAGGGCGATTTTCTCATTGTCCGACATGCCGGGCAGCTTGTCTTTCAGACCCATTTCCTTATAAACCTCGCCGGAAGTGTTGAAAAACTTCTTCGCTTCCAGGCCGCTTCGCTTCACGAGGTTTGCCAACACTTCGACAGGCGGCGCCGATTCAAACACGTTATGATGCTCCAGCTCGTAGTCCTTGCTCTTCAAATACTTGATCGCGCTGCGGGAGGTACCGCATTTGGGATATTCGTAGATCGTCAGCTTCTTCATCGTTGCTATATCTCCAATCGTTCGTGTTCTTAAGGTAGTTAGGCTTAACTAGCCGCATAAGACCGCTTGTCGACGAATCTTCGGTGCAATCCCCGTCTACTCGGCTACAGCTTCGCAAGCTCGTCCTCCAGCTGTCTCAAATCATCCGGCAGCGACGCTTCGAAAGTCATTCGCTCTCGCGTAATCGGGTGCGTGAACGACAGGATCGCGGCGTGAAGCGCCTGCCGGTCGACGGCTTTCTCAAGTGCCGCCGAGGCATCGGGGACGCCGTTCGCAGCAGGGACCGGATTTTCCAGATCATGCATGCCCTCGCCTATGGGCAATGAATCTTCTCCCGATCCACTGCCGTCTCCGAAGCTGCCGGTGCTGGCTGATCGGTCCGCATAGCCATACAGCTTGTCTCCGATCAACGGGCATCCGACATGCTTCATATGGACGCGAATCTGATGCGTACGTCCCGTCTCCAGCTTCAAATTCACCTTCGCGGCCGCGCCGTCTCCATACACGGCTTCCACCTCGTAATGCGTCACGGACGGATAACCGTCCGGCGTGACGACGCGCAGATGCGGGTTATCCTTGTCCCGGTCGATCGGCTCGTCGACGGTCGCCGACAGCTCCGGCGGCGAACCGTACACGTATGCCCGATAGCGTTTATCCACCTCGCCTCGCTGCAGCTGCTCCGACAGCTGCTGATGGATATAAGCCGTCTTCGCGATGGCGACAAGCCCCGACGTCTCTTCGTCAAGCCGGTGGATGGGCCTGAATCGCACGCGTTCCCCGCGGAGCTTCCAATAATGGACGACTCCGTTCGCCAGCGTCCCCGTGTAATGGCCGTGCGTCGGATGAACGATAATGCCGGGCGGCTTGTTCACGACGAGCAGATCCGCATCTTCGTACACGATGTCCAGCTCCATCGGCTCCGGCAAAATATCGTCCGATTCCTCCTGCTCCATCCGCAGCTCCAGCAGATCGCCCGCCGCTACCCGGTCGTTGGTATACGCCCGCTCGCCGTTGACCGTGATGCCGAGATCCGTCAGCTTCAGACGCGACAACAGCTTGCGGGAAACGCCTAGTCGCCGCTCCAGCACGCTGCGCACCATCTTGCCGTCGTCCTCTTCAGCCGCGCGCACCGTTAACGGAGGGTAATACGCCGTCTCGCTCATGATTCGCGTTTGCGGAACACTTCCGCGCTTCGGATATAGGCCGTATCTTCTACGCCTAATCTAGCGTTAGCCACGCGTGCGGCCGCGAAGAAATAATCCGACAGCCGGTTGAGATACGTCATGACCGGCACAGGCACCTCGACCTCGGCGCTCAGCGTCACGGCTCGGCGTTCCGCGCGTCGGCACACGGTCCGGCAGACATGAAGCACAGCGGATACTTCGCTTCCCCCTGGCAGGATAAAACGAGTGATCTCTGGCGCGGCATCCGTATGCGCGTCGATCCATCCCTCCAGCCGATCGGCCGCTTCCGGCGTCAGCTTAAGGTCGCGTCCCGCCGGATCGCGGAAAGCGAGATCGGACCCGCAGTCGAACAGCTCCTGCTGAATTTCCAGCAGCTCCGCGGCAAGCTCATCGAGCTGCCCCGTCGCCACCGCCAAGGCAGCCGCTTGACCGACGAAGCTGTTCAACTCGTCGATGGTGCCGTACGCTTCGACGCGGCTGTCATCCTTGCGGACGCGGCCGCCCTTCACGGAGGTTTCTCCGCCGTCTCCCGTTCGCGTATAGAGTTTCATCGTTAACGCTCCCTCCCATTATCCTTATCATCCAAAATGCGCTACTAGTAAATATAGCATAAATCCCCCTGCCGAGGCTTGCGCGGTGCCATATGCGACTACCGCGCTGAACCTGTCGATCGCATCGTCCGACACTTCAAGTTAAACATTAAGCCGTCTGCCTGTTCTTCGTCCCTTCCCTCGCTCCCCCGCTCCGATAAGCGGCAAGCAGCACCAAGCTGAACAGAAACGCCACGAAGGACATGCCCGACAGCAAGAGATAGAAGCCATGCCCCTCCAGATGCTCGTACAGCCAGCCGCCGGCATAAGAGGCCACGATGCCCGAGATGCCGAAGAACAGGAGCGCAAGCACGGTTTGCCCCGTCGCTTTCCACTCGTCCGGCACGATCCGGTACAAATATTGAATGGCCGCGGAATACAAAATCGGGAACGTAAACACCTGCAGCAGCTGCAAATACGTCATGGCATGCGGATCCGTGATCCACGCCGACAGGAAGAACCGCAAGAAATAGAAGAAGCTCGCGAAAGCGATAAGCGCCATTTCCCGTCCGCTGCGCATCCACCAGAAGCTGAGGGCAAAGACGAGAATCTCGCTGCCCGCGGCAAGAAACCACGCTTGTCCCACGAGCTCGGAACCTCCTCCCAATGTACGCAGATGGACCCCGAGATACGTATCGTTCATTCGGGAGGGAACGGCCGCCACGAAGATCAGCACAAGAAACATCAATGTCTCGCGATGACTCAAAAATCGGCCCAGGCTTCGCAGAGACACGGGCTTACCTGCCGCCGGCGCATCGCGTAACGTCAAACACACGACGAAGCTGACCGCGCCGAATGCGGCAAACAGAAGCCCAAGGCTCCCTTTGCCGAAATAAAGCATGACATAGCCTACCGTCAGCGACATGACCGCATAACCGAGCGCACCATACATTCGAATCGAACCGTAGCTGACGCTGGCTGCCTGCGACGTTTGGAAGTTCAAGCTTTCCGAGAGCGGATCCATCGGCAGCAGGAAGAAGTATAGCAGCATCGTGAAGATGACGAGCATCGCGAAGCTGTCCGACGTATAGAGGAAGTAGCCGACGACGGTCGAGCAAACGATCAGCGTCAGCAGGATACCCCGGATCGTGCGGAGCCTGTCGCTGATCATGCCCCAGAGCGGCGATGAGAAGATCGAGACGAAGCCGCCCGACCCGACGATAATGCCGATCCGTACGGCGGACAAACCCTGGGCGTCCAAATACACGGGGAGAAAGGATATAAAAATGGCAAGCAATGCAAAAAATAACACATTATACATACGTAAACCAACGACAGCATTCATGGATGTTCGATTCCCTTCTCTAGCGGCGCGCAAGCCAAAACAAAAGAAAAGAAGTCCCGTGAAGGACCTCTTCTCTCATGCCGTACGCCTATGGTCAGCTCAGCTGTGCTGTGCCTCTATGGTTCGTAAACCGCATGTATTCATTAATCTTCGTATCGAGCAGCCGGCTAAGTCCAATAACTTTCTCCGAGCTGAACGTCTCTTCTTCCACGTAGGATTGCTCCATTTTCATGCGCAGCGCATAGATTTCGTCTTCTAATCGACGTACGGACGACGAGGATACAAGCTTAAGACCCGTTCTTGCACAAGTCATTGCCATCCCTCCTGTCTTCAATCAACGCTACCTAACGACGCTTGTGCACGGCGAGGTTAAAGATTTTATAAAGTTAGTTTGAATTATAACAAAGAATGCCAAAAAAGAGTATCTCTTTTTCATTCTCCTTTAATTTTCCTGACGAACTGTCCCATCCGATCGATCGCTTCCGTCAGTTGGCTGACAGAGGTCGCGTAAGAGCAGCGAAGATGGCCTTCGCCGCCAAGTCCGAACACGTCCCCGGGCACGGCCGCGACCTTCTGTTCGTTAAGCAATCCCGTCGCGAATTCCTCCGAAGTTAATCCCAGTCCCGCAATAGAAGGAAACGCGTAGAACGCGCCTTGAGGTTCGTGGCACTCCAGACCGATGTCCCGGAATCCCTTCACGACGAGTCTGCGCCGCTGGTTGTACGATTCCACCATCCGGTCCTTCTCCTCCATGCCGTTGCGGAGCGCTTCAAGCGCTGCCACTTGTGCCATGTTGGAGGCGCACATGACCGTATACTGATGAATCTTGAGCATCGCGGCGATGAGCTCGGGATGTCCGCATGCATAGCCGATCCGCCAGCCGGTCATCGCAAACGATTTGGAAAAGCCGCTGACCAGTATCGTGCGATCCTTCATGCCCGGCATGGCCGCGAAGCTGACATGCTTCGTGCCGTAGGTAAGCTCCGCGTAAATCTCGTCGGAGATGACGATAAGATCATGCTCTTCGACCACCTTGGCGATCGGAAGCCAATCCTCGCGCGTCATGATGCCGCCGGTCGGATTGCTCGGATAGCAGAGAATGAGCACCTTCGACTTCGGCGTGATCGCCGCGCGCAGCGACTCCGCGGTCAGCTTGAACTGGTCCTTCGCGAACGTCTCCACGCCGACCGGCACGCCGCCCGTAAGCGACGTAATCGGGGAATACGAGATATAGCATGGCTCAGGTACGAGAATTTCGTCGCCCGGCGCGATCAACGCCCGCAGCGCAAGATCGATCGCTTCGCTGCCTCCGACCGTAACGAGCACTTCTTTGCCGGGATCGTACGCGACTTGGAATTCATGGTTCAAATAGTACGCGATCTCCTCGCGCAGCTCCGGTGTTCCGGCGTTCGACGTATATTGCGTCTTGCCCATCTCGAGCGCGTAAACGCAAGCTTCGCGCACATGCCAAGGCGTGACGAAATCCGGCTCGCCGACGCCGAGCGTAATAATATCTTTGCGGCCCGCCGCCAAATCGAAAAACCGCCGGATGCCGGACGGCTTGATGGCTCTTACCTGCGGCGACAAATAATCCGCCATGGATTCGCGCTTGGCTGGCACGCTCTGCTGTTTCTCATCGATTATCATAAGGACACCTCTTACGGCGAGACGAGAAGACGGTGGTCATCCTCATGCTCTTCGAATATAATGCCGTCTTGCTTGTATTTTTTCAGTATGAAGAAGGTTTTGGTTGAAAGCACGGCATCGATCGGCGACAGCTTGTTGGATACGAAGGACGCCACGTCCTTCAGCGTCTTGCCCTGCACCTCGACGAGCAGGTCGTAAGCGCCCGACATCAAGTAGACCGATTTCACTTCCGGGTATAAGTAGATCCGTTCCGCGATGCCTTCGAAGCCGCGGCCGCGTTCCGGCGTAATTTGAACTTCAATGAGCGCGGTTACCTTCTCGTCTTCAACCTTGCTCCAATTGACGACGGTCGCGTATTTGACGATGATATGATCCTGCTCCATCTCCGCAATCGCCTGTTTGACCTCGTCCGCGGGCGCGTCGATCATCGTCGCGATCAAGTCTGCCGAGCGTCTTGCATCTTCCTTCAGCAGTTCGAGTATTTGCATTTTCCGTCCATCCATCGTCAAACCCTCCTGATCTTAGCTATAACCCTTATATTACAACGAATCCAAGCTTCCTGCAAAGAAGAAAAGCGCTCCGGCTCGCCCCCATCCGGCGCGGCTTCAGGCATTTCCGCCCCAAAAACAAAAAGACCCCGAAGGGTCTTAAGCGGCGCGCGCTGAATTGCGGCAGCCGATTCTTGACTGCCGTTCACATAAACGTCGGGTTCTGGCCTTGCATTTGCTGCTGACCGTCCTGTTGAAAATGCATCGGCTGCTGCTGCTGCTGCTGGTATTGATACTGCGAGCTTCTGAACGCCGACTGGCCGAGTCCAAGCTGCTGCAAAAACTGCTCCGTCTTGTGCTCCGTCTGCTGGTTCGACTGAAGCTGCTTCTGAATCTCCTGGCGCAGCGCCGGCGATGCCGCGCTGTACATGTTGTTCTGCTCCATCGCCTTGTAGAGCTGACCTTGCAGCTGCAGGGTACTGTTGAGCAGATTCGTGAACAGCTGACGTACCTGCTGGCAGCTGGACTCGGTCGCCGCAGTCGCGTATTCGCCCACGACGCGCTTCAGGTCCGACAATACCGTATACGCCAAATCCTCGTCGGACAACATGGGCTTGGCATGTCCTTGTTGTTGTTGCATATCGTCTGATCCTCCATATCGATTCAAAATGGCTGGGCTAGTGCGCCTGCGGCTGGGTAGGGGCAAGCTGCTGGTGCTGGGTGATGGCGTGAAGCAGCATTTGCGTATGCTGTTGATGGGTTTGGATCATGTTCGCGCCTAATTGCTTGATTGCCGGATTACTGGCCGAAGCCGCCATCACGGCGTTTTGCTTGATCAGCAGATCCTCGTTCGACAAAGAATCCACTAAATATTCCAGCTCCTTGGCTGTCAATGCTTGCATCAAGGTAATCCCTCCTGTTTCCATGGATTATAATCCTTGCCTAGTATGTCCTCTAACTGGCTTAATATGTAGCGCTTCTTCCCCGAAGGGAAGAACCGGACTGTACGGCAATGCTTACGGAAGATGGACCGTCTTCACATGGTCGAAGTGCAGATAGACGGAGTTGCCTCCCGCGGTCGACAGCTCGATGATGTTTTGGTCGATGCTTTTGAGCACGCCGATTTTGTTCGGATTTTCACCCAAATCCAAGATCACGAATTCGCCGATCAGCTTACGCAGCTGCTGGTCTAAGGTACGCGCCAACGTAATGGGAGACGGTTTAAGCGGAAACTGCTCGGGTGTCAACGTATAAGGCGTGACGTTCGGATTATACGGAATCAAAAACTTCAGATGCTGGAGAGATACGATCACCGAATGGTACACGGGGGAATAGAAGACGAAGAAATCATTCATGACGCTCGTTAGATAGCCGTGAATGGATTGATTGCCGGTAATGTAAATTTCGGAAAACATTCCTTTCGCGTTCATCAGCACCTTGCGGTAGGAGATAGGATCATTTTGGGGTTCGAAGGGCAGTTCCGGCACTGAAATTTCCTGCGTATCAGCAGTTTTGGCCAAACGCAGCTGCTGCACATGAATGAGCGGAATGTAAAGGAATTGTGTACCGTTATGAACAACGAGTATGTCTTGGCCCATATCGATGAGCTTGCCTTGAATCGTGATACTCTTGCCGGATATATCAAGTTCGATAAAACGGTCTAATAAAGGGTGACGATATTTCATGAAATCGACCTCCTTTCATCCTGTCAGATGCGTCCTTGCATCCGAGACTGAACAGACTGGCCGGCTGCACGGCTTGGGAAGGGAGATTGATGATTGGTCAGCGACAACATCCCGGTAACGACTTCATGCATGTTGTTCATGAGGGGTTGACATGATCGTCAGCAGCCCGCCGAAGGCGTCCACAATCACATGGATACCGAACGCGAGACAAAAGGATCGGCCAGGAAGTCTTCGCCGCCAAATCTCCAGCACGGGAGCGTTTGCGGCCATAATGCGGATAACGCCAACAACGAAGGCTGCAGTGCCGGCGGCATTCCACTCAGCGGCGCCGGAGGCCGGGTCCTAAGGGAACCGGACCAGGCCGCTGAAGATGGATCGTGGTGACGCCGGCAGCTACAGAAACTTGCAATCAGCCTTTTTTACCACGCATGGAGCCGGTACGCGTGCTGGATGTTCTACCGCTTTTTTTGCTGGATGTTCTGTTGTTCCGGTTGGCGCTGCGATTGCCGCCCGAGGTGGCTTGGTTGGCGGAAGACGATTTATTGCCGGAAGACGATTTGTTATTGGAAGACGATTTGTTCCCGCTGCTTCCTTTGCTGCCGCCGCTTGCATAGATGCCGGCAGTTTTAACCGTTTTGATATGGGAAAGCGGAATTTGCACGAGTTCAGGTCCTACGACGAGCAGCAGCGCTTCGTTGCCGACTTGCGCGATGAAGCCTTCGATCTTTTCAGGCCCGCCCCAGTTGAGTTGAACGAATTTTTTGGTCAGCTGGCGAAGAACGCCGTCGAAGCTGCCTGCCATGATATATTGGCGCGTTCCGCCTTTCGAACCATGGGATCCGCCAGTTCCGCCAGGAAGATCAGTAACGCTCTTCACATGGCTTGTATTGACGTAGACAAGTCCGCCAGTCGATTTGAGAACGATGTAGCCAGGTTGCACGCCGAGAAGCTTGCCCTCGAGCGATTCCGGGCCGCCGCGGTTCACTTTCACATTCATGCCGACCTGTGCGTTCAAGAAACGCTCGCCGCCGGTACCGCCGCTTTTTTGGCTTTTGCAGCTTTTGTGGCTCTTGTGGCCATTGCCATGTCCGCCTTGTCCGGCAAGCGCGCCGTAAGGCTTGTAGCTGATTGCGTCGTTACCCATGTTACCCATGTTTCCCCAGCAATAATTCATACCAAAATCCCTCCGTAATAATAGATTCTAACCTGCCCCATGAAGACCAAAGGGTGCAAACACGATCCGATACCTGCTTCCAAAATAGCGGTTCATCCTACTCTCTTCGGCATTCATCCCTCCATTGCTTGCCCCGGTGAAATCTATCATGGGAGACAATTTATAATGTATTTATATGTATCCTGTATCCATAGGGTACTAGATTGATATCTATTTCTAATAAGATGAGTCAATGACCCGGTGCGATTGATAGATTCGCGACATAGCTTGTATAGAATCTATCAAAAGGAGATGAAGAAGCGAAATGGCATCCAATCAAAAGAATAACTACGGCGAAAATCAAGGCCCATCCGGAGACCGTACGCAAGGCACGAATGGCTCCCGCGGCTCCCAAGGCTCGCATGGCACTAAAGGTACGCAAGGCTCCTGCGGCGACCGTACGCAGGGCACGCAAGGCTCCCGCGGTTCCAAAGGCTCGCATGGCTCGCAAGGCACTCAAGGTACGCAAGGCTCCCGCGGTTCCAAAGGCTCGCATGGCTCGCATGGCACTCAAGGTACGCAAGGCTCCCGCGGCTCTAAAGGCTCGCATGGCTCTTGCGGTTCCAAAGGCACGCAAGGGTCCCGTGGTTCCCAAGGTTCCCGCGGTACTCAAGGCTCCCAAGGCGTCGGCGGTACTCAAGGTTCCCAGGGCTCTCGCGGTTCCCAAGGCTCCCGCGGCACTCAAGGCTCCCAAGGCGTCGGCGGTACTCAAGGCTCCCAAGGCTCTCGCGGTTCCCAAGGCTCCCGCGGCACTCAAGGCTCCCAAGGCTCTCGCGGTTCCCAAGGTTCCCGCGGTACTCAAGGTTCGCAAGGCTCCCGCGGCGCTCGCAGCAACAACAGCCACAACAGCGGCTGGAGCGGCAAATAAGCTGCAGTGACCAATAGACGATCGCCCGCATAGTGTAAATAAGCTGAAGCCTATCGAATGCGATAGGCTTTATCTTTTGCCTAAGGAGATGGTCTAATGTCCGGGGAAGGGCTGGCTACTCGCAAGATAACGATCGACGAGGCCGAACTGCAGCGTCTACTGGCCGATGTCTGGAGCAATGAATTCGCTCCCGTGAAGCTGGAGATGGACGGCAAGACGATGGATGCGCAGCTGAGGATTCGCGGAGGCCACACGCGGACTTATCCGAAGAAATCCTACGAAATCCATTACGGGGATAACGGGATTCTGCATTGGAACGCGGAATTCGACGATCCATCCATGATCCGCAACGCGCTGTCTTTCCGTTTCTTTAATATGATGGGAGTTCCCGCGCCGCGAACGAAGCATATGTGGTTGGAATGGAACGGTTATCCGCACGGCGTTTATTTGGAAATCGAATCGGTGGATTCGGTCTTCTTCCGCAGAAGAAACATCGGTTCCAAGGCGTTGATCTACGCGGTCAACGACAAAGCGAATTTCAGCCTGATCGATCCGGATACGGAAGGGCGGAAAGAGTCGCTCATGGAAGGCTATCGCGTGATGAAGGGGAACAACAATACGGAGAAACGGCTTGTGCGCTTCGTTAGCAGTATCAATCGACTGCCGAGGCGGACGCTGCGCACTTATATGGCCAAGCGACTCGACATCAGCGTGTATCTGAAGTGGCTGGCCGGTGCCGTGCTCACCGGCAACTATGACGGCTTTGATCAGAACTATGCGCTCTACGAGCATACGACGACGGGGAAATATCGGATCATTCCGTGGGATTACGAGGGGACTTGGGGCCGCAATTGCTATGGCAGGCTGTGCGGCAGCGATCTGGTAGACGTCAGAGGGTATAACGCGCTCACCCGCAAGGTGCTGTCCTATAAGTCCTGCAGGCAGGCCTATCGTAAAATTCTTGCAAAGCTGCTCGACGGCAAGTTCACGATCGGCACCATCGAACCCGTCATTCAGAGCATGTACGAAGAGATCACCCCCGCCATCCGGGATGACTTCACGCGAAAATGGCCCTTCCGCTCCTTCGAGGAAGAGCCGGAATTGTTCCGAAGCTACATCCAAGAGCGCAGGGCCATCGTCGAAGAAGAATTGGAGGTTTGGAAGGATTAGTCGCAGCGGCCGCTAAAACAACCCCATACTTAAATAGCGCTCGCCGCTGTCAGGGGCGATGCACAGCACACGCCCGCCCTTCCCGATTCGGCGGGCTTGCTCCATTGCAGCCCACACGGAGGCGCCGGATGAAGGGCCGAGCAGCAGACCTTCTTCGCGGGCGAGCCGGCGCATCGTGTCCACGGCCGCATCGTCCGCAACCTGAACGATTTCGTCATAGACCGACGTATTCAAGATCGCCGGAATAAAGCCCGGACTCGTGCCGACCAGTTTATGCGGTCCCGGCTTACCGCCGGACAGAACAGGGGATCCGAGCGGCTCGACGACGGCTACATACAGTCCAGGGATGGCGGCCTTAAGCGCTTCTCCCGTTCCCGTAATCGTGCCGCCAGTACCCGCCGAAGCGACGAAGACGTCCAGCCTGCCATCCGTTTGGCTCAGGATCTCCTTAGCCGTCGTAAGCCGATGGATGTCAGGATTCGCTTCGTTCTCGAATTGATTCGGAATATAGCTTCCGGGACGCTCCGCCTGCAGCTCGAACGCCCGCTTGATGGCTCCGGGCATCCGCTCGGCAGCCGGTGTGAGCACGACCTCCGCCCCGTAGGCTTGGAGCAGTCCGATGCGTTCCTTCGTCATATTGTCGGGCATGACAAGAATCAGCTTATAGCCTTTGGCAGCGGCATTCATAGCCAGGCCGATACCGGTATTCCCGCTGGTTGGCTCGATAATCGTCGCGCCGGACTTCAATATTCCTTGCGCTTCGCCGGCCGCGATGAGCGCTGAAGCTGCGCGGTCCTTGACGCTTCCGCTCGGATTGAAGCGCTCCAGCTTCACCAACACCTCGGCGGAGCCTCGCTCCTGCATGCGATGGAGCGCGACGACGGGCGTCTCTCCGATCAATTCGGTCACGTTATTCACAATGCGCGGCATCGTTTTCTCCTCCTCTATCGCTTCCTCATGAAGAGGTTTCTGTTTCTTGTCTTCCCTGCGCTGATTTCCCTACCAAACTTCGCATCAGCCACCAGCCAAGGATCGGGAATGCGCCGACTGCCAGCATCAGCCCGGGCACGACGTAAGTCGATTGCTCCATGTACGGCAGTATGAGCAAATACGCCGCAACGCCGACGATTCGGCCGACGGTAAGCCCCGCTTCGCGCAGAATGACGAATTCCTCGCGCTTCTTCGCGCTGTCCTCCGTGCTGCCGATCAGGTCAAATACCGTCGACGTCATCGGAATAATATACAGCGGCATGAACAGCGCGGTACCGATCCCGAATAGGAGCAGCGTCCGGTACGACAGCGGCCAGAAGAGCGGCGCGATGACAGCGGTAATCGCCACCGCTCCGATCAGCATTGCGGCGCGTCTCCGTTCCGGCTTCAGCATCCGGCCGATCAGCCAGAAGCTGACCAATGCCACAAGCGACGTTACAAGCGAGAAATTGCCGAGCTTTCCCTCGTTCTTCGTCGCTAAGAACACCAGCAATCCGATGAAGAACATATACACGCCCTCGCGCACGCCTTGGCAAATAATCGCGGCTACGGCATAACGCCATGGATTGCCTTTCTCTCGGAGCTGCCGATAGCCGTGAAGCCATTCATAGGTGCCGGAAGCCTCGCGTTTCTTCAGCCAGAAGCTAAGCACGACGGCGACCGCGAAGATTACGGACGAGACCGTGAAAATAATATGATAGCCCCGTTCGCCCGCGTTTATCGTTATGAGCCAGCCGGATATCCACGGTGCCACGATGCCGGCCCCGGAGCCAAGCAGTCCGGCCCAGCCGTTGAAGCGGTCGCGATTGCCCGGCTCCGTTACTTCGAAGTAGACAACGTTGAAAGCAAGCCAGAAGAGTCCGTTGCCTATGCCGATCATGATGCCGAGCGGAACGGCGTACGTGACGGCGGATTGGCCCATCAGCAGGACTACAAAATAAAACAAGCCGGACAGCGCGACGCCGAGCCGGAGACTGTTCATTTTGTTATGCTCCTTGACCCACTTCCCCGCAAGCCAGAACGTAAGTCCGCTCACGAGGAACTGCGCCAAATTAAACCAGCCGATCAAAGCGAAGGACTGGCTGGACTTCCATAGATAAATCGGCAAAAACGTGCCCGATAACGCATTGGCCGTTCCAAGCAGCGCCTGTACGGCCAGCAGCAAGACGGCTTGTCCGTCCAAGGTGCGGGTCGTGAAGTCCCGTTTCCCGCTGCCCTCGCCCGATACGGTTCGTATGTTCCCTCGGGCTTTGTCCGCGTGCCAGCGCGATTGCACGGCATGTTTTCCCTGCTCCAAGCAGCATCCCTCCAGCCTGCTGCACTACATGCAGCCGTTAGCCGTAAGGTACCCTCTTGCCGGGGCGAGCATGCCGGAATTCAAGATTTGTATGAACTTGCCAATCGTAGCTTTTCCTTAAATGCTAGGAGTCCGAAGATTGAGTGAGCAGGTAAACGAGCCGTTCCTGATCTTGGACCGACAAGCGGTTCTCGGTATGGAAACAGGACGGACAGACATAGAGGTTAAGCGCGAACGGCGTTTCCACGACCGGTTCGCCAAGCGCGGCCGGAATTCTCGGCTTGAAATAATCGCCCGTCACGATTTGCGTTCCGGCTTCGATCATCAGCTCGCGGCAGGACGGACATTCCGGCGCTTCCAACTGATCGCCTAGCACCCGTTCCATCGTCTCATCCATCGCCAGCCGCTCGCGGTTGTATTCCACGAAATCGGTCATGTCCTGCGCGCCATCCGCAATCCAAGCGTCCGTCGCCGTTTCTTCCTCTTCCAGTTCTTCGTCTTCATCGCCGTCGTTCATATCCAATTGCAGCGTACGGTAACCCGACAGCTCGTTCTCGCAATGCGGACAATCGCGTTCCGGTCCGATCTCTTCGTCCCAGACGATTTCGCTTTGGCACCAAGGACAAATCACCGGCCCGTCCTGTTCGTGTTGATGTTGATCGCTCATATACGTCACTCCTCGTTCTGAAAGCATGTTGAATGAAGGTAGATCCTATCGCTTCTTCAACATGCTTATAGCAGTTTATTGGTTCGTTTATTGCAATAAATAGAAGACACCGAAAACCACGAATAGCGCAGCCAGCGCAAACAGCGTGCCCCATAGATATTTCATCTGTGCAACCATCCCCCAAACCTATTCAAGCCTTGCTTATGCGACCGTAGCGCCAATGACGTAAGACAATGAGATGGAAATAATCATCGCGATAAAGCCGACCGCACGATTGTCCTTTTGGATCTCGTCGTCGATCCGAAATACCGGCGTTAGAAATTCAAACAAGAAGTAAGCTGCAAGGAGCAGGGCGTACCCGAACATGGCCCAACCGAGACTCTGATAGACGGTCTCGTTCGCATCGATGGAAAACCGAAAGAGATTGCAGATCCCGAAAATCTTGCCTCCGGTCGCCATTGCGACAGCCATGTTGCCTTTCTTGATTTCCTGCCAGCACTTATAGCGCGTGACGAGCTCGAAGATATATAAGAAGACGAGCAGCGCCAATACCGCTACTGAAACGTAGGCAAGCGAGGCCGCAAAGGAATTACTGAGCATTTGGTCGACTTCCGTATCCATCTATGCGCCCATCTCCTTACTTCAATTCCGCTACGGTGACGCCGGCGCCGCCTTCTCCGTATCTTCCCAGGCGGTACCCCTTGACATGCTTGTGCCTTCGCAGGAAATCGCTGATTCCGCTGCGGAGCACGCCTGTGCCATGGCCATGGATGATGAAGACCTGGCCGAAGCCGGCCAAGAAGGATTCATCCAGGAAGCGGTCCACTTCCAGAATCGCCTCTTCCAAATTCGAGCCGCGAAGATCTAGCTCCGAGCGCACGTTCTCGTCGCGGGTCCGCTTCAAGCTGGCAGCTATCTTCGGCTGCTGCGTCTTCGACGTCTCCGCGCGCTTCACGAGTTCCAGGTCGCTCACGGCCACCTTCATTTTCAGAATGCCAAGCTGGACGAGTGCTTCGCTGCCGCTCAGCTCCACGACATGGCCCCGTTGGCCAAGGCTGTACACCATGACTTCGTCGCCGTTCTCGATCTGCTGCGGCTTGCTTTCCTTCGCTTTGCTCTTCGTCGCCTTGCGCGCCTCCGGCGTCGCCTCGTCCAATTTACGGCGGGCTTCCGTCAGCTTATGATCCTTGACTGCTGCGCCTTCTTCTTGCGCAAGCTTGCGCAGATCGGCAATGATCTCCTCCGCCTCGCGTTTGGCGCGCAGCATAACTTCGCGGGCTTCATCCTGCGCTTTGGCGAGCAGCTTCTCCCGCTGCTCTTCGAAACGCTGAAGCTCCGCTTCGTGGCGGGCACGCTGCTCTTCCAGCTGCTTGCGAAGCGCTTCCGCCGTTTGACGCTCGTTCTCGGCGCCGATCCGGTTCTCTTCGAGCGACGCGATCATCGTCTCGACGCGAATGTCTTCTTCGCTCACTTCGCCGCGCGCATGATCAATGATGCTGCGCTGCAGGCCAAGTCGCTCCGCGATCGCGAATGCATTGCTTCGTCCCGGCACGCCGATCAGCAACCGATACGTAGGGCTCAGCGTCGCGACGTCGAATTCCATGCTCGCGTTGATGACTCCTTTGCGGTTATAGGCATACGCCTTCAGTTCGCTGTAATGCGTCGTCGCGACGATGCGGCAGCCGAGCTTGTGCATATGCTCGAGAATCGCAATCGCGAGCGCCGAGCCTTCGGCCGGGTCCGTTCCCGCTCCGAGCTCATCTAGCAATACAAGGCTCTTCGGCGTCATCGTGCGGAGGATGCGGATAATGTTCGTCAGATGGCTCGAGAACGTACTCAAGTTCTGCTCGATGCTCTGTTCGTCTCCGATATCGGCATACAGCGCATCGAAGACGCATAGCTGGCTGCCTTCCTCTGCAGGCACGAACAGTCCGGACATCGCCATGAGGCTAAGCAGGCCGATCGTTTTGAGCGATACCGTCTTACCCCCGGTATTCGGCCCCGTCACGATAATCGCCGTGTTCGCGTTGCCTAACTCCACGTCAATCGGCACGACCTGCTCGCGCGCGATGAGCGGATGGCGTCCCTTGCGCAGCTTCAAATAGCCTCTGTCGTTCATGCGGGGCTGCGAAGCGCCCATGATATGGGCCAGCCGCGCCTTCGCGAAGGCAAAATCGAGCTTGCCGAGCAGATCCAAATCGATGATGAGATCATCGGCGTAATCAGCCGTCAGCGCGGTAAGCTTTTGCAGGATTTTCTCGATCTCCCGCTCTTCGGCCAGACGCAGCTCGCGGAGCTTGTTGTTCATGACGACGATCGCTTCCGGTTCAATGAAGAGCGTGGCCCCGGAACCCGATTGGTCGTGAATGATGCCGCCGAAATTCGAGCGGTATTCTTGTTTGACCGGTATAACGTATCGATCGTTCCGAATGGTAATAATGGCATCCTGCAGCATCTTCTGCACGGAAGACGAACGGATCATGCCCTCGAGCTTCTCGCGTACGCGTCCCTCGCCTGCGCGCAGCTCCCTGCGGATATTCGCCAGTTCGACGCTGGCGCTGTCCATCACTTCGCCTTGATCGTCGATGCAGAGGAAGATCGCATCCTCGAGCGGTTTATGCTCCGTCAGCTGCTCCGCCATCGCGGCCAGCATCGGCACCGCGTCGTCGTCGTGCAGTTGCAGCACATGCCGTTTGACGCGTCGTCCCCCTCGCACCGTTTCGGCGATTTCCAGCAGCTCCGCCGGGTTCAAGGTACCGCCGATCTTGGAACGCAGCAGCGACGGCTTGATGTCCGCGACGCCTCCGAACGGCGCGCTTCCTTTCAGACGGTCGGCCTTGTAAGCTTCTTCCGTCACCTGCAGCGCGTGCTTGACATCCTCCAGATCCGGGCTCGGATGAAGCGCCTCGACCTCTGCTTTTCCAAGCGCCGTAGCGGCGTGCTGGCTTAATTTATATACAATCTTCGCATAATCCAGTGTGTGTAGTATTTTGCTGTCCAAGCGAGCACAACCCCTCTCGTTTCCTATTATAGCCGAATCTCCCCCTGTTACGCTACGACCTCGCGCGCCCATGAATGGTACCGCGGAAAAAGGCAACACTACATGTACACGGGAAGTCCCGCCAAGCGTCGCGCTTCCTGGATCGTTGGCCTTTGCTTCCGTATCATGCTGCTTGGCTGGCGCTTAGCCAAGGCCAAGGGCTATACCACTACATTTTTGCAGGAGGGTGATCGATATGCATTTCTTGGGTCATGTCGTTAGATTTATCGTGTCCGCGATCGTACTGATGATCGTCGGTTATATCGTTCCGCAGTTCAGCGTGGGCGGATTCTGGAGCGCGCTCTTGCTGGCGCTTGTCATCGCCGCTTTGGGATGGATCGTCGAGGGCATTTTCGGCAAAAGAGTCACGCCTTTCGGTCGCGGGATCGTCGGCTTCCTGATGAGCGCGCTCGTCATCTGGGTCGCTCAGTTTATCGTCGGCGGCGTTGAGGTCACGTGGCTCGGGGCGATTCTGGCCGCGCTCGTCATCGGCATCATCGACTTGTTCATTCCGGTCAGCACGCCGTACGAAGCCGGACGGGACAGTGATCGCGCGTAATGGATTCAAGAGATCGTCACAGTAATTTTGTCCCAGTTCCGTTATAATGGAAATGTTTCATCATTCCATGTAAGAGAAGGGGATAGACTTCCGTGAAAAAATTACTGTTCATGTCCTTGATGCTTGCCGCGGCGATCTTCGTTCTGGCCGCTTGCGGTTCGAATTCGAATTCCAATACGAACACGGGCAATGGCACGAACGTCGAGGATACCGGCACGGCCGCTTCCGCAAAAGTGACGATCAAAGCGAAGAAGTATACATTCGACCAGCCTGTATACCAAATCAAAAAAGGCGAGCCGACCGAAATCACCGTCGTTTCCGAGGATGGCGTTCATGGCGTCGAAATCCCGGATTTCAACGATCTGAAGCTCAGCACCGGCAAACCGAAGGTCGTCACTTTCAATGATGCGGGCACGTACGAGTTCCATTGCGACATTCCGTGCGGCGGCGGTCATGCGAAGATGGTTGCGAAAATTGAGGTTAGCTAAAAACGATTGGTTTGCATGGCCGGTCGGGCATGCAGCATTCATTTAAAACGATTGGTTTGCGGGTTCGGTAGAACCCTGCAACATTCAGCTAAAAAACGATTGGCTTGTATGGCCGGTCGGGCATGCAGCATTCGTTTAAAACGATTGGTTTGCGGGTTCGGTAGAACCCTGCAACATTCAGCTAAAAAAGATTGGTTGGCGGGTCCGGCAGGACCTGCAATCGCCATAAACCCGAGACTCGGCAAAATTGTTTGCCTGGTCTCGGGTTTTTATTTTGCCCTGACGGCTATATCGATTTCTGATTGTGCTTATAAGCATTTCTAATGAAGCGTTGTTTTCGCCTCCATCGACTTTAATTATATCGTAAACCATGGCCTTGTATAAGAAATTCTGATATCTTGCCTATTCCACCTGTGCGGCGTTATTTGGTACGATAGCTCAAACAATAAACGAAAAGGGTGGAGATTATGGCAGCAGGGATACTACACGGACGGGTCGCCGTCATCACGGGGGCGGGCACCGGACTCGGGAGAGCGGCCGCGCTCGATTTTGCCAAGGAGGGTGCGCATGTTGCGTTGATCGGACGCCGACTGGGCAAGCTGGAAGAGACAGCGGCCGCCATTCGCCAAGCAGGCGGAGCAGGACGCGTTCTTGCCGTGCAAGGCGACGTGTCCTCCGAGCAGGATGTTCAACATGCAATCGGTTGGATAGCCACCGAGCTGGGTGCAATCGATATTCTGGTGAACAATGCAGCGGCTTTCGAGCCCGGTACCGTACTGGAATTGGATGCCCAGGAATGGTCGAGACAAATCGCAACGAACTTAACCGGGCCTTTCCTCTTGACGCGGGCTGTACTCCCTTTTATGCGCCAAGCTCGTTACGGACGAATTATCAATATCACCTCCGGCCTTGCAAGCAACGGGGCAGGAGGGTATGCTGCCTACAGCGCGTCCAAAGCTGGCTTGGAATCGCTCACGCGAACGACGGCCGATGAGGAACAGCAGTACGGCATACTCGTCAACGCTTTCAATCCCGGCACGATCCGCACCGAGATGCACGCAACGGGCAAAGATCCGCATACAGTTACGGCGGAGCTGATTCGCCTGGCGACGCTGCCACAGCATGGCGCAACGGGAACGATAGTCGCATTTTGAGACGGGCTTTCTAACGAATAGCTGAAAAATAGCTTCATTATAGAAAGAGGACGGTGATCCGACATTCGGGATTCTTGCGAATCCGATGCCGGCACTGTCCTCTTTTAGGTTCAATGAAGAGTTCAACGTTGTGCGTCTAGTCGTTTATTAGGATGTCGGATGATAGCCAAATGGAAACATCTAGCTCTTCTCGATGAGCTCGATCCAATCGTTGAACTCGGTTTGCAGCATCCGATATTCGGTCACCAGCTTCCCATGCTCGGTCTGCAGCTTCTCATGAACGGATCGAAGTTCTTGTTTGTCCTGCACAGCCTCGTTCAGCGCCGACTCCAGCTCCGCGAAGCGTTCGTCGATCTGCTGCGACTGCTGCTTCGACATCCGGGCTTCGTCTTCGATCAGACGCAACTGCTCCAGCAGTCCGGCTTCCGACTCGGCATGCGCAGCGGCTTGCTGCCTAGCAAGCTCAATCTCTGCTTCTGCCTCTCGTGACTGACGCTCCAGTTCGGCAGCCGCTTCGTCGGAGATGCGTTCCACTTCCGCCATCTGCTGCCGCGCTTCGCGCATGAGATCGGCCGCGCGATCTTCGGCCGCCTCCAGCCGTTCCGCCAGCTCAGCGTTCCGCTTGTTCAACAGCTCAAGTTCCTGACGCACTTGGTCCCGCTGTTCGCTTAACTCGAGCCGCACCTGCAGCTCGTCTTCCGCGCTATGCTGCGCATCCTGCAGCAAACGATTCAGCTCGACAAGCCGTTCTTCCTGCTGTTGGAATGCTTCTGCACGGCGCTGTTCGTTTCTTTGCAGCTGTTCTGCATGCTGATGCAGCTGCTCTGCGGCAAACTCCCGCTCCTGCAGCTCACGCTGCAATCGCTCGATGGTCGTGCGCTGCTTCGTTTCTTGCTCGGCCGCTTCCGTCAGGAGCAGCTCGCCGTTTTCATGCGCCTCAAGCAGCTGCTTGCGCAAGCTCTCCAGCTCTGTTCGGGTTGCGGCCAGCTGCTCCGCAAGCTGTCCGCGCTCTTGATGCAGCGCTTCGCTCCGGCTGTGAAGCTCATCCTGAAGCGACTGCTCGCGTGCAGCCGCTGCGGCGTAGGCTTCTTCCAGCTGCCGCTCATAGTCGGCTGCGCGCTTCGCAGCATCGTCGGCGTTCTCCTGCAGTGACTGCTCCAGCAGCGAATGCGCGGCTTCGCGTTCTTGCGCCAGCTTCGACGCGGCGGCCGACTGCTCCTCGGCCAGCGCCGAACGGAGCTGAGCCAGCTGATCACGCAGCTCGGCCTCAGCTGCGTTTGCTTGCGCCACGGCCAGTTCGGTTTCGTTCCGCATCTGTTCCGCCAGCTCGATTGCTTCCTGCAACGAACGATCGGCTTCCGCTCGCGTCTGCTCAAGCTGCGCTTGCAGCTCCGCCCGCGCCTCCGCCAATTGCTCGGCGGCTGTGGAAGCGGTCGCTTCCTGCAGCGCACGTTCGCGCCTCAGATCTTCCTCGTGCTTGTCCTGCGTCTCGATCAACTCCAGCAGAGCCGCCTCGCGTTCTTGCTCCAGCTCGGCATGCGCGGCATCGCGCTGCTGCGCAAGCTGTGCTTCCATGGCTCGGCGATGTTCCGCCAGCTGTGCCTCCATCGCTTCACGCAGCTGCGCCAGCTCGGCTGCCGCTTCCGCTCTCATGCGCTCCAGCTCCCCCGCGGCGCCAGATTCCGCCTCGCGGAGCGCTTTCTCATGCGCTCTGCGTTCCTCGGCTGCCCGCGCAGCCGAAGCAAGCAGCATCGACTCGTATGCATCGCGCTCCTCGGCTGATTTCGCCGCTGTTGCTTGCAGCGATTGCTCGGCTGCTTCGCGCTCGGACGCCGCATGCGCTTCCGCTGCACGCAGTGCCTGCTCATGCGTCTCGCGCAGCGCTTGCTCCGACGCTTCGCGCTCTGCTGCCGCCTGCGCTTCCGCAGCACGCAGTGCCTGCTCATGCACCTCGCGCAGCGATTGCTCGGCTGCTTCGCGCTCTGCTGCTGCCTGCGCTTCCGCTGCACGCAGTGCCTGCTCATGCGCCTCGCGCAGCGACTGCTCGGCTGCTTCGCGCTCTGCTGCCGCCTGCGCTTCCGCTGCACGCAGTGCCTGCTCATGCGCCTCGCGCAGCGCGTGCTCGGACGCTTCGCGTTCTGCTGCCGCCTGCGCTTCCGCTGCACGCAGTGCCTGCTCATGCGCCTCGCGCAGCGCTTGCTCGGACGCATCGCGCTCTGCTGCCGCCTGCGCTTCCGCTGCACGCAGTGCCTGCTCATGCGCTTCCAGCGCCTCCAGCTCCGACAGCTCGCGCAGCTCACGCTCTTGCGCCAGCTGGGACTCCAGCGATTCGCGCAAACGGGCGAATTGCGATGCTGCCGCTTCTTTTGCCGCCGTCAGCTCCGCTTCGGACGTCTCTCGCATGCGAACCAGCTCCGCTTCAGCTGCTTCGCGCTCCGCCGCTGCCAGTTCCTGCGCCGACTGCAATTGTCGCTCAATCGCCTCGCGTTCTGCTGCCGCGCGCGTTTCTGCTTCGCGCAGCGCCTGCTCGTGCGCTTCAATCGCCTCAAGCTCAGCCAGCTCGCGCTGCTCCCGCTCCTCTGCCAGCTGCGATTCCAGCGCAGCCCTCAGGTCCGCCAGCTCCGCTACCGCCCTATCACGTGCAGCCGTCAACTCGCCGCCTGCCGTTTCCTGCGCCCGTGCAAGCGCCGCTTCAGCCGCTTCAAGCTCACCGGCTGCCTTCGCTTCCGCATCGCGCAGCGCCGCTTCATGAGCCTCACGCTCGGCCGCTGCCTGCGCTTGCAGCGCCTGCAATGACTGCTCGAGCATCTCGCGCTCCGCCGTTGCCCGCGATTCTGCCTCTCGCAGCGCTTGTTCATGCGCTTCCAGTGCTTCCAGCTCCGATAGCTCACGGCTATCCCGTTCCTGCTCCAGCGCCGATCGCTGCCGCGCTAGCTCAGCCTCCAGCGATTCGCGCAGCTGCGCCTGTTCTGCCGCCGCGGCTTCCAATACCCGTGTCAGCTCCGCCTCGGCCGCTTCGCGATCCCGCGCACGCTCTGCCGCGATCGCTTCCAGCTCGGCTGCCGCCTTGGCCTCCACGGACTGAAGCGCCTCTTGAGCGGCCTGCGCCGCCAAATCCTGGCGTTCCCACTCCTGCTCCAGATCCAGGCGCTGCTGCGCCAGCTGGGCTTCCAGCGTCTCGCGAACTTGCGCCAACTCTCCGGAGGCAGACTCGCGTTCCCGTGCAAGCTCTGCCGCTGCCGCTTCCGTCGCATTCGCGAGCATTGCCGCGGCCGCTTCTCGCTCGCGCGCCAGCTCGCCGGAGGCCGACTCGCGTTCCCGTTCAAGCTCTGCCGCTGCGGCTTCCTTCGCTAGCGCCAGCTTGGCTTCAGCTGCTTCGCGCTCGCGCGCCAACTCAGCCGCTGCCGCTTCACGTTCGGATGCCGCAAGCATCTCGGCAGCTTGTCTTGCTGCCTCAAGCGCCTCTTCAGCTTCCAGCGTCTCCAGCAGCCGGTTCTCCCGCTCCTGTTCCAAAGCCTGACGCTGCTGTTCAAGCTCGCGTTCAAGCGATTCGCGCAGCTGCGCCAGCTCCGACTCCAACTCTTCGCGCACGCGGGTCGTTTCGGCTGCGGCAGCCTCGCGGGCCTCCAATAGCTTGGAATCCGCTTCCTGCTGCGCCTGATCCACGACATCCTGCCACGAACGGACGGAGGCTGCATGCCGTTCCTGCTCCTCGGTCAGCTCGCCGCGCACGCGCAGCAGTTCAGCTTCGAGTGCTTCCCGGACCTGCGCCAGCTCCGCTGCAGCCGCTTCGCGCGCTTCCGCCGCTGCAGCCTCCGAATCCCGAAGCGCTTGCTCCATTCGTCCCTGCAGCAGCGCGCCGAGGCGCTCCATTTCTTCCAACGTGGCCTCGCGCTCCACCTCGCGTTCCCATTCCAGCTCTTCCCGCGCGCGCACGAATGCCGCCTCGGCTGCTTCGCGCTCTGCCCCTTGCTCCGCCAACAACCGCTCCTGCTCAGCCAGCGCAACCTCGCGAGCCTCTTCATGCTCCAGCATCGCAAGCTCCAGCTCATCCCGCGCAGCAGCCAGATCGCGCTCCCGCTGCGCCTCAAGCGACTCGCGCACGCGAGCCAGCTCTGCAGCTGCGGCAGCTTGCGCTTCGGCAAGCTTGCCCTCGGCATCGCGCACCGCGTCTTCAAGCCGCGCCTGCAGACTGGCGCTTATGCGTTCCAGCTCGGCGCGGGAATGCTCGCGTTCCGCCTCCAGCGCAGTCTCTCCGCTAAGCCGCTCCGCCTCCAGCTGACCTTGCAGCGTATCCAGGATCAGCTTTGCCTGCTCCATTTCGGCCACGGCGACCCTGCGGCGTTCCTCCGTCTCGAGCATATGCTCGTTCTCCACGCGAAGACGGAACACGTCCTCCGCCATTTGGACAGATGCCAGCATCGCGAGCTTGGGCAAATCCAAGCGCGGATAGCCCTTGGCCAGTTTATGTAAATTCTCATCCACGAAAGCGGCTATCCGCTTAATGTATTCCGGATTATTATGACCTGTCAGCTTGAATTGGTTACCGTATATATCAACCGTCACACGTGTCCGATCGGCAGCGTTCATGAGGGTATCCTCCTATTGTTCCGGGTGAAAATTGCATTGCATCCCTTTTCGACATTCATCACATTCAGATCGTCTTTGCCGTCAGTTTCCGTTAACTCTTGCTGCATGTTTCCTGGCGCAAACCTGAACCGAATACTCGTTGTCGCGAACGCTTACATTGCGGCAGCACCGGACTTTAACCAATCCAGCCTGGCGAAAATAAAACAAAGCCGCATCGAGATTCGTTCGCAAGGAACTAATTCGATGCGGCTAAGGGCATCTCCTGCCTATTTACGCAATTCTGCTTCAAAAGATTGTTCTAATTTAGCGACGACCTTGCCGTGAACTTCCGTCACTTCTTCGTCCGTCAGCGTACGCTCCGCATGGCGGTATACAAGCGACAAGGCAACGCTCTTCTTATCGGCTCCAAGCTTCTCGCCGGTGAAGATATCGAAGATGCGAATCGACTCCAGGAGCTCGCCCGCAGTCTCGGCGGCGGCTTCGATCAGCTTGCCCGCTTCCACGTCGCGATTCAGCACGACCGCAATATCCCGCTCCATGGCCGGGTAACGCGGCAGCGCCTTGTAGACGATCGCGGAATCGGCAACTTCGTACAGAGGCGCCAGCTCGACTTCGAGCACGTACGTGTCCGCGAGGTCGTGGTCGATTTGAACGCCCGGATGCAGCTGCCCCAGGTAACCGATCGTCACGGGACCGCGCTCGCCTCGCAATACGATAGCCGCGGTGCGGCCAGGATGCATATGCTCCGGCTGTGCGGCTTCGTAGCTGATGGATCCGCTCACGCCGAGCACGTCGGCCAGCGTTTCCACGATCCCCTTCAGGTCATAGAAGTCGTACGCTTCCGCTTTGCGGTTCCATTCCGCTCGGATGCGGCTGCCGGACAGCAGAACTCCTAGACGGTGCTTCTCATGCGGAAGGCGAGTCAGCGTTTCTTCGTCCGTATGGAAGACGCTGCCGATTTCGAAAATCGCGGCATCGTCGTTCTTCCGGTTACGGTTATACGCTGCCGTCTCCAGGAGCTGCGGAAGCAGGCTCGTGCGAAGCACGCTGCGATCCTCACTCATCGGAAGCGCCAGCCGAACCGGAAGCACGCCGGCACCGTTCAGCGCAGGGAACAGCTTCGTGCGGTCCGGATGCGTGAACGAGTAGCTGATCACTTCATGCAATCCGGCATCCGTGAGGCGCTTGCGCAGCTCGCGGCGGATCGCCTGCGGCTTCGTCAGCGCGCCGGGCGTGGCGGCACCTTCGATAGCCGTCGTCGGGATGTTGTCATACCCGTACAAACGGGCCGCTTCTTCGATCAAATCGACGTCGCGGGTAATATCGCCGCGTCTTGTCGGCACATCTACGGTAAATACCCCGTCGCCGGATAATTGAAACGGGAATTGCAAGCGGCTGAAAATCGTCTCCAGCTCCAGCTTCGAAAGCTCCGTTCCGAGGTAACGGTTAATCTTCTCGATCGAGACCGCAACGACCGTTTTCTCCGCCGGTTCCGATATTTCTTCCACGATGCCCTCGAGCACATGGCCGCTGGCATATTCCGCCATCAGCGCGGCTGCCCGGTCGAGCGCAGGAATGATTCGCGCAGGATCGACGCCTTTCTCGAAGCGCACGCTCGATTCCGAACGCAAGCCGACCTGACGGGATGTCTTGCGAACCGTGCCGCCTTCGAAGCGAGCGGATTCGAGCAGGATGTTAACGGTCGAAGCCGTCACCTCGGAGTCTGCTCCGCCCATAACGCCCGCAAGCGCAAGCGGCGACGTGCCGTCCGTAATGACCAACATGTGCGGCTCCAGCTTCCGTTCCTGCCCGTCCAACGTCTTCATCGTCTCGCCTTCGTTCGCAAGGCGCACGACGATGCGGCCTTCCGGAATCCGATCGGCGTCGAACGCATGCAGCGGCTGACCGTATTCCAGCATGACGAAGTTCGTGATATCGACGACATTGCTGATCGGACGGATGCCCGCAGCCATCAGACGGTTCTGCAGCCATAGCGGCGATGGGCCGATGTTTACGCCTTTGATGTAACGCGCGGCATAGTGCGCGCATTGTTCCTTCGCTTCGATCCGGACCGACACATGCGCGGAAGCCTGCTCCGACGAATCGCTGATCCGAGTGTCAGGAAGCTTCACCGTGCGGCCCGTCAGCGCGCCGACTTCGTAAGCGACGCCCAGCATGCTGAGGCAGTCCGAACGGTTCGGCGTCAAATCCAGCTCCAGTACTTCATCGTCGATGCCGAGTACGTCCAGGATGGATGCGCCGACCGCGGTGTTCTCCGGAAGCACGAGAATGCCTTCCTGCAGTTCTTTCGGCAGCAGCTTGTCGTTCAAGCCCAATTCCTTCGCGGAGCAGATCATCCCTTGGGAATCCACGCCGCGCAGCTTCGCCTTCTTGATTGCGAAATCGCCTGGCAGCACCGCGCCGATCGTCGCAACGGGAACCAGCTGGCCCGCGTCCACGTTCTTCGCGCCACAGACGATCTGCAGCACTTCCGGACCGCCGACGTCAACCGTGCACACGTTCAGCTTATCCGCATCGGGGTGCTTTTCCTTCGTCAGCACGCGCCCGACGACGACGCCGGTCACGCCTTTGTTGCGGGATTCGACCACGTCGATCTCGATGCCGCCGCTCGTCATCAGCTCGGCCAGCTGCTTGCCCGTGTAGCCGTCCAAATCGATATATTGACTCAACCATTTATAAGATACGTTCATCGTATATGCCTCCTTCTCACATTCGGACAAACTGGCTCAGGAAGCGCAGGTCGTTCGTATAGAAATGACGAATGTCGTCAATGCCGTATTTCAAGATCGCGATCCGCTCCACGCCCATGCCGAACGCGAAACCGCTGACTTCCTTCGGATCGTAGCCGCCCATCTCGAGCACGCGCGGATGCACCATGCCGCAGCCGAGAATTTCGATCCAGCCGGTATGCTTGCACATCCGGCAGCCGTGGCCGCCGCATTTTACGCAGGTCACGTCCACTTCCGCGCTTGGCTCCGTGAACGGGAAGAAGCTCGGGCGCAGACGGATTTGCGCCTGCTTGCCGTACATCAGCTGCACGAACTGCAGCAGCGTGCCTTTCAGATCGCTCATGCGGATGTTCGGTCCGATGACGAGACCTTCGATTTGATTGAACTGGAACGAATGCGTCGCGTCGTCGTCGTCGCGGCGGTATACTTTACCCGGGCAAATGACCTTGACCGGCTTTCCGTTCATCGCCTTCATCGTCCGGACTTGGACCGGCGAAGTATGCGTCCGCATGAGGATCTCGTCCGTCACGTAGAACGAATCCTGCATATCGCGCGCCGGATGGTTCTTCGGCAGGTTCAGCGCTTCGAAGTTGAAGAAGTCCGTCTCGACCTCCGGTCCTTCCGCGATGGAGTAACCCATGCCGATGAACGCGTCCTCGATTTCCTGCGCGACCTTGTTCAGCGGATGCACCGCGCCGGCAGCGAGCTTCTTGCCCGGCAGCGTAACGTCGATCGTTTCCGCGCGGAGGCGGTTCTCCGTCTCGGCTTGCTGGAACGCGGCTTGTTTCGTCTCGATGACTTCTTCGATGGCGGCGCGCACCTCGTTGCCGACCTGACCGATAACCGGACGTTCCTCGGCGCTCAAGCTTCCCATGCCGCGGAGAATTTCCGTCAGCGCGCCTTTCTTGCCCAAATATTTGATCCGCAGGTCGTTCAGCTGCTGCGGACCGGCGACTCCCTGCAGCTCCTGCAGCGCCTCAACGCGCAATGCTTCCAAACGCTCTTTCATTACCATTCAGCCCCTTCTGCGAAAATAAAAAAACGGTCCTCTCTCCCCGTAAGGGACGAAAGAACCGTGTTACCACCCTAATTCAAATTGCCCGGCTATAACGAAGCCGATGAGCAATTCCTCATCAATCCGGATATCGGCCGGACGACCGGTGCTTCCTACCTCATGCAGCCGCTATGGCCGCACCCGTTCAGAAGCCTGCTCGGAAGCGAACTTCGGCAGCCTGGTTTCCTAAAGACGCTCTCAGTCTGGCGGCGTCTTCTCCCTGTTAAGAAAGCACTGCGTACTCTTCTTCCTCATTGCATTGGCGTATATGGATATAGTATACGAAATTTCCATCTCTCTTCGCAAGTCTACTCCGCGAGTCTTTCGACATACACCGACCGGATGTCCGTTTTCTTCAAGCCATACGCCTTAAGAGGCGCAATTTGCACCCGGCCCGGACAATGAGCCCCCAGCCTCGATTAACGCTTCTTGCGGGCCAGCGCAGCGATAAGCGCAAGCGCGCCTAGTACGACTGCCGCGATCGACAAGCCTAACGTAACGTTCTCCTTCGTGCTGCTTGAATCGCCATTGTCTGCTGTATCTTGCGCGTCTGCTGCACCGTGCGAATCCGTCGCCGCGGCATCGCCCGTCGCTGCCGGCGCGCCGTGTCCGTCGCCTTCTCCGGTGCCCGCCGCGACCGTCGTCACGGACGCCGGATAATCGGCACCGTCCGCGCCGACCCATTCGACTACGGACTTGTCGCTGTAGGTTTGGTAGGCTTTCCATACCAATTGCGTCGCATCGTCCGCTACTTTGCCGGATACGCGGAAGTCGGTGAATTCCGTCTGCGAGAGGCCGCTGCCTTCCGACGTCCACGTGATGGACTTGATCGCTTTCGTGTCTGCTGCAAGCTCGAGCTCGTATTTCCAGCCCGCCTTCGGCTCGACGCGGCTGACGGCAACGCCATCCGGGACGGTCACCTTGACGGTCGTCGTCGTGACGTTCTCTTTTTCGCTCGGCACGCGGACCGAGAATACTTCATAAGTGCCTTGCGTCGTTTGCTTCGGCTGCACCGTTACATGCGCGCTTGCCATCGAAGCGAACAGGAACAGCGACAACACGGCAGCCCCCATAATGGACATTTTCTTGAATCGTTTCAACATCTAATTACATCCTCCCCGTAAGCAGATGATTCCCATCTGCTTTGCCAGCATTCGTTTATCTATGAGCGAGTATACCCCAGTCCTCTCCCGAAGGCATGACTCGAACGAGCTATACGAATGTTACGAATTCGTGTCCCGGCGGAGAAGGCGTTCGATCAATCTTTCACAAGCCCTTTCTCCATCGCGTAACGCGTCAGCTGGACCCGGTTGTCGAGATGGAGCTTCTGCAAAATGTTCTTCAAATGATTCTTGACCGTATGCTCGGAGAGGCCGAAGTTTTCGGCGATCTGCTTATTGGAACCGCCCAAAGCGACCTGCTCCAGCACTTCGCGTTCGCGCTGCGTCAGCGCGGTATGGAACGTTTCCGCCGCAGCCTGATCTCCGCTCCGGACCGTTGCCGCTTGGCCTCCTGAACGCTGGGCCTTGCCGGCGCCGCTTCCGCCGTTGAATTCCTGGAGCATGCGGAACGCGAGTTCCTTGGACAACGGCGCTTCATCCAACGCCACGGCCCGCAAATACTCCAGCCAGGACGAGGGCGACAGGTTCTTCAGCAGATAGCCCTGGGCGCCCCGTTTGATGGATTCGAACAGATCCGTGATATCGTCGGACACCGTCACCATGATGATTTTGATGCGCGGGTCGACGGACTTGATGAGCGCCGTCGCTTCCAAGCCCGACATCACGGGCATGTTGATATCCATCAGCACCAGATCGGGTGCTAAATCCGCCGCCAGCATGAGCGCCTGCTCGCCATTCGCCGCTTCTCCCACGATTTCGAACTCCGGTGCGCCTCCCAGAATATCGCGCATGCCTTCCCGTCCATGCGGATGATCGTCCGCCAGCAGCACTCTGACCGTCCCGCTCATCGCCCTCATCCTCTCTTCACGACTTCTACAATCGTTCCGCCGCTCCATAAGTCATGGTTCTCGTCTTTCGCCGAGCCGACGCTGCGCACGCGGAACTGCCAGCCCATCGCATCCGCCCTGCCTTGCATCATGCGGACGCCGTAGCGGCCCTTCGCCGTCAGCTGCTCCGGCTCTGCGCCGACGCCATCGTCGCGGACCGTACAGCGGAACGACTCTCCGGATCCGGCGTCTCGGGGAACGGCGCGCACGATCAAGCGGGACGCCCTCGCATGCTTCTGCACGTTCAGCATCGCTTCCCGAACGATGGCAAGCAGCTCCACCTTCTCTTTGCCCGTCAGCTTGGCATCCGTCAGCTGCCAGTCGAGCTCGACAATAAGTCCTCCGAGCGTCAGCTCTGCGGCCATATCCACCACCGCCTGCATCCATTGCACCTCGGTCTTGGATGGCTCGCTTCTCAGGCTTGCAATGGATTGACGGACATCCTCGTAGACATGTTTGACCGTCCTGCGCAGCTGCTGCGCCGTATCCGCGACAAGCTCGGGATCTCGAGCCTGTTCCAGCTTATCCAGCTTCACGGACAATAGGAAGAGCGACTGCGAGATGCCGTCGTGCAGCTCCCGCGCCAGCTGCTCCCGTTCCATGAACGCCGCCTCGGCCGCCTTGGACTGCTGCAGCGTTTCTTGGGTATCCTCCAGCATCCGAAAAAGCTTGAGCAGCAGCGTTGCCGTCACCGTAATGACGATCAAGGGGGTCAGCGCATTGCCGAGGCCCATCGACAGATAGGGCAGCAACAGCGTATGGCGCAAGTACTCCCACAGGGCGACCGTCAAGGTCGGCGTCCATAAAATGAGCCATTTGATGCGCTTGTACGTCATGGGTTGGCCTCCTTGGAATGACCTACGGTCGCTGGATGTTCACTACCATATAAAAACAAGCACATCGTTTTTCGTTTAATAATTACGGAACTCCACCTTCTGCACGGTCTCGTTGTCGTCCTTATCCCTGACGCGGATCTCGGCCTCCCAGCGGCCAGCGAACGGAATGAACGGACCTTCCGCCTTATAAGCGGTTTTCACGAAGCCGTCGAAGTCCGTGAGCTCCGTATCTTCGTACGGCTGCAGCGGCACCTCGATCGGCCCCAGTTCCTTGCGGTCCTGCGAGAACAGTCGGACCTGCACCGCTTTCGCCGCGCCGACGGCATCCGGCAGCCACACTTTGAGCGAAATTTCGTTAATGCCCGCCTTGTTCGGCGTCACTCTGAGCGATACGTGCAGCTTGTCGCCCATTTGATGATACGTCACGGGCGTGTTGGCAGGCAGCGGGCTGATATACGTAAATAAGGCAGCCACGATAATAATGAGCGCCATTAGCGTCGCATCCACGCGCAGCAGAGCCACCGCCGGCAAGCCGCCTTTTCGAATCTTCAGATGAAGCGTGCCGCCGACGCCCAGCACCAGAACGACGAGGCCGGTCTTAATCAATAGCAGCGTGCCCCAAGAGGTATAGAACAGATACTTCAGGCTCGGCAGGAACAGCAGCGTCATGCCGACGCCGGATAACGTCAGCAGGACTAAGGACAGCAGCGCGGCCCTCGAGAACAAGACTGCGAACCGCCCCGCTTCCTTGCGATCCTTCTGCCACAGCGCGAGCAGCAGCATCAGTCCTCCGGCCCATACCGCGCCGGAAGCCAGATGAACGAAATCGAACAGGAGCGACGCCGACTTCGGCGAGAATACGGCAGCATGCCCGCTCCAGCTCTCGACGGCGAGAATCGCGACAGCCCATACCGCTCTTGCGATCGGATGCAAGCGGATGAACAGAAAGCCGATCAGCGACAGCGCCAGAAGCGCGATCCATTCCTTGCCCACGGTCGTTTCCAGGAACAGCTTGCCGTAATCGCCTGTCGGATAGCCCTTCAGAATTTCGCGCGCATGCGCGAAAATATAGACCAGCACGGCGACAAGCAGCGTGCGGAGCGCGATCGGCTCCCACTTCTTCTGAATGTCCGGCAGGATAACGCCGCGGCCTCTCGAGAGAAGCGGCCAGAGCATAAGCCCTGCCGTCCACAGCAATGCCGCATAGTATAAAGAACGAACGGCATAAATAATGAACTGATTGGTCGTCAACTGCGTAGAAACGCCATGTCCCTCGTGTCCCAACTCCTTATGCGGGTCAAAGGCCGAGGCATCCACCGCTTGCGGCGGATTGCCGACCACGAAGACGTACGATCCGCTGACGGGATGCCCGTCTGCCGAAATGATCGCATACGACACCGTATAGACGCCTTCGCCAAGCTCGGGCAGCGCAAGCGAGATCGACTTATGGTCGGCGCTTGTCTTCGGTTCCGCATCCGTCACCCGTCTGGATTTGTCGTCGAGCACCTCGACGGATCCGACCTTCGCTTCGATTGCTTCATTAAAGCCGAGCTCGACCAGCCTCGGGCTTTGCTCGTATTTGGTATTCGGTTCCGGTGCAGTGCGTTCAAGCTCGGAATGCGCGAAGGCTGCCGAGGAGCCTCCGAACAGCAGGAAGCTTATCCATAGACTTAGCACCGCAGCTTGCAAGAAGAAAAAAATCGGTTTTCGTTTCATATGCCTGCGGCCGATCAACATCTTGTGTCGTCACGTCCCTTCAAGTATTGCGATTTCAGTATAGCCCAGACTATCCAAACCTTAACTAAGCCTAAGTGTACTCGAGTGAACAGCCAAGCACCAACCGAAAATCCAACTTTTGTTTGAACGAATGCGACCGGCATCCGACCGCGGCCGAAGTCCCTGTTATTGTCACGACACAATCGCCGCCGGAAATGCTATAATGGTTTTTCGCTTACTTACTTTTTTTATTTTTTTATTCGGAGCGATCTGCCTCCCCCGATACCGTTTGCAAAGGGCGCGGCTATACGTTTTCATTAATTTTTCATGAAGAAAACGGGCCTTTTCAGGCGCCTGGATGTCGAATTGTTTGCCTTGACAACCACTATATATCGGTGTAACTTATGGAAGTACTTACAACATATTGTGTATAACGGGTTGTCGGACGACAACCTTCGACAAGGAGTGGCTCTGCCCGTGGATATCATTAAAAGGAATGGACAGAAAGAAGAACTTATCTTTTCCAAGCTGAAGAAAGTCATTGATTTCGCGTGTGACGGTTACAGCGACTGCGATTCGCTGGAACTGGAAACAGCTCTGCTGCCTTATTTCCGCAACAACATCACGACCAAAGAAATTCAACGTACGCTGACGCAGGTTGCGGTGGAGAAAACCAGCATCGAACAGCCGAATTGGCAGTATGTTGCGGCCAAGCTTCTCGTGTACGATCTCTATAAAGAATCCGCGATCAACCGCAAATACGGTTATTTCGGATACGGCGATTTCTACTCTCTGATCACGTACCTGACCGATAAAGGCTTATACGGCAGCTACATATTGGAACACTATACTCGCGATGAAATCCGCGAGCTCGGCAATTACATCGCGCCGGAACGCGATTACCTGTTCAACTACATCGGCCTGAAGACGCTGGCTGACCGTTATCTCATCAAGAGCTTCGGCGGCGACGTGCTTGAACTGCCGCAAGAGCTGTTCATGGGCGTAGCGATGCATTTGGCTATGAAAGAAGAAGACAAGCTGGGCTGGGCCCGCAAGTTCTACGACGTGCTGAGCCGCCTGCAAATGACGGTCGCAACGCCAACGCTCGCCAATGCGCGCAAGCCGTTCCATCAGCTGTCGAGCTGCTTCATCGATACGGTACCCGATAACCTGTGGGGCATCTACAATGTCGACTCCAGCTTCGCGCAAGTTTCCAAATTCGGCGGCGGCATGGGTATCTACATCGGCAAAGTGCGCAGCCGCGGTTCCAACATCCGTGGATACAAAGGCGTTGCCGGCGGCGTCGTGCCTTGGATCAAGAACTACAACAACACGGCGGTCGCGGTCGACCAGCTCGGCGTCCGTTCCGGTGCCGTTGCCGTCTACCTGGACGTTTGGCATAAAGATATTTTCGACTTCCTGAACTTGAAAACGAACAATGGCGACGATCGGATGAAGGCGCATGATATTTTCCCGGGCGTCTGTATCCCCGATCTGTTCATGCGCAAAGTGCAGGAGCGCGAATCCTGGTTCTTGTTTGATCCGCATGAAGTGCGCAGCTACCTGGGCTATGCCCTCGAAGACGCATGGGGCGAAGAATGGGAACGCCGCTACGAAGAGTGCGTGAATCATCCTGAGCTCTCCCGCGACGAAGTACCGGCCATCGAGATCATGAAAAGGATTCTGGCCAGCTCGTTCGAGACAGGTACGCCGTTCATCTTCTATCGCGATACGGTCAACCGGGCAAACCCGAACAAGCACAAAGGTATCGTCTATTGCTCCAACCTGTGCACCGAGATCTGCCAAAACATGAGCCCGACGGAGTATATCTCGACGACTCACGAGGACGGCATCATTTCGACGCAAGTGAAATCCGGCGACTACGTCGTCTGCAACCTCTCTTCCCTCAACCTTGGCCGCACGCGCTCCAAGGAGGAAATCGAAGAGGTCGTCAGCTGCCAAATGCGCATGATGGACAACGTCATCGACTTGAACCACTATCCGATTCCGCAAGCGGAAATTACGAACAAGAAATACCGCGCCGTCGGCCTCGGCACGAGCGGCTATCACCAATGGCTCGCGCTGAACGCCATCGCGTGGGAATCCGAAGAGCATCTTGACCGTGCCGACGAGCTCTATGAGTGGATCAACTACTGTGCGGTCAAAGCATCGATGGAAATCGCCAAGGAAAAAGGCGCTTACCGCGTGTTCGAAGGCAGCGAATGGCATACCGGCGCTTATTTCGAGCAGCGCGGTTACGATGCTCCTCACTGGCAGAAGCTAAAGAAAGACGTGGCTGAGCACGGCGTCCGCAACGCATGGATGTTCGCGATCGCGCCTACGGCTTCCACGTCGCTGATCGCCGGCTCGACGGCAGGCATCGACCCGATCTTCAACAAATTCTTCGTCGAAGAGAAGAAGAACGCGGTCATCCCGCAAACGGCTCCGAACCTGAACGAAGAAACGTTCTGGTACTACAAGGAAGCGCACACGATCGATCAACACTGGAGCATCCGCGCCGCGGGCCGCCGTCAGCGTCATATCGATCAGGCGCAATCGTTCAACCTTTACATCACGCCGAACTACTCGGCTAAAGAGTTCATGGATCTCTATATGTCCGCATGGGAAAACGGGCTGAAAACCGTCTACTATTGCCGTAATAAGAGCCTCGAAGTCGAGGATTGCGTGAGCTGCAGCTCATAGAAATCCGAATTGTTGAAATGGAGCTGCCCTGCGGGACAGTATGAGTTTCCAATCGCTGTTGTAGTCGGATTATTGATTGTATAAGACATTCAATGGTTATAATCCGACTACAAAGGCGACCGCTGACGCTTTTCCAACTTCATACTGCCCTCCGGGCGCTATTTCAACGAAACGGCAATTCTAAAATCGCTGCAGCACTTTAGGTAACAGGAACAGCAGGAACAGAAGGAGGCAGCCCATTTCATGGAACTGCAGAAGAAGAAACTTTTTAACGAAGACGGCGACCGCGACTGGGGCAAGCGCCGCATGATCGGCGGCAACACCACGAACCTCATCGAGCTCAACAACGTCAAATACGACTGGGCCACGAAGATGTACCGCAACATGATGAACAACTTCTGGATTCCGGAAGAAATTCCGCTCGCCCAGGATGCCAAAGACTACAAAAACCTGTCGCTCTCCGAGCGTAACAGCTACGATAAAATTATCAGCTTTCTAATATTCCTTGATTCGCTGCAAACGGCGAATCTGCCGAATATCAACGAGTACATTACTGCACCCGAAGTTAATCTCTGTCTGACTGTACAGACGTTCCAGGAAGCAGTCCACAGCCAATCCTATTCTTACATTCTAGATAGTGTTTGTGCGCCAGAGGTCCGTGACCAGATTTATAACTTGTGGCGTGAAGATAAGAATTTGCTGAAACGCAATCGGTTCATTACCGACCTGTATGAGAATTTTATTGCCAATCCGTCTTCGCAGAACTTGATCAAGACGATTATGGCTAACTATATCCTGGAAGGCATCTACTTCTACAGCGGCTTCAGCTTCTTCTATGCTCTGGGCCGTCAAGGCAAGATGCTCGGAACGGTTTCCGAAATCAAATACATCCAGCGCGATGAGCTGACTCACCTGGCCTTGTTCCAAGGTATCTTCCGCGAGATCCGCAAGGAAAACGCCGAAATGTTCACGCCGGTTTTGATCGAGGAGCTGCGCCAAATGATGCGTACCGCCGTCGAGCATGAGATCGAGTGGGGACAATACATCACGAACAACCAAATTCCAGGCATCACGGACGAGATAATCGATTCCTACATCAAGTTCCTGTCCAATGAGCGCTTGCGCAAGTTGAACCTGGATATCTTGTATCCGGAAATCGTCGAGCATCCGATGCGTTGGGTCGAAAGCTTCAGCAACATGAACGGCATGAAAACCGATTTCTTCGAGCAGAAGGTCACGAACTACAGCAAATCGTCCAACCTCAACTGGGGCGATCTGTAAAACCGATTCTTCATCGACCGCTTCCTGACCCGCTTAAGGGCAGGAGGCGGTTTTTTGCGCGCGAATGCGGTTTGCCGGACTTGGACATGATTAGAACGTTTCGGGAAATGCTCCCTTCATGGTACAATACGTAAAGAAGCCGCTTACGCATGCACGAAGCATCGCTATTAGACATACAGACTTACGGACTTACAGACTTACGGAAGCTTTAGAAGCCGCCATTTCGCCCAAAGCCTATTCGACCCGCGCGGTTAAGAGACAGGCTTCCGCCGCGTTATGGAATCGCCGTCGCATCCGATTGCGAAGTTTGCTCGGCTATCCGCCCCCATTCATCCAAGTTACGAAGCGTTTCACCGCCTCAGAACGGGTATCGCGAACGCAGTACCGGACACCGAAACAGCCACACCGCTGCCGAACAATGACGCGCAAGACTAAAGTCCAGCCGCAAAACCAGACTGCAGCCGTTATCACGCTTTCCGGACATCCGTGTACACTTGATGAAGAACGATCGTGGAAAAGAGGGTATCACATATGTCTCAACAAATTTATGTCATCAATGCGGCTTTAGCCGTCCTGCTGCTGCTGCTCGCGTTATGCGCAGGCTTCATGTCGGGCAGTCTTGCTTTCCGCAAAACGGAGGAATCGCTGCAGCGCACATCCCTCGCGACGCTGGCACTGATCGGTTCGATGACGCTCATCTCCATCGGCAAGGTAACCATGCTCATTGCGACCTATTCCTATCGCAGCTGGTTCGTCCTTGACTCGGCACTGCTGTTCCTGACGCTCATCATGGCTCCCACGATCGCCATTGCCTTCTTCTCGCTTCCCCGCCTGCTTCAGCTGGCCAAGCTGCAGCCTCGCGAATCGGAAGCGGCGATCAGCCGTACGAAACGTCGTGCCGCCTCCGAAGTGAGGCTTGTCGTGCCGATTCAGGTGCTCGTCATCGAAGCGCTGCTGTACGCCTCCATCAACGTTTTCCCGCTTGGCATGGCGCATCGCAAGCAAATGCTGGTTATCGGCCTGTTTGTTCTGATGTCGCCCGCAGTGCTGATCTGGCGGCAATCTATCCGCCATCGGCGCATTCACCGGGACGACGGCACGTCGACCATTCATTTTATTAAACGGGTCGTCTTCATCACCATGGCCTTCATGCTGCTGGCATTCGGAGTCATTCATACGATGAATAACGCAAAAACGCTCAGCGACGATGCCGCTGAGCGTGACGAAATGCTTCCATTCTCCATTACGATATCCCCTGCCTTTACAGGCAAATAACTCTTATTGCAACCCTGCTCTGCGGGCTACATAGTCCGGCCAATACGTTTCCTCAATGGCCGGGCAGTCCCGCGGGTTCTCCCACACGTATACCCATCCTTGCCGCGACGATGACTCAAGGTCCGTGGCCCACACGCGCTCGTAATCATTCTCCTCTTCGATCCCGTAGAACGCTTCCAGCTCGTCCATTTGCCTCAGCCCATGTTCGTTGACCGTGATCCATAAACCGCGAACCCGCAAGCCGTCCGCATCAGCCGGCTCGTCGCGCAGCAGGGCGGGATATGGACCGCAATCGACAAGGCGGCCGCGCACCTGGCCTGGCTCCTGATTGCAGATAAACGGAGCAGCGACATGATGATTAGCCTGTCCCGGAAGAAGCGATCCATAGATAAAGACCGTAAACAGTCTCTCGCTCATCGGCGGCAGCCTCCTTATCGCAACGATTACGCCGTCTGGCTGCGATGTTTGAACCAATTCTCGAATAAATTCGCCGGAATCGGCTGCGTATAATAGTAACCCTGCGCTTCCTCGCAGTTGCGCTCCCGCAGGAGCTTGATTTGCTCGTCGTTCTCCACGCCTTCAGCGGTTACCTTGAGCTTCAGCGTCTTGGCCATCGTCGTAATGGTCTGTACGATCGCCGCATCACTGCCGCCCTGCGTCAAATCGCTCACGAAGCTGCGGTCGATCTTCAGCTTGTCGATCGGGAATCGCTTGAGCGAAATCAGCGAGCTGTAGCCTGTTCCAAAATCATCGATGCTGATCTGAACGCCCAGCTCCTTCAGGCTGGATAATGTCTCTGCCGCAAACTCTACGTCGCTCGTCATACTTTCCGTGATCTCGAGCTCCAAGTATTGCGGCGGCATGCCCGACTGCTCCAGAATCTCCTTGATCCGGTCTGCCAGCTGCTGCTGCCTGAACTGGCGCATCGATAGGTTGACCGACATCATCATTGGCGGCAACCCTGCATCCTGCCATGCTTTGTTCTGTCTGCAGGCCGCGCCCAGCACCCATTCGCCAAGCTGAAGGATGAGTCCGTTCTCTTCCGTCAGCGGGATGAATTCGCCAGGCGGCAGCAATCCCCGCTTCGGATGATGCCAGCGCACCAGCGCTTCCACGCCAACGACCTTGCCGCTGTTCAAGTTAACAAGCGGCTGATAGGCCAGCGCAAACTGCTCCTCGTCGATCGCACGGCGCAGATCGCTTTCCAGGCGCAGCCGATCCTGTGCGCCGCGGTTCATCTCGGGCTCGTAGCTCGAGAACTCGTTGCGATGCGCCTTCGCCGAATACAACGCCGTATCCGCGTTCTTGAGCAAGACGTCGACGCTGTCTCCGTCCTGAGGGTAGAACGATACGCCCAGGCTGATCGTGATATGGTATTCGGCTTCATCCAGCACGAACGGGGCATCGAACAGACCCATGATCGCTTTCGCACGCTGCTCGATCGGCTCCCCTTCCGTTTCCACGTTCGGCATGAGCAGGGCAAATTCGTCGCCGCCCATGCGATAGAGGCGGTTCGCTTTGTCTGCCGCAAGCTTCAGCCGCTCGGAGACGGCCTGCAGAATACGGTCGCCGAAGGAATGCCCCAGCGCGTCGTTGAACGTCTTGAAGCGGTCGATATCGAGCAGGAATACGGCAATGCGGCTCTTGCTCTGCCTTGCCTGCTTCAACTCCTCGTTCAGCTGCTCCTTCAGCAGCCGGCGATTGGATAGTCCGGTTAGCTCGTCGTAATTGGACAGAAAATGAATGCGGGATTCCGAATGCTTATGCTGCCGTAACGGCTCTTCAATCGTTATGACATACATGCCCTTCATCAGAAAATAGTAGCCTGCCAGCTTGTAGACATGTCCGATTAGAAAATCGCTGTCATGCGGATGGGCGCTCAGCATGAATTGCAGCGCCGATAGAAGGAAGAAAGCCAGCGATTGGATAATCGTCAACAGCGCCTGCGGACGTTCATTCCGATTGCGGAACAGCACCATGCTCACCGTGCCGAGATAAGTGAAGGCAACTACCGTTTGAGCCGCAAAGCGCAGCAGCTTCACGCCTCGTTCCGTATCCAGCAGCGGTATGGCATGCTGCGGCAACTGGAAGTATACAGCGGCAGCGGCACATGCAAGGCCGATTCCGATGAGAATGGCCGGCAAACGTCTCCCGGACGGCACCGGTGCATCGCTGCGACTCAGAATGACGAATACCCCGATAGCCCCAGCAAGCTGAGCCGTGAGCGTAAAAAGCAGTGTCAGCGGCATGGCGCCGCCGATCATCCGATAAAACGGCATGCCTTCCGCGGTCAGCCCATGGAGCATTTCGAAAATGCCTACCGCCCCGAACAACGCTGCCATATGCAGCGGATGCTTCGAGGACGAATGGACGACGAACAGGCAGCCCAGCACCAGCATCGTAAAACAGAGAGCAAAGCCAACCAGTTCCATGCCGGAATGGAGGAACAGGTAAACATGCTCCGGAATCGACCCATACAGTCCGCGATGGAAAACTCGCAGGAGAACAAAGCTAATAATAGCGGCTAATGCGGTGCCCATCGTGATTTTTTCCGCCCGGTTTATCGACATGACGTCCTCCTTCAACAAGTTAGCCCATGATGGGTGCGTGCCCTAGCCGGTTTATGGACGATGAGGCGGTCGTAATTCGATGCTTGCCGCAAGCAATCCTTGATGAAGCCGAGCGGCGAATGCCGCCGCGTGCGGCCCGTCGCCGTGCAGGCACACCGTATCCCCCTGCAAGGGTACGCGCGTGCCGTCGATCTCGATATGACCCTCGGTTATGATCGCAATCGTTTGGGCCAGCGCATCTTCTGCGCGAAGGTGCACGGCATTCGGCTTCGTCCTTGGCGTCAGGCTGCCGTCCGTCCGGTACGTGCGGTCCGCGAAAATCTCGGCTGCGCGGCGCAAACCTTGCCGGTCCGCTTCCGCTAGCAGTTCACTTCCCCACTGCGCGTATAGGATCAGCTCCGGATCGTATGCGCGGACGGCACGCACGAACGCCTCGGCAAGCTCCGGCAGTCGTCCAGCCATATGGTAGAGCGCGCCGTGCGGCTTGACATGGTGAAGTCTGCCGCCGGCAGCGCGCACGAATCCTTCCAGCGCGCCGATCTGATAGAGCGTATAGTCGTAGACGTCCTGCGGTCCGAGCGCCATCTCGCGGCGGCCGAAGCCAAGACGGTCCGGCAGGCCGGGATGCGCGCCGATCGCCGCGCCGGCCGCGACGGAGCGTTCTACCGCCTCGCGGATCGTATGCGGATCGCCTGCGTGAAAGCCGCAGGCGATATTGACGGAGGTCACGAAGGCAAGCAGCTCTTCGTCTTGACCGAACGTATAGGCGCCGTAGCTTTCGCCGAAATCGCAGTTCAAGTCGATTCGCCGGCATGGATCCGGCAAGGTGTTGTTATGTATGCTATCGATTTGCAGCGCTCCTCTCTTCTCGCTTCGGAGCAGGTTACATGGCGTGGATGGCCAAAGCAGCGGCCAGCATGCGCATTTCCCGCTCGAAGGCGAGATGCAGCTGCTGGGCCTGGGCCAGCGTAATTTCCGTGAAAGCGACCCTGTCGCCCGGCTTGCACTGCGCGAGCAGCGGCAAGTCGACCGTAGCGACATGGGCGATGATGGGGTAGCCGCCGGTGGTCTGGCAGTCGGCGGCGAGGATGATCGGCGTTCCGCCGGCCGGCACCTGTATCGTGCCGGCGACGACGCCGTGCGACAGCAGCTCCGCGCTGTCGCTTCGTTCCAGCGGGGGGCCGTCTAGGCGGACCCCCATGCGATCGGAGGCGGGAGCCACGCGATAGCGCTCCCGCTTCAGCGCCGTACGGGCCGCTTCGCGGAACTGCCCGTACCCGGCGCCCGGCATCACGCGGAGCTCGATGCCGGATTCGCTCGCGCCGCCGTAGGCGAATGGCGGCGCGAACCAGCCCGGGGCCGCCCAGCTTCGGCGGCGGCCCTGCGGCTCTGCCGCGGCGCGCGCGGCAAGCGCGGCGCGCCAGGCGGCCGCGCGGGGCGGCTCGCCGCCGCAAGGCAGCGCGTCGCCGCGGCGCAGCGGGCGGCCGGCGAGGCCGCCGATGCCGGCGCGCGCATCGGTGCCGCGGCTGCCGAGAGCCGCGGCGGCGGCAATTCCGCCGCCGACCGCGAGGTACGCGCGGCAGCCGCCAAGCGCGGCGCCGAACGAGAGCACCGAGCCGGCGCGGGCCCAAAACGGCCGCCACAGCGGGAGCTCCTCGCCGTCGATGAGCGGCGGCATAGCCGCACCGCAAACAGCGAGCAGCAAATCCTGCTCGAGCAGCAGCTCCGGCCCGGTCAGCGTCAACTCCAGCCCGGCCTCACCCTTGGCGTTGCCGACAAGCAGATTCGCCGTACGCAGCGCGTAACGGTCCATGGCGCCGCCTTCCGCGACGCCATCCTTCCGCCACCCCGGCCGTCCCAAGTCCTGCACCGTTGTATAGAAGCCCGGTTTCAATACAAGAATGCTCATTTATCCTTCTCCTTGCAGCTGAAGCAGCATGTCATCCGCCGTGATGGGAAGGAATCGGAGCGTATCGCCCGCCCGCAGCAGGAACGGCTCCGTCCGATCGGGATCGAAGAGCCGCAGCGGCGTGCGCCCGATCACTTGCCAGCCGCCCGGCGAAGCCAGCGGATAGATGCCCGTCCCGCCGCCGGCAATGCCGACGGAGCCCGCGGGCACCCGGCTGCGCGGCGATGGCCGGCGCGGTTGGGCGAGCGCTTCCGAAAGCCCCGTCAAATAAGGAAAGCCAGGCATGAAGCCGATCATCGCGACCTCGTACGTCCCTCCGGCATGCAGCGCGACGAAGGCCTCTTCCGATATATCGGATCGAACGGCGCACTCCGCTAGATCAGGTCCGTATTCTCCGCCGTAGCACACCGGAATATCAACCGTGCGGGCAGCTGTCCCCACAGCCGCCAACGGAAGCTGCAGCAGCGGCTCGATGAAGGCTGCGGCCGCCTCATAAGGCAGCGCCGCAGTCTTCTCTCCCCGTAGACTGAATGCAAGCAGCAATGGATCATACACGACCGTAACCGTGTCGTACGCCGGTACGACGTCGATGATCCACGGCGCTCCCTGATCGCGAAGACGCAGTGCGAGCTCCGCTGCGCGCTTCCATAACGGAGCGCCGTCATCTTGCTTCAGCCCAATCGCGAGCGCGCGGTCGCCGAGGGGCCGGATGACGCTGGGCGAGGGTTGTACCGACTGTATTTTATTCGCCATATTTCACCATTATTCGACAATCTTATTTTAAACCAAACGCAACTTTGATTCAGTGCTAATCTCTTCTAGTTTGTACCATTCCGATCCTCTTGTCCAGCTACTTTCCCATGGTTTACCAAATCTTTTTTTCGACAAAATGATCCGTATTACGAGGCATATCGATTAATGACTTCCACGAGCAGATCGTTCAGCGCTTTGACCTCGTATTCGCCGACCTGCGGCTCCAAATGATCGTTGCCGATGCCGCTGTGATCCGTCAGGAACAAATACGTGCCTCCCGTGGCCGACGCCAAGAAGCGCATGATATATTCCGTATGCTCATCGACGCCGCTGGATGCAACCGGAATGATTCGAATCCCTTCCGCGGCGGCCGTCTCCGTCAATTCCCGCAGCCGCTTCGTCACCTTGCGTTCGTGATGCGGCGGCGCGTCCATGACAAGAAACAACAGCCTCGCCCGCGCATCGCCGCTCCATTCATGCTTCTCGATCGCGCTGGCCAGCGCTTCGTCCACGGCTTCCGGAAAATCGCCGCCTCCGGCCGCCTTCTGATCGGAGAGCTGGGAGACCGCCTTGTCGATATCCTCCGTGAACGGGAAAGCCTTCACGACATAATCGTCCGAGTGGTCGCGGTAAAAGTTCGCGCTTACTCGGATACCGAGCCGCTGCCCGTTGTCCTGGTCGACCCGCTTCACGACGTCCTTCAGCTCCGTCTTCAGATAGTCCAGCTCATCCTGCATCGATCCTGTCGTGTCGACCAGCAGCATCAAATCGAGTGCGCTCGGCGCTTTGACCGGATTCTCCAATTCGACCTTCAGCGCTTTCGCGCGCGGGACAGGCACATTCTCGTACCGCTTCTTCTGATTGCCGGAAGTGACCACTACCCCGTATTCCTCCTCCGTGCCCTGCTCGTCGAACAGTCCGGCATAAACATAGGCGACGCCTTCATTGTTCGTGCGCGCTTCCCACGCCGTCTCCCCATCGTTGCCGATTAGCTCGACGGTCGCATCCGCAACAGGCTTCCCGTCAGCGTTGACGTCGACCTCGAGCCGATGCTCCGGATAGATCGACCAGTACGACTGATTATTCTGCCCCTCTTGGCTGGCGAGAAGCTGCTGCCAATCCTGCCAAGCGGCCATATCATCCCATTCGCCTGCCGTCAACTGGCCTGGCTTGGAGTCGTCGTACTGCGACGATTCTCCCTTCGCCGGCGGCGTCGAAGTCCCGTCGTCGTCAGCCGCAGGCTCATCCGCTTCGTCGGAGCTGCTCGAGCCGTCGTCCGTGACGGCGTCGTTGCCGGCCGAGCTGTTCGTCCCCGTGTCTCCTGTCGCGTTCGCGGAAGAATCGGAGTTGGACGGGCTCGTATCTTTCGCGGCATTTCCCGTATTCGCGCCATTGTCGTTGCTATCATTCGAGCTGCACCCGCCCAGCATCGCCGTCAGTACAAGTACGGCGGCCAGCAGCAATCCCGCGGCGGACGTCTTCCTGATCTTCCATGCTTGCAGCCGCCACGCTTGCAGCCATGTTGGCTTCCTTCCCCGCAGCTTCGGCATCTTTCCCGTCGTTCCATTTGCTGATTCATTTGCTGTCTCTTTTTCTCTTTCAACTACTGTCTCTTTAACTCTTGCGTCTTCTCTCTCTGTTCCTTGCTCCACACGCGGATTCCGTTCCATGCCCATTTTCCAGTCCCCCTTTATATTGTTTGGACAGTAAAAAAATGTAAACGGCCGTTCATTCTCCTAACGCAGCTCGAAACCGATTTGTTGCAATCCCGGCATGGCCACATTACAATGGGAGAACATGTTTTTTCCGGAATGAGAACGCGCGCCGTCCACGTGTCGACAGCCGTCTTCCGGATATGGAAAGGAGGCGGCATTCGCCTTGGAAACCTACCAATTGACCGAGCTGTCCATCACCTACGGCGGCGCGGCGACAAGGCTCTCGTTCTCGTCGGCTCGGCTCGTCATCGTCTCCGACGCCGGCTACAAGCTGTGGTACGTCGAAGTCGACGGCATGACGCAGCATGCCCTGCTCCGCCAGTTCAATGAAACCGATCAGCTCGGCGTCACCTTGAACGGCATTACGGCGGGAGGGCGGCCTTTCGCGGGCAGCGGCTACTTCCATCCCAACGAGCCTCATCATGCGGCCGCCATCCGCGGCGACGGCGAACTTCCCGGCTTCTAGCCGCAAAGTTTGCTGCATCGCATTGCACCGAATCGCTTTTACCGCACCGACTGGCGGGCATCGCAAGCCAAAAAAAGCAGCTCCGGAAACGTCCCTTTGAGGGCCGAACCGGAGCTGCTTTTTTACGCCTCCGCATCACCAACGTAACATGGCGGCGGAAATCTATTCATGCTGCTCACTGCGGGGCAATGCCTTTAAAGAACAGCTCGAAGCTCATCGTCATGCGCGTATCGAGCGGCTCGTCGCCGTCTTCCATCGCCCAAATAATGAGCGTACCGAAGTATGACTGGAAGGCCTGCTGCGCCAGCATCTCCGCGGGCATGTCCTTGCGGATCTCGCCATTCTCCTGCGCCTGCAGAATGAGCGGAAGCAGCGCTTCCGACAACGCGTTCAGCAGCTTGTTATGGGTATCCAGGGCGCTGTCTCTGCTGAGCATCGCTTGGAACAAGGCACGCGTCAGCGGCTTGTTCATCTCGAATCGTTTGACGAGCTCGAAAATCAACAGCTGAAGACGCGGCACGAGCGGCCCCGGCGTATCCTTCAGCTTCCCCGCCTCGTTGATGGCGAATATTCCCTGCAGATCGCATAGGAGATCGTCTTTGGATGAAAAATAATTGAAAAAGGTGCCTTTGGCAACGCCGGCAAGCTTGGCGATCGCTTCGACCGTCGTCGGCTCGTAGCCTTGTTCGGAAAACAAGGCCATCGCCGCCTCTTTGATTCGCGTCCGCGTCTGCTCTTTCTTGAGTTCTCTCTGCATGCCTGATATCCTCCGTCATTCAGCCGTTCGGTTACGCCCATTGTAGCATAGCGTTGGAATCCCGTAAACTTAGGTGACCGTCGGTCATTTTTTTATATATTCATGTGCGAATTATGACGAAATCATAAGGGTAAATGTTCATTTATGTCTTATTTAACAAGGGTTAAACGAATGTGAAATAATTATGACCAAGAGTACAATATATTGATTTCTTTGTTTTCATACGCTATAACTAAACGTAGAGATCACCCATGCAAGAGGAGGAAGAAAAGATGACCGAACGGTTCATACGCGGCCTTGCCCGCGCGAAATGGATGATTCTGCTGGGATGGCTGGCGATCGCCGCCGTTTCCATGCTGGCGCTGCCCGACTTGGCAAGCATCGTCCGCCAGACGGAGCAAAAATTCATTCCGGCCGACTCCGAGTCCGTCGTAGCCAAGAGCATGCTCGATCGGATCAATCCCGAAACGACGACCAAGTCGAGCGCGATATTGGTGTATGCGCGGGATGGCGGCTTGACGGACGAAGACCGGACCTGGCTGAAAGCCAAGGCAGCCGAGCTCGCCGGGCTTAGCGGCAAGGACGGCTTCAAATCCGTTCAGTCGGCCTACGAGACGCCTGAGCTTGCTTCCAAGTTCCGCAGCCAGGACGGCACGACCGAAATGATTATCGTCGGCTTCTCCGGAACCGACAACGACGCGGTGACCCAAGACGCGGTCGATTCGCTGAACGAGCGGATCAAAGGAGCGCCCGCGGGCAGCAAAGTGGAGCTGACAGGCAGCGCGCCGATCGGCAAGGACTTCCAGCAGAGTTCCGCGGACGGCCTCAAGAAGACGGAATTGCTCACCGTCGGACTCGTCCTCATCATTCTGCTTATCGTCTTCCGGTCCCCTGTCGCGCCGTTCATCCCGCTCATCACGATCGGCATTTCGCTCGTCATCACGAGAGGCCTCGTCGCCGCGGCGACTCACTGGGGAATGCCGGTGTCGTCGTTTACCGAGTCGTTCCTGATCGCAGTCATGTTCGGGGCGGGAACGGACTACTGCATCCTGCTCATTCAGCGTTTCCGCGAGGAGCTGAGCCGCGACGGCGATAAGGTCGAAGCGCTCGTGCGTACGTTGCGCACCGTCGGCAAGACGGTCGCCTTCTCCGCCAGCACCGTGTTCGTCGCGTTCTTCCTCATTGGCTTCGCCCAGTTCGGCCTGTATCAATCCGCCGTAGGCGTCTCCATCGGCGTTGCCGTTACGCTCATCGCAGGATTGACGTTGACGCCGGCGCTGCTCATGATGTTCGGCCAAGCGACGTTCTGGCCGTCCAGGGTCGCAAGCGGCCAAGGGCACGGAGAATCCAAGCTATGGGGAGCGATGGCCGCGCTCGCCGCTCGCAGACCTGTCGCGATTCTGCTCGTGACGGTCATTCTGCTGGCGCCGCTTACCCTGCTCTATCACAATAAGCGTTCCTTCGACGATCTGGCTGAAATCAGCCCTAATCTCGGCTCCGTTCAAGGCTTCCGGCAGGTCGAACATTCCTTCGGGTCCGGGGAGGTATTCCCGCTCTCCGTCGCGATTGCCTCGGACGCTTCCATGCGCACGCCGGAGGCACTGGCGGCCATGGAGACGGCCAGCGCCAGCTTGGCTTCGCTGAGCGGCGTCAAGGAAGTGCGCAGCGCGGTCCGGCCGCTCGGCGCTCAGCTGGCCGACCTGACGGTATCCGGTCAATTGACCCAAACCTCGCGGGCGCTGCAGCAGCTCAAGGATGGCGTCGATAAGGTGGCCGGTGGCCTCCGCGACGCCGAAACCTCCGTCGCCAGCGGACAGGGCGACGTCGATAAGCTCGCAGGCGGCCTGCGCACGATGGCTTCCAAGACGAAGGAAGCGCAGGCCGGCTTGAATCAAATTCACAGCGGCCTGCAGCAGGCTTCCAAAGGTGCCGGTCAGCTGGCCGGCGGACTCTCGCAGAGCGCCGCCGTATCCTCTTCTTTGCGCACGGACTTGAACGCGCTGCTGAAGAGTCATCCGGAGCTGAAGGATGAAGCGGTCGTGAAGCAGCTTCTCGGCAAACAGCAGGCCCTCGAGGGCAGCTTAAAGCAGCTCGAAGGCGGCGCCGATCAACTATCGGCCAGCTTCTCGCAGTTGACCCCCGGCGTCTCGAAAGCCGCGGGCGGCCTTGGGCAGCTGGCTGCGGGCCAGACCGACGCGGCTGCTGGCGCCGTCAAGCTTGGCGGCGGACTGAAAGAACTGACGAGCGGCCTAAGCGCGGGAGCCAGCGGGCTCGGCGATGTCTCGAACGGCCTGACGCAGGTGAAGCAAGCGACGGCCTCGATCGGAGACAGCCAGATCCCCGGCTGGAACTTGCCGCAGTCCGCGCTGGAGAGTCCCGAGCTGCAGCAGGCGCTGGACTATTATATTTCCACGGACGGCAAAACCGCGAAGCTCGATGTCGTGCTCGCCGTCAATCCGTATTCGCCCGAAGCGCAGGATACCGTCGGCCAAATCCGCGATACGCTGCGCAGCAGCTTGGGCGGAAGCTCCCTGGCAGGCGCGAACGTGTATATTTCCGGTACCTCCGCGCAGATCACGGAGTTGAAGGCGATTTCGAAGAGCGACTTCGTGCGGACGGGCGCTTTCGTCCTGATCGGTATTTTCATCGTCCTGCTGATCATGCTTCGTTCCATTCTGGCGCCGCTCTACCTGCTGCTCTCGCTCGGATTCAACTTCCTCGTGACGATGGGGATCGTGGAATTCATATTCGTGAAGCTGCTGGGCAAGGAAGGCTTGTCTTGGAGCGCATCGTTCTTCATCTTCCTCATCATCGTCGCGCTCGGCGTCGACTACAGCATCTTCCTCATGGCGCGCTTCAAGGAAGAATACCGCCCCGGCGGCATTACGCAAGCCATGACGAAGGCGATGTCCACGACCGGCGGCGTCATCGTGTCGGCAGCGATCATCATGGGCGGCACGTTCGCCGCGCTCATGATGTCAGGCGTGAACACGCTGCTGCAGATCGGAGCGGGCATCGTAATCGGGCTCATTCTGTACGCATTCGTATTCATGGGACTCGTCGTTCCGGCGATAACGAATTTAGTCGGCGAAGCCAATTGGTGGCCGTTCCGCCGGATGCAGCATGAAACAGATGGCCGCGAAGCGAAGCGCGAGCGTGCTTTGAAGCCTGCCGACGGCACGGAATAGTCGGCTGCAACGAAGAAGGAGCTGTCCTAAGCGGAATCGCTTAGAACAGCTCCTTTTGGTATGCCTGCATGGTTTGGTATCCCTTGAATGCTTTTAAGAATTAACCATCTATGAAGCCGTTATTCCATGATATCGCGTGCTGCATGCCGGGTATGCGAGATGAGCTCCGCCAGCTCCAGATGCTGCACATACTCGAGCGCGCTTCTCGTCTCCTCCGAAATCTTGCCGCTCTCCTGCAGCGACACCAACGAAGTGAAGGCGCTGGCGTTCCAGCGAGCTTGACGCGCGATCGCAGCCAAGCCGTCGCGAATCGCGCCATCCGGTACGTCGTTCAATATGGTGCTGTTCCGCACCCAGTCCGCGGCCCGGTCCTGCAGCTTCTGCATCGCCGGATGCGAGCCGGCCATATGGAACCAGTAGTTCGCATTGGAGAAGTCGCCTTCCATCCGGTGCATGATGCCATGCCAATAACAGCCTGTCGGATCATCCTCGATTTCCTGGGAATACGAATGCGAAGCGTCGAGGTTTTCATTGAGCAGATGCAGCCCAGCCTTCAGTGCGATATGCGTCGGCCGCGCGCTGGGCGGAAGCTTGGCAATTCGCCCATCCAATTCTGCGTCCCACGCTTGCTTCGGCATAAGCGCCTGCAGTGTCTGCCGGGATTCCAATCGTTCCACGATTTGCTCCAAATCATTGTTCATGCTGCAACCGCCCCTTCCGGCGTCATCGCGCCAGCTGTAATTAGTATGCAAATCGTTAAGCATGCAGAAAGCCAAGACAGAAAATCCCCGCCGTAATGAGTACGGAGGCCAGCAATCGGCGCGTCCCCTGCCGCTCTCGAAGCACCGCGACGGCCAGCACGGTTCCGAATACCGTCCCGATCTCCCGCATCGGCGCAAGCACCGCGAGCGGCGCGCCGTGCTGGGCATACAAGAACAGGATGTAGCCGGTCGGCGCAAGCACGGAGGCTGCGAGAATCCAGCCTTTGTTCATCTTCCACTCCGATCGCAGCGCCGCAGGACGATAAGCCACGAACGAAAGGGCGATGAAGTTGCCGATATTCGTCACCTCGTTAAGAAACGGCGGCTCGACGTAAGCCAGAGCCTGCCGGTCCACAAGCGTGTACGCCGCGATGCAGAGACCGACGGCCAACGCATAGCCGGTAACCGCCGGACTTGCCGACAAGCGTACTCCGTTGATCGTCGCGATCCCTGCCAGAATGAACAAGATGCCGACCCATCCGTAGATCGACAGCGATTCGTGAAACCAAGCGACGCTGATGAGCGGGACGAGCAACGGACTCGTACCCCGCATGATCGGATAGGCCTGCGAGAGATCACCGACGGTGTAAGATCGAGCAAGCAGCAGGCAGTAGCAGCCGTGGATGACGGCCGAAGCGAATAGGAGGAGAGAGGATTCTATTGTAATGGATGCGTCCTTGCAATTCAATATCGCCCAGGGCATGAATACAACGATCGGGATAAGCTGGCAGTACCAGAGGAAGACATTTTTGTCCGCGCTCGATTTCGTCATCAGGTTCCAGGAGGCATGGAATAAGCCCGACAGAATAACAAGCGCGATCGATGAAGCAGCTATGCTCAACCTTACCACCTTCTTCCCCGTGCATGCAGCGCAGCCTAGCATCTCATGTGATTTTTATCACAACCATATTCTGGATTGTACGTCCTCGCCCACAACCTGTCAACGCTGGCTTTTAGTACCCTGGGAACGACAAAGCCGTGCAGAGCGTATCTGCACGGCTTGCTTGATTTATCCGTATGGACCGCGCGGGTGGAAGCCCAGCAGCCGAGTAAGCCGCGGATTATCCTTCGCCCCGTCGATGGTCGACTGCGGCATGACATAGTTGACGAACGGATAGAACCGCTGCGACACCCAGCGCCGGCCGTACGTGACCTGCTGCACCATGCGCACCCGGTCGCTCTCGTTCTTGGCGCCCCTATGCCAGGTTTGGCCGTTGAACAGCAGCATGTCGCCTTTCTTCGCGAGAATCGATACGGGTCCAACGCCGTTGTAATACGGCTTTTCCTTCGGCGACGCCGGTTCCCTGCCGCTCCGGTGGCTGCCCGGCACCAGCTGGGTCGGGCCCATATCCTCGGTCACGTCCTGCAAATAATACATGGCGCTGAACATAAAGCAAGGCATCTGAATACGCGGATCCAACTCGACGCCCTCCGGAATCTCGAAAAACAAATCCTCGTCGACATGCCAGAAATCGATGCCCGTGCCCGGCTTCGTGTACAAGCCGTTGTTCGAAAACATATGGCAGTTCTTCCCCAGCACCGCCTCGGCGAACGCAACGGCCTCCGGCCGGTCGATCATCCGCAGGAAGCTGTCGCCGCGCTCGAACATTTTGGTTCTCAGCGTGTCGCCGTAACCGTCATGCGGCTTCTCCGTGAACTCCCGCTCGAATTCGATGCGATAGGCGTCCACGAATTCCTCGCTCAATACGTTCCTGACGAGCGTAAAGCCGTTGCGGAAAAACTCTTCCTTATGAAACTCCAAATCGAATGCGCTTGGATTGGCCGCTGCCGCTTGTTCCGTACTCATGCGCTTTCCCATCTCCCTGCAGGCTATTATTCGGTTCGCGTACAGTCCCGCCGGCTGCTCATTCCAGGCGCGCGGCAGATCTGATATAGTTAGCTTAACGCATCCTATATCTCGCGGAATTGGACGATTTGACGAAAGACTGGGACTTTTTGACGGACTGGGGGCTGCCGAGTGGACCACTACGTGAACGAGCAGTTCATGGATAACCGCGCATTTCCGTTCCGGGCCTTTCGGGCGCCGGTCGGTCAGGATTACGATCTTCATATTCATGACTTCGTCGAAATCATTTATGTCACGGAAGGCCATGGCATCCATCTCTTCCAAGACCGGGAGCTGCCGATTCGCGAAGGGGATATCTTCATCATCCACCGGCATGTTCCGCACGGTTACCGCCGGCTGCCGGATACGCCCTTGACGGTCAACAACGTCATTTTCGATCCGTATTATTTCGAGCAGGAGCTCTCGCATCTGGCAGGCGTCAACGGCTTCATCGACTTCTACTACCTGGAACCGTTCCTTCAAGGGCAGGCGCGCGTCGGCACCTTCATGAACCTCAGCAAGCTGGAGCGCAGCCAAGCCATCGCCATCCTGGACAGCCTCGTCCGAGAGGACACGGACCGCGAGTCTAATTACGAGCTGATGGTGCGCACGCATCTGCTGCAGCTGTTCATCTATCTCAGCCGGTGTTATGAACGTTCCGCGCAGAAGCCGATGGCCCGCATGGACAACGAAGCGGCTTTGTTCAGAACCGTATGCGCTTTCACGAAGCAGCATTACGCCCAGCCGCTGAGCCTTCAGCAGATCAGCGAGCTCTGCAACCTCAGCCAATCGACGTTCACGACCAAATTCAAGCAGCAGATCGGCATGACGTTCATTGAATTCCGCAATCGCATTCGGCTGCTCGAGGCGAAGAAACTGCTGGAGACCTCCCCTGCCAAAATTACCGCCATCTCGCTCGAGGTCGGATTCGAGGATCTCAGCTTCTTCAATCGGATGTTCAAACGCGAATTCGGCTTGACGCCGAGCGCATACCGGTCTCACTTCCGCAGCCGGCTGCCGCAATCCGGGGAGCTGCCGTTCTCGGACGTTTTATCCGAGACTGCAACCGACGCGGAGGCTCTAGCACAGACACTGACACATGCGTTCCGATCCGGGCCAGCGCCCCATAATTAAAAAAAAGCTCCCGAGCCGCAACGGCTCGGGAGCTTTACTATTGGTTAAGCCTGTCGCTTGCGACGAGGCTTATTTGCTGTGCAGCACTTCCGGCGTCGTCAGCTTGTCGTAGAAGTCGACCGCTTTGTCCCTGTCGTCGGATTCGCGAAGCGCCATAGCGGAACGAGGGTGTTCATCCAGCATTCCCGTGATCATGTAGGGGATGATGTAGCCCCACTCTTCTTTCTCGCGAAGCGGAATCATGTATTTCTCGATCATGTCCAGCACCGGACGCACGTTGTACTTCGTGTTCTTCAAATGCGCGACGAGCAGCTCGGTCGGGCAGTTGCCTGCCGCGCGGCCCATGCCGTACACGGAAGCATCAAGGAACTCGACGCCCTTGTCCACGGAAATAAGCGTGTTCGCGAATGCCAGCTGCATGTTGTTATGCGTATGCACGCCAAGGCGTTTGCTCGGCAGATGCTTCTGGAATTTGCTGACGAGGTAGTCGAAATCCTTCGGATCCAGGCTGCCGTAGGAGTCCACGACGTACACTACGTCGACAACGCTCGCTTCGATCAGCTCGAACGCTTCCAGCAATTGATTCTCCATGACGTTGGAGAGGGCCATGATGTTAAGCGTCGTCTCGTAACCGCGGGAATGGAATACGTTCACGAGCTCGAGCGCCTTCTCGACGTCCTGAATGTAGCAGGCAACGCGGATCAGGTCCAGCAGGCTTTCCTCGCGCGGCAGGATGTCGTTCTCGTCCACGCGGCCGATGTCCACGAGCGCCGACAGCTTCGTGTTCAGCTTATGCGGAATGACTTTGCGCAGGAAGTCGTCGTCCAGGAAACGCCAAGGTCCCGCGGATTCGGCGCCTTTAAGCAGCTTCGGCGAGTTTTTGTACCCGATTTCCATATATTCCACGCCGGCTTCGTTCAATGTATGGTACAGATGCTGAACGAATTCGACACTGAAATCCCAGTTATTAACGAGGCCGCCGTCACGGATCGTGCAGTCGACGATTTTGCAATTGCTGTTGTTTTTTGCGTTCATGTACGTGTACTCCTTTGGCCCATACTTTTCTTTTCATCATACTTGAAATCTGCCATGAACGCAAAAAAAATTTTGTCGCTTTAAAGCGTATCAGTGCCCGACAACCGCGCCGCAATCGACTTCCGTTCCCAAGCCGTGCCCACTCATCCCTATTCGCAGATCGTCGAAAGGGAGGCGCCCCGGTTTTGCTCATTGTGTCGAAGCGTGTCAGACGGCTGTCTTCGGGCTGTTCTGCAAGCGTGGAATTCCGCCTTAAAGCGACAAAACAAATTCGATAAAATTGGTAATAAATCCCTAAACAATAGCCGATCAACTCGGACCTCTGCCCCATATTACCTCACAATGCCTGTGAAGTCCTAGCGCAAAAATGGCGCTTGACGCACGGTTGACCCGAATGTCTTATAACGATATATTACGAATATTACAAATTAGGCATTCTTTAGTACAGCCAGCCCGGGTGAATGCTGTATTCCCCGTCAGGGAATATAAATCAATCACCTCCATGCCTCTGAATTCGCCAAACCGAATCGGTTATCGACACTTAAGATGTAAGCGCATACTTTATCGCCAGAGCCACGTTCATTTGAATATCCGTTCTTTTGGTGAAGCATCCCTCCCGGGGATCTTTCATAGCTGTATCACTCCAAACTAAGGGGGCTTATTATCGCTGCAGCAGATGCTTGCCGCCAGTCGCAAGCAGTTGGAAACACAAATCAAGAGGAGGATGAACATGTATCAGATGCGTCATCGGAAAACGTGGAAGCTGGGAAGGCTGTCTGTCCTTTTGCTTATGATCGTAAGCTTGATTGCGGGATGCTCCTCCAATTCATCCAACGAGAATAACGGGAATACCGGGAATACCGCTAATACGGCCGATAATGACGGCGGCAATGCAGGCAGCACCAGCGGCAAGACGCTGAGCTTCAGCTACCTCCGGCCGACCTGGGGTCCCGCAACATACACGAAGAACGGCGCCTATGAGAAAGAATTGTTCAAACAAGCCAATGTCAACATCGATGTTCGGATCATTCCCGTCGTCGACTACGATTCCACGATCAAGACGACCGCCGCTTCCGGCGACATGCCCGACGCCGTCTGGGCCACGGGTCCGGTCGATCCGTTCTGGAAGGATCTGCAGGACCAGGATGCCTTCACGAAGCTCAACGATCTGCTCGACAAATACCCTGCCGTCAAGTCCGCGGTTCCGGACGGCATCTGGGACAAGATGAAGGACGACAAAGGCGACATCTACTTCATCCCGAACCTGATCTACCCGGTCGTGCCGTTCTTCATCAACTACCGGGCCGATATTTTCGAGAAGCTTGGCATCGCCGAGCCGACGTCCATCGCCGAACTCGAGGCCGCGCTGCAGAAGATCAAGGAAAGCGAACCCGGCATCGTGCCGATGACGCATGGCAACACCATTGCTTTCTGGGCAGGCAAGGATGCGGCGACCTCCTTCGGGGACGCTTACGGCTGGGCGCCGTCGAAGGACGATCCCAACAAGCTGCTGCCGCCGGAAATGCAGGATGAACACTTGAACTACATGTTCTGGCTGCAGGATCTGAAGAAGAAAGGCCTGTTCGACGAAGAAGCCGGCGTCAACCCGGACGCCTCGTTCGGCGAAACGAAGTTCAAGGCCGGCAAGGCAGCCGTTATCCTCGGCGGCAACCTGCAGTCGCTGCTCCCCGAGCTGCGGAAGGCGGACCCGAAAGCCACGATCAAGACGATGTCCCCGCTTGCGGGCTTGGACGGACAGAAAGGCGGCACGCGCGTCGTATTCCCGCAGGACCGCGGCTTCTACATCAACAAGAAGGCGGAGGGCAAAGCTGACCAAATCTTCCAGTTCCTTAACTGGTCGCTCACCGACGGCTCCGACTTCCGCAGATACGGTATCGAGGGCAAAACGTACACGGTGGACGATCAAGGCAGGAAGGTGCCGATTCCCGACGACGAACGCGAAAGCGATTACAAGTCGTCCCAAATCGAACCGCTCCGCTTCCTCGACCCGATGAGCGAGAAGCTGGACTGGCAAGCGATCGAGCTGCAGTTCGCCGGCGGCGGGATGCAGGATCAATTCGCCTACTACAAGAGCATGTTCGAGAAGTACGCCGCGACGCCGTACAACGACTATAAGGATCCGACCGTCACGTCCCCGACCGGCGCGAAGATCGGCGCGCAGATTTGGGAGGATTACATGGCCAAGGTCAGCGGCAGCATCCTGACGGACATGAAGCTCACCAAGGACGATTACATCAAGGCGCGGCAGAAGTGGCTGGATGCCGGCGAGCAAAAAATCATCGACGAAGTGAACGAGCTGCAAAAGGATAAATCGGAGCCGAATTACGTCGACTGATCCAGTCGGGCGGGCAAGGCGGCCTATAGCGGGCTGTCTTGTCCCTTTTCCGAAGAGTGCACCAGAAAGGAATGAGTGATGTGGGTAAACGGATTTGGCAATCGCGTTACATCTACCTGCTGATCTTGCCGACGATTGCGTATTTCGCCGTCTTCACGTATACGCCGTTCTATGGCATTACGATCGCATTCAAGGATTTCAAGATCATGTCGGGCATCATGCATAGTCCCTGGGTCGGCTTCGAGCATTTCCGATCGATGTTCAACTCGGAGAAGTTCCCGGAGCTGCTGAAGAATACGATTATCATCAGTTTGTACCGGCTCGTCTTCGGCTTCCCGGTTCCGATCCTGTTCGCGTTGCTGCTGAATGAGGTGAGGCATCTGTGGTTCAAACGGATCGTGCAGACGGTCACGTACTTCCCGCACTTCCTATCGTGGGTCGTATTCGGCGGCATCATTTACAATTTCATCGGCCCGAGCGGCATCATCAATCTGCTGTTGGTGAATGCCGGTCTCGACAAGTTCAACTTCACGACCAACGAAGACGTGTTCCGCACGGTCATCGTCATCACGGCGATCATGAAAGAGTTCGGCTGGGGCGCCATTATTTATTTGGCGGCACTCTCCGGCATCGACGGCCAGCTGTACGAAGCGGCCAAGATCGACGGCGCGGGAAAAATGCGGCAGATCTGGCACGTTACGCTGCCGGGCATCCGGCCGATTATCGCCCTTCTCTTCTGTCTGCAGCTGGCCGGCATTCTGGATGCGGGCTTCGATCAAATCTTTATTTTCCTCAACCCGGCTGTCTACGATGTCGGCGATATTATCGACACCTATGTGTATCGGCTTGGGCTCCTGCAGTCGCAGTTCGAGCTGGCTACGGCCGTCGGCCTGTTCAAGGGAATTATCGGCGTCATCCTGATCGTCAGCGCGAATACCGTCATACGCAGGATGGGGGAGAAATCGCTATGGTAGAACAAACCGCAAGTTTGGACCATGTGGCCGAGAAAGAGAAGGACCTAGCAGCAGTCAGCAATAAGCTCGACGCCAATCCCGCTTGGGCGCAGACGATCATTTATGTCATCCTCATCGCCGCGGGGCTCGTGACGCTGCTGCCGATCGTCAACGTCTGGGCGGTTTCGCTCAGCGAGGCGCATGCCGTGTACAGCGATCCGATGATGCTGTGGCCGAAATCGTTTACGCTGGAGGCGTACAAATATATTTTCCACACGAGCGTGTTGATGAAGTCGTTCGGCATTACGGTGTTCGTCGCCGTCGTCGGCACGTTCCTTAATCTCGTGTTCACGGCAACGGGTGCGTACGGCTTGTCCAAGACGCACATCCCGGGCCACCGCTTCCTGCTGTGGCTGGTCATTATCCCGATGCTGTTCGGCGCGGGACTCATTCCGATGTACATCCTGCTGAAGAATCTGGGCTTGATGAACAGCGTCTGGGTGCTTATCCTGCCTCAGCTGGTCGCGCCGTTCAATCTCATCCTGATGCGGAATTTCTTCTGGAGCATCCCGGAGAGCTTGGAGGAATCCGCGCGAATCGACGGCGCTTCCGAGATGCGCGTTCTATGGAGCCTGATTCTCCCGCTGTCCAAGCCCGTCATTGCCACGGTCGGTCTGTTCTACGCGGTCGGCCACTGGAACGACTTCTTCAACGCGCTGTTCTTCATCACCGACAACAGCAAATGGCCGCTCCAAATGGTGCTGCGTTCGATCGTCATCGACTTCAACATGCTGAACATGGGCAGCCAGAACACCAGCACGCTGAACGACAGCAGCCGGATGGTCGTGCAGCCCGAGAACATCAAGGCGGCGACGATCATTTTCGCCATCGTGCCGATTCTGATCGTGTATCCGTTTCTGCAGAAGTATTTCGTCAAGGGCATCATGCTTGGATCCGTCAAAGGTTAACGCGATTCGGAGTCTATGACTGGAGGGAACGAACAATGAAGATAACCGAGGTACAGACGACGACTGAGGAAATATTGGCGCACTATCAGGCTTATGGCTATGCGGTCATCCCGGACGCCCTGTCGGCAGAGGAGCTGGATTACTTGAACCGGCTTGTCGAGAGCGACATGGTCTCCGATCCGGACAGCTGGCATAAGCCGATCGAAGGGGCCGTCGGCAACGGCAGCCTGCTCATGAAATACCCGGGCGAGATGGACGCGTTCATCCGGCATCGCACGCTGTTCCCTCTCATTCAAGAGGTGCTGCTGGGCGAAGCCAGGTATGCCCAGTTCGATTTTCGGGACATTACGATGGAACGGGCAAGCAGCAGCCAGATGGGCTTTCATCGCGACATCAGCTGGTACGGCTCGACGGTCGGCGGGAAGATCTGGGATCCGGAGAACCCCTATAAGAGCACGTATGCCTGCGTTATTTATTATTTAAAGGACGTGCACGAATGCTGCCCCGCATTCTGCATCGTACCTTCCAGCCACGAATACAGCTCGCTTGCGGAAGCCAAGGCCGGCTTGGGGGATCAATACCGGGAAGTTCCGATTCGTGGAAAAGCGGGAACGGCGATTCTGTACAATATTACGACCTACCATACGCGCAACGGCGGCAAGCCGGAATGCACGCACGGCAGGCGGACGATGCACAATTACCACTCCCGGACGACGAGCGCGCCGCTCACGAACTGGGCTACCGTGCCGGAGGAATTGGCGCTGAGCGACGACAAGGACACTCGGCTGTTCTACTCGCAATGGACGCCGAATCAGATCAAATACGCACGGGATCATTACGCGAAGCCGGTGCCTTCGTATTATCCGGTGAACGCGATTAAGTAGCTCTATTAGGAAAGAAGCCGTCTCCCGAGTACTGCGGGACGACGGCTTTGCTTATTCCGCAATGAAATTACGCTTGGTCGCCACGATGATGTCGTTCAGGTTGTCGCTCTGCTTCGCCAGCATGAAAGCCAAGTCCGATGACCTGTGGATGAGCGAATGCTGCTCTTGCGCGCACCCTTCCGCGGTCACGACGCTTCTCGTCAGTTCGGCCGACAACTCCGATATGTCGTTCAAGGTTACGCTGAACTGCTGCGTGCTTGCCGACATCTGCCGCGATGCGCCGGAGATGTGATGCATCCTCTCCGCTACCGCCTGCACGGAACGCAGGATTTGCTCGAATGCATCGCCGGCTCTCGCGACGGCTTGCTCGCCGCTGCTCACTTCGTCGATCACGCGACTCATGGACGTCATGGATATCCGGTTGTTCTCTTGCATTTCCTGCACGAGAAGCGCGATCCGCTGAGCAGATTCGGTCGTTTGCTCCGAGAGCTGGCGCACCTCGGCCGAGACCACGGCAAAGCCTCTGCCGTGGTCACCCGCCCGCGCCGCTTCGATGGCGGCGTTCAGCGCCAGCAGGTTGGTTCGCGACGCAATATCGGTAATCAGGCCGATAATATCGTCGATTTCCCGGGAGCGTTCGCCAAGCTGCCGGATCGTGGCAGCCGAATCGCGCACGGCGCGGCTCATGGCCTGCATTTGGGCGACCGCTGTCTGGACGGACGCATTGCCGCCTTCGGCTTGGCGCGCGACTTCCTCGGAGTAGCTTGACGTGGCGGCAGCCGTCTCCGCGATCGTCAGCATGTCCTTCAACATCTCCGCAACCGCTTCCCGGCTCACGCGGGCGCCATGCTCTTGGCGGTGAGAGGCCTGGTCCGCATGCTCCATCGATTGGATGGCTTGTGCCGCAAGCAACCTCAGCGATTCGGAATTGCCGGTCAGTTCTTTGGCATTCATGCGCACTTGATCGGAGGTTTCGGTCATGGTCGCGACGATTCGGTTGACGGCTTCATGGATCTTGCGCTCCTGCGCGCCCTCCAATCTCGACACGAAGCTTCTGCGGGTCATGATTTGGTAGGTCACGGCGCCGATGAAGAGAATCACGAATACGAGGTGAATGCAAACCATGCCGAAGGAATAATCATTCGTGCCGTAGACCAGCCGGGGGAAGTACAGGAAGCCGAGCAGATGTTGAAGGGAGAAGAGGACGGTGCTCGTCAGGAGCAGCAGGATTCGCTCGTAATATAGAATGACCGCCAGCACCATGAAGATCGAGAAATGATATTCAACCATGCCTTGACCGGCCATGATGACCGCCATGCTTCCGAACGTCAGCGACAGGGAAAGCAGGAGTGCCGAAGGCTTGCCGTGCTGAATGCGCATACATAGCAAAGCGCCGAGAAAGAAAAGAATCGGAAGCGCCAAGAAAAGCAGGTTTGAATTCGTCATTGAAGCGTCGCCGGGCATGGCGTGACTTCCATGCTGCGGCATGAATTCGGTAAAGCCGTGGAGCGCTTGCACCGCCACCATCAAGATCAACGTACCTAATGCGATCCATCTCATGACGCGATTCTTCTCGATCAACAATGTGTATCCTCCTCCATAGTTAAAAGAAAGAGCCCATCCAATAAGGATGGACTCCTTATTTACAAAGATAACCCGTCTACCATGGCGCCGCATCGAAATGCGTTACTTTAGGCCTCGGCTTTGCGTCCCGCTGTTTCCAACGGTTTGCCTTTTGCTCATGTAAATGGTCCTTGAAATAATGGAAAACTTGCGAACATTGTCATTATATAGGGAATTTGTCGCACTGCATAGTAAATATTTGTAAAATTTTAAGGAATTTTCGTCTAAACCATCGCGTCCGCGCGCACGACCTCGTCGAATTTCTCGGCCGTGATCAGCCCGCTCCGAATGGCGGCTTCGCGCAGCGTCAACCCTTCCTTGTGAGCCGTCTTCGCGATCGTCGCCGCGTTCTCGTAGCCGATATGCGGATTGAGCGCCGTCACGAGCATGAGCGACTCATTGAGCAGCCGCGTAATCGCCTCGCGGTTCGGCTCGATGCCGACGGCGCAGTGCTCGTCGAACGAGCGCATGGCGTCGCCCAGCAGCCGCGCGGACTGCAGGAAGTTGTGGATGATGACCGGCTTGAACACGTTCAGCTCGAAATTGCCTTGGCTCGCGGCGAAGCCGATCGCAGCGTCGTTGCCCATGACCTGGCAGACGACCATCGTCATCGCCTCGCACTGGGTCGGATTCACCTTGCCTGGCATGATGGAGCTGCCCGGCTCGTTCTCGGGAATCCGCAGCTCGCCGATGCCGCAGCGCGGACCGCTCGCCAGCCAGCGAACGTCGTTGGCGATCTTCATAAGGTCTGCCGCCAGCGCCTTGAAGGCGCCGTGCACGAAGACGATTTCGTCATGGCTCGTCAAGGCGTGGAACTTATTCGGCGCGCTGACGAAACGCTTGCCCGTCATGCCGCCGATCGCTTCGGCGACCTTCTCTCCGAAGCCCGGCGGCGCGTTCAGCCCCGTGCCGACGGCCGTGCCGCCGATCGCGAGCTCGCGGAGCTCTTCGCGGGCGATGCCGATGTTCCGCTCGGCCTTCTCGAGCATGCGGACCCAGCCGCTGATTTCTTGGCCGAGCGTGAGCGGCGTCGCGTCCTGCAAATGCGTACGGCCGATTTTGATGATATCGGCGAATGCCTTGCTCTTCTCCGCGAGCGTAGCCTTCAGCTGCGCTATCGCCGGCAAAACCGTATCCTCGACGGCGATCAGCGCCGCCACGTGCATGGCGGTCGGGAAGGTGTCGTTGGAGCTTTGCGAGCGGTTGACGTCGTCGTTGGGATGCACCTTGGCGCCGGCATCCTCGGCGCTGCCGCCCGCCAGCAGCTGGCCTGCCCGGCGCGCAATCACTTCGTTGACGTTCATGTTCGACTGCGTGCCGCTCCCGGTCTGCCAGACGGCGAGCGGGAATTCTCCGTCCCATTGGCCTGCGATGATTTCATCCGCCGCGGCCGCAATGGCGCCTGCCTTGGCTTCGTCCAGCTTGCCCAGCCCGCCGTTGACGGACGCCGCCGCCTTCTTCAAATACGCGAAAGCCTGAATGAGCTCGCGCGGCATTTTCTCCGTGCCGATCTTGAAGTTATGGAGACTGCGTTCGGTCTGCGCCCCCCACAGCCGATTCGCGTCGACTTTGATTTCGCCCATGGAGTCTTTCTCAATGCGATATTCCATCATGCCTTGCCCCTTCCTGTGGTTCAAGTTTCAGGCTGCGTGCACTGCTTATGTTTCGAACGCAATCTATGTCTATTATTCAAGTAAAGAGGCGATGCATGAATCATCATGCGCCGCCTCTAGTTATGATTTCCTATTCATGGTCATGCGATACGGCTGAATTCAGTTGGAATCCGGCCTACGCCGGAAAATGCGTCCTAAGCTCGTCCGGGATCGGCCGGCTCGTTCGCGTCTCCGCATCCATCGTAACGCACGTGACGAGCGCATCCGCGCATCGTTCCCCTGCCTGATTCACGACTTCCTGCTTCAATATGTAGCTCGTGCGCCCCGCCCGTTCTGCTTCCGTCGTGATGATGAGCCGGTCCCCTTGTCTGCATTCTCGGCGGTAATTGATGTTGATGTTCACCGTCACCGTTTGGATGCCCATCGCAAGAAACGTCTCGTACGCGAGCCCCGACCGCTCATACCATTCCTCGCGGCCCCATTCCAAATACTCCAGGTACTTGGCGTTGTTCACATGTCCGTTGACATCGATTTCCGTCGAACGGACGACGATCTCTAGACTAACGCTGCCGATGCCATTCACTCTCCTTCGCGGGGATGCGGCGTTTAACTTTCCGATTGACTGATCCTATGGTAGCGCTCCGGCCTGCCCATGTCAAAACGCCGACCCGCTTACAAAAAAAGTTGCACGAAAGGCAACCATACAGAAGCCAAAACCCGGCTTAACCCGGTTTTAGATCTGAGATGTTGTACTTCCTGCAACGATGAAAGTTTTACGATAGATTTATTGATCGGCGTCCATCCGCATCGCCTGCCCGCCTAACGGAAGGGCGGACGTATTCGTCCTGCTCAGCAGGCGCTCTACCGCAAAGACCGAGCCGAGCACGGCAACCAGACCCGCCAGCGAAGCTGCCACGGAGACCGGCGTCACCCATAGGACCGCAGGATGCGTCAAGAAGGGGATAAGCGCCACGGCAATGATCGGCGGCGCGTTCAGCTTCATCGTCCGGACGAACCAAATCGCAAAGAGCGTGCAGACGAACAACGACACCATGCCGCTGTTGACGGTATACGCCAGCGTGCCGACGGTCGAAGAAATCACCGCGCCGCAGGCGATGCCGATCAGCTCTTTCATTTTCGGCGACCTGGTGATGAAGAGGAAGCCGAAGGCCCCAAGCGTCGGGAAAAACATCATATGCATGCCGGACGAATGCGAGGACAGCCAATAGATGAACATGATATATAAACCTAAGCCAACGGATCTGATAAACATGATGTCCTACCTTTCTCCAACTGGAATAGCCATTCACAAACCTTACATGACATAGCAGCTTTCAAGAGTTTAGATCAGTTCGGCGGCTGCGTCAATATTAAAATCGCACCAGCTTGGCGATAAGTCCGAATGAAAAGCCGTGACAAACCTCCGCGTCCTTTGTATCATAAAAATGGAATAATTCGACAAGAAAGGTGCTGAAAGGATGAAGTGGATTCGTTTTAGATTCATCGCCTTGCTGGCAGCTCTCCTCATGCTCGTGCCTTTCTCGCAGGCAGCGGCCGAGGGAGAGAAGATTACGTACGCGTTTGACCGAATCGAGGTCGTCTATGCGGCCGAATTCACGATGTATCCCAATGCCGCCGCGCAAGATCATTGGCTATCCCAAATCGCCGGCGGACCGGACAAGCCGATTCAAATTCTGTATGGAATCCTGCACCTCTATAATGGAGACCAGTATACCGACGAGCAATTTATCAAAATGTCGGGCGAAGCCGGATCGGAGCGATTCCTGAGCAATTCGCAGAGCAACGAATACTACGATGCTGCTTATACGCTCAAACGGTCGACCTCCATACAGTTCTGGTCCGGCAAGAAGCTTGACGGCGAGAACGTCGTGAAGGATTTTAGCGAGCCGCTGAAGTCGGTCACGCTCGTCCAATCGTTCGATCCGCAGGGACAACTGACGGGGTTCAATCTCCATGTTCAGCCGCTAATCTTACCGGGCAGCGAATGGAACTCCCCCTCCGGCTATGTCGGTTCCTACACGTCCGATCCTAACAGTCTTCAAAATACCGGCGAATTAAACGGCAAACCTGTTGATTCCCAGCCGGAAGTGCCCGTGGCGGACGAGCCTGCGCCTGGGCAGGACAAGCCGGAGCAGGAGCCGCAGCCGGAGCAGCCCCCAGTTAACGAGCCGGCCCCCGGGCAGGACAAGCCGAATCCGGATCAGTCTCAACAGAAGCCGGCGGAGCAGTCCAATACAGAGGGGATTCAGCCATGATGAAGAAAACTTCTGCAATCTGCATGCTGCTGGCGATATTCACGCTCATCACCTCTTCGGTATTTGCCGGGTCGGACAGTCGCGTGAAGCAGGCCGACGTCTTAAAGCAGCTGGGCTTGTTCACGGGTACGGAACAGGGCTACCAGCTGGAGGACACCTTTACCCGCGCGCAAGGAACCGCCATGCTGCTTCGCTTATCCGGCGAGGAAGCGGACGCGGTCAAGGCGGGAGGGAAGCCTGCTTTCGCGGATGTGGCCAGCTCCAATTGGGCCGCCGCCTCCATCGCTTATGCCGTCAAGAAGGGGTATGTGAAAGGCGTTAGCGCTACTGCTTTCGCTCCCGCGCGTCCGATGTCGGGCAACGAATTCTTGACGCTGCTCAATCGGCTGCTCGGCGCCAAAGACGCCGTTCCTGCCAATGCGGCCGAGCTGTCGCAAAAGAACGGTCTTCTGCAAGCGGAAGCGGCCTCAAGGCTGACCGCTGCCACCCCGTTCCTGCGAGGCGATATGATCGAAGCCGCTTATGCCGCGCTGCTCGCCCATCCAGCCGGCAGCAAACTTACGCTGCTTCAGACGCTCGTCGAAGTCAAGGGAGCGGTTACGGCTGCGAACGCCGCGGCAAGCGGCCTTTATGCGCCTCCATCCGCGGGGGCGACGGATGCGCCGGACTTTTACACGCCGAAGCCGGGAACCGATCCGCTCGATGCGATGGAGGAAGCCATTCAGCAGAAGCTCGACGGGAAATAGGTGGCTTGTCCCGAGTAAGCACCAATTCGCAACAAAAAAAGGGATGGAGCAGAGCAAATGCCTGCGCCATCCCTTTACTATTTCTTCTACCACTCCGCGAACGAACCGTCCTCGTACGCCAATCTCGGCGTATCCCAATCGCCGCCGTAGCTGCGCTCGATCAGCGCTTCCTCGTTGATCTCGATGCCGAGTCCGGGACCTTGCGGAACGGCAATATTGCCGCCTTCGATCCGGAACGGCTGCTTCAGGTAGCCTTCGCCAAGATCCCATTTCTCCGCCATGGACGGGTGCTCCTGGATGAGGAAATTCGGCGTGCAGGCGTCGAGCTGCAGACAGGAGGCCAGCGAGATCGGGCCGAGCGGATTATGCGGCGCGACGGAGGCGTAATGCACCTCGGCCATCGCGGCGATTTTGCGTCCCTCGAAGATGCCCCCGGCATGGCAAAGGTCCGGCTGCACGATGGCGACTGCCCCCTTCTCGAGCACCTCGCGGAAGCCCCAACGCGTGAACAGACGCTCGCCCGTCGCGATCGGAATGCTCGTCGACTGCGCGACGCGCAGCAGCGCATCCACGTTCTCCGGCAGGCAAGGCTCCTCGATGAACATCGGATAATACGTCTCCAGCGCAGCCGCGAGCCGGATGGACATCGCCGGACTGACGCGCCCGTGGAAATCGATGGCGATGTCGAGCCCGCTGCCCGCCGCTTCGCGGATCGCCGCGAACTTCGAGGTTACGCCTTCCACGAAAGCGAGCGTGTCCACCTGCCGCACCGGCGCGTCGACGCCGATCTTGATCGCGGTGAATCCCGCTTCCATCCGCTTCTTCGCGTTGGCTGCGATCTCATCCGGCGTCGCTCCTCCGCAGTGGCTGTACATGCGGATCGTCTCGCGGCATTTGCCGCCGAGCATCTCGTAGACGGGCATGTTGTAGAACTTGCCCTTGATGTCCCACAACGCCTGCTCGATGCCGCTGATCGCGCTCACCAGCACCGGGCCGCCGCGGTAAAACGTGCCCCGGTACATGACTTGCCAATGATGCTCGATGCGCATCGGATCCTGGCCGATCAAATACCGCTTCAGTTCTTCGACCGCGGTCGCGACGGTGAGCGCACGACCTTCGACAATCGGCTCTCCCCATCCGCAGATTCCCTCGTCCGTCTCAATCTTCAGAAATAGCCAGCGCGGTTTCACATGGTACAGCTTCATATCGGTGATTTTCATAACGCTTCGTCTCCTCCTGCATCTTGGTACTGTAATCGACCATGCTCGGTTCGTATGACTCGCGGAATTTAAGCGCACTCGGGTTGGTTGGCAGAATAAATGCGTTTTTGCAGTTATTTACTGGCCCAATCGGTTCATGCGTGGAAATAACTGCAGTTATGCATCTATTTCCACGCTTTTGTTCGATAGCTGACGATAGAATGTAAAATAAGTGCTCATTTGCAGTTATTTGCTCTAAGAGCTCGTTTGAGGACGAAATAAGCGCACATTTGCAGTTATTAGTTAGAAATGGCGGAACAGCCCTAGCCCTTATCGGCCCATACCGGCAGCAGCGAGCCGCCGTCCATGTACATCGTCGTTCCCGTCATGTAGCCTGCATGCTCGGACGAGAGGAAAACGGCAGCCTCGCCGACTTCCGCCGTCGTCGCGAAGCGGCCAAGCGGAATGCGCGAAGACACGTTGGCGATACCCGCGCGCATGCGTTCGTCCTTGGGCTCGCCGAGCAGCGTATAGCCCGGGGCGATTCCGACGACGCGGATGCCATAGCTCGCGAGGTCAAGCGCCATGTTCTTCGTCAGCTTGTTGACTGCCGCTTTCGCCGCGGCGTATACCGTCGCGTTAGACCACGTACCTTCCGCATGGTTGGAACTGATATGGATGAGAACGCCCTTCGTTCCCAGTTCCGCCATGATGCGCGCCGCGCGCTGCGAGCAGAAGTACAGTCCTCTCAGATCGGTATTCATGACTTCGTCGAACAGCTCCGGCGTCGTCTCCAGAAACGGCCGCATCCGCGTAATGCCGGAATTCGCCACGTGAACGTCCAGCCGGTCGAACGAAGCGCGGAAGCCGGCGTACAGACGATCCACGCCTTCGATCGTCGAGATATCCGCCTGCACCGCCTCCGATCGGAGTCCCATCGCGCGAATTTCCGCTACGACGGCTTCGGCCCCTTCCGCGCTGCGGTTGTAATTGACGCACACGTCATACCCCGCCCGGGCAAAAGCCAGCGCAATGCCTCTGCCGATGCCTCTGCCCGATCCGGTCACCAATGCCACTTTGCGTTCCACCTGTATCCCTCATTTCCATGAAGTCTTCCTTGCTTATTTAATTCTTCGCTTCACGATGCTTTCTTCCTTCTTCGCCTCGCTGCGAATCCGCCGGAAGGGAACCAGCAACACTCGCCATCAATAAAAGTCAGCGCATGCAAAAGGCGCCGTTCCGAGGAACGGCGCCCGCAGCGCTCGCATGCGCGGGTGCGCAAGCAATTGTTCATATGCTGTGCTGTATGCACATCTTGCGCACAAACCAGCACATGCTTGGCAATTATCTGCTCCGCAGCTTCGAGAGCAGGCGGAGAATTTCAATGTACAGCCAGACGAGCGTGACGATCAGGCCGAATGCGCCGTACCACTCCATGTACTTCGGAGCGCCGCGCTCCGCGCCTTGCTCGATGAAGTCGAAATCAAGCACGAGGTTCAGCGCGGCGACGACCACGATAACGAGCGAAATCCCGATGCCGATCAGGCTGCTGTCATGCAGATAAGGAACCGTTACGTCGAACATGCCCAGCACCATGCTGACGAGATAAAGCAGCGCGATGCCGGCCGTGGCCGCGAAGACGCCAAGCTTGAAATTCTCTGTCGCCCGGATGATGCGCGTCTTGTACGCGACCAGCAGCGCGAAGAATACGCACATCGTCACAAGCGCCGCTTGCAGCGTAATCCCGCCGTACGACGACTCGTAAGTTGCGCTGAGCGCACCGAGGAACGCGCCTTCCAGCGCGGCATAGACCGGTACCAGGAACGGCGCCGTGCGCGGTTTGAAGCTGATGATCAGCGCGCAGATGAGTCCGCCGATTGCCCCGCCGATCACGTAAGGCATCACGTCGTGGCCCTTGAAATACATGTTCCATGTCGCGAACGCAGCGCCGAGCAGCACGGCGAGCGTAATGAACGTTTTATTCACCGTGCCGTCGATCGTCATCCGGTCTGCGCCGGAATGCGAGCCCGTGCGGTCGAACGTTTTCTCGTTTAAGGTTGGATTACCGCTTCTGCCTAGCATGAACTTGACCACCTCATCGTCATTTTTTACCAAGTATATCATATTCCGGACGGTTTAGAACAAGCCCTTCTTGGTCGACTCCCGGCATCGTCGGGCATAGTCGGTGCTGGCCGCATTCGGGACAGGCAGCAATCGATCGCCAATCATCCTTCCATTCTTGAACGTTCTTCTCCGTTCCATAAGCAAGCCGTCACGAAGCCGATGAGCAGCTTCGCGATACTGACGAAAGACCGGCTGGTGCAAAGCGCGACGTACGGCAACGATCTGAAGGTGACGGTCAACTTCTCCGGCAGCGATTATTCGTCCGGCACCTACGGCACCGATGTCATTCCGGCGCAATCGGCGGTCATCGAGAACGGCAAGCAGCGTCAAATTTTCCACGCCGCGTCGTAAGACCATGCGTACCAGTCATACCGCAGTCATGCCTGCCATTGGATTACGGGAGGAACGATATGTTATTGAAGTAACGCGTATGAAAGTTTTCTAAAATAAAATTAGGGAACGTTCGCTAATGTAAGGGTTAGTACGCGAAAGTAGCGGAAGTAAGCGGAAGTGCGGAAAATAAGAGGCAGTCCGATAGTCATCTTACGATGACACGGGCTGCCTCTTTCTTGCGTAAACGAGCGCGGTTATTTGTGATTCGGACAAGGGAACATTCACGCAGGCCGGCCCTCCCATAGGAACGGCTCGCTTCGTCCGCTGTTCCTGATCGTGCAAACACGACACAAACATGACATGTTACATGTACGGTAACTCCGTACGAGGAGTACGCCCGCTTGGCTGACGAAATAGATGCAAATCTGCATCTATTTTTTCGTTTTTGACCATTCATTCACGCCATAAGTGCAAATCTGCACTTATTTCGAATGAAAGAGCAGCCAATCGGTACAAAATCAACAAAATAGATGCATAATCGCAGTTATTTTATTCCAGTCGTCGATTTTGCGAGAAATAGTTGCATAATTGCAGTTATTTTTCCCGGGCGTAGTAGGTTACTGGGAGGTTTGTGCACGGCTGAGTGCCGGATCACCAATCATCCCTTCTCGATCCGCTCGTACTCCTCCATGAACGCAAGCTGCATACCCGCGAAAATATAGTCGTACAAGAACAAAAGCAAGAAGAAGAAGAAAGAGATCCATACCGCATTGATCAGCAGCCCGAACAGCACGTTCAGAATGATCGTTTTGACGATCAGGCTCGTCGTCACTCCCGTCCGGTTGCGGAATGCTCGCAGCGCGCGCGGGAACGCTTGGCGTATCGAGCAGTTCTCTGCGACAAGCGTAAATTCCAAGTAGACGAACCATACCCGAAGAATAAGGAAAACAAGCAGGCTGACGACGGCGCCGAAGCCTTGCAGGACATAGATCGCCAAGCCGCCCCCGATCAGCATCAAGGCCAGCACGAGCAAGTTCAGCAGCAGGAAACGACCGAAGAAACGCATGCCGTACTTACGGAAGACACTCATCGTTACCGGACGTTCATGGGCCGCTTCGCGAAGCAGTCCGATATAGCCGCCTTGAAAGAACGCCTGCACGAGCAGGAACACGATCAGCACGAGCAGCACGATCGCCGCGCTGCCGGCAGCTATGCCGCCCTCTGCATTTAACTGCACGGAGCCCGCCATAAACCGCTGCTCGGTCACGGCGCTGACCGAAGGCAGGCCCATTTGGAGCGCAAGCTTGAACGCGATATGCGGACTGCCGTGAAAGCCGTTCATCAGGATGCCCGTTAACGCAGACAGGCCGTCTATGGCGACGGGCAGCCCGACGAGCAGCGGCAGTCCCGGTAATTTGCGAATGGCGCTGAGCAGCATCTCCTCGCCTCCTTTTGCTTGTACTACGCAGCCCGTCTGGAAAATGTTGCATCTATTAGGAGGCTTCAAGATGCCGCTGGAGAACGCTCAAACGTCAATTCATCGAGATTGCTCCACAATCGGAGCTCAAGCGGCACCGGTCGCTCAACCGACGCTTTATCGCCTGCCGCGCCATCAACGGCGCCGCTTGTAGTAGTTCACGCCGGCATGCTTCGCCGCCGTTTCGACCATGCGGGCCGCGGCAGACTGGGCGGTGACGGCGATGCGGCGTTCATCGATATTCACCAGCCGGCCTTCCTTCACCACGATTTTCCCGCCGACGATGGTCATGTCTACGTTTTGGCCGATGCCTGCCACGACCGGCAGCGTCGAATCGTCGAAGAGCGCGCCTGCGTAGTCCAGCCTGCGGGAATCGATCATGAACAGATCCGCCGCTTTGCCGACTTCCAGCGAGCCGATCGCATCCTCCCAGCCGAGCACCCGAGAGGAACCGACCGTGCCGAGCCATATGCTCTCCTCGGCCGTAGGTCCTTGATTGCCGGAAATCAGCCTGTGCAGGAGATATCCCTGCCGCACCTCGCCAAGCAGATTCGACGCGTCGTTGGATGCCGAGCCGTCGACGCCGAGCCCGACATGCACGCCCGCCTTCAGCATCTCCATGAGCGGCAATACGCCGGAGGAAAGCTTCATGTTGCTGCTCGGGCAATGGGCGACGCCGCAGCCGCACTGCCCCATCCGGCGAATCTCGTCCGCGTTGAAATGAATGCCGTGCGCATACCAGACATCCCGCCCCGTCCAACCGGTTTTCTCCATGTAGGCGAGCGGACGGAGGCCTTTGGCCGCGAGGCAAAATTCCTCTTCGTCCTTCGTTTCCGCGAGATGCGTGTGCAGCCGTACGCCGTAGCTTCGGGCCAGTATCGCGGACTCGCGAAGCAGGTCCTCGGATACCGAGAACGGAGAGCAGGGCGCCACGCCGACGCGCAGCATGGAAAACTTCGATGCGTCATGATACGTCTCGATAACCCGCTGCGTATCCTTCAGAATGACGTCCATCGTCTGCGTCACTTCATCCGGCGGAAGACCGCCCTGCGAGCGTCCCAGATTCATGGATCCCCGCGTCGGGAAGAAACGGATGCCGAGTTCGGACGCAGCGCGGATCTCCTCGTCGATCAGCTCGCCGCTGACGGCATTCGGAAAGCAGTAGAAGTGATCCGATGCCGTCGTGCAGCCCGTCTTGAGCAGCTCCCCCAGGCCGACCATGGCGCTCAAGTAAACATCCTCGGGCCGCATATGGCGCCAAATGTCGTACAACGCGATCAGCCAATCGAACAGCTCGACGTCCTGCGCCCATGGAATATTGCGCGTGAACGTCTGATAGAGATGATGATGCGTATTGATCAACCCGGGATACACGATCATGCCTGCGGCATCGATGACGGTATCCGCAGTTTCATACGGAATGTCATGGCCGATGGCCTTGATCTCCTGCCCGTCCGCGAACAGGCTCCCTCCCCGGTAAACGTTGCGCTCCCCGTCCATCGTAACGATGCTGCGCGCGTTCTTGATAAGCAGCGTAGCCATGCTTTCCATCCCCTTCCCTCTTCTTCCGCTTCAACCGACGCGAAAATAAAAAATCCCAACGACAAACGCCATGCCGCGAAGGACATGACGTTCGTAGTTAGGATGTTTACGGATCCCAGTAGAGCCCCCGAACCGATTATCGGGGTTATACGAATTATCCCAAGTATAGAAAGGCCCGGCAAGCGTTGTCAATCGTTCCCGCGCAAGTTTGGCAGGAGTAACGAATCGTTGACTCCGGCATTGTTACCCGTAACGAAATCCCTCGGACTTTTGCCATCTTGCGGTCTCATTCCGGATCCCTGCCGCATGCATTCGGGCTGTGCTATAGTTATCGGCAAATGAACGCAGAAGGGATGCGAATATCGCCATGCATACGATCATCAACCCCAAAATCCTTTACTTCGGCACCTCCGTCGTGCTGATCAGTACGGTCAATGAAGACGGCACCCCCAATCTCGCGCCGATGTCCTCGGCCTGGTGGCTCAATCAATCCTGCATGCTCGGACTCAGCAGCAAATCGCAGACCGTTCGCAATCTGATCCGCGAACGCGAATGCGTGCTGAATCTCCCCTCCGTCGATCTGGTCCCCGCGATCGATCGCCTGACCTTGCTAACGGGACGCAATCCGGTTCCGGAATCCAAAGCGGCAAGAGGCTACCGCCATGAAGCCGATAAATTCGGCATCGCCGGCTTGACCCCGCTTCCGTCGCTGGCCGTTCGGGCGCCGCGCGTTCAAGAATGCCCTGTCCATCTAGAGGCTTCTTTCGTGAAGCTGCATGCATTCGAGGAACCGAGCTCCCTCGTCGCCATCGAAGTGCGGATCGAAAACGTGCATATCGAGGATCGTCTGCGGATGGAGGCGCATCCCGAATATGTCGACCCGTCGAAATGGAATCCGATGATCATGAACTTCTGCGAATACTTCGGCCTCGGCGAGCAGCAATCCGCTTCCAGGCTGGCGCCGGTATTCGGACCGAATGCCGTAAAATAGTCAGGCTGCTCGTATGGCTTATATCGCTTGTATGGCTTGTATGGCTCGGTCGGTCGCTCGCCCGCCTCGTTGACTCATCCCCGCGCCTCGTCCCAAGATCAGGGGTACCCTCGCCGAAAAGCATAGGATACAATGGAGGATAGTATACATTCCGAGGTGAGGATATTGTCACGGCATACCTGGAAGGCTGCCGCCGAAGAAGCAGCCGCTGGCGGGCGCGATGTGATCGGCTTGACCTTCTGCCTGTTATCCGACGCCTCCGCGGAGGCGGAATTGCTGCCGTTGCTGCCGGACCAAGAATTGGCCGCAGCGGTGAAAAACGCGGTTTATCCGCTCGATGAACGCTGGACGGCATCGATGAAGAAAGCACCAAGCCACGTGCAGAGGGACTGTGCCTTCAGCGTATCTGCCAGCAGTGACGACGCGGTTCGGCTCGTTTCTTCCGGCACGGCGGACCTGTTCGGGGTTACGCCTGCCACGAAAGCAGCTCTTCGGCTGGCTGCGCTTGTGCGGGACACCAGCGACTTGGGTCCATTACAAATCCATCTGCGGGAGCTTCATGCCCCGGCGATTCTGGCATACGGCAAGCTATTGGCGGCGCTGCTCGAGCTTCGTTCGTCCATCGTCTTCGAGCTGGCAACGGCTGCGGGCGAGCGGCGCGTAACGGAGCTCAGCTTCCTTCAATTGCAATCCGCATATTCCTATATCAATGAAACCGAGGTTACTTCGGTTCTCCTGCGCGTCCGAGGCAGCTTGACTGCGCTGAATCTCTCGGCAAAATCATTCCACGTCGACGGCGATGACGGATCGCGTTATGACGGGAAAATAACGAAAGAGGTGCGCCAGGAGCTTGTGAAGTCGGCTGTCTCCCCTTCGCTTCCCCTCATTGCGGAGGCATTGATCGAGCGAAGGACAACCTATCAGGCGAGCATCGACGAGGAATCGACCGTCGACCTGCTGATCGAGCTGGATCCCGATCCCGGCTTGAGCTTGGACGAGACTCTGCCGGTGTTCCAACGACTCTATGCCCGCATGAACGCCGTACTGGAACGCGACGACGGAGACGAGCATTCGCCTCCGATTACGGCCGCGGACTATTGGGAGCTCACGGAGCTCTCCGAACGGCTTCAGGGCAGCAACCCGCTCAAAGGTGCCCGGCGTGCGCTTCACCCGGCGGATACGGCCGAGATGCATGCGCTGCTCGCGGAGAACAAACCGATCGGCAGGCTGGTGCTGTCCGATGAAGGCGGAATGAATGAAGACGATGAAGATGCAGAGCATTACGCACCGAGCCCGGCAGCGCGTGCCGCTAAGCTCAAAGCCATCGCCGAGCGCCAGAAGCTGGCGGCAGCCGCTTACGCCGACATCGTCAAGCTTACGAGCCGGCTGCTCCGCATGATCGACGCCCTGCAGGACATAGAGGCCGCTTCCGGCCAGCCAAACTTTCCAAGGAGTTGAGCGCATGATTCAATCCATCGTTCACATCGCATTGGTCGTCGACGATTACGACGAAGCGATCGCCTTTTATACGAAGAAGCTGCATTTCACGCTGGTCGAGGACACCTATCAGCCCGCGCAGGACAAACGATGGGTCGTCGTCTCTCCGCCGGGCTCCGTCGGCACGACCATCCTGCTCGCCAAAGCATCCAAGCCCGAGCAAGAGCCGTTCGTCGGCAACCAGGCCGGAGGCAGGGTATTCCTGTTTCTGAACACGGACGACTTCTGGCGGGATTACAACGATATGGTGGAGCGCGGCATCGAATTCGTGCGAGAGCCCGCGGAGCAGGCATACGGCACGGTCGCGGTATTCAAGGATCTGTACGGAAACCTGTGGGATCTCCTGCAGTTGAACGAGGATCATCCGATCGCGAAGCGGATGAAGTAAGGTCGGAGACTGGCATAGTAGTCAATCCGAAAAGAAGCCAACCGCTGACCGAAAGAGAGGAACGCCATGTCCGTTAAAACAAACGCCTGCCGCATACTCGACAAGTTCCAAGTTGCTTATACGCTGCATGAATACGAGTGGGACGAGGAGCACTTGGACGTCGACACCGTAGCGGCCAAAGTCGGCTTGCAGCCCGGCCAATTATTCAAAACGCTCGTCCTGCGGGGCGACAAATCCGGCGTCCTCGCCGCCTGCATCCCCGGCGACCGGGAACTGAACCTGAAGAGCCTGGCTGCGGTCAGCGGCAACAAGAAGGTCGAGATGGTGCCGGTCAAAGACATTCAAGGCCTTACCGGCTATATCCGCGGAGGCGTCTCGCCGCTCGGCATGAAGAAGAGGTATCCGTTCTACTTTCATGCGTCCATCCAAGCGATGCCGCTCGTCAGCATCAGCGCCGGCCGCAGAGGCTTGCAGATCTTCCTGCAGGGAGACGACTTGATCGCCGCTTCCGAAGGGCAGCTTGCGGATATTGCGCAGTAGCGGTGCGTCGGCTATCGCCGCGAAGACGGCACGCAGGGATAGCTGCATTAGGTAAGTGAATAGAGCTCGCTGTTCGGGGTTCCGCAGGTCTCCGGGTCAGCCTGCCCGTTGATCCGAATACACGACAAAGAAGCTGCCGGCGCAAGCCGACAGCTTCTTTGTTGTCTTTCAATTGTCATACAATCGTACATGGTTGCCGATTACGCCAGCTCGAGCAGCGCCATCCGCACCGCGCCGCCCGAGGCGTCGTCCGGCGCCGCGACGCACTGCATCGCAGGGAATTCCCGCTTCAGCAGCGTCTCGAAAGCCTTTCGCACATACGTATTCTTGAGCAGCACGCTGCCTGCCAGCACAAGCCGGCCACCCTGCATGGCCAGCTTCTCGGCGACCGGAACGACGAGCTCCAGCAAGGAGGCCGCGCTGCGTTTCACGATGGCTTGCGCCACGCCGTCACCGGCATCGCAGGCCGTCGTGAGCAATGGTGCCAATGCCGCGATGTCCTTCTTGTTGGTATTCTTGTCATGCGCGAAGCCGATCAACTCCCGGACCGTCGACATGCCGAGACGCGCATAGACGAGCTCCGTGATGACGGTGGGTTGAATCCGTCCGTCAGCCGCTTTTACGACCGCCGACAACAGGTCGCGGCCGATGCTGTAGCCGCTTCCCTCGTCGTCGATCAGATAGCCGCAGCCGCCGGTACGGTGCGTGCGATCGTCCGCGGAACGGCCGAAGCAGATCGAGCCCGTCCCCGCGATCAGAATCATCCCGACCGGACTATCGAGCGCGCCGCACAAGGCGGTCTCGTGATCGCCCGTAATGAGCAGCCCGCCCTCGTAGCCGCACTCCCGGACATTGGCCGTAAGCCGCTCCTGCACGACGGGATTGCTGACGCCGGCCGCGCCGATGCAGATCTGCGCGCAATGCTCCAAGCCTCCGCACGCCTTGCCGATCTCCGCCATGATCGTTCGGAAGCTGAGCCGAATGCTCTCTTCGTCCTGCCCGTTATAATTGATGGCGCCGGATACGAAGGTATGGATCGGCCGCCCTCGTTCATCGGCAACGGTAACCGCGGTCTTCGTCCCGCCGCCGTCCAAGCCGGCTACGTATCTCATCTGTCCCCGCTCCTTCTCATGCGCTCTGGATGCTCAGCTTGCCGGTCGGAATAACCTCGCCGCCCAGCACGCGGATCAACGATGCCATCGCAAGCGGCGTATATTCGAAAGCGGCCAGGCCGCAGACGCCGCCGCTAAGCTCCTCCAAGTCATACGGCTTGCCGAGCGCAACGGCCGTCACCTTGTGCCCGCCGGCCGCAAGCTTGTTCGCCAGCTTCAACTGCCCGGCATTCTCGCGTCCGTTGAACAGGCCGATCACGACATGCGCATAGCCTTCCGCCTGCTTGGATGTCCGTTCGATCTCCTGCTCATCCGGATCGATGCCGATCATGACGCTTGGCGCGTCGAACGCTTCCGCCATCGCCGCCGGGAACGACAACCCCGACTTGGCCTGGCTGGAAGCCTGGTCCGTCCGATACGGATAGCTTCCGATGAAGATCGTATCGCCGCCGCTTCGGCGTACGGTTTCGAGCTCGCCGCGCACGAGACAGATGCTCTCCTCGCTGATGGCCGCCGCAGCGCGGAGGTGCACATCGGAGCCGACGACGTCCAGGTCGGATGCGCCGGTATCGCCATACTTCTGCTTATAATAAACGACCTGCTCGAGCGCCTCGTCAATGACGGACATCGGCAGCTCGCCGTTATTCACGGCCTGCTCGATCAGCTCCACCGCTTCAATGACCAGCGCAGGCGTATGGCTGACGAAGACCAGATGGACGCCGGCTTTCAACGCGCCCAGCGCGCCGCGGGCCGTGCCGTAATACTTCTTGATCGCGTCCATCTCCAAGCAGTCGGACACGACAAGGCCGTCATAGCCGAGCCGCTTCTTCAGCAGGTCGGTAACGATCGTCCGCGACATCGTGGCCGGAACCCCTGTCGTCTCGATCTGCGGGAAGAGGATATGCGAGCTCATGATTCCTTCGGCCCCGTCCGCGATTGCCGCCTGGAACGGCTTCAATTCCAGCTCCATCAGCTGCTCGAGCGATTTGTCGATGACGGGCAGCCCCAGATGCGAATCGACGGCCGTATCGCCGTGACCCGGAAAATGCTTGACGGAAGTCAGCACGCCGCCATCCATCAGGCCGCGCATCATCTGCAGACCATATGTTTCGACCGTATCGGACGTGTCCCCGTAGGAACGGACGTTGATGACCGGATTGTGTTTGTTGTTATTGATATCCAGCACCGGCGCAAGGTTGAAATTAATGCCCAGCGCACGCAGCTCGCGCGCGGTGATTCGGCCAGCGGCATAGGCATTCTCCGGCCGGCCCGTCGAGGCAATCGCCATCGCGCCGGGCATGTTGGTCGCGTCGGCCGGAAGCCGCGTCACCCGTCCGCCCTCTTGGTCGATCGAGATCAGCGCCGGCAGCCCGGTATGCTGCGTGATCGTATGCTGAAGCTCGCTGCACAGCTCGCGCAGCTGCGATGTATTCGTAATGTTATGCGAGAACAGAATGATGTTCCCGATCTTGTATTCCTCGATCAGACGTTTCAAGTCTTCGGTCATGCCCGCGGCCGGAAACCCGGTCACGATCAGCTGGCCGATCTTCTTCCGTAACGTGAACCCTTTCATGCTCGCCCTCTCCTTACCTTAATACAGATGATACCGCTGCTTCCTGTCCGCGAACGCCCGGCTTTCCTCGCGGAATCGCGCCAGCATCGCCGGGACGTCCACGGCATCGGCGCGATACAGGTTGTCCCCGCCGAGCAGATCGATGAACGGCCGTGAGCCTTCCTTGAACGGCGGCAGCCAAGCAAACGCCTCGTAATTCTCCTTGATCGCGTACAATAACGTGACGCCCGTATCGACGGGCTGTACCGCGTGCATATCCGTAATGTGAAGTTGGACGCCTCCGCAAAGCTCGCCTTGATGCTTCGAAGCCGTAGGCTTGTAATACACGGGACGGAATATCACGCCGGGCAGCTTCTTCGCGTTCATCTCATCCGCAAGACGCTGAGGTTCGATGTACGGCGCGCCGATGATTTCGAACGGGAACGTCGTTCCCCTGCCTTCGGACAAGTTCGTCCCCTCGAACAAGCAGGTACCTCCGTACAGCAAAGCTGTCTCGTACCGTGGAATCCCCATCGAAGGCTGCACCCAGAGGCGATTCAAATCCGGGAAGCGCATGGTGCGATCCCAGCCTTCACAAGGCACGACGTGCAGCTTGCAGTTCCAGCCCATCTCGTCGTTCGCCATCTTCGCCAACTCGCCGACGGTCAGTCCGTAACGGACGGCCAATGGATAATTGCCGACGAACGAGGTGTAGCCCGGCTTCAGCACGTTGCCTTCCACCGTGACGCCGTCCAGCGGATTGAACCGGTCGAGCACGATGAATTCCTTACCCGCTTTGGCGCAATCCTCGAGCGCATAAAGCATCGTATAAATAAACGTATAATAGCGAATGCCGACATCTTGAATGTCGTACACGACCGCATCGACTTCGTCCAGCATTTCTGCCGTAAGCCGCTTGGAATCTTTGCGATACAAGCTGTACACCGGCACGCCCGTCTGCGGATCGGTATAGGTCTCCACCAGACCGCCCGCATCTTGATCCCCGCGAACGCCGTGCTCCGGAGAGAACAGCGCCGACAAATGGAACCGTTCATGCAGGATGTTAATCGTCGGCGTGAACTCACGGTCCAAGCCGGTAGGAGACGTAATCAACCCAAGCCGCTTCCCTTGAAACAAGCGGGCGTGCTGCCCGATCCGATCGACGCCGTTCAGGATCATAGCAGCGAATCCTGGCGCAGGCGCATCGTCTCTTCCGGCACCATGAACGTCTCGGCGTATTGCTTCCGCGCTTCGATGCCGCGCACGCGGGCCAGGTGCTTATAGTACTCGAGGTACGGAAACGACTTGCTGCCCGTCACGAACCAATGCGTGGAGACCGCCTTGACCCACAGCTCGTAGGCCTCGTGGTTGAAATCGACGTAGACGTACGGCTTGTAGTCGACCGCGTCCTCCCAATTCTCCGCGTAATAGAGCTTCGAGGCGAAGTGGGCCGGCAGCTCCCGCTCGAAGGAAGCGAGTCCCGCGAAGAAGCGCGCGTCGTTCACGATCCGGTGCGTCGTCATGTGGTCCTTGTGCATGCTGTTCTTGAAATGCGTGATGATCACGTTCGGCCTCACTTGGCGGATCACGTCGCATACCCGGTAACGCATCTCGTCGCTGTCTTCCAATTCGCCGTCCGGAATCTCGAATACGATCGCTTCGCCGCCGAGCATCGCAGCGAACTGTTCCGCTTCCCGCACCTTCTGCTCCCGGTAGTCCGCCATGTCGCGGCCCGCCGGAACGCCCCGTTCCCCTGCCGTCAGCGCCAAGGTGACGATCCGATCCCCTTTCAGGGCATGGCTCGCCAGCACGCCGCCTGCCGTCAATTCCGCATCTCCTACATGTCCGCCAATCGCCAAAATCGTCAATCGCTGCTCGCTCATTCGTTAAAACTCCCTCCGCATGATCGCAAAATGTTTGACTGTCCGGAAGCCGGCTTTCTCGTAGATCCGAATAGCCGGGTTCTTGATCCCCGTGTACAACGACATATAGTCCGTGCCGATCGCCTTGAACGCTTCGCACAGCCGGAAGAACAGCAGGCTGCCGAGGCCGTGTCCCTCGTGGTCCGGATGCACCCCGATGCCGGCAAAATAGCCCCGGCCATTGTCCTGGCGAATGACCGGTCCGGCGAATCCAACCGCCTCATCGCCCTTCGCGGCGATGACGACCGGAATGCCGTCCGCCGTGCACTGCGCGATTTCGCGCTGCCAGAGCGGGTTGTCGAAGCCGGCCAGCATCGCTTCGATGCCGCCATGCCGCCGCGGATCGAAGAGCTCTACCGCGTAGCCTTCCGCATTCGCCTTCGCTTCCTTGGCCCGCATCTCGTCCGGCCAATCGAAGTCGGATAGATTTAAGTACATCGCGCATTCCTGCGTCCGCTCGGCATAGCCGTGCGCCAGCAGATACGCATGGAACGGGCTGCCTACAGGCACGCCCGGCGCATTGTTATGCTCGTGCTTCGGCGTGCCCGGAACGTACCACGGCAGCATCATGGGATTGAAGAACAGCACGTCCGCCTGTTTCTTGCCGAGCTCCCGGAACCGCGCCTCGAGCGCGCCAAGCATCATGCCGTAAGCGTCATCATTCCGATAAGCGTCCGCCAGCACGACGCAGGTGATATAGCCGGCAACTTCGCCTAATGGCAGGTCGTCTCCCGTGCAGCCGCATGCGAATCCCTGCACCACCGCGCCGGGCTCGTCCAACAGCACGAATGCATTGGCCGGATCATAGTACGAATTCGACAGAAAAATCCGGTCGAAGCTTGCCGCGTCCAACTCCTTATAATCCTCCGCGACCGCCGCGGCGTTCCATAACGTGAGAACGGAATCTAAATACCGATGCTCGAAAGAGGCGATCCTCATTCGGGCGTCACCTCGCATTTCGATTGGTATGTGATTGTCATTCGACTGGCAGCAGTTGCTGCAGCTAATAAGAAATTTTCCCCATCACGACCGGACGCGCCGCGCCCGTGACGCTCGGCAGATTGTTCGCCCGCCGCGCGATCGCATAGTCGGCCAATAGCGCGAACGCCACCGCTTCCTTCGCGTCGCTGCTCTGCCCGATGTCCTCCTGGATCAGCACTTCCACGCCCATCGGCGCCATCTCTTGCTTCAAGAACCCGATCAGCGAAGGGTTGTAACTTCCCCCGCCCCCGACGAGCATCACGTCGGCCGTATGCGAAGGCTGCACGTATCTGCGATACGCGTCACCGATCGACCAGGCCGTCAGCATCGTAACGGTGGCGACCAAATCCTCGGCGGTCAGCCCGTGAGAATCCCGGTACGCCATCAGCTCATCCACGTAGACGGAACCGAACAGCTCTCTGCCCGTCGACTTCGGCAAAGGCAGCGCGTAGTACGCTTCTTCTTGCAAGATTTCAAGCAACTGACGATCCACCTTGCCTGCGCTTGCAATCTCGCCGCCGACATCCATCGTCCGCTCCCCGCCGTACAGCCGGGTAACCACGCCGTCGATCAGCATGTTCCCGGGTCCGGTATCGAACGCATAAACCTCCTCGGGCGTACAGCCCGCGGGCAGGACCGTAATATTGCCGATGCCGCCGATATTCTGGAGAAGCAGCGTTCTGTCCGCTTCGCGGAACAGCCCGTATTCCGTGAACGGCACGAGCGGCGCGCCCTGTCCGCCGACCGCCATGTCGGCGACGCGGAAGTCGGTCACGCACGGAATGCCGGTTCTGGCGGCAATAACCGCGCCTTCCCCGATCTGCACCGTGAAGCGCAGGTCGCGTCCGTCCTCCACATGCGCTTCGGGCGCATGATAGATCGTCTGCCCGTGCGAGCCGATGACCGCAATGTCTTCCGGCTTCAAGCCGGCGGACGCGATCACCGACAAGGCAGCCTCCGCGTACAGCTCGCCTAGCCGGACGTTCATCCGTCCGACCCGGTCGATCGTGGCGCGGGACGGATCGAACAGCTCGAATATCTCGTCGCGTACCCTAGCGGGGAATGCCGTGTTCGCGAAGGCAACCAGCTGCACGTTCGCGAATCCGTCTCCCTCGGGCGCGTCCCCGGCAATTCGGATCACCGCCGCGTCGATCCCGTCGACGGACGTGCCCGACATCAGTCCGACGGCGTAACGTTCCTTGCGCGCCATCGCGCTTTCCGCCGCCATATCAGCCCTTGACCGCGCCTACCGTTACGCCCTCAAGGAAGTAACGCTGCAGGCTGAAGAACAGAATGAACATCGGCAGGGCGGAGATCGTCGCGCCGGCCATCATCGGCGCGAAGAACGTCGTGTTCGCGAACCGGAAGTTTTTGAGTCCGACCTGGATCGTCTGCATATCCATCGTGTTCGTGACCAGGAACGGCCAGAAGAACGTGTTCCAGCTGTCCATGAACGTCAGAATCGCCATGACGGCAAGGACGGTTTTGGACAACGGGAGGATGATGCGCAAGTAAATCTGAAATTGATTGCAGCCTTCCATCTTCGCGCTCTCGATGATTTCCTTCGGGATCGAGGACATGAACTGCTTCGATAGGAAGATGTTATAGACCGTAACGAGGCCCGGTACGATAAGTGCCGTGTACGTATTTTGCAGATTGAACGTGTTGACGATCAGAATATAGAGCGGTACCTGCGTCACTTGGTAAGGGATCATCATCGCGATCAGCAGCAGCGTGAAGAGAAAAGCTCTGCCCCTGAAACTGATTTTGGAGAAGGCGTAGCCCGCCATGCTGGCGAAGATGACGTTCGATATCATGACGCTTCCGGCGACGAGCAGCGAATTGCCGAGCCAACGGAACGAATACTCGCTGTAATCGAAGAAGAATTTATAAGAAGCGAACGAAATCTTGGACGGCCAGAGCGAGTAGCTCATCGCGCCTGCTTCGACCGGGTCGCCCAGCGAAGAGATGACCATGAAGTAGATCGGGAAAATCGTAGCGAGCGCGAACAGCAGCAGCAGCCCGATGATCGTTCCGTTGCGGAGCAGCTTGGCTTTGCTCCGGTCCGGGTAGTTTCTGTACAGCGACATATGCGAACCTCCTTCCTTAATACTCCACTTCTTTGCCGAAGAACTTAAATTGAATCAAGGCGACAACCGCGATCAAACCCGCGAGCAGCAGCGATTGGGCAGCCGCTTTGCCGAACTCGAAATATTTGAATGCATTGTTGAAGATCAGTAAGCCGACCATCGTCGTTGCGTTATCCGGTCCGCCGCCTGTCATCAGATACGCGTTCTGGAACACCTGGAACGACCCGATGACGCCGGTTACGAGCAGGAAGAGCGTCGTCGGCTTCAAGCAAGGAATGACGATATACCGCAGCTTCTGCAGGAAGGTCGCGCCGTCCAAATCAGCCGCTTCGTAATAGCTGGTGTCGATGCCGAGCAGCGCCGCCAGATAGATGATGATGCTCGTGCCGTGGCTCGACAGCCAGGCCATGAATACGAGAGAGAACATTGCCGTGCTGCTGGAGCCCAGCCAGTTCTGATTGCTGATGCCGAAGAGCGAGATCAATTTATTGAAGATCCCGGAATCCATCGGATCGAAGATCCACAGCCATACGACCGACAAGGCCACCCCGGAAGCTACCGCGGGCAAATAGTACACGGCTTTGAACGACGTTTGCAGCCATTTCTTCAGAGGCAATATGAGAATCGCCACCGCAAAGGAGAGCAGCAGCGCTACGGGCACGGTTAGGATCGTATAAATAATCGTATTGCGAATGGATTTCCAGAAAAGCGCGTCCTTGAACGTTTCGGTGTAATTATCGAAACCGATGAACGTGGAACCCAGCGGCTTGTAATCTTGAAAGCTGATGATGAACGCACTGGCGACAGGATAAGCGGTGAACAATGCGAAGACGACGAGCGCCACCGCAATAAAGGCATAGCCCCAGCCGTTATCGCTCTCTAGCCGGCGTCTGAAAAAAGATTTCTTGGATGGATTCATAAGGCAGCACCTCTTTTCCACTATCGAATCGATGACCATGTGATAAAAAAGATTTCGGATAGCCCCTCAAAGTCAAGAGGCTATCCGAACGGGAAGATTACTCCTTGACGACGCCGTCTTCACCGAACGTATCGATCGCTGCTTTCTTCACAGCATCGTACATGTCTTCAGGAGAGATTTCGCCGGCCAAGAGCGCCTGCAGCTTCGGAACGATGACTTCGTCTTCCAGCTTGATCGCTTTCGCGCCGAGCTCGACCGGGATGTCGGGACGCGCAGGAGCCGCATGGGAGAGAAGCACGCTCACGGCAGCAACGTTATCCGGATTACGGTTCGTCGTCATGCCTTCGGCAGCTGTTTTGCCGGATTTCGTAATGTTGGCTACGAACAGGTCGTTATTCGTCGTTGCCGCTACTTTGCCGCTTGCAAGGAAGTAAGCCGCTTTCACGACGTTCGCTTTGTGCTCGGCGGATGGTTCTTTCTTGCCGCGGAACGTGACGTAGCCGTCTACCGCTACGGTCGTTACCGGCGGTTGTCCCGCGAACGAAGGAACAGGAAGGACGATATAGTCCGTTTTGATGCTGCCTTTGACAGCACTGCCGTCGTTTGCGTCGATTTTCTCATTGTTTTTATTCGCGGAGTTCTCGAACGTCGCAAGGCCTTTACCCGTGATCATCGTTTGGCCCGTCAGGAACATGTTCCAACGTTTGCCCGCATCGACGGAGCTGAGCTCTTTCGGCATGGAACCGTCGTCGATCAGTTGGCGGATGCCTTTCAGCACTTCCAGGTAGTTTTTGCTCGTGTATGCATATTTATTGTCCGTCGTGAACGCGTTCGGCATGCCCGCGCCTTTCACCAGAACGCCCAAGTAGTCTTTGGAAGCAACGCCCGCCGTCGCGAACACGAAGCCGTAACGGCTCGTTTTGCTGCCTTCCTTCACGACGCCCTTCTTGATGGCTTCGCGGAACTCGTCGTAGGTCCAGCCGTTCTTCTGCACGTTCTTGTAGTCGATGCCGGCCTTCTCGAGGAATTCTTTGTTGCCGCCCAGCGCATGGGCTTCCATATAAGCCGGGAAGCCGTAGATGCCTTCGCCGTTCTTCATATATTCAAGCGGCGCCGTATCGAAGTCGGAGATCATGTCCGGCGTCGCCGCATCCTTGATATCCATCAGCATGCCTTGTTGCACGTACTTGGAGATGCCGTCGGAACCGATGAACGCGATATCCGGCGGGCTGCCCGCGTTCACTTGCGTGTCCAGCTTCTGCGTCATGTCTTCCCAGCTTGCAGGCTCGATTTTGAGCGTCAAGTTCGGATATTTCGCATTGAAATCTTTGGCCATTTGATCGAAGTTCTCTTGATATGTCGGAGATACAGGGGGCAGCAGCGCCGTGATGGTGTCTTTCGCGCCTGCCGCGTTGCCTGCATTCGAAGCGCCGCCGGCGTTGTTCGAACCGTTATCGTTATTGTTGGAAGAACAGGCTGCCAGCGTCGTAACGGATAAACCGATTGCCAATACGGATGCCAAAACGCGAGATTTCGTCTTCATATGAATATCCTCCTTAAGGATTTCAGCATTATAGTGTCCTGTTCAGTGCTCATTAACCGATTTGGGTGCAATTGCGAATCGCTTTCTTCAAGCTGCCTTCGCTTCGTTCGAGTTCACGTTCTGCTTCCGCATCATCTAATCCGGTAAGAATCATCATGATGGCCAGTTTGCAATTCATCGAAGCCCGCTTCAAGAATTTCTCCGCCGTCTCCGCATCCTCGCCGGTAGCGGTTTGGATGATCCGGATCGAACGGTCGTTCAGCTTAATGTTGCTCGCCTTCAGATCGACCATCAGGTTGTTGTAGGTCTTGCCGAGCTTCACCATCGTACAGGTGGACAGCATGTTGAGCACCAGCTTCGTTGCCGTACCCGACTTCATTCGCGTCGAACCCATGATCACTTCAGGTCCGACGACAGGCGCGATGCATACATCGCAGACTGCTTCAAGCTTGGAGTGCTTATTGTGCACGACGCCGATCGTCGCCGCACCGAGCTCGGAAGCTCGTTTCAAGCCGGCAATGACGAAGCTTGCGCTGCCGCTTGCCGATATCCCGACCACTGCGTCTCTCTCTGTAATGCCGCAGCGTTCAATGAGTGCAACCCCCTCCTCTGCGTTGTCTTCGAATCCTTCCACGGCGACCCGCAATGCGATATCCCCGCCCGCGATATGTCCTTGGACGAGCGTTGCATCCGTACCGAACGTTGGCGGAATCTCCGATGCGTCGAGCACGCCGAGCCTGCCGGACGTACCTGCGCCGATGTAGAACATTCTCCCGCCGTTTTTCAGTTTTTGATGCAAAATATCAACCGCTTTCACGATTTGCGGAATTTCCGCATCGATCGCGGCAGGCACCTTCTGGTCCTCTTGATTTAAGAGTCGGAGCATCTCCTCGGTGGAGCATTCGTCGATCATCCCAGTTGCATGGTTAATCTCCTCCGTAGTCAATCCCGCTAAATATTCGTTCATAACCATTCTCCTACCCTTGATGTCGTGATGTCAGGTTATCTAACACACTTATTCTTTCTAAGACCCATATTAAACTTCTGCGGCTCGATCCGTCAATAGATTCTGAAATAAAATTTTATACTAAAATTAATATTTGTTTTTTTATTTTGGGAAATGGCGTAAAAAAAGACATGTTCAGCCGTAGCTTGCCCATGTCTCTGCGTATTATGACCATTTATTTGCGGTGCTTGCCCGCAAGAATATTGTGCGTCTTCGTCAGAAACTTCTTCACGTTCTGATACTCGGCGCTCGCTACGCCGGCGAACAGCATATCAATGACGGTGAGCATCGCGATTCTCGAACCCATCGCGCCGCTGCGAATCGTGAGCTCGGGCGTGGAGATACTAAGCAGGATATCCGACTTGTCCGCCAGCTCGCTCTTATTATACTTGGTGATGGAAATCGTCGTCGCCCCGTTCTTCTTGGCAACCTCCAGCGTTTCCAGAATCTCCGCCGTATCGCCGGAATTGGAGACGAAGAACGCCACGTCGCCTTTGCCGAGCAGCGTCGCGGCCGTCAGCTGGCTGTGGCTGTCCGTATAGGAATGACACATCTTATTAATGCGGCTGAACTTCTGCTCCGCGTCCTTGCAGACGATACCCGAAGCCCCGACGCCGAAGAAGATGATTCGGCTGCTCTCGCGCAGCACCTTCACGGCCTTCGCCACTTGATCGCGATCGATGACGCTGAGCGTGTCTTCGATGGACTTCATGTTGTTGCGCGCTATATTGGAGATAATAATGGACAGATCGTCGCCGGGCTGGATATCGGTATACTGATCCTTCGTCTCTTCGTCCCTGGAACCCAGGGAAGCCGAGATGCTGACGATGAAGCTCCGATAGCCGCCGTAACCGAGCGTCTTGCAGAAGCGCAGAACGGATGCATCGCTCGTCTTGCTCATCTGGGCAAGGCTCTTGATCGAGAGATGCGGTACTTCTTCGGTATTCTCCAATATAAAATCGGCAACCAGTTTCTCAACGGGCGTCATGCTGTCCTTCATGTCCCGAATCTTAATCAAAATGTTGTCGTTTATCGCCATTATCGACCCGCCCTCGTCAAATTCACTATTATCTTACGGGTATTCCCCCTAAAATACAAGGAATAGTTACACCGCGTGTCATGGTTTCGAAGTCCATTATTAGAAATTTTATTTCAAAACAAATTTTTATTATGGAATTAAAAATCTATTTTTTATTGTTGCCCAGTCTCCTGCGTGCTATAATGGGCACATAAAAATAACGTGCTTTACGACTCCAACCAAGAGGTGGTTCCCATGAAGAAAGAAAGCATCAAAATCGCCATTATCGGATCCGGCAGTACGTATACCCCTGAATTGATCGAAGGCATGATCAAACGCAAGGACGTGCTCCCGATCGGCGAGCTCGTGCTCATGGATATCGACGATCGCAAGCTGCAAACCGTAGGCGCCTTGTGTCAGCGCATGATCGAAGCCGCAAACATTCCTTGCCGCGTCGTCATGACGCATGAGCTGGACGTCGCGCTTCACGATGCCGATTTCGTCCTCGGCCAAATCCGCGTCGGCAAGCTGCCTGCGCGCGTGCTCGACGAGAAGATTCCGCTCAAGTACGACATGATCGGCCAAGAGACTTGCGGCATCGGCGGTTTCTTCAAAGCCATGCGCACCATCCCGGTCATGCTGGACATCGCGGCGCGGATGAAAGAGCTTTGCCCGGACGCCTGGCTGATCAACTTCTCCAATCCGGCGGGCATCATTACGGAAGCGATCCTGAACCATACCGGCGTCAAAATGCTCGGTCTCTGCAACGTGCCGTACAATATGTTCAAGAGTATTCGCGAATCGCTCGATCTCGACCATCCGAACATCGAGTACATCGGCCTGAACCACCTGAGCTGGATCACGGGCATCGAGCAGGACGGCAAGGATTATCTGAAGACCGCCCTGGAAATGGGCCTGAACAGCGAGACGATGAAGAACATTCCGGCGAGCGGCTTCAGCAAAGAGCTGATCCAAATGGCGGGCGCGATTCCGTCCTCGTACCTGGAATATTACTACTTCAAAAACAAGAAGCTGCAGGTCGTGCGCGACATGGAACTCTCCCGCGGCGAGAAATGCATTCAAATCGAGGAAGAGCTGCTCGACATCTATTCCGATTCCGAGCTGCATTCCAAGCCCGAGCTGCTCTCGACCCGCGGCGGCGCCAATTACTCCGAGGTCGCCATCAGCCTCGTGGACGCGATCTATAACGATAAGCAGGAGGTTCACGTCGTGAATTTGCTTAACAACGGCGCCCTTGATTTCATGGAAGACAGCGACGCCGTCGAAGTATGCGCGGTCGTCGGCAAGGACGGCGCGAAGCCGATCCGGATCGAAGGCTTCGACAACCAGCATATCATCGACTACATGCGGATGGTGAAAGCTTACGAGCGCGAGACCGTAGAAGCCGCCGTAACCGGCAGCGAAGACGCGGCGATGCGCGCCCTGCTCATGAATCCGCTAGTCGGCGACTACAACGCGGCCAAAGGCGCGTTCGATGAATTGAAGGAAGCGCACAAAGAATATTTGCCGCAGTTCTTTAAGGAAGAAGCGAAGAAATAATGGAACGTTACATTATCGGCGTCGATGGCGGCAACAGCAAAACCGACTATTTCCTGTTCGATCTGCAGGGACGCTTCGTCGATCATCTGAACGCAGGCACCTGCAGCCATGAACAGTATTCGGACGGCTACGCCAGCGCTTACCGGGTCATGAACGAGAAAATCGGCCAGCTGCTCGACCGCAACGGGCTGACGATGGCGCAAGTCGCCGCAGGCGCATTCGGCTTGGCCGGCGCGGACACGCCTTCCCAGAAGGCGCAGCTGTGCGCGGTCGTCGAACGGCTGGGATTCACCAACTATGCCGTCGACAACGATTCGTTCTTGGGCATTAAGGTCGGGAGCGAGAAAGGCTACGGCATCTGCTCCATCAACGGCTCCGGCACCGTTGCCGGCGGCATCTCCCCGAGCGGGCGCCGTCTCCAAATCGGCGGCATCGGCAGCGAGCTGGCCGGCGATGAAGCGGGCGGCTTCTATCTCGGAAGGAAGGTACTCCGCGCCGTATACGACGCTCTCTATCGGCTCGGTCCGCAGACGTCTATGGCGGAGCCGGTCATGGCGCTGCTCGGCGTCCCTGCCAAGGAAGCCTTCATGGAATTCGCAGTGGAAGGCACCGTGAACCGGACGCTGCCGAATACGGAGTTGATCCGGATTCTGTGGCGTGCCGCCGAAGCCGGCGACCCTGCTGCCTTCGGCATCGTCGATAACTCCGCGAGACAGTTGGCCCAGTCGGCGGCGGGATGCCTGCATCACTTGGACTTCGACGGCGAAGCCGAAGTCGATGTCGTGCTCGCCGGCTCCGTGTGGGTGAAGGCGGATCGACCGCTGCTGTTCGAGCGGTTCAAGCTGCACTTCTCCGAATTGACCGCTCAGCCGTGCAGGTTCATCATGCTGCAGGAACCTCCGGCGACCGGGGCGGTGTTATGGGCGCTCGAGCTCGCGCATTGCCGTCCGGTCGATGCGGATATGCGCCGCAGCGTAATCGAGAGCGTTCGACAACTGCAGTAGCAATAGAAGCTAGCATTAGCGCCGGCAATATCATAGCATTAAGCTGCAACATAACTGCGGCAAAGGCGCTTGTCCGAATTGACAATCCAATCACCATCGCGCAGCACCAGCACCAAAAAACCGTTCCTACGAAGAAGGCGAGAGCCCTCATCCTTCGTCGGAACGGTTTTTTCCTTTCTTCATCGCTATTTCCCCAGCGGAAGCCTCACCGTAAATGACGTTCGCCCTTCATCGCTCGCCGCGGCAATCGAGCCATGATGCAGCTCGACGATGTTCTTCGCGATCGCGAGGCCGAGGCCCGAGCCGCCCGTATTCCGCGAACGCGAATGCTCGCCGCGATAGAACCGCTCGAACAGCAGCGGAATGCTCGATGCCGGCAAAGGCTCGCCGTAGTTCGCGATCTCGACGACGACTTGCCCGAAGTCGCTCCAAGCCGCGATATCGATCCGCCTGCCGTCCTTGCCGTACTGGATCGCGTTCACGATCAAGTTCTCGAACACCCGGACAAGCCTGTCCCCGTCCGCATCCACGATGATCGGATGATCGGGGAGAGCCAAGACGCACTCCATGCCGGCCTGATCGAATTGCAGCCGGAATTGGGCTGCAAGCTGCCCCAGCATCTCGACGATATTGATCGGGGACAGCCGCAGTCCCATTCCGCCGCTCGTCCTCGTGAATTCGAACAAATCGTTGATCATCGTTTTCAGGTGCAGCGATTTCTCGTAGGCGATTTGAACATATTGCCTCAGCTCCACTTCATCCCGGTAACGGTCCTCCTCGATCAGTCCCAAATATCCGACGATGGACGTCAGCGGCGTGCGCAAATCATGGGACACGTTCGTGACCAGCTCGACCTTCGTCCGCTCCGCGCGCCGTTCCTCCTCGATGGACAGCTTCAGCTGCGCCGTCATGGTATTGATATTGTCCGCCAATGCCGCAAGCTCGTCGTCTCCCCGAATCGGAAAGCGGTAATCGAAATTCCCCCCTGCGATCCGCTCGATCCCCTGCGAGATGTCCATCAGATAGCGAATGGTTGCATGGCTGAGCGCGAAGAAATAGAAAATAAACAGAATGAGACAGACTGCGGTAAACGTGAGCGGAGCGCCGAGCTCCGACTCCAGCATCCGCAGAAGAGCGCCGATGTATGGAAAATTCATCCGGTATGCGGCGAGCGCGGCCAAGCCCAACATGCCGGCCGTCAGCGCAGACGCCACCGCGCTTACTCCGAACAAAAACAACATTTTGAAACGAAGGCTCTTCCACGGTTTACGGATCAATTTTGTACCCTACTCCCCATACGGTCTGGATAAGCTTGACGCCGCCCAGCTCGCTCTCCAATTTATCGCGAAGCTTGCTGATATGAACCATGACGGTATTGGTGGACTCCAGAAACTTGTCCTTCCACACGCCCTCGAAAATCGCCTCCGCGCTGAACACCTGCCCCGGATGGCTCGCCAGCAAATACAAGATATCGAACTCCGTCGACGTCAAATTCACGTTTCGGTCCTCCACCGTGACCGTGTGCGCCTTCTTGTTGATTTTCAGCGCATGCAGCTGAATTTCGTCCTGCTCCTGCGCCGGTTGAATCTGCGCGTTCAAATAATGGGATCTGCGCAGCAGCGACTTCACTCTCGCGAGCAGCTCGAGGGCGTTGAACGGCTTGACCATATAATCGTCCGCTCCCGTCGTCAGCCCCAAGATCTTGTCCATGTCTTCGGCTTTGGCGCTCAGCATCAGGATTGGAATGCCGTACGCCTCGCGCACCGCACGGACGACCTCCAGGCCGTCCATCTCCGGCATCATGACGTCGAGGACGATCAATTGGATCGATTCCTTGGCGATCACGTCCATGGCCTCGCGGCCGTTGCTCGCCGTCAGCACTTGATATCCTTCGTTGGTCAAATAGATTTTGATCAGCTTGGCGATCTCGAGATCGTCGTCGGCGATCAGGATTTGTATCGGCATCATAGTCTCTCTCCGTCTTGTTAAGGTTTGACTCCACGCGTTAGTAGGTACAGCTTATCAGAAAATATCCCCGCAACCGACCCCGCAAAACCACAAATAAGAAAATCTTAAGGATTCCTTTATAGCGTCTTACGAACTTCCCCGGCCCAACGCGTTATCTTGGAGATAGAGCAACGGACAAGAAACCTATCGGAGGTCAACCAACATGAAAACCAAGCTATACGTTCTATACGGCGGCAGATCCGTCGAACACGAAGTGTCTTTGAAAACGGCGGTCACGGTCCTTCTATCCATCGACGAAAGCCGCTTCGAGGTTTATCCCGTTTACATTACGCGTGACGGCTTCTGGTGCACGCCGGGCCGACTTGCCAAGGAGGGATTGACGGTCGAGCGGTTGATTGCGCAGCCCGAGTATCGGGACCCCGCTCGATCGATCGGCGAGATCCTGTCGGGCGTCATGGCGCTGCCCGGACCGAAAGTCGTTCTGCCGCTCCTGCACGGCTCGAACGGCGAGGATGGTACGGTGCAAGGCTTGATGGAGCTGCTGAACGTTCCATACGTCGGCAACGGCGTACTGGCATCCGCGCTTGCCTTGGATAAGGCGATGTCGAAGGAAATTTTGGCCCAAGCCGGCATTCGCCAAACGGACTACCGGGTATGCCGCTTCGACGAGTGGAATGCGGATGGGCTGGCAGTGGCGCGCGATGTCGAGGCAACGATCGGCTATCCGTGCTACGTGAAGCCGGCCTCCCTCGGTTCCAGCATCGGCATCAGCAGATGCACGAACCGCGAAGAACTGCGGGCCGGCGTTCAAGAGGCCTTCTCCTACGATAAGAAGCTCGTGTTCGAACGCGAGGTGGCCGGCAGGGAAATTCAAGTGGCCGTCCTCGGCAACGAGAGGCCGCTGGCTTCGCTCCCTGGCGAATTCATCCATGACCATACCTTCTTCGATTACGAATCCAAGTACATGGACAAACGGCTGACGATGTCGATTCCCGCCGAAATATCCGCCGCCCAGACCGAGCGGATCCGCGAGCTGGCAATCCGGGCTTATCAAGCCCACGGCTGCGAGGGCCTTGCCCGCGTCGATTTCTTCCTGGACGCTGAAGGCGAATTGTTCCTGAACGAGATCAACGCGCTGCCCGGATTCACGAATTTCAGCATGTACCCCGTCATGTGGGAGCGTACCGACGGAACGTCCTACGCAGCGCTGATCGAACGGTTGATCGGTCACGCCGTCGCGCGTCATGAAGACAAACAAACGATTCGCTATTCGAGGTGAGCGAGGTGAGCGAAGTGGACGGAATGCTAAGAGAAACGTGGGCCGAAATTAGTTTGGGCCGCATTCGCGAGAATATGCTGAAGATTCGCAAGTCGCTGCCGTATTCAGTCAAGCTGATGGCTGTCGTGAAGGCGAACGGGTACGGGCACGGCGACATCGAGTCGGCAGCGGCGGCGGAACAGGCAGGGGCGGATTACTTGGCGGTCGCCTACTTGGAGGAGGCGCTCAAGCTGCGCAACGCAGGCACGAAGCTGCCTATTCTCGTATTGACGCCTATCCGGCCGGAGCAGGTGCAAGCAGCGGTGGAGCACGACTTAACGTTAACCGTCATGAGCGCTCGATGGTTTGCCGAGATGCGGGCCTATAAGCCTTGCGCTTCCGCTGGAAAACTTCGGGTTCACGTGAAAATGGATACGGGACTCGGACGGATCGGCATCCGAATGAAGAAGGAATGGGACGAGCTCGTTCCTTGGCTGCGCGTCAAGGATATCGAGGTGGACGGCTTCTATACGCATTTCGCGACGGCGGGGGAAGCCGATACGACCTTTCTCGAGCGGCAAGCGGCGCGCTTCATGGAGATGAAGCAATGGGGACGCGCCTCGGGCTTGGCAATCCGGCATTATCATTGCGCGGGCAGCGCCGCGGCGCTCCGATTTCCGCATCTCGCGATGGATATGGTCCGGATCGGTGCGGCGATGTACGGCTACTATCCGGAGAAGCTCGTGCATTCCGTCAAGCTGGAGCCGGCCTTAAGTCTTCATAGCCGTCTGATCCACGTGAAGAAGCTGGCTCGAGGGGAATATCTCGGCTACAACAATTCGTACCGGGCCGATGAAGACGAATGGATCGGGACGGTGCCGATCGGCTATGCCGACGGCTGGACGCAGCGGATGCAGGGCACGGACGTGCTGATCGAAGGCCGGCGTGCGCCGATCGTCGGCAAAATCTGCATGGACCAGCTGATGATCAAGCTTCCGGGACCGTGCGCGGAAGGCGCGTTAGTCACCTTCATCGGCACGCAAGGCGAGCAGCGGATTACGTTCGCGGAGCTTGCCGCCCATATCGGAAGCGTCGCGCAGGAAATATCCACGTCGATTGGCGTCCGAGTTGAACGAACGTATACCGATAACGAGGAGGTTCTCACGAGATGGGATACCCAGACCATACAGAACGACATCAAACCGAACGCTATCAAGCCGAGCAGCAGCAGACAGACTGTCTGCCAATCGGTCGTCAACCGACAGGCCGCCATTTAACCGATAAGACCGTTCAAGCGGCTAATTCCGCGATTCACCAGGGCTATTTGGTCTTGATCAATCCTGAGCATCCCATAAGGGAGACGATCTCTTCCGACAGTTTGCTGCCGCTGCGTGCGGTTCCTGCTATCCATGCGCTGAGCGATGACATTCGGTTGGAACGGACCAGTTTGCGGCAATTGGCTGATCTGCTTGAGGCCTGTCAGGGGATGAGCGAAATTGTGGCCGTCAGCGGCTATCGGACCAAGGCGGAGCAGGAGGAGATCTATGCATCTTCATTAGCCGATAACGGCGCCGAATACACCGCATGCTACGTCGCGTTGCCGGATCGGAGCGAGCATCAGACGGGGCTGGCCATCGACGTCGGCAAGCTGAACAAGGACGTGGATTTTATCGCGCCGGCCTTCCCCGACACCGGCGTCTATAAGAGCTTCAAGCAGCTTGCCGCCCGGCATGGCTTCATTCAACGCTACAAGGAAGGCAAGGAATCGTTAACCCGGATTTCCTGCGAGCCTTGGCATTTCCGGTATGTCGGCTATCCCCACGCCGAGATCATGGAGCGGAACGATTGGTGTCTGGAGGAATATATCGATGTGCTCGAAAGCTTCCCGTTCGAGGATGAACATCTTGTGTTCGAGGATGAGTGGTCCGTCGCAGAGATTTATTATGTAGCGGCGAACGCGGGGCAGTCGACGTCCATTCCCCTGGTCCAATGCGATCGCTACCACTTGTCGGGCAATAACAGGAATGGATTCATCGTGACCGCATTTCGGGATAAAGGGCTTGAGGCTTATGTCTAAGCCGAATTACGGCGGGCTCGATTGGATCAAATTCGTTGCCGCCATCTTAGTCGTAGCCAATCATACCGGTCCGCTTCTCTCTTACAGCGACACGGCCGATTTTCTGATTAGCAATCTGCTTACCCGCATTGCCGTTCCGGTCTTTTTCATGACGGCCGGATTTTTATTTTTCCGCAAGCTGACGGACGACCCGTTGAAGAACCGACAAGCGCTGCGGGGGTATTTGAAGCGAACCTGGAAGCTGTACGCGACCGCGATTGTGCTGTACATTCCGCTGAATATCTATACCGGTTATTTTTCCGATTCCTTCACGGCATATTCCTTGATCAAGGATATCGTCTTCGACGGGACTTTCTATCATCTGTGGTATTTGCCGGCGTTACTGCTGGGCCTGCCGATTACGGTCTTGCTGTACCGGAAAACGTCTCTCAAAACCATGCTGGCTGTCGCGGGGTTCTTGTACATCGTGGGGCTGTTCGGGGATAGCTACTATGGACTCATACAGGACAGCAAAGGGATCGTCCATGCGTATGACGGCATGTTCGCCCTATTCGATTACACGCGCAACGGACTATTCTATGCTCCTATTTATTTGGCGCTCGGGGCTTGGGCAGCCAAGGGGAAGCCTCCGGCGAGAACGCCGTTCGCCAATGCGGTTTTGTTTGCCGGTTCGCTCGGCATGATGTTCGTGGAAGGGTCGCTGCTGAACGCGGCGGACATGCCAAGGCATGACAGCATGTATGTGTTCGCCCTGCCCGCCACGTATTTCTTGTTCCATTGGGCGATGCAGTGGAAGGTGCAATCCAACAAAACGTTCCGAGAATGGCGGGTATGGATCTATATTTTGCACCCGATCGCCATCGTGCTCGTTCGCGGAGCCGCGGAGGCCACGAAGCTGGAACGGCTGTTTATCGCGAACAGCCTGCTCCATTTTGCCGCTGTCTGCCTGTTGTCGATCGGCATGGCCGCTGCTGCGGTGTGGCTGATCGCGATCAGGCGGAAATTCCGGCCGGCTCGCTCCTTGTCGTCGCGATTAAGCTAGGACCAAAGGCACCCGATCTGCCCGATCAGGTGCCTTTGTTTTCTCTTATAAGCGCGAAAAGTCCACATCAATATACGGCGTGCGATTCAGCAGGTTGGCATAAAAGAAACGCCTGGCTTGCTCATCCCACTCGCTCCAATCAGGCGTATTGAAATCCCTGCTTCTATAAAGAGCGGATAACACTCTCGCTTGTCTTAAATCGATGAACAACGGGATTTTCTTCAACCAGGCTTCGCTGATCGTATTTTCTTTGCCATAGCCGTTCATGAAGTTGGAGAAGAAGCACTTTGTTATCTCTTTCCTTAGCTCGCCATCCACAACCCACGGGATCGGGATTTCATAAAATAACGGCGTGGCGATATCGGACACGAACCAGCTATATTCCGCCTCGTCAAAGTCGATGATGTTGGCCTTATCCCCATCATGGAGATAATTGCCGCAGCTGACATCCCCATGAATAAGTCCGTAGCTATCTTTATCCTTAGGAAGATCGCTAACCTGCCCCATTAAACGGTCGAATCTGTCGTGTAATTCCGACGGACAATGGTTCTTGAATGCAGCTAATAACGCATTGTCATTCCATTCATAGCGTAGATGCCGAGGGGTATAGCGAAGGGAAAACTTGTGTATCTTCCCAACCATTCGCCCAATGTTTTCATAGAAAGCATTGCTCTCCTCGGCAATTTTCGCATTTCTGCCAGGGACCTTCTCGAACGCCGTCACAACGAAAGCGTCGTCAATCGTATGAATAAGCTCACCCGTCAGAGACGGAATCGGGCTGGCTATCTTGACGCCGGACTCCGCCAAAAACAGGATAAACTCTACTTCCGCTTTCGTTAGCGCTTCATTCCGATGCGTGATATGGGCCATTCTTAGAATGACTTCGCGACCTCCGGCCACTCCCGAATAAACGAAGTTTTGAAACCCGTTTAATTCCATTAAGGAGTCATTACGTATGCCATAGCGCTCCGCAGCTCGATTCAACAGATCCCGAGTGAAGAGCTGTTTTATGCTTTTATGCATCTGATTCCGAATCACCGCCCGCAGCAACGTGTGATGCTCTCTAGATTACAGCATCGATTCGATCGCTGCTTGCTTTCGTGCATCGCTTGCACACTTGGATTTGGCCGCCGCCTGTTTTGGTCTTCGTATACAGCAGCTTGATCCTTGTAGCCGAACAAACCGGACAAGTCCCCCTGCCTCTGGAAGGCATCTTCCATAGCGCTCTTCCTCTGTGGGATTTGGACATTGCAGTTCACCTCCTGTCATCGTTACCTTGGCGTTAACCCAATCATAACCATGGCAGGAGCTTGCGGATATATAAGAAACAGTTAGAAACCATTCGTTGCTTAAGGAGTATCTTCCTTAATAGCCACAAAGGAGTTCGTTCATTTTTTCGAATACACGATTTTTTTAATGCTATCGCAAGAAAGACAGAACTGATCCGATAATTGAACGATGTTGGCACCGTCGGAAAAGTTTTTGCGGATTTCGTCGTTTCTTTGGCTCAAGAACGTCCTGCCCCCCGAGTTTTCGCCCCATTTCTTGCGCGCCCGCTCCGGAGTGGGAATGTATAACATTCCGCCTTGGACATACTTCTGAACTTCCTTCAGCAAATCTTCCGGAAGAATAATATCTGCATTTACATATTTCATGATCGCTTTGCCCCTTAAAATTTTTTTTAAAATTTTAGGTAGCAAAGTCTAACCTACAACGCAAGGTCACCCTGCAGCGACGTTAGGCGGAACAAGCTTCTTCTGCTCCATACAACAACCGCCGTTGTTTGTAGTGTAGACTTTGCATGGAGCAGATCTGTTTAAAACCAGCCATCTTTAACCCTCCTTTCCTAAAGATCGAGAAGAAATTCGATTCGGACGATTCCGTATCCTTCGTAGTGTCCCGGCTTTTACAAAAGTTAACAAGCCAACTTTATTATAAGGGCTGGCCGCTTTCAATAATATGTAAAAAACGAGTTGAACGATTTATTACACCGTTCATGGTATACTTCCCCATAGATCACAGACGTCGAGGTGCATGCGCATGGCGGGATTGACGAAGGAGAGGCCGTACGGCGACCCTTCCAGCTATTTGCTTCTAACGATTATACGGTTAAGCTATTTTCTTGTTCTAAGCTTCATGTATCTGTTTATCAAATTTCCGGCTCCCGCTTGGGTGAACGTCTACATTATCGGCTGCATCGCTCTCTTTGTTCCCATTCACTTTCTCTATCCGGTCGTGAAAGGGAAATGGATGAGAATCGCGACAGTCTCCATTGATCTGGCCATTACGGCCTCCTATTCCTATGCTTTTCTGAACGAGGAATCTCCCGACCTGCTGTTCATGGGTTTATCCAGCTTGTTTCTGTTTATGTTCGTGGAATCCCGGTTCGTTAAAATCGCTTGGTACGTCTTCTTCGGAGCGAATATCCTGGCCCTCATCCTCATTCAACTACATAAATACGGGCGTATTGAAGGCGCCTACTATATCGTCAATGGGTCATTCGTGGTGTTCGCGGGGCTGATCGGTTCCTTGATCCGTTACTATAAACAATCGCGCATGGAAACGGTTCGCCTGCATGAGCAATTGGCGACCTCGTACAAGCAACTAAGCGAGTACTCGCTGCAAGTGGAGGAACTGTCCGTCAGCCGCGAAAGAGTTCGCATCGCCAGAGAAATCCATGATACGGTCGGACACAATTTGATCGCGCTTCTCATACAGCTTGAGCTGGCTCAGAAGCTTCAACGATCCGATGCCGATAAAAGCCGCGAGAGCCTGCAGCAGTGCGAGAATCTAGTCCGTTCCGCTTTGCGCGAGGTCAGGCTTTCGGTACGTACCATTCGCGAAGAGGACAACGGTTCGACGTTTGCGGAATCTGTCGCGAGATTGACCGGACAGTTCTCGGAGATGACGGGGATGCAAATTGCGGTCGAGGTGGACCATGCGCTTCCTGACGTACCGGATTCGCTGCGTCTCACCCTCATTCGGATCGTGCAGGAATCCCTGACTAACGCTCAGAAACACGGAGATGCTTCGCAAGCGTGGGTGTCTCTGCGCTATGCGGAGAACACCATTGATGTACGGATCGGCAATAACGGATTGGGGCATTCCGAATACTTGCCGGGATTCGGCTTGATGAATATGCAAGAACGGGTACAGGAACACGGGGGGACGCTGCGGATTGCAACGGATCCTGAAGGCGGGTTCGACGTGCACGTTACGATCCCGCTCGATTAGAGCCTCATGGAAGGAAGCGACACGAATGATACATGTGCTGGTTGCCGATGATCAGCGTCTGATGCGGGAAGGACTGTCTACCCTTATTGGACTGGATCCGGCTATTAAGGTGGTCGGTACCGCTTCGGACGGCAAAGAAGCGTATGAGAAGGCAATCGAACTGAATCCGGACGTCGTCCTGATGGACATTCGCATGCCGGGCGTAGACGGCGTGGAGGGAACGCGGCTCATTCGTCGCCACTTGCCGGAAGTGAAGGTGCTGGTGCTCACGACGTTCGAGGATATTGAGCTCATTGTAACGGCGCTGGAACGGGGAGCCAACGGCTATCTCCTGAAGGATATGCCTTCGGAAGCGATCGCTAAGGCCATCCATACGATCCATTCGGGCGGAACCGTGCTTCAGCCGAGCATAACCGCCCGAATTCTCGCGGAATGGAAGAAGCGCGAGAACGGAACCGAGGGTACTTCCGTTCATCGTGACGATCCCCGGCTATCCTTGCTCGAGCAGCTGTCGGTCCGAGAGAAGGAAGTGCTGCGGCTAATCGGCCGCGGGTTAAACAATAAAGAAATTGCGGACGAACTGGTCATTACCGAAGGAACCGTGAAGAACCACGTGTCGAATGTCATCTCCAAGCTAGAGCTGCGCGATCGCACGCAGGTGGCGATTTTCGCCGTGCAGCAAGGAATCTCCGCAATAGAAACATGACTTTGTGCATAGTCATATGCCGGAAGTACGGAAACGCATGCGATCGCATGCGTTTTTTGGCGTGTTCGTTCTATCGGATTGCAGATTCGTTCGATGATCGATTTTGTTACGCTTATTCCAGAAAGATAAACCAGATATGGAAAGAGGCGCTGCAACGTGAACAAACCGATTTGGATTCTGATAGCCATGTTATTGCTCGTTCTAACAGCAAGCTATTCTCCGGTTTACGCAGATTCACGGCTGCTTGGCGGAGATTTGAAGGGCCATGAACGGGAAATCGATCAGTTGGTGCGCGATAATATGGCCAAAGGCAAAATTCCCGGCATCTCGCTAATCATCGTCAAAAACGGCCGTACGGTATTAAACGAAGGCTACGGATATGCGGATAAGCAATCCAAGCAAAAGGTCGCTTCGGATACGAAATTCCAGCTCGGCTCGCTGTCCAAAGCGTTCACGGGACTCGCGATCACGCATCTGGCCGAGGAACACAAGCTCGTATTAGACGAGGATGTCTCTTCTTATCTGCCCTGGTTCCAAGTCAGGTACCGTCAAGCTCCCTCGGAGATTACGCTCAATCAATTAATGGAGCATGCTAGCGGATTAGGCACGGCAACGTTCGTCGACATTCCCGCCTCTTCGGACGAAGATGCGCTGGAGCAAGGCGTTAAGACGTTGGCGAACGCCTCGTTAAGCTCCGCTCCGGGAGAGAAGTACGCCTATTCCAACGTGAACTTCAACATCTTGGGTCTTCTGATCGAGAAAGCCTCCGGTCAGTCTTATGAAGGCTACATGAACGAACACATTTTCCAACCGCTCGGACTTCAGCATACAAGCGTTCGCGAGGAGCGGCTGCCGCAAAATTTGGCGACGGGATACAAGGTTTCGTTTTATGGAACACAACCGTATTCAATCCCTTTCAGCTCGAGCCAAGCCCCTGCAGGATCGATTATTACCAACGGGGACGATATGGCGAAGTGGCTTGCATTCAACTTAGGAATTGACCATGTCGACGGTTATAAGCCCGTTCATCCAACGGCCGCGACTCCATTCCGCTATTACGGCGGCTGGGAATTCGACGCGGATTCGAACCAAATCCAGCACGGAGGAAATCTCGAGCATTACTCTTCCTATATCGTAATGGACCCTCGGGAGAAGACAGGCGTCGTCGTCATGGCCAACTTGAATTCGACCTACACGACGGCAATCGGCGAGGGAGTCATGTCCGTATTGACGGGACGGCCCGCATCAAGCGGGGATTCGGACATGTATCTCCTGACCGATCAAATTGCCTCGTCGCTCATCCTGATTCTGGGCGCGCTGATTCTAGTGATGCTGTGGCTGATTCGGAACACATGGAAGGCTATCCGATCGGGGCGCCGAACCATCCGATGGACAACTTTGAACGTCCTGATCTCCATCCTGCTGCTATCTGTGCTTGCATTTCTCTACATTCTTGTGATTCGATTGCCTACGTTTATTTTCCCGAATGCGGATTGGAGCTTTATGAACGACTGGATGCCGAATACAACCCTGTACGGGGTGATGGTTTTACTCTGCGCCTCCACACTTCTCGCGATCAATACGATCGCCAAGCTTATTTATCGGAAGTAGCTGCCATCTATTCAAGCCTATAAAAGCTCGGACAGCATCGTAAGTTACCTGGATCTCTTCCTTCCGGTTTTACCCGAACGCCAAAAGACGCTACAATGTAGCTATTGCGTGATTACGATACAGATTGCGAGGGATGAACCATGAATCAAGATACGATGGAGCTGTTCCGGACATTGACGACGTTCCAATCGGCGTCCGGCTTCGAACGGGAGCTGCGGGGCTTCGTCCGCGGAGAATTGGAGAAATATACGAACGAAATCGTGCAGGATCGGCTCGGAAGCATCTTCGGCGTGCTGCGCGGCGACGAGCAGGGACCCGTCATCATGGCGGCCGGCCATATGGACGAGGTCGGCTTCCTCATTACCGGCATCACCGAGAACGGCATGCTCCGCTTTCAAACGCTCGGCGGATGGTTCAGTCAAGTGCTGCCGGCGCAGCGCATCCAAGTGATGACGGACAACGGCCCGCTCGTCGGCATTATCGGCACGACGCCTGTTCATTTGCTTGACGAAGCGGCACGAGGCAAACCGCTTGACGTGAAAGGCATGTACATCGACATCGGCGCCGACAGCAAAGCCCATGCGCAGGAGATCGGCGTGCGCATCGGTCAACAGGCGGTTCCCTATTGCGAATTCACGCCGCTCGCGAATCCGAAGAAAATCATGGCCAAAGCCTGGGACAACCGCTACGGCGTCGGCCTGGCGATCGAGCTGCTGAAGGAGCTGCAGGGCAAGAAGCTGCCGAACGTGCTGTACTCCGGCGCGACGGTGCAGGAGGAGCTCGGCCTGCGCGGGGCGAAGACGGCTGCGGGCATGATCCAGCCGGATCTGTTCTTCGCCATGGATGCCAGCGCCGCGAACGACATGAACGGCGACAAGACGGCCTTCGGCCAGCTCGGCCAAGGCGCTTTGCTGCGCATCTACGACCCGACGATGCTGACCCACAGAGGCATGGTGGAATACGTGCTGGATACGGCGCAAACCCATCATATTCCGTATCAGTACTTCGTCTCGCCGGGCGGCACCGACGCAGGCGCCGTGCACACGATGGGCAGCGGCATCCCTTCCACGGTCATCGGGGTATGCGCGCGCTACATCCATACTTCCGCCTCCGTCCTGCATACCGACGATTACGACGCGGCCAAGGAATTGCTCGTGAAGCTCGTGGCCAATTGCGACGCGACGACGTACCGGACGATTTTGGACCGCTCCTAGGCTGCCGATCGAATACCGCTTGAAACAGCAAACACGCCGTTCGCAGGAACGGCGTGTTTGTCTTGCGCTGTTTGCCAGCCGCATCCACAATTTTCATCGCTCCCATTTCGAAACATTACGCCGTATCGCTACGTCCATAACGTGAAAGGCTAGGATAGAAAGGGAGGGTGCATGAAATGAAAGAGAGACAAACCGGGCAGATCGCCCTGACACCAATACGTACACGGCTGTTGTCAGCCGTTCTCATAACGATGGCGCTGACCCTGTGCGCCGGATGCGGCGCTTCGAACCGCAACGCGGACAATGCCGCGCCCGAAGCCGTGAGGACGAGCGCGCTGATATCCGCGGAAATGAACGCAGGCAAAAATCCGTTCGAAGTGGCCGGCATTGCCGATCCGCATGCCTTTATCGATGTATTCGACGCGGTAAAGGCAGCGATCGCCAAAGGCGACAAAGCAGAAGTCGCCAATCATATCTTATATCCGCTCCGGGTAAACGGACCTTCCGGCAGCGAGCGGATCCAAACGAGAGGCGACTTCGTCAAGCACTACGACGCGATCATCACGCAGCCGATCAAAGACGCCATCGCGCAGCAGTCGTCCGATCATCTATTCGTGAATTACCAAGGCGTCATGGTGGGCAACGGCGAGATTTGGTTCGCGGGCAGCGCGGATACCCCGCAGGTCATCGGCATCATCGCCATCAATCACGATTTTGACAGCGGCCTCGCTCATTGAAACAAACTGCGCTGGAACTCGGCGATGCTCGCGTACTCGTCCTCCAGCTTGTCCGTAATCCGCAAGTAAATCGGCAGCAGCCTCTGATACAGAGCTGCTGCTTCTTTATTAGGTTGATGCGCGTGCGTGGCCCCGACCATGCGATCGACGATATCGAACGAATCCGCACGTCCGATCGCGACAAGACCGAGAACGACGGCGCCCAGGCAGGAGCTCTCGAAGCTTGCCGGGATGACGACTTCCTGATCGAAAATATCGGCCATCATTTGGCGCCACAGCTCCGAACGCGCAAAGCCGCCGGTCGCATGAATCCGCTTCGGCTTGCCCGTCGTCTCCTCAAGCGCCTTCAGCACCGCGTACAAGTTATAATTGATGCCCTCCAGCACGGCGCGCATCATATGCTCCTTGCCATGGTGCAGCGTCAGCCCGAAGAACGAGCCGCGGGCGTCGGGATTCCACAGCGGTGCCCGCTCTCCCGTCAAGTACGGATGGAAGAGCAGCCCGTCGGATCCCGGACGGACCCGCTCCATGATTTGCGTCAGCAGGTCGTACGCATCCATGCCCAGATGCTTCGCGGTCTCGGTCTCCGAACCGCCCAGCTCGTCCCGAAGCCAGCGGAAGATGACGCCGCCGTTGTTGACGGCACCGCCGATGACCCACCGGTCTTCCGTCAGCGCATAGCAGAAATATCGGCCCTTGGGATCCGTGACCGGCTTATCCACGACCGTGCGAACCGCTCCGCTCGTACCGATCGTCACGGCGACGACGCCCGGCTCGGTCGCGTTGACGCCAAGGTTGGACAGCACGCCATCGCTTGCGCCCACGACGAACGGCGTCTCCGGCAGCAGCCCCATAGCTTCCGCGTATTCCGGCCGCATGCCCCGCATCGCATGCGTCGTCGGTACAAGCGTCGATAATCTGTCTGGCGTCACGCCCGCGATTTGCAGCGCCTCGACGTCCCAATCCAGCTGCTCCAGGTTGAACATTCCCGTGGCGGAAGCGATGGAATGATCGATCACGTACGAACCGAACAGCTTGCCGAACACATACTCCTTGATGGAGATGAATTTGTAAGCCGCGCTGAACACGTCCGGCACGTCATGGCGCAGCCACAACAGCTTCGTGATCGGCGACATCGGGTGAATCGGCGTGCCCGTCCGCCTGTAGACCGCATGTCCGTTCATCTCGTTCTTCAGCCGGTCCGCCCAGCCCGCGCTGCGATTGTCCGCCCAGGTCAAGCAGTTCATGAGCGGCTTGCCCGCCGCATCGATCGGGATTACGCTGTGCATGGCCGAGCTGAAGGACGCCAGCAGCACCGCTTCCGCTTCGATCCGTGCCATCGCCATGACCTGCTTGACGGTCGAGATCACCGCCGCGAAGATCTGTTCCGGATCCTGCTCCGCCACGTCCGGCGTCGGCGTGTAGAGCGGATACTCCACATGCGCCGAAGCAGCCACTTCTCCATCTTCGCGGAACAGCACTGCCTTCGTGCTGGTCGTTCCGATATCAATGCCGATCATATAATTATCAAGCCGATGCTCCATTGCTTCCCGTACCTTCTTTCTTTCTGTCTGTCTGCTCTGCTGCTGTGAATCAATCGCTGCACGATTTAGTGCCCGATTGCACGGACAATCCTCCCATTAAGCTCTCCTGCAACCGTTACCGATTTAAAATGGTCATTTTGAACAGATTAGCCACTCGTGCAACCGTTAGCTTAGCTAATTTTGGGATCGAACTTTAACCGACTCATGAACGCATGAATTTAGCATATGCATGTCTTGCGTTTATGTCCTCGCTTGCCCATCGCGTCCATTTTGGTCAAATAATCCTTGGCGAGCGGCACCTTGCAGGCCGTATTGCCGACTTGAACGTGAACCTTGCCGATCGCGGTCGCGGCGGCCATCGCATCTTCGTACAACGCCACGACGTAAGCGCCGACCGAAATAACAAACCCGTTCATCGTGTAACGAACCCGGTCCCGGGGCTCTTGGTGAATGCTCAATTCCACCGTGCTAAGCAATTCCCGCAGCTCCCCAACATGCAGCCGATCATCCGGCGTGATCGAGACCAGGTTCGCGTAGGTGCTCCAGCCGCAGGCGGAGACCAGCTCGTCCGAAGAAGCGATCCATTCCATCGCCAGCTCCCGTCCGTACGGACTTTCCACGGCCAGTCCCGCAACCGTCGTCTCCGCCAGCAGGTACCAATTCGCGCGAAGCACCCACTTCCGAAGCTGGTCCTTGTCAAGCAATGCAGGGTCGAGCGTAAGCCCGGCCAAATACATCGCGTCGCTCACGCCGGATTCATACAGGGAAGCCGCTAACGCCTGATCCTTCTTCACGGGTTTGACCAGCTTCTTCAAGTCGCCGATCTTGACGCCGAAGAGCGGTTCCTGCGCGCCGTGATTCATGAACGTCTTCTTCGTCTGCTCGGAGCCTAATTCTTCGAGCTGCCTCATGACTTCCTCGTAGGTCATCCCAACGCGCACCGCCTCATGAACAGAAAGAAAGAACGAATGATAGGAACGGGAAGCCGCCGGCAAGGGGCATTGCTGCTCCCCTCCCGTCTTGCTCGGCTTACCGATCCAGTCACGCGTTCATCTTCGTCTAAGTTATTTTATTACTATAGCATGTTTGGTCCGCAATCTCACTACGAAAGGCGGAGCCTCGGCTTACTTCGCCCGCTCCAGCACCAGCACCCAGTCGTGGAAGACCGGAAGCGGGCCGGTGTACCATGTGCCCTCTGCATCCGGTTCGACGATCCCCTTGTCGATCTCTTCCCCCGTCGCCGGATCGAACAGAAACGCCCGGTAACTCACGTCCTGTTCGATGCCGCGCACCGTCAGCCCCGGGAACACCATATGAATGGATGCGTAGATGACCCGCACTTCGCCCGGAATGCCTGCCGCATACGGCCGCGAATACACGTCGGCGTTGTCCGGTACCGGATTCAGCCACTCCGGATGCGACGTGAACGCCCACCATTCATAGCGCTCAAGCAGCCGCTTGCCGAGGCCGACCTGACCGGAGCCCGGCAGGTTGGCCGCATCCTTCCAGAAGCTGTGTCCCCAAGCGATACCGGTTGGCGATGCGCCGTACGGCCGCTCTTCGTCGTTGACCTGCCAGATGCCGTTCGCGCCATACGTGTGGCCGCAAGCGCCGTTCAGCACGCAATTCCAGAAAAGCATGCGCTGCGCATCCTGGAAGCTCGTCCCGCCGATGCCCTCGTAGCATACCTCGGAATTGATAACCGGCGTCTTCGGCTCGCGGGCGACGGACGATTGAATCCGTTTGGTCGTGGCATCGACAGTCAGCAAGCCGGAATGTCCGGTTTGAAGCATGTCGAGATCCAGCATGGAAGCATCCTCGACCATGTCATGGCCGTATTCCGTCGGATGGATCGTCAATCCGCGGCGGAACGGATCGATGCCTTTGATGAACTCGCCCATTTCCGTCCATTCGACTTTATGCCGGAGCATGTAAGACTCCTTCAACGCAGCATCCTTAAAGGAATCCCACTGGTAGTAAGGCATGTTCGCTTCGCCGGCCGCGCACCAGATGACGGGATAAGCCGCGTACCGCGCCACGAGATATTCCCAGTGCTGGCGAAGCTTGTCTTTGCCGGCAAAATCCAAATAGTAGCCCCAGCTGCCGACGATGCACGGCATCAGTCCGGATTGCACCATCCAGTCGATTTTGCGGTCTGCCGCGTCGAAGAAGGCCGGATTGATCCGCTTGAATTCCGGTTCCCAAGACTGCCCGCCTTCGTTCGCGCCCCGCTCGTCGAAAGGTCCCATATCCGGATAAAGTCCGGCTACGACTTGGATGGCGGTATAGCCTTTGGCCACCCTGTCCTGCGCCAGCCATTTGAAGTCGTCCGGCCACTGCAGCCGGCCGGTCAGCGACATCCACCACGTATCGGCCAGCCAGAAGAACGGCGTGCCGTCCTCGTGCTCCAGATGCGAACGGTTCGCGGCCGCATGCACCGCGCCATGCTTGAGCAACGGGTTGTCGCCTTCGTAAGCCTCGATGGAGATCACGGCAGCCTGCGCGTCCAGACCCTCGTCGATATGGTTGGAGCATTTGGTAATGATGCGATGTTCGCCGATTTGCGAAGAGGCATAACGGAGCTTCCACTGTCCGCCGCCGGCCCAGAAGCCGGGGACCTTGAGCGTCTCGCCCGCAGGCGTCGAGACGAACGCCTCGAATTTGACGTGATTGAACGGATCCTCATAGTTGATGCTGGATTCGAACGTCAGCTCGACCATTTGATTCTGCTTGCTTTGTACGGTTGTCATAGGTATCGTTCCTTCCGAAATAGATGATGGATTGTCTAAGATAACAACGTGCAGCGGTAGACTTGAATGTCGTTAGCCTCCAAAGCGATTCGGATCGTCTTGCCCTCCACGCTCGCTTCGCCGTCTTGGAACCATGGTTCGCAGCGGACGGGCGTTCTTCCGCTGAAGCTAATGCTGCGGAAAGCCGGCTCGCCCAGCAGATTCTGCACGAAGAGCAGCGCTTCGGTCGTGCGATCGCCAATGCCAGCGTTATTGCGCTCGCTAATGTTATCACTATCGCCGGCAGCACCCTCGATCCGCCGCGAGCGCTGCTCCAAAATATCGACGCGGAAGCCGTAGGCATCCGTTGCGACGCTAGGCGCGCAGCCGGCCCGGTGCAGCAGCCGTTCCGCGAGCTCCCGCGTCTCTTTATCCCGGCCATGCCAATAGGCAGCCCCCATCAGCGTGCCGATCCATATCGCGTTCCCGCTGCCGAAGCGATTCAGCGTGACGGCGGCATTTGCGCTGGCATCTGAGTTGGCGTCGGCATCGGTGTCGGCGCCATCAGCGCTGGACCTAGCGACTCCCGCGTCACCGAAGCTTGCGAGGATTTCCGTACCTGGCGACACGCGAATTTCCGATTGATAATACGCGCCTCTGGCATAACGGATTTCCGTTGCCTGAGCGGAATCGGAAACGGCGTTCCCTTCATAAGCAAGCCAGATATCGTCGCCGCGTCCATCGATCGTACGCTCGTGATAGCTGTGATCCAGATGAGCGGCGGAATGAATCCACTCCTCTCGCACGCCGAACACCTCATCGAACCCGAAGCCCGGTATTTGATAGCTGTGAAAACCGTTCTCCGCCCGAATCATGCCGAAGGAACATTCGGAGACGAGCGTTCCTCCATCCGCAATCCATTGCCGCAGCAATTGACTGTCCGTCTCGTTCAAGTAGATTGGGAACGGCATCCACAAACAGCGGTAGCGCTGCAGTTCGGCTGCCAAATCCCGCTCGTGCACGAATTCGGCTTTATAATTCAAGTCATGAAGCAGCTGATGCGCGCCCTGAAGCGATTCGAAATACGTGTCCAAATGGCCGAACGCGGCGAAATTCGCAATCTGCGTCTCCGCGCTGTATAGAATGGCAATACCGTCGCTTCGCGTGTCATGCCGCAGAATAAGGTCCTGGTTGGCCTGCACGATCCGGTTCAGTTCGGCCGTTTGCATGAGCCAAGGCGTCGGATCCCCGTTCAAGTACGTATGCCCCCAGGCCGGCGCCTCGTAGCCGAGCACCTCCGCCCGATATTGCCAGAACACGAAGCCGCCGATGCCGCGGGCGAGCGGAATCAAGATATGCTCCTTGAGCGTGCGCCAATCCAGCTTGCGGGGCTTCAGCGCCGTCGTGCCGGGCATCGCATGGATTTCGGAGTTGATCAGCTTCTTGCCTTTCGCTGCCGATTTGAGCAAGTCCGCCGCCCATGCCGACGACCCCAGGCTGTTGCCGAACAGATCGCATGGTTCCGCCAGCTGAAAATCATCGGAGCCCGCCGTGATCAGATTAAAGATCGGTGCGGGTACGGTATGGCACATCACGGAATGATAGGCATCGTATCGCTTCACGACGGCAATGCGCCGCTTCAGCTCGTTCGTCACCGTGTCCGCCATGAACAGGCGCCAGTCGACGAGATCGTTGACGATCGCCTGCTGCCGCGGCGCCTCGACTTCTTCCCAATGAACGTAAGTGCGCTGCCACTTGGCGTTGAGCGCGGCAAGCGAGTCGTATTTGCATCGCAGCCAATCGTGAAAGGCCTGCACCGAATGCCCGCAATAGCAGACCTGATTCCCAAACGATAGCTCCCGCTTGATAGAGACCGTCAGCTCGGGCTCGTTCCACAGATCCCACACGTACAGCGCCGGATGATCCTTGTACCTGTTCACGGCAGCCGCCAGAAACGCATCCTTCCACGCATTCGCTTCCTCGTGATGGAAGCAAGGTCCCGGCGCCCCGCCGATCTGCCTGCAGGATATCGCCGTGGGTTCGAGAACCTGCCCGTTCGCCGTCATCATCTTCGAATCGGGATACCGAATATATACCCATGCGGGCGCGGTATCGAAAATCACGTTCAAAATAACCTTTAAACCGTGCTTGGCGGATAAATCCATCAATTCGTCCACGTCGCCGAATTCGAAGCGGTCCGGCTCCGGATGGCTCGCGCGCCACTGGATCCAAAGCTTCACCGTATTGAAGCCGAGCGCCGCCTGCTGCGCCAGATCCTTGTCCCAGTCCGCGCGAACAGGCGTGGGCGAACGATAATATTGGAATCCAAACGGAATGAAATCTTCATCGATGGACTGCATTGCCGTCTCCGACCTCCCTTATAAAAACGTTTTTATTGGCGTTAGCTATTAGGTTTCTTCACGAAGCGACAATCTCCTGCCTTACGGTGCAATCGCTTACAAAAATTATTAATCTCTTTCCGTTCGTACTTGCATCCCGTGTGCCAAGCACAAAAAAACGAGCACGCCGCTGCATGTCGCAGTCTGTGCTCGCCTCTTGATCGTTCAATCGGACAGCTCTGATTAATCGAAATCGTATCTTTCTTCTTTCCAGGGGTCTCCATACATGTTGTACCCATTCCGCTCCCAAAAGCCCGGCTTGTCGTTCGCCATGAATTCGATGCCGCGCAGCCACTTGGCGCTCTTCCAGAAGTACAGATGGGGCACGACCATGCGAAGCGGATAACCGTGCTCCGGAGTCAGCAAAGCTCCGTTATGCTTGATGCCGAAGAACGACGTCTCCCTCAAGAAATCCGCGATCGGCAAATTCGTCGTCCATCCGTGCTCGGCATGCAGCATGACGTATTTGGCTTCGGGCTTGATTTCAATCCCCTTCAGCACCTCCTGAACGGCGATGCCTTCCCACACATTATCGAGCTTGCTCCAGGTCGTGACGCAATGAATGTCATTGCTGAACGCCTGCCTTGGCAGCTGCATCACTTCTTTGTAGCTGAGTTCTTTTTCCTCCGCTACTAAGCCGAACAATTTCAGACTCCATATGCTCATATCATTGTAATACGGCACCTCGCCATGGTGAAGCACGGGGAATCCATTGGTCAATCGTTGTCCCGGAGGCACTCTGGTTTCATTCTGGGCACTGCTCACGGCAATCACGCTCCAACTTGAATGTTCTTCTATATCCTATTGTTAGTTTACCCCAATTACGGTTCAAATGCTCTAGTATCTGCTTGTCTTCCTGCAATCGTGCCAATAATTCTGAAGCAGGTTAGAACAAATAAACAGCCCCCGCTTCCTGAAGAGAGAAGCAAGGGGCTGCGCACCTTAGCGTATATGCCATTACGATTGAAACGATTCTTTAGCCAAACGCAAGCATCTTCATTTCAACACGGACTTCTTGATCTCTTCCTTCGTCAACGTGTAGGGATGCTGATAGGCAGCGATGATTTGTTCATTGGCATTGCTGCCTGTCAGTAGATTTCCCCAGCCCAGAAAGTACGTGTATAACGGTTGCTCGGTCTTGATCAGTTCAATATCCGGAAGCGGCCCGCATTCGCCGATCGCGATCGGTTTGCCGTCCGCAATGCGCAGCGTATCCTCGTAATAGGACTGCTTGAAGCTGTCGTAGATATCCACGGAGACCATGTCCACATACTGATCGCCGGGGTAGAAATCACCGACGGGCAGCGACCATTCATTGTAGGAGGCCGTGTTGTAGTTCCAAATCAGATTGTTCAAATGGTGAACGTTCGTGAAGCGGTTGTACAGGTTCGTCCACAGCTGCTTCACCAGCTCCGGCCGCCCGCCCCACCAGAAGAATCCGGCATTGTTCTCATGATATGGCCGCCAGATGACTGGAACGCCCGCTTCTTGCAGCTGCCCGAGATAGCCTGCGATTTCATCGGCCTTTTTCTCCCACTGCTTGTATTTCTCGGTTCCCGGCGTGACGACGTCCAGCATCTCTTCATCGGTATACCAGCTTTGCACGTCCCACCAGCCCGCATCGTCCGGCGCATCCGGCTTCTCGGCATGCCAGCTCAGCGTGACGATCGAACCGTGATTCCATGCGTCGATGGCGGCGTCGACAACGGCTTGGCGCTGGGAGGAGTATTCGCCCCAGGCAAAATCATTGCCCCATACGGCAGGGTATTTGCCCGTGATTTCGGCAGCCTTATTCGACCAATCGTTCAAAGCATCGACGTAATTATGCTGGCCGGACAAGATTCCCTTGCCGGAGATATTGTACAAGTACTTCAGAACCGCTTTCGCTTCTTTGGTCATGTTCGGATTGGACCAGCGCGGGTCCGCCGACGCGGCGGACGGCCCCTGAAATGCCGCGAGAACGAAGGTCAAAGCCACGAGCGCCAAGAAACTTCGTTTGAATACGTTCCAACGATTGCTAGCCAAGGGTGTACCTCCTCCTAATCATTGATCTTCCGTTATTCATCCGCGTCCCGTCCCGACCGTACTAGGAGGTGACGACCGCCCGGTCGGCCGTAATGACGGTCCAGGTGGACGCGGCGTTCTTCGAGCCGGTTACCCGCACCTTCACGGTATGATTGCCCGCCGCAAGCGTCGGACTGGTCCATATCAGCGTATTATCCACACGCGCGGCCGCATAGAAGTCGACGTTCGTCTCCGCTCCGCCGTCAATGGATACCGCGGCAATGCCATGATGGACATCCTTCGTGCCGTACAGCTCGATGCGGGTGCCGTTGAAGCGGACCTGATAATAATCGTTCGCGTTGCCCGAGTAATGGTCGTCCCCGTTATACTTGGTGGTTGAGCCTGTGCTGGCGCTCCAGCCGCCGACATATTCGAACTGGTTCTGGCCGGTTCCCGTCGTCGCGTCATTGATCGTCGTCTGCGTGACGGCCGTCACCGCAACGCGATCTGCCGTGATGACCGTCCACGTCGATGCCGAATTCTTGGAGCCAGTGACGCGCACCTTCAGAGTGTGGTTCCCTGCGGCCAGTGTCGGACTGGTCCATACCAGCGTATTATCCGCCCTCGCGGCCGCATAGAAGTCGACGTTCGTCTCCGCCCCGCCGTCAATGGATACGGCGGCAATGCCATGATGCGCGTCCTTGGAGCCATACAGCTTCACCTTCGTGCCGTTGAACGAGACTTGGTAGTAGTCGTTCGTCGTCGCGGAATAATGATCGCTGCCGCCAAACTTTGTCGTTCCGGTGCTCGTGCTCCACGAACCGGAATAGGTGAATTTATTCATGCCCGTTCCCGTCGCGTTATCGTCGATGTCCACATCGCCGGTGCTTGGAAGCGGCGGAATGCTGACTTCATCGCGCGTGATTACATGCGTATCGTTGTAGGTTCCCTGGATTTCCGAGGTCGAGTTCTCCGAGTACAGATGATCTCCCCAGATCAGGAAGTACGTATACAGCGGCTGATTCGCCAGCGTCGATGCGTCCGGCATCTTGCCGTTCTCGGTGAGCGCGATCGGCTTGCCGTTCGCGACCGTAACCAGTTCGTCGTAATACGACTGCTGGAAACCATCGTATACATCCTGGCCAAGCACGTCTACGTAAGCATTGCCCGGATAGTAATCCGCCAGCGGCTCCGCCCAATCGTTATTCGATGCCGCGGACCATACCCAAATCAGGTTGTCGAGATGATGGTAGTTGGTGAAGCGGTCGTACATGTTCATCCACAGCTGCTTGAACAGCGCCGGACGGCCGCCCCACCAGAACCAGCCCGCATTATTCTCGTGATAGGGACGCCACAGCACCGGAACGTTCGCATTCTTCAGCTGCTGGAGATAGCCCGCGATTTCGTCGACCTTGGACAGCCACTGATTATACAGGGTCGTCCCCGGCGTCACGAGGTCGGTCATCTCCTGCTCCGTGTACCAGCCCTGAACGCTGCCCCAGCCGGCGTTCGCCGGATCGTTCGGCTTCTGCTGGTGCCAGCTGAGCGTCACGAGCGAACCTTGCTGCCACTGGCTGATCGCTTCGTTGACGACGCCTTGGCGATACGTCGCATAATCGTCCCAGGCGAAGTCGTTGCCCCATACGGCAGGCGCCTTTCCCGTTACGGACGCGGCCTGCGCCGACCAGCCGGCAGGATCCTCGATATAGTTATGCTGACCGGACAAGGTATGATTGCCTGAAACGCTGTATAAGTAATTAAGTACCGCTTTCGCATTATCCGTTGCGCTTGGGTTAACGGGCGGAGCCGCGTTGGCCGCCGAAGGAAAAGCAAACGCCGCCACCATCATGCAGAGCGCCAGCGCCGCCAATAACGGCTTCCTGATCCTGCCGGGAATATGGACACGGACTGCCGTGTCGAAAGCTTGCATCATCAAAGGTTCCTCCTTGTGAATAAGCATTGGACTTGCGTTTCATCCCGTAACGTTCATGCTGCGGTTAAAACGGTTCATCGATGACCATCTCAAGCTCGGCGCCCCATCACCTCCCTTCCGTTCGGTTCGGTTCGCGGCCGATCGGGAACGCTATAACGGGCTTCGCTTGTCTCTGTACTCACCCGGCGAGATTCCTTCCATCTCCCTGAACGCCCTCGTAAAATGCTTCGAATTTCCGAATCCGACGCGTTCTCCGATCCGCGCGATCTTCTCGTCCGTCGTCTCGAGAAGCTGCTTCGCCCGCGCGATGCGCATGCGCTTCAAATAGGTGAGGAAATTTTCGCCCGTGAACGCTTTGAACGATTGACTGAAGTACGTATAGTTCAGCGACACATGGTTGGACACAAGCGTCATGCTGAGGTCCTTGGCGTAATGCTCTTCGATATAGGCGATGGCCTGCTTCATTTCCTTCTGATCGACATGAATGCTCTTCATATTGGCTACGAATTCGTTCAGCTGCTCCAGAAGACGCTCCACGTCGTACGCATAGGCATCGAACGTGCCGCAGCCGTACATGCTTCCGACTTTCTTGTACATGCGCAAAATCTCGATCGTCTCTTCGCCGTACAGCTGAAACACCCGGTCGAAGACAAGCTCGTTAAGCGAGCCGCTCAGCTTCTCCGCGTACGAAATGTCGTACTTGCCGACGTTCTCTCTGTCCAGCACTTCATGAAGCAGCGCCTTCATCTCTTGCTCCCGGCTGGTGCCCAGCATATTGGAGATTTTACGGATGCGGTCGAGCGGAAGCTGGTAGCTGCGTTCCTTGTGCTCGATGCTGCCGTACGGAATGAGAATCGACTCCGGATGAATGAATCCATACTTCAGCGCTCTGGCCGCTTCCAAATAATGCCCCCGAAGCGCCGCCAAATCCTCCGCTTTCCCGCTGACGCCCATCCGAAAATTGCCGAAGCCGCATTGCGCCGCCCGGACAGCTAGGCATTCCAAAACTCCCGCGGTTTCCGTGATCAGAACCAATCTCGCGTCTTTGTCCAGCACGTGGACGCAGAGCGAATCCCCGTCTTCGTTACTACTCCTGTCGGCACAGGCATCCATCATGGATAAGAGACGTTGGAGCATCATATCCTGCTTCACCGTCAAGTTATCCAGCTCCGACAGCGCGATCAGTCCGATATAATACTCGCCCTGGAAACGACCCAGCTCCACGCTCTCGCACAGTCGGCGCACTTCGCCCGCTTCCAGCTGCGCATTCATGAAGATGTTGTTCAGCCGGCTGGCACGCAGCTCCTCCATTATCCGATCGGACTGCTTCAGCCGCTCCGCGGCATGCTCGCTGCGCGCGAGCGCCTCGCCGATCCGGCGAACCGCCCCGAACAGATCATCCCGCACGACCGGCTTTAGCAGATACTCCTTTACCTCGCACTTGATCGCTTCCTTCGCATACTGAAAATCGTCATAGCCGCTCAGAATCATGACCGCCGGCTTCGGATTCCCCGCTTGCAGCTCTTGAATCAACGCAATGCCGTCCATCCCAGGCATCCGGATATCCGTAATGACCAGATCCGCGGGACGTTCCCGGTGGATCTCAAGCGCTTCTTCTCCGTCTTCCGCAAGCGATATCTCGTACTCCTCCGGAAACTCCCGCTCGATCATCGCCTGAAGCCCTTGGCGGATCTGCTGTTCATCATCGACGATCAATAAGTTTCGCATGCTCCGCAAAGCCTCCCGATAGAATTAGATAAGGAATTTTCAGCGTAACGGCCGTCCATTCTCCCTCGGCACAGGTAATCGCAAGCCCATACTCCCTGCCATAGAAGAGCTGCAGCCGCTGATGCACATTCCGAAGCCCGATGCCGCTGCCTCCGTTATTCGCTCCTCGAAGCGTCGGGATACGACCGTTCTCGCGATCCAGTTCGGCATCGTCCATGGCAAGCTTACGCCGGATCTCCTCCAGTTGGCCTGACGACAGCCGGCCGCCGTTATCGCTGATTTCGATGTGCGTCGTATTTCCGTCTTCCCTGCAGGAGATGGTGATGACGATGCCTTTTCTCCGGCGACCCGTTTCCATGCCGTATTTGACGGCGTTCTCCACGATCGGCTGAAGCGACATTTTGAGCACCTCGTGTTCCTCGTACTTCGGAGCAATCGCCAGACGCAGGTCGATGAGCTGATTGTAACGGATGTTCATAATGGCGACGTAGTTCACGATATGCGCGATTTCGTCCTTCAAGCGGATATAGTCCCCGGACCAATTGAGGTTGTACCTCATAAGGCCGCCGAGCGAGGTGAGCGCATTGGAGATCTTGTCCTGCCGCTCCACCTCGGCCATCATCTTGATGTTCTCCAGCGTGTTGTAGAGAAAATGCGAATCGATCTGATTGCGGAGCGATTTCAGCTCCACCTCTTTGGTCGCGGCGTTCTTTTTGACCGCCTCGGCGATCAACCCTTTGATCTTCTGCAGCATTTTGCGGAAATGATGGGCAAGCTCCCCGACCTCGCCGCTTCCCTTGATCGGAATCGATACCTCGAAATCGCCGCGGTTGACCTGCTTCATGGATTCGCTCAGAACGCGAAGCTTCTTCAGAATGAAGGCGTTGATCAAATAGGTTGCTGCCGTAAGCAACACCATCAAGATCACGTTCGCGATAATGATCTTGTTCCGAATGCCTTGCACGCCGGAGAGCACGTTGTCCAGCGAGACCACTTGAACGAGCCGGGCATCCAGCAGTTCCACCTGCGAATAGAGGCACAGGTAAGGTTTGCCGCCGTAGGTAAATTGAAAGCGGTTACTGTCAGGTGCAGCGAAAAGACGCAGCTGCTCCTTGACTTTCGACGGCGTAAAGCCCGTTTGGGCCGTGAAATCGTTCCGATCGTTAAAGTACACCTGCCCGTCGCCGGATACAACGTACATCTGCGAATTCGATTGCCCGATCGGACTGAACGTCTTCGGGAAGAAATCCGACATCAGCATATCGACTTCCACGATGCCGAGGTGATTGCCGAGCGGAATGTTCGCCTCCCTGAACAGCGAGACGAGCGGCGTCGGCTTCTGTTCCGTCGTGATGAACGGATCGTTCTCCGTTGCGAAGATCGACCAGCGTTCCTTGACGCCCAGCTGCCTGACCCCGCCGTACCACGCCTGCCCGCTGATACGGCTCTCACGCAGCAACAACGGCCACGCTTCGTACAAGACCGGATTGTCGAAATACACGCGCAAGCTGTGAATCGTCGGATTGTTATACTGAAGCCGCGACAGATTGGCGATCGTCGTCTTGTTGAATGCGATCAGCTCTTCCGTCGTCGGCTCGTCTTCTCGAGTCAGGTAAGCGATGATGCTCTGATCCGACAAGGTTAGCTGCGCCATACGCTCGAGCGATTCCATATTGTTGCGGATACTAAGCTGCTCCAGCTGCATCTCGGACTCGCTCGCCCGAGCCAGACCGTTAATATTGCCTTCATAGAACTCATTGAATACATAGACGGAGATGATCAGAATCGGAATCAGCATCACGACGAGATAAGCCGCGATCAGCCGGTTTTGGATCGACATCCGCTCGAGCCTGGAGGACAGCTTCTCTACGACATGCTTCAAGAAGACGGGCAAGGGATCACTTCCCTGTTTCATTGGAATGGAATACCCTTCCTATTCTACCAGCGGGTAGCCGCGCGATGAAGCCCCTTCGAGACCGGCATTACCGCCGCCCTCGAAGCTTCTTCGCGCGTACCGCCCGGCAGTCCGCGTTATTGGCCGAGCTTCTTGACGTTATCCTCGTATTTTGCCTCGCGGTAAGCCATGACTTTCTCGTAGCCGTAGGTATTCCGCTTCTCGAGGAATTCGTTGAATACGGTGTCGAATTCATCCTCCGACTTGGCCAGCAGCAGCTTCGGCAGCGTATCGCCCCAGAGCAGCGCGATCTTGCCGGCGGCCACCCCTTCCTCCGATTGCCCCGACGGATTGATTAAGTCGAAGGCGGAGAAATTGGAGATCTTGCCCTTCGTCCATTCCTTCGTCTGCAGGTCCGGCTCCACGACGGGCGACTGCCAAGGCAGCGTCAGATTGAAATCCATCAGCATCCAATACGCGCTCTCAAGCCCGTATTCTTTGCCGAAGGCATCCGGGTCCTTCACCTTCAGCTCCTTGATTTCCGGAAGGAACTGGTCCTTGCCGTCGATCGTATCGTACGTGGCGCCCTGCTCGCCCAAATACATATCCCGCTGGCCTTCTTCGCTCAGCATATAGCTCAGGAACTGAATCGCCCGCGCCTTATCCTTCACGTTCTTCGAGATCAGCGTCAGCGTCCATCCGGAGATGCCCGGACCCGTCAGCGTCGGCGTATCCATGTTCGCGTTCGCCGGCCCTTCGATGGCCATGTAGGCCGAGTTCGGATCGTCCTTGTACAGCTGGCTGTTCGGACCGGCCATGTCGCCAGCCTGATAAAGCATGGCGAAGTAGCGCCCCTGCGCGACCTTCTCGTCGATTTGGGCTCTCTTATCGATGAACACGTCTTTGGACAGCAGCCCTTCTTCGTTGGCTTGGCGGAACACCTTCATCCACTTGATGAATTCCGGATCGGTCGTGCGGTCGTAAAGCTTGCCGTCCTTCTCCATCGGAATCGCCAGGAAGTTCTGCAGCATGGAATCCAGCTTCGTTCCGCCCATGAACGAATAGCTGCCGTCGGCGCCGAACTCCGTCAATCCGATCGGAACGAGCGGTTGGCCGTTCACTTTCGGGAATTTTTCCTTCGCCATCTCCAGCGCCTTCAGGAAGCCTTCCGGCGTCCGCATGTCCGGCTTGCCGATCGCCTCGTACATGTCCTTGCGCACGAGGAACGTTTGGTTCGACGTATATTGATCGCCGTACTTCTGATAATCCTGCGGCGAAGAGGAGAAATTCGGGTAGCCGTACGTATTGCCGTCTTCCTGTGCGTACCAGGAGAGCTTCAGCGGATCGGCGACCTTGAAGAAATACGGATCGTATTGTTTGCCCAGCTCGTTAAGCGGGAGTACCAGCCCGCTGTCGATCAGCTGCTTCACGCCGTCGTTGGACCAATCCAGCGTGATGAAATCGGGCAGCTTGCCGGAAGCGATCATCGTGTTCAGCTTCTCGTTCTCGTTGCCTGCCGGAACGACGAATTTCAAGTTGACGCCGGTCTTCTTGGTAATGTACTTGGATACGAAGTTATCGCCCCAATCGGATTTGGCCCATGAGAAGTTCATGTACCAATCGAATGTAATCGGGGAGGTGTCTTTCTTCCAGCCCGGTTCATTCTCGTTCAACGTCGACGTATTCGTCGCCGCCGCGTTCACCGCGTTGCCCGTGTTCGACGCGCCGTCCTCGTTCTTCGTGTTCGAACTCGCGCCATTGCTGCCGCCGCTGTTATTGGACGAGCATGCTGCCAGCGACAGCGCGAGCGCTGCCGTCAGAGCGCCTGTGGTCCATTTACGTACTCGGTTATTCATGTTTTGTTTCCAGCCCCTTCGTTTCTATGATTGTTAATGACGATGATCAATGCTGCCCGCCCTTGCCTGGCGAGCCGGCTCCATGCCGCTTCTCAGCCCTTGATCGAGCCGATCATGAAGCCTTTGACGAAATACTTCTGCAGGAAAGGATATACGATGACGATCGGCAGCGTCGTCACGACCATCGTCGCCAGCTTGATCGACTGCATGGTAACGGTGCGGTTGATGCTTCCGGACTGCAGCTGCGTGCTGCCGCTCTCGGAGACGATGCGGTACAAGAAGGTTTGGACCGGCTGCAAGCTCGGATCGTTGATGAAGATCACCCCGGTAAAATAATCGTTCCACTGGGATACGCCCGTGAAGAGCGCGATCGTCGCGATAACCGGCATGGAGACGGGAATAATGATGCGGATGAAGATCTTCAGATCGTTCGCGCCGTCCAGCTTGGCGGCCTCCTCCAGCCCTTCGGGAATTTCCCGGAAGAACGAGAGGAAGATGATCAGATTGAAGAAGCTGAACAGCGCCGGAATGATGTAGACCAGAAAGCTGTCGAGCAGATGCAGGTCGCGGATGAGCAAATAGTAGGGGATTAGCCCGCCGCTGAAGAACAGGGTGAACGTGCCCAAGTACATATAGATCCGGCGCCCGATCAGCTCCTTGCGGGAGTAGGCGTAGGCCACCATCGCCGTGAAGAACACATGCGTCACCGTGCCGGCGACCGTCTTCGCGACGGTAATCCAGAGCGCGCGCAGTACGCTCTGGTCCTCCAGCACGACCCGATAGCTCTGGATCGAGAACACGCGGGGCCAGAAATAAATGCCGCCGCGCATGGCATCGCTGCCGTCGTTCAAGGAGTTGACCAGTACGTACCAGACGGGATACAGCATGAACAAGCACAATAGAATCATGAGGATGACGTTGAACAGATCGAATGCGGCTTCGCCGGATGTCCGGCGGTCTTGTGTGAACACGCGCTGAAGCCTCCTTTTTATACTAGCGATTCGTAACGATACGGCCTGCTGCGATCTATGCCCCTGGACTAGCGGACCCGGTCAGAAGAGCGACGTATCGTTCAGCTTTCTCGTCGTGTAGTTCGCCGCGAGCAGCAGCAGCAGGGCAAGAATCGATTTGATCAGCCCGATGGCGGCGGAGTACGAATATCTGGCCGATGCGATGCCGGTCTGGTAGACATAGATGTCCACGACGTTGCTCGCGCTGTTGTTCAAGGAATTGTGCAGCACGAAGATTTGATCGAAGTTTGAATTGAAGATGCCGCTGACCGCCAAGATGAGCAGAATCGATACTGTTCCTTTGATGCCCGGCATCGTGACGTAGCGCATCTTCTGGAACCGGCTGGCGCCGTCGATGGTTGCCGCCTCGTACAGCTCGGGCGATACGCCGGCGATCGCCGCCAAGTAAATAATCGCCGACCATCCCAGCTCCTTCCAGATATCGGATCCGATGACGATCGACCAGAAGTAGCTCGGCTCCGCCAAGTAGAAGATCGGCTCATCGATCAGGTTCAACCGAATCAGGACGTCGTTGACGATGCCGGTGTCGGCCAGCCACGTCGCTACGAGGCCGCCCAGAACGACCCAGGACAGGAAGTGCGGCAGGTAGGTAATCGTCTGAACCGCCTTCTTGAACCGAACCGAGCGCAGCTCGTTCAGGAACAGCGCGAACAGGATCGGAAGCGGAAAGCCGATCAGAAGCTTGAAGAAGCTGATGCCGAGCGTGTTCTTGATCATGAGCCACAGGTTATCATCCTGCAGAAATTCCCGGAAGTGCTCCAGGCCTGCCCATGGAGCCGCCGAGATCGGCTTGGCGATCATATAATTCTTGAATGCGATGATGACGCCGTACATCGGAACGTAGTTGAATATAATCATCCACGCCGCTCCGAGTATCGCCATGCCTTGCAAGTAGCGCTGCGCGGCGATTTTGCGAAGCAGTCCTGCCGTCGTACTCCGGCGAGCAACCCGCTTCCTCAGCGCATTGGTCTCATGCGCCTTTGCGTCCGTTAACATAGCTGTATACCTCCAAACTTCAATGTAAGCCTTTTCTGCCACTATCATATCGTGTCGGAAGCGCGGACATAAGGTAGCAGATTTAGGTTGAGGTGACTGGTTTTCTGTTCTTGATTATTGAAACGACGATTAAGCAAACAGTTATCATTAGAGGTGATTTCCTTATCGTTCATCGCATTATGAATGCGCAATTTTCGGTGGATGATAAGCAATTTACTTGTTTCTTTTCATGCAATTCGGCACTTATAATGAGAGTTAGAAGAGCAATTCATTGAGGAGGAATGAGAAATGGAACTGCACGGAATGACGATGGAGCAGAAGCTTGCTTGGGAACGCGACGGATATTTGGTCGTGGAAGGGTTCTTGGACGCCGCTCAGGTGGACTTTTATAACGAACGGCTTGACAGCGCTTTCCAAGCATGGGAGACGCGGGGAGGCTTCAATCCGTCATCCGGCCAGCTGCAGAACGTGCAGCAGGTTTGCAATGTCATCGAGTACGACGATGCGCTGCTGGAATTGATGGAGAACGCCCGAATGATGAATATTTTGCGCGACGCGATCGGCGACTCCTTCGTCATGATCGACAATGACGGTCTCATCAAGCCTCCGCAGAAGGAAGCCCACACGAACTGGCATCGGGACACGAGGACCATGCTGTTCATGAACGAGAAGAAAGTGCCGTTTATGGCGAAGGTGTTCTATTTTCTGTCCGATGTGCGGCATGACGGCGGCTGCCTTGCCTTCCTGCCAGGCAGCGTGCATATGACGAACGAACAGCTGCCGAAGGTGGAGAAGCAAGAGGATATGCCCGGACATGTGCGCATGAGCGTCAAAGCCGGTACCGCCGTTATCTTCAACGGGTATACGTATCATTCCGCGCTCAACAATTTCACCGACGAGACGCGCCGTTCGCTGATCTATAACTACGCGCCGTCATTCCTTCGGACTTGGCCCGGCTACGAGCCGTCCGAGGCGCTCAAGGCCAAGGCGGACACCCGGCTCCGGCAAATGCTGCTCGGAATGCTCCCTTGGACGGACGACCCGAAGGCATTTGAAGAGCCTGTACGGGCGGCTGTTACGGGCAAGGCCGAAGCCTGATTCTGACTACGAATCCATAACGACGATAGCAAACATCCTGCCGGGATTCGTCCGGCAGGATGTTTCCGTTGGCCTCCGCGCGGTTACCCGTGCGGGCTCTATAGCCGCGAGATTCCCATGGAGGAGTGGTCATATGCAAGAAGAATGGCTGAACACGCCAAGCCCCTATACCAGGGCGACGCTATACTATCCGCTCATCGGCGGGGTCGATCCCGTCAATCCGCGTTTTTTCTTCGAGCGCCACAGTTACCCGGCGTATGAGATGCTCATCGTCATGAAAGGAAAAGGCGCGTTTCGTCATGGCGCGGCGTGGATGAGCTTCGGCACCGGCGACTGTCTAATTCACAACATGCGCTACCCGCATGCTTACAGAGCCGACCCCGACGATCCTTGCGAGCTTCACTATCTCGTCTTCGACGGCATCGATTTGGCTAATCAATGGGGGCGTCTGTTCGGGGCATCGGTGAGATTATTCCCGGCGTTTGAAGCCGGTTTCGAGAATGAGGCGGTTCAGAACCGGGAGACCGCCCCAATCCTCCGCTTGCTCCGCTCCGTGCTGGCCGGCATGCGGGAGCCCGGTCCTCATCAGGAATGGCGGCAATCCTCGCTGGTATACAGCCTGCTCATGGAATGCGCCCGCTTGGCCGGCGGCGACGGCTCCGTGCAACCGGTACCGACGAGCATCGAGCGGGCGGCCAGATATATCGACGCGAACTATACCGCCATCGGGAGCATCGGCGAGGTGGCGTCCGAGGCCGGGCTCAGCGTCTTTCATTTTATCCGCCGGTTCAAGAAGCATTACGGCTGCACGCCGAAGGACTATCTCCTGCAGAAGCGAATCAACGACGCGAAGCGGCTATTGATGCTGACCGACGAAGCCGTTGGAGACGTGGCCGAGCAATCCGGCTTCGACAGCTACAATGCCTTCCTGCAGGCGTTCCGCAATTCGGAGCACTGCTCGCCTACGGCGTTTCGCAAAAACTGGAAGCGGGGCTAGATGCCCCGCTTCCAGTTTTTCTTCTTATTATTCTTACTCCTACTTTTACAGGCACTGTTACTCTATTCCCTCTTACTCTTCTTCTCTCGCTACCTCTAGCGCAGTCGCCCTTACCCTTCCAAGCCCAGCTTCTTCAACTGCGCGAGGCTGATCGCCAAGCTGTCGAAGGGATTGCGATCATAGCATGAATCCTGCTCGACGGCGCCCCATTCCACGCCGATTTCGCGGCAGGCTGCCAGAATGCCGGGGAAATTCATGTTCCCCTCGCCGATCTCGGCATACCGCTGCTCCCGCGAGCTGGTGACCACCATGTCTTTCAGATGGACGACTTCCATCCGACCCTTGAATCTGCGAATCCAATCGATCGGATCCGCTCCGCCGGCTTGCGCCCAGTACACGTCCAGCTCGAAGTGGAATGCCTCCGGATCGGATTGTTCGAGCAGAATTTCCATGCCTGTTTTGCCCGCGAATTTGGCGAATTCGAAGTCATGGTTATGATAAATAAACGTAAGGCCGGCGTCTTGCAAGCGCTTGCCAATCTCTGATGCCTCATTGGCGAAGGCGGCATACCCCTCCGCGCTCCCTCTGTAGGCTTCGGGCAATCCGCCGATTCCCACATACCGACATTCCCAAATGTGATGATGTTCGATGATCTCGTCAATCCGAGTCGTTAAGTCCGCATACCCGACATGCGTCGCGCAAATCTCCAAACCTTCGCGGTCGGTCAATGCTTTCAATTCCCGATGGCCGATAGGGCCGACTCCCGATACTTGCACCGCATTGTACCCGATCTCCTTCACTCGCTTGAGCGTCGCTGCGATATCTTCGGGCGTTTTCAAATAATCACGTAACGTATAGAGCTGAGCTGCCACTTTCATGCCATTCACCGCTTTCTATCAGAATGTATCTCTAGTTTCACACAAAAGGGGCAATCTTCCAATAGGAGGATCGGATTATGCAGAAAGGCGACCTGCAGCTTGGTGCCGCGGTCGCCTCTCGGCATGCATGTAGGATGAATAAGGACGAATTAGCCTTCTACTTTTACTTCGGCTTCCGCTCCAGGCAATGCCGTCGTCGGAACGTCATCGCCTCCCGACTTCAATACGAACGGCCCTACTGCCAGCGTGAGCGCCAACAAGCCCACTCCGATGAAGAAGGAAATGCCATAACTCTGCAGCCAATACGACCCGTCTTCAATCCGCCTGTAAATCCAACCGCCAAGCAGCGGGCCGATAAACCCGGTTGCGCCGGTCAGCGCGGAGAATACGGCCACGTACATCGGACGGTCGGACTTCGGGGTATCTCCGATAATGAAATTGAAAATCAATAAATTATAGCCGCCAAGACCGACGCCGAGCGCAATGTTGACGATAATCAGCACGAGAATGACCGGCAGAATGGCGATCCCCGCCCAGAGCACGCAGGATGCCGCGATAATCGGCAGCGCCCAGAGCAGCAGCGTTCGCGTCGCGTACCTCCCGTTCAAATTGCCCCAGTAATAGTAGCTGAACATCGTCACGACCATCTGAATCGTCGTGATGAGCGTGATCCACCATTTGCTGAGGTCCAGCGTTTCCAGCATGACGTAGGAAAACAGCGGTATGGCGATATTTTGCAGCAAAATGAATGCCGCAATGAAAGCCGTCGCCTTCATATAAGCGGAATCCCGGAGCGGCTTGCCGAATAAGGCTGCGGTGCTTGAAGCCGCCGACCGTTCGAACGGCAGGTCGGGATAGCGCCACAGCTCGATGCCGTTCCACGCGGTGCAGACCGCACTGACGGCGTAGATGACGATGAACGCGGTGCGTTCGTCCACCTGCTCCAAAATCTGTCCGCCGATCAGCAGCGAAACGCTCGCGACGGCCCAGTGTATCGTATTGCGGATACCGAAATAACGGCCACGAATTTGAGCCGGCACCAAGTCCGCGACAATCGATGTCCAGAACACCGAGGAGGTGGACGCGCATATGAAGGACATCAGGAACATGCCGATAAACACGTCCACGCGAAGCGATTCCGTAACCAGGAAAGGGATCAGCCCGGTTGCGACCCATAAGATCCGATGCGTGAGCGCGAAGCCGAATAACAGCATGCGCCTATTCGTGAACCGCTGAATATAGAAGGCCGCGACCAGCTGGACCAGGTTGGCGAGCGCCGGAATGGCGACGACCAGCCCGACGTCCGATGCCGTTCCGCCAAGATAAACGACATAAATCGTAAGAATCGGACCGCCGAGCAGATTTGCGATAATATTGGCGGGAATGCCCTCCGTGATGGTCGTAAGCAAACCTCTCCGCTGCACGGACAGATTTTTTCGGCGAAATGCCGACGTGACGTGGCTCAAAAATGACATGACCTTGTTTCCCAGCTCCCCATGACCCTAGTTGTAATTCAGGCCTTATCGTCAGCCAACAGCTCGCCAAGCGTCCGTACCATGACACCTGTTCCGCCCTTTACCTCCCACGAGCGGTCCCGTTCCAGCCAAGCCGTTCCCGCAATGTCCAAATGCACCCACGGCCGTTCCTCCGCGAACGCGCCGATGAACAAGCCAGCTATGCTGGCCGCGCCATATCGGCTTCCGCCGTTCTTCATATCCGCCGCTTCGCTGTCCAGCTGCCGGCGGAATTCCGGATACGGCGGCAGCGGCCAGATTCGCTCGCCCGCCTGCTTGGAGGCAGCGATCACTTGCTGCTGCAAGGATTCGTCGTTCGTGACGGAGCCGGTTGCCGTATCCCCGAGCAGCACCAAGACGGCTCCTGTCAGCGTTGCGATGTCGATGAGCTTCGTTGCGCCGCCGCGAATCGCCGTCGTCAGCCCGTCGGCCAGCACGAGCCGGCCTTCCGCATCCGTGTTCACGATTTCCACCGTCGTGCCGTTCATCATCGTCAGCACGTCCCCTGGCTTGAACGCACGGTCCGACGGCATGTTCTCCGCCGTAGGGATCACGAACACGGCATTACGCTTCGGTTTGGTTTCGCCGAAGATCCGAACGAGGCCCAGTACTGCAGCGGCGCCGCCCATATCCGATATCATCTCTTCCATGCCTGGCCCCTTCTTGAGCGAGATGCCTCCGGTATCGAACGTAATGCCTTTGCCGATAATGCCCCATTTCTCCCCGTCGTCCGGATCGCCGGTATACGAGATGACGATCATGCGCGGCGGATGAATGCTGCCTTTGCCGACGCCGATCAATCCGCCCATCCCTTGAGCTGCGGCCGCGTTCTCGTCGATAATTTCGCAATCGAACCCATACGTCTTCGCCAAGCGCTCCGCTTCTTCGGCCAGCTTCGCCGGCACGAGCGTGCTGCCGGGCAGATTCGTCAAATCCCGGGCATACATGACCGCTTCCGCGAAAATGCTCCCGCGCCGAATGCCGGCTTCCCATTCCGAGCCGGCGGCAGCCGCATCAGCAGCCGGCAGCGCAGCCGAAGGAGCGTATGCAACCTGGGCAATCAGCGATTTTCTGCGCGTGTCGACTTTCTTGGCCGTCGTGCGCGTGTAGGCGCCAAGCGTATATCCTTCCGTCAGCGCCTGTGCAGCTTGCTTTGCCGTGATGGACGATGTGCCGGATGCCAAATAGGCCGGAAGCAGCTGGAACACCTTAACCGCCTTCAGCCTCTTCGCCGCTTTGGCCGCGGCTGCCGCCGCATCGCGCAAGCCGTCCGTCGTCAAGCTTTCCTGCGAGGAAAGGCCGACGTAGACGACATGCGCGGACGGATACAGACCGAGCGTCGGCAGCACGAGCGTCTCCTTCGGGTCGGCCTTGAACAGCTCCTTCGCCGCGTGCTGCCGCATCGCATCGTCGAGCACGGCCTGAATCCATGGGCCGGTCTGCGGCGTTCCGGTTGAATTCGAGGCACCGCCGCCGAGTTCCGGCTTGCTCACGAAGGCCACGACAACGTCCGGGGCGTCAGTCTCATCGACCCGCCCGCCATATGTGAATTGAATGCTCATTCGAATGAACATCCTCCAATCTCTCCGACTGTAATGCAAGGATTTGAACCGTTTTCTCCCGATCGGAACAAACAACAAAAAAAACCGGGTTTCCCCGGTTTGTAAGGTCAGAACCGAGGCTTACCCCGATTCTAATCGTTTATTCAGCTAATGGCAAATAGATATTAAACTCCGTACCTTCGCCCGTATTGCTGGACACGCGGATCTTGCCGCCATGGTTCCGCACGATGCGATAACTGACCGACAGGCCTAAGCCGGTACCCGCCGCCTTCGTCGTATAGAACGGGTCGAACAGCTTGGACTTCGTCACGAGATCCATCCCGTTGCCGTTGTCCCGGATCGTAATTTCGGCGTCGCGCCCGTCACGCCTCGTAACGATATCGATTCTGCCGCCCCGCTCGCCCTGCAGATCGCCGATCGCATCCATCGCATTTCGGATTATGTTCAGCACGACCTGCTTGACCTGCTTCACGTCGATGGAAACCGCCAGCTCCTCGTCATAAGTCTCGAATTGAATTTGGCAGCCCTTCATCAACGCCTCGCTGTCCGACAAGAGGATAACCTCCTTCAGCAAGGAATTGATCTTCACCTTCTGCTTCATCGGCGCGGAGGGCTTGGAGGAATTCAAAAATTCATAAATAATATCGTTCGCACGGTCGATTTCCGTCAAAATAATGCGCGAATACTCTTCCTTGCCAAGCTGCGTCAGATGGGGGTTCAGCAATTGAATAAACCCGCGGATCGAGGTGAGCGGGTTACGGATTTCATGCGCGATGGAAGCCGCGATTTTACCGAGCATGGCAAGCTTATCGTTCTGATACGCCGATTGCTCAATTTGCTTGTATTCCGTAACATCCTTCACGCTGAACAAATAATCGCCCTCGAGCTGATCCCCGTATGTAACCGTCACCAGGAGCGTACGTCCGTCTTCGTCCACGAACTCCATATACCGGCTGCGCCGGAGGAAGACTTCCTTGTACAGCTTCAAAATGACTCGTTTCGTGCTTTTTCGCAATCTGCTATGAGACAAAATATTGATCAAATTACAGCCGATCAGCGTTGTACGGGGGATATCGAGCAGCTTGGCCATTTGAACATTAATGAACGACAGCATGCCGTCCCCGTCAAAGATCGCGATGCCGCTGTCCATATGCTGCAGCACGTTTTCATATTTGTTCTTAACCATTCGAAACGAGCGGTGCGAACGAAGCATCATATCTCTCATCTCGCTGAAGCGCTGCTCCGAGGTTTGCTCCGGCTGTACGCGGAAACGAAACGCCACCATAAGCTCGATCAAAAAAATAAAAGAACGGCTATACAGCCGCAGTGCTTCATCCGAATCGACGTTGGCAACCAGCATCTGCATGGACTCTTCATGCACGGCGATAATATCTTCCGGATGAATATTCTCCAACAGTTTTCCAATTTCCGTTGCTTCAAATAGCGATGCTTCACTGCCGCTGCGAATGTACTCCGCCAGTGCAGGGAAGTAACGCATACGTATTGCCTGCATCATTTACTCCTCTCCTGCCGCGTAAATCGGTGAATCGACTCGCAATGGCGCGTGAACCCATTTTTGAAACGTAATCATGGTTCCGCGCGTATGGTCGTGACTGAGCTCCAAGGAGTCCGTCATCTCCTTCATCCATTGCAAATGGATTCGACTCGGCCCCGTGAAATGATCGAATAGTCTGACTTCTATTCCACTGGCTGGATCTCCTTTGCAGAGACTCACAGGGCGGATCATCATATGTCCTTTCGCCGAGATTGAAATAAGCTTTTGGGCAAGCTCCGATATGGTATATGCGATGATGGTCTGATCAACTAGGCTGAAACCAATCGCTTTGGCGATTTCCCTTCCTCTTTGACGTGCCATGATTGCGTCCGACGTTTCCCAAATATGAAACATTTCCACGTTGTAAGCTCGCCTCCACCCTTAAAGATGTCCCAGCAAATTCCGAGTTGAGATCGCTTACAGTAATCATAGTAAGTTTTCCTAATTATTGTCAACAGGAGATCCTGTCGAAAATCATCGATAGAACTCGCTTTTTCTGCACGCTGCCGCGGCAAGCCGATCTTCATAATTTGAGCGGAAAAACAAAAGAAAAGGCGCTGAAATCAGCGCCCTTTCCGGTTATCCGATTGATTGTTTTCTCGATTACTGCCGCTCGAGCTGTTTCGCTTACTGTCATCATTCCCGTTATTTCTGCCGTTCTCATTGCTCTTGCTGGCGTCTTTCCCTTTGTCCGTATTCGCTTTGTTGTTGTCTTGATCGTTGCTCTTCCCATTATCTTTATTGTTGTTCTTGTTGTTATCTGAACTGTTATTCTTGCCGTTGTCCTTGCTGCTATTCTTGTCGTTGTCCTTACTGTTGTTCTTGCTGCTGTCCTCATGCTTGTCCTTATCTTCGCCGCGCGCATTTCCGCCTTTGTCTGCCGACTTGCTGCCGCTGCCGGAGCCGAAAGTCAAGCCTACAGTTGAGCTGCTCCCTTGGATAACGCCGCTAGGGCGGCCGTCAGAAGCATTTTTCGCTTCGTCGCCGCCGCCTTTAACTTTGCTGCCCGAATCCTTGGAAGGATTGGAACCGGTATGGGATTGCTGTTGTGAAGGGGCTCTAGTGGGCCGTTTGCCGTTATCGTCTTTCTTCTGGCCGCCCTTGCTATCGTTGCCATGACCGCCGCCGCCATTATTGCCCGGGGAATGCTCCATGATATTGATGATGCTGCCCGGCTGGCCAGTCCGATTGCCATTGGATCCGCTGTTGGTGCTGCGGTCTCTATCCTTATTTCCTTTATGCGAGCCGCGCTTCTCCTGCTCGTGCTTGACCAGCGCCTCGAGCTGCTTCTTCTGCTTCTCCCGCAGCGCTTCTTTCTCCGCTTCCTTCGCTGCATCCGACTTGGCCGGCTGCGGCTTGAGAATCTGTTGTTTCGTCGGAGCGTCCGCTGACGGGCCAGCGTTCTTGGCATCTTTATCTCCGCTATCGGCGCCGTTCATGATTGCCGCAACGCCGCCCATCGCCTTCGCCGCTTGATGGATGGACTCTTTCTTCAGGTTTTTGATGGTTACATGGTAGCCATGCTCCTTCGCCATCAGATAGAAAGCCATTTTGCCGGAAGATACGCCTTCGCGCTTCGCTTCTTCACGAACTTCCTTCGGCGCGGACAACGTCGTCACTTCGACCTGAAGCTTTCGGCCCTTGTCGGTCTTAGCGAGCGACTTGCGCACGGCCGTGTCCATATGAGTGGTGAGATTGATTTCTTCCGCAGCTTTGACTCCGTCTTGAACGGCTACGCTCGTAATGACGACGTCGCCTTCGCCGCTGTTCAAGTAAGGACCTGCGCTGATGCGGTCCATGATGGCTTCGGTAACGGACTGCAGCGAAAGCCCCTTATATGCCAAGCCCTTCGTAACGTTCTCGCCGTCCACATTGATCGGCCTCAGCTCTTCTACCTGCTCATCCTTATTGATGCCAAGCTCGATGCTAGGATTGACATCCATCGTTAAGTAAGCGACGACGGAGGACGGCTTCGAGAATTGCTGCGCAATGAGAGGGGCGAATAATAGGAGCACGATCGCTGCTGCGCCTGCGCTGAAGCTGTACAGCTTGCGCGGCCGCTGCATCCGCCTTTGCTCCGAGAAGGTGAATTCTTCCCCGATCTCGGGCTTGAGCGCGGTTCGCACTTTACGGAATTGACCGTCCGGCATCATTACAATGACATGCTTGCTGCCGGTTTCCATCACGATTCCACGGCTCATGCTCTCACTCCTTCCACTGCGGGCTGTTCCTTATGTAACGGTTCTTGAGGCTTTATGTACTGCTGTAAGTATGGGAAATCTCCATTATGTAAAATCGTCAGCGCGATAATATATTTACGGTTGCGCTCGATGGTCTTGCGCGATACGCCGGTCATTTCGCAGAGCTCCTTGATCGGCAGCTTCTGCTTGGTCTCCAAATAGGCGTACAGCTCGAGGTCGTTCGCCAATCGCCTGCTGATTGCGATCAGCAGCTGCCTGGAATCGGAATGCTTGGGTGAAATATCGGGCAGTTCGGCAAAAGTGATGTCGAACGCTTTAAGCTTGCCGTCGTATTCGCCGATCTCGAGTCTCCGGGCTTCGGCCTCCAGCGTAAGCGAGTAGCGATGCATCGCTTCGTTCGTTTCAATCGTGTTGACGGTCGATTCCTCTTCGTCCTCTTGATCGAACGCGCTGTAGGGCACCGTCACGTGATGCCTACTCTCTTTTCGGACATAGTCAATAAGCCTGCGCCGAATGACCGTTTCGGCAAAGCCGAGGAACGATTTTCCTGCCTGACTTGAGAATTGTCCGATCGCTTCGTCGAAAGCAGCGAGCGCGATACTGAATTCATCCGCGCTTGCGGGATCAATATAACGTTTGCAAAATCGGCTCGTCACTTTGGCGATATAGGGCTGGTAAGCGTTGATGAAGGCGTCGCGGGACGCTTCTCCGCTGCGAATCTGCTCGATCATTTCTTCGGGAGCGATTCGGGTATCGGGGGTGACCGCGGACGTATCGTGCTTGCCGCCGAAAATTCGTTTGAACAGAACGAGTAACAACCAGCTCCACCTCACATGTACAGTATTCGAGTCATCTTGTTTGTTTTGAGGGGGTAGAAATTAATAAATTCTAATCATTTCACGAGATCCGGCAATCAAGCCGAATCAAGTCCCGTGCAATAAAAAAGCCCCCTTCGTCAGGGGGCCTTTGCCGCTAACAATATCCTTCAGAGGTTCTGCGTTGTCTAAGCTTGTTGCGCCGCTGATTCAGTACGCCAAGCCGCTTCTTTAATTCGCCCTGCCAGCTGTCGTCGCCGATTTGCTTCGCGAAGCTGAGCAGGTCCAGCGCCATGTCGATTTGATTGCCGACGACATCCAGAGGATCTTCGTTCTCGTTATTGACGCAATTCTCGAACAGCTCTTGATCTTCCTGTTCGACGTATTCAATGAAATCGACCTCGGATGCGCCGTCCCCATGAGCGTATTCGGCCAGGATTTCATATTCGTTCTCGATTAAATAATGGATTTCGACGCGATGACAAACCGGACAAAACAGAATCGGGACATTGTGAATATGGGTACGAAAATGCTTCAACGTACCGTTCGTGCCAATCATGCTGGCACCGCAGCAAAAGCTCATGCCGGATTCCCTCCTTAACTGCTTACCACAATTCTCGCCTCTTGAAACATGATTTAACTTATTCGCACCAAGACGGCAAAATTCCTGCTTGCGCACGGCAACCTGTTCTAATCCGGTACTTTTGGAATAGGAAGAAAGCCCGAGGTCTGTGAAAGACCTCGGGCTTTGTCGTACTTAGGATGCTTATTATTTTGCAACCAGGTTTTTGTCGCCTGGTTTCCAGTTGATTGGGCACAGGCCGCCGGATTGCAATGCTTGCAATACGCGCAGCGTTTCTTCAACGGAACGACCAACGTCGTTGTGGTTAACGACTTGGTATTTAATTTCGCCTTCCGGATCGATGATGAACAGGCCGCGAAGCGCGATGCCTTCTTCTTCGATCAGAACGCCATAGTCGCGGGCAACGTTCTTCGTGATATCAGCCGCAAGCGGGAAGTTCAGCTTGCCAAGACCGTTGTCATTGACAGGCGTATTGATCCAAGCACGGTGGCTGTGCTTGCTGTCTACGCTTACGCCGAGAACTTCGGTGTTCAGCTTCGAGAACTCTTCTGCCGCCGCGCTAAGCGCTGTGATTTCTGTAGGGCATACAAATGTGAAATCCAATGGATAGAAGAAGAGGACCAGCCATTTGCCTTTGTAATCGGAAAGAGCAGCCGTGCTGAAATCTTGACCATTGCCTGTTACGGTCTCCATCGAGAAATCGGGAGCCGGACGACCAACCAAACGTTCTGCCATGTAAAAAACCTCCTAAAAGTTTGAATGATATGCCGTTGAGAATGAAACTCATTTGGTGACTACGTTTAGAATAATACCAACTATTAAGAACGAAGTCAATATTGAAATTATTACTTATTTATAATTATTCTAAATTACTTCTTCATCGCGGCGATGATCAGATCGCCCATTTCGATCGTGCCGATCGCTTTGCTCTTATCGACCGCGATATCGCCGGTCCGGTGTCCGGCATCCAGTACGGACTTCACCGCATCCTCGATGCATTGTGCCGCTTCAGCATAGCCGAACGTCAGACGGAACATCAGAGCTACGGACAAAATCGTCGCGATCGGGTTGGAAATGCCTTGGCCGGCAATGTCGGGAGCCGAGCCGTGTACCGGTTCGTACAGGCCGAAGCTGCCTTCGCCAAGCGAAGCGGAGGAAAGCATGCCGATCGAGCCGGTCAGCATCGCTGCTTCATCGCTGATGATATCGCCGAACATGTTCTCCGTTACGATAACGTCGAAACTTGACGGACGGCGGAGCAGCTGCATCGCGCAGTTGTCGACAAGCACATGCTCCAATTCGACATCCGGATACTCGACCGCGATCCGGTTCACGACTTCACGCCACAGACGGGACGTTTCCAGTACGTTCGCTTTGTCGACGGAAGCCAGCTTCTTGCGGCGGGTGCGTGCGATTTCGAAGCCTTGGCGCGCGATACGCTCTACTTCTTTCACGTTGTATACGCAAGTATCGACCGCTTCTTCGCCGTGCTCGCCCTCGCGGCGGAATTTCTCGCCGAAGTAGATGCCGCCCGTAAGCTCGCGAACGACGATCAGGTCCGTGCCGTAAAGCACTTCCGGTTTTAGCGTGGATGCTTCCTTCAAGCAGTCGAACACGTTCGCCGGACGGATGTTGGAGAACAAGCCTAGCGCTTTGCGAATGCCGAGCAGGCCGGTTTCGGGACGAAGCTCTTTGGAGTTGTTATCCCATTTCGGGCCGCCGACCGCGCCAAGAAGCACGGCATCGGCGTTCTTGCAGATGTCGAGCGTTTCTTGCGGAAGCGGAGTGCCTTTCTCGTCGATTGCGATGCCGCCGAACAGGCCGTGCTCGGTTTCGAATTGATAGCCGAACAGTTCTTCTGTTTTCTTCAATACTTTCAATGCCTCGCCGACTACCTCCGGCCCGATGCCGTCACCGGCGATTACTGCGATTTTTTTCACTTCTGCCATGGGAAAAACGCTCCTTTTATTCAGGACCTCGTAAGCGTCCTTGATTATGATTCTCAGTCTATCCTAGTTGTACCATAACGACGCCATAAAGACAAAGATATGAAAGCTATGACTTTTATAGGCTCAGCATATAAGATGATGATTTAAGTTAGCTTTCTATGAGCTTTGTTGGATGGTTTGGATCCTGGCTTGGAGATTGATCTTGTGTTTGGTCTTGTGTTCGGTCTTGTGTTTGATCTTGTGTTTGCTCTTGTACTTGCTCTTGTACTTGCTCTTGTACTTGCTCTTGTACTTGCTCTTGTACTTGCTCTTGTACTTGCTCTTCTGCTTGATCTTGTATTTGTGTTTGCATTTGCTCATGTGCCTGCGTTTGATCTCGTACCTCGGACTCGGCCTGATCAGACAGACCGGCGAGATCCGGCTGCGCATGGTGCTGCAGCGCACTTGCCAGCTCGCGGTCCCGCCACCGCTGGTTCACCCAGGTAATGCCGAAGCAAATCGCGCCAAGCATGGTGAACGCGATGATTTTATAGATCGTATCCTCGCCCGATAAATCGAACAGCATCGCTTTCAAGGCCACGATGACCAGCACGCCCGAGCCGAACCAACGGAACAAGCTTCCGCGGCTGTACGCGCCCCATAAGTAGAGCAGCAACGCATAGACCGCCCATGCGACGGACAACAAAAGCCCGTTTCCGATATGCCAATCGTATTCATCCGCCGCGTTCGTAAGCTGAACCGTCAGCAGGCCGCCAACGACGAGGTGCGAGAATATGGCGTACATATGGCCCAGCAGCACATTGTCCGCTTCCCGAGGCAGACTCTTATAGCGGAACATTCTAGAGAAGCAGAAACCAATGGCTGCCAGCAGCATCCACGCCACAGCGCCTCCGTTCAGAAAAGGAACGTACACCGCAAACCAATCCATCCTCGGCACGTCCCAGGTCGTTCCGAACCAATAGGTGCCCGTAAACAGCCAGACCATCGATGCGGCCAGCTTCAAGGCATCCGAACGAAGCTTCATGCCGGCAATTCCGATCAGCACCGCTACCAACGACCAAACGTAGACAGCGATGACGGGACGATACTCCGAGCCGCCGCCGATCTCGGCCAGCCCGATCAAGAGCGTGAAGGCGCCGAACAGCAGATGCGACCAAAATGCAGCCTTCATCTGTCTACTTAGCTTGATGACTAACGCGCTCATCGCCAGATACAAGATGCCGATCGCCACGAGCAGCAGCGTCACCGACAAACGGCTGTCCAGCAGCGCAGGTGCCCACAGGCAGAAGATAACCGTATTCGCGAAGCTTGCATACATATTCCAGCCCGCGAAGTCGCTCTTCTCCCGCCATGCGGAGACGTAGAACGCGAGCGCATAGAAGACGAAAGCCGCAGAAGCATAAGACATCGGCATCGTAAACCAACCGCTGTCGTGATGCGTGAATTGCAAGTAGTACACGGCATATAAGAGCCAGGTCGCTGCAAAAGCGCTAATTCTCGGTTCCAGCCAAGACTTTGCGACGCCGATGGCGAAGTACGCGGCATTGACGACCAGCAGGTATAGGAAGAGCGGGAATACATGGTCCGCATCCGGCCGCAGCACGAGCGGCGCCAGCAGCGCACCGCCAAGACCGAGTCCCAGCAGCAGCCGGTAGTTGAAACGGTACGCATAGGCCGTAATGCCGACCGTGATTACCGACATGACGATGAAGACGGTGAGCGGCTCCCAGATCGCTTCATAAACGCCGGCATACGCGCTGGTCATATACAAGACGGCGGCGCCAAGTCCAAGCAGGATTTCCCCGGCACGCCTCCATTCGGGGCGCTTCGCAAGCGACAGTCCTGACACGACGGCAGCGGCACCGAATAACATGCCGAAACCTAGCTTCATGGGTAAGGTAATCAAGCCTTGCTCCGCGGTGTACTTGAAAAGCGTAGCGAGCGCAGCAAGCACAAATAATAAGCCAATCAGCGTTGTCCAATGTCTTTTCCACAATTCGTTCATTTCGGGCAGCCCCCATTTGGGATGAAGTTTTAGGATGTGCTCCTAATTCCCATTGTAGAGCTGACTCTCCCGCCTCATAAGTACCAACTTTCTCTGGTACCTGGCCATTGGCTCATCCCTTGTGCCTGCCCTGCATTTGCTTGCCTCTGCTTGCCTATGCCTTGCCTATGCCTTGCCTCTGAATGCCTATGCCTGCCTATGCCCATGGGTTCAGGCTTTGGCTCAAAACAGCTCGTGATCCTTCGCTTTCTGCGCCGCGTCCTTGCTGCTCTTTCCGCCGATTTTACGCAAAATATTGCCCACGTGGTTCTTAACCGTTCGCAGCGACAGAAACGATTGCTCCGCAATCTGCGTTTGGCTGTAGCCATCATGAATCATCGACAGCAACTGCACCTCAGAAGGGGTCAGCAGGCGTTTGAACTTGTCGGTCTCGTATTCGCGCTCCAGCTTCTTCAGCCTTCGGAATTCCTCCAGCATCTGTTTGGCTGCAAAAGCGTCGATGGCGGACCGATCCGCTGACGCTTGTCTGACCGCTTCCGGAATGGCGGCGAAGTCCGATTTCACGAGATAATTGACCGCACCGGCCCGGAACGCCTCCGCAACGAATGCGCGATCCTCCATCGACGTAAGCATCACGATGCGCGCTTGCGTTGTTCCTCCTAAAGTGCCTGCCAGCTTGAGGCCGTCAGGACTGTCTGCCAGCATAATATCGAGCAAGATGACATCCGGAGAAGCCTCTGTTGCCAGTTCGATAGCGGCAGCCGCATCGTCCGTCTCGCAGACGACCTTCAAATCCGGCTCGTTGTTCAAATATGCGATCAGCCCTCTGCGCCAATCCGGATCGTCTTCGACCAGCATGACTCGTATCGGCGTGCCGTTCATAGTCGGCCTCCTTTCTGTCTTCGGACTGCGCGGAAATGAAACCGCACGGTCGTGCCTTCTCCGGGTGCGCTACTAATCCGGAGCTCGCCGCCCTGTCGGCTCATGAGCTGGGCACAATACGCCAGCCCGAGTCCGAAATTCATCGCTTTGCCGCTCTTTGTCGTGAAGAAAGGCTCCGTTACCTTTCGGAGCTGCGATTTCTCGATACCCGTTCCCGTATCGCGTATTTCGATCGTGCTGCCGCGCTTCCCGCCGAACACCGAAATGCTCAGCTTCCCGCCTCGGGGCATGGCGTCGATCGCATTTTGCAGCACGTTATGGATGGCTTCCTTCGTCTGCTCCGGATCCGCTTCGGCAGAAGCAGCTTCGTCCAACTGCTGGTGTACGGCAATGCCCCGCTCGGCCGTCTGTCCGGCGATCGCCGCAAGCTGACTGCGAACCAGCTCGGAAAGCGGAACGATGCGCGGCTGAAGTCGCAGCTCTTGTGTCCGCTCGTGAACGCTGCGAATCATCGCTTCGATATGCGCGGCGGCCGTGCTGACCACATTCAAGTCCGCACGAAGCTCGTCTTGGTTTCCTGCTTCCCGGCCGATTTTGTCGGCGAACAGCTTGATCTTGCCGATATCGTTCTTGATCGCATGGTTCAGCATGGCGGTACCGCTCGTAATGGCGCGGAAGGAGTAATCCAGCTGGCGTTTCTCGATCAGCAGCTGCACGCCGAGGAAGCCGAAGTTGAATAAGGAGAAGAGGAACATAACGAAAGCGAAGCCGATCGGCCACACATTGTACACCCACAGCCGGTACAAGCCGAAGAGCGGCAGCACGTAATTCATCACGACCGCGATCAGCACCGCGGGCATGACGGCCAGCAGCATCAGGGCATGGGCACGCCGTTCCGCCGGATGAACATGTGCCTTGCTTAGCAGCAGCACCGTCCCGAGCGCGAGGTAAGGAAGCGCCCAGATGGCCAGCAAATGATAATGAACGGGATAATTGTCCGCGAGCGGAAGCAGAAACATGCCAAGCGGAAGCACGATCGCAGTATATGGCAGCCACCGGTAAACACCGGACGGCAGCAAATCCCGATTATAGGCCGCTCCGAAACACAAGAACCCATAAGGAAGCCCATAATAACTGGTCCACGAACAGCCGCGCTGAATGGTGCGCAGCACCTGCTCGCCCGATAAATCGATCGCGCCGCTGTCCAGCCATGCCACGATCCAGCCCTCCACCACCGAAGCCAGTGCTCCCGTACCCCCGCAGAAAGCGACGAAGCTCAGCCAGCGCCCCGCCGGATTCCGCCGGTTCGCGATCAGCAGAAGCCCCGCGGCGATCCAAAGCACGATCCAAACAAACAACATCTCCCGGAAGCTCCCCCAATGACCTACTAAATGTCTGATTTTCCTTCATTATAGCATGGGAAAAGCTAGTTCTACGCGCGATTTACATCGCTAGTCGTGCAACAAACGTACTAGAAGCCCGGGAGCGGCTGCCTGACTGTAACTTCCTAGAAGTACTGCTCCCATGAAGTCACCCGCAAGGCAAGACGACCTGAGGCTTGCTGCTCTAATGTCTGCACTTAAATTCCTGCTCCTATGAGGTCACCCGCAAGGCAAGACGACCTGAGGCTTGCTGCCCTTATGTTTGCTCTCTTAATCGCTGCTCCCATGAAGTCACCCGCAAGGCAAGACGACCTGAGGCTTGCTGTTCTGGTGTCTGCTCTTAAATCCTGCTCCTATGAAGTCCCCCGCAAGGCAAGACGACCTGAGGCTTGCTGCCCTTATGTTTGCTCTCTTAATCGCTGCTCCCATGAGGTCACCTGCAAGGCAAGACGACCTGAGGCTTGCTCCTCTGGGTTCCGTTCTTAAGAACTTGAACTGGCCTATAAAAACAAAAAACGCCCCAGCAAGCCCGGGAGGGCCGCTGAAGCGTCATCTGTTATCAATTTAAAGGTTCTATTAATAAGAGCGCCCGGAGGGAGGGACGGAGTCGGAGTGTCGCCTTTGTAGTCGGATTTCCACCTCTAAATGTCTAATCCAATGAAGGAAATCCGAACTACAACAGCGACCGCAGACCCGTCCCGCCCGCAGGGCGCCCCCTTATTCAATGAGCCTTTAAATCAGGCTCATTTTGTCGCGTCTCCCCGGCGTCTTCCGTTTCTCCACAAGGCGGTTCAACGCGTCGACGTAAGCACGCGCGCTCGCCTCGAGAATGTCGGTGCTAACGCCGCGGCCTTGCGCGGACACGTCGTCCTGCTTCAGCACGACATGCACTTCGCCGAGCGCGTCTTTGCCGTGCGTAACGGACTTGATGGAGTAATCCTCAAGCTCCACGGTCTCCGACGTCAGCGCATCGATCGCGTTGTAGATCGCATCGACGGAGCCGTTGCCTTCCGCGCGAGTCTCCTGCACGCTGCCGTCCGCCATGCGAATGCTCAGCGTTGCGTTTGGCGTGGACTTGTTGCCGTAGCTGACTTGAATTTGCTCGAGCGTATAGACCTCAGGCGCATCGACAAGCTTCTCTTCCAGCATGGCGCGAATATCTTCATCGCTGACATTCTTCTTCTTGTCCGCGAGGTCTTTGAACTTCGCGAATGCCGCATTCACAGCTTCGTCGTTCAATTCGTAACCCAGGTCGATCAGCTTCTCGCGGAAGGCCGCGCGGCCGGAATGCTTGCCGAGCACGAGCTTGGAATCGACCAAACCGATCGTTTCCGGCGAAATGATCTCGTACGTCGTTTTTTCCTTCAGCATGCCGTCTTGGTGAATGCCGGATTCATGCGCGAACGCATTCGCGCCGACGATCGCTTTGTTGCCCGGAACGACCATGCCCGTCAATCTGCTGACGAGGCGGCTCGTTTTGGCGATTTCTTTCAGGTTCAGGCCCGTTGTCGCTCCGAAGAAATCAGAACGCGTCGCAAGCGCCATCGCGACTTCTTCGATCGCCGTGTTGCCCGCGCGCTCGCCGATACCGTTGATCGTGCCTTCGATTTGATCGGCGCCGTTCAGGATCGCGGCCAGCGCATTCGCCGTCGCCATGCCAAGATCGTCATGGCAGTGCGCGCTAAGCTGGATTCTCTCGATGCCCGGCACTTGATCCTTCAAGGTTTTGAAAATATTTCCGTATTCCGAAGGGTTCATATAACCGACCGTATCCGGAATGTTGATGACGGAGGCTCCCGCCTTGATAGCCATGTCCGTCACTTGGCAAAGGAAGTCCAGCTCTGTGCGGCCGGCATCCTCTGCGGAGAATTCGATTTTGCTAAAATATTGCTTTGCATACCGGATTGCGCGCTCAGCCGTCTCGAGCACCTGCTCCTTCTCCATGCGCAGCTTGTGCTTGCGGTGAATAGGAGAAGTGGCGAGGAACAGATGGAGGCAAGGGTCTTGCGCGCCCTTCAGCGCTTCGACCACGGCATCGATATCCTGCTCGCGCGAACGCGACAGTCCGATGACCGTCGCGTTCTTCACGGCGCGGGCTACCGCGTTAACCGCTGCGAGATCGCCGGGAGAAGCTGCAGGAAAGCCCGCTTCAATGCGGTCTACGCCAAGCTTCTCAAGCTGATAAGCGATTTCAAGCTTTTCCTTCGTGTTCAGGTTCACGCCCGGAGATTGCTCGCCGTCACGAAGCGTCGTATCGAAAATATAGATTTTGCGCATTAGTTACACCTCGGACTTCAAGAATAATCCCGGATAGCGAAACGGCCCTGACGTCTGTCGCATTCGCAAGAGACGCAGGGGCCGGTCCGCATATCCGGGCAACCATGCATTTATATTTCAAAGCTATGAACGGATAACCCGGTTCATGTATTTATTACTTCTTGATCCAGTGCATCAGTTCGCGAAGTTGGCCGCCGACCACTTCGATCGGGTGTTGTGCTTCGTTGCGGCGAGTTGCCGACATGAAGGCATTGTTGGATTGGTTCTCCAAGATGAAGTCGCGCGCGAATTTACCTTGTTGGATATCGGTAAGAACGGCTTTCATCGCTTTTTTCGTTTCGTCCGTAACGATACGAGGGCCAGTAACATAATCGCCATACTCCGCTGTGTTGGAGATGGAATCGCGCATCGTGGACAAGCCGCCTTCATACATCAGGTCAACGATGAGCTTCAGCTCATGCAGGCACTCGAAGTATGCCATTTCAGGAGCGTAACCAGCTTCAACCAACGTTTCGAAACCTGCTTTCACGAGTGCAGTTGCACCGCCGCAAAGGACAGCTTGCTCGCCGAACAGATCGGTTTCGGTTTCTTCGCGGAACGAAGTTTCGATAACCCCTGCGCGCGTACAGCCGATGCCTTTCGCATAAGCAAGACCGATTGCTTTCGCGTTGCCTGTAGCGTCTTGCTCGATCGCGATCAGACCAGGAACGCCGAAGCCTTCAACATACGTACGGCGAACCATGTGACCTGGCGATTTAGGAGCAACGAGCAGGACGTCGTTGTCTTTGCGAGGTTTGATTTGGCCGAAATGAACGTTGAAACCGTGGGAGAACATCAGAGCTGCGCCTTGTTTCAGGTTAGGCTCGATTTCTTCATTGTATACGCGTGCTTGCGTTTCATCCGGCATCAGGATTTGTACGACGTCAGCCAGTTTAACGGCTTCGCCGACGGACAATACTTCAAAACCGTCGTTTTTAGCTTTCTCGGCGGATTTGCCGGCACGAAGACCGATGATGACTTTCAGACCGCTGTCGCGCAGGTTTTGCGCTTGCGCGTGACCTTGGGAACCGTAACCGATAACTGCGATTGTTTTGCCTTGCAGAACGCTTTGGTCTGCATCTTTTTCATAATACAATGTAACTGCCATGTGTAAATGAAGCCTCCTTTTATTTAACCCTTTTGAGCGGGTGTTACAGGCGGGACGCCTTTTCGGCAGCAGGTCGAGCACATGCTCGTCCGAAAATCAGTCTCCGCACTCTAACCCCCGCTCAAAAGCGGTGTCTTCCATTTTCAATCGTTCGTTACATTCATTGCTACCAATCGCTCGCTACATGTCGTAGGTTTGATTCGTTCAATCGGTTACTTCGCGTTGCCGCGGGTCATCGCCGTAACGCCTGTGCGGGACAGCTCGCGAATGCCGTACGGCTTCATGAGCTCAACCATGGCATCAATTTTCTCGGTATCCCCGACAACCTGTACCATGATGGAATGCGTGCCGATATCGACGACTGCTGCCCGGAACGTCTCGACGACGCCCATGATTTCAGGACGGGAAGCAGGTTCCGCGCTTACTTTAATCAGGGCCAGTTCGCGCCCGACCATAGGGTTGGCGCTGAGATCGACGACTTTGATAACATCGATGAGCTTGTACAATTGCTTAATGACTTGTTCCAGCGTATTATCGTCGCCCGTGGTAACGATGACCATCCGGGACAAGCCGGCTTCCTCGCTTGTCCCGACGGTGATGCTTTCGATATTAAAGCCGCGGCGTCCGAACAGGCCGGAAACACGCTGGAGGACGCCGGGCTGGTCATTGACAAGAACGGCTACTGTATGTCTTTTCATTCCGCATCCCCCATTAACATTTGATCGATCGTGGATCCTTGCGTAACCATCGGATACACGTTTTCATGCTTGCGAACAACGAATTCCACGACAGCCGGACCCGGATGGTTCATCGCTTCGGTCCATACCGCACGCGCGTCTTCCTTATTCGAAGCCCGGAAGCCTTTTACGCCGTAAGCTTCCGCCAATTTCACGAAATCCGGGCTGCCGGACAGATCGATGTGGCTGTAGCGATTGTCGTAGATCAGTTCCTGCCATTGACGAACCATGCCGAGCACCTGGTTGTTGATGATAACGACCTTGACCGGAATGTTGTTAATCGCGCAGATCGCGAGCTCCTGCGCGCACATTTGCATGCCGCCGTCGCCGTTGATGGAGATAACCAGCCGATCCGGATTCGCCATTTGGGCGCCGATCGCGGACGGGAAACCGAAGCCCATCGTGCCGAGGCCGCCGGAGGTAACCCAAGAACGCGGCTTGTTGAACTTATAATACTGCGCGGCCCACATTTGATGCTGACCAACGTCCGTCGTAACGATCGCTTCGCCTTTTGATTCCTCATAGAGCATTTCGATAACCCATTGCGGCTTCAGTTCGTCTTCGCTGTCCGTGTACTTGAACGGCTTCTCCAGCTTGGATGCAAGTAGCTGCGCACGCCATGCGTCGGCTTTGGCTGCATATTTCACGTCTTTGTTCGCGATTTGCAGCACCGTCTTCACGTCGCCTACGATCGGAATGTCCGTTGGCACGTTTTTGCCGATTTCCGCCGGATCGATGTCGATGTGAACGATTTTGGCATGCGGCGCAAAGCCGGCCAGCTTACCCGTTACGCGGTCATCGAAGCGCGCTCCGATATTGATAAGCAGATCCGCCGATTGGATCGACGTGTTCGCCGTGTACGTACCATGCATGCCCGGCATGCCTAGCCACAGATCCTCGCCGCTTGGGAAAGCGCCGAGACCGAGAAGCGTCGTCGTAATCGGGATACCCGACTTGATGATAAACTCGTGCAACTCTTCATGACCGCCGGAATATACGACGCCACCGCCCGCAAGGACGATCGGACGCTCCGCTTCCTGGATCGCTTTGAGCATTTTGTCGACCTGCAGCTTGTTCGGCTGTACGGTCGGATTGTAGCCGCGGATGTTCACTTCCGTTGCCGGCTCGAACATCGTCAGTTCAGCAGAAACGTCCTTCGGAATATCGATCAGGACAGGACCTTTACGGCCCGTATTCGCGATATGGAACGCTTCGTGGATGATACGAGGCAGATCGGCTGCCTTGCGTACCAAATAGCTGTGCTTCGTAATCGGCATCGTAATGCCCGTAATGTCCGCTTCCTGGAAAGCATCCGTGCCGATCAAAGTCGTTGCTACGTTGCCGGTGATGACGACCAGCGGCACCGAATCCATATACGCAGTGGCGATGCCCGTGACCAGGTTCGTCGCCCCAGGTCCCGATGTCGCGATGCAAACGCCGACTTTGCCGCTAGCCCGCGCATAGCCGTCCGCCGCATGAATGGCGCCTTGCTCGTGACGGGTCAGCAGATGCTGAAAGTCCGAAAAGCCATGCATGGCGTCATAAATGTACAGTACCGCGCCGCCCGGGTAACCGAACACGCAATCGACATCCTCAAGCACCAAGCTGCGAAGTAAAATTTCTGAGCCCGAGATGACCTCCGGTTGTCTCAGCTTTTCCTTAATTTCCTCTTTTGACCTTAACGTTGCATGTTGAGCGACCATTAAGTCGTCCTCCCTTCTAAAAAAACAAAAAAACCTTTCGTCTCTAGATGCATGCCGCATCCAGGGACGAAAGGTTGATCTTCCGTGGTACCACCCAGGTTGATATACGCCTCACGGCATATATCCTCATAAGGTAAGAAAGACACAGAGGTCCGTTCATACCTTGGCACATTAACGTGTGCCTGACGATTTTCCCTAATGCGCACCGCTAGCAAACGATGCTTTTCAGGAAAACAGCTCCGAGGTGAGCTCGTTGAAAAGGGATTTTGGCGTCGGTTTCAGCAGTTCCGCACGCTCTCTGGAGCAAAAGGGCCCTTAACACTTCGTCCTCTTCATAGCCGATCACTTTATTAACCTACACATAACGGCAATGCCGTTCTTCTTAGCTTATCGTTTATTATATGCTTCGGGATTCCATCCGTCAAGAAGAAGGATGAGCATTCCGAGAAAAACTTATGTATGCCCGTTTGCCGCGGGCGCACGGCCCTCGAAATCAACATAGAATGTAACACCTTACGATAAAGAAAGCAGGATGCCTTATGATTCGAGCACGTCAGGCGCGAACGGATGACAAGGAAATCATACGGCTGATCAAGCAGGAACTGATCCCTCTCTCCTATACGGCTTCGCCTCGGGATGCCCAGACCATTCGAGAGCTGCCGAAGCGTCTCTCCGAAGGCGTCTCGCTTGTCTATTCCCGCACGAAGCGCAGCCTGCCCGTGGGCTACATTCATTTCTATATCCGTGAAAGCGTACTTCTGTATGACCTGCTGGTCGTGCACCCGCAGCACCGCGGCAAGCAAATCGGCACGACGCTGATGAACCAGGCGGAGACGCAGGCGAAAGCAAAGGGCGCCAAGCTCGCCCGGCTGTTCGTCGATCACGGCAATCCAAGAGCCCAGCGGCTCTATGCCAGACTGGGCTTTCAGACCGTCCGCTATTATTCAGAATTGCGCTGCTACGAAATGATGAAGTCGTTGGTGTAGCTGTTACCATGTCTCCGAGCCTGCGGCCCGTTTAATAGAATGGCGTGTTTACAAAGCCCTGTCCGGGCTGGCAGCATGGATTGAAGCCGCCGTCGAAGCCGGGGCCGCCAAAGCCGGGACCGTAGCCAGGGCCCCCGAAGCCGGGACCTCCGAAGCCAGGACCTCCGAAGCCGGGGCCGAAACCTCCGCCGAAGCCTCCGAAGCCGAACGGCCCTGCGAATAAGCCAATGGCCAGCAGATCGAACAAGACGAGCGGAATGATCGCTCTCGTTTGTACTTCTTTGCCTTTAACGACCGGAATGAGCTGCAGCTGGTTTTGATGCATCCGTACGAGCTTGCCCGTAACGACCGATCCGTCCTTGCGAACCGCATAGATGGTCTTCCCGACCAGCTTCTGCGCTTGATCCCTTGTAACGCGTGGCATAGGATTTCCTCCTCATGATTGTACTTCCAATGCTTGTGTGCGCCTTATATGGCAAATGTGACTGCCCGGCATTTGCCGCGGAAGGTAATACGGCGTTGTCCTATACTCTATTCACTAGCAGGAGATTTCGATTGTACCGATGTCCATAGGACACTACACCAATTAAACAAACCCATGCCTCCCGGCATGGGTTGTCGCGCATATGCGCTGTTGGCCGAAGCTATAGTCTCACGCCGTTTGCAAGCAGCAGTTTGCCCGCCTCGATCTTGGAGAGTTTGGCCGGGTCTCCCGGACGTTTGCTCTTGTCCAGCTTGCTAACGGCCGCCAGCTGCGTCTTCGTGACCGGTTCGCCTTAAGCTTGTCGAGGTTGCCGCCGGCAATCTTCGCGGCGATGTCGCGCCCTGTTAAAAATACGAGTCTTTCTTCCCGCACGCAAAAAAGCGCAGCCCCCTGCATAGCAGGAAGCTGCGCCTTATCTCAGATCGGACCGATGTACCGAATCCGCCGATTAACCGATAACCGTCAGTTCTTTCGGAAATTGCGTCAGCACCTCGACGCCCCGTGCCGTTACAAGCACATCGTCCTCGATGCGCACGCCGCCTACGCCGGGGACATAGATGCCGGGCTCAATCGTGAATGTCATGCCTTCACGAAGCAATTCCTCGTTATTCCCGTGGATGGACGGATACTCGTGAATGTCCAAGCCAAGCCCGTGTCCCAGCCGGTGATTGAACTGAGGTCCGAAGCCGGCCTCAGTGATCGATTCGCGCGCCGCGCGATCCAGGCTGCCGAACGTCGCGCCAGGACGGACCGCCTCGATGGCTCGAAGATTGCCGGCCAGCACGGCATTATAGATCCGCTTCATCTCGTCCGTGATTTCGCCAACCGCGAACGTCCTCGTGATGTCCGACGCATAGCCGTCCGTGAACACGCCGAGGTCGAAGAGGAGCAGTTCCCCTTCCTTCACGGCATTCCGGTCCGGCATGCCATGCGGCATCGCGGACTTCGCTCCGGCGAGCACGAGCGTATCGAACGACGGCCCCTGAGCGCCCCGCTTCTTCATCTGGTATTCCAGCTCCGCGACGAGCTCGATCTCCGTGACGCCCGGCTTCGCCAGCGCTATCCCTGCGCGCAGCACGTCCTCGACGATTCGGACGGCATCCCGCATGCGATTCGCTTCTTCCGGGGTCTTGACCGCGCGCATATCTCGCAGCTGCGTGCCGACATCCACGTAAGACGCGGCTCCGATCGCGTCGCTCATCGCCTCGAATCGGCTGACGGTGAGATGCTCCTTCTCTACGCCCAGGCGGCGAACGCCGTTCGGCATGAGGCTGCGCAAGATCGCATGGGCATCGTCCGTATCCGTGTGGACATGAATATTCGTTACGCTGGATGCCGCTTGGGCCGCTTCGTAATCGAGCGCGGGAACGAGCAGCATCGCCTCGTCTCCGCGCGGCAGCAGCAGTCCGAGAAAACGTTCATGGGGTTCGGAGGCGAACCCCGTCAAATAATACACATGCTTCGGCGCGGTGATCAGCATGGCGTCGATTCCGTTATCGAACATGTATGTTTGCAGCTTATTAATGCGGGTTGTCGGGATATTCATCTCATGACCGCCTTTCCATTCTATTGTACGATCCCCGTACGAAAGTATACAGAACAAAATAGCGCCCTCCGCAAGGGAGGGCGCTATCGTCATCTATGCGATGCAAGTAAACTAGGCGTTTACTTTTTGTTTCGCAAGGTTAGCAATCGCGTTGAACGAGTTGATGTCGTTCACGGCGAGGTCAGCCAATACTTTACGGTTGACTTCAACGCCGGCTTGTTTCAAGCCGAACATGAATTTGCTGTAGGACAGGCCGTTTTGGCGAGCTGCCGCGTTGATACGAACGATCCACAGTTTGCGGATGTCGCGTTTGTGTTGACGACGGTCACGGTATGCGTAAAGCAAGGATTTCATTACTTGCTCTTTTGCTGTTTTAAACAGGCGGTGCTTGGAACCGAAATAACCTTTTGCCAGTTTCAAAATTCTTTTACGACGACGTGCGCGGACGAATCCGCCTTTAACTCTTGCCATGAGTAGAAACCTCCCGAGATATTAGTAAGATTATGAATTAACCTTTGATGTTTGCAAGACCTTGAGCCAGACGCTTTACGTCTCCTGGAGCCATAACAGGGTTCGTAGCCAGAACGCGTTTTTGACGAGCCGATTTGCCCGACAGAAGGTGGTTTTTGTAAGCTTTATAGCGCATTACTTTACCTGTACCTGTGATTTTGAAGCGGTCTTTCAAGCTGCTGTGTGTTTTCATTTTCGGCATTTGGTGTTCCTCCTCAAAGAATGTTGGTTACGATGGTTTAGGTGCCAAGATCATGATCATGCTGCGGCCCTCAAGCTTCGGAACGCGCTCCATGACGCACAAATCGGCTACTTCGCCTGCAAGCCGGTCCAGAATTTTCTGGCCGACGGAAGCATGCGTGATTTCACGTCCGCGGAAACGAACGGAACATTTCACTTTATCGCCTTCGCCTAGAAACTTCACGACATTGCGGAATTTCGTTTGGTAGTCGTTCTCGTCGATGTTTGCACGGAACCAAACTTCCTTGGTGTCGACGATCTTCTGGTTCTTGCGGGCTTCCTTCTCTTTCTTCTGCTGCTCATAACGGAATTTGCCATAGTCCATGATGCGGCACACCGGCGGTTTAGCTGTCGGTGCAACGTTTACGAGGTCCATGTTCAAATCGATTGCCATTTGCAGTGCTTCACGGAAAAGCTTAATGCCGATCTGCTCGCCTTCGGCGCCTACGACGCGGACTTCTCTCGCCCGAATCTCATCATTGATTTGATGTTCCCTGCTAATAACCTGCCACCTCCAAAGTTTATGAATCGAGAAGTCGCCTTCTCTCAAAAAGATCAGAAAAGAACGCGTAGCTCTCATACTCCCTGATCTGATCTTCCCAGCAAAAGCAAAAAATGCGGGTCCGCTCGGGACCCGCATTTCAATAACCAAGATGAAAGGCATTCTAATCAGCTCGTAGCTGAAGCCTGTTCTTAATCATCGATCGCAAACCGTTCAGCCGCAGCCGAATAGGTGAGAAGCGGGCGCCTCTGCTTGTGCGTAAACATGAATTCATTGTAATCAACACACGTTACCGAAATAATATAGCATGTTTCGTTGCCTATAGTCAACCTATCATGAAAGCCACATTTTGTGGGAATCGACTTTGGCGCTTGGCGAAGCATCGAGATTGCGAATGGGAACGACTTTGGTGCGGAGCACCACGGGAGCGATCATCGCAATCTCGATACGAAGCCGTAGTGCGCCACGGTAACGAGCCTCAAATTATTACACTTGCTTGCTCTGCACCTCTTCAAGACGAAGCACGCGCGTATGCTGCGTGTGGCTCCATTGCTTGTTGTTTTGCGTGAAGAACGCATAGAACGTAATCGGCAGCCACGACAGCTGGAAGATGACCATCGAGAACAGGTGCAAGTACATCTTCCATGATTTGATGCCTTCGAGCATCATGACGAGCGGGAACATGATGACCGTTGCCGTAATGGCCACGACCGCAACCCAGCTCGGCAGGTAATAATAAATCGACGCGAACACGTTGTCCGCCGGAATCAAGTTATCCATGTAAAGCAGTGCCGTGACCAAGAAGCCGAGGAACGTGTTGTATACCGAGATGGAATACAGCGCCGCGTCGAACTTGACGAAGCTGCGCTCCTTGATACTCTGCCACAAGAGCGGGAAGAAATAACTGCGCGCCACGGTGAAGTGGCCCTGCATCCAGCGCAGGCGCTGGCGAGCCGAAGCCTTGAACGTGAGCGGCTTCTCGTCGTACACCTTCGCGTCGTAATTCAACACGGGATGAATGCCGCGTTTCACGCAGCGCATCGAAAACTCCAAATCCTCGACAAGGCTTGTCGCGCCCCAGCCCATTTCCTTGATCAGCTCGGTGTCGAAGCACATGCCCGTGCCGCCGAGGTAATTGGCCATATTCAGGTTGCGGCGGGACAGCTGCCACAGCCGGTTGCAATACCAGTACGTGATGGCATACGAAGCGGTAACCCAGGAATCCGTCGGGTTCTTCGTATCCAGATAGCCTTGAATGACTTTATGCCCTTCGCACAAATCGTTGTTCATATGCAGCAGGAAGTCGTTGCCCACGAGGTTGTCGGCATCGAACATGACGATCGCGTCGTACTGGCGCGGCATCGCCCAAAGTTCCTTCAGCATCCATTCGATCGCGTGGCCTTTGCCGCGAAGATGCGGGTTCTTGCGTTCGCACGCCGTAGCGCCGTAGCTGCGCACGATTTCGGCCGTGTTGTCCGTGCAGTTGTCGCAAATGACGAAGATATCGTAAAGTTCTTTCGGGTAATCCAGTTTTTGCAGGTTCTCGACGAGCGCTCCGACGACTTGCGCTTCATTGTGCGCGGCGACGAGGACGGCAAACGATTTTTGCGGCTTATGCTGTGCGGTTTTGCGTTTTCTGGCGATGCCGAACAGGGAAATGCAGAATTGATAAACCCCTACGAAAGCCAAAAAAACTTGAAACAAAATAATGATGGTGTTGATCATTACGTTTTGTTACCCCCTTGAGACCCCTTTTTGTTATATTCTCTCTGTTCTGTGGTCGGACAGCCGAGGTATCTATTTTTTGTAAACCACGGCCCTACTGATTTTCCATGCTGAGCATGCATTTGTCAAAAGTGGAAATCGGCGCTGAGCGCTTAAGAAAGCGAAGAAAAGCGCTTGCATCGGAACTGTGCGGGACTGAGCCCCTGTTTTCTTCCCGATTGCCCTTATTTTCGGCCATTTACAACGAAAACATGTTTCATTTTTATTGAACGTGAAATAAAGCCATTTGGTTTCGCCCGATTAACCTCGTATGTGACGAATTGATGAACGTATATCCGGCTGGATGACCGTCGTTTGCAGCTTAGCCAGCAGATCGTCGAATATCGCATCCCACGATTGCCGCAGGCTGTGCGCGAGTCCCCGGGCTATAAATCGGCTGCGCAGTCCTTCGTCGCGATACATCCGTTCCAGCGCATCGCTGAACGCATCCGCATTGCCTTGCTCGCAGCATAGACCGTTCCATTCATGCCGCACCGTATCCGTAACGCCGCCGGTATCGGCGCAGACGACAGGCGTGCCGCAGGCCATGGCTTCCAATACGACGTTGCCGAAGGTTTCCGTCGGAGACGGGAATAGGAACACATCGGATGCCGCATACCACTTCTGCAGCTCCGGCATGGCCGTAAATCCAAGGAAATGCGCGGATACGCCCTCTCGCAGCGCCTGCTGCTTGAGACTGTCCATGGACGGACCATCTCCTGCAAGGACCAGCGTCGCTTCCGGACATACGTCTCGCTGAAACTTGGCGAACGCCGAGATGGCAACATTCACGTTCTTCTCCGGGGCAAGCCTGCCCGCGTAAAATACGATGAACTTGCTGCGCTCGAGACCGTGCCTGACCAGCAGCTGCGCTTTGTCGGCATTCGGATGGTAAGCCTTCGTATCGACGCCCCGCGTCCACACTTCCAATCGTTTCTCGTCCCACCCCCGTTCCTTCAAATCCTGAAGGGTTGATGCGGAGGGAACGAACACATACCGGCAATCGGCATGAAACCAGTCGATATACCTCCATAACATCTTAACCATCCATTGGATATTGTAAAACGCCAGATAGCGGTCAAAATGCGTATGATACGAAGCAATTAGCGGAATACGGTGTTTTCGAGCGTATCGAATGCCGAGCAAACCCATGTTAAACGGCGTTGCGACATGGATCATCGTTGGCTGGAACGCATTCAGCGCCCGGCGCACGTGCAGCGGATTCGGCAGTGCCAAGCGGCACTCCGGGTAGAGGAAAAACGGCAGGCTGACGAAGCGTTCCACGAAGGGTGAAGCCGCAAGCGGCGCGGTGACCGCAGGATCTGGGGCGAACACAAGGCAGGGAATATTCCGCGCGTGCAAATAATCCGACCATCGCTCCAGCGTTCGTGCCACCCCGTTGATTTCCGGTGCAAACGTATCCGTGAATATAGCCAGCCGCATTCCAAATCGCCTCCGCCGTTCGGCTTGTGCAGCGCTTCCTTAGGAAGAAAGTCGCTGAAGCCGGTAGTTTGGAGTGAGTGTAAAGGAATTGTATTACCGCGGTATCAAGGCTTCATGAAGGGTTAATGAAGAATTTCGTTCGAAGTTAATACGGGGTTAGCAGACCGTTGATGTCGCGCGAACATTCGCGGCTTATGCTGGGAAGGAAGAGTGCCAACTACAACGCATACCGGAGGAGATAGCCACATGGTGAATATGGTTTTCTGGGTGTTAGCGCAGGAACAACGGATATTCTTCTGGGCGAATCGCAGGCCGCTTCATCGTGGCGCGGACGTATGGCTGAGCAGATGGCTAGGTACGAGTACCCATATGGGAGGGGCATCGTTCACCCTACTTACGGCCCTGGCCTGCGCGCTTGCCGCCCCGGGCGCGTGGAGCACGGCTGGCTGGCAGTGCCTCTCGGCCGTAGCCGTCAGTCATATTCCGGTCGCCGTCGTCAAACGCAAATTCAGCCGGCTTCGTCCGTATCAAGCGCTCGCGGAAGTCCATACATGCCAAAAGCCGCTGCGCGACTCGTCGTTTCCTTCGGGTCACACAACGGCTATATTCGCCTGGCTCACGCCTTGGCTGATGGTCGATTCCGCGCTGCTGCCGCTCCTCGTGCCGATCGCGGTGCTGATCGGCGGGTCGGTCGCGTGGTCGCGCATGTACCTCGGCTTGCATTATCCTTCCGACGTCACCGTCGGCGCCATACTCGGATCGTTATCTTCCGTGCTTGTCTCCGCCGCTTGGTCCTTGATCTGAGCCGCGCGCTTCGCAGCCTTGTGGGCAGCGATCGCCTGCTCGCCGATCACGACTTCCACGCGGTGGATATTATTGCCGCGTTCAACGAATTTGCCCTCGTATTCCGTGAGCACGAGATCGTCGCGCAGCTCTTCCTTGTGCAAATGCAGCGAAATGTTGCGCATATGCAGCTCCATATCCGCGAAACTGTTTAGCGAGAATTCAAACAGGGACTGCGAATCGGTCTTCAGATGAATTTCGCCGAGCTCGTTCAGGATCTCGATATATTTCGCCACGAATCGCGGATGCGTCAGGCGGCGGCGCGCATGCTTCGCTTTCGGCCACGGATCGCTGAAATTGAGGTGAATCCGTTGCACCTCGCCGGGCGCGAACATGCTCTCGATGCCCTCGATATTGGCGCGAAGCAGCGCAAGGTTCGGCGGCTGCGTCGTTCCGTGAGCCGCTTCCCAAGCATTGCGGGCCTTCTCGCTCGCGCGGCGAATCAGCTCGTCGTACATGTCGACCCCGATATAATTGATGTGCGGGTTCCGCACGCTCATGTCGCTGATGAACTTGCCTTTGCCCATGCCAAGCTCGATATAGATCGGATTGTCGTTGCCGAAAAACTCGTGCCAGCGTCCCTTATGCGGTGCCGCATCCAGCACGACCAGCTCCGGCTGGGCTTCAATGCTTTCCAAAATTCCTTTTCTTCCTCTAAGGCGCATAATGCACTCATTCCTCCACGTCTTCTTAAGCTAGTCCTTATTGTGCCCGAATTCCGCACTCCTTGTAAAGTCCGAATGCCCTCCTGCCAGCCGGTTTCGGCGAACGGTCATAACCGGTTGCAGCTAGACGTACCTCTAGGAAAGCATAATAAAAGCCGAAGGCTCTTCGCCGTCGGCTTCAGTCGGTTACGTTCGGTTTATGTTCGGTCTACGTTCAATGCTTGCTTAGTTCAACAGCTGCCGAGCGGCGCTCTCTTGCGACTCGAGGATATCATGCAGTTTCTTGCGAGCGGATACTTCGATATTATGGTTGCCGTGGAAACGGATCCCTGCCAGCGACATCAATTCTTTTCTCGTTAATTCAACCGTGACTTTCTCATCGCCCTGCGGAATTTTCACTTGCGTATTCATTCCTCATCACCTCACTGGTTTATTCATGCGAATTTCCAAAAAATCAACTTGCTATGACAACTAGTGTGAAGGTGGTAAAAGTAGTGATATTGTTGATCTATCGCCCTTTTAATATAACAGTTCATGTAAGGTTTAGCAAGCCCTTTTTTCAATAATACCGCTTTCATTTTCCATCTATTTTCCCTGCTTGTACGACAATTTCCAGTGATTTTTCGGAAGTTTAAGCGGGGGTAACGTGGCGTTTTGCGCCGATATTCGTTATGATTGTAGATAAACGCTGGAACGAATTTTCGAAGCAAGAGGAGCTGCAAGCACATGCACGTTCAAATTAAACCCGATGCCGCCTCTCTCCCCCCTAGGCTGTGGAGCGACAAAAGGTTTCATACATGGAATTACGAAATGCGCGAGCAGTTCGGAGGCAAGGTGTTCAAGGTCATGCTGGACGCCGGCTTCACCTGCCCGAACCGGGACGGGTCCATCGCCGCCGGCGGATGCACGTTCTGCAGCGCGCGGGGCTCGGGCGATTTTGCCGGAAGCCGCAGGGACGATCTGATTACCCAGTTCAATAAGATTCGGGATTTGCAGCATCAGAAATGGCCGGAAGCGCAATATATCGGGTATTTCCAAGCCTACACGAACACGTACGCGCCCGTTGAGGAGCTTCGGGAATATTATGAGGCGATTCTCGCGCAGCCCGGCGTCGTCGGCCTATCGATCGCCACGCGGCCCGACTGCCTGCCGGACGACGTCGTCGATTATTTGGCGGAGTTGAACGAACGTACCTACCTGTGGGTCGAGATGGGGCTCCAGACGATTCACGAATCGACGTCCGCCCTCATTAACCGCGCGCATGATACGGCGTGCTACGAGGATGCCGTCAAACGGCTTCGTGCCCGCGGCATTCGCGTCTGCGCCCACGTCATCTACGGCTTGCCGCAGGAAACGCATGAGATGATGATGGACACCGGACGCGCCGTCGCCGCGATGGACGTCCAGGGCATCAAGATCCACCTTCTTCATCTCATGCGCAAGACGCCGATGGTCAAGCAATACGAGGCCGGGCTGCTGCGATTCCTCGATCGCGACGAATACGTGAAGCTGATCGTCGACACGCTGGAGGTGCTTCCGCCCGACATGATCGTGCACCGGTTGACCGGCGACGCGCCCCGCGATTTGCTCATCGGGCCGATGTGGAGTCTCAAGAAGTGGGAAGTGCTCAACGCCATCGACCATGAGCTGACCAGCCGCCATACGTGGCAAGGCCGTCTGTGGGAGGCTCGTTAATGGGCTTCCTCAGCGTGCTCGGCATGGCCCAGCGGCTGGTAAAGGAGCGCGCGGCTCCGGGAAGCGTCGTCATTGACGCTACCTGCGGCAACGGGGTGGACACGCAGTTCTTGGCAGAGCTTGTCGGACCGCGCGGGACCGTGTATGCATTCGACATCCAAGAAGCGGCGCTGGAGCGAACGCGCGAGCGGCTGCTCAACTCCGCAGGCGGTTCCCTGCCGGCTAATACCGGTGCTCAGCTTCGGCTCGTGCATGCCAGCCATGCGGAGATGGACAAGCATGTGAGCGCTGCGGACCACGGCACCGTTGCCGCCGTCATGTTCAATCTCGGTTATTTGCCGGGAGCGGACGCGGATCAGGCCGTCATTACGGAACCTCCCTCCACGCTTGCCGCGCTCGAGGCGTCCCTGCGGCTGCTTCGGGCCGGAGGCGTGATTGCCGCCGTTCTCTATCCCGGCCATGCCGGCGGAGCAGCAGAAGCGGAGGCTGTCGCCGCTTGGGCGGCTTCCTTGCCGCAGAAGGCCGGCCAGGCGATGGCGTACCGAATGGTACAGAAACCCGAGGCGCCTTATCTGATCGCCATCGAGAAGAAGTAAATGGTAGACCACATTAAGGAGGAATTATTCATGGCAGTTCGCAAATTGGAGCATGTAGGCATTATGGTCAGCAACATGGAGCAATCCATCGCGTTTTACACCGAGATCGTCGGACTTAAGCATCTCTATACGATGACGCATACCGACGGCGTTATTCGTCTGGCATTCTTGGCCGGAACCGATGGCGAGGAAAGCGAAATCGAGCTGATCGAGAACTATCCGGGCGCGCTCGCCGCAGAAGGCCGTACGCACCATGTCGCGTTCACGGTCGACGACGTGGAAGCGGAATTCGTGCGAATCAAGAGCCTTGCGGGCGTGAAGGTACGCGACACGGAAATTACGACGCTGCCGAACGGCGCGCGCTATTTCTTCTTCGAAGGCCCGGACGGCGAGTTCCTCGAGATGTTCCAGCCTGGCAAGAAGCTATAGACGAAAACGGCGTTACCATTACTGCGATTACGACAATAAAGACCCCATAACAGAGAGAGTACATAAAAGGAGAGAATCACATTGACACAAGCTTACCCACTGCAATTTAAACCCGAAATGAAAGAACGTATCTGGGGCGGCCGCGCGCTGGAGCAATTCGGCCTCGAGCTGCCGGAAGGCGCCATCGGCGAAGGCTGGATGATCGGCGACCATCCGAACGGAACGACGAAAGTCATGAACGGCGCGCTCGCCGGCCTGGGCCTCGACGAAGTACGCGAACAATACGGACGCGAATTCTTCGGCACGAAGGGCTATGTCGAGAATGGCCGCTTCCCGCTGCTGATCAAGCTGCTGGACTGCAACGACGACCTGTCCATCCAAGTTCATCCGACCGATTCCTACGACCGCCTGCCGAAAGGCGAGCTGGGCAAGACCGAAATGTGGTACATCCTCGCTGCCGAGCCAGGCGCGAAGATCATCTACGGCCTCAAAGACGGCGTCGACCGTCCTGCGCTTGCGGCAGCCATTGAAGAAGGCCGCGTGATGGATTGCCTGCAGGAAGTGCCTGTAGAAGCCGGCGACGCGTTCTACATTCCGGCCGGCACGATTCACGCGCTGTGCGCCGGCGTCGTCGTAGCCGAAATCCAGCAAAATTCCGATACGACGTACCGGGTGTTCGATTACAACCGCCCGGGTCTGGACGGCAAGCTCCGCGAGCTGCATGTCGAAGACTCCCTCAACGTGACCGCCTATGAAGGCGCAGGCGCAAGCCGCATGAAGACCGACGGAATCGGCAGCAACGAATGGCTGGCCATTGCGGAATCGCCTTATTTCATCGTGGAGAAAGGCCTTGTCCGCGCACCATGGAAGCTGGAGACGACGCCGGAATCCTTCGTCATCCTCGTCATCGCCGAAGGCACAGGCTCGCTTAGCTGGGATGGCGGCAAGCAAGACGTGAAAGCGGGCGAATGCTTCCTGCTTCCCGCCAGCCTCGGCGGCTACGAGCTGGACGGCAGCATGACCGTGCTCCGCAGCGTAACGCCTTAACGAAACGCTTTTGACTCGGCAAAGACTATTACGACGCAATTAAAAACGACGTTCCCGCAAGATACGGGACGTCGTTTTTTTTTGTTTTTATGCTCATGATTTAACTTGGACCACGAATGGCGCCGTGATGACTTCGCCTTGGTATTGAAACTGGGCCCACAGCTTATACGTGCCTGCCTTCGGAAACTCCGTATGGAACATGACGCTGGAGCCGGTGCTCATCTCGGCCGCGGCATGCACATGCAAATATTGATTGGCGTTCTCGTCCAGGATCACGCAGTGCCCGAACGTGCCGAGATAAGGCTCGAGCACGATCCGTTCGCCCGTATCCGCTTTCCTCAAGCTGAAATTCAGCATGGCCATCTCGCCTGCCTTCAGCTCCCCCACCTCGGGCATGGCGGTCAGCTTGATCGCGATGCCATCCAAGACAACCGCCTCGGACCCGTTCGGCACGAGCGCTGTCGGCTCCGGCTCCGTCCCGAGGACGTTCATCCACGCTTTATGAACGGTCAATCCTTTTCCGTCCGGCATAAACTCCGATACGAGCAGAAACGGCCCGCCGTGCGAGAATGTCAGCTTCACCCGAAACTTTCCTCCGCCCTCGTAAATCGGATGAAGGTGCTGGAAGGCAGACAGGTCTTTGCTGACCACGATCAGATGGATCAGCTTCGTCATATCTTCCGCAAATTCATCGACCGGCTGGCCGGCGGGATTCCGGACTTGCAGCAGAAGCGAAGCCTCCTTGCCGGACTCGGGCTGACCTTCCTCCGCTGTCGCCGTTACGGTATACCCGCGGTCCGATACGTTCGTCATTTGGCCGGCTTGCTGCAAATAATGAAGAAGCCCTTTCGTAGGCGGTCGAACCTCGACGCTGTTCATCGTTCCGCCCCCGCAGCCGACCAGCAGGAAAGCCAGTAAACCTAGCATAGCCATCGTTGCGTGCAGCGGCCTCGGCTGAATCCTCATCGCTTCATCCCTTTGCCGGCGTCTTCTGGGTGGCGAGCAGCTGCAGCCCCATCGATAGCAGCGCCGCTTCGACGATCGAACCTGCCCACAGCTCGGTCTCCCAGCCGATGCCGTCCGATATCGCCATCCAGGCATAATAGAAGCTCCACAGCGCAATGGGTACGACCGCCGCTATGATTCTTTCGCCGGATACGCGTCCCTCTCCGGCCCGAAGCACACGATAGAGGATGTCGCCTATCAGTCCGGCGCCAAACGCGATGAAGATGGACGGGTAGTTTTGGAAGCCGTCCAGCACGTTCATCATCACGGTGACCAACGCGAATAACATCGCGATCGTGCCCATAGGCAGCTGCCAGCGCTTCATGAGCAGGAAGACGGGAAACATATATACGATCGTATCGATCAAGATGTAAGACAATCCGCGCAGCTGGTTGCTTTCGGCGATGAGGCCTCCGTCTCCAAACTGCAGCGCGTACCAGTCCACGGACGTCGAAGCAGCCAGGTTATAGCGGAACGCCCAGGCGTACATGAGGAAGAAGCTGACCGCGCCGGTCGTGGCGACGAGCGAGATGAAGACGGGCGCGAACGCCTGCCAGTTCGGTTTCGTCAGAGCGGCATGATGCCAGCCGGCGCGAAACGGGCTCGACAGAATCAAGAGAGCGCCAATAAGCAGGACGAGATGCGTGGGACTAAGAAGCGCGGACACGTTTTGTTCAATGCCGAATACGGTGTGCCAAATCATATCGCCGAGCCCGCCAAGCAGGAAGATGAATACCCCTGCGAGACCTAGTCCGTAGCCGACAGGCACGGCTTCCCGCCAAGACAAGCCGGATTGGGCTTTCGAGCGATGCAGCAGCCAGCCCATCCATGCCGCCGAAGCCAGAAAACCCGAGTACAGAATGGCATGCCAAGGGGTGAAGAACGTTTCGACGACGCCATGGTTATGCGCGAACCCGTCTACGAATATGCCCCCGATGAGCCAAATGCCGAACAGAATCGTGACATATTCTTTGTTCGTGGACAAACGAATCTCCGGCTGTCTCGCAGCCGCTAACGATACCTGCATCATGATCTGCCTCCCATGTTTGGACATGAATTGCCCTGCGCCTGCAGACTGAGCCCGGTTGTATGCTCCAATTGTAACCGCATTCGGAGACGAAAGAAAAGAGACCGCCGAATCAATCGGCAATCTCTTCCCTGCCTCTCAGTACGCCACGCGCCTCCAAGATCGAGACGATGGCAAACGCGGCGAATATGGACAACAGGAACATGAGCGGATAACCATAGCGCCCGAAGGTAATAAATGGTAGATGAATGAACCAATAATAGAGAAACGGCAGCAGAATCGGCAGCGCGAGCTTGAAGCGCCCCCGCAGCATCGTCAGGACGATTCCCGCGAAGCCGGCCAGGACGTAAATCCAATGCACCACGTTAATCGCCGGCCGCGGCAGCCCCGGAACCGGTCGGGAGTAGAACGGGTTCTCGAACAGCTGGATGGACTTGCCGACCGTAAACCAGTAGGTATAATCCAGCGTCTGGTGCTTAAATCCGTAAACGATGAGCCGTTTGGCCGTCCGCTTCTGCTCGGTGTCGTAGCCGGCGAACAGATTGTTGCTGTCGCCCTTGTACTCTGGATACTGCTCGAAGAATCCCTTTGGCGGCGCGGCGCGCTCGATCAGCGCTCCCAGCAGCATCGGATTGCCCGTGGACTTCGTAAACGGAATAAACGCATGAAAGTCATTGTAATTGCGAATCCACCAAGGCGTAAGCAGCAGCATGCTGCAGGCGCCGACGATCGCCGTGTATTTGATGATTTCTCCCCAACTGTATTTGCGGAGAAGCCATAGGATGAGCAGGCAGACCGGAATCAGCGCGCACTGCGGCTTCACGTAGCAAGCCAGTCCCAGCATAATGCCGGCAAAGACGTAAGCGCCTGCCGTCCGCCGTTTCACCGCATAAAGAAAGCTGGCGATCAGCAACAAAAAGAGCAGTTTAAACGTCGATTCGGTTAGAATCGCACCGGAGGCGAACAGGTTCGGGATATACAGCGCATCCAGCAGCACGGCAACGACGGCCACCCGCCTCCCCAGCGTTTCGCGGGCCAGGATGAAGATGAGATAGACCGAGGCCGCCTGCATGAAGCACTGCAGCAGCCGGAAACCCATGACCGCCGCGTCGCGGTCCAGGAACGACATGAATCCGCTAAGCATGACGGGAATGGCCGGCATGATGAAATTCGTCGGCTGCATGCCGCTGTTGTAGACGAGCGTTCCGTGTTCGACCAGCACCTGCGCGGAATACACGTATTTGACATCGTCGTTGTTGCGCAGCTCGTAGGAGCCCAGAAGGAAATGATCGCCTAACCACAGCACGATCCCCATATGTACCACAAGCACGGCCGCCATAACGATCCATATAAACATCCGCATGCGGGAGGTTTCCAAGCGCAGTGAAAACAAAGAAAAGCTCCTTTCCAATAATCTGATAGTCTTTTATAATCGATTTCTATTATACTATATAAGATTCGGAAAGAAGCAACCTCCGCAGCAACGCAGGATAGAAAGAAGGTTTAACCGCATGCAGCAGCAGCGCAACAGCGATATTTTGGTCATCATCCCGGCGTACAACGAAGAAGCGACGCTGGCCCGGACCGTCCATGAGCTGAAACGGCATACCCCATACGATTTCGTCGTCATCGACGACGGCTCCTCGGACCGCACGCCCGATATTATCCGCAAGGAAGGCTTTCCTTCCCTGCGGCATGCCGTCAATCTCGGCATCGGCGGCTCCATGCAGAGCGGCTACAAATACGCGGACCGCGGCGGCTACGCGTACGCGATCCAACTGGATGCGGACGGGCAGCACCGCCCCGAGGACATCGAGAAGCTGGTCCGCGAAATCGAAGGCAGCGGGTTCGACATGGTCATCGGCTCGCGGTTCGTCGAGAAGAGCAGCTATCGGGGCAGTCTTTCGCGGCGCCTCGGCATCTTTTATTTTCACCAGCTGATCCGGCTTCTGACGGGCATTCCCGTCCATGACCCCACCTCCGGCTTCCGTATCGTCGGCCGTGCGGCCATCGAACAATTCGCCCGTCATTATCCGACGGATTATCCCGAGGTCGAAGTGCTGGTCAGCTTGTCCAAACGCGGCTTCCGCATGAAGGAGATCAGCGTGGAGATGCGCAGCCGCCAAGGCGGCACCTCGTCCATCAACTGGTCCAAATCGATTTATTACATGATGAAGGTAACCTTGTTCTCGCTCATCCGCAAAAGCTTCTCCTAAGCGAAGCGGGAACGAATCTTCGAAAGGACTTGCAAGCCATGAATCAGTTCGTCGCAATTCTGATTACCGTTTTCTTCCTGGGGCTCATCATCTACTTTACGGTGACGCATAAGCTGAAGGACCGCTACGCGTTCCTGTGGCTCGTAACCGCCGCAGCCGGCGTCCTGGCGGCCGCCTGCATTCCGCTGCTCAACCGGTTTGCGCTATGGATCGGCATTGCTTACATGCCCACGTTCGTATTTCTCGTCACGATCATCTTCATTCTCGCCCTGCTCGTCCGACAGACGATCAGCTTGTCCAAGCAAGCGGATAAGATCAAAACCTTGACGCAGGAATTCGCCGTCATGGAGAAGAGGCTGCTGGAGCTGGTTCGGAAGACGGAAGGACGGGAGACGCTATGAATGCCATTCAATTCGTGCTGATACTAGCGAACACGCTCATGCTCGTAACGGGGCAATTTCTGTGGAAATACGGATTGATGCAACGGGATAAGCCGTTTGAATCGCTGCGCGCCATACTGGAGCTTATGTTCTCGCCTTGGATACTCGGCGGCTTGTTCATATACGGCTGCGCGACCGTCCTTTGGCTCTTCATCGTGTCCAAGGTCGATCTCGGCCTCGCCTACCCGATTCAAAGTCTCGCTTACATCATCTCCATCGTCGGCGCGTACTATCTGTTCGACGAATCGCTGAACGGCTTGAAGATCGCCGGCTGCCTGCTCATTTTGGCAGGCGTCGCCTGCATCGGACTGTCGGCCAAATACGCCTAAGCAAACAAAAGCACGACGCAAGACGGAGCCGCCTGCAGCTGCGATTCGCAGGACAGACGCCTAAGCTTGCTCGTGCTTTTTTTGTCGTGATGTTCGGTGGGATTGGTTGGGTAACGATTATCGTCCTCTTGCTCGCTGGCCACTCATCGCCGTAGATTAGTCGCGCTTATTGGTCCTCGTTCGGTTCACCGATGCCACAGCTCTCGTCCGTACACACTTGACCCGTCGCGCGGTTCGTCGATGAAGGATCGAGCATGATCAGCGGCTTCTCCTCTTCCCAGCACGTGTTCAGCACATCCAGGAACACCTCGCTGGACTGCGCGCCTGCGACCGCGTATTTGCGGTTAATGACATAGAACGGCACGCCGTTCGCGCCCAACTGCGACGCTTCGCGGCATTCCGCCTGCACGTCTTCCGTAAACTCGTCCCCGCTCAGCACGGCCTCTGCTTCCTTAGGATCCAGTCCCAATTCGGCAGCGATGCCGATCAAGGTCTCCAGCCTGCCGATCCGCTTGGAATCGGTAAAATACGCCTTAAATAGCAGCTCCGCCGCTTCCGTCCGTTTGCCGAAGCGTCCTGCGTAGTGAATCAGCCGATGCGCGTCCAGCGAATTCGCCGGATGCGCATGCTCGAAATTGTACGTCAGTCCCAGCTCGGCCGCCTGTTGTACGAGATTCGCGTGCATCGCCTCGGACTGTTCCCGGCTGATGCCGTATTTCTTGGCCACAAGGCCATAAGCATCCTGCTCCGGATCCTTCTCCGCGTTCGGATCCAATTGATAGCTCCGGTACACGACCTCGATCTCTTCCTTGTGCGCGAACTTCGCGAGCCCCGCTTCAAATCGCCGTTTCCCGATATAACAGAACGGGCAGGCGATGTCGGACCATACTTCTACTTTCATCTTGGTAGTCACTCCCTTGCTCAAAGTCATTTATTAGCTGTATTATACCTCCAACCTTCCGGCAGGTCGAATAATAACCGTCACCAGCCGACAGCGGAAGCAGGAGTCGCCGCTCGCAGCGAGAATTGTTCATCCAAGACCAATCCAATCGAAAAGAGGCGTGATGGTGCACAAAAATATATTCATCGAAGAAGCGGACAAGCAAAGCTTCGCTTGGGATAACGAACCTGAGCGTTGGTCGTATACGGAGGATGGCGGACTCTTCGTGCTGGCCCCGGCGAAGGCCGATTATTATCAGGACCCTGCCGGGAAGCATATCGTCAGCTCCGCACCGTTCCTGCACCGGTCGGCAGGGAGCTCCTTCGAGCTCACGACCAGGCTTGGGGCAGACATGAAGCAGCAATACGATTCCGGCTGCCTGATGCTGCTGGCCGACGACCGAAATTGGGCCAAGCTGTGCTTCGAGCACAACGGTCGCTATGCGACGATCGTCTCCGTCGTGACGCAGGACGGCGTGTCCGACGATTGCAACTCCATGCGCGTCGACGTAGAGAAGCCTTATCTGCGCATCACGAGAGCGGGAGCCTGCATCACCTTCCACTATTCACTGGATGGGGAAGCATGGGAGCAGGTCCGATACTTCGGCATGAAGCTGCCGGACGTATGCCGGGTCGGCGTCGTGGCGCAGTCGCCGCAGGGAACGGGCTGCGCGGTCGAATTCGACTTTCTTGCGCTGACGGAGCCCGCCAACGCCAACGCCGACGTCAACGCTTAAATAGTCGTAGACGACGCAAGACCGCTTCCGATGATCATCGGAAGCGGTCTTGTTAAGTTGCAGCTTCTAGCCTCGAAGGATCGATTCGATGCCTGCCAGCTCGTCTTCCGAGAACGACAAGTTGTTCAGTGCCGCGACGTTGTCTTCGATCTGGCTGACGCGGCTTGCGCCGATCAGCGCCGACGTGACGCGTCCGCCGCGCAGCACCCAGGCAAGCGCCATCTGCGCCAGCGATTGGCCGCGCTCTTGCGCGATCGCGTTCAGCTTCTGCAGCTTCGCCACGACTTCCGGCGTAACCTGGCCTTCCTGCAGCGCGCCGGTCTTGCTGGCCGCGCGGGAATCGCCGGGAATGCTTCCGCCCAAATATTTGTTCGTCAGCAAGCCTTGCGCCAGCGGACAGAATGCGATGCTGCCGACGCCATGCTCGTCCAGCACGTCCTGCACGCCGTTTTCGATCCAGCGGTCAAACATGTTGTAGCTCGGCTGATGAATGAGCAGCGGCGTGCCCAGCTTCTTCATGATCGCGATCGCTTCCGCCGTTTGCTCCGCCCCGTAGCTGGAGATGCCGACATAGAGCGCTTTGCCGGAACGAACCATATGATCCAGCGCGCCCATCGTCTCTTCGAGCGGCGTCTCCGGATCGAAGCGGTGGGAGTAGAAGATGTCGACGTAGTCCAGCTTCATGCGCTTCAAGCTTTGCTCCAGGCTCGCCATCAAATATTTACGCGAACCCCACTCGCCGTAAGGTCCTGGCCACATATAATAGCCTGCCTTGGACGAGATGATTAGCTCGTCGCGGTAAGGCTTGAAATCCGTCTGCATGATGCCGCCGAACATTTCTTCCGCGGATCCCGCAGGGGGACCATAGTTGTTCGCCAGGTCGAAGTGGGTAATGCCGAGGTCGAACGCACGGTGAAGCATGGCGCGGCCGTTCTCGTACGTGTCCACCCCGCCGAAATTATGCCAAAGTCCGAGGGAAATCGCGGGAAGCTTCAAGCCCGACTTGCCAACGCGATTATAAGTCATGGATGCATACCGTTCCGGATGTGCTGCGTATACCACGAATATCTCTCCTTCTACGATCGGATTAGGAAACCACTATCATCTTACCTTACTTTATCTTCTTACCTTTATTTATCATCTTACCTTAATTAAAGCACCAGCTCAAGCTTCCACGGTCTGGTTCAGCGGCATCGCGAAGAATTCCGCCTGACGGTGTTCGCCCTTACCGCCTCCGCTGTATACGACGATCAGCAGCGTCTCCGACTCGGCCGATACCGTCCCTTCAGCCAGATAACGCAGCAGATCGAATGGCAGCTTCTCGATCACGGCGTGCTTCTGAAGCTCCTTCTCGTTCAAGCCGAGCGCGGCGAATGCCTCCGAAACGTCCGCAGGAGATTCCGCCAACCGTTTCATCCAGCCGCTCCAATCGCTCTTCTCCATGCTGAAGTCCCACCACACCTTGCGGGGCTTGTAATTGTGGCCCAGGAAGTAGTCCAGCTTCATAAGTCCGAGCGCCACATCGAGCGACCAATTCAATTCCGCCTGCCCGGCGCGCTTCGCGTAATCGTCCGCGAGGAAGCTCCACAGCCGCGAGAACAGATCCTCGAGCTGATGGCCGATCTTCTGCCAGCCTCGTCCTTCCCAGAAATCGCCGAACAATTGGAAGAAATCGAATGCCGACGGGAACGCCCGCTCGATCAAATAAAGCAGGGCATGATCCATCCGATGCGCGTTCCAATACTTCTCCAGCACGTCCTCTACCCGCTTGATGCGCACGATGTCCGAGAATGGCAAGATATCGTTGCCGAGGATCTCGTAAGGCGCCCGATCCATATAGATATAGCCGTGCTTCTCCGCATCAATTCGCATGCCGGTGCCCCGGAGCATCTTCAGGAAGCCGAGCTGCAGCTCTTCCGGCCGGAGCTCGAACACGTCGTTGAACGTATTGCGGAACGAATCGTAATTCTCGTGCGGCAGGCCCGCGATCAAATCGAGATGCTGATCAATCTTGCCGCTCTCCTTCACCTTCGTCACCGTGCGCGACAGCTTCATGAAATTCTGGCGGCGCTGCACCGCTTCGTTCGTCAGGTCATTCGTCGACTGCACGCCGATTTCGAAGCGGAAGATGCCCGGCGGCGCATGTTCCGCCAAATAATCGAGCACCTCGGGGCGCATGATGTCCGCCGTGATTTCGAATTGGAACACGCACCCGCGGTGGTTCTCGATGAGGAAACGGAAAATCTCGAGCGCATAGTCGCGCTTGATGTTGAAGGTCCGATCCACGAATTTAATCAGCTTCGCACCGGAGTCGATCAGATACAAAATATCGGATTTGGTCCGTTCCATATCGAAATAACGTACGCCGACCTCGATGCTCGACAAGCAGAACTGACAGCTGAACGGACAGCCCCGGCTCGTCTCGAAATAAACGACGCGGCTGCCGAGACGGGACACGTCTTCGGGAAACCGGTGCGGGGAGGGCAGCGTCGCCAGATCGAGCTTGGGCCGCGGCGGATTGACGATGCATTCGATCCGTCCGTCCCCATGCTCCTTGCGATAAGCGAGCCCGAATACCATATGAAGCTTACATGAGCCGGACAGCTCCGTAAGCAGATGGTGAAACGTCTCCTCGCCTTCGCCGACGACGATGTAATCGACCTGCGGCAGCCGCTCCAACCAATGCGCCGTATCGTAGCTTACTTCGGGACCGCCCAGCACGATACGCAGCTCCGGCTTGATTTTGCGGAGCATGTCGATGACGGTGATCGTCTCTTCGATGTTCCAAATATAGCAGGAGAAGCCGACGACGTCAGGATCATGCGCGAACAAATCCGCGACGATGTTCATCGCGGGGTCCTTGATCGTATATTCGGCGATATCGATATCGAAATCCTTCTCGCTGTAGGCCTTCAAGCATCGCAGCGCCAGCGAGGTGTGTATATATTTGGCGTTCAAGGTCGCCAGTACGACTTTCATGTTCGTCATTCCTTCATCATCACAATTTTGGATTAGCCTCTATTGTACCGGACTCGGACGCAAAAAAGAAGAGCGGCCCCTCCGTATGCGCCGCATCCGTCATGCCGGCGCCCCGTCTGGAACCACTCCTTCTTATGCGGATCGACTACGCGTTTACGCGTACGATCGCATGATCCTTGCCCTGATAATCGATGACCGGGAAGCGGACGCGCCACTTGCCGTCGGCGAGCGCCGTCACTTCATCTGCCGCGAAGCCTCTTGGCTCGAAGCTGAACGTTTGCTCGTAATAGACGGTTAATTGCAAGTTCTCGTCAGGCAGCATGCGGCGCAGCTCATAGCCGGTATTCATCGCCCAATAGCGAAGGTCCTCGCTTGACGCATGGCCGTAAACCATATAGAACGACGGATCGATCAAGGCTTGAATGACCAGCCAGCCGTCTGCGTCCCGCGTTACCTTGAAGTCTTGGAATTCCGTTCCGATGCCCTGCGACGTTTGAATCTCGGCGAAATGTTCCTCCATTAACGTCTGGATCGTCTCCAGCGAGGCGCCTTTCAACGTCTCGGGCAAATCGCTCGGCAGGAAGCCGATCTTGGTCGGCGGATTCTCTTCGATATCGTAGAGCAGCATCATGACATGAAGCGCGGAAATGGCGAAATTCAAATCCGCTTGGGTATCGTCGATACCAGCTGCAGTGATGCCGATCAGCTGGCCGTAATCGTTGAACAAGCCGCCACCCGAGCTGCCATGATCGATCGGCACGCTGATCTGGATTTGATAGGGATCGTCCTCGAAGGAGGAGATATTGCTGACGATGCCTTCCGACGCCGTGTTTTGGATGCCGTTCGGACTGCCGATCGCCACGACATGATCGCCTTTGTCTAGGCCGTAACCGATATCGACCGGCGTGATATTAAGCGGCGTCTTCGTCTTCAAGACGGCTAGATCGTAATCTTCGTTGTAGCCGACAATACCGGCCAGCTCGATTTCCTTGCCGTTCACCAGCGTCACGGTTGCCTCGGACGCATCCGAGATCACGTGATAATTGGTCAGGATTTCATCCTTGCCGATTACGACGCCGCTTCCGAGTCCCTTATCCGTCGTCACCATGACGACCTTCCCGTCGTTCTTCGCGACGATCTGCTTCGTCGTCAGAATCGGAAGATGATCAGCCGCTTGCTCCTGCGCCAGCGCCTCTTCCCTCTTCTTCTGAATGGCTTCGGCGGAGACAATGCGAATGACGTGCTTCGCGGAATCATACTGTACGTCGGCGCCCAGTGCCTCGGCGATGAACCGAAGCGGCACCATCGTCGCGCCTTTGATCTGCTGCGGCGCTTCCGTAAGCGCAATTGCCTTGCCGTTCTTGACGGCGCGCTTCGAGCCGATCTGCAAGGAAATGGTCGTGCTGCCTTTCACGGCGATAATCGTCTTCGTCCGCGCTTCCCACGTTACGCTGGAATGCAGCGCCGAGAAGATCGCGCGCATCGGCACGAAGGTGGTTCCTTTCAGCGCGACAGGCGCCGGATTTAGAGATAGCTTCACGCTATCCACGAGTACGGAAGCGGTGACCGTCTGCGTGGCGGCAGACACCGTGTTCGTTGTGCCCAGCATGGCTGCCGGAGCGGCGATAAGAGTTGCGGCAAGTACGGATGAGAGCAATTTCTTCTTCCAGCTAATAGTGAAATCCACGAGTATGTTTCCTCCAATAATCTCCTAAATCTGCGTCATCTCATGGTATCACTGCTATTCTTCTTTGTCTATGAAATCGGCGTGAAAGAAATTGGAAGAAATAGTGAAGGACGGCACTCGTTTCCGCACTCGTTTTTGTATTCGTTTTCCGCTCATTTCCGTGTTCATTTCCCTACTTGGGCGCCGTGCCTATTGCTGCTTGAACTCCGTCGGCGTCAGCCCCGTCTCCTCCTTGAAGTTGCGCGAGAAATAGTGGACGCTCGTATAGCCGAGCCGCTCCGCGATCGCCTCCATCTTCTCCCCGCTCAGCAGATAGTACTTGGCCTTGCGAATTCGCTGCGAGATCAGGTATTGCTTCGGATTGTCGCCCGTGCATTTGCGGAACAATGACGAGAAATAGATAGCATGATAGCCGCACAGCGCGGCCAGCTCGGCAACGGTCCAATTCTTCTCCGGCTCGCGGTGAATCGCCTGCAGCGCGGGCTCGATCTTGCTATGCTCCGCTGACTTCGGTCGATCGGCAAGACGGCTTCGGACCGTCATTAGCAGAAGCTCCGTCATGAGAGAGCGCAGCAGCATAGCGTAGCCGGGCTGTTCGTTCATATACTCTTTGACGATCCGCATCAGGATCGGCTCTAATCCGGGAATGGCCATGAACGGCGGCAGCTCGAGCTCCTCTCCGTCGTCCAGCGCAAGCCTGCAGCCGCTCCTGCGTCCCGCCGCCAGCGCTTCCTCGGAAGATTCCGCGATCGAGAACGCGGGATGCACCGGTACGGGAGAAGCTTGCCGGAACAGAAAATGGATGCCGATGAACACGGCTTCCTCGAGGACCGTAATGGAGTGCGGGCAATCCGGACCGTACAGCGCGCATTCGCCTGCGCCGATCGTGCGGACATCTTCACCTATGGCAATGGTCGCCCGGCCGGAAAGTAAATAGAAGAACTGATAGTCGGGATTGATTCTTGGTCCCCAGAACGTCCCTGCCGGGGACAGGGCATGGCTCGCAAAGTTGACCGTCGGCTGCAGCTCCTCGAGCGCTCCGATGAGTATTTGGCTGTCGTCCCGCATCATCGGGCAACGCTCCTTCCGACGTCAATTAATGACAGTCCGTGTTGCAGCTAGAATATTAGAAAAGTGCAAAGCCCTGTTTTGTCTGTGTAAATACACCGCTTACATCTTAAGGTATTCTTGATTCATAGCAAAGCGGTCCACTAATCCAAGCGACACCGGGAGGAATTATAACTATGTTAAGTCAAGCACAATTAACGGAATTTGAAAACAACGGTTTTCTAAAAGGCGATGTCGTCCTAAGCGATGCAGAGGTCGAAGCGCTTCGCGAAGAGCTGGATAAAGTCATGAACGGCGAAACGGTCAAGAAGCCGGTGCTGAACCACAACATGCTGGGTTCGGATAATCCTTACGATAATATGAAAATGATCGCGAGCGAGCGCGTCGTCCAAATCGTCAACATTTGGATGGCAAGCGACCTGTACTTGCAGCATGCGGCGAATGCGCAAATCTGCGAGGAAGTCGCGCAGCTTACGCATACGAATTCCCTTCGCATCTGGCATGACCAAATTCAATATAAGCCGCCGGTAACGGGCGGACCTACGGCCTGGCATCAGGATCACCCGCTGTGGCCGATCATTCAGCCATCCGATCTCGTAAGCGCATGGGTGGCGCTGGATGACGCCGTGATCGAGAACGGCTGCATGTGGATGGTACCGGGCAGCCACAAGTGGGGCAATCACCAGCGTTACCTGTCCAGCACCAAGGATTTCAAACCGTTCCACAAGCAGCCGGAAATGCTGCCGAACAACGCCGTCGTCGAAGCGGTGCCGTTCGAAATCAAGAAAGGCCAAGTCGGCTACCACCACTGCCTCACGTGGCACGGCAGCCCGCATAACCGTTCCGACATGAAGCGTCGCGCCATCGCCGTGCACTATATGCCTGGCCATACGCGCTACGAGCCGGTCGGCGAGCACGCCATGCTCTCCTACGTGAACGTGAAGCCGGGCGAATTGCTGGTCGGCGATCATTTCCCTGAGGTTTACAACAAGCAGCGCGTACAAATTTAATCGCGGAAGGCGGTTGGGTTGCGCGTACAACCGCAAGGTTGAACACGAAGCATTCGTCAAGATGCCCCCAAGAAGCTGCCGACAGGTCATGGTTCATGACTTGCCGGCAGCTTTTCTATGTGCCGAAGCCGCAACCCCGCGCCAAGATTGGGAGCACGCGCTTTCCCGATGGCGAAGACCGCCGCATGAATCCGTTTGTAAGGCTCGTCTTCTTTCGGTATAGTAAGAGAACAGATTGCATGTTTAGGAGCGTATATCATTCATGGAAAAGAAACGTCCATATAAACCAACCGCATCCGGCAAGCCGGACGCGGCCCGCGGCAAATCCGCGCCGCACGGAGGCCCGCGCGCGCATGCGAAGCCCTTCGCCGCAGGAAAGCCCTCGCCGGTCAAACCGACCGTTACCGCGCGAACGCCTGCCAAATCCCCAGTCCGCAGCTTCGAGGTCAAGGAAGCTGCGGAACTGCTCGCCTTCCTGCTCGCGCACGTGACCGGCGAAGGCCGCAATGCCATCAAATCCATGCTGGGCCGCGGCCAGATTGCCGTCGACGGGACCCCGGTGAAGCTCTTCAATCAGCCGCTCAAGCCCGGCCAAACCGTCACCGTATCCAAAGAACGCATTACCGAGAAGCCCCCGCTGATCGGACTGACCATCCTGCACGAGGATGCCGACGTCATCGTCGTGCTCAAAGACGCGGGCCTTCTCTCCATCGCTTCCGATCAGGAGAGCGAGCTGACGGCTTACCGCCAACTGACGGCTCACGTGCGCGCGTCCGATCCGCACAGCCGGATCTTCGTCGTTCATAGACTTGACCGCGATACGTCCGGCGTCATGATGTTCGCGAAGAGCGAGCAGGTGCAGCAGCAGCTGCAGACGACATGGACGGACAGCGTGGAGGAGCGCACCTACGTAGCGCTCGTCGAGGGAAAAGTGAAAAAGCCGGAAGGAACGATCACTTCCTACCTGCGGGAAAGCAAAACGCTCAAAATGTACTCCTCGTCCAGCCCGACGGATGCGCTGCATGCGGTGACCCACTACAAAGTGCTGCAGAGCAACGCGAATTTCTCGTTGCTGGAAGTCGCCCTGGAGACCGGACGGAAAAATCAGATCCGCGTCCATATGGAAGACATCGGCCATCCGATCGTCGGGGACAAAAAATACGGCTCCCGTTCCAAAGCCATCGGCCGGCTCGGCCTGCATGCCCGCGTACTCGCGTTCAAGCATCCTACGACCGGCGAGCACGTCCGGTTCGAGACCGACATTCCGAAGCAGTTTCTGAATCCCTTCAAGGAAGGCTTCAACGCCAAGAAATAAACGCTGCCGAAGCAGGCAACTATCGCCGGGAAGGAGCGCTCCATGTCCAAAGCAGATAACATGCTCGCCATCCTCTGGCTGCTCAAAGCAAATAAACGCATGACGGCCAAACAATTGGCCGATGCGTTGGAGATGCATATTCGTACGGTATACCGCTACATCGACGCGCTTTGCGCAAGCGGCGTGCCGATCGTCGCGGATTCCGGGCATAACGGCGGATACAGCCTGCTTGCATCCTTCAAGGAATCGCCGCTGTTCTTCGATCTGGAGGAGCAGAAGGCGCTCGTGCAAGCCGCCGTCTTCGCGCAGGAAGCCGGCTACCCGTACGGCGACGCGCTCAAGCAAGCCATCGCCAAGCTGAAACGGTATACGAACGAAGAGCAGCGCACCGCGATCGAGCGCCATCTGGTCGGCTTCGAGGTGATCAGCAGCTCGGGTCTCGATACAGGCATGGAAGCCGCCTTGCGGCAGCTGGAGCAGGCTGTCGCTGCTGGCCAAACGATGTCGATCGTGCATCATAAAGGCATTGGACTGGAAACGCAGCAGCGTCAGATCGACCCTTACGGCATCGTGCATTGGAAAAACAAATGGTACGTCGTCTCGTACTGCCATCTCCGTGCGGACATCCGCTGCTTCCGCGTGGATCGGATTCAGTCGGTGACGGAGTCGGGAGCTCTATTCCAGCGGCCGGAGCATTTCTCGGCGCGCGATTATTTGCTGCAATTCCTGAAGCCCTGGGGTCACGCGGACGGCGAGCCGCTGGATACCGTTATCGTCCGCGGCGAGCCTGAGGCGCTTAACGCCCTGTGCGAAATCGGGCCTTTCGGCGATTCGCTCGTCGAGCGAACGAAAGACCAGGCGCATTTTGTAATGGAAGCGAGCGCGATCGTCACCTATATCCCCTATTACTTAATCAGCTTCGGAACCAAGCTGGACGTCCTTGCTCCCGGGAGCTTGAAGGAAAGACTGACCGGATTGGCTCTCGAACTTCATGAGCATTACACATTAACGCGGTAATGAAACGCCCCTTCCCGCATCGAATCGTTGGCTCTTCTGATAGGCATCGAGCTGTTCCGCCGGATTCAGAACCGCGTTCCCATGACACACCTCCAGCCGCTTCGGACGAAGCTTCCGCACGATTTCGCTGCTTCGGACCGCTTCCGTCATATCCGCGGTGAACATCGGCATCGGCTTCTTCAAGCGCCCCTTCTTCGACGTAAACAGGTCCCCGGCCAGCATGACGCCATCTTGCTCATGATAATACACGACATGCCCCGGCGAATGGCCCGGCGTTAAGTGCACCGACAAACCGCCTATACGGGCGGGCTGACCATCCGCATTCCCGGCAATCGGCTGCGCCAGACCAGGCTGAACGGATTGCTGCGCTTTCTTGCGGCCCGGATACGCCATTCTTCCTTCCATATACGGAATCTCGATCTCATGAGCCATTACGTTGGCATCCGGATATTTGGCAAGCAGCTTCGCGATCGCCCCGGTATGGTCGGAATGGCCATGCGTCAGCGCGATGCGCCGCACCGGCAGCCCTAGCGTCTTCTCCGCAAAAGCGATAATTCCCTTCGACATCATCGAAATGCCCGCATCCACGAGCGTAATTCCATCCTTCTCTACGACTGCCCACACGTGAATCGGAATAATGACCCATGTGCTTAAGCTCCAAACATGCTCTGAAATGCGTTCGACCTTCATCCTTATCCGCCCCTTCTTAATAACCACTGGTTACTAACCTTTGGTTATAATTTATGCCATATTTCCCTTTCTGTCAATGCTCATTTTCGGAGCTGTTTTGATGAAAAGCTTATGGTGTGAATAGATTAACAATAAGAAGGGAGAGGACAAGACATGAATACGTTTATTCGCATCGGTAATTTAATCGGGCTGGCGGCCGTCATCGCCGTCAATGCGCTCGCGGAATGGCTCCCGATCGGCGGCAAGACAACGAAGGAGCTGTCCGATCAGAACCCCGTCCTCGTCACCCCGGCCGGGTATGCGTTCTCCATCTGGTCGCTGATCTACTTGCTGCTCATCGGCTTCGTCGTCTATCAGCTGCTCCCGGCCGGGCGCTCTCGGGCAACGGTGATCCGAATCGGTCCTTGGTTCATGATCAGCTGCCTGCTGAACGTCGGCTGGATTCTGACCTGGCATTATGAGTACGTGACGAGCAGCGGCTTCGTCATGCTCGCGCTGCTGATCGTTCAGATCATCATCTATGTGCGGGCGAGAATCGCCTCCAGCCGTCCGACGACCGCGGAGCGCTTACTCGTTCGCCTGCCGTTCAGCTTGTATCTCGGCTGGATCAGCGTCGCGACGATCGTCAATATCGCTGTCGTGCTGCGCCATGAAGGCTGGAAAGGCTTCGGTCTCTCCGACGTGACGTGGACGGTCATCGTGCTGAGCTTCGCCATCGTGCTGGCGCTTGCCGTCGATTGGTCGTTCCGGGACGCCGTCTATGCGCTCGTCTTCGTTTGGGCGTTCGTCGCGATTGCCGCTAAGCAGGACGGCTATTCCGAAATCGTAACCGCGGCTTATATCGGAGCTGGCGTGCTGGCCGTCTCCGCTTTAGCCACTTGGATGACGTCATTATGGCGACAGCATTCGTCAAATTGAGGAATTGTAAAGATAGGCGAGCATCCAGTGGAAAAGGTCATGATTTCGGCGATATACGGTAAAATTTATAATATTCTGAATATTTACAAAATATCAATAAGCCTGTACACTGAAGTCAGATCAAACAAGACGAACGCCTCTCCTTCGGGCGACGCATTCGGCACTGAATGATCGGCAGTCCACTTTCTTGCAGAGAGGGGATAGTCCATTGGAGAATGTCAGCGAAGCATGTTCCAATCTAATCCGTGAAAGGAGTATCTATCGGATTTAACGCAAGCGGAGCGTGCGGGGACCCGGGATGACTCGTTAACGGCAGTGAAAATCTGAAAATGTGGATGAAGCATTTAGAATGGAGAGCGGTAAATAATTGAATAGGTGCATCTTGAACGAATAGGGATTCCGGTTGTCTCAGACAAGCGGGATCCCTATTAGCGTTGTCCGGAAGCGAACGCACATCGGTCCACAATCGTTCATCGTTATGCCCGCCCCGCCTGAGCTCGATCCACAATCGTTCATCGTTATGCCCGTCCCGCCTGAGCTCGATCCACTTTCTTTCATCCAGCTATGACGAACCCGGCGTTTGTCTCTTGACGCGCCTTACGGATTAGATTATTATCTAATTAGATATTTATTAAATTAGTTGCGTAGAAAGGCGGGCTCCCCCATGATGCAGCTCGATAAAATCGTCAATTACCACAAAGCGCTGGCCGACCCCACGCGCGTCCGGATGCTGATCCTGCTGTCGGAGGGCGAAATGACCGGGCAGACGCTGGCCGAGAAGCTGTGCCTCTCCCCTGCTACGATTACGCACCATGCCGCCAAGCTTCGCGCGGTCAGCCTCATCCACGAGCGGCGCGACAAGAACGCGATCTATTTCTCGCTGGACCGTTATTTTCTGAAGCAGTACGAGAGCTCTCTCGGGGCGATTCTGGCGAAGCCCGCAAGTACCGAAGTCAAGGAGATGGAACCGATGGACGAGAAGAACGAACGAATGAAGCAGTCCGTGCTGCGTAATTTCTTCACGGCAGACGGCAAGCTGAAGCATATCCCCGCGCAATTGAAGAAGAAACGAGTCGTGCTGGAGCATCTTGCGGAGCGGCTGGAGGAAGGTCGGAAGTACTCGGAGAAAGAGCTGAACGAATTCATCAAGCTCGTGCATCCCGACTTTGCCACCATTCGGCGGGAATTTATCATGCATGCGTATTTGTACCGGGAACAGGAAGTATACGAGCGCAATCCGCGGGAAATGTGGGAACGCTGGGAGACGCTGGCTTGACGCCCCGTCCAAACGAATAAGGCTGCAGAAACCTCATGGGTTCCTGCAGCCTTCTTGTTAGGCCGGCCTTATTCGCCGGTAATGTTGTTTTCTTTCAAAATGACGTCATGCGCGCCGCCTTCGACGATACTGGTCGCGGACACGAGCGTGATCCGGGCGTTGCGCTGCAGTTCCGGAATGGAGATGGAGCCGCAGTTGCACATCGTCGATTTGATTTTGTGAATCGTCTTGCTCATGTTCTCTTGCAGGCTTCCCGCGTACGGAACGTAGGAATCGACGCCCTCTTCGAACATGAGGCCGGCTTTGCCGCCGGTGTCGTACCGTTCCCAGTTGCGGGCGCGGTTGGAGCCTTCGCCCCAGAACTCTTTGACGAAATTGTTGCCGACTTTCAGCTTGCGCGTCGGGCTCTCGTCGAAACGGGCAAAGTAACGGCCCATCATGACGAAGTCCGCGCCCATCGCAAGCGCCAGCGTAATATGGTAGTCATGCACGATGCCGCCGTCGGAGCAGATCGGCACGTAGATGCCGGTTTGCTGGTAGTACTCGTCGCGCGCGGCAGCCACTTCGATCAGCGCGGAAGCTTGCCCGCGGCCGATACCCTTCTGTTCGCGCGTAATGCAGATGGAACCGCCGCCGATGCCGATTTTAATGAAGTCCGCGCCCGCCTCGACAAGGTACAGGAAGCCTTCCCGGTCGACCACGTTGCCGGCGCCGATTTTGACATCGTCGAAATTCGATTTTACGTACTCGATCGTATTCTTCTGCCATTCGGAATAGCCGTCCGAGGAGTCGATGACCAGCACGTCCACGCCGGCTGCCACGAGCGCAGGCACGCGCTCCGTGTAATCCTTCGTATTGATGCCCGCTCCAACGATGTAGCTCTTGTTGGCATCGAGCAGCTCCGTCGGATTTTCTTTATGCTCGTCGTAATCTTTGCGGAAGACCAGATATTCCAGGTTGCCTTCTTCGCTGACGACCGGCAGGCAGTTCAGCTTATGATCCCAAATCAAATCGTTCGCTTCCGACAGCGTAATGCCGGATTTGCCGTAGATCAGCTTCGAAAACGGCGTCATGAAATTGCCGACGGATTTGGTCAGCGCATCGCGGCTGATCCGATAATCGCGTCCTGTCACGATGCCGACCAGCTTGCCCTTCGGCGAACCGTCGCTCGTGATGGCCACGGTGGAGTGACCCGTCCGTTCCTTCAGCTCAAGTACATCCTTGAGCGTATGTTCCGGCGTCAGGTTGGAGCGGCTGACCACGAAGCCCGCCTTGTAGCTCTTCGCTTTGCGGACCATGTCTGCTTGGCCCTCCACGGACTGGGATCCGAAGATGAAGGAAATGCCTCCGCAGCGCGCCAGCGCGACAGCCATTCGGTCATCCGACACCGCCTGCATGACGGCGGAAGAGAACGGAATGTTAAGCGAATACTTCGGCGTCTCGCCTTTCTTGAACTTCACGATCGGTGTCTTGAGCGATACGTTCGACGGGTTGCAGTCTTTGGTCGTCAGATTCGGCACCAGCAGAAATTCACTGAAGGTGCGGGACGGTTCCATGTAATAATGAGCCAAAAAATGTCGCCTCCTGCTAGAATGGATTCCGGATAAATTTTTACAAGCATATCACAGAGCCCTGAAACAAGCAATGGAAGCCGTCATTTTGGCTAGCTGCCCGCAGCAGCGCCGGATTTCGCCGCTTGCAGCAGCTCCATCGCCTTGCCCAGCTGCGGATCCTCGGCCTGATATTTGACCATCAGCTTCGCCATGATGCGGTTGGCGGTCCGATCGTTCATGTCTCCGGTAACCGGCAGCGATTCCTTCTGTTGGAAGGCACGAACCGCCGCGGTCGTCGGCTCGTCGTAAATGCCCGACCCTTTGCCGGTATCGTAGCCGATCGCTTGGAGCATCTTCTGCACCGTCACGACCTGGTCGCCATAGTCTCCGTTCGTCAGCTTCAGGTCGACATTCAGTCTCGGCAGCAGCGCGTAATCCGGCGCGGCGACGGCCACGTTCGGTTCGATGCCCTTCTTATGAATCCACTGGCCGTCCGGCGTCCGCCACTGCGCTTCCGTCAGCTTCAGCACGGAGCCGTCCTTCAATTGATTGAAGTTCTGGACGATGCCCTTGCCGAACGTCTTCTCCCCTACCACCTTCGCGCCCGCCGTATCCTTAAGCGCCGCGGTCAGCACCTCGGCAGAGCTCGCCGTATGCGCGTCCACGAGAATCGCGATCGGCAGCTTCCACGGCTCCTTCTGGCTGGATTTGTGCGTCAGCACCCGCTTCTCGTCCTTGTACACGACCTGTACGATCGTCTTGCCTTTCGGGACGAAACGGTTCGCAATCTCGATTGTCGGGTTGAGCAGCCCGCCGGGATTGCCGCGCAGATCCAGCAGCAGCGCCTTCATGCCTTGCTTCTGCAGCTTCTCGATCGCGGCCGTGAATTCCTGCGACGTCTTCTCGGCGAACCGGCTGATCGTGATTTCGCCGATGCCGCCCGGCTTCATCGCGGATGCAACCGTCAGCACCGGCACGTCGCCGCGCACGACGGGAACCGTCAACAGCCCGCTTGCTCCCGACCGCTCGATCTGCAGCGTCACCTTGGAGCCGGATTTGCCCTGCAGCTTGGTCTTCAGCTCGTCAAAGGTTTGCCCCTTCACGCTTTTCCCGTCGATGCTTGCGATCCGGTCTTCCTTCATCAGCTTCGCCTTCTCGGCCGGCGCCCCTTTAATGATGCTGTCGATGATGAAGTTGCCGTCCTCTTGCCGGATCTCCACGCCGATGCCTACGAAATGATCCTGGTAGGACTGCATGTAAGCCTCGCCCTTGTCCTCAGACAAGTAGACGGAATACGGGTCTTGAAGCGAGCCCACCATGCCTTCGGCGGCGCCGTCGACGAGTGCCTTGGAGGCAGCGCCGTTCAAATAATCATCCATGATTTCATTGTACGCGTACGATAAGTTGCCGAATGCCTTGTCCTTCACGATGGGATATTGGAGCTGCATGCTGAGCCTGCCGCCCGCGAAGCCGGCCGCCACGAGCACGACGACCAGCACGATGAGCGTAATCTGCCGCTGCTTCGCGGCCTTTTCACCAAACCTGTTCATTCCGACACCTCTTCCACATTGAACCTGTTTCCTCACTCTATCGCATTCGGGGAGCCGTCGCAAGTTGGGCGGGCGAGGATGAAAAATACCCCCTCGGGGAAACGGGCGGCAGCCGTCTAGGCTGGTTGCCGTGTCCCAAAGGGGGCGTGGATTCTATGCTGCTTGCCGCAATTCGGTCGCTCCGAATCAACGATTAGACGCCATATTGGAGATTGCATGTCACAGGCGCGCGTCGCAGGGCGCGTCGAATGCGCATAGCAAGAGAGGCATGGCCGGAGCTATTGCAGGAGGCATGTCGGGGGCCGCAGTTATCTAGGCCCGGGCGACGCGACGGTTGCCCGCTCCTTAAACCGGCGCTTTCTCCGACGATAAATTCAGCCACGCGCGCTCGTCCGCGGTCAAGACGACCGGCAACGCATTCACGCTGTCCTGAAGCTCGGAAGGCTTCTGCGGTCCGATGATCGCCGCGACCGGGAACGGCTGATTCAGCACGTACGCAAGCGCGATCTGATTGGCGGTCACGCCGTAGCGTTCCGCGAGAGCGCTTGCCCTGCGCTTGCGTTCCCAATTCCCCTCGTTGTAATTGACGCGGACCATTTCCGAATCGTCCCGCCTGTCTTCCGAATAGCGGTCCGTGAAGAATCCGCCGGATTGCGATGACCACGACAAGATCGGCAGCTGGGATTCTTCATGCCAAGCCTCATCCTCTGCCGTCGTCGTGACGCATCCCGCCCATCGCGGCTCGTTCGGCCGGGCAAGGCCCAGATTCGGACTGCTGCAGCTGAAGCCGGTCAACCCGTGCTTCGCCGCGTACGCATTGGCTTCGCGAATGCGCGCGACGCTCCAGTTGGAAGCGCCGATCGCCCGGCAGCGGCCCGAAGCGATCTGATCGTTCAGCCCTTCCAGGATATAGCCCACATGCACGTTGGGTTCGTCGCGATGAAGCAAATACACATCCATGTAGTCGGTAGCCAGCCGTTCCAGGGATTCCACCAGATCGCTTTGAATGCATGTCTTGGTCATGCGCGGCTCTTCATACGGATGCGCGCCTTTGCCGATGATGACGATGTCGCCGCGATTCCCGCGCGTCTCCATCCATTGGCCGATCGCTTGCGCCGAGCTAGCGCCGTACACGTGTCCGGTATCGATCGCATTGCCGCCTGCTGCCGCATAGGCATCCAACAATTCATTGGAATAAGCCATATCTTCCACTCTCAGCATCATGGAGCCTTGAATCAACTGCGTGATCCCCTGCGGGACGCCCGCAACCTCTATTCGGTTCATTCCATTCGCACTCCCTTTGATCGAATAATTCGATATTGACGCTGCCAGAAATCGCATGTTTCCCTGCTGCCTGCAGCCAAATGCGGAGTCTGCTTGCCAGCTTGCTGGTTCAACTGGACGAGCAGCCTTCGTTACTCTAGTGTAATAAAGGATTCCGCCGAGCGACATCGAAATATATTGATGCCTTAGAACGATATTGACCATACACTTCTTACAGGAGCCGGTGCCATGTTCCGAAACCATCTCACGCTCCCGCTGCAGGGCCGCGGACGCTTCTACTGTTTTCCCGAATCGGCGGGCCATTATCTCCCCGACCGCGGACATGAGTCCTATCGGGAAGCAGGCTCCATGCAGGAATTCAATTTGCATCTCGTCGTAGCCGGCAGCGGCTTTGTCGAACTCGACGGCCAGCGCAAGGAGCTGACGGCCGGCGATTGCTTTCTCTATTTTCCGGGCGACAGACAGGTTTATTACGCCCATCCCGAGCATCCTTGGGAAATCAAATGGATCCATTTCTACGGCAACGGCGCCTTGGCGGATTTGGCTGAACGCGGCTTTCATCGCTCCGTGCCGTGGCGCCTCCGCCATTCCTCCGAGCTGGAAGGTCGCATCGACGAGCTGCTGGCCGAGATCGAACGCTATAAAATGCTTCATCCCAGCCGCATCGCCATGCTGATGTACGGCGTTCTTGCCGAATTCATCGAACAAGCCGAGCCGGTGGACGGCGCCGGTACCGGAACCTCGTCCGCGGTGGAACGCATGCTGGCGCTGCTTCCCGAGCTTCAAGCCTCGGCTGCCGAGCCGTTCGACTTGGACGCGTGGGCCGCACGCGCCGCGACGAATCGTTATACGTTCTGCCGCTGGTTCCGCCGCGCCGTCGGACAGACGCCGCTCGCTTTTCTGACCATGTGCCGGATCCAGCGGGCGAAGGCGCTGCTCGTGGAACGACCCGAGCTGAGCATCGGCGATATCGCCAAGCTGTCCGGCTACGACACGGCAAGCTACTTCAACAAAAGGTTCCAAGAAAGCGAGAACATGACGCCGACCGCCTATAGGCAGCAGTTCGCCGGCATGCATGCCGTCCGAACATAACGCTTGTTCCCTCCTCCGTTTTCCGCTACAATCAATGGAAATGCGTTAGCCATAGAGAGAAGGAGCCGGAGAGAATGACCTACAAATTAATCGCTATCGATATCGATGACACCTTGCTGACCGACGATATCATCGTAACGCCCGGAACGAAGGCGGCGCTGGCCGCGGCGATCGAACGCGGCGTATTCGTAACGCTCGCGACGGGACGCATGTTTCCGTCTGCCAAGAAAATCGCCAAGCAAATCGAGCTGAACGTGCCGATCATCACCTACCAAGGCTCGCTCGTCAAGACGCTGCTCGACGAACAAGTTCTCTACGAACGGAACGTGCCGGAGGATGCGGCAAGGGAACTGCTCGCGTTCTGCCAAGCGAACGATCTTCACCTGCAGCTGTATATCGATGATGTTCTCTACGTCCGCGAAGACAATGAGGAGGCGCGCAATTATTCCGCCCTCTCGAACATTCCTTTCGTGGTGGAACCGGACTTCGAGACGCTGCTCGCTAAGCCGTCGACCAAGATGCTCATGATCGACGATCCTGCCCGTCTCGACGAGATGGCCGAGAAGCTTGCCCCGCTCATCGGAGATCGCGTGCACATCACCAAGTCGAAGGCGCATTACTTGGAAGTGACGCACAAGGAAGGCACGAAAGGCCATGCGATCGCCTTTATGGCAGCGCATATCGGCTGTACGCTGGACGAGGTCATCGCCATCGGCGATTCCTGGAACGACCACGAGATGATCGAAGCCGCCGGACTCGGCGTCGCCATGGGCAATGCCCTGCCGAAGCTGAAGGAAATCGCGCAATTCGTGACGAAATCGAACAATGAAGAAGGCGTGAAGCACGTCATCGACAAATTCATTCTTCAAACGGTCTAACAACAAGAGCTGCAGCACCGGTCCTACGCGGGACGGGATGCTGCAGCTCTTTTTTGCTATGGCGATATTGAAGATCCGTCAGACGGATACGTATGTCCATATGGAGAGAAGCACCGAGACCGCGAGCATCGCCCAAAGCGATCTTAGCACGCCCCCGCCCAAGCTGCGGAGATTCACGTTCAAGCCAAGTCCCACCATCGCCATGGTGAGCAGGAACGTGGTGAGCGTCGTCAATCCGTTCATCAGCCCGGGCTGGGATAAAATGAAGCTGTGGCCGAAGCCGCTGCTGCCGAGCAAGCTCATCAGCGCAAAACCAAGCAGGAACCACGGGAGCTGCAGCGTCGCCTTCTCCCTCTCTCCGCTTCCCGATCTGCGGCTGCGGATGCGTTGCTGGATGAATACGAGCGCCAAGCACAACGGCACGAGCAGAAACACGCGTCCCAGCTTGGCGAGCAGCGCCAACGCCAGCGCATCCTGCCCGGCCGGCGATGCGGCCAGCGCGGCATGCGCGATTTCGTGCAAGCTTGTGCCGGCCCATATGCCATACTGCTGATCCGACAAGCCGAGCAGCGGGCGAAGCAGGGTGTAGGCGACGGCGAACAAGGTGCCGACGAGCGCGATCAAGCCTGCGCCGACCGCCGTGTCTTCGTCCTTCGAACGCAGAATCGGGGATACGGCAGCGATGGCCGCCGCTCCGCATATGCCCGTGCCGATGCCGAGCAGGAGCGACAGCTTGAGATCGGCCCGCAGCCATTTGGCAAGCAGCATCGTTCCTCCGATCGCGAACAGAACGACGACGGCATCACGGGCTAACAGCCCAAGCCCCTCGCGGTAGATATCCATGATGTTAAGCTTCAAGCCATAGAGTATAATCGCGAAGCGCAGCAGGTGCTTGCTGGCGAACTGGATTCCAGGCTGCAGCGCCACGGGATAACCGAGGAAATGCCGGTAGCCAATGGCGAGAAGAATCGCACACGCCATCTGTCCCACATAGTGAAAACCGGGCAAACAGGATAGGCTCCAGCCTGCAGCTGCGAAGAGAAACGTAAACGCGATGCCGCCGATACGCTGTCTGCCGAAGCGAACGAGTATCGCGGGAAAGCCAAGGGGCTTGATAGGGTAAGGGATAGACATGATGTTTGGCCGCCTCCGATTCCATAGTTCAAATTTCTAAATTCTAAATTTAAATACGAAGCACTATTCACGGGGGGAGCGGTCTATTACTCGTTCCAAAGTTCAGCAGCTCGTTCAAGCTCCCTCCGAAGTTCCGGACAGCCCGTTCCTGGCATGTTCCGTCGCTCCTTCCGAACGTTCGGGTTGGTTCCCATTATACCGCCATGCCTGCCGATAAGAGAAATCAATCCTAATGATGAAATAGATAACGAATCGTTATGACACCTTCCGGAATAGGGATCGTTACCGTTTTGTTACAATCAATCGGGGTAAATCCGTTTATAGTGTAACTAGACACACATTGGAGGGATAATTATGAACAACCATCACAGCCGCTCCCACTCGCGCAAATCTGCTTTCAAAATCCTGTCATCCACTGCCTTAGCCTCCGCGCTGCTTCTGAGCGCTTCTGCGCCATTTGCGTTCGCCGCTTCGGATGCCCCCGTTGCATCGGACGAGCCCGTCGCATCGCCGATCGCAGTCGTTCAGCCGATCGCCGTTGCCCAGCCGATCGTTGTAACCACCGCGGCAGCGGATGCCGTGAAAATCACGTTCAAAAGCGTGCAGCAATCCACGAAGCAGCTCGAAACCGATCTTCAAGTGCCCGTCATCTCGGGCATGAAGGATACCGCCTACCAGAATACGCTGAACGCCAATATCGCGGCGCGCGCCAAGGCAGCCGTCGATGCGATTACGAAGCAGGCAGCGAAGGACTATGCGTCGAACGACGGTTCCTATGAATTCCGTCCGTACGGCATCACCATTCGCTACGAGCTCGTGTCGGATGGCAGCGCGGCCGCTGACGGTATTCTGTCCTTCAAAGTCCTGACATACACCTATACCGGCGGCGCTCATGGCGGCACGCAAGCCACGACTTATAACGTGCGCAACGACGCCAAGGCAGCCCCTATCAAGCTGAAGGACCTGTTCGGTTCGAACTTCAAGTCCATCCTCGGCCGGGCAGCCACCGCGGAAGTAAAAGCGTTCCCGGATGACTATTTCGCCTCGAAGAACGTCACGATTGCCGACGCGCAATCGTTCGTAATCAAGAGCGGCCTTGCCTTCATAATCTTTCAACAATACGAAATCGCGCCGTATGCCGCCGGCCTACCTGAAATCGCCGTCGCCATCCCCGGCTCGTCCGCGGTCGCTCCGGCCGGCGCGGTCAAGCTGCCGGTCGTCGCCGACGGCAAAACCGTTAAAGGCGCGAACGTTCTCCCGGCTGCCGCAGGCAACCTGATGGTACCTCTTCGTACCGTCGCCGCGGCGCTCGGTTTCGAGGTCCGTTACGACGCCAAATCGCATGAAACGATGGTGACCAAGGGATCGTTCACGGCAAGCGTGATGCAGGGCTATGACCGGTACGCGTACGGCGATTTCCAATCCTTCGCGCTTGGTGCCGCTCCTTCCGTGAAAAGCGGCGTGCTCTACGTGCCGCTTAACTTCTTCTCCACCGGCCTGAACGCGGACCTCGCCTATACGTCGAAAGCCATTACGCTGAGCTCCGCGAAATAATCGGCCTTCGGGCCAGATTCCGTAATCGCTTAGCTCCAAAGAGCGAATCGCCGCGCAAGCACGGCACCAACGACAAAAAAGAGCCCTGACCGCATCATGCGGTCAGGGCTCTTTTGTTATATGCTGAATAGCTATCGGAAACCATATGCTACTCTCGAGCTCATAGCTTTATTTATCTTACCTGCACGCTGCGAGCTAGATTCCGGCCAGCACCTGGTACCAGACGCCCTTCTGCGAATACAGCGTGCGCCTTACCTCGTCCCAGCCGCCCAAATAACCGATGTCGAACAAATCGGCCGGCGTAGCGAAGTCGCCTTCGACCTCTCCCATGACCGCCTTATTTATAGGACGGAAACCGTATTTCACGAGGATACGCTGCGCTTCCTCGGAATGCAGGTACGCGACGAACGCCTCCGAGACCTTGCGCGTGCCGTGCTTGTCGACGTTCTTGTCGACGACCGCCGCCGGGTTCTCGATCCGGATCGTCGAGTCCGGAACAACCAGTTCGTAGGGCACGCCCTGCTTAATACGGGCCAATATCTCGTTCTCGTACGTAATGATCACGTCGCCGAAGCCGTACTCGAACGCCGCCATGGAGGCGCGTCCGCTCTTATCCAGCGATTCCACGTTGCGGTGAATGGCCTTCAGAAAGTCTTTGGCGTAGGCGGGGTCCTTCTTGCCGGTCTTCGCCTCGGAAGCTTTCAAGCCCGCGCCGTACAGCGCGTTAATGTCCCATTGCGCGCCGCCGGACGTCTTCGGATTGGGGTAGAGCACCTTGATGCCTTTGCGGGTCAAGTCATCCCAATCGCGAATGCCTTTGGGGTTGCCTTCGCGCGTCCCCATCGCGACGACCGACTGCGTAATCATGCCGCCGTCCCCGAATTGCTTGCGCCAGTCGCTCGTAATGAAGCCCGCCTGCTGAATCTTGTCGATATCGGCTTCCATCGCCATCACGGCTATATCGGCCTCGAAACCGCCGGCGATTGCCCTGGCTTGCGTACCGGATGCCTCGTACGACTCTTGGAAGTTGACGGTCTGGCCCGTCTTCGCTTTCCACTGCTTCGCAAAGGCCGGCAGCAGTTCGGCAAAGGAATCCTTCGCCACGGAGTAGGCACCGATGACGAGCGTAACGCCGCCTTTCGGAGGAGCCGTCTGCCCGGTTCCGTTATCGGTCCCCGAGTCGTTATTCGCGCATGCCGCGGTCAACAGTACCGTTGCGGCAAGGAGCGCCGTACCGGCCAATCGCCATCCTTTGAGTAGGGTAGGTTTCATTATGCACACAACACTTTCTTTGGGGTAAGAAGACTCGGATGAAGAAGACTGAGATGGAGGAAACGGACTTCGCCACCTTGCCTGACGCTTAGATAAAGATCGGCATCGGGTCTTCCTTCTGCTTGTTTTCCATGATCCAGGTGTCGTTGTCGTTGAATAAATACGCGCGGTGGATCAGCACGCTGATCGGTTCTCCGGGCGTCAGGACTTCCTTCTCCAGCGAGCGGTACGTAATCAGCTTGATATCGCCGATCTCGACTTCGACCATCCATTCGCTGCCGCGGAAATGCAAGTGCCGCACGATGCCCTCGACGGTCGCGGACGGAATGCGGAAGTCGCTCCGTCTGCCGATCTCGATATATTCCGGACGGATCAGCGCTTTCGTGCCCGGCCAATTGGCCGCTTCCTCGAAGCCCTTAAGCTGCTCCACGTTCTCGACGATCGTCGACTCCCCGATGAAGCTGGCGACGAACTGCGTTTGCGGGTTTTTGTAAATATCCCAAGGCGTTCCCTTCTGTTCCAGGCGCCCCTTATTGATAATCATGATTTCGTCCGCGACTTCGATCGCTTCGTCCTGGTCATGCGTGACGAAGATCGACGTAATGCCAAGTCGCTCGATCATTTCCTTGAGCCACGTCCGCAGCTCGTTGCGGATCTTGGCGTCGATGGCCGCGAACGGCTCATCCAACAGCAACAGCTGCGGCTGCGGCGCAAGCGCACGGGCGAATGCCACGCGCTGGCGCTGACCGCCTGAGAGCTGGTGCGGATAGCGGTGCTCGAAGCCCTTCAGTCCCGTCAGCTCGATCAGCGACATAACGCGCTCGCGGATGACGTCCTTCGATTCCTTCTTCACTTTCAGCCCGAAAGCGACGTTGTCGTAGACGGTCATATGCTTGAACAGCGCGTAGTTCTGAAATACGAAGCCGATGCCCCGCTCTTGCGGCGGCAGATCGTTGACCCGTTTGCCATGGAAAACAATATCGCCCGACGAAGGCGTCTCCAGCCCCGCCAGCATGCGAAGAATCGATGTTTTGCCGCCGCCGCTCGGTCCGAGCAGGCCGATCAGCTGGCCTTTGGCGATATCGAAATCAACGTCCCGTACGGCATGAAAGTCGCCGAATTGTTTATTTAAACCGCGCACCTCGATATGCATCGTTCAATGCACTTCCTTTCTCTTCTTGGCCCATTCCATGAGCAGCAGCAACCCGACGGAGAAGGCCGCGAGCACCAAGGCTACGCTGCTGGCTTCCGTCACGTTGAAATTCTCGACATCCTGATAGACGAGCGTTGTCGCCGTCTGGGTCTTGTTCATAATATTGCCGGAAACGACGAGCACGGCGCCGAATTCGCCAAGCGTTCTGGCGACCGTAAGGACGACGCCGTAAATGACGCCCCAGCGAATCGACGGCCAAGTTACTTTCCAGAAGGTGTACCACGAGTAAGCTCCGAGGGTCGATGCCGCCTCTTCCTGCTGAGCGCCGATCTCCTGCAGCACCGGCATCACTTCCCGCACCATCAGCGGGAACGTGACGAACAAGGTGGCAAGAATCATGCCCGGCAGCGCGTATACGACTTTAAAGCCGACATCTTCGAAGAATGCGCCGATGGCCGAATTCGGCCCAAGCACAAGCACGATCATTAAACCGCCGATGACGGGCGATACCGCGAACGGAAGATCGACGATGCTGTTCAGCAGCCCTTTGATCCGGCGCGACATCCAGTCTGCCCTGACGAGGTAAATGGCCAGCATGACGCCGAACAAAGTATTGAGTACGGTTACAATAACGACAAGGATTCCGGTCATCATCAGCGCATGCAGCGATTGCTCGCGCGTAAGCGACTCCGTGAAGCCGTTCCAGCCGTCACCCCAGGACCCGACGAAGATTTTCGCCAGCGGCGCGATCAGCAGAACGAGGAATACAAGATAAGTGAGTCCGATCCAAAGCTTTCTCATTTGCCGTGCCTCCTCGCCTGAACGAGGTTGACGGCTCCCAGGATGAGGAACGAGAGCGTCAGCAGAAGCACGGAAACCGCAGCGGCTCCCTGCGTGTTATCGCTTTCTATTTCGCCGAAAATATAGACCGACGCGATCAAGGTTTTGCCCGGAATGTTGCCTGCCACGAGGACGACGGCGCCGAATTCCGCAAGCGCGCGGGAGAAGGCCAGCATGGCCCCGCTGATGATGCCCGGCAGCATGGACGGGAAGATCACCTGAACGAACGTTCTTGCCTTGGACGCTCCGAGCGTATAGGAAGCTTCCTCCTCCGACTTGTCCATCTCCTCGAGCAGCGGCTGCACGCCGCGAATGACGAACGGGAACGTGACGAAGACCATCGCGACGATGATCGCCGGTTCATGAAACACGATTTCGAAGCCGAGCTTCTCGGCAAGGCCGCCGACGAAGCTGTTCGGCCCTAGCAGCAATAATATCATCAAGCCGCCGACCGCAGTCGGCAGCGCAAATGGCAAATCCACGAGACTGTTCAATATTCGGCGTCCCGGAAAACGGTAACGGATAAGGACCCACCCGATCATCGTGCCGAGCAGCACGTTAATGACCGCGGAGATGACCGCGAGCTTAATCGTCAGCAGGACGGCTTCCCATGCCAGCTGATCCGTCGCGCTGTCCCAAAAGGTCGACCAGCCCAGCTTGAAGGACTGGGAATAGACGCCGACGATCGGCAGAACGATGAGCAAGATAAAATAGAGCATAATGGTGCTGCGAAAACCAAAGCTCCACAAACGGCCGCGCATTATGAAATTCAAGCTGTATTACCCCCTGACGCTTTCCTTGAGGAATCGCGGTGTGGAATTCGACAATCTATAATCCCCATCAAATCGCTTGGTATTCATACTCTAGCAGACGGAAGGATGTCTAGTCAATGCTTTATTCGACAGGTTTCCCCTTGAACCTATGAACGAAAAACGAACAAAAAGCTCCCCGGCGACGATCGATAATCGCTGGGGAGCTTTTGAGGAACGAAGGGCATCATTCTCCGTCGATATAATACTTTTCTTCGCCGACGGCAAGCACCGCCTGACCTTGCGTCAGATCGGTAATCCAGTCCGCGAACTTGTCCGCCTCCGGCGCCGTCGGCAGGCAAGTAATGACGACGCGGTCCGTGAAATCAGTCCCGCCGATGCGGACGCCGCGTGCATGGAACTCATTCTCGAGCTTGCCGTACCAGGTGTAATCGACGTCGACGATGACTTCCCGGTGCAGCACCTCCGTGATGGCTTCCGCCGCCTCGATGGCAGCGACAGCGCCGTCCGTGTACGCTCGGATGAGGCCGCCCGCACCCAACAGAATACCGCCGAAATAACGGGTCACGACGATAACGACGTTCTTCAGTCCTTGATGCTTGATCACTTCAAGAATCGGCTTCCCCGCCGTACCGCTCGGCTCGCCGTCATCCGACTGCTTCTGGATTTCGTCCCGTTCGCCGATGACGTACGCCGAGCAGTTATGCGCGGCATTCCAGTGCAGCTTCTTCAGCTCCTCGATGAACGCGACTGCTTCCTCTTCCGAGGCGACAGGCTTGCCGTACCCGATGAAGCGCGATTTCTTGATGACGATCTCTTGGCTGCCCTGCTGCCGCAGCGTTCGGTAACGGTCCAGCATGAATACCGCTTACAGGCGAGCTTCCAGCTCGGCTTTCTCTTTCTCGAAGCCCGGTTTGCCGAGGAGCGCGAACATGTTTTTCTTGTACGCTTCGACGCCAGGTTGATCGAACGGGTTCACGCCGAGCAGATAGCCGCTGATGCCGCAGGCGATTTCGAAGAAATAGACCAGGTAACCGAACGTATACGGCTTCATGTCCGCGATGTTCACGACGAAGTTCGGCACTTGACCGTCCGTGTGCGCAAGCAGCGTGCCTTGGAATGCTTTCTTGTTCACGAAATCCATCGTTTTGCCGGTCAGGAAGTTCAGGCCGTCCAGATCGTTCTCGTCATGCGCGATCGTGATATGCTCCGCCACGTTCTCCACTTGAATGACCGTTTCGAAGATATTGCGGTTGCCTTCCTGGATGAATTGGCCCATGGAGTGCAGATCGGTCGAGAAATCGACTGCGGCCGGGAAGATCCCTTTGAAGTCTTTGCCTTCGCTCTCGCCGTACAGCTGTTTCCACCACTCGGATACGAAGTGAAGGGCAGGCTCGTAGTTAACGAGGATTTCGGTCGCTTTGCCTTTGCGATAGAGCGCGTTGCGGGCCGCCGCGTATTGGTACGCTTCGTTCTCGGCCAAGTTCGGATTGTTGTAAGCAACCGATGCGTCAGCCGCGCCTTGCATCATTTCTTCGATGTTGATGCCGGCCGCCGCGATCGGCAGCAAGCCGACTGCAGTCAGAACGGAGTAACGGCCGCCCACGTCGTCCGGAATAACGAACGACTCGTAGCCTTCTTCATTCGCCAGCTTCTTGAGCGCGCCTTTCTCGCGGTCCGTCGTCGCGTAGATACGCTTGCGCGCTTCGGCTTTGCCGTATTTGGCTTCGAGCGCTTCGCGGAATACGCGGAAAGCGATAGCCGGCTCTGTCGTCGTGCCGGATTTGGAGATGACGTTGATCGACCAGTCGCGGCCTTCCAGCAGCTGGAGCAGATGCGTTACGTATGTAGAACTGATATTGTTGCCCGCGAACAGGACTTGCGGCGTTTTGCGCTGCTCCTGCGGGAGTAGGTTATAGAAGGAGTTCGACAGCATTTCGATTGCCGCGCGCGCTCCGAGGTAGGAGCCGCCGATGCCGATCACGACAAGCACTTCGGAGTCCGATTTGATTTTCTCGGCCGACTTCTGGATGCGGGAGAACTCTTCTTTATCGTAGTTCGCCGGCAGGTCGATCCAACCGAGATAGTCCGAGCCCGCGCCCGTTCCGTTACGAAGCTGATCATGCGCCGTGCGCACCTGTTGTGCCAAATTATCGATCTCGTGCTGGCCGATGAAGCCGAGCGCTTTGCTGTAATCGAATTTTACTGCTTTAGTCATGTGAAGACCTCCTGAAGGTTATTTAGAATACTTCCTGAGAAACCGCATTGCGAGCAAAACCCGCATCGGAAGCATAAGCGCTGCTCGTCCGTTTTACATCAGGATAAGGATAATGGATTTCATAGGCAAAAACAAGGGAAGGAGGGCCGAATGCAGCTTGTCCCGCAATTATGTTAAAATGGAAACAGCTACATACGGAAACCAAGGAGATGACGCGACATGTTCAAAATCGGCTTTATCGGTCTAGGCGTCATGGGCGAACCCATGGCTGCCAACTTATTGCGGAAGGGCTATCCGGTCACGGTCTACAACCGCACGCCGGGTAAGGCGGCCCAGCTGACAGCGCTTGGCGCGGATGAGGCGCCGACGCCTGCGGCGGTTGCCCGTTCCTCCGAAATCATCATCACGATGATCAGCAACGACGATTCCATTCGCGAGGTCTACTACGGCGAGAACGGCATTCTCGGCGCCCTGCTGCCGGGAACGGTCGTGATGGACAGCAGCACGATTTCTCCGCCGCTGTCGCGCCAGCTTCATCAAGACATCAACGGCAAGTCCGCCGACTTCCTGGACGCCCCGGTAACGGGCAGCAAGCCGGCGGCCGAGAGCGGCACGCTCACGTTCATGGTCGGCGGCGACGTAGAAGTGATTCATAAAGTGAAGGACGTCCTCCAAACCATGGGACGCAAAATCATTCCGATGGGCCCTGGCGGCAGCGGCTCCGTCGCGAAGCTTGCCCACAACACGATCGTCGGCATCAACGTCGCCGCTCTCGTGGAAGGCATGGCGATCGCCGCGAGCGGCGGCATCGACGCCAAGTCGTTCTTGGAGCTGGTGCAATCCGGCGGCGCTGCAAGCAAGATGGCCGAGCTCAAGACGCCGAAGTTCCTGGATCGCGATTTCAGCGTCCAGTTCTCGCTCGCCTTGATGCTGAAGGATTTGCGGCTCGCCTCGCAGCTGTCGGATGAACTGAAGACGCCGACGCCGATTCTGGAGACGGTCAAGAGCTTGTACCAGATCGGCGATTCCATGGGCTTTGGCGATTCCGATCTCTCCGCGCTGGCGCACAGCTACGAGCAGTGGATCAATAAGCGCATCACGAACCACAGCGATGCGGAAGACTTTACGGCCGCTGCCAGCGCTTCCGCCGAGGCGACGGCCCCTGGCGTAGGAACGGCGAGTTCCTCAGCCGTTAACGGAGACCGCAGACGCAGCGAGCGCCTGGCGCTCAACGTGCCGCTCAAAGTATCCGTGTATCAATGGGAGCAGGAAGGCAGCTTTACGGGCCATTTGATCGACTGCACGCTGCGAGATCTTTCGGACAGCGGCCTGCAAATCGTTTCGGATGCTCCGCTTGAATGCGACATGTTCGTCGTCATTTATTTCCCGCAGGATGCCGGGCTTCCTCCGGTAACGGGACGCATCATTCGCATCGAGTCGAGCGGCTCCTCCTTCCGCTATGGCTGCATGCTCGCAGGTCTCGCTCCGTATCAGCGCTTGCTGCTGGAAAATTACATCAATAAGCAGATCACTATGGCCGACTAATTGCAACTCGCCCCTTCATGCCAAAAGGCTGCTCCATCCCCGCGTACGCGGCGGAATGGAGCAGCCTTTTCTACGTTCACTCTACGAAACATTGCAATGCTGTGCTTAGCGAACTAAGCTCGCGAAGCCTGTCTATTCTTGAATGTACGAGCAAGCGTAGTCCGTAATGGTTGCCACTTGCAGCTTGAATTTGGAGTTAGCCGGTACCGTGAACTCGCCTTCGCCGGAGATGCTGATCCATTCGGAATCGCCTGGAAGCAGCACTTTCAGGTCTCCTGCAAGGATTTCCATGATTTCTTTGGCATCCGTACCGAACTCATAGTCGCCCGGCAGCATGATGCCGAGCGTTTTCTTCGTGCCGTCCGCGAACAGAACGGTGCGGCTGGATACTTTGCCGTCGAAGTAAAGATTAGCTTTCTTGATCACGGTTACGTTTTCGTACTGGGACATTGGGGATGATCTCCTCGCGTTTAGGAATGATGGCTATACAAAAGCAGGACTTGCGATGCTTAAACAGCAAGCGGTGCAAGCCCCGCGATTTAATGAATATGGACCGTCCTGCGATTCTATAAATCGACTACAGCAGCGCTTTTACTTTGCTGACGACGTTCTCGACCGTGAAGCCGTATTCCGCGATGACGCGGTCGCCCTTCGCGGATGCGCCGAACGTGTTGATGCCGAGTACCGCGCCTTGATCGCCGACGTAGCGCTCCCAACCGAACGGCGAAGCCATTTCGATCGCAAGACGCGCTTTAACGTCAGGAAGAATCACGGAATCTTTGTACGCTTTGGATTGACGCTCGAACAGATCGAAGCTTGGCATGCTGATGACGCGAACGTCGATGCCTTCCGCTGCGAGTGCTTTCTGAGCCGCAACCGCGAGTTGAACCTCGGATCCCGTTGCGATCAGCTGCGCCTGCGGTTTGCCGTTTGCTGCTTCAGCAACGACATATGCGCCTTTGGCAATGCCTTCGCGGGAGTTCTCGTTCGTGCCTTCCAGAACCGGCAGGTTTTGGCGAGTCAGCACAAGCGCTACCGGCTGGTCTGCATTGGACAATGCATAGGCCCAAGCGGAAGACGTCTCGTTCGCATCCGCAGGACGGATCACCGTCAATTGCGGAATGATGCGCAGGGAAGCCAATTGCTCGATCGGCTCGTGCGTTGGACCGTCTTCGCCGACTGCGATACTGTCATGCGTCAGTACGAAAACAACTGGCTGTTTCATCAGCGCGGACAGACGAACCGCCGGACGCAGGTAGTCCGTGAAGACGAAGAACGTCGCGCCGAACGGTTTCACGCCGCCGTGCAGGCTCATGCCGTTGACTGCGGCAGCCATTGCGAATTCACGTACGCCGAAGTAGACGTTGCGGCCTTCGTAGCTGCCTGGCTTGAAGACCGGCAAGCCCTTCAGATGCGTCATCGTGGAGCTCTCGAGGTCGGCGGAGCCGCCGATCAGGTTCGGGATGTTTTTCGCCAAACCATTCAGGGCGTTGCCGGAAGCTACGCGCGTCGACAATGCTTTGTCAGCCGGCGTGTACGCAGGAAGCTCTCTGTCCCAACCCTCGGGCAGCTTGCCGCTGATTGCGGTTTCGAATTGCGCAGCCAGCTCAGGGTAAGCGGATTTGTAGGAAGCGAAGAGCGTATCCCAAGCCGCGTTTGCTTTCTCGCCGTTCGCTTTCACTTCGGCGAAGTGCGAGCGAACCTCTGCCGGCACGGAGAATGCTTCGTTCTCCCAGCCGTAGAATTGCTTCGTCAGCACCGTTTCTTCGGCGCCGAGCGGGCTGCCGTGCGTGCCCAGATGGCCGCCTTTGCCGCCTTTGTTCGGGCTGCCGTAGCCGATCGTCGTTTTCACTTCGATCAGCGTCGGTTTGCTGAGGTCGGCTTGAGCCGCTGCCACCGCTGCCGCGAGCGCGTTCAGGTCGTTGCCGTCTTCAACGCGCAGTACTTGCCAACCGTACGCTTCGAAGCGGCCTTGCACGTTCTCGGAGAAGGACAGGCTCAGTTCGCCGTCCAGCGAGATATCGTTGGAATCGTACAGCACGACAAGTTTGCCGAGCTTCAGGTGAGCCGCAAGCGAAGCCGCTTCGCTTGCAACGCCCTCGCTCATGTCGCCGTCGCCGCAGATCGCGAATGTATAGTGGTCGATAACGTTCAGGTCTTGTTTATTGTAAGTCGCGCCAAGATGCGCTTCGGCCATGGCCATGCCGACAGCCATCGCGAAGCCTTGTCCGAGCGGACCCGTCGTAGCGTCTACGCCGGCCGTGTGGCCGTACTCCGGATGCCCAGGCGTCAAGGAGCCCCATTGGCGGAAGTTTTGCAGCTCTTCGATCGGTAGATCGTAGCCCGAGAGATGAAGCAGGCTGTAGAGCAGCATGGAGCCGTGGCCCGCGGAGAGCACGAAACGGTCGCGGTTGATCCATGTCGGGTTCGAAGGATTGTGATTCATGGTTTTCGCGAACAATTGGTAGCCCATCGGAGCGGCCCCCATAGGCATGCCCGGGTGGCCGGAATTCGCTTTCTCGATCGAATCGATCGCAAGCGTGCGAATCGTGTCGATGGAAAGCTGGTCGATGGATTTCTGAGTAACTGTCATTACGTAAACTCCTCCTAAATCTCAATAGGTACACGACAGTTTGATCTGCATGCACGACCGGTATCGGCCGGACATGAAGCATTCTGCGCATGCATTTTTTCATTTGTTTCCTCATGCGGATTTCCCGCAATAGGCTTTGAAATATTGTATCATTACCACTTCGTCATTTCCATCTTTAATGAGCTTCCCACCGTAAAATCGACAAAGGACCACGGAACGGCAGACAAAAAACGCGCCAGTCCGGGAATCCGGCTGGCGCGTCTTGGCGGCGATGCTACCGCTGCTTATATTTAGTTAAAAACGACCGTCTTGTTCTGATGAACCAGAATCCGGTCCTCCACATGCCATTTCACGGCGCGCGCAAGCACGACGCGTTCGATCGTGCGGCCGATCCGCTTGAGATTGTCGACATCGTCGCGGTGGCTGACGCGCTGAACGTCCTGCTCGATGATCGGGCCGCCGTCCAATTCTTCGGTTACATAGTGAGCGGTAGCTCCGATGATTTTGACGCCGCGCTGGTAAGCCTGCGCATATGGCTTGCCGCCGACGAACGCCGGCAAGAAGGAATGATGAATGTTAATAATCCGGTTCGGGAACTGCTCGATGAACTTGGGCGAGATGATCTGCATGTACCTTGCGAGGACAATAATGTCCGCTTTGCCGGTAACGGCTTCAAGCTGCTGCTTCTCGGCTTCGGCCTTCGTATCCGGCGTAACCGGAATATGATGGAACGGAATGCCGAACGATTCCACAAGCCCTCTCATATCGGGATGATTGCTCACGACCATCGCGATATCGGCGTCCAGATCGCCAGCCTGCCACTGCCAGAGCAGCTCGAGCAGGCAATGGTCCTCCTTCGATACGAATATCGCGAGGCGCTTCTTGCGGCTTGCGCGGAACGTGTGCCATTTCATCTCGAAACGGTCCGCCACGCGGGTGAAATCCTCCTGGAGCACAGGCAGCTCGCGCTCCAAGTCGGTAAGATCGAACTCGAAGCGGATGAAGAACATGCCGCCGCCGGGATTCAAGGTGTATTGATCGGACTGTACGATGTTCGCGCCGTGCTCGTAGAGAAACTGCGATACGGCTGCCACGATGCCGTTGCGGTCCGGGCAGGAAATGAGCATCCGCGCGCGGCCCGACTTATCCGGACGCTGCGAAGGCTGCTGGGTTGGATGACTAGTAGACATATAAAAAGCGACTTCCTTCCGTCAACAATTAGATGAGCCGGCCGAAGCCGGTTTTACGCATTACGCGTTTACGAGCAGCGTCTTGCCCGCGAACCAAGCCGTGATGCGCTGGTTGACTGCCTCTTCGGACAGGTCTGGCAGCACGCGGTGCTCGGCCACGAGGTCGTACAGACGATCCATCGGCTCGCGAGGATCGGCTTTCTTCGCTTTCGCGTCGTTCTTAAGCACATCCCACACGCTCAGGACGAACTGGCGGTGGTCGATGTCCTGCTTGCCGAAGAAGTGGTGCAGGCGTTCGACGTCCTCCAGGAATTGACCGCCGAAACGGCCCGAAGCATCGCCGCGAAGCAAAGCGATCTCCGCCTCGTACATCGGACGCTGCGTCTTGTCCTCTTGGCCGATCCATGGCGTCTCGAGAATGAACGGACGTCCCTTGAGCGCTTCATGGTGAACGATGTTGTGTATGGCGTCATGGCCGATCCAGCCTGCACCGATCGGGGCATGGCGGTCCTTGCCGGCGCCGCGAGGGTTCTTGCTGTCGTTGACATGCACGACGGCGACGCGGTTCAGACCGACGATCCGGTCGAATTCGTTCAGCACGCCGTCCGCGTCGTTGACCAGGTCATAGCCGGCATCATGCATATGGCAGGTGTCCATGCAGACGGTCAACCGATCGTTGGAAGCAACCTTGTCGATAATAGAGGCAAGTTCCTCGAAGCTGCGACCGATCTCCGTTCCTTTGCCGGCCATCGTCTCGAGCGCGATGTTCACGTTCGTTTCTTTCGTGCCGTTCAGTACTTCATTCAGACCTTCGGCGATCCGTGCGATGCCGTATTCGGCGTCCTTGTCCGTATAGGCGCCGGGATGGAGCACGATATTGCGTACGCCGATGGCGTCCGTGCGGCGGATTTCCTCTTGCAGGAATCTGACGGCCAGTTCGAATGTGTCGTCTTTATAGGAACCCAGATTAACAATATAAGGAGCATGCACGACGATTTCGTCGATCCCCGCTTCGCTCATCGCTGCCTTGCCTTCCGGAATGTACAGGTCTTCCATCGGCTTGCGGCGCGTGTTCTGCGGTGCGCCGGTATAGATCATGAACGTGCTGGAGCCGTAAGTAACGGCCTCGTTCGCTGCGGTGAGCAGCCCTTTATCAGAAAATGAAACATGCGAACCGATTTTCAACATGGACGAATTTCGCTCCTTTCGTTTATACGGCGGAACCCTGCCTTGTCGCGGGTCTCCGAGTTAAACGCTTGTCCTTCCTATTTTACAAGGAATGGCGAAATAAATCTAGGTTCCGGAATTTTCCTTTGTTGCGGGAAAGGCAATACATGGCTTATAATGAAGTACGATTTATCCGAAGATAATGGCATAATGTGCGTCAAGAGGTGAAAGCTAGCGATGGCTCCGAATTGGTTCATGTATTTTATCGTATTTTGGGCAGTTGTCATGATCGTCTTCATGTCGATCGGCGGATACTTCATGTTCCGCAAGTTTCTGAAGGTCCTCCCGATGCGGGACGGCAAGTCCAAGCTGGATTGGCAAAACTATTGGGTGGAGCGCAGCCGCGGCATGTGGCCCGAGGATTCAAAGGATTTTCTGGAGAAGCTCGTAGCGCCGGTACCAAGCGCTTTCCGAGATATTGCAAGACATTCGATCGCAGCCAAAATCGCGCAAGTGGCGGTTGAAGGCGGCTCGGCCGAGGTATCGCGCAGCCACTGCATCGAGGGCTATATCCGGGCAACGCCGAAGCGCGATTATCGCAGCCTCGTTTCCTTCCTGGAGAAAGAACAGATCGATTACAAGCCCTACGCGCATTTATTGAATAAATAAGCCGCCCCTCAAGGCGGCTTTTGTTGTACCATGGAAGTAATCAGGAAGTAACTGGAACCGAGGAGGCGTACGCAATGAAAGTGGCGGTAACGGGAGGAACAGGCTATGTGGGCAGCCTGCTGGTGCAAGCATTGCTTGATCGAGGGGACGAGGTCGCCGTCATCACCCGCTCTGCGGGACGACGGGCAGCCGGGCCCAAGCTCCGCTATGTCACCTGGTCGCAGCTTGCCGAGTCGCCTTCCGTGCTGGACGGATTCGGAGCGATCGTGAATCTAGCCGGAGAATCCATCAACAGGCGCTGGAACGAAGCAGGGAAGCACGCGATTCTGCAATCCCGGCTGGACGCCGCTTATGCAGTCGGAGCAGCCGTTGCCGCATTGGCGCATAAACCCGGGGTTGTCGTCAATGCTTCGGGCATTTCGATCTATGGCACCGACGATAGCATCGCCCACGATGAAAAGAGCGATGTCCGCGGCAAGGACTATCTGTCGTCCGTCGTCGTTCAGTGGGAGGCAGCGGCTGATCGTATACCTGCGGAGAGGCTTGTTAAACTGCGCGTCGGACTCGTCCTTGGCATGAAGGGCGGAGCTTTCCCGGCCATGCTGCTGCCTTACCGTCTGTTCGCCGGCGGCCGGATCGGCGGCGGAAAACAATGGATTCCATGGATTCACGAAGACGACATGGTCCGCTTGATTCTGTTCTGCATCGATAATCCCGACATCGAAGGCCCCGTCAATGCCTGCGCGCCAGAGCCGCTGACCAACGACGATTTCGGACGGGCCGTCGGCAAGGCTGCCGGCAGACCGCATTGGTTCCCGTTGCCGGCCTTCCTGCTGAAGACGGTCCTTGGCGAGCTGTCCTTCCTGCTGCTCGAAGGATCGCGAGCCGTCCCCCGCAAGGCGCTGGAGCATGGATTTACGTTCCGCTATGCAGACATTGCTTCCGCATTGCGCCAACTGCTTGGGAAAGGCCGCTAACCGCTGTCGTTAACCCGCTCGGAAAATATAGACCGGCCCCTGCTCGCCGGCAAGTTGAAGCTTGTCGGAATCGGCAAGCGCATACGTCTTATACGGGATCATCGCACTTCCGTTCAGCGTGCTCCCGTTGCGCGAACCCATATCTTTCACCGACCAGAACCCCTCGCTGCCCGACAGCTCTAAATGGGCCCTCGAAATGCCGGATGCCCGGTCCGTATAATGCGTGCCTTCACTGGAACGGCCAATCAGAAATTGCAGCCGTTCCAGCGCGATCTTCTCCGCCTGTCCCTCCGTTTGTCGTTCCAGCCATGGACGATGATTCTCTTGTGCCGGCCTCCCCTTGGCAGCATCTCCGAGCATTACCGTGGCATCGTCAGCCGCGGAAGACTTGAAAACCATCTGTCTGACGGGCAAGTTGCTTACGGGTTCGCCCCGCCTCGGTTCTCTCTCCCGCAATGCTTCTTCTCTAGCTGCTGCCGCATCATTCGTTCGCAAGAATGGATGCACCGAAGCGCCGGCCCCCAGCGCGAGCGAATTCGGTACAAATGCATCGTCAGCCGACCAGCCCTTCTCCCCTCCCTCTGCCGCCGCACCGCCTCGCATTCGGCGTAATACGATCAGAGCCATAGCCCCCGCCATGAGCGACAGTCCAGCACACAGGAGCAGCTTCGATTGCGACGGAGAAGCAAGATAGATAAATCGCCACACGACGGCTGCGATAAGAACCCACCCCGCTCCGACGATCCATCCCATTGCGGATGACGGCTGTTTCTCGGGAAGCTCGTTGAAAGGCAGGTCAACCTCCTCGCCAAGTTCCTTCTGATCCCAGCCGCTTGCGCTTGCCCAAGCTGACTCGGGCGGCACATTCTCGCGGGCGGCCGTCGTTCGTGCAGGCGGCGAATCGAAGGAAGCCTTCTCGACCTTTGGTTCGCCAGCAGCAACGAAATGCAAAACCTCAGCTTTCTCTTTACTCTGGACGGTATTCCCTTGCATTCCGGCAGTACTGGCACCAAGTAGCGCGAGCAGCGTCTGCCTGAGCCGCTCCCAGGCAACCAGTTCACCACGCAGATGCTGAAACACCTGCTGCAGACCGATTCCATCTGGCTCTTCGATCGCGGCTACCCAGCGGATGGCCATGGCCAACACGGCTTCACCTGCGGAGGAGACCACTTCCTTGCCGCTCAACGGAACGTAAGCAAGCATGGCTTCATCCCAATTCTCCCCGATGAATATATATTGTTCGTGCAGCAGGAAGCATTCCGCGCGGAGCATGTAATGTCTGCAATCGTCCAAAACCTCGACGACGGCCAGCAGCAGCGTATAAAAGTCGAACATCGTCATTCGCTGGGTTTGGAGACGATGCATCAGCATTCGTTTACCGTTGAGCGGATAACGGAACGTGATTTCGCCGTCAATGTCTATCCACTCCACCGGCAGATGCTTGGGTATACGCTGTCCCTGCAGCATTTGGATTTCAATGCTGTCCAGCTGTTCCCGTTTCATGCCGGACTTCAAGTCCACGATCATTTCATGGCCGCGTTTCATGGCGAAATCGACCCGAAGCTCATCTAGAAGCATCCTTGCTTCCTCCTTTCAAAGTTAAAACGCCATCATGTACCATGCCGTTAGAGCTCCCGGCACGACAGCGATCATGAACGGAAACCGCAGGCTTCCGCCATCCGCGAAGCTTGCCTCCCAAGCACGAAGCCGGGATTCGGCTACGATGACCGATACCGCGCCAAGCAGAATCCGCCTGCCGAACGAGCGATTGATAACCAGCATGACGAGTCCCAGCAATCCGCCGTACAGTACGGCATACATAAAGATTTGCAAGACGTCCGCCGCGCCTACAACCGCGCCTAATGCCGCAAAAAACTTGACGTCTCCCGCTCCGATCCCTTTGAGCAGGTAGAGCAGCAGCAGCGGCACCAGGCCTGCCGCGCAGCCAGCCAAAGCCAGTGTTCCCCCGGCGAGACCTCCAGTTATCAAGTGATAGGCGACACCTGCCGCAAGAAACGCGAGGTTCAGCTTGTTGGGAATGGTCATCGACCGAATGTCGCTGACAAACGCAGCGATGACGAACAAGGCTCCTATGATACAGGTCAGCGTGCTATCCATTGGATCCGTCTCCTTCGGTCTGTTTCTTCTGCACGACAAAATGTTTGGCAGCCGACGTCCCGTCATCTGCCGTTACGACGATCTCCCAGGTTCCCGGGGTCGTATTGCCCGATACGTGCCATGTCCAGTCCGCTAAGCCTTCGCCGTCGGTAACCGTATCCCCCAAATGTTTAGCCGTGCTTTGGCCGCTCTTATAATGCACCTGGATGGACAGGCTTCGCCCGGGACTCGTCTTCACGACCACTCGCGCTTTGTTGCCTGGTCTTACGGGAGAAGGCTCCACCAGCACGATTTGGATCGGCGCATGCTCGGAGTCCGAAGCGCTCCCAGTCCGAAGTGAAGGAACGATATCGGGCGTCCATACCCGCTCCTCTGCCCGTTCCGTAAGAACGATGGTTTTGCGCGTAAACGGGAAGCCGAGCTTGAACGCATATTCCACTTCCATGGATATGGACAAGTCGCTCCGGTCCTTCAAGTCGGGCAGCGAAATCTTGCTGAGCCTTAGCCGTTCAGGATCCAGAATCGCCGTATCCGCTTCATGGCGCAGCATCGGCTCGATAATGGAACGGCCAACCTCCGCAGCCGCGGTATCTTGAATCGATTTCCAATCCCCTCGCAGCGCTGCTGCTAGTATCGGGCCTGAAGGCGGGGGCAGCCAGCCTTCCAGCTTGTCCGCCAGAAACCGGACAGCGGCCGAAGGTTCTTGAGCTGCGACGCTATCTTCTGCGGTCTGCGAATCGTCGGATGATGCCGCCGAACCATCGTTCGTCGCACTCCCCCCAACGGGCAATTCCGATGAGCTGCCTTCGTCCCGCATCCCCTCTCTAACGGCGAGATCGATCGGATGAATATTGGCAGCGGCCTGCCTGACCGTTTGCGAGACGGCGCCATGCAGCGCCATCTGTGCCGCGCTCAATTTAATGAGCATAATGAAGAAGATAGCCACCATCAGCACGACGGGCAGCACTAAACTCGCTTCTAGCGCTATGCTGCCTCGTTCGCCCCGCCGTTCATCCGTAAGAGGTACCGATCGTCTGCGTTTTCTCATAGCGGCCGTCCTTTACCTTTCCATTCAAAATGCCCGTTGCCGTAAACGCCCTCATCAGTCCCGGCAGGAACCATAAGTTGACCGAGGACGTCATCTCACCGGATAAGCCCGTGGCCGCCATGGTCAGATCGGCACCCGTATTATGCTCGATGACGGCAATGATGCGGGAAGTCCGCGCTTGGCCGCCGCTGCCGTGAAGGATGAGAAAGACACGCAGGTAATCAGCATAGGTCAACTCGGCCGGCACGTACTTCGAGAGCTGTACCTTCCCTTTCTCCGATAGAACCGCCATGTCCGCAATCGCCTTCTCCAACCCATACAGCACGGCCGCCGACAATACGAGCAGCGGATGCCCGAGCGCCCTGCATGCGATAAGTCCTTCCATCGTCCGAATGGCCAGCCTCGCCGCGAAGATCTCACCGACCGCGGCAGCGACATTGGCCTCCGGCTCCTGAAACCCGTAGAGGATGTACTCGACCTCCTGGTTCTCGAGGGCAAGCGCCTTCGAGAATGACGCTCGATCGCCTTGACCGCCGCCGGATATCATCCCGCGGAGCTGCGTAGGATCAAAGCTGCGAAAGCGATGAACGACGTATTCGTTGACATAAAGCGGATCGCGAATCCCTTCCAGAAGGTCGGCCATACCGCCGAACATCGTGCCCATGGACGCCAAGGCAGACTTGGCTTCATCTCCGGCATCGTCTGAGCGGTCAGCATCGTCTGAACGGCCAGCATCGGCATCGTTATCCAGCTCTTCGCTGGCAGCTTGATTAAATTGCAAATTGTCCGCTGCCAGCTGTTTCACCTCTTCGAAAGCTTTCTTCTGCTCTTCTTGACTGGGGTCGGACTTCAGCCCCCCGAGCATCGATTTCACTTCGGACCATTTGGTTTTCGCCGCGGCTTCATTGGATTTGCGCTCTGCATCATGAGCGTGCCTTCGTTGGAATTCATTCTTTCTGGCAATAATGACCGTTCCGGGATTGGAGTAACTGGCCTCGTAACGATGGGCAGCACCATTCAAATCCGACCAAGCCCCGTCAAGACTAGCAGCCATACCTGTCGTAGAGACGGCTGACTGGACAGCAGCCTGGAACGCAGCCGCTGCGGCATTGATGCTCCGGTAGTCCCCGAGCTGCTCATTGAGCTCTTGGCGATAGTCCGTGAACCACGCCTCCTCCAAGACAAGCCCTTCGGCGGATGTCCTTGTTTGTTCGAGTTGCGAGAATTCCTCCGCAGTCATGGAAGAACTGTCCTTCCCGGCTGCGTCCGCGCCCGATAACTTGTCGTATCCGCTCGTGTCCTGCGACTGCCGCATACGTTCGGCTGCGGAAGCGATCGCGGCGTTCAGCTGCTCTGCGGCCATCAGCTCGGACAAAGCTTGCGCCGTGTCGCTGCCATGACGTTCCAGGCCGGTATCGGCGGCGCTCTTCACGGCGGCGGCAGCGGCCTGCGAACGGGCCGCATAGGCAGCAATGGCGTCCGTATGCTTCGGCTCTTCATCCTCGCCAAGCGAAGCATCCTCTTGACGCCAACTTTCGTAAGCACCATATCCGCTGAAAATGCCAGAGGCGGTCGACAGCGCTCCGTTCAGATCGGATACCCGAGCCGCTGCTCCCTCCTGAAGCCGGGCTGCTCGTTCGAGATGCTCCTCGCGATCTTCGTAGAGCTGCCGGATGTCCTCGAGTCCTCCGATTGTCGCGGATGCCTCCTTCATCGCGGCGCTCATTGGCGCAAAACGCGACACGATCTCCATCGTAAAATCGATCGGCGCTTTATATTTCATTTCCTCGAGCACTTGACGGGTAAAAACGAGTTGATTCCCGAGTACTTCCTCGGTATCCACATGCGACGCTTCCCGCCGGATACGAAGCCATTGAAAATGATTGCCGTTATCGGCGGGCCAGTTATGCTCGGCCGCCAGCGCGAACAGCTCGCTTCTGTCCGTACCGCCCGCGCCGAACAGTCCGTACCGCTCATACAGCGACTGATCGTAGGCAGAGAGCGCCGAACGAATACCGGACTGCGCGGCCAACTCGGTCTGTTTGTCGAAAGCGGCGATCCGCGCATAGTCGATCAGCAGCGAAGTGAAAAGCAGCATCGCGGCCGTCGCAACGATCAAATACAGCGACACCGCGCCATCCGCCCTGCGCCAAACCGACAAGCTTAACCGGTTTCCCCCAAGCCGCCAGCATTCCTCCCACCGAAAGCGTCGCTTCCGTATCATGGTTTGGACGCCTGCCGATCGCCCAAAATAACCTGCGCCTGCTTGCGTTGATCGCCGCTTAACCCGCCTTTGAACTTGCCGGCATAGTAACGTACCAAGTCAACGTTACGGATCAGCTCGACGGGATCGACGATGGAAGCCGATCCCTTGGTCATAGGCTCCGAATGTCCGAGGAACGTATCCAGCAGAGGAATGGAGAGCGGCTGGCGCAGCTTGAGCTCGACCCGTTTCTCGATTGCGCCGTAATAACGAGACTCGCCTTCAAACGGGCTGCCGACTCTGCCGGCTTCCGCGCTCATTTTTCGCTCGGGCAGCGAGCGTCCCTCCTCGCTACCCTCCTCGGCAGTACCGATGGCCATGCTGACTCCAGCTTCGCCGCCGCTCTCTCCGCCAAAATCAAACAACGATTTCAACGCGCCGTTGTCCGCCATTCGCCAATACAATCCGTCGTATTGCCCCGTCGGTGCAATACCGCTGATAGGGTCGCGGGCGCTGTTATCCCAGCGAAAGGCTGTCCGCTCCGCTGTTTTCGAAGCCGCATGATAGAGCACGACGGTCTGATAGGTGTACATGCTCAGCATGAGAAGCGAGATTAAGGCAAGGAACAGCACGGGGAACACCATGCTGGCCTCCAGCGTGAAGCTGCCGTCCTCCCTTTTCGCGAGAGCGGCCATCCAAGGATTAGCTCTATTCATCGAAGATTTCATTCGCCTTCTCGTCCGCGCTGCCCATTAGATTTTTGAGCAAATCAATGATCCAGTCCTTGAACAGAAGCGCCAGAATAATGACAACCGCAATGATAAGCACGACCTCCAGCGTGCCTAAGCCTTCCTCGCCTTTCCAAAAATTCCGAACCGCTTGTTTCCACTTCGACAACATAATCCTCTCCCTACATGAGTGTTTTCTTCTATACTCGCTAGCCCCGCATCATCAGAATGGCAGGCGACGCAACAAGCACCATCAGGACAAAAAAGATACCGACGAGCGGAAACACAAGCTTCGAGGACGCTTCCTCGCCCCTTGCGCGAACGACTGCCTTGCGCTTCTCCCACAGCGAATAGGACAGTTCCTTGAGCGAGAGCACCAGCCGGTCTCCGCCGCGCCTATAATTGAGCAGTAGCGTCGTCGTGAAGACGGACACTTCCTGCACGCCGCAGCGCCGGCTGAAAATTTCCATCGCCGCGGCAAACGGTTCTCCGTTGCGGACGGATTCGTTCACCCGCCGCAGCTCGAGCAGCAGCGGATGCTGCCCCTGCTCGTCGTTCCGCTCCGCGCAGCGTACCAAGGCACGCTGCAGCGTCTCCCCCGCGCCGAGCAGCAGCATCAATTTACCCAGCACCTCCGGCAGCAGCAGCACAATGTCCTGCTTCCGGCGCGCGACTTGTCCGGCGACATCCTTCCATTTCGCCGCCGGAATGACCAAGCCGAAGAGCAGCCCGAGACCAACCAGCATCGGTTCTCCGCTCAGCACGCTCAGCCAAGCCCCTGCCCACATCGCCACAAAGCCGAAACCGATTGCTTCGGCAATGAATCCGCGGCTGGCTTCGGCGGACCATGTGCTTCCTTTCAGAAGGAGCAGCCTGCCGTGCAAGCCGGCCGCGAGCGGCTGAAACCGATCCAGCAGCCCGCTCCGATGGAGCAGCGCTTTAAACGGCGCCGCAAGGAGGCGCTCCTTCGGCTCGCTCTTGCTTCCCTTCATGCGATCGCGCTCGCTCAAATACAGCGAGAAGCTCCATACGACCGTCAACAGCAGTCCCACTGCCCAAGCAACCATCATCGGCGACCATCTCCTTATAGACGGATTTTCATGATTTTGGACATGAGCATGTAACAGAAACCAAGAGCGAGCAGCGCGCCGGTCAGCAGAAAATAACCCGCTCCGCTGTACAACGGCTTCATATAGTCCGGCGCGGAAATGCTGAGAAAAGCCAAAAAAATGAACGGAACAGCCATCATGATCCGGGATTCGAATCGTTTCTGCGCGACCATGACCGCGATTTCCTGCTGCACCTCGAGCTTCTCGCCGATCATTTGGGACGTGCGGCGAATGACGTCCACCATATCTCCCCCGGATCGTTTGCACGTCATGAAGACGTCGGCAAACTGCATGATGTCATCGATGCGAGCTCTTCGGCTGAAATCGTTCAGCGCCTGCTCCAGCGGCTCCCCGTAACCTATACGAGCGGCGACGATTTCGAATTCGATAATGATTTCCGTATTCGGACTGGGATATAGCAGATGCAGATCCTCCTGGGCCGTCAAAAACGCATTCTCGACGGATCTGCCTGCCGCAAGCGACGAAGCGATGGAATAGAGCGCCTCCTTGAACTGCTGCGCGAGCCGCTGCTTTCGTCGTTCCAGCAGGAACCTCCGGTACAACCGGGGGACGACGATTCCCGCAGCGGACAATAACAGTGCAGCCGGCACCGAACGATAGAACAAGAAGGCTGCAGCAAACACGATTCCGCCGCCGAACACGCATGCCGTCATGAATTGCTGCCTGGTCAGCCGGTACTCCGAATAATGAATCAAGCCCCCTGCGGCATGGACGCCTGCTCTTGCCGCCGCGGAATCCGGCCAAGCGAGCCATTCCGCCCAATCTTTCTTCCGCCGTCCTTGCTGCTTCACGCGCCTCTGCCTCCCCAAACATCGGATATGCCTGCCATTCTCAGCTTCCAGGTGCGCTGCAGCTCATTGCCGGCGCGCTTCAAACCGCCGATCAATCGGCCGTTCCGCTCGCCTTCTTCCTCGAAGCGATATAACGGCTGGAGCGCTACTTCACCGTTCACGACGCCGGTCACTTCGCAGATTTCCGTTACCCGACGAGATCGGTCGCGCAGCCTGGACAGATGCACGACGATGTCGATCGCAGATGCGATCTGCTGCCGAATGACCGCAACGGGAAGCTCGGCACCGCTAAGCGCCATCGTCTCCAGGCGCGCGATCATGTCTCTTGCGCTGTTAGAATGGCCCGTAGAGAGCGATCCGTCATGCCCAGTATTCATGGCTTGCAGCATGTCGATTGCCTCCCCGCCCCGCACTTCCCCGACGATTATGCGATTCGGCCTCATCCGCAGCGAAGCCCGGATCAGCTCGCGCATGGAGATGGCCCCCTTCCCCTCGGTGTTCGCATTGCGCGTCTCCATCGTGACGAGATTGGGGACGGACACGATCTGCAGCTCTGCCGCATCCTCGATCGTGACGAGACGTTCGTCGTCGGGAATGAACTGGGACAGCGCATTCAGAAACGTTGTTTTGCCGGAACCTGTCCCCCCGCTGATGAAAATGTTGTATTTCGCCCGAACGAGCTTCTCCAGCAGCGCGGCCGCCTCGTCCGGAAGAGCCTCGAGCTTGATCAGATCCTGCATCAGAAGCGGCTTGTCCGGGAATTTCCGAATCGTCATCGTCGGCCCTTTCAGCGCGACCGGCGGCAGCACGATATGAACCCGCGATCCATCCTTCAAGCGGGCGTCCACGATCGGCGACGATTCGTTCACGACGCGATTCACGCCGGCTACGACCGATTGAATCAAATCCTCCAACCGTTCCCGGCTCTCGAAAGCGAACGGCAGCCGCGTCAGTCGACCGCCCCGCTCGACGAACAGCTCCTCATGACCGTTGATCATGATCTCCGTCACGGAGGGATCATCCATCAAGGGCTGAATGAGATCCAGCCCGCGGAAGGCGTGAAACAACCGGCGAACCAATTGAATCTTCTCCCCGGCCGGCAGGGGATGCTCGGCGCACCATCCGAAAACGACGCGTTCGATCTTGGCCGTGAGCTCGCCGTCGGATATGGCGCTGTCCAATTCCAGCTGCCCGCGAATGCGCTCCTTCAAGAGCTGCACCGTTTCTTCGCGCATGTTCCCGCCTCCTTACAAAATACCGAGCTTGCGAACCAGCCCGTCTACGGCTCCCCTGTAATGGGGAACCATCGCACCGGTCGCGTTCAAATGATCGCCGCCCGCCCATTCCTCCACGTACGGAAGCACAGCGTCGAGCCGGGAAGAGCTTCCGCTTGGCAAGTCCTCCCGATTCGGCAAGGCGCCCTTCTGAACGAAGCGGAATTTCGGCTGCTGATCTCGGAAGGCCTGGCCGAATTTGCGGTCGGCATATCGCATCGCCAGCTCGTTCTTGCGCCCGCTTGCGGCGTCCGGCGTCACGAGCCACAGAATCGTATCGCATGCCTCGAACACGCCGGCATGCAGCACATCCAGCCTGCTGTCCAAATCAACGACGATGAAGCCGTAGTCGCCGGTGTCCGCGATCGCGGTGACCAGACTTTGGGCTTGTTCAGCCCCGAGTGACAGCCTTTCGTCCGGATTGTCGCTAGGGACGAACATGTCCATTCCCAGCACAGGATGGCGCCGGCGAAGCGCCGAGACGGCAGACGCCCCTTTGCCAGGCTCCGATTGGAGCGTATAGAGAAGCTTGGCAAAATCATCGCCTCCCCCGGCCGTCTCCTCCGAGGCCATGGAACCATTCCACTGCTCTAAATTCAAATAGAACGATTGGACTCCCGATATGCTGGCATGCCTCGCCAGCTGCATGGCAAGCGTGGTCTTGCCCGAACCGCCCGATGCGGAGTATACAGCCGCAACTACAGGTCCCTGTCCACGGAGCGCAGGCTTAGGAAGCGTATGGCCGCTAGCCGCATACAACGCAGTGAAGGCTTGAAGCAGTTGAGGCAGCGGCTGATACTGCAGCAATTCGTTCGCATGACGAGACTGCCCGTGAAACTCGACGAATGCGGCCGTCGCAATCGGCGCAGGCAGCTCGCCGAGCTCCTCCAGCATCGCGGATTGCGCGGCAAGCAGGTCGACCGAGTAGCCGCCGCGAATAAAACCGCGGAGCGCTGCCGCGTTCGTGAATGCAGTCAACTGCCAGCTTTCTCCGAAGGCGGAATGACGGATATAATCGGCCAGCCGCTCGACATAGGCGCTTTCTTTTACCGCCACGATTAGATTTCGTTTGTTCATGATGCTCGGTTCCACACTCCTCCAGGATGAGAAGAACGCAAAAAAGCACCATAACGACGCAAGGTTCTGCGCAGTTACGGTGCTTCCGTAGCGAACTTCATATAATTGACCATAATTTACCATGGAAGGATTATGGTGTCAACCCCTCTTCACGCTAACTTTCGGCTCGCCTTTAAGACTTGCTTACGAATTTATTAGTTGCTTATATTTTGTAAGCAAGGTATACTCAAGTTAGTAACGACATAAAAGATGAGTTACTTAATTTTACATTTCAACCACATATGGAGAGGAAGAATTCATAATGAACACAACCAATACATCGGCTGCCTTGACGGCAGAACAAGTCATGCGCGCCCGCAATTCCGTACGCAAGTACAAGAGAGACGTGGTCATTCCCGAAGCGGACCTGAACGGAATTCTCGAGCTCGCGGCAACTGCTCCATCCTCATGGAATCTGCAGCAATGGCGCTTCCTGGTTATCCAGGACCAAGCACAGAAAGATCTCGTGCTTCCGATCGCATACGGCCAACAGCAAGTGTCCGACGCTTCGGCTGTCATCATCGTCCTGGGTGATCTGCAAGCGAACATCACGGGCCGCGAAATCTTCGAAGGCGCCGTGGCAGCAGGCCATATGCCGAAAGAAGTAGCGGATACGATGATCGCTCAAATCGACGGCGCATATTCGTTCGAGCAAGTCGCGCGTGACGAAGCGAACAAAAATGCCGGCTTCGCAGCTATGCAGCTGATGCTTGCAGCAAAAGAAAAAGGCTACGACACGGTTCCAATGGGCGGCTTCGACAAAGAGAAGCTCGTGGAAGCACTGAACATTCCTTCGCGTTATATCCCGGTCGTTATGATCGCGCTCGGCGAAGCAGCGGCTCCAGCGCATGCATCCGCTCGTCTGCCGCTTAGCACGCTCGTCATCAACGAATCGTTCTAATTTCGTTGCATCTCTTATAACTATCGAAAGCCCTCCGTTCTCTATCAGAGACCGCGAGGGCTTTTTAATGTCCAGCTAGTAAGGCGCACCGAACCAGAAGAATCCAAGCTAATGCACCGTATGTTCGCCGTCATGACCGATCGCGTTCGCGCCGAGCAAGTCAAAAGAATGGGGAGCGGCATGCCTTCCGAAGAACAGTCCGATTTCCCTTGCCGCGCTTGCTGCCGAATCGGACCCATGCACGATGTTGCCTGCAATATCCATCGCAAAATCCCCTCGTATCGTTCCCGGCGCCGCCTCGACGGGATTCGTCTTGCCGATCAGCGCCCGCGCGTTCTCGACCGCATGCTCGCCTTGCCAGATCATGGCGCACACCGGGCCTGACGTTAAATAGTCGACGAGCTCGCCGAAGAACGGTTTCGTTTTCAAGTCGCCGTAATGCCGTTCCGCCAGCGCGCGGTCGATTTGCAGCAATTCGATCGCCGCCAGCTTGAACCCTTTCTGCTCGAAACGCGTGATGATCGGACCGATTAATCCCCTGCTCACGCCGTCCGGTTTTACCATGACAAATGTCTGTTCTTGCTGCATCGCCAATCTCCTTCCGTGATTACCTTCCTAATTCTGCCGATGGGACAGAAAAACGGCGCAGACGCCCTCTCGGGCCGCACCGTTCCTATAAGCATCAGTATTCCACGAAAGCGAGATTTTATTCACTCTCTCATCCGAACTTTAGTTGTCCCCTATTCCTCCGTCAGCGCCAGGAATGCATCCACATCCGCTAGCAGCAGCGCTACCGCTTCCCGCCAGAAGTCAGGCTCATCCAACCTTACGCCCAAATGCTTCTCGCCCAGTTCTTCCACGGTCATCAATCCCGTATCCCGCAAGAGCGAGACGTAACGTTCCGCGAACGAAGCGCCTTCCTTCTTCGCGATGGCGTAGATGCCGCCGCTGAACAGGTAGCCGAACGTGTACGGGAAGTTATAGAACGGAACGTCCGTCAAGTAGAAATGCAGCTTCGCCGCCCAGAAATGCGGGTGGAGCTCGCCAAGCGCGCCGCTGAACGCTTCCCGCTGCGCTTCTTCCATCAGCCCGTTCAGCTCTTCCTGACTAACCATGCCTTCGCGGCGCTTCTCGTAGAATCGTGTCTCGAACAGGAAGCGCGCGTGGATATTCATGAAGAACGCAACCGCGTTCTGCAGCTTCTCGTCCAGCAGCGCCAGCTTCTCGCCTTGTTCCGTCGCCGCTTCAAGCGCCGAGTCCGCCACGATCATTTCGGCGAAGGTCGAGGCGGTCTCCGCCACGTTCATGGCATATTCCTGCGCAAGCGGCGGCAGGTCGTTCATCACATGCTGGTGATAGGCGTGGCCAAGCTCGTGCGCAAGCGTCGACACGTTATCCGGCGTGCCGGAGTACGTCATGAAGATACGCGTTTGCTCGCTCTTCGGGAAAGCCGTGCAGAAGCCGCCGGGACGTTTGCCGGGACGGTCTTCCGCCTCGATCCAGGCATCCTTGAACGCCATCTCCGTGAAATCGGCCAAGTCCGGGCTAAACGCGCCGAACTGCTCCTTGATGAATACCGCCGCCTCGTCGTAGGAAACCTTCTTCTCCGTCTGACCGAGCGGCGCCGCGACATCGTGCCAGTCGAGCTTCGTCAGCCCGAGCAGCTTTGCTTTGCGCTCCAGATAACGAACCAGCTTCGGCTTGCCTTCCGTGACCGCGGACCACATCGCGTTCAGCGTGGCTTCGCTCATCCGGTTGATTTCAAGCGGTTCCTTGAGGATCGACTTCCAGCCGCGCTTATCGTACAGCTTCAAGCGGAATCCGGAAATCCGGTTCAGCGTATCGGCGCACAGATCGGCCTGCTCGCCCCAAACGCGTTCCCACTCGGCAAACGCTTCTTCGCGCACGGAACGATTGCTGTTCGAGAGACGGTTGAACATCTGTCCGGCGGACAATTGCTTCGACGTACCGTCTTCCTCTTTTGTCTCGAAACGAATCCGGGAGACGATCGTGTTATAGAAATCTCCCCAGCCATGATAACCGTCAACCGCCAGCTCGCCAGCCAGCGCTTCCTGCTCCGGCGGCAGCTTTTCTTTCGACGCTTCGCGGCGCTCGTTCAACACGAACGCAACCGGAGCGGCTTCGCCGGATTGCACCCACGCCTGCCAGGATGCATCGTCCGTGCGGAGCAGCTTCTCGTCGAAGCTCGTCAGCGCGGCATTGAACTTCGCCGACATCGTCTTCACCCGGTCGTTCAGGCCGTTCGCGGCCGCGTCCTTCATCTGCTGCGCCTGCAGGCAGGACACGAACGAATCGGACTGGCGGATGCGAAGCAGGATGGACTGCACCGCGGCGGTCCAGCTCGTCAGCTGCTCCGAAGACGGAGCCTCGCCGGCCGTCAGCGCCGCGAGTTCCCTCGTCAACGATTCGATATCCCGTTCCATGCCGGCTAGTTCCGCTAGAAATGCCGCCGAGCTCGAGCCGCCCTCGTAAATTACGTCCAAGTCCCAAGTGATTGGATAATGGTTTGTCATCGTGTCACTCCTTAAAGTTATTGCGAATGAAATCCGCTGCCGGTAATCCGGTAAGAATAGCAAAAACTACGTCGGAAGCATAAACTTAAAGTTTTTTCGCGCGCAGCACGCTGCCGCTCTTCGCGTTGCGTAATGGACGGCATCGGTGTATAACTGATTATAACGGTAATGTTGTCCCTTTTACCAATCCTATGCAGTCGCAGCTTCCGTTCATAACAAGGGCAAGGCCTACGAAAATAAGGAGTTGACACCGATGTCCCAACCATTGCAGCTATCTGCCGAGACCGCCGTAAAGCTGTCCAAGGAGCTGAACGTTCCGCTGGAGCATCTCATGCATATGCCGAAGCATATTTTGTTGCAGAAAATCGCCGAGCTGGCCGCCAAGGCAGCCGCCGAGCCCGAGAGCAAACCCGAGGATGAAGGAGACGGCAAGCCGTGATTCCGTTCGAGCGCTCCTGGCCGTACGACATCATCATGAAGGACGTGTACGTCTCCTCCTGTCCGTTCTGCGGCCAGGATAACGTCCTGCTCCCGCTCCGGCCGAGAGAAATCCCCGACATCCACACCGGCAAAAAGAAGCTGCTCGTCTTCCCCTGCTGCCGGAACCGGGTCACCGTCGTGGATGCGGACCAAGACTACCTCCTGACCGATACCGTGCTGCGGCGCGCCTGATGCTCCACGGAGAGATGCCGCAGTCTCCGCTTCTCGGCAAGGCATCCAACTCGCCGCTTTACGACAAAGAACCTCCACGACCACGCGCTGCCATGCAGCCGTGATGATGGAGGTTCTTTTTTTGCAGCGCATTTTGCAGCCAACTCAATCCCTCGGATAATTGACGCCCATGATATCCATGAAAGGGACCTTGTCCAATCCGTCCGCCGTATTCACATGAACCTTGCCCGTTCTGGAGTCCATCGTTACGATTTGCCCGCGCACGTTCTCTTCCCTTCCCCAAACGGTCAGCAGAATCACGGATTCCTCCTGAAAGGCCTCCACCAGCTGATTGCCTATCTCCTCCAGAACGAACTCGTCTCTGGTCGGTCTCTTCGGTACTTTCGCTTTTGCCAATTTCGTCACGCCTTCGCTTCATAGCTTGAACTTCTATCATAATATGAACGGCCCGATTGGGAAATGGTAATTATCTTATTATCCCTTCACATGAACGATATGATTGTCACCCGACAGCGCGTTCCGCGTATTGCCGTACCAATTTTTCGCGACGAAATCGAGTCCGCCTTGATCGGAAATACGCCCCGCTCCGCCCATATGCGCCCCCAGATTGGCATCCAGCACGACCTCTTCCTCGAAGGATAAGCCGCCCCGATTGCGGAAATAGACCCAGCGAGGGCGCCTTACGATACCGCTGTCCTCCTGCCACACTTCCATCTCGGCAGCGAAGAGGTTAGGCAATCCTCCCGGATTCTCTACCAGCTGCAAGGTATGGATCGAGCCCCATTCCCGTTCACGGTCTACGAGAACCTGCGTTGTCCACGTCGAGCCGTTATCAGTCGAATGCAAAATCAAGATTCGCGCGTTGGCCAACAATTCCGATTCGCTGAGAATAACCGTAACGGACCCGTCTCCGGCAAAATCGCCCACGACGATTCGCGTCTCATGGTCGATGCCGAATGAATCAAGCTGAGCGAAAGGACGGAATTCCCACGACGTTCCGTCGCCTGCAGCATTGGCGTAATAGCCCGTACCGGTTACGATATCGCACACCCCGTTTCCGGTAATGTCGTACAGCGCCGTGCCGTCGCCATCCTGATGCTCCGTAACGGGCGACTCGATCCACGGCTCCCGCGGATCGCCGTTTTGGGCATACCAGCAGATAAGTCCGCTTTTGCTGCGAACGACGATGTCCGCATTCCCCGCTGCCGAGACGCTTCCGACGACGACATCATGCGGATCGCGCCAGCCGCCGCCGATCACGTGCTTCTTCCATGGTCCCGAATCCGGATCGTCCGGCTGCTCGAACCAAACGGCATTGCCCGTATCCGAGTTTTTCCAGAAGTCGAACACCCATTCCGCGCACACGAGATCCAGCTTGCCGTTGCCCGTCAAGTCCACCGCGGCCATGCCGACATGAACGGCCGTATCGTTCGAGACGAACCTTTTCTCCCATTCCGCGCCATTCCAATGGAACCACAGCACGTTTTGGATCCGCTTATCGTACGTAAGAAGGCCGCTTAAATAATCAGGCTTGTACAGGCTTCCGGCATCCTGCAAATTGCAAAGCAAACCGCCTGTGTACACGTGCTCCGAAGAGCTTCTTTCGATCAAAGCGTATCGATTGTTCGTCGAGATGGATGCCATTGCCTCTTCACGCTCCCAGCAAAGTATAAACCAACTGCTTCAACTCCCATCATCCCAAATTTCCCGACATGCGCCTACTGCTTTTTTACGCCATCGCCGGCATTCAGGGCAGTTATTGCGGAAGAATTCAACCGACGCGATTAGAGAAATAGCGCAACGAACATCCCATTAACAGTCGATGTTAATTTAGTTGACATAAACCTACGTCGATTTTATAATGACGCTATAAGTTAATCGAACGATTTAACTTAATAATTAAATCTAGTGACGGGGTGGATGGGATGAAACGATCGTATGCGATGAGATCCTTCAGAACACAGGTTACCGCGGTGTCAGCTTTATTGGTTTTCGCTGCAATCTTGAGCGGCTGCGGCAAAGAAAGCGGCGGTTCCAAGACGCTCGTCAAGCAAACCGTCGTCACGAACTGGTTCGCCGAACCGGAGCATGGCGGACTGTATGCCGCCTTGGAGAAAGGCTTTTATACGGACAGCGGCCTGGATATGACCATCGAGCCTGGAGGACCGCAGGTTTCGTCCATCCAGCAGGTTGCCGCAGGCAAAGCGGATTTCGGCATGGCCCAAGGCGACGAGCTGCTTGTCGCCCGCAAGGAAGGCATCCCGGTCGTAGGCATATTCGCCGACTTCCAGAAGGATCCGCAGGCGATCATGGTTCACGGCGAGGAGCCGTTGCAGAGCTTCGCCGATCTAAACGGGCGGACGGTGTACACCGCGCAGGGAGCCATGTACTGGGAGTATCTGAAGAAGGCGTACAAGCTGGACAACGTCAAAGAAATGGCTTTTACCGGCAATTACACCGGATTCTTGAGCGATAAGCTCGCCGGCATTCAGAGCTACGTGACCTCCGATCCTTATATTTTCAAAACCCAGAACGTCGATGTGAAGTTTCTTTCCATATCGGACTCCGGATACCAGCCCTATGCGAATGTATTGTTCACGACGGAAGCGATGATCAAAGAAAAGCCCGAACTCGTGAAAGCTTTCGTCAAAGCCACGGCGCAAGGCTGGGATTATTACAAGACCCACTACGAAGAGATCAACCCGGCGATCAATAAGATCAACCCTGAAATCTCCCTCGACAGCATGAAAGCTACCGCGGAGAACGAAATGGACCTCATCTTCTCCGGGGATGCCGCCAAATCCGGCGTAGGCACGATGACCGAGGAACGCTGGACGGCCCTGGCCAAGCAGCTGGTAGAGATCGGCATCATCCCGAACGCCGACCAAGTGAAACACGTCTTCACGACCTCATTTCTCCCCTAACCGCTTCTCCTGAAGTTAATTTCATCCATCTTATTCATAAGGACGTGACAACCATGGATACCGCATTAGCAGCGCAATGGCTCCCTGTCGCTTTCTCCAAAGATCTTCGCGAGGATCCGGTCAGCGCGGTCGTGCTTGGCGAACGGGTCGTCGTCTTCCGCACCTCCGAAGGCGTCCGTGCCTTGAAGGACCTGTGCATTCATCGCGGCGCGGCGCTGTCGCAAGGCAAAATGATCGGCGACGAAATTATGTGCCCCTACCACGGCTGGCGCTACGACGGCTCGGGCAAATGCACGCTGATTCCGCAACAGCCCGCATCCCGCAAAATTCCGCTCAAGGCCTGCGCCGAGCCCTACGGGTGCACGGAAGCCTACGGACTCGTCTGGGTCCGGTTGGACGGGAACGATCCCTCATCCCTCCCGCCATTTCCGGAATATGCGGATCCCGATTTCAAAACCTTCTTCTGCGGACCGTATGAGGTAAAAGCTTCGATGCCGCGCGTCGTGGAGAACTTCCTCGACGTCGGACACCTCGCCTTCCTGCACGAAGGCTCGCTTGGCGACCCGGCCCATGCCGAAATTTCGGATTACGGCGTACGGCAGGTCGAAGATACGATCGTGACCGACGTCATTTCGATCTTCCAGCCCGATCCGGACGGCCGCGGCATGTCCTTCCTGACCGACTACGTTTACGAAATTCTGAAGCCTTCCGTCGTCCGTTTCAAGAAATCGGGCAAAGCTTCCGAGGAACTGTTCTCGATGATGCTGGCCGTATTGCCTACGGGACCGGTCACTTCCGTCGCTTTCATCTGCGGATCGCTGAACTACAACAAGCAGACGACGAACGATGAATTCGCCGAACGGCAGACCCGGATTTTCCAAGAGGACCTGTCCGTGCTCGAGAACCAGCGCCCGGAGCTGCTGCCGCTCGATCTGACCGAGGAACTGCATCTGACTGCCGACCGTCTGAGCATCGCTTACCGGAGGTACCTCAAGGAACAGGAAATCGCCATGGGCACGGCGTAGCCTTTGCTTCGGCAGCCGCAGCGATTGACACGTTTTGCCATGGAACGGTATAGTCGCCTTATTCGATCAACGTCCGTCTGGGAGTGCAAACGATGAGAAATCGCGAGAAGGATACGAAAGACCCGGTGTCCGTCCAGGACAGCATCCGGGAGGCCGCAGAAGCGGTATTTTGCCATAAAGGTTATGCCGGCACGAGAATCAGCGAAATCGCCGAACGGGCGAAAGCCAATCAAGCCCTCGTCCACTATTATTACGAGAACAAGGAGAAGCTCTATCAGGCCGTGCTCGCGCCGCTCGTCGAGAAGTGGAAACAGCATCTGCTGCACACGCAATGGATCGGCGATCATCCCGAGCAGGTGCTGCGCCAGTTCATCTCCGCGCACTGCGAGTATCACTTCCGTCACCCCAGCCTGTATAAGCTCGCGAGATGGGAGGAACTCGAGGGAAAGGATTTGTTCGCCACCCCTTTCTTCAATTCCGATGTCGCCGAGAAAGTCGCCGCGTTAAGCGTCTGGCAGCGCAACGGCGAGTTATCCCCGGCCATTAATGCGAACACGCTGCTCTATCTGATATGGAGCATGATTCAGCGGTTTTTCGATAAGCAAGCATCCGAGCTCAGGACGATGCTGAGAAGCGATGGCGGGGAGCAGGAGCTGCAGCTTGAAGTGGCGGAACAGATCGCGGAGCTTGTCCTGCATGGGGTTCTGGGGCGTAGTAGTGGCGAAGAAGGGACCGCGAGCCTCTCTCCGCCTGCGGAGCCCGCGAGGTATGCGAGGCATGCGAAGCCAATCACCTTATGGTGCTGCTCCGATTGGGGTCCTGAACAGGAGGATTTGGCGTCGTCCATCCGGCATCAGCTATCGAATGACGCGCAATTGCGATTGATCCAATCGTCCTTTCATGAGGCAAACGGAGAATCCGTTCGTGCCATTGCCGGCGCAGGCGCAGGAGCGCAGGGAATCGTGCTGCTCGTTCACACCGACTACGGGGAAATGTCCGGCTGGCTGAGCCAACTCATCCAGGAATGGACGATCAATCCCGCCTCCATTGCCGGCATGTGCGGCGGCGTATGGGTCAATGGACCATCTCCTGTCTCGCGATCGCTGCAAACGATCGTCGAGGAGCACTTCAACCGGCTAGGCGGTTATGCGTTACCGCGCACGAGCGGGCAAACAGCGCAAGAATATTTCAAACGATTCCATAAACTGCTTAACGCTATGGTGTAATGCGCTCGCCATACCATACCCGATTACGCAAGAAAGCCCGCCGAGATCGTCTCGGCGGGCTTTCTTATTATAACTAGCTGCTAGCGTGCAAGCACAGCAGAAGATCGCTCGAAGCAGTCGTCATGCGATGCCTTCAGCCGTCTCTTCATCGAGGCCCGTCTGCGCTTCGCGGATCGCCTGCCACTGCTCCCGGCTTGCGCGGATCATCGCGGCATCCGTAATTTTCTTATCGTTCACGACGCGGGAGAACCAGCGAACGGCCATGCGCGGGTCCCCGACGCGGCGGTACAGCTCGCCGATCAGATACATCAATTTGGCATTGTTCAGCGATACGCCTTCGGTCTCGAACACCCCGATGTAAGCGTCGAGTGCGTAACGGAGAAACCGCTGTTCCTGATCCCCGTTTCCCTTGGAGCGGTACAACCAAGCGATATGATGAAGAAGCCCCGCGGTAACCCGATCCTTCTCGCCGATGATACTCGCGCAGAGCAAGCCGAGCTTACAGCATGCAAGCGCCTGCTCTCTTGTCCGGGTGCCGCCGTAATCCCGGTGAATCCAGCGCGAGCCGATCTGATCGTAATAAGCTTTCTTTTGGGCATCCGTCAAGCGCGAAGCACCGTTCTCCGTCGAGGAGAAGCCGCAATCCGGACAGACCCAAACGATGTAATAATCCGGGTTGATGTCATTGGCATACAAAGCGCGAAAATCGGAATCCCGATTGGACGCTTTCTTGAAGCTTGGGCGGACGCGCGATGTTTGATAGGAACGCTCACAGCAAATGCATGTTTTGGTTGTCGCGTACAGAGGTTCCATCTCATCACGTCTCCAGGTCGGTTAAGGTTGATTAATAAAATGATGCGCGGGACCCGAAAGCCGCTCCACCATCAGCTCCTGCAGCTCGATCGGCAGATCGGTCTCGGCCAGCGCCGCGCGCATGCAGCTCAGCCAAGCTTCGGCGCGCTCAGGCGTAATCGGGAAGGGCATATGGCGTGCCCGCATCATGGGGTGGCCGTGTTGGTCGGAATACAGGGACGGTCCGCCGAAAAATTGCGATAGAAATAACGTTTGTCTCTCCATGACAGGATCGATATCGGCCGGAAACAGCGGCCCGATCAATGGATTCTTCAGCACCTTAGGATAAAAGGCCTGGACGATTTTCCTGATCCCTTCGACTCCTCCAACTGCTTCATAAATAGTGCTATAGTTATTCATCGTCTTCTTCCTCTCCATTTTTTAGGTCTTTGGAATTAGTTGTTAAAACTTTTTTCCGCGAAACCGATCACATCAAAACGTCAAAAAAATGCCCTCTCTCAGGAGGGCATTACGGAAATCGTATAGTGTTGCGACTAAGGCACCAGGACTAACGCTCGTAATCCTCTTCTCCGGGAGCCACAAGCGACTCGCGAATGACGTAAACGAAGGCACATACAAAAATGCCAGCAATTATACTCATCGTCATCACCCCAAGCGTTTGATTGACTTAATCCGATTGTACCATAACCGGGATTAAAAAGACATTACCTTTTGCAAGCGTTTTCTAAATTAATTTCCGGCATAAATTCGGCTTTTTCCACCGATGCGGGACGTGGACAGGTGATGATTGCGCCTGCTTGGACATATAGCAGTAATAGTCCGATTTTCACTTGTCCAATAGGAGGGAATCCCCTTTGCATATCGTTCGTTTTCTGTTTCGACCGGCCATCATTCCCGCATGGTCTGCCGCCGTGCTCGTCCTGCTGCTTGCAGCTTTTCCCGCCCCGGCGCTCGAAGCCTCCCTTCGCGGCCTGTCGATATGGTGGGAAGTGCTGTTCCCGGCCCTGTTTCCGTTCTTCGTGATCTCCGAGCTCCTGCTCGGCTTCGGTATCGTCCACTTCTTCGGCAAAATCCTTGACCCGCTTATGCGGCCATTGTTCCGCATTCCCGGCATCGGCGGCTTCGTCGTGACAATGGGCTATGCATCCGGCTATCCCGTCGGGGCACGTCTGACCGCGCAGCTGTGGGAGCAGAAGCTGATCAACCGCGCCGAGGGCGAACGGCTCGTCGCCTTCACGACGACATCGGATCCGATCTTCTTGATCGGCGCGGTGTCGGTCGGTTTCTTCCACAGCGTCGCGCTGGCGCCAGTCCTTGCTGCCGCCCACTATGGCGGCGGGCTGATCATCGGCCTCCTCATGCGCTTCCATGACCGCCATGCTCCTGCCAGCAGCGAGCAGAAGGCGAGGCGCGCACCCGGCGCCCGGCGGAAAAGCCGGATTGCCGAAGCCTTGCAAGCCATGCATACGGCCCGGCTGATGGATGGCCGACCGCTGGGCAAGCTGCTGCAGGACGCGGTTCAAGCCGCGCTGCGCCTGATGATCGTCGTCGGCGGTCTCGTCGTCGTCTTCTCCGTCATTATGGAGCTGCTGCGGCAGACGGGCAGCATCGAGGTGCTTGCCGGGGCTGTGCGCCTGGCGCTCGGGCTGGCAGGCATGCCGACCGCCCTGGCGGATGCCGTCGTGAGCGGCATCTTCGAGGTGACGCTCGGCGCGCGCTCCGCCGGCTCCGCAACCGGCAGCGGCCTCATGAATCAGGCCGCGATCGCCGCGTTCGTGCTGTCTTGGGCAGGTCTATCGGTTCATGCCCAGGTCGCCAGCCTGCTAAGCCGAACGGACCTGCGCTACAAGCCTTTCTTCATCTCCCGCCTCCTGCATGGCTGTATCGCCGCCGTGCTCGTCTACTTGTTTTGGGGATGGCTCGGTCCCGTCGCGTAACGTTGTATTCAGCCCCGTTTTCAGCTATGATGCAAGGAGAATCTGGCTGATTTCCAAATGAAAGGTCCGCTGGCGTTGCAACAAGCATCGGCACGACCCACGCGGATATCGGCTGTGCGGAAGGGGCTACTACCTTTGAACTATGTCGTTATTGACAGAGGCGACAAGCTGTCGAAGCAGCTTGCCGCCCAATTTCATATTCTTGCGGCGGAGCGCGGACTTGTTCGCAACGACGAACAGCCTGAGATCGTCATTTCCATCGGCGGTGACGGAACGCTGCTGCAAGCTTTCCATTCCCATGCTGACCGCGTCGAGGATATTGCTTTCGTCGGCGTCCATACCGGCCATCTCGGCTTCTTCGCCGACTGGAAGGCCGATGAGCTGGAGGAGCTGGTCCGCATGATGGCGGAGGACGAGCCGAAGATCGTGCGCTATCCGCTTGCGGAAATCGTGCTCGATACGTCCGAAGGCTTGTCCGCTTACATCGCGGTCAACGAATTCACGCTTAAAGGCGTGGACAATACGCTTGTCGCCCAGATCGACATCAACGACGAGCTGTTCGAGATGTTCCGGGGCGACGGCATCGTCGTATCGACGCCGTCCGGCAGCACCGCGTACAACAAAAGCTTGGGCGGCGCGGTTATCCATCCGTCCATCGACTGCCTGCAGATTGCCGAGATCGCATCCATCAACAATCGCGTATATCGGACGCTAGGCTCCTCGGTCGTCCTGCCGCAGCATCACCACTGCGACATTATTTCGCGCAAGGATCAGCGGCTTCAGCTGACCTTCGACCATTTGAACATCACGAGGTCTGATATCCGTTCCATCCGGTGCAGCGTCTCCGCGCGCAAAATCAGCTTTGCCCGTTATCGCCCATTCCCGTTCTGGAACCGGGTGCGCGAGGCGTTCCTCGGCTACGAAGTCAAATAGATGAACCGTTATCGCGCATTCTACCGGCTCGTCCAGCCTTACCGCTGGCTTGTCGCGCTAACGCTGATTATCGGTGCCGTGAAGTTCGCGATTCCGCTCACGCTGCCGCTCTTCATCAAATACGTCGTGGACGACGTGCTGCTTTCGAGCCTGCCCGCCGCCGACAAAACGGCCAAGCTGTTCAAGGCCATCGGACTGGCCTTCCTGATCTTCGTCGTGCTGCGCTACCCCATCGAATATTATCGGCAGTATTTCGCCCAATACACGACGAGCCGCGTGCTGTACGACCTGCGAAACAAGCTGTACGTCCATCTGCAGCAGCTGTCGCTGCGTTTCTATCAGAACCGCAAGTCCGGCGAGATCATCTCCCGAATGATGAACGACGCCGAACAGACCAAGTCGCTCGTGGAAACCGGCCTTATGAACATTTGGCTGGATATGTTCACGCTCGTCATCGCGCTCATCATCATGTTCAACATGAACGTGGCGCTGACGTTCGTCGCCATTGCGATTCTGCCCTTCTACGGCTACGCGGTGAAGAGGCTGTACAAGCGGCTTCGCGGGTATTCCCGGTCGCGTTCGCAAGCGATGGCCGACATGCAAGGCTACCTGAACGAGCATGTGAACGGCATTCCCGTCGTCAAGAGCTTCACGTTGGAGCGCTATGAAGAGGAGCAGTTCGGCGCGCGCAACCGAACGTTTCTCGCTCGCGCTTTCGCCTTGACGCGCTGGAATGCGCTGACGCAATCCATAATCAATACGTTGACGGAGATAGCCCCGCTTCTGGTGCTCGGCTGCGGAGGCTATCTTGTCGTGCAAAATACGTTGACCCTCGGCGAATTCGTTGCGTTCTATGGTTACCTGGATCGGCTCTATGCGCCGCTTCGGAGGCTCGTCAATGCTTCGACCGAGCTTACCCAAGCCTCGGCTTCCTTGGATCGCGTCATGGAGCTGTTGGACGAAAAGCCGGAAATCAAAGATTCGCCCGATGCGGCCGTCCTCCCGTCGGTTCGCGGCGATATCGTCTTCGAGCATGTTTCGTTCCGCTATCACGACGAATCGGAATGGGTGCTGCGGGACATCAGCCTAACGATCCCGCACGGCCATACCGCCGCGCTCGTCGGCATGAGCGGCGGAGGCAAGTCATCGATGGTCAGCCTGCTCGCCCGCTTCTACGACGCGCAGGAAGGCCGTATCACGGTCGACGGACAGCCCATCGATCAACTGACGCAGCAAAGCCTGCGCTCCCATATCGGCATGGTGCTGCAGGACAACATCTTGTTCAGCGGCTCCGTCCGCGAGAATATTTTGCTCGGCAATCCCGAGGCAGCGGACGAGGCGATGATGGAGGCGGCCAAGAAAGCCAACGCCCATGACTTTATCTTATCTTTACCCAAAGGCTATGACACCGAAATCGGCGAACGGGGCGTGAAGCTGTCCGGCGGACAGAAGCAGCGCATCGCCATTGCCCGCGTCTTCCTGAAGGATCCCGCCATTCTCGTGCTCGACGAAGCGACGTCGGCGTTGGATCTGGAGTCGGAGCGCGCCATCCAGGAGTCGCTCGCGGAGCTCGCGCGCAACCGGACGACGCTCGTCGTCGCCCATCGCCTGTCGACGATCACGCATGCGAATCCGATCGTCGTCATCGAGCACGGGGAGATCGTGGAGCAGGGCTCCCACGAAGAGCTGATGCTACTAGGCGGCGCTTATGCGCGGTTGTATAACGTGCAATATCTATAGACTTGTGCCGATCATTCATTAAAACAAACGCCGGTTCATCCTTAGGGATGAACCGGCGTTTTCCATTCGTTTGGTGCGTTTGTTCGTTTTGTTCGTTTTGTTCGTTTTGTTCGTTTTATTCGTTTTGTTGTTTTGTACTCTTTGCTCGTTTGGCTCAGCTTTGCTTAGGTGCAGCGTCCTTGCTGCGGTTCTGCTGCTGATGCTGCTGGCGCGGTTGATTGTTCGAGTTCGGCTCGGAAGCCGCCGCAACCGGCGCTTTCTGATTGAAATGCCGCTGCTTGCTGCGGCCGCGATCCGAGCGCTCTGGACGCTCCCCGCGCTGTTCGCCGCGATCATTGCGCTGCTCGCCGCGGTCCTGACGTTCCGGACGATCTCCGCGCTGCTCGGCACGATCGTTGTTGCGTTCCCCGCGATTTTGGCGTTCGGGCCGTTCGCCACCGCGCTCTCCGCGTTCGCTCCGTTCAGGACGATCGCCGCCGCGTTCCTGCTGCTGGCCGCGTCCCCCTTGCTGCCCTTGGCGGGTGCCGTGGTCGCGATCCTTGCCGGATGGCTTGCGCTGATGATTGTCGCGCGGAGCGCCTTCGCGTTCCTTATCGGTTTCCTTCGTCGTTTCCTTGCGGCTGTTGCGCTGCTGCTCGCGGCGCAGATCGCGTTCATGCCGCGGCATGAATTTCACATGCTGATTCTCGGACACCGGCGCATCGGCTGCTTTCGCGGCCGCGATCGTACGAGAAGCCGTCAATAACGCTTCCTCCGCCGTATCCGGCACCTCGATAACCTCGTATTCGCCGGTGTTCTCGCCGCCCTCGCCGTCTTCGCCCTGCTTCACGCCGCCCGGCTGTTTCTCGAGAACGAAATAAGCGCATCCGAAATTGCAATATTCGTTAATGTAATCCGCAATCGTGGAAATCACGGATTCCCGCGTCGCCTTCGGATGCGTATCGCGAAAGAACCCTTTTAGCCGCAGCTGATTGTATCCCCAGTCTCCGACTACGTAATCATAGCGTTCCAGCACGTCGCTGTACCGTTCGCGGAATGCCTCTAGATTCCAACCGTTTCTGTTTTCGTGGATTAATGCGTAGGCTCTGCCGCTAATTTGGATCAAGGCTCCTTCTCACTCCTTAAAAGTTTTGCGATCACGGTTTGATGACGGTTATCCGGCAAAAAATGAGCAAAACTACTTCGTAAGCATAAACAAAGTTTTGCGATCACGGTTTGCTGCCGGATATCCGGCAAAAATGAGCAAAACTACTTCGTAAGCCTAAGCTCACAGGGATGCGCTTTGGGCTTCCTCCGCCGATTTGACCTGCTCATGCGCATGGTAGGAGCTGCGTACGAGCGGTGCGGATTCCACGTGGCTGAAGCCGCGCTTCAAGCCTTCTTCCTTCAGCTTCGCAAACTCATCGGGATGCACGTAGCGTGCGATCGGCATATGGTTCGGCGTCGGCTGCAAATATTGACCGAGTGTCAAAATGTTGCAATCCACGGCGCGCAAGTCGTCCATCGCCTGCAAAATCTCATCCCATTCCTCGCCGACTCCGAGCATGATGCTGGACTTCGTCGGAATTTCGGGCTGCATTTCCTTCGCCCGTTTCAGCAGCTCCATGGAACGCGGATACTTCGCTTTCGCGCGCACCCGGTCCGAGAGCCTTGCGACGGTCTCTATATTATGGTTCAAAATATCGGGTTTCGCGTCCATGACCGCCTGAAGCGCTTCCCAGTTCCCCATGAAATCGGGGATGAGCACTTCCACGCTGCACAGGGGCAGCTTGCGGCGAACGGCCTTGATCGTCTCGACGAAAATGCTTGCGCCGCCGTCCTTCAAATCATCGCGAGCCACGGAAGTGATAACGCAATGACGCAGGCCCATCTGCTCCGCGGCTTCCGCCACGCGCTCCGGTTCCTGGAGATCCAGCTCCGTCGGCAGTCCAGTCTTTACGGCGCAGAAGCGGCATGCCCGCGTGCAAATGTCGCCGAGAATCATGAACGTCGCCGTGCGGTTCGCCCAGCATTCGTAAATGTTCGGGCAGCGCGCTTCTTCGCAAACCGTATGCAGCGTCTTGGAACGCATCATATCTTTCAGTTCGGCATAATTGCCGCCCGTCGTTAATTTTATTCGCAGCCAATCCGGCTTGGGTTGTTTCTCTTTGGTCTTCATTGTACGCAGTACCTGCTTTCCTTCTTCACTCTGCGTCTTATTATAGCATGTTTCGGATAAAAACCAATGATTTGCAAACCATAACAGCAGAGCAGCGCCGCATAAGCTGCATCCCTATCTGATCGATCGACCGGCCAGAAGAGGTCCTTCCGGATCCTTCCAAATCGAACGGCCGGCGGTCTTCCTTGGAGGCTGAACCATGTGAAATCATATGCCTTCCGCCTCATGGCGGTACTTCCGCTCGCGCTGATGCTGCTGCTGCAGTCCATGCCGGATCGGGCGGGCGCATCGGCCCCGAACCAAAAGCCGACCCAAGACAAGCTTTATGCCGAACGTAGAATCCTGTATGACGAAATCAGCGTCGTGACCGGCATTCCCTGGTACCGGCTGGCCGCGATCGACCAGTACGAGCGAACGATAACGAAGGCGCGCCCCAAAACCCGTTCCCAACTGGGGCAGTATATCAGCGTCTTCGTCACGGAATCGGACTGGGCCGGAGAGCTGAATCCCGACAGCACCGATCAATTCCCGCTTTCCATCCATTGGTTCAGGGGCCTGGGAGAAGACGGCGACGGCGACGGACTCGCCAAACGCACGGATGATACAGACTTGCTGTACGCGATGGCGAACCATGTCATGCAGTTCGGTACCGAAGAGGATGATTTTGCCATCGGTCTCTGGCAGTATTATCACAATACGCGGGCCGTGCAGCGTGTCCGCCAGTTCGCCCGGCTCTATGAAGCGTACGGCAGACTGAACCTGTTTGAGCATGCGTTCCCCGTGCCGATCGGGACCAACTACTCCTATAAAGGCACATGGGGCACGCGCCGCAGCTGGGGCGGGTACCGCATTCATGAAGGCACGGATATTTTCGCCAATCATGGCGTTCCCGTTCGGAGCACCTGCTTCGGCATTATTGAGGTGAAGGGCTGGAACCCCTACGGCGGCTGGAGGTTAGGCATCCGCGATCTCAATAATTACTATCATTACTATGCGCATCTGAGCGGCTATGACAAGACATTGGACGTAGGCTCCATCGTAAAGCCGGGCCAAGTGGTCGGCTGGGTGGGCAGCTCGGGATACGGACGCCCGGGCACGCAGGGCAAATTCCCGCCTCACCTGCATTACGGCATCTACCGCGATCGCGGGCTGGTGGAGTGGTCCTTCGATCCGTACCCAAGCTTGAGGCAATGGGAGAGCGAAGAAAGACGCCGCTTGCGCAGGCGATAAGGATCGTACTTACGGGCGTACGCAAGTGGTAGGACAAGTAATGTTAAAGTGTTGAAAACCGAATCCGGATTAAACACGAAGAGCGCTTCGTCGGATCAGCCGATAAGCGCTCTTTTCATTATTCCCTCAACATCAAGAATCGTCTTCCGAACGGTTGGCTGGCGTGCCGTCAGAGAATCCGCTGTTGTCCTCCGGCGCTTCGTCTCCGCCCGTTCCGCTCTGCGAGCCGGATGCGGCGTTCTTGCCTGTCTCTCCGGGAATCGCGATGCTAGGCGCATTCGGCGCGGAATCGCCGACGGGGTTGCCGTTGTTATCGTAATAATACGTCGGCACGTCGCCAACGACGAGCAGATAAGAGATCGGGATCTCGGTTTCCACCAGCTCCGGCTTCGTATCGAACGGAATGATAATGGAGACTTCCGCTACGATATGCATGTACACTTCCACCAGAATCATGTTGATGCCGGCATCCTTCTGACGGGTATTCAGGTCCACTTTGACGGCGCCGATCGGTTCGAATTTGACCGGGATACGGGGGCCGAACGAAGCGATGATGGCACTGCCGAGCGCTTGGCCGAGCGGAATTCTCTCCGGAATGTCGCCCATCTTATCGAGCGTCGCTTGAACGGTATCGATCGTTTCCGACGTGATGCGCATATGCTCCGAGTAATTCAGCATGAAGCCGGATATTTTGCCGTCGGCATTCGTTTTCCATTCGATGAGCTTGTCGGCGCTTGTCTTCTCCGCCACCTGCTTCGTGATCGACTTGTTGATCGCCTGCGTCGCCACCTGCTTCACGCGTACCTGCGCGACGGTCATGAGCGGCTTCTGCAAATTGCGCTCAATGAAGATGAACGTCTGGAAGAAGAAGAGCACGAACAGCAGCGACAGAAAAATAAGGAGCCTGCGCCGGTTCGGTTTCCTGCCGCTCTTGCCGCCGGAGCGGCGGCGGACGCCTCCGCTTCTCCAGCCTCGTCTGCCCCACCTGCGCATGTGGCGGCCCCCTTCCCTGCCTTTGTCCGCTTTCCCCTTCCAAGCTTATGCGGGACAGGGACAAAAAAGAAGGAGGCTACGGACGAGAAAGCAATCCCGCGCCGATGCAGGCGGCCGCCGACAGCTTGCGCACCCCGATGCCGAATCGGATCTCGATCGTTTCGCGGCTCGCCGCGATAAATTCGCCTGCGCCGAAAGCGGAATGGAGCAGCGCATCGCCGGGCTTCAGCCCTTCGAAGCTCTTCAGCGCGTTCGGGCTTCGCTCGGACGGCTGCTCGCCGGGCTTTCCTTCGGTAACGGTCACGCCGGAGCTTGCGGGGCCGCGCGCATTCCGCTTCGCGGACGGCACGGCCGGCTTGCCTGCCGCCGTACGTCTTCCGTCCGCTCCCGTGTTCCAGGCTGCCTCCGGCCTGCGCAAGGGCGACGTTGTCTGCAGCCCCGCTTGCTCCTGCGGCGGAGACTGCAGCTGCCGAACCGCCGCCATGAACTGCGATTCTTTCGCTTCCTCGCCGTCGCGGCGATTGTAGCTGAGCAGCGTCAGCTCGCGTTTGGCACGCGTCATGCCGACGTAGAACAGCCGCACCGCTTCCTCCATCAGCGGAGAAACGTCGCCGTCTACTTTCTTCATATCCTCGCTTGAGGGAATGATCCCATCGATCAGATCGATCATGAACACGCGCTCGAATTCGAGTCCTTTCGCGCTGTGAAGCGTGGAGAAGGTAACGGCTTCCGCGTTCTTGTTCTTCTTCGAGGCCTTCATCGCGGCTTCCAGGTACTTCAGCCGGTTCGCGAAATCCTCCAGGGTCTCGAGCCCGTCCGCGATATCCTCGAGCGTGTTCAGAATGCCGACCAGATACTCCTTGCGAAACCCGAGCCGCTCGCACATCCGGTCGATCGCCCGCTCGTAACCGAGCTTGAACCGAATCAGGCGGATGGCGGCACGCGGGTCCATGATCCGCATGGATTGAAACAGCTCCTTGCATTCCAGGAGCTGCTTCGGCTGATAGTCCTGCAGCGGCACGTGCGCGATCAGATTGTCGAAGACCGAGTCTCCATTATCGATGGCGCCGAGCGCGGCCATTTGCACCTTGGAGATATAACCGGACATCTTCGTATGAATCTTCTCGAGCAGATCGGGACGCTTATCCGTATACGCCATTCGCATGAAGCCGAGCACGTCCTCGAGCACCCAGTGAGAGAAGAAGCGATTATCTCCGTCCTTCATGTAGAACGGGATGCCCCGGCGGTCGAATTCGTTCATCAGCATGATCGACGAGGCATTATTGCGGTACAGCACGGCCGTTTCGCTTAGCGATTCCGACTTCTCGACGCCTGCCGCCACATACTTGGCCTGCCCTTTGTAATCATCCAGCTGCTTCAAATAAATCGGCCGGTTGCCCGGATTGCGCGTGAACATATTTTTGTCGTACCGGTTCTCGTTGCGCTTGATAAACTTGTTCGCAATGTCCACGATGTTGCGCGAGGAGCGGTAATTTTGTTCCATTTTCAGCACGGCAGCTTCGGGAAACACGCTGCGGAAATCCAGCAAATATTGCGGCTCCGCGGCGCGCCACGTGTAGATGCTCTGGTCGTCGTCCGCCACGACGCACAGGCAGCCATGCCGCCTCGCCAGCTTCTCGATGATGGCATGCTGCACGAGCGACGTATCCTGGCTTTCGTCCGTCAGGACGTAATCGAAGCGGTTCTGGTATTTCCACAGCAGCTCGCTGCTCTTCTCCAGCGCTTCGTTGGCCAATACAAGCATATCGTCGTAGTCGACCAGCACTTTACCCGCGAATGAGCGCTTGAATGCCTCATACTCCTTCGCCACGAGCGCGGCTTCCGGTACATCGCATTTCACTTCCGGCCATTCCCGCTCGGGAATGAGCTTGTTCTTGACGTAGCTGATGTAGGTCGTCAGCTCCTCCATCTGGTCCTCGGTCAGGTTCTCGCTCCGCACCTTGCGATACAGATCCCGAAGGATCAGCTTCTTGTGCAGCGGCAGCTCGTCCTCCTCCGTCTGCTCCACTTCGCCCTCGATGATTTGAAACGAGACGCGCGAACGCCGCAGATGCTCCCGCATTACCTCGAACGCGAAGCTGTGGATCGTCGAGAATTGGACGCCGCCATCCGGATGATCGGGGAAAAACCGGCTGTACCGATCCTTCATGTCCTGCGCCGATGCGCGGCTGAACGTCACCGCTTTGATCCGCGACGGATGGACGCCTTTCACCTCAATCAAATAACCGATGCGCATGATGATCGTCGTCGTCTTGCCCGAGCCCGGCGATGCGAGCAGCAGCAATGCGCCTTCCGTCTGCAGCACCGCCTTCTTCTGTACCTCGTTCAATGCTACGCCGAGCTCCTCCTGCTTGCGTGCGAAAAAGTCCTTGCCTGCGCCCGTCATCCCCATCTACCTTCCGTCCGCGAGACGCAAACATCCCTCTCCGGCTCTGGAGAGGGATGTCGTCGATCCGCCGTTTTCTGTACGTTAAGTATCGCAATAAGGAGCGGTTCGGCGCAAGGGTTAATTTTTCAGTTTGACCGGCTGCGTGCCGACATGCCTCATCTTGGCGACCGCCCATAACAGAAGCGGCAGCCCGAACACATGGATCGGCAGAATGTAAGGAATCGCGATCTTCTGCGGGAACAGGACGGAGCTCTCGATGAAATCGCGCGGAACGAGCGCGATGCCCAAGGCGACGGGCGCCGTAACCCAAGCCATTCGCCGCCAATTGCGCACCTTCATCCATTGGGCCGTCCCGTACGTGCAGACGAATAAATACAGCGAGACTTTGATGAAGACGCTGACGATCCAGATGGCGATCACGAGCGAATCGAGATTTTGAACGAAATCGAAGTACGAGGTGTTGCGGATCAGATTGAAATACGGATAGGTGATATTGCTGCCCTGTCCCTCGCCCATGACCGCGATCGTCAGAAACGTGGCCGCGCAGGTCAAGAAACCGGATACGCCGACGCCGAGCATCACGAACTTCGATCCCCTTTTCGGCTCCGCGACGAAGGCGTACACCATCCACATGATGACGCAATCGCCGAGAAACGTCAGGGTCGGCAGCGATCCCTTCATGATCTCCATGAGTCCTGAATCCACGTAGATGGGCAGCACGTCGTTGATCTTTGCATCATCGATCATCAGCAGCAGCGGGACGAAGATGCCAAGCAGAATGAAAGGGCCGAACACTTCCGCGCATCTCGCCAGTACCTCGATTCCGGACACGGTAACGTAAACGGCCACGAGAAGCATGGTGACGAGCGGGACGAGCAAGGGCGTTTTCGGCAGAATCGTCGACAAGACAAACTCCGAATACTGCCTCAGAATCATCCCGAGAACGACGTACCAGAACAAAAAATAGAGCGCGATCACCACGTTGCCCACCCATTTGCCGACGATCGACGAGGCGAATTCAACCAAGGTTTTGCCGGGAAATCGCTCGTTGACCTTGGCATGCACATAGGCGGAGAACACGCCGAGCAGGCCGGCGACCACCGTCGATATCCAAGCATCGCGCCCGGCAATCATGACCGCAGGGTTAATGGTAAGCAGAATCGTCATGCCCGCTTGCATGACCGCCATGAGGCAAAACAGCTGCTTGCGGCCGATCCGCATCTCTTTCATGAGCCCACCTTACCGCTGTGAATCAGCTTCTGCCCCAGCCGCTCGAACAGCGCATCCATTACTTCGGACGGACCCGGCAGATGGGGGTAGAACATCAGCAGAATCGCCAGAAGCCAGCCGGCTGCGAGCAGCGAGAAATGCACCATTTTTTCTTTCGGCTGCGCTTGGAGCATCCATTTCCACTGGACGGCCACGATAACGAGACTGATCGTCAGCAAGCTCGGAATGGCATAATCCGTCATCGTTGTTCCTCCCCGTCCTTCTCTCTCGTCTGCACGTTGGACAAGCCCGGGCGCAGCAAACGGGAATTCGGGATCACCGAAACCTCGACCTCGGGAAAAATGTCCTCCCACTGCGACTGATAGCGATGCCATGTCTTCGGATAGGCACGGTGGAATGCCCCGGCAAAATCGAACACGTCCGCCTTCATTCCCTTCTGCACGATCCGGAGCGCAAGATTCACGCGGTCGATCATATCTTTATCCATGGCTTTCTGAACGCTCCGGACGGCCGCTTGGCTGGTCATCAGATTCGCGCTCGATGCGTTCTGCAGGGCGTCGGTATCCATCTGAAGCCGGACCGTCATGCTCCATTTGCCGTTCTTGATATGAGGCTGCAGCTTCGTCTTGCTGCGCAGTATCTTGGCGGAGACCGTTCCTTCCGCTCCTTCGGGCTTCACCGTGACGACGGCATCCTTGATTTCGTTGCGCAGCCACAGAACGCCCCTTGTCGTCGCTTCGTCGACGACGCCGACCATCTTGTCTCCCTTGAATACCGCGGTCCCGTTTGTATAATTCGCGGTGCTGTCGGGATTTGCTTTCGTTCGCGGCAGGTTTTGCTTGATCCAAGGCAGCGCCGCGGATCCCGTCTCGTCCGCGAGCATCTTGGCCAGCTCCGTCATGGTCACGCTCATGGACGTTTTCGCTTTGGCGATCTCCCTGAGCGCTTCCGATGAGTCCCGTTCCAGCACGGCCTGCATTTCGAGCACCTTCATCGCTTTGCCGGCGCAGACGTAAATATAAGCCCGCTCTCTTGGCTGTGGCGCGCGCATCAGATAGTCCACGTCGTCCCGAATGCCATGCTTGGCTTCGGACGCGCCGAAAATAATGACTTCGGAGTGCCCCCAAAACAGCTTGCGCGGGAGCCGTTCCTGCAAATGCGACAGCGCATCGGCGATGTTCTCGCCCACCGCGGAATGAACGAACGTGCTGGAGGCGCCGACGCCGCCCTTGGGACCCATCTCCATGCTGCTGCCCCCTCCCCCTCCGCCGGACGCGCGGGGAATGAAGATTTGCACGGCAAGCTGGATGTGCTTATCATCGTAACGGTCGATGGCCGCTCCCGTTATCAATCCCAAGTCATTGATCTCCGTCCGATCCCAACAGCCGGACAATAGCGCAGCGCCGGCGACGACCGCGGTCAAGAGAACGAGACGGCCCATATTCATCATGCTCATGATGCCCGCGCCCCCCTTGCCATGGCAATGAACAGCATCAGAACCGGAATCAGCACCTGCGTCAGCAGCGAGAGTATCGGAACGCTGGTGCCCAGCAGGTTCCGCAGGTCCTCGAAGTCGGACGCGCACCAGATGCTGAAGAGGATCATCAGGAGACCGATCGGCGCGATCAGCACGCGATAATCCTTCAGTCGCAGCAGTTGAGCGGTACCGAGCGAGGCGGCGTAATACACGACTACGATTTTGATGAAAATCGCGACAAGCCAAGCAGCCATCAACAGCGATTCAATATGTTCAATGAAGTCTGACAAGGACACGTAGCGCACCGCAATGAGAAACGGATAATTGAAGCCTTTATTGGCATCGCCGAAGATGTAAAGCACGGCCAGATTGATGCTCAGCATCGTAATCAAGACGGAAGCCAAGCTGATCAGCATCCATTTGATCGCGGAGATGCTTTTGTGCACCAGATAGGGCAGGAAAATCGAGACGATAAAAAACTGCGAATACCAAGAAGACAATACGATCGAGGACCGCAGGACCGGCAGCGGTCCGTATTCCATGACGGGGAACATTTCCTTCAGATGCATGTCCGGTACCATGATGATCAGCATGAAAATAATAATGACCAGCGCCGCCGGGATAAGCAGCTGCGACGCTCTGACCCACACTTCGACGCCTTGATGCAGGGCGTAAGCGCACACGATCATCAAACTGGAAATGACAAACACCATCGGCGTTTGCAACAGGAAGGTCGTAGCAATAAACTCGCCGTATTCCCGGATGACGATGCCGTTCGTGAACAGGAACGAGAACAAGTAAAAGGCTGCCAGCAAACGCCCGACAACCGGCCCTAGGATGAGCTCGCAGTATTCGATAAATGTTTTCCCCTGATACCGATCATGCAGCTTGAACACAACGACGATAATGATGAGACCGATCACGGAAGAAACGATCGGAACGATCCACATGTCGCGGCCGGCGGTGTTCATCGTGATGTTCGGCACTGCAAGCGAAGCTGTGGCTAGAATGGTCGGGTGCATGAAGATAGCCAGCTGCAAGGGCGATATACGGCCTTTTTCGATCATGAGGACTCATTCCCCTTTGGCGGTTCTGGTTTCGAATTCGGCGCTTGGCGGATGGGATTAGGTGATTTCCCGGTTAGATTCGGCCGCTTGCGCTGCGTCCATATCGGCGGACGGGACAGCACGTCTTTCATCTCCGAACCGTTCATCGGCGCGATCGGCTGCAAGTACGGAACGCCGAAGGAGCGCAGCGAGCACAAGTGGATGACGATGACGATAATACCCAGCATGAGCCCCAGCAAGCCCAGCATGCCGGAGAGAAACATGATGGGAAAGCGCAGCATCCGGATGGCGATCCCGCTGCTGTACTGCGGAATCATGAAGGACGCGATCCCTGTGATGGCGACGACCATGACCATCGGTGCGGATACGAGGCCCGCGGACGTTGCGGCCTGACCGATGACCAACGCGCCGACGATGCTGACGGCTGCGCCGACCTGTTTGGGCAGGCGCACGCCGGCTTCGCGCAGCGCCTCGAAGGACAATTCCATCAGAAGCGCCTCCACGAGCGCCGGAAACGGGATATCTTCTCTGGACTTTGCAATGCTGAGCAGCAGCGAGGTCGGCACCATCTCCTGATGGAACGTCAGAATCGAGACATACAACGAAGGCAGAATCAGCGTCATGATAAAAAATAGATAGCGGAGCCAGCGAATCAGCGTGCCTATATAGAAACGCTGATAGTAATCCTCCGGCGATTGCAGCATGGAAAACAGCGTCGCCGGCGCGATGAGGACGAACGGCGTGCCGTCGACAAGGATGGCAATCCTGCCTTCGAGCAGGCTGGCGCTGACGACGTCGGGCCTCTCCGACACTTGCATTTGGGGGAAGGGCGAGAACGGGCTGTCCTCGATCAACCCCTCTACATAACCGCTCTCTAGGATGCCGTCGATGTCGATGCCGGAGATTCGTTCCTGCGCTTCAGCCACCAAGGATTCATTGGCGATGCCCTCGAGGTAGACAAGATTTACTTCCGTACGGGTTTGGCGGCCTAGACGAAAGGGCAGCATTTTGAGTGCCGGCGTCTTGATTTTGCGGCGCAGCATGGAGCGATTGATGCTGATCGTCTCCGTGAATCCCTCGCGCGGACCTCGCACGACGGATTCCGCGGACGGTTCCTCGATCGACCGCTTCTCCCATTTGGCCAGCCCCATGGCGAAGCATAGCGTCAGTCCGTCCACGAACAACTGGATGCAGCCGCTGCCTATATGCGAGACGGCATCATCGATCGTATCCACGGCCATCAAATTGGATACGGAGAGTGCCTCCCCAAGCACGCGCAAGGCATTGTCGTCATCAAGCGGAGCGTCTTCTTGCCGGAGCGCTCGAATGATATGCTGGTCCAGCACTTCCACGTTGACCAAGCCGTCGATGAACACGAGAAAAGCATCCGTCGCTCCCCCGAGCTTTATCTCCCGAAAGAGGACGTCGTCGCACTTCGCATAAATGCCGGTCAACCGTTTATAATTATCAGCCAGTTCGGGAGAAACGGCCTGCGGGGAATCGTCGGTGTTCATGGGCAGTCTCCTTGTCGGTATTCCTTCTTAATTTTTCCATAATGTGCGTTCTGTAAACACCTTCCGACAATTGTCCGTCAAAGTGCGACACGGCAGACAAGCCAAAAAGCCGCATCCTCCCGGCGAGAAATCATCCGGTTAGATGCAGCTTTAATTGCTGCTTCGTATATGCTTATTCGTCCATTCAATATAGCTGGTGATGGTGACAGCTAGTGACAGCCAATTGCGCCTATGGCAGTCCAAGGAACTATAAGGAAATCTAAGGAAATTTAAGGAAATCTAAGGCAGCCGATAAACTGCGAATGGGTCCCCGTGGCGGAAAGGCTCGCTTGCCGCGTCCAGCTCGGCCTGCAGCTCGGGCGTCAGTGCAATCGAGAGGCTGCTCAAGTTATCCTCCACCTGACCGGGGTTCGTCGCACCCGCGATCACCGTAGCTACCCCAGGCCGCGCCATCAACCAGGCCAGCGCCAGCGCGCCGGGCTGGCAGCCATGCGCGTTTGCGATGTCGGCCACCCTTTGGCCAAGCGCCAGCTCGCGATCTCCCATGAACCGATTGAAATTCGGGTCCGTTTCGGCTCTTGATCCTTTCGGCGCGGCGCCGGACGGGGTAGACGCGTATTTCCCGCTCAGGATGCCGCCGGCCAGCGGGAAGTATGGAATAATACCGACTTCCTGATCCAGGCAGGCCGGGACGAGCTCGCGCTCCGGCGTACGATCGGCCAGCGAATAGCTGACCTGCGTGGAAACGTAACGGCTGAACCCTTCAAGCGCGCTGATGCCCAGCGCCTTCGTCAGCTCCCAGGCCGCATAGTTAGACGCGCCAATATAGCGTACCTTGCCGGAGCGGATGAAGTCGTCCAGCGTGCGAAGCGTTTCTTCGAGCGGCGTATACGGATCGAAAGTATGGATTTGGTACAGATCGACATAATCGGTTTGGAGCCGCGTCAGGCTCTCCTCCAATTCGCGCTGCAGGTGATACCTGGATGAGCCGCTGCCGTTAGGTCCTTCCCTGCGAGGCAGTCCCGCTTTCGTCGCCAGCACGACGCCGTCGCGTTTTCCCTTCAACGCATGTCCGATGATCGTTTCGGATTCCGTGCCCGCATAGATGTTGGCCGTGTCAATGAAATTGATTCCGCTATCCAAGGCGCTGTCGATGATAGCAGTCGATGCTGCGCGGTCAGCGCGTTTGCCGAACGCGTTCGTGCCTAATCCGAGCACCGATACGGCGAGCCCGCTCCTTCCAAGACGGCGATAGTCCATGGTCGATCTCTCCTGTCCGTGTGTGAATGTACGTTCTCTCCTGACAAGATTAGTATCCCGCCAAGCCCTGAATCATGTCAAATCGCGCCAATCGGAAATTATGATGGGAATTACCCGCGAATTTTGATACAATAATTGAAAATTTGTTGAAGGGGATCGTTATGGACTATATCAGCACACGAGGGAAAATCGCACCTGTCGGCTTTATCGACGCTGTCCTGATGGGACTGGCGGACGACGGCGGACTGATCGTTCCGAATCACATCCCGCAATTATCCGAAGCTACGCTGGGCGCCTGGCAGCAGCTCTCTTATCCGGAGCTTGCCTTGGAGCTGTTCTCGCTCTTTGTCGATGGCGAGATCCCCCGCGAAGAGCTCAAGCAGCTGGTCGACGAAAGCTACGGCACTTTCCGCGATGACGAAGTGACGCCCGTACGGCGCGTGAACAACAGCCTGCATATCCTGGAGCTGTTCCATGGTCCAACGTTCGCGTTCAAAGACATCGCCTTGCAATTTCTCGGCAACCTCTACGGTTATATTTCGAAGAAACGCAATTCGACCATTCATATCCTCGGCGCGACCTCAGGCGATACCGGCGCTTCCGCGATCGAAGGCGTGCGCGGCAAAGAAGGCATTCGCATCTGCATCCTGCATCCGCACGGAAAAGTAAGCAAAGTGCAGGAGCTGCAAATGACCACGGTCGACGACGCTAATGTGCTGAACCTGGCCGTCGACGGCAACTTCGACGATTGCCAGCGCATAATCAAGGAGCTGTTCGCGGACGTCTCCTTCAAGCAGCAGTACCACCTGCGTGCGATCAATTCCATCAACATCGCGCGGATCCTCGCGCAGACGGTTTACTATTTCTACGCTTACTTCCAGCTGGCCAAGCAGGGCCAAGGCGAGAAGGTCAATTTCAGCGTGCCGACAGGCAACTTCGGCGATATCTTCGCGGGTTACTTGGCCAAGCGCATGGGTCTGCCGATTCACAAGCTCATTCTGGCGACGAACGAGAACAACATCTTGGAGCGCTTCGTAACGGCAGGCGTCTACCAGCCGGGCGAATTCCGCGGCACGCACAGCCCGTCCATGGATATCCAGGTCGCCAGCAATTTCGAGCGCTACTTGTATTACTTGAACGGCGAAGACGCAAGCACGATCTCCGGGCTGATGGACAGCTTCAAGCGTGATGGCCAAATCGTCGTCTCCGGCGCTGCCCTCGAGCAGGTGCAAGCCGACTTCGCTGCATACGCCGTGAAGAACGACGAATGCTTGAGCGAGATCAGCAGCTGCTATAAGGAGTACGGTTATCTGCTCGACCCGCATACGGCATGCGGCGTGGCAGCGGCTCACCGCTTCACGGCAGACGATGAAGTGACCGTCGCCTTGTCGACGGCACATCCGGCCAAGTTCGACGAAGCGATCCGCCTCATCGACATCAAACAAACGGCGCCGGCCCAAATCCAGGCGCTGTCCAACAAGCCGCAGTTCCAGACACGCGTCATCGGTACGAACGAAGCGGTATCGGAGCAGCTGGTGCGCTTCTTCTAGAAGAATGTTTGATGCACGATGAGCAGCATCACGTCATGCACAGCTCCCGCATGGACTTCAGAATCCAAGCGGCAAGATGAGAGAGTCGATAAGTCCAATGGACTTTTCGGCTCTTTTTTATTTGGTGGTCTCGTTTGATCAACTTATCCGCTATGTCGTGTACCCAGCGCACCTCTTGCACCGAATTCGCCTCTTTTCCGACAATGTACTGCACTGGGTACACCTCTTGCTCCGATCTCGCTGCTTTTCCACCCATGTACTGCACTGGGTGCGGCTCTTTCCTAACCTCAGCCCCCAACAAAAAGAACCCCGCATTCCGCGGGGTCCTCTTGTTCAATTACTAGACTTAGTCAGCCAAAATCAAATCTCCGAATTGCGCTGGATCTTTGCCGTTCGCGATACCGCCCATGTAGGACAACCAACCCTTGCGGCCCGAACCGTCGCTGTCGTTAATGACGAACGAAATTCCGATGTCCTTCGAACCCGCATAAGCAGCCGGACGTATGTCGTCCCAATCGAAGGCAAGCGTGTACGTCGTCGTCTTCGCCGCTTCATCCCGCTTCACGAAGCTGTGGCTCCGTGTCAGCAGCTGGCCGTAGCTGAGCCCGAGCGCCGAGTAATCCGACCGGTCGACCGCGATGCCGTAGGCGCCCGTCGACGAATTCAGCGCCGACGTGAAGCTGAGGTGCGGGCCGGCCGTGACGGGACCGGACGCTCGAGCCGGATCGATCGACACCTGCAGGCTGTCGCCTGCCCATGCGTCCACGATGTTGGATTGCGTCATGGAATGAACGTCATCCTTCACCTGTACGGTCAGGTACAGGTAATCGTCGTCCCATTTCACTTTCGCCGTCGCGCTTTGGTCATTGACGCCGCCCCATGTTCCGGAAGCTTGGGAAGCCTGATTGAGCACGATGTCCGTCGCCCCCGTCCATTCGCTGGCGTGAATCGTGCCGTCGATCGTGATCGGCGTAGCTGTTTTCTTCGCCGCCAGCGCGCTGATCGCGCGCTGCACGTCGAAGCTGTAGCCGCCGTTCAGCGAGACATGGAACGTAAACGAGCCAGGCGCATAGCTGTCCAGCGTCGGAATCGTGAAGACCGCCGTTCCCGAGGCATTCGCTGCAACAGTGGAAATCGTCTTCGACTGCGTCCAGCCATTCGGGCCGGTAGCGTTGATGACGATGTTCGACACCGCGCCAGCCGCATGGTTGCTGTATTTGAAATTCAAGTTATAGCCGCCCGAGGCGTTCAGCGACGGCGAAATCTCCGTGCTGTACAGCCCTTTCGTCGTGAAGCTGACGTTCTTCGTCGGGTACGTCGTGCCGCCCGCAACCGGGGTAATGCCGATCGTGCCTTGGAACTGCTGGAAGCTGGACGGTACGTTGAGAACGATCGTATCCTTTGCATGACCCGACGTAAAGCTGCCGCCCGAAGCGACCGACCAGCCCGTCGGCAGGGTCATGTTGTACGTGCCGGACAACGCCTGCACATCGGAACCGCGCTGAATATCAATGGATACCGTGCTGCCCGGCGTTGCCGTCGTCTCCGTGAATACCGGCGTGAAGCCCGTATTCTGAACTTGGAACACCCGTACCCAGTCTACGTACATTTCGCCCGTTTTCCCGTAACGGTCGAAACCGCCGCGGTAAGAATCGGCATCGCTCTTCCGGAACGCATTGTTGATCATGAAGTAGTTGCCCACCGTCCAGCTGCGGTCGAGCGTCGCATGCGAGGAGTTCGGAATGTATTGATCGTCAAAATAATAGTACGTCGTATTCTCGGTAATCAGCATGCCGTACGTATGCCAGCCCTCGGACAGGTTCACCCCGTTGCCGAAACTGTTCGTGCTGGCCGTGCCGCCCGTATGGATGCCGCCGTAGCCGTCGCCCCACGTATGGTGATTGTAGGTCGTCGTGGTCGGATTGCCGCCCATGTACGCCTCGAGCACGTCGAGCTCGTCATTGCCGGGTCTGCCGTTCGGATCGTTCGGCGTCAGCGTCCAGAATGCCGGCCACAAGCCCGGGTTCGGAGGCAGGAACAGACGGGTCTCGAAGTATTGCGCAGCGCCTGGCTTCGTCACGAACCCCGAGCCGTCGGTGCCCATCGAAGCGAGGAAGCCGGTCGTGTACTTCTGCCCCCAATTCGGCTCGATGACCGAATCCCAATTCTTCGTCTCGATCTTCATGTAATCCGAATTCACGATCGAGAACGGACTGTAATTGACCGCGGCGCCGTAGGTCCAGTTCGGCGGCGTGAATTTGGCGTCCGCGTACTCCGGCCAGCCGTACGGGTCCGGCTTGGCCGCGGCGTACTTGGTATCGCCCGTACCCGTGTACGAAATGGTCGGCAGCGTCGTAAAGTCGTCCAGGAACACCTGCTGCATCGTCAACCCATGGGCCGCGATCGCTGCCGGCACCGTGCTGCGGGTGTTGCCAGGTCCGCCGTTCCATGTCGTCGATCCTGCATTATTGATGATCTGAAGGTAGCTGTCGTCGGATTCCCCGCTCGCATTCCACGCCCGGATATGAATCGCGACCGGACCTTTCGGGAAGTCCGAAGCGTTGAACGTGAACGTCCCTTTGCCGCTGTCGTTCTGGTCAAGATTGATGTCCGCGGACGTCAGCGCCTTCATGTAGCCGTAAGGATTGGTATGCGCGCCGTCCGGCGCGTGCAGCGACTCTGCGCTCGCCTTCGTGAAGCCGGGCGCGTAGAACGTTACGCCGACCGTGCCGCTGCTTACCGTCGAATAATACGTCGGGCTCGTCACGTTTATGAGCTTGAATTTGTACGGGCTCGTTCCGCCGCCTTGACTCGGCGTATATTCGAACGCCTTGATTAGCGCATAGGCGCTGCCGGAGATGGATTTGCCCGACACTTTGACCGTGAGGGTATGGGCGCCGGCCGGAAGACCGGTTTCCTCGAATACTTTGGCCGTATCCACCCATGTGGCATTGTACGTATCGACCGTGCTCTCCAGGAGGCCGTCGATGTAAACCTTCACGATGCCGCCCTGGCTTTGCTTCGTCATGTACAGCGCGATCGTCGTGCCCGTAAAGTGGAAATCGACCGACTCGTCGGTATTATCCACGTTATCGTACATCCATGACCAGCCGTCGCTCCACCAGCCAGCGCCGTTAAACGTGAATTCCGGCTCGGCCGCATTGGTGGACCATCCGCCCGAATGCGGATTGCTGCTCGCGTTTACCACGATTTTGTCCGGATCCGTGCCCGGATCGGGATTCGACTGATTGGAGCCGTAGTCGAACGCCTTAATCAACACGTACGCGTCGCCCACGATCGACTTGCCGGCCACCTCGATCTTGATGCTGTGCGCGCCCTGCGTCAGCCCCGTCAGCTCGTAAACGTTCGCCGACTCGACCCACGTCGCATTCGCCGTATCGACCGTCGTCTTCAGCGTGCCGTCGACGTAGATGTTCGCCTTGCCGCCTTGGGCATGCTTCGTCAGGTACAGCTTGATGGAGTTGCCCGTGAAGTTAAACTGGACCGCTTCATTCGCGTTCGCCACGCTGTCGTACATCCATGACCAGCCGTCGCTCCACCAGCCTGTTCCCGTGAAGCTGAAAGCCGATTGGGTCGTATTGGCCGTCCATTGGCCGCTGTTCGGAACGGCGTTCTTGTCAACGAGCGTATGGCCCGTTGCAGGCGCCGGCGGCGGATCGTAATTGCCGGATGACTGCTGAACGCCATAGTCGAACGCCTTAATTAAGACGTAAGCATTCCCGGTTATCGACTTGCCCGCCACTTCGACCTTAAGGGTATGCGCCCCCTGCGTCAGAGCTGCATCCTCGAATACCTTCGCCGATTCGATCCAGGTTGCGTTCGCCGTATCGACGGTCGTGCGCAGCGTGCCATCCACGTAGATGTTCGCTTTGCCGCCCTCCGCATGCTTCGTCAAGTACAGAATGATGGAGTTGCCCGTGAAATTAAACTGAACGGCATCGTTCGTATTCGCGACGTTGTCGTACATCCATGACCAGCTGTCGCTCCACCAGCCCGTGCCGGTAAAGGAAAATGCCGTCTGCGTCGTATTGGCGGTCCACTGGCCCGTATTCGGAACAGTGCTTGCGCCTACTAGCGTATGTCCCGATGCCGGTGCCGGCGGCGGGTCCAAATTCGCGGGAGGCAGCGTGCCGTAATCGAAAGCCTTGATTAAGACGTAGGCATTCCCGGTAATCGACTTGCCTGCCACCTCGACTTTGATGGTATGCGCGCCTTGCGTCAGCGTCGTATCTTCGAATACTTTAGCCGATTCGATCCAGCCTGCGTTCGCGGTGTCGACCGTGCTCTTCAGCGTGCCGTCGACATAGACGTTCACTTTGCCGCCTTCCGCGTGCTTCGTCATGTACAGCGCGATGGAGTTGCCCGTGAAAGCAAACTGGACCGCTTCGTTCGCGTTGGCGACGTTATTGTACATCCACGACCAGCTGTCGCTCCACCACTGCGTGCCCGTGAACGTGAAGGCCGTCTGGGTCGTATTGCCGGTCCACTGGCCCGAATTCGGCACGGCGGCCGCGTTCACGAGCGTATGGTTCGCTGCAGGCGCCGGCGGCGGATCCAGGTTCGGAGCCGGCGGCGTGCCGTACACGAACGACTTGATCAGCACGTACGCATCGGTCGCGACGGACTTGCCCGCCACCTCGACCTTGAGCGTATGCGCGGCATTCGTCAGGCCCGTCTGCTCGAACACCTTCTCGGATTCCACCCAAGTCGGGTTGACCGTATCGATCGTGCTCTTCAAGGTGCCGTCGACATAGACGTTCACTTTGCCGCCATATGCATGCTTCGTCATGTTGAGGGCTATGTAATCGCCGGTAAAATGAAACGTGACCGCGTCAGTCGCATTGCTGACGTTATTGTAGAGCCAGGACCATTCATCGCTCCACCATTGCGTGCCCGTGAAGGTGAAGGCCGTTTGCGTCGTATTATCGATCCATCGACCGGCATACGGGACGCTGCTGGCGTCCACAGTCGTTAATACTTCTCCTGGAAGCGGGTTCGCCTTGGTGCTGAGGGAAGTGCCGGGAATGAACCCGGAGAGCAGGAGCAGCGCTGCGAGTACGAGCGCCGTCCATCTGGTTATCGGCTTGTTGTTCAATCAAATCCTCCTGACGATGTTTGGGATTGGGATTGTCCGATTTCTCTCATGCTGCTCTACCTAGCGACATGCGCTGAAGGCCATGACTGCACTGACGCTTACGCCTGTCCCTTTGAATCGGGCCGGTCGACGGACGGCAATCAGCCTGACTTTCGTCACGCTCCTCCTTTCTATCGCTTGCATATCATAGCGAGAAGATCGTATCATCACCCCCGCACAGCGGATAGGGGACAACATTCCGATTTCTATGGTTTATTCAACTATTTTGGTAACATATGTCTGTTTTTATATATGAGCGACCTGCCCTCCGTCTAGGCTTAACCGTTGCGGGACTGCTTCAATTTCCCCCTGTATTCATTCGGCGTTTTACCGGTATACTTCTTGAAGACTTCAGAGAAATAAGCCGGATCCGAGTAACCGACCAGCTCCACGATCTCGTAGACCTTGTAGCTGTTGTCGAGCATCAGTTCCTTCGCTTTGTTCATTCGAATCGTCGTCAAATATTTCAAAAACCGCTCTCCCGCATTCTTGAACAATAAAGAGAGATGGCCCGTCGAAATAAAGACATGGTCGGCAACCTCCTTCAACGTCAGGCTTCGGCCGTAATTCGCCTTCATGAACCTCTTCGCTTCCACGAGAATAATGCTGTCGCGGGAGGCGTCGTCCTCCTCCAGACTCTCTTCTTCGGCCGGCTCCGCGGCTGTTGACTGTGGTTCGAATGCTGCGCCCTCTATGTACGAATAAGCGACTTTAACGGAACCTTCCTCTTCGTTGCCGGCAAGCGCTGACCTCGCAGACTGCATCGAACGATGAATCGCCGACGGGTCCGTGACCGTCACGCCAATACCGACGGAGAAGGTTGACTTGAACAGCCCGACATAACGATGCAGCTGACCGACGATATCCGTGAAGCGCTGCCGGCTGCCGTCCTTGGACAGCAAATAGACCTCCAACCGCGCCCGATCGACCAGATGATAGCCGAAATGCTGCGAGTCCCAGAGATCGCCCAAAATATTATCCAGCGAGAATGCCAATAGGTTCTGTTCCCGCTCCGAGATGCGCTTATCGTAGATCGCCAGCCTGTCCAGCTGAATGACGGCGGTTGTGTAGCTCTCCGCTTCCAGGAGCACCTCTCCCGCCGCGGCATCCTGCTCCAGCACCTCGCTCTGCAGCGGCTTCTCGAAGAGCCTGCCGAGAAAATCGTCCCGCAGCACCTTCGTCAGCTGAGAGGCCTTGCGCGTGAGCACCTCCAGTCGCTGCCGATTCTGCTTCTGCTCGTCAAGCCGGACTGTCAGGCGCTTGATCGAATTAGACAGCTCCGAGAAAGACACCGGCTTCAGCAAATAGTCGACCGCGCCGTGCTGCGTCGCTTTTTGGGCGTAGCTGAAATCGCTATAACCCGATAATACGATGACTTTAATAAACGGGTAGCTGCGATGAAGGGACTCCATCAACGCAATTCCGTCCATGAATGGCATGCGAATGTCGGTCATCACGATATCGACCGGATGGCCCGACAGGAATTGAAGCGCTTCCAAACCATGGGCGCAGCAACCGGCGACTTCGATATCATGGTCCCCCCATGTCCAAGCGGCCAAGCCGTCGCGTATTACTTTCTCGTCGTCAACAATCAATAGCTGATACATGCCAGATCGTCCCCCCGAGCGGTTTACTCTTCGCTAGACTTCTTCATGAATCGTGAGAGAAACCGGCGGCCGCCATGGGCGCTACGGGTTTCTGCCCTTTTATGATAGAAGCAAAGAATACTGGAAACTGATATTTCCTTCGCTTGGAACAAAACGGCGACGTTACCGTCGCCGTCTCCATTCCCTATGATAATTCAACTTGTCAAATCTTGTCCATCCGACCTGCGAGCTCCTTGGCCGCGGATGTTCCCCAAGCTTTGTTCGGACGCTCCCCCATCCGCAGCGTCAAGACGCCGCCGCCCGCCAAATCCTCATGGTTGATGCGCGGCTCGGCCAGCGGCTTGCCGTTGATTTCCGCCGATTGAATGTATTTGTTGCGTCCGGATACGCCTTCCGCATGGATGGTGAACGTCCGGCCGCCGCCAAGCGCGATCTCCGTTCGTTCGAACAGCGGACTGCCAAGCTCGTAGCTCGCCTTGCCCGGACAGATCGGATAGAAGCCCATCGCGCTGAACACGTACCAAGACGACATCGCGCCATTGTCCTCGTCGCCGCAAATGCCGGTCGGCGTCGCTTGGTACCACAGCTTCATGATTTCCCGCAGGCGGCGCTGGGTCTTCCACGGAGACGACGTGTAGTTGTACAGGTACGGAATATGGAAGGCCGGTTCGTTGCCCTGGCAATACTGGCCCATCAATCCGGTCGCATCCGGGAACTGTCCGAGGAAATGATATTTCGAGCCGTCATATTGCTCGGCGAACAGCGCATCCAGCCGCTCTTCGAATTTGTCCGCGCCGCCCATCAGCTCGATTAGTCCTTCGATATCGTGTTGGACATGGAAGCTATAGATCCAGGCATTGCACTCGGAGAAATAATCCCTGCCTCCCAGCCCGCCGCCGAGCTTGGGATCGAACGGCTCCACCCATTCGCCGTCTGCGGATTTGGGCGACATAAACCCGGTTGCGTCGTTGTACAGCTTGCGGTAATTCTGCGAGCGCTCCATGAAATAGGCGTAGTCATCCTCTCGGCCGAGCTCCCGGGCCATCTGCGCGACGCACCAGTCGTCGTAGGCATGCTCCAGCGTGACGGCGACGGACTGCCGCCGCTCGAAGCCGTCGACTTCCTTCACCCATTCCTTCTCCCCCGGACGAAGCGCAGGATAGAAGCCTTGATCCAGGTAGACGCGGTCCAATTCCGTGAGCGGCCCGTGAACCCATGGAAGCATCGTCACTTCCGTCGCGTTGACTTTCATCGCCTCGAAGGCTTTGGCCGCATCGAAGTTCCGGTAACCCTTGGTGTATACGTCATAAATGAACGCAGCCGTGTGATTGCCCGTCATGACAGGCAAATCGCCCTGCACGAAAGGAAATTGCGGCAGCCAGCCGCATTGCTCGTACATGCGCACATACGAGTGAATCATGTCCTGCTTCCGTTCCGAATCCAGCAGCAGCTGCAGCGGATGAAGGCAGCGATACGTATCCCAAATATTATCCGACACGTAGAAATCACGGCCGCCGCTCTCATGAACCTGGCCGTCGTAGGCGCTGTAATAGCGGCCGTCCTCCGTAATGCTGCTCATATTGAGCAGGGAGCGATAGAGCGACGTATAGAAAACCGTCTTCTGCTCTTCAGACCCTCCGGTCACCTCGATGCGGCTGAGCGCGTTCTGCCAAATCTCGCGGGCGGCCTGCTTCGTCTGCTCGAATGAGCGTTCGTCCAGCTCGCTGCTCAAATTGCATTTCGCCTGTTGGCCGTCGATATAAGAGACGCCTGCGCGCACCTCAAGCAAACCGCCTTCGGCTGCCGCGCGGAGCACGCGTCCGGCATGCCGCTCCGACTGCCATTCGCCGATTGCAACGACTGGCTCCGAGAACTCGAGATGCGTATAATGAGGGACGCCGTTCAGCGTGCCCGTAATCGATATCGAGCGGTCCGAGAGCAGCGTCAAGCTTCCGTTCTTGGGAAAACCGACGACCAGCACGGCGGACGGACGGTTCGGATAACCAAAACGATAGACGGCGGATTGATAGGCAACCGTCATTTCCGCCTGGATGCCCTCGTCCTCCAGCAGAACGTCATACGCATAAGGCGCCGCATGCTCCAAATCGTGATCGTAGAGCGAAGACAGCTTGGACGGATCGGGCAGGTCCGCCTCGTGGGTCGGCATGAGGTAGGCGCACCCGGCCGGGAACCCGAATATCCGTTCAGCCAAATATTTGTCCATAATGCCCGGCGTCGTTATCGGCGCGAGCTTCATCATGCCGTGAGGCAGCGAAACGGTCGGCGAGGTTGAAGTGAGCAGATGGCCGATCGTTCCGATCATCGGATTTACATAGTCGACAGCTAGCATGGAATCCCCTCCGTATCTTCAGTCCTATCTATTGTAGCAAGGCAGCATGGCCAGCTAAATAAGGCAAACCTCCAAAAAGTACGGGTATTCCTATGCTTATGATCGACTTCCTTGTTACGGCGCCACGGCATTGACGACTGCTTGTCCAAGCGCATGATCGTAGCTGCCCCAGTCGGGATCCACGTTGCCGTACGGATGATTAACCATATTGCCCTTCAGCTCGGTCAAATAATAGACGCCGAACTCATGCAGACGCTGAAAGTACGTAAACCCGCCGACGAACGCGCAGTCGAATTCCTCGGCAAGCCTGCGGTAGCGTTCATGCGAAGCTTCAACCTGTCGCATCGAGCCGCAGAATAACGGGTGCATGCCGTTGTTCGTTACGATCAGGCACGGGATGCCATCCCGCCGCAGGTGCTCGAGAATGCCGCGTATGGCCGGCTCAGCCCCTGCGCCAAGCCCGGAATCGTTCAGCATGTATTCCAGAATGACGAGATCGGGGTTGACGCTCTTCACCTCATGCTCATACCGCAGCAGGCCGCGGGCGGAGCTTTCCCCTCCGATCGCCACATTGGAAGAATAGATCGTGGAAGAAGGAGCGCCGTGACGCAGCGCGCGCACCAACTGATACGGCCAACGTCCCGAACGCGTCGTACTTTCCCCGTAGAAGGCGATTCGCACCGGATTGCCGGCGAGCAGCTTCTGCCTGAAGGGCTCTAGCGCCGCCTTATTCAGTACGGGAATCGCTGCGGGCGCCTCTTCCTTCGAATGCGGGAAATTCATGATGGACTGCGGGTTGGCATGGATTCGGTAGCTGGCTCCCGCCTTCAAGGACTCCGGCGGCACCGTGCTGAAATCAAGGGATAGCCCCCAATCGACCGTATGTCCATACTCGCTCAGCGTGACCAGCGGCACCGGGTTATCCAGCGAAGCCGTTATCGGATCCGTCCAGCGCAGCGAAGTCCGATCCAGGCTGCGTTCCCGGCCGTAATCGATGCCTGCCGAAGCCATGAGCAGCAAGATGGAGCAATCGTCCGGCGAATAAGCGATGATTTCCACCTCGTACACGCGAGGCGTCGCATCCAAATACCGGCCCGACAGCACCGGAGTCGGCGATTCCTCCTGGTCTTCCAACGATTCCTTCAGCGTGATGCCCGCTCCCCCGTCGTATAACGATTCCTCGCCCCAACCGGTAAACACATTGGCCAGCACGATGCCATCGCGGACGACCGGCGGATCCGGCAGTAACAACTCGCGGGATTCCGGTGCTTCCGTCAGCCCCTCGATGACGACGATCTCCCCGTCCTCCCGCAGCACGATGGAATCATAGCGGCAGAGCCACACGTCATAATCCAGCAGCAGCAGCTCGCCCTCCGCGATGCGTCCTTCGGGATGCCGCTTAATCGTCCCCCAGTAATAATCGAAGCTATAGTCTTCTTCCGGCCGATAGAGAACGGACTGGCTTTGGTCGTGCACGCGAAGCGTATCCGGCACCATTCGTTGATACGGCATGCCTCCGCTTCCCCGAATATCCTCGCCATTCCAGAAGCAGGGCGACTGCCGCGCTTCCCCGGTCATGGCATACCGTTGATTGCGGTACGCTCTGCTGCCGCCGGGACGTATGGGCAGCGACTTCTCCTCCCCAATCGCGATGCTTCGTCCGTCCGCCATTCGGATGGTTCCGGGCATCACCTTTACCTGCCAAGGCGATTGCGCATCGCAAACCACGCGGCAAGTCCCTTTGTCTACGACTTGATTCTTACTCGGCATCGTCGTGATTACTCCCCTTCTCGTTACAGTGTCTATACACCATTTCTTGATCGATGCGTGACATCCTTCCGGGAAGGAGAAGTTAACCGGATCATGAATCATAAGTTTAAGTATTTACTTAATTAAGTAAATGGTTTACTATTGGCATATGGATACTTTTACAGCGATTGCCGACCCCAACAGACGCCATATTATTGAATTGCTGGCCGAGAATGGCCAACTTTCCGCATCCGACATCAGCGGCAGCTTCACGATCAGCCCGCAGGCGATATCGCAGCATCTGAAGGTGCTTCGCGAGGCGAACGTGGTCACCGTGGAGAAGAAGGCGCAGCAGCGGATCTACCGTCTGAACGAGCAGTCCATCTCCGAGGTGGAAGAATGGGCGAAGCGCTACAGACAGCTTTGGAGCAAGCGATTCGAGAAGCTCGACGGCCTATTGCAAGCGCGGATGGAGCAGAACCGGCCGCATAATCAATCGAAGAGAGGGATGGATAACGATGACCGTAGTGAATGAAACGAAACTGACGGCAGAGCCGGGCAAGCAAGTGATTCTAATTGAGAGAGAATTCGATGCGCCGCGCGAGCTCGTATTCGAGGCTTTCACGGATGCGGATTTGTTCGTGCAGTGGATGGGACCCAGCGTTCTTACCATGGAGCTGGAGAAGTTCGATGCACGGGACGGCGGCGCGTGGAAATACATTTCGAAGGATCCGAATGGCGGCGGGGCTTATGCCTTCTGCGGCGTGTTCCACGAAGTGACTGCCCCGGAGCGAATCGTGCAAACCTTCGAGTTCCTCGGACTTCCGGAGCGCGGGCACGTGACGCTGGAGACGGCGGTGTTCGAGGAGTTGCCCGGAGAACGGACGGTCGTGAAGATGGAGTCCGTGTTCCGCTCGGTTGCGGACCGCGACGGCATGCTGCAGTCCGGCATGGAAGGCGGCATGAACGATTCGTTCGACCGGCTGACGAAGCTGCTGGAGACGCTTCGCAATCGCTAATGTTCGTCTCAATAAAGGGCCGATCGACCTCGCCGGCGCGGGGGATGGGCCCTTTAAATTAGATACGCAGCGGTATGCGCGGCCAGGCGGGGCGCTTAAGACTTGTCGCCGCCCGTGGGCGCGTCCCGAATGCCTAACGATACGAGCGGGCCGTAGTTCATGACCCGAATCATCATTTTGGCCATTTGCTCCGGCGATTGGCTCAAGCCGGATTCGATCCAGTGGAGCAGCAGGCCGAAGTTCGCGGCGGTGATGTACGCGACCATATAGTCCTGCGGAATGTCGATGTTTTTGGCCGGCACGTATTTGAGCTTGTCATAGATACGGGTGGCCATCAATTGACGGAACCGAATCGCGTAGGACAGGTCTCCCTTCTGCCCGAACATGATGCGCAGGAAGTCCGCATGCCGTCCGAAAGCCTCGAAGATCTTCACGCTGTCGGGATAGGCTTCTTCCTCCTCGGCATAATCCATTGCGACATGAATATCGATATGCTCCACGTGAACCTTGATGTGCTCGTACACCTCATCCTTCAACTGCTGGAGCATATCGGGAACGTCTTGATAATGAAGATAGAACGTCCCCCGGTTCACTTCCGCGCGATTCGCGACATCCGTGACGGTAATATTCTCCATGCCCTTCTCGTTAATCAGACCCATGAGCGCTTGGTATAGCATTTGCTTCGTCCGGACCTTGCGGCGATCTAATTTCGTCGTCATCCCATCAAGCCGCCTTTACTTTACTGATTGCGTTAATGAACATTCTCCCCGTGATTCGTAGACTAATGAACAGTGGCGCCAATAGTGATTATTGTACTTTTCTCTCCCGTAATTATAATTAACAACATGCTCATTAATCAACAGCTTGTTCAATAACAGTGAGGGAGTCCACATAACGTGCATGTATTTAAACAAAAAGTATTTTGGATTGGATCGTTCGCCGTTCTGCTTGTTTTAGTAATATTCGGCGCTGCGATGATGGGGTCGGTTCTCGGTACGAAACCGAAGGATGTTTCCGTCGCGCTTGTTTCCCTGGATCAATCGGTGAACCTGCGGAACGGCAGCACGTTAGCCGTTGGCGACATGGTAAAAGAGAAGTTGACATCGAATTCTGAAATGCCCATTAAATGGACGCTCGTGAACTCGGAAGAGGAAGCCCGTGACGGATTGGACAACAGAAAGTTCTACGGGGCTTTGATCCTGCCTGCGGATCTTAGTTCGGGCATCGCTTCCCTTCTTGGTCCGTCCCCTAAGCCGGCAACCGTACAAATTATCGCCAACGAGGGCTTGAACGCGCAAGCTGCAACGGTCGTCAAACAAGGGCTTGGCCAAGCGATGAACTTGCTGAGCACGGGACTTTCGAGTTCCATGCTTGATCAACTGGGCGAGGAGAATCAGAAAGTGCCGGTTGCTGTAGCGAAAGCACTGCTCTCTCCGGTCGTTGTTCATGAAGAGACCGTGCATGCGGTCGGTACGAACAATGCGACGGGCAATGCGCCCGGACTGTTGACGCAAATCATGTGGATCGGGAGCTTGGTCACGGCGTTGATTCTCTATTTGTCAGGCGTGCACGCCATGAAGGCCGGTGCCAAACGGCATTCGGCGGTCGTATGGCAGCCTGTTGCCGGCGTGGCCATCGTTGGCCTGGCATCCGGATTTCTCGTATGGATGGCTTCTTCATGGTATGGCATGGAGATCGCGCATAACGTGGACGTTTGGCTGTTCCTATGGTTCGCGGCTTCAACCTTCTACATGCTTCAATCTTCGCTGCTGAACTGGATCGGATTTCCCGCGATGGGCATTCTCGTGCTGCTTATGTTCTTCTCGATGCCGCTTCTTAACATGGCGCCGGAGTTTCTGTCTCAAGCATCGCATGATTGGATTTACTCTTGGACACCGCTCCGGTTCGCAGCCGTCGACCTTCGAGAAGTGATGTATTATGGCGGGTTAGGAGCGATCGATTCGAGCACATCCGTCTTGTGGAGTTTGATCGGAGCGTTCCTGCTCCTGCTGCTGGCATCCGGATTCAAGAAAGGCAAGTCGGCGGTTTCCTTGGTTTCCGTCGTTCCCGATTCTTCCGCGGTCTTTGCGTCCTCCGAGCCTTTCCCGTCTTCCGACTCAGCCGAGTCATCCGAATCCGCGGTTTAATTCGCTTTTTGACATGACGATGGGCAAGCCAAACGGCTTGTCCTTTTGTGATTTCAATCCGATTTCAACAAGCATACGCCGGGTTTGCGCCGTACTTTGTAGTGCGACGCTTGCGGAGCAGCCTTGAAGACTCGTCCGCTTCCAGCATGCGATCCGGCTCCGTCATGCCGGCTACGGCTATCTGGATATCGTGCAGGCATGCGGCTATGCCGACCACGCTCACTTCGCCAAGGATTTCAAAGCGTTCGCCGGCTGCACGCCCGAGCAGTTCTTCAATAGCGCGTTTCAGCCGGAATTGGCCCAGACGTTTAACGACCGCGAATCTTCCTCCACGGTCGTGAATTGCAGCGCTGGCTTCGGCAAATGAACGAAATGGATACGCGAGTCTGAACCGGTCCAGACGCCGCATGATAAAAGCGCCTTGAGCATCCGCCGCTGCGGCATTGCTCAAGGCGCTTTACATCACGCATGCTTATCCTAACAAGGGCTTGTCCAGGAACGTAACGCTTCTGTCCGGAGCTCCCCCATGCACATCGAATATCAGAACTTCATTGTCCCCTTCGCGCAATAGCGGCCCCGGAACATACAGCGTCCGCTGCGGACCTGCCTCCCAATAACGGCCGAGATTGAAGCCGTTCACGAAGACGATTCCTTTGGTCCATCCTTTCATATCCAGGAACGTGTCCGCGGCGTTATCTACGCGAAGCGTACCCCGAAGGAAAGTCGGGCGATCGGTTATTCCCGATTCCGATTCCGATCCGGATTCCGAACCGGATTCCGATCCCGTTACCGATTCCGAATCTCCGGAAAGAACCTCGGGTCCAAATTGGAGACGGGAAAGATCCTCGAGCGGAAGCGGACGAATCGTCCAATCGAACAGCATTTGATTCCACCATCCCATGCTATGCAGCCGCACGCTTTCCGTAATGCCTTTCGGATCTCTCATATTCGGCCCGTAATTGACTCGTCCCATATTTTCGACCAGCAGGTCGATACGGGCGCCTTCAGGCGGAATATCGAGCGTGACCTTGGATGCCGGATTCCATCGTTCAAGCACGCCGCGGTATTCGCCGTTCACGTAGACGGTCGCCCGATCATGCACTTCTTTGGCGATCAGCTCGCAATCCGTCTTCGGTCCCGTAACGATGGTGGAATACAGAATAAAGCCGTAATCCTGTCCCAGCTTCTCCATCGGAACCGGCGCCGCGCGGCGCACGGGCTCCGATAATCGAGGCAATTGGCTGAACAGCTCCGCCTTCTCCGTCAGCCGCACGGTCCCGTATGCTCTTTTCTCGGAAGGCTCGGGAACGGGGATTTCGCTCAAATCCACGAAGCGGGACATCACTTCCCGGATCGCCAAGTACTTATCCGTCGGATCGCCGGCTTCGTTCAGAGGCGCATCGTAATCATAGCTCGTGACGACCGGCTCGTAAGTGCCCATATGATGGTTCGCCCCGCTGTAGAAGCCGAAATTCGTTCCGCCGTGGAACATATAGAAGTTAACGGAAGCGCCCATCGTCATCATGTCTTCGAACACTTTGGCCGCATCGTCCGACTTGCGCGTAATATGCGCCTTGCCCCAATGATCGAACCAGCCGTTCCAATATTCCATGCACATGATCGGCGCGTTCGGCTGGTACTCCCGCAGCTTGGCAAACGATTCTTCGGGCTTGGATCCGAAATTAGCCGTCGCCAGTACGCCTTCCACCATTCCGCCCTGCAAGCATCCGTCATCTGCTCCGTCCGAAGTGAACAAGAGCACGTCCACGCCGCGCTTGATCAGCGAGACTTGGAGATATTCCAAATACGTCTTATCGTTGCCGTAGCTGCCGTATTCGTTCTCGATCTGCACCGCGATAATCGGTCCGCCGTTCGTACTGAGCAGCGGCTTCAGCTTCGGAATGAGTACATCGTAATAAGCGTCGACCTTCGCGAGGAACGGTGGATAGGCACAGCGCAGCTGCATGTCCGAATCGGCAAGAAGCCACGACGGCAGCCCGCCGAATTCCCATTCCGCGCAAATATACGGACTCGGCCGCACGATCACGTACAAGCCAAGCTCCGCAGCCGTTTCAATGAACAAGCCAACGTCCGCAAGACCTTCGAATTGAAAGCGATCCTCGGCCGGCTGATGCAAATTCCACGGGATATACGTCTCCACGGCGTTGAAGCCGCAAGCCTTAAGCTTGAGCAGGCGGTCCCGCCAATGTCCCGGAACGATTCGGAAATAATGAAGTGCCCCGGAAATGATCCGGAACGGCTGTCCATCCATGAGGAAAGTTTGTTCGTTGAACGTCAGAAGACTCATGCGTAACCCTCCACTGTTTGTTGGTTGTCGTGTCGTAAAGCGCTAGATCACTTGCCTGGCGCTGCTATATCCCCGAATCATACCATTCGACATCCGGATCAACCATTCGAAATGGTATGGATTTGTTATATAAATGTAGGCTATAATTTATTTTCGCGGCGTTATCGCGATATAAATGTAGGGAACTATACGTGAATAGGGAGCTCTTCATGGATCATACGTTCGAATTGCCCGATTTGTACAATGCGCTGCGGATTCCGGGGATGGAATATGCCAAGCACCAAGCCGGCTGGTCCTACCCGGACCATCGGCATCCTTATTTCGAGTTTTTATTTTGCGTTTCCGGCGAAATCGATCAATGGGTCAACGGGCGGATGTATCGGCTGTATCCCGGCGACGCGATCATTATCCAATCCGAGATGCTTCACCGGACGGAAACGCGCGTGGATTGCAGTTATTTCGACTTCCATTTCGAGGTGGAAATCAACGCGATCAACATGATCTTCCAGTTGACCGCCGACCCGTTGTTTCGCCGTGAATCCTATGGCCACGTATCCGAATGGGTCTCGCGGTTCATCGCTCGTTTCGGCGAGCATTTGCAGCAGCTGATGGTTCGTGATGAGACGAAGCCCAGGGCGATCGCGGATGACATGGCGGCCTCCGTCAACCATCTGCAGATGCATGCCAGCATGTTGGACTTTATCGCGAATCTGGCAACCGAGCTTATCGCTGCGCAAGCCCATCCGCTGCCCGGCTCCGGGGCCAAGCCCTCGCAATTGAAGCTGGCACGGGAAGCCGCGTATTGGATGGAATATCACGTGAATAACCGGATTAACATTACGGCCGTCGCCCAGCAATTGAACGTGCACCGGACTTATTTGCACGAGTGCTTCAAGCTGGTCTATGGCATCTCCCCTTCCGTGTATCAGCAGCGCATCCGGATCCGGGAAGCCAAGAAGCTGCTGCAGAACCCCCGGCTCAGCGTGGAAGAAATCGGACATGCCCTTTGTTATTCCTCGACCAGCCACTTCAGTCAAGCCTTTCGAAGAGCGATGGGGGTATCACCGCAGCAGTTTCGGCATTTCAATGGATCCGCTCCGAATAAAGCTACATGATAAAGCTACATTTCTATAAACGAGCAAGACGATTCAAAATGGCGTACCCGAGGCGGCGATGCTACGATAAAGTGCATCCTCATTAGAAGCCAAAGGAGATTTACGCATATGAGCATCCGTTTGTTTAAATCCTTGTGGGGCATGGAGCATCTGTCCTACCGGGAAAGCATCGAGCAAATTGCCGCGGCCGGGTACGACGGCGTCGAAGCCTCGCTCCCTTCCCCGGAAAATAAGAGCGAATTCTTGGAGCTGCTGCAGGAGCATCGCTTGGATTACATCGCGCTTATCGGCTCGACGGGCGATTCCTTGACCGCTCACGAGGAGACGTTCGCGAAGGGCATCGAACGTGCCGCCGCATACAACCCGCTGCTCGTTATTTCGCACAGCGCACGGGATTGCATGTCATTCGAACAACAGCTCGCGTTCTTCCGATCCGCGCTTCGGGCCGAGCAGTCAGCCGGCCTATCCGTCGGGCATGAGACGCATCGGCACCGGGCGATGTACACGCCTTGGAATACCGCGCGATTGCTCGAGGCATTGCCGGACCTGCGCATTACGGCGGATTTCAGCCATTGGTGCTGCGTCTGCGAATCCCTGCTCGGGGATCAAGCGGAAGCGCTCCGGATCGCTTTCGAGCGAACGATTCATATCCACGCCCGCGTCGGGTATGCCCAAGGCCCTCAAGTTCCCCATCCCGCCGCGCCGGAGTACATAGCGGAATTACGGGCACACGAATCTTGGTGGAAAAGCATCCTCGACAAGCGGGCGGAACAAGGCTTCGGCATGACCACCGTAACCCCGGAATTCGGGCCTCCCGGTTATATGCATACGCTCCCCTTCAGCCAACAGCCGGTAGCCGATTTGTGGGATACCTGCCTTTGGATGGGGGAGCATATGCGAAAGACATTTAATGCATAACGGACCTCGTCCCATCCGAACGCTTCCGGGCTATTATGCCGCCTGGAAGGTTCAGGGAGGTTCAGGAACGGTATCTGTCTATCTACTTCCACGCCCGAACAATTCCCTAATCCCACTCCGTATACACCTTAAAATGACCAAAAAAAGAGCCACTTCCTGGAAGTGGCTGCTCTCGTATCTTCTTCTATCTTGGAGGTTTTCTCTTACTTCACTTGCTTCTTCGCGCTCCGATAGGCCTCGATATAAGCACTCGCCTTGGCCGTAATGAGGTCGAAGTTGCCGCTCGCCACGGCTTCCTTGGTCAGATCCGAGCCGATGCCGACGGCGAATGCGCCAGCGGCGATCCAGTCTCTCAGATTATCCAGCCCCACGCCGCCGGTTGGCATAATATTGGCTTGCGGCAACGGGCCCCTTAGAGTCGGAATAATGGAAGGCGAATAGAGATTGCCCGGGAACAGCTTGACGACATCGACGCCGAGCTCCATCGCGGCGGTAATTTCCTTCACGGTCATGGCGCCGGGAAGAATCGGGACGCCATAGCGATTGCACAGCCGGACCGTCGCTTCGTCGAGACTCGGAGATACGACGAATTCGGCGCCCGCCAGCAGGACGGCCCTCGCCGTCTCCGAATCAAGCACCGTGCCAGCGCCGATGACGGCATAATCGTCACGGCTTTCATCAACGCTTTGATACTTGCGGGCTAGCGCGCTTATGGCTTCGCAAGCGAACGGAACCGTCATCGTGATTTCAATGATGCGAATGCCGCCTTCAATGGCTTTGTCCGCCATCCGGACCACTTCTTCCGGGGAATTGGCTCGCAGTACGGCGACCACTCCGGCCTCATGCATGGCATTCAGCAGCTTCATTTTTTTCATCGTTGTTACCTCTTTCTGATTGTTCTATTTACGTCATTCACGTGCGCCGAGAGATGATGAGAGATATCGAGCTACCGTGATCTTAACGAGCCATCCAGCCACCGTCTACGCAGAGCACATGGCCGTTCATATAATCGGAAGCGGAAGAAGCGAGGAACACAGCCGGTCCTTTCAAGTCATCGGGAGTTCCCCAACGGGCAGCCGGAATACGCTCCAGGATGGCCTGGCTTCTCTTCTCGTCCGCAATCAACGGCGCCGTATTGCGGGTATCGATATAACCGGGCGCAATGGCATTGACCTGAATGCCTTTGCTTGCCCATTCGTTCGCCAATGCTTTCGTAACGCCGGTCACCGCATGCTTACTGGCCGTGTACCCGGGAACGTTGATGCCGCCTTGAAAGCTCAGCAGCGAAGCGATATTGATGATTTTGCCGCTGCCTCTCTCGATCATATGATTGCCCGCAAGCTGGCATAAGAAAAAGACCGAATGCAGATTGATGTCCATGACATCGTACCAATCTTCGCGAGCATGCTGGGCAGCCGGCGTCCGGCGAATGGTGCCCGCATTGTTCACGAGAATATCAATGCCTCCGAAGGCTCCCAGCGCTTCTCGGAAGACACTCTCCAGACCGTCCGCATCGCTTAAGTCAGCCGAAATTTGTTCGATGGCGCCTCCGTGTCCGCGTACGATGCCGACCGTCTCGTTGCTGTTCGATGCCGAGACCGCCACGATGGATGCACCCGCTTCGGCCAGTCCGATCGCGATCGCTTGCCCGATTCCGCCGGAGGTGCCGGTAACCAGCGCCGTCTTGCCCGTCAAATCAAAGCTCATGACTCCCACTCCTTCCTTGTATGAGTACCCGTGTCCCTTCTTGCCGGAACAACTCAGCCGTCTCGGCCGAGATGCCCGAGTCCGTGACGATCGCTTCGACTTCGCTTAATTTCGCGAACGTAAACAAAGCCGCTTGGCCGAATTTGTGATGGTCCGCCACCACGTACGAGGCTTTTGCCGTTTCCAGCCACGCCCGTTTGAGCGGCACGGATTCGCCGGCATAGATCGTAAAGCCGTAGGTCTGATGAACGCCCGTCGCCGACAGGAACGCTTTGGAAATGTTAAGCTTGCGGATGTACGCTTCCGCTTCTGCACCGATCAGCGTGTTCCGGTACTGATAGCCGCCGGGCACGACAAGGCGGATCTGCTCCTTGCGGGCAAGCTCCGCGATGATGAACAGATCGTTCGTCACGACCGTCATCGAGACATCGGGCAGCCGTCTAGCGATTTCCAGCGTCGTTCGGCCGCCGTCCAAGGCGATGACGTCATTGGGTTCGATCAACGCAATCGCCGCCGCTGCCGTTTCCAGACGCTCCGCTTCGTTCGGGACGGCTGCCTGCTTCGGCGACAGAATGCCGAGCTGATTCTCCTGCGCGAGGACCGCGCCGCCGTGAATGCGCGTCAGCAGCCCCTTCTCTTCCAGCTTCGCCAGGTCTTCCCGGATCGTCTTGCCCGTCACCTGCAGCTGTTCCGTAAGCTTCGCGACCGTCACTTCCCGTTCAGCCAGCAGCAGTTCCATGATTTTCTCGTATCTTCGCAGTGGGTTCATTCGAATTCATCGCTTTCTTGCGTTATTTTCTTTATTTCAGCTCCGTCATTTTAACGGCGTCCATATCCTCGAACGTTTGGTTCTCGCCGGCCATGCCCCAAATGAACGTATAGCTGCTCGTGCCGACGCCGCTGTGAATCGACCAGCTTGGCGAGATGACGGCTTGTTCATTGCGGACGACCACGTGGCGCGTCTCGTCCGGCTCCCCCATAAGGTGGAAGACGACGCCGTCTTCCGGCATGTCGAAGTAGAAATACACTTCCGAGCGGCGGTTGTGCGTATGGCAAGGCATCGTGTTCCACATGCTGCCGGACTTCAGCAGCGTCATGCCCATGACGAGCTGGCAGCTCTGAATGCCGCCGGTGTGGATGTAGCGGTATATCGTGCGCTCGTTGGAATTCGTTTGACTGCCGAGGTGGTTCGGGGACGCTTCGCTGATCGCGGCCTTCACCGTCGGGTACGTCTGATGCGCAGGCGTCGAATTCAAATAATATTGCGCCGGCTGGCCCGCGTCTTCGCTGGCGAAAGTCACCTCCTGCGCGCCGCGTCCGACATAAAGGCAATCCTTGTTCGCCATGACGAACGTTTCGCCGTCAACGGTTACCGTACCCGTGCCGCCGACGTTGATGATGCCGATCTCGCGCCGCTCCAGGAACGTGGCAGCCCCGATCGTTGCCGGATCCGCCTCCAGCTTCACGGCTTCGTTCACCGGCACGACGCCGCCGATAATGAAGCGGTCGACGTGGGAATAGCTCAGCACGAGCCGATCGGGAGCGAATAACTGCTCGATGAGAAACTCCTCGCGCAGGCGGGTCGTATCGAATGCTTTGACTTCATTAGGATGGGAAGCATAACGAATATCCACAATAAAATCCTCCTTTTAGGTTCATATGAGTTCATATACTAATTTATATGTTCATTTTAGATCGAAAGTATTTGTAATGCAAGCTGAAATCCGCTCTTCCTGCCGCCGTTTTATTAGTAATCTCAGCCCATTTGAGCAGCGGTAAATTCGATTCCCCTTGTATTTCTAACCGCTACGCCTAAAACAACATAGCAAAAAACCTTCAACGCCACATGGAACGTGGAATTAAAGGTTCTGTCGCAAATGTACGGCGTCGACGTGCCTGGAAACCCGTATGACAACCCGACTTTCTTGGTTCGCAGAACGCGATGCGGCTATTGGACGGCCTGCAGGGTGAACCGCTTCCAGCGCTTGACGCAAACGCCGCAAAGGATGACACCCGCCAGCGCGATGACGCACCATCCTAGGATGGTCGATCGCCACCCATAATGCTCGCTGAAGGCTGCGATGCCGTAAATCGAACCCGCGCTGCCGACGTATGTGAACGCATTGAGCACGCCCGATACCATCGAGACATTGCCGAACTTGGCAAAATACGCGGGCAGCAGGCTGATAAGCATCAGGTTAATGCCTTGCACGCATCCGGTCAGGAGTGCCAATAATGCAATGCCTATGACCGCGTTCGCGTTATAGAATGCAGCCAACAAGCTCGCAGCCGCGAAGGCGGCGGCCCACAGGAGCGCTGCCGTCTTGATCTCGTTGCGCAGCAAGCGCTGGAAGAACGAAGCCGCGGATACGCTGACGATCGCGAAGATCGGCAGGATGGCCGTGCTGAGAATCGAGAGGGAATTGCCGAAGCCGTAGGTATCGTCGATGTAGGTCGGCATCCACGTCGTGATCCCGTCGCGCAAGGCGCCTTGCAGGATGATCGCCGCGATAATCGGCAGCAACAACCCGGCCAGCGCGGATGTTCCTATAGTCCCGTTGCCGTTCTCGTTCCCGGAGTCGGAAATTCCTCCTTGGCATGCTGCTGGCGTGCCAGCCGATGCTTCTATCGCGTATTTGCTTGCGCCCCTGTACCAAATCGCCGCAACGAGCAAGCCCAGCAGCGCGGGGATTGCGAAGGACATCCGCCAGCCGGAGAGGAGAATGCAGAGCGGGACAAGCAGATAGACGCCGATCGTGCCCAAGGAAGCCGCCGCGACAATGCCGACGCTCGTGCGATTGTAAGCGTCGCGGGACAAGGTTTGCGTCATGATGCGTACGAGCGGCGGCCAGAGCATCGCTTGGAACAAGCCGTTGACGCACCACATCGCGGTAATCAGATAGATGCTGCTCATGCAGGCCACGGCCAAATTGAGCAGGGCGGTCCCGGCAAGTCCCATGGCGATCATTCGCTTGGGGGACATGCGGTCACCCAATAAACCGAATATCGGCTGGCCGATGCCGTAGGCGACGAAGCTGCCGATCAAAGCCATGCCGGCCAGCTGGTTGGATACCCGCAGCGAATCGGCGATTTCGGAGATCGCAGCGCCGTAATTGAGCCGCGTCATATAGCTCGTGAAATACACCAGGCAGCACAGCAAGCTGAAAGCCAGGGATCGCCGAGGCGTCAAGGCTAAAGCAGACATCGGCCCTCCCAATCGCCGTTGGCTGGCACGCCGGCCAGTTTGGCGATGGTAGGGGCAATATCCAGGATGCTTGCCTGCCGGAGTTCCGTTCCGGGGGCCATTGACCGACTCTTGATAAACAACGGAATCGTCATATCCTCCGGCATATCCGTGCCGTGCGTACGGTCATGGCCGCCGTGGTCTGCCGTCACGAGCACGGCATAGTCGGAAGGCAAGGCGCGTACGGTCCGCTCGATGCAAGTCCATGAGGCATGGACCGATTCGATATAAGCGTCGGACATCCAGCCATGCCGGTGGCCGATCTCGTCCACGAGGCCAAGGTACAGGAAGACGAAATCGGGCGAGTGCTGCTGAATATAGCGAATCGCTTGATCGGTCACCATTTCATTCGATGCTTCATAGGTGTGGACCGTGCCCGAGATCATGCAGCTATAGGCGAGAGAATCGGGGCGGCTTAGATCGCGCAGCTGCTCCCAATTATAGAACATGCCGCATGTACGCTGATGGGCATGCAGCTGTTCGTAAAGTCCGGCAATGGGACGCACCTGCGGCGTATAGACATTGTCCAAGATGCCATGGCGCTGAGGCGGAACGCTGTGGAACAACGACATATGGCAAGGCAGCGTAACGCTGGGCATAACCGTTCTTCCTTGCAGCGTATAGCCGGATGAGGCGCTCAACTCCTCGATAAAGGGATGACCGCAAGCGGCCAAAGCGTCTGGTCGCATACCGTCGACCAAAATCAATACGATTTTCTCGTTCATCAGGTTCACTCCTACTAGTGATTGATAAGTTGCAGGGCATGCTTCTGATACAGGGCATGGATGGGCGCCGGCAGCCGGTCGTCCGTAATGATCTTGAAGGAAGAGGACAAATCGCACAGCTTGATGGCCGCTGCCGTCTCGAACTTCGTGCTGTCCGCCAGCAGGAAGACTTCGTCCGCATTCTGCATGAATGCGCGTTGGATTTCGAACAGTTCGTGCACGAACTCGGTCGCCCCGTTCTTCAGAGAAATTGCCGACGGGAAAATGAACGCTTTCGAATAATGAAGCCGCCGAATCGCGTCCAACGCCAGATGGCCGTAAAACGCCTTCTCTTCCTTCAGGTATCTTCCTCCGATCTGAATCAGATCGAACCCATCCGAGTCGCGGAAGCAATTAAACACCTCCGGCGAATTCGTGACGATCGTCAGTTTGCGGAACCGGCGTTTGATGACCGCCGCCAGTTCCATGGCTGTGCTGCCGGAGTCGAGGGCGATCGTATCTTCCTCTTGAATGTACCGGGCCGCAATTTCAGCCAGCTGGCTTTTCAACTCCGTGTTCTCCGTTATGCGGGCTTCGAGCTTCGCGAAGGTCTTGCCCTGCTTAGCGGAAACGGCCCCGCCATGCACGCGCGTGAGCGCCTGCTGCTTCTCGAGCTCCGCCAAATCGCGGCGGACGGTCTCGATGGAGACGCCGAACCGTTCCATTAGTTCCGAAACGGTAATCGACGATTGTTTCTCCAGCAACTGGAGGATCTGCATATACCGCTCGTTCGCAAACAAATGCAACCATCTCCACTCATTTCAACATAAATACACAAACGAAGTATAGGCGCTGTTCCAAGTATTGTCAAGCAAAAGGGAATTTCCCCTCTTTATTCCGAAGCTTGCATGCGGCAAGAGCCCCGTACGCCGTGTACGAAGCTCTTGAAGGGCTGCTAGGATATCGCTGTCGCTTTAAACGCAGCCTAGATTATAACCACCGCCTGACTCTCGGCCGCCGAGCCTAACGGGCACGCGATTATTCTTTCACCGAACCAAGCGTAATTCCGTGCACGAAATACCGCTGCAAGAACGGATAAATGATCAGTACGGGCACGATTGTAACGACGATCTTCGCTGCGTTTAATGTTTTGTTCGAAAGCTGCGACAGACTCTGCAGCTGATCCGTGGTAAGCTCGGCCGTGTTAATGTTTATGACGAGCTGTTGCACATAGGATTGAAGCGGATAATGGGCCGGCTTGTTCATGAGAATGAGACCGTCGAAGAAGGCGTTCCAGTGGAACACGATGCTGAACAGCGTGACCGTTGCCATGACAGGCACCGAGAGCGGCAGGTAAATCTTTAGGAGCAAATACCAAGCTCCCGCTCCATCGACCATCCCCGCTTCATCGAGCTCCTTCGGCAGTCCTCTGAAGTAGTTGATGACGAGAATAATGTTGAAGACCGGCACTGCATAGGGCAGCACAAGCGCCCAAATGGAATCAAGCATGCCGTATGATTTGATCGTCATATACCACGGGATGAGCCCGCTGTTAAACAGCATCATGGCAACAAGAAACCACATGACGATATTGCGCCCGGGGAATATTTTATTTTCTTTCGAAAGCGGGTAAGCCATCAATAAGGTAATGATAAAGCTCATCGACGTTCCGAGGACAACCCGTTCGATCGAAACGAGGAAGGCCTTGAAAAACTTTCGGTCGCTCATGATTTCATGGTAAGCCGCCAAATTAAAGTGAACCGGATGCCATTTGACGAGGCCCCCCGCTGCCGCGCTGCTGTCGCTGAAGGACACCGCAACGGTATACCATAACGGATAAAGCGTTGAGATCATCACAAGGCCTAAAATCAAGTAAATGAGTGCATCGGCAGAAACCGCGCCGAATGAGCGTGTTTTAACCATCGTTCAGTCACTTCCTTTAGTTAGAAGATGCGGTAATTCGCGAATTTGGATGCTAACGTATAGGAAACGCCGATCAGCAGGAGGCTTACGACCGCTTTAAGCAAGCCGACCGCAGTCGCCAATCCGTACTGCACGTTCAATAGGCCAACGCGGTACACATACGTATCGATAATGTCGGAAGAGGAGTACACCAGCGGATTGTACATGTTATATATTTGATCGAAGCCCGCATTCAGTACATTGCCGAGGCTGAGCGTTGTCAGCAGCACGATCGTCGGCCTGATGCCGGGCAGCGTTACATGCCATAGCTGTTTGGCTCTGCCGGCTCCATCGATCGCCGCTGCTTCATAGAGGGACGGATTGATGCCGGTCAGCGCGGCTAAATAAATAATGGTATTGAAGCCGAATTCCTTCCACACATCGCTTCCGACGAGAATGCCGGGAAACCATGAATTGCTTGCCAGAAACAAGACGGGCTTAAACCCGAAAGTGCTGAATAATTGATTCACGATTCCATGATAAGAGAACATGTCCGTCACGATGCCCGCGAGAATAACCCAGGACAGGAAGTGCGGCAAGTAAACGACCGTCTGTACAAAACGTTTAAACGCCATCTTGCGCACTTCATTCAGCAGCAGCGCAAAAATAAGCGGAACAATGAGGTTCGCGATAATCTTCATCACGGCCAAATTAATCGTGTTGATAAAAATAACGCGGCTGTCGGACAACTGGAACATATACTTGAAGTTATCGAGTCCCACCCATTCCGAGCGCCAAATGCCAAGCCCCGCGTTGAAGTTCTCGAAAGCGATTGCAATCCCGAACAGCGGAATGAAAGAGAACATAATCAGCAGTATCATTCCGGGTATCAGCATCAGGTAGTAGTTCGTTATGAATGTCCGGTTCCTCATCTTTTCTTCCACTCCTTCATTTAGAACAAGTAGCGCCTGGAGCTAAGCCCCCGGCGCTATTTGTCAGCACATTCTTCCTATCCCTTGAGCGCCTCTGTAACTTCCTTCGTAATGTCATCTCCGCCTTGCGCCTTGAAGTTCTTCACGAAGGCGTCGAAGGCGCTGAGATCGGCACTGCCCATGATGATCTTGGTATACGTCTCATTCTGCAGCTTCAGTAAGTTTGCCCACTTCGTTTCCATGGACTTGGTCTGACCATAATACAAGCTGAATACTTTGTTCATTGGCTTGAACAGCTCTTTACCGGAAACGATGTAGGAGAATGACGGGCCCCACGAGCCGAAGTCTGACGCAGGGTTGTCCTTCGTCTTCAGCCAATTGTCATAAAGCGGCTTCTGGTTGCTGTTCAATGTCGATACGTCCGCAGCTCCGTCCAGTACATCGTTGATCGCCTTCGCATTGCGTTCTACATTATCCGCATACGTCGTTACGCTGCGCATTGGCCAGTTCTGCAAGCCCACGCCTGGATCAAGCTTCGAAGCGTCCGGATCTGCATACGTTTCCGCCGCGACTTGCACGTTAATATATTTCATGAGTGCTTCCGGATGAGCGTAGCCTTTGTTCATGACGAAGTAAGCGCTTGTCGGCGATTGAACATGCGTATTGAACGTGCCTGCCGAATCAAGAGGGACCAGGTAAGGCTTCCAATTCGCTTTGGGATCATTCTTCATCGTATCCGGCAGCGGATCGTAGCCCATCCACCATGGACCGAAGAAGATACCCGACTTGCCGCCTCTGACCAGCTCCAGCGGATCGGTGTGAAGCGCGAATTCCTTCTCGATTAAGCCTTGCGCGTACAGATCGCGAAGCTTGCCAAGCGCCTCCTTCGTCTCCGGCGTGATGCCGCCAAACTCGACATTGCCCGAGCTGTCCTTCACCCAGTTGAGCGGGTAGGAGTGGAACGCTGCGAAGATCGGATCCAAGCCGCCTACGGAGTTGTCCATCTCGAACAACGCTTTGTCCCCCGTAATGCCGACGGTCCCTTTGCCGCTAACATCGTTATCAATGAATGCTTTGGCCACTTTCGCAATGTCATCCACGGACTTCGGCGGCTGCAAACCGAGCTTATCGAGCCAATCTTGACGGATCCACAGCATGTAGATCGAGTCCGCCAACGTTTGCGAGTTCGGAATCGCCATTAGCTTGCCATTGAACGTCGCCTGTTTGAGGCCGATCCCGCTAGCCGATTCGTACATTTCCTTAATTTGCGGAGACGCGTAGTTCTTGTAAACCTCCGTCATGTCTTCCAATTGGCCTGCCTCGACCAATTTCACGAGGTCCGCATAGCCCACGATCATCGCATCCGGAATGTCGTTGCTCGCAATGGCGAGCTTCTGCTTCTGCGTATACGCATCGCCTTGCGCCTGCCATAAATGATTGAATTTAATGTTCAATTTCTCTTCGGTGTAACGGGTGTACTGGTTGTTCTCCACCGTATCGCCGGCTGGCAGCGTCTTCTCTGAAGTCGGGTCGATGGATTTGCCGATATTGATCGTAACCGGCTCAGCGTACTTGCCGAATGGATCGGCAGGCGCCGCGGCAGCATTGCCCGCATTTGCCGTATTGCTGTTGCCAGCGTTCGAGGTGTTATCTGATGCAGCGTTGCCCTTGTTGCTGGCGTTGCCTGTGTTGCTGGAGTCGCCGTTATTCGAGCCGCATCCGGATAGAACTGCCAAACAAGCCGTCAACATGATTGCTGTACTTCGCAAGCGCAGTTTCATCTTAATCCCCCTGTGTAATCGTTTGGCTTTCTTGCACTATCGTATAGCAAAAAGGACCATCCGCGAGAGCACAAACGGTCCTTTGCAGGTGATTATTCGGTTCGATGCTTTATGTGGTTGGATAGACATATTTCATCCAATCGGACGATTTTGCACCTCTTGCCCGATATTCGCTCGGCAGCAGGTGAAAAATAGACCGAAACACTTTACTAAAGTACTTTTCGTTCGGATAGCCCGCCTTCTGAGAGACCGCATAGATAGGAAGCGTCGTCTCTTCGAGCAGCTTCAGTGCAAACCCCAAACGGACGTTTCGAAGGTAGGTTTGGAAGGAAATGCCGATAATGTCCTTGAAGCACTCACTGAAATAGCTTCGGCTGACGCCAACTTCGCGTGCGACTTGGTCCAGATGAAGATCCTCACCGAGATGATCCCTTATATAATGAGCAGCCCTCACGATAGCCTCAATCATCTCAATCGAGTATGGGATCAGCTTCGGTTCCGTCTGGAACCATTTCCGTAAAGCCGCAATATCCGCATGCCATTCTGCGAGTGTCTGAATGGAGGCCGCATCGACCTTCCTCGCTTCCGGCACAATCGGATCTAGCTTAAGAAGCAGCTTCTCTCTCGACCCTTGAACAGCTTCCAACTGCAGCTCATGCTGCTCCATATACGCGATCAGCTTGCTCAGCTTGTTATCGTCTCGAAGCCAATCAAACGGCAGCATCGCTGCCAGGATCCGGGCCTGCTCCTCAGGTGAGGCAACCTGCTGCTCACTCGAATTGGGCTTTTCCGATTTCTGCTTCAATTCGAACCGAATTCGCTTCATAATCCGGTCCAGTACTTCTTCCAGCTTCTCTTTCTCCAGTTGAATCTTCGCGATATAATCGATCGCCCCAAGCCGGAGCGCCTCTTGAACGAGCTCGAAATCCTGATGGTAGGACAGCACGACAATAAACATGTTCGGATATAGCTCGCGAACCTGGCGCATCAGATCGATACCAGACAATACCGGCATCGCCAGATCCGTAATAAGCAGGTCAACCGTATGGGACTTCAGGAACTCAAGCGCTTTCTCGCCATTGCTCGCTTCGCCTACCACTTTTAATTCGAATTGATTCCACGGCAGCAGCGTCATTAAGCCCGTTCGCGCTAATCGATCATCGTCCACTATCAGCACACGCATCATAAGCTGTCGCCTTCCTTCACTGCATGCAATCGAGGTATCCGAAGCGTAATACAAGTGCCTTCGCCTATGATGCTGCTAATATGGAATCCTGCTTGTCCATTATATTGGGAATCGAATACCCGCTTCACGTAGTAAACTCCGATTCCAAGGCCGATTCGGTTCTGTTCCTCCGATTGCTTCTCCAGCAGTCGCGTGATCGTTTCCGAAGTCATGCCGCGACCGTTATCGCGTATCCGAATAATCATGAATTCGCTGCCGTCCGGCTCAACGGTCACCTCAATAAGCCCGTCTTTATCAAAATTCCCATGATAGAGGGAGTTTTCCACAAGAGGCTGCAAAATAAACCGCGGCACCAGGCAGCTCTTCAGTTCCTCCTGGGCTTCAACGGTCATACTGAATTCAAAATCATAGCGGATCTTCTGGAGCGCCATGTAATCCTTCAGCGCTTCCAACTCTTCGGCGATTGTCGATTGCGTTCCCTTCTTGCCAAGGTTGTAATACAGCAATTTATTGAGCGAAGTCGCGACGGTATCAATATCTTCGTGGCCCTTCAAGCGAGCCAACCATTGAATCGTATCGAGCGTGTTATGGATGAAGTGCGGGTTGATCTGGTACAGCAGCTTCTCCACTTCGAAGTCCGCCCGGCGCTTTTCCTTCAGCCTGTTCTCTTCCAGCAGCTCCTTCACGCGGCCTCGCATCGTATCAAAGTGCCGCATCATCGTATCGAATTCCATAATCGAGAACCGCGAGAGCGGCGTGTCGAAATCGCTATTCTCGATAAGCCGCATATCTCGATTGACCTTCCGTAAGGGCACATAGACCATACGCCAAATCGACCAGGCGAACAAGGAACAGAGCAGAATGGAGATCATCAGAATGACGACCAGCTGTTCGATCCATCGTTTAACCTCTTTATGATAGGCCGCCTTAGAGATGACATCGACCGCCGTCCAGCCTTGATTGCTCGTCGCTTCGAACATATAATAGCCGTTCGCTTCCCGAAGTTCACCGGATGCATGGGCGTTCAGATTCGTTCCGATCGGAAAATCGGCCAAGTTCTCGCTATACGTAATTTGATTCTTCTGATCGAGGATAAGCCGGTAATCCTCCAGACTGTCCGTATGTCCGGTTTGATTGATTTTGTCCCACAGCTTGTAACCTGTCTCGAGGTAGACATAAACGTTGTTCTGATCCGGCATCACAATCTTCCGAGCCACGGACAGCACTTGAACGTTGCTGTACTCTCTATTCGTCGAATGCGGACCATAATAGGTGATCCCGCTCAATTCAACGAGCCGCGGCAGCTTCTCGAGCGAGAAGTCGGGTCTTACGTTATAGTTCTGATAAAGAACCTTCTTCTGATCTTCAAAATAATAGAAGTACAGACCCAGCGTCGGATTCGTACTGGATATGATACTTAAATCCTGCTGGATATCGTTGTTGATTTGCGTTTTCGCATAGATGTCCTTTTCCGTCAGAAACTGGCTCAGCTTCTTGCCGATACGACCGTCATAAGCAAGAGCCTGAGACACGTTGTTAATGCTGACGAGCGTATTCTCCAGCGTCATCTGGTACATATTGAGATTATTCTGAATGCCGTCCCGAATGCGCTGATCGAGCAGTGGATAGACGCTTTTGTAGGATATGAAGATGACCATCAGCAGCGGAATCAGCACGTTAAAGCCTAGGATAATGAATAGCCTTCTTACTAAGGTTTTGGGCCAGAAGCCAGCAAGGAAACGCAATCAATGACCCCTCTCAGGATGAAAATCATGGGAAAGCCTTCTGTCAACTAGCATTGAGATCATGCGCTCCATTTATACTAATACACAATACGCGCATTTCCTACGGATATCCGGCCGAATCGGTAGGAAAGTGCACCTTGATCGGACAATTTCGGACGATTTTGCACCGGTATGCATAAAAAACGGCCGATCGGAGTTTAGCTCCTAATCGGCCTTGGTATATCAGATTCAAATACGTATTTAACGCGCATACCGCCGCTGCCGCATTGCCTCGTACAACAGAACCGTCGAGGCCATCGCCACGTTCAGCGATTCCGAGCGTCCGTGCATCGGAATGATCATCCGCGTATCGACTTGCGCGAGCGCGGCCTCCGACAGTCCGTTCGATTCGCTGCCGAGCAGCAGCCAAGTCGGCCCTCGCCAATCGTAACTATAGCAGGTAGCCGAAGCTTGGAGGCTTGTCCCCACGAGGTGAATGCCTTGCCGCTTCGCTTCCGGCAGCAGTTCCGTTAGGTCACCTTCGATGACAGGGAGATGAAATAACGACCCCATCGTCGAGCGCACCGTCTTCGGATTATACAGATCCACGCAGCCCCGACCGAGAATGACCGCATCCGCGCCGACCGCGTCCGCGCTGCGTATAATCGTGCCGACGTTGCCGGGATCACGTACGCCGTCCAGTACGACGACGAGCGAGTCCGGCCGGTATATCGGCGCGTCGTCGACCGCCGTCTTGGCCACAACGCCGAATACAGGCGGCGGCGTATCCGTCCCTGTGCACTTGGCCATGATTGCGGGCGTGACCTCGATCAGCTCGCAGTCGGTCTTGCCGAGCAGCGTCCGCAGCTCGCCGGGCACGCCGCGCTCCGAATCGATGACGATCGTTTCGACATCGGCGCCGGCAAGCAGCGCTTCCTGCACGAGATGCACGCCTTCGATCAGGAAGCGTCCGCTGCGATCGCGGTGCTTCTTCTCGAGCAGCGCGGCCATCGCTTTCACTTTTTCGTTTTGCAGCGAAGTAATGCTCATCGTACGTTTATTATTCATGTTCCCCACGTGTCTATTCAGCCTTCCGCATACGAAAGTTCTAATTCGGATAAATCCTCGGTTTTGCCTACGATGACGAGTACGTCGCCTTCCTCGATCACGTCCGCCGCGTCGGGGGTGATGTTCAGATCCGAGCCTTTCTTAATGGCAAGCACATTGCATTTATATTTGGCCCGGATATCGAGCTTCATCAAATTCTTGCCGACCGTAAAGTCCGGTGCCTTCATCTCCACGATGCTGTAGTCGTTCGACAACTCGATGTATTCCAGAATATTCGGCGAGATGAGATGATGCGCGACCCGTAGTCCCATATCCCGCTCCGGAAAAACAACCTTGTCCGCGCCGATTTTGTTCAGCACCTTGCCATGCAATTCGTTCTGCGCCTTCACGATTAATTCAGGCACGCCAAGCTCCTTGAGAATGAGCGTCGTCAGGATGCTCGCCTGGATGTCTTCGCCGATCGCCACGACCACGACGTCGAAATTCCGCAAGCCCAATGACCGCAGCGCGTCTTCGTCCGTCGAATTCGCCGCTACCGCATGAGTCACCCAATTAGAGACTTCCTGGATTTTTTGTTCATCCGCGTCGATGGCAAGCACATCGAAGCCCAATTCGGACAGCTCGCGAGCCACGCTGGTTCCAAATCTGCCCATGCCAATGACGGCATACTGCTTCTTCGCCAAACCGATACCTCCCGCAACCATTTTCGAGTTAGCTTATTATAGCATAATTTCCGGCGATAACCGAGCGGAGCACAGCCACGGCGCGGCATGAATTCACCTAGCGGGGGAGATATTAAACGGGAAATCAGGTGATGGAGGGATCAGGTTTGAACAATCTTGATTTGCGGCAAGCGATCGTGAGGCGGGTCCAGGATAAATCCGGCGCGGAATTGACCGACGTCATCGAAAGCTCCATCGGCAGCGATGAAATGGCGCTTCCCGGCCTGGGCGTCCTATTTGAAATGATCTGGAAGAACAGCCCTGCACCGGAACGAAACCAGATGGTCGAGCACCTGTATGAACATCTTCATCATGCCGAACAGGCTTCTCCAAGCCCGAGTTAGATTACAGAAATTTACAGAAGCAAGAAGTTAGCTTACCCAGTCCCATGAGCATCTAAGTGTTTCGCCAAACAAGCCGCTGCCATTACTCTGCTGCCGCAGCGCGTACCTCATAGTTAGCGGATAAACGCCGGACGCAAACAGCGTTCGGCGTTTCTTCGCGTTCGTAGCTTGTTATTCATTACGACTAGTGTCTCTCATACAAGCGACAATCATGTAACCCTGCCTGTACAGACAAAGCAGCCTGTCCATCGTGGACAGGCTGCTTTACGCTTTGCGCTATTCATTATTCTATTTCGCAAGTGCCTACTATCGCAATATCTGCCGCGACTTAGGAAGCCGGTGCTTCCTCCAGCGCAGGCATCGGCGCAGGACGCAGACATGTGCTTTCCATCACATAATGCTTGCCGTCGCGGGACGCGTCGTGGAAGCCATGCATCGCTTCCAGCACATGATACGCCATCGCTCCGTTCGCGCGGTGCTCTCCGCCTTCGCGAATCGCGCGCGCCATGTCAGCCACGCCGATGCCGCGATTGTTGTCGGTGTGCCCGTGCGTCAGCGCGATTTCTTCCCATTCGCCGCCCAGGCGTCGCAGCTTCACCGTACCGCCGAACGTATTCGGATCCGGCACCAGCAAGGAGCCCGCGCTGCCATGAACTTCAATGTTCGGCAGCGAAGTTCCGGCCTTCGTATCGAAGCTTGTGATGAGCGTGCCTACGGCGCCGCTTTCGAAATCGATAACGCCAGCGATATGCGTAGGCGTCTCGACCTTCATCACTTTGCCATGCTTCTTCTCGCTCGTTATGACCCGCTCCGGATAAGAGATGACAGCCGAGCCCGTCACCCTGCGGATCGGTCCCAGCAGCGTGATGTAAGCCGTCAAATAATACGGACCCATATCGAACATCGGACCGCCGCCGATTTCGTAGAAGAATTCCGGATCCGGATGCCAGCCCTCCGGTCCTCCGCCCATCATGAAGCCGGACACCGAGATCGGCTGTCCGATCGCGCCGTCGTCGATCAGCTTGCGGCAGGTTTGAATGCCCCCGCCGAGGAATGTCTCCGGCGCGCTCGCGACGCGAAGCCCTTTCTCGGCTGCCAGCTCCAGCACCCGCTTGCCTTCTTCGCGCGTAACGGCGAGCGGCTTCTCGACGTACACGTGCTTGCCGGCTTCCAGCGCTTGCAGGCAGACATTGGCATGCGCTTTCGGGAACGTCAGATTGACGACGATCTCGATCTCCGGATCTGCCATAAGCTGCTCCACCGTATACGCCTTGGCCAAACCGAATTCCTCGGCGCGCATCTTCGCGCGCTCCAGATCGATATCGGCCGCAGCCACGAGTTCAATTTCGGGATAGGTTTTCAAATTCGTAAAATAAATTTGGCTGATATTGCCGCAGCCGACAACACCGACTTTAACAGGCTTCATCCTTCACGATCTCCCTTGGCTCCGAATAAATGAAACAGCCCGCCCACGAAGGGCAGGCTGTCACCCTACCTGCAATATACACTACTTTGCTTCCTATTTCGACTGCGTTTCCAGTGCCGGCATCGGCTCGGGACGCGAGCAGCGGCTCTCCATATTGTAATGCTTGCCGTCGCGGGATGCGTCGTGAATGCCATGCATCGCTTCTAGAACGTGGTAAGCCATTTCACCGTTTGCACGGTGCTGGCCGCCTTCGCGGATGGCGCGGGCCATATCCGCAACGCCGATGCCTCGGTTGTTGTCCGTGAAGCCGTGCGTCAGCTCGATTTCTTCCCAGTCGCCGCCGGCGCGGCGCAGCTTGACGGTGCCGCCGAAGCCGTTCGGATCCGGTACGAGCAGCGTTCCGGCGCTGCCGTGAACTTCGATATTCGGCAGCGAAGTGCCTGCTTTCGCGTCGAAGCTCGTGATCAGCGTGCCGATCAAGCCGTTCTCGAAATCAAGCACGCCGGTGATGTTCGTCGGCGTCTCGACGACGATTTGCTTGCCGCGCTTCTTCTCGCTCGTGATCGTCCGCTCCGGATACGAGATGCGCGCGGAACCCGTCACGCGCTCGATCGAGCCGAACAAGGTCACGAACGCCGTCAAATAGTACGGACCCATATCGAACATCGGACCGCCGCCGATTTCATAATAGAACTCCGGATCCGGATGCCAGCTCTCGTGACCGCCGCAGATCATGAAGCCCGTCGCGGAGACCGGCGTGCCGATGGCGCCTTCGTCGATCAGCTTGCGGCAAGTTTGGATGCCGCCGCCCAGGAATGTTTCAGGCGCGCTGGCGACGCGCAGCCCTTTCGCTGCAGCCAGCTCCAGCACCTGCTTGCCTTCCTCGCGCGTGACGACGATCGGCTTCTCGACATACACATGCTTGCCGGCTTCCAGCGCCTGCAGGCAAACGGATGCATGCGCTTTCGGAATCGTCAAGTTGACGACGATTTCGATCTCCGGATCGGCGAGCAGCTGCTCAACCGTATAGGCTTTAGCCAGGTTGAACTCCGCAGCGCGGGCTTTCGCGCGCTCGATATCGATATCGGCTGCAGCGACAAGCTCGAGCTCGGGGTATTTCTGCAAATTCGTAAAATAGATATGGCTGATGTTGCCGCAGCCGATAATGCCGACTTTAACTGCCTTCATGTTCAGTTCCTCCCACGTGGATACGTCTCTGAATGAATAAATGAATGAATGAATGAATGAATAGATGAATGGATTAACGCGCTGCCCACAGGAAACCGCGGCGCATCAGCTCAAGCGTCTGCGGCATGGCTACAATGTTTGCTTGGTGGCCCAGCGAATTATAGTACACCCGGCCTTGTCCCCATGTTTTCGTCCAAACGACCGGCATCTTCACGTCGCCGAAGCTTGTCGTCGCGTGCACCTTGACCGCAGGATCGACATGCATGTAATACTGCTCGGTGACGACTTCAAAATCACCGATGCCGCTCGTCAGCGGGTCGTTTGCATCCACCAAGTTAACGTCGTAACGTACTCCGTCATTGCCCGGATGAGCTACCCATTGGCCGCCGACCATGAACTGGAATTCCGTCTCGTTGCGGAAGGAATCGCCCATGCCGCCATGACAGCCGGCGATGCCGCAGCCCGCGTTAACAGTGTCCAGCAGAGGGCGCAGCTGTTCCTGCGTAATCTGGCCCATCGTCCATACCGGTACGATCAGGTCGAGGCTTGCCATCAGTTCCGCGTCCTCAAACGATGCGAGCGTATCGGATACCGTTACGTCGAAGCCTTCCTCGCGCAGCAAGCCCGAGAAAATCTCCCCTACTTCCTTCGGCTGATGGCCGTCCCATCCGCCCCATACGATCAATGCTTTTTTCATGTCTGTTCCATCCTCTATATCAAATTAGAAGTGCTCTGCAACTTAACGAAGCTCCGAGATCGCAACCCAGCGGCGCTCCTCGATGGATTTGTCGACCGCTTCCAAGACAGCTTGGCATTCCACGCCGTCCACGAAGTTCGGCACCGGCTGACGGTCTTCGGCGATCGCGTTCATGAACTCGACCATCTCATGCGTGAACGTGTGCTCGTAGCCGATCGTGTGGCCGGCCGGCCACCAGTTCTCGCTGTAAGCATGCGCGGCATCCGTTGCCAGAACCCGGCGGAAGCCTTGCACGTCTTCGGCATCGTCCGTGAAGTAGACTTGCAGCTCATTGACGCGTTCAAAATCGAACTTGATGCTGCCTTTGCTGCCGTTGATTTCAAACGAATTCGTGCAGCGATGTCCCGGTGCGAAGCGCGTCGCTTCAATGCTGCCGAGGGCGCCATTCGCAAAGCGAGCCAGGAACAACGTCGCGTCGTCGACCGTTACTTGGCCTTTCGGCGCGTCCGCGTCGCCTTTGGCGCTGAGACCCGTCATCGTCGTCGGAAGCGGACGCTCCTTGACGAACGTTTCGCTCATGCCGATGACTTCATTGAATTCGCCGACCAGGAAACGAGCCATATCGATGACATGCGCGCCAAGGTCGCCATGAGAGCCGGAACCGGCGATTTCCTTCTGCAGGCGCCATACGAGCGGGAACTGCGGATCGACGATCCAGTCCTGCAGGAAGAAGCCGCGGAAATGAAAGATTTTGCCGAGCCGGCCTTCCGAGACGAGCTTCTTCGCCAGCTGAACGGCCGGAGCGAAACGGTAGTTAAAGCCGACCATATGCTTGACGCCGGCTTTCTCCGCCGCATTCAGCATCTCGATGGAATCGGCCAGGTTGAGCGCAAGCGGCTTCTCGCAGAAAATATGCTTGCCTGCTTCGGCGGCGGCGATAGCAATCTCTTTGTGCGCGTCGCTAGGCGCATTGATGTCGACCACGTCGATGTCGTCGCGCACGATCAGCTTGCGCCAATCCGTCTCCGCGCTCTCCCAGCCGAACTGCGCGCGGGCCTGCTCCAGGCCGGCGGCGTCACGGCCGCATATCGCCACCATCTGCGGGCGAGTCACGTTCGGGAAGAACATCGGCAGCGCGCGATAGGCGTTGCTATGCGCTTTCCCCATAAATTTATAACCGATCATGCCTACTCGAATATTGCTCATCGTTTCGTTCCACCTCTCATGGGTTAGGTTGATAAGAAATGCTCGCATCCCTTTTCAGGCGATTTTGGATTCTTACGGCGCGGAGGAAGCGCGTTCAATTAGCTTCACGGGCAGCTTCACGTCGAAGGAAGCCGATGCTTCCGCATTCGTCACGAGATCGAGCAGCCTCGCAGCGGCCTCGCAGCCGATTTCGAAGAACGGGACGCGGATCGACGTTAACGGCGGGTCCGTCATGCGCACAAGGTCGGAATCGTCGCAGCCGATGAGCGCAACCTCTTCGCCGACGCGAATACCGAGCTCCTTGAGCCCTTGCAGCAGGCCGATTGCCATCCGGTCGTTCGCGGCGATCACGGCGTCGATTCTGCGCTCGCGTACGAGTGCTGCAACCGCTTTCGCTTGCAAGTAACCGCTTTTCCGGCTGTAATTGCCTGTCAGCACCCGCTCGGGATCGTAAGCCAATCCCGCTTCGTCAAGCGCCTGCCGATAGCCCTGCAGCCGATCCTGGCTGTTGGAATAGACCGACGGTCCGTTCAGGAAACAAATGCTTCGGAAGCCCTGCTTCAGCAGATGGCGAACCGCATCGCGGCTGCCGGCCTGCTGGTCGGCGTCCACCGAATTGTAGGCTTCGCCCTCGAAGCGCTGATTGACGAGGCAGAACGGATAGTTGCCCTCCTGCAGCTCGGTCAACGCGGCGCGTTCGGACGGGACGTCCTGCGCGCCAAGGATGACGCAGCCGTCGATTTTCTGCGTCCGGAACAGATTGGCGTAATCTCTCGGCTCATGGGGCTCGCGGAAGAGCAGCAGCAAGTCATACCCGCGCTGTTTGGCTGTCATGCCGATGCCGCTTAGCACCTCGGAGAAATAATACGTCGAGAACAAATTTACTTTCGGCAGCATGGGCAGAATTACGCCCAGGTTCCCGCTCTTACGGAGCGCGAACCGCTGCGCGAGCGCGCTGGGAACGTAATTCAGCTGCTGCGCCGCTTCGATGACCCGTCTCGCCGTTTCCTCTTTCACTGCTCCGCCGCCGCTAAGCACGCGCGAAACCGTCGCCTCCGACACGCCCGCAAGCTCAGCGACTTTTTTACGGATAAGTCCTTCCTCCCGTTCAGCGTAATGCTTCAAATGTACACGCGTACATTCTCTCATGGCCTCTTAATCTTGTCAACGACGAATCGTGTCGAGAAGTGTTATATTTTAGTAATTGTTCTAGTAATTCCTTGTCGAATCCGCGTCGTCCCTTTATACTAGATGAGTCGAATTTAGTAGAATGCTACGATAAAGGGGAATGGTAGATTTGAATTATAACATCGCGCAAAAGAGCCAATTGGATGCCCGCGAACTGCTCCTTTTGGACCAAGAAGTACGGTCGCAGGGCAAGAGCATGCTTGTCGCTTATATTTTGTGGTTCTTCCTAGCCGCCTTCGGCGCACATCGTTTCTACGTAAAAAGAACAGGTACGGCCATCGTCATGCTCATCCTGACACTCACGATTGTCGGAGCTGCAGTTACAGGCATTTGGGCGCTGATCGACGCGTTTCTGCTCCACGGCATCGTTAAAGAAGAGAATGACAAATTGGAAAGCCGTATTTTGAATGACCTGCTGTCCCAAAAGCATTTCAATAATGCGATGAGCCGCTAGTCCATGCTGAACAAACAAGACTTATCCTTGAATGAGCTGATGCTCTTGAACTCCGAGCTTCGGCGGGCGGAGAAATCAGCGGGCGTTGCCTATCTGATGCTGCTGGGCGGCCATTTCGGACTGCATCGCTTCTACCTGAAGCGCAAAGGCTCCGGAGCGGCTCAGCTGTCGCTCTTCGTCGCCGCCCTGTTCTTCTACTTCGTCAGCATCGTCGGTTCCGCGGCGGAATCAACCCCGCTCATGATCGTATCGTTGACCTTATGCATTTTACCCGGACTTGCGCTGTTAGTCTGGATCATCGTCGATTTGTTCCTGCTGCCCGGCATGCTCCGCGTTTACAATGCCGCCGTCGAGCAGGAGGTCATTGCTGCAATCATCCATCACCGCCGCATGGAGCAGCTTGCCGGACGCGGCTGACGTCCGCGAGTGACGGCTTCCATACAAGCCACAAGCCAAGCAAGCCAAACAAGCCAAAAAAAGACCTCGCGTACCGTATTGCTACGGACGCGAGGTCTTTCTCATTAAGGAGCCATCTCCAAGAACTTGGAGGTGGGGTTCTTATCCATTGCGGTGCGCATCGCGTATTCGTTCTCGAACAGCGCGACGTAATTGTCTTTCTTGTCCTTCACGAGCGTCGAATTGATCCGGTACTTGGAAGGATCGATCTTATCATCGACGATCCAGCGCGCGAATTGGAACTGCATCCGGTGCAGCATGATGTCTACGCCGTATTCCGAACGCATCCGATGCTCGAATACCTCGAACTGCAGCTGGCCGACGACGCCAAGAATGGTCTCGTCGAAATTGCCCGTGGAATGGAACACCTGAATCGTGCCTTCTTCCGTCAGCTGGTCGATGCCCTTCTGGTATTGCTTATGCTTCAGCGCATTCTTGACGGTTACTTTCGCGAACAGCTCCGGCGAGAACGTCGGCAGCTCGTCGAAGACGATCTCGCTTCCCTGCGAGAGGGAATCGCCGATCCGGAAAATGCCGGGATCGAACAGGCCGATGATGTCGCCCGGATACGCGTTCTCGACGATATCGCGGTCCTGCGCCAGGAATTGCTGCGGCTGCGACAGCTTGATGTCTTTGCCGTTGCGCACATGGCGAACGCTCATTCCGCGCTCGAAACGCCCCGAGCAGATGCGCAGGAACGCGATCCGGTCACGGTGAGCCGGATTCATGTTCGCTTGAATCTTGAACACGTAGCCCGAGAACTTCTCGCTCGTCGGTTCTACCGTGCCGCTCGTGCTTTGACGCGGCGTTGGTGCAGGTGCCAGCTGCAGGAAGTTCTCGAGGAACGTCTGCACGCCGAAGTTGTTGACCGCGCTGCCGAAGAAGAGCGGCGTCAGCTCGCCCGCGCGAACCTTCTCGTAGTCGAACGGATCGCCCGCGACGTCGAGCAGCTCCAAATCCGCGATCAGCTGGTCCGTCAAATAATCGCCGGCCATCTCGCGAATATGCGGATCGTTATAATCCTCGACCTTCAGAACCTCGATCGTGGAGTGATCGTTCCCTTTGAACAGCTCTACCTGGTTCTTCATCCGGTCGTAGACGCCGCACAGCTCGCGGCCCATGCCGATCGGCCAGTTCATCGGAACGGCCCGGATGCCCAGCACGCGCTCCAGCTCTTCCATCAGCTCGAACGGATTTTGGCCCTCGCGGTCCAACTTGTTGATGAACGTAAAGATCGGAATGCCTCGCTTGCTGCAAACCTGGAACAGCTTGATCGTTTGCGCCTCGACGCCTTTCGCGACGTCGATCAGCATGACCGCGCTGTCCGCAGCCGTCAGCGTCCGGTACGTATCTTCACTGAAGTCCTGGTGACCAGGGGTGTCCAGAATATTGACACGGTGGCCGCTGTAATCGAACTGCATGACGGACGATGTAACGGAAATCCCCCGCTGCTTCTCGATTTCCATCCAGTCGCTCGTCGCGTGACGGCTCGCTTTACGCGCTTTAACCGATCCCGCTTCGCGGATTGCGCCCCCGAACAGGAGCAGCTTCTCCGTTAGTGTCGTTTTACCCGCATCGGGGTGGGAGATAATGGCGAACGTGCGCCGTTTCTCGACTTCCCGTTTAATTTCATCCGTAATAGTTTTACTCATGATAGTTCCCTTCGTCTCTCATTTCCATGCCGCCGATCAAGAACGCGCGGGTTGGTACCGCATCGGTTTTCCCTTGCTCAAGCGGCGCTATGTCAATATATGAAGTGCCCTTGCGCAACATCCTTCTAACGCTGCTATATCACACGGAACACGCTGCCTGCGAATAAGCGAAGGATGAATGACCGTCCTCGAACGTTGCGCCATCCATCCTTCAGCATATGCAGCAGCCCATCCGCTTGCGTAATCTTATTTCGGACCGCCGGAAATCCAAATGACGTTGTCTTCCGCTTGCCCGTTGACCGGCCACCAGTGGAACCCGTCTTGTGCCAGCAGTTCATCCGTGCGCGCAGGTCCCCAGGAACCGGCAGGATAGAATTGCAGGCTGCCATTGTCCTCGCGCCATGCTTCGGCGATACGGTCCACGAAGGACCATGCCTGAGCCACTTCGTCCCAACGGGTGAAGTAGGTGGACTCGCCTCGAGCCGCATCGTAAATCAGTCGCTCGTAAGCTTCCGGCGTATTGATGCCGATCATGCAGCTTTGGCAGAACTCCATCGATACGGGCTGCACGACATTGTCGACGCCCGGCTTTTTCGCGTTGATTTTGATATAGATGCCTTCCATCGGATTCACGCGAATCACGAGCAGGTTCGGTGCCAGGTCATGCTTCTGCGCGAACAAGATGTTGTCGGGCACGTTTTTGAATTCAATGACGACCTCCGTCGTCTTGACCGGCAGGCGTTTGCCCGTACGGATGTAGAACGGTACGCCGGCCCAGCGGAAATTGTCCAAGTATACGCGTGCGGCGAAATACGTCTCCGTCGGCGACTGCGGATTGACGGAGTCTTCCTCGCGATACCCCGCCAGCGGCTTGCCTTTGCTCTCGCCTCCGCTGTATTGGCCGCGAATAACGTTGGCGTTCACTTCTTCGGCTGATGCGAACGGACGCAACGAACGAAGCGCTTTGACCTTCTCGTCGCGGATATCTTCCGGATGCAGACGGCTCGGCGGCTCCATTGCGATCATCGCCAGCATCTGCATCATATGGTTTTGCACCATGTCGCGCAGCGCGCCGGACTTGTCGTAATACCCGCCGCGTTCTTCGACGCCGACCGTCTCGGAGAGAGAGATCTGAATGTTCGCGATATGTTTGTTGTTCCACAGCGGCTCGAAAAAGGCGTTGGAGAACCGCAAAACCTCGATATTTTGTACCATTTCCTTGCCCAGGTAGTGATCGATCCGGTAGATCTCCTCTTCCTTGAACACCTGGCTAAGCTGCGAGTTCAGCTTGCGAGCCGATTCCAGATCATAGCCGAACGGCTTCTCGATCACGAGGCGGTTCCAGCCCGTCGAATCCAGCATGCCGCCGTCGCGAAGGTTGAACGATACCGGCCCGAACAGCTCCGGTGCCAGCGCCAGATAGAACAAGCGGTTACCCGGAATGCTGAACTTCGCGTCCAATTCCAGCGATTTGCGAGCCAGCTCCCGGAAGCCATCTACATTGTTGATATCCAGGGACATATAGACGAAATGCGATGCGAAGCGTTCCCATTGATCCGACTCGTCCGCCTTGTACCGGCAAAACTCGCCGATCGATTCATAAATGTCCGCACGGAATTGCTCATCCGTTCGCGGACGACGCGCAAGACCAACGACGGCAAAATCCTCAGCCAGCTTGCCTTCCTTATAGAGGCTGAACAGCGCAGGGAACAGTTTGCGGCGAGCCAAGTCGCCGGTTGCCCCAAATAAATAATAAACCGCACCCTCTGCGGCAATTGAATCGTGTATGCTCACTTCGGTTATTCCCTCATTCTTTCGTATGTATTTTTATGCAACGACAAGCGTGTAGCGTTTTAATGTAGTTTAGCATAACGGGCCGTTAGATGCTATTGAAACGGGGATAAAAAAACGTCCGCGCAGCGTATTCAATTACGGATCCAACGGCGCATAATCTCCGGTAATTAGGGGCACGCCGACAATCAATTGAGGCGCCTCTCCGGCAGCGGAAGACGACTCCGCAATCTGTAGATTGACAGGCTTCGAGCCGCTCTGAACCTTGCTCCCCAGCTTTGCACTGAAATACGTCAAACTGCTCGTGTGACCGTCGTCGTACGTCTCCGTTTCGGTTGCGTCGGCCGCCTTCACGATTCGACTTCCCGCCCCCCCGGCAGCCGAAAGTCCCTTGACGGTCATTCCTCCTTTCAGATCCATTCCGGACCTTGAGACCTCATCCTCCACCTTGGCGATGGCATCCGCTACAGTCTGCTTTTGCGATTGTTTGACCGCATGCAATAACAGCACGATATCATAGAGCCCGCTGTTCTTTTCGGCTTCGGACGGAGCCGTGACGGCTGCCGAAGGCTGACGCGATCGGATCCACAGCGTCATTTCGTAAGTGGGATTCGATGCGACCACGTCTATGGGGCCGTTGCTCTCGTCCAGCTTGCCGCTGAGGTTGAATCCGAGGCCGGCAGCGAAAGCCTTCACGGCTTTCAAGCCTGCGGCACCGTCCCAGCGAAATGCCCATTCGGCTCCTTCTGAGCCGCCTGCATACTCCGCATCGGTCCATGTCCAGACGGTTGCGAAGTCGGCTGTCAGCGGTCGCTGCTCCTCCGCGGCTCTCCCGTTTCGCCCGGCTGTCAGCCCCCAGATGATGGCAGTGATCAGGATCAAGAGTGCCGCGACGAGGCTCGCCTGCGGCAACCGCCTATGCTTCATTTTTCGAATCGGAACCGGCTCGAGAGACTTCAAGGACATTGCTCATCCGCTCCTCGCTTCAGCTTCATTTGCATGGCGAATTGGGTAAATATCCATACGCATCCGCCTCTGGGTGAATACACTGTCACCAGATAAACCAGGGGAGGTGTCACTACCATCATGGAACAAGTTTATCCATTACATGAAGAGAACATCAAACAATTTTGCGGCATGCCTGTATGCGTCGTCACGACGGAAGGGAAGCGTTATGTCGGTATCCTGAGCCGCTGCCACGAAGGACGCGTCATGCTGAACGAACGCCCCGAGGTGACCGCGAACGCGACGACAGGCGTCAAGCAAGGCAAAGTAAACAATCAAAAGAGCAAGAAGTCGTCGAAGAAAGCAAAAGCGGCGGTCGACAGCAAAACGAAGGATACCGCGCAAACGCAAGCCTACTACCCCTATGATCCCTATTACGGCGATCCTTATGGCTATGGATATGGCGGATACGGTGGTTACGGCTACGGCGAAGCGCTCGCTTTCGATCTGGCTTCCATCGCGTTTCTGTTTCTGCTCATCTAATCGACATTGCGGATGCCCGAGACTTGCGTGCTGCTGCGGGACTCGGGCTTATTGCTGCATAGGGCATGTCCAGGCGGGACAAGTCATGAAACGTTTTGGATCAGTCGGAAAGCATCCAGCGAAAATGGGAATGTTTAATCCGTTCCTATATAGCGAGTTTTGTTCAACATTGAAGGGAATCCTCAGAAAAGGCTAGTGGGTTAGCGGTGTTTTTGGTATGTTAAGAATAACACAAACCGTTGTCGGAGGCGATTAACGTGGTGATGCCTTATTCCGTTCCTGCTATATTCGGGACCGTTCGCCGTACGAACGAGCCTATTTGGCCTGTTGATAGATACAATTTGTATCCGTATATGGCTGAGGAAAATGATTATTACCGCAGGAAGGCTGAGCCCAAAAAGTCGCGCGCGCTCATGCCTGCTCAGCTCGTTAGTCCCGCTCCCGCTTCGCTGCCTGCCGAAGTCAGAAAAGCGCTGCTGGCTGCCGCGGATGCCGCTGGCACCTGGCTGGCAGCATGCAGGTCGCTTAGCGAGACGGTCGATGCGTTCACGCCGCGTCATGCACCGCTGTTCGCGCAGCGAATCGTAGTCTCGGAAACGGCGATTGTCGGCAGCGCGAAGGATGGGGCCGAGATCGGGACATTTAACTTGCGGTTGCAATCGATCGCGCAGCCGCAGCGCAATCTCAGCTTTGAACTGACCGCGCATGCGCCTTGCGTCGTTTCACCGGGCGAGCACCGTTTGAGATTGTATACGAAATCCGGAGGCGAGGCAACACTGACGATCGTCTTGCGGCAAGGAGAGACGAACCGCTCCGTTCTTCGCCGCCTTCGCGATGCGGTCTATGCGAGTTCCCTTGGCGTGACTGCCCTGCTGGAGGCTGATTCGTTAAACGGAACGGATAGACTGGAGCTGCGCACTCTGTATTCGGGTACCGGCCATGCGTTCGGGCTGGAGGATCTGGGGACCGGCAGGCTCGTCCGGGCAACCGGCATCGGCAACATCGCGATGCCTGCTTCCGATGCTCTGTATGCCATCGACGGAGGTCCGAACCTCTCTTCATCCTCCAATGAAATTACCGTCAGGAATGGACAGGTTCGACTTGACCTTTCTGCCTTTCAAGTCCCTTCTGTTGTAACCGTAAAGGTACAGCAGGATCAAGTAGCTTTCATCCGTCAGCTGACTCAGCTGGCAGAAGGGTTGAATAGGCTTCAAGAAGTCGACATACTTGCTGCTGGAAGCTTAGATTCAAGTCCAATGCAGCGCATTCAGGCTGCTATGGCTCATCCGGGCGCAGAAGCCGTCGGGCTTTTTCGGACCTCTGCCGGATCCTGGCAGCTGGATGAAGCGAAGCTGCATCGTGTCATGCGCACTCTGTCGGAGGACGTGAGACTGCATTTGACAGGCTGGAACGATTTCGTGTCGGCCCTGGGAGAGCTGCTCCATCGAACGGCTGATTTGCCGACGGGGGCGCTTATTAATGTGAAAGCCGGCGCCTTTCAAACCCTCACAACCTATACCGCAACTAGCGAGCGATGCCTTCGAGTCGGTCTGAGCGGATTCCGTATGGACGCCGTCCTCTAGGCCGCGCCGATCTAGAGCACGATGACCTCCACGATGGCACCTTCCGAAGCTCCTTCAGCGCCGGCTTTGATGCGAATCAAGCCATCCGCCTCCGGAATGGAAGCCATCATGCTCGACTTGCCAAAACCGAGTGGAGCCGCGTACAGCATGCCATTCTCCGTATACAAGCGCGTGCGTACAAAACGTTCATGCGGGCTTCCTTTACTGAAACCGCCGGCCAGCTTGGCCGTTACCTGCTTCGGCAGTGACTGCTCCGGCGACGCACCCTGCAGGCGCAGCAGCGCGGGCTTGACGAACAGCTCGAATCCTACGAAGCAGGCGCCTGGGTTACCTGAAAGCGCGAGAAGCAGCTTACCGGATACGACGGCAGCAGACGTCGGCGCTCCCGGCCGCATGGCCGCTTTGTTGAACAGCAGGCGGCTGTCCTGCGGGAGAAGGTTCGGCACGGACGCCGTTTGCGAAGCAACGGCGGTTTGCGGCGCTGCCGCACTCGGCGTTGGCGAACCGGCCGGCCCATCCTGCCCTTGAGCCTGCTTGCATGCCGTTTGCACGGCCGCAGCCAGCGGAGCTGTCGCACTCGGCATTATCAGTCCTTCCAGCTGGCGCAGATCCTGTGCCTGGGCCGGCTCAGCCGTCGTTTGCACGGCAGCAGCCAGCGAAGCCGCCACACTCGGCGTTATCGGGCCGTCCAGTTGGCGCAGCTCCTGTGCTTGGGCCGGCTCAGCCGTCGTTTCTGTGGCAGCAGCCGGCGGAGCCGCACCATCTCCTTCGCCGGCAGGCTGATTCGTTGCGATGCGGCTAAGCAGACTCGCCATCACGTCATAATCGCCGACCGACACGCCGCCGGTCGTAATGATGAGGTCGCATTGCTTCAGCGCATCCGCAATGGCTTGGGCAGCTGCGCCTTGTTCGTCCGGTACGCGGCCGAACAAGAGCGGCACGCCCCCGTGCTGCGCTACAAGCGCGGCTACCATCGCGCTGTTGCTGTCGCGGATGCGGCCCGGCGCAAGCGGCGCCTCGACCGGCAGCAGCTCCGCGCCGGTCGCGAGCACCGCGACGCGCGGCCGCGCATAGACCGGCACATGGGCATAGCCGAATGTGCCGAGCAGTGCCGCATGGCCCGGCCGCAGGAGCTCGCCGGGCCGCGCGAACTCGCTGCCGCGGCGGTACTCCTCGCCCCGGGGCGCGATGTTCTGCCCGGGCTCGACGGTGCGCTTCACCAGCACCGCCGGTTGCCCGTCAACCACGGCGTCGGTCGTCTGCTCCAGCATGACGACGGCATCCGCCCCCGGGGGCACGGCACCGCCCGTCATAATCCGGACGGCAGTGCCCGGTGCCACGTCCGCCGAGGCGAGCGCGCCGGCGGCGACCGTGGCCGCGATGCGCAGCGTCGCCGGTGCCCCCGGCGACGCCAGCGCCGTATCCGCGCTGCGGACGGCGAACCCGTCCAGTCCGGAACGCGCGAAAGGCGGCCAGTCCGTCGTCGCGCTGACCGCCTCCGCCAGCCTGCGGCCAGCGGCTTCCCACAGCGGCACGGTTTCCTGCCGCCCGGGCTCGACCGCCTCCATGACGAGCCGCATGGCCTCGTCTACTTTGATCGCACGCCTTCGAAACCGTAACTCCCCTTGCAACGTCCCCTCGTTCATGGTACCTCCACTGACATGCCGCATTTTTCTTTCATTGTAACAGAATCCGGCAAAAGCGGGGATACGCCATATGATATACTTATGCCTGTCGATAAATCGCGCAAATGGTCAACTTTTACAGAAGGAGCGCATGCCATGCTATCGCAATCTGCATCCTCTCAACAACCGAACACCGCTCCGCTCGTGCTCCAAATCGTCGGTTACAAGAATAGCGGCAAAACAACGCTCGTCGCCAAGCTCATCCAACGCCTCAAACAAGCCGGCTTCGTCGTCGGCACCGTCAAGCACGACGCCCATGAATTCAATATGGACAAGCCCGGCACAGATACATGGAAGCACCAAGAAGCCGGAGCGGACATGACCGCAATCAGCTCATCATCCCGCAGCGCGATCATCAGCAATCGACCTGAACCGCTCTCAGCACTGCTCTCCTATATGCAGCACGCCGACGTCGTTCTCGTGGAAGGCTTCAAGCACGAACCCCATCTCAAAATCATTCTTCTTCGCGACGAGCAGGATGAAGAGCTGCTGAAGCTCCCGAATCCATGGATTGCGATCGTCTGGCCGCATGCAGAGGCGCTGCGCCTGAATACCGTCCTCCCCACGCATTCCATCGATGACGATGCGCACATCGCTGCCCTTATCTTCGATTTGCTAAACCCGCCAGACACGCGGTAGCGCCATTAAACAATCTCCCACTTACGCTCGCCTTTTCACGATCCGACCAGCACACACCGATTGGATCCCATAAAAACAACAAAAGACGCTTGCCCCAAGCGTCTTTTCATCTGCATCGTCATTCTGCTATTCGCCAGCATACCTATCAGCATCACCAACAGGCTTGGCAGAATTCACGCTTACTCCGCTAACCCCTGCTTATGCGCATAAATCGCCGCCTGCGTCCGGTCGTCCACGCCCAGCTTCGCGAAAATATTCGTCACATGGAACTTGACCGTCTTAATGCCGATAAACAGCTCGTCCGCGATTTCCTGATTGGACAACCCTTTACCGACGCATTTAAGGACATCCATTTCCCGTTCCGTCAGTTGATCGTGCAGCGGTTTTACGGTTTCGGGCTTCGGCTGGCGGAAACGATTCATCATTTTGGCCGCCACCTGCGATTCCAGCACGGACTGTCCGCGGGATGCGGCACGAATCGCTTCGGCGATTTCATTCGCCCGCGACGTTTTGAGCAAGTAGCTGAAAGCGCCCGCTTCGATAACCGGATACATTTTGCTATCATCCAAGTAGCTAGTCAGTACGATGACTTTGCAATCCGGGTACAGCTCCAGCAGCCTCCGCGTCGTCTCCACGCCGTCCATGCCATCCATGACGAGGTCCATCAATACGACGTCCGGCCGATACGCCTGCGCCAAACGGATCCCTTCATGGCCGTTGCTCGCCTCGCCGACGACCTCGATGCCGTCTTCCGTGTTCAACACAGCCGCCAAGCCGATGCGCACCATTTCATGATCGTCGACAAGCAGCACTTTAATAGGCTGTTCGATGCTGTCCATTTGTTCGATCGCTTCCATTCGGTAAAATTCCTCCCCCATCATGGGTTGCCGAAGGCACCCAAATATCGATGACGACCCCGTTGCCCGGAGAAGTGATAAGCTTCATCGAGCCGCCAAGCTCGTTTACGCGCTCTTCCATCGTCAACAAGCCGTACGAGGTTTGTTTCTTCTCCTCCGCATGAAATCCAACGCCGTCATCCTGCACCGTCAAACGCACGTAAGCCCCTGCCTGCTGCAAGTATATATTAAGCTGGTCCGCCTTGGAATGCCGCAGCGAATTAGAGAGCGCCTCCTGCGCGATCCGGAACAAATGATCCTCCGCCTCCGATCCCAGCTGAACGGCAACGTCAGCTTCCAACGATATCGTCATCGGCACCTTTTGCTTCAGCTCGTCAACGAGACTATGCAGCGCCTGACTCAAATGTTTGCCGTCCAAATGCACCGGCCGCAGATGCAGCAGCAGCGCGCGCATTTCCGATTGTGCCACGGAAGCCATTTCCTCGATGAGCTGCACCTGGCGCTTGGCGCGTTCCCAGTCCTTCTCCATCGTTCGGCTGACCGCCGTGGCCGTCATGGAGATGGCGAATAACTGCTGGCTAACCGCATCATGAAGTTCTCGTGCCAGCCGCTGACGCTCTTCGATGACGGCCGTAAAACGAACCTGCTCCGTCCACGCCTCATCCTCCTCGGACATCGTATCCTCGGGCTCGTTGGCGTCCCCTTCCGTCGCCGGTAGCGTGACGCGTTGGCGTTTGCGCTTCTGCTGGTCGGACAGCCGCTTGAGCGCGGCTCGCAGCTTCACCCCTTGCAAATAACTATACACGGCGGCGAGAACAAGCGCAGCAGCAATGACCGTCAGGCCGATCAGCGCCGCTTTGCTTTGCAGAGAAAACAGCTTCACGTAACCGGTCCCCTGCAGCACCAGCACGCTTAACCCCAAAATAACGAAGAGCCAAAGAACCGTCTCCGCTGCATTTTTGCGTTTCTCGGCAGCTTGGACAAGCGCCGGCGGCGCTTCATTGCGATAAAGGACCGGTCGACCGCCCAGATCTGCCGGCGGCATTGGACGTTCGGACGGCTTCACCGGCTCATCGCGATTTGGCGAAGACGATGGATCGCTCAACTCCGCTCCTCCTCCCTATGTATGAACGCGCAAAAACATGCCTGTGGCCGATGCCAGCGCTGCGCATCGACCATGGCATAGTCTTTGATTCTACCTTACAGCCTTATTCAGTAACTGGCGGATTCAAACGGCTTTTGAGCGCTTGCAGCTGCTCTTCGACCTTCAATTGCTTCGAAGGATCAACCGATCCCGCGGCAGCCGACGGTCCGTTGTACGAGCCGAATGGCACGCGCATAACGTCTGCTTCTGCTTCCAGCTGCATGATCTTCTCTTCCATACGGCTGAAGCCGCGCGAAGCGTTTCCGCTTTCGATGGTGTGCACCGAGGACACCTGTGCCATTTGCTTTTTCGCCTTCGCCATTTGGGCACGTGCAGCAAGCTCGTTGCGTTTGTTGCGAAGCTGGTAATACTCATCCTTCATGCCGTGCAGCTGGCTCATCAGCTCTTCAGCCTGCGTTTTGGCATTGACGTGCAGCTCCGTGTATTCGACGATTTTCTGATCGAAGAAAATTTTCTCCTCCAGCAGCTTGCGTGCCAGTTCCTCCTGCCCTGCGCGAAGTGCGGTTTCTGCTTTTCCCTCGCGGTCCGCGCCGCTTCTCGTCGCTTCTTCCAGGCGCTGGAGCATACGACGCTCGTTCGCCATTTGCTTCGCGACCGTCAGTTCCGCCGCATGGATCTCAGCCTCCATATCCCGTAAGTATTGATTCAGCATCACAACGGGATCTTCCATTTTATCGAGCAGCTCGTGAACGGACGCTTTCGTCATATCCTTCATTCGTTTGAAAATACTCATTCTTAAACATCTCCCTTCTCGTTCTCGTGTTTAGCCAGTTTTGCGCGAAGCTCTTCGATTTCCTTCTTCAGCGCGCGTTTCTCCAGGTCTTCCATCATCGCATCGATATTCGAGGCAGGCTGCGCTGTCGTTTGTGCCGGCGGTTTCTGCCAAGTCGGACCTGGCTGCGATGGACCCCCGAAAGAACTTCCGTAGGAGCTGCCATTGCCAGGGCCGAAACCTTGACCGCCGCCGTAATTGCTGCCGCCGCCATACGGTCCGTTGTTAGGATTGTTCCATCCGCCGCCGAAACCGCCCTTGCCCGGGCCATAACCGCCGCCAAAATCATACGGATTTTGCGGGACGACCAAGCCTGCCAATATATAAACCAGAATCAATGCGCCGCTCGTAAAGACCGTGACGACGATCAGTAGAATTCGAACCAGCGTCGCATCCACGTTCAACATTTCGGCAAGACCGCCGCAAAGGCCGAACAATTTTTTGTCGCGTCGCGATCGATACAGCTTCTTCATTGCGATTTCCATCCTTCCTGCTGCAGTTTGCGCTTCAATTGCTCCATCTCGCGCTCGATGACGTTTTGCACCGATTGTCCTGCACCGGTTATCCATTCCTGACCTGCTTTGCGCAAATCGCGAAGACTGCGGGCTTCCAGCTCCATATCGCTGATCTTGTCATCCAGCCTGCGGAAGATGCCGGAAGACTGCTGGCCTGGTGCCGAATTGAATACGCCGTTCTGCGCATAGCGCTCGTTTAACCGCTGCTGCAGACGCAACGACTCCATCCGGGCCGCAAAATACTCACGCTTATCGTAAACGCTCTGATACTCGCTGCGCAGCTCGCGAAGCTGTTCTTCCAGCTCTCTGATGCTTAGTGCGGCTTGTTCGTAAAGCTCGCGGTACTGTACAGCTCGCTCTTCGCTGGATGCTTTCTCCATCAAGGCGATCCGTGCAACATGCTCCTCGCCGGCTTTTAGCGCGATGATCGCTTGCTGCTCGCGTTTTTCTTTCAATTGCTCGGCTTGCTGCCACTGCATTTTCAAATGATTGCCGTGTCCCGAGCATTGCTGATACAGCTTCTCGGCTTGAATGATTTCCTCCCGGGTCGACCATAGAAACTGATCGATCAGCTTTACGGGATCCTCGGCCTTCTCCAGCCGCTCGTTTAGCGTAGCAGCCGTCATGTCCCTCACTCTTCGCATAATGCTCATTGCTCGATCCTCCTTCGTTCCAAACATTCAATTACGAATAGTGCTGCTCATTTCAGTTCGTTACACGCGATTCTGACGATTTTTGAACATTGCCACGCCAGCAACGATCAGTACGACTGCAATAAGTAGAGAGAGCAGACCAAAAAGTTTAGGAAGCAGCATTAATCCGCCAATTACAATCAGGATCGATCCAACCACCTTACTGTTGTTACGAACTCCGACAACGCCCAGACCAATGAGGATAAAAGGCATCAATAGTCCGACAATCCAACCAAGATGAATGCCTAGAAACTTCATCACCATCAATCCGCCAACCACAACCAATGCTGCGCCAATTGCATTTTTACCGTTCATGTATGTCACCGCCTTTCTAAGATTCATTCTTACTGTTCATTACGTGTTTTCGCTTGCCGTGTTTCGTTTCTTGCTTATGTCCTTATTGTAGGTTGTTTTCGCTCTCTTCAAAACGGACCCGCGACGGTATTTGAACCTAGACCTCAGGCGGGGTGCCCACAGACCCTAAGACTGAATAGCCGACAAAATGTACGGTTTCGAAAGGTATCCGTGGTTCGCTCCTAACTTCCTTCGCCTTATCAATATTAAAAAGAAGCCCAAATACAGAGATCATACTGTACTCGGGCTTCTCGACGAAATCATTCCATTCGTGTTCATACTCAGGCTTTCATACATCGTATAGCAGCTTGGTAATATAGCACACAGCACTTCTAAACGATCATAGTCGTGCGTCGTGCATGATATCGACATTAAATACACTATAAACAAAAACGCCGACTGGACGAAGTCCAATCAGCGTTTTAAAGGGTAAAACATAATGTTTGATAATGGTGCCGGCGAGAGGACTCGAACCTCCACGGTTTCCCTCACGATTTTGAGTCGCGCGCGTCTGCCATTCCGCCACGCCGGCATACTTGATGGCGTGCCCTAAGAGATTCGAACTCCTGACCTTTTGATTCGTAGTCAAATGCTCTATCCAGCTGAGCTAAGGGCACACGGTATAGAATTTTGTGGAGGCGCCACCCAGACTCGAACTGGGGGTAGAGCTTTTGCAGAGCTCTGCCTTACCACTTGGCTATGGCGCCATTTAAAGATGGAGCGGAAGACGGGAATCGAACCCGCGACCCTCGCCTTGGCAAGGCGATGCTCTACCGCTGAGCCACTTCCGCATAAATGGCTGGGGATCTAGGATTCGAACCTAGGGAATGACGGAGTCAAAGTCCGTTGCCTTACCGCTTGGCTAATCCCCAACATTTTATTGTTTATTTTTAGTTAAATGGGGCGACCGATGGGAATTGAACCCACGAATGCCGGATCCACAAACCGGTGCGTTAACCACTTCGCCACGATCGCCATATAACTAATTCAATTGGCAGGGGCAGCAGGAATTGAACCCACACTAACGGTTTTGGAGACCGCTGTTCTACCCTTAAACTATGCCCCTAGGTAAAAAAGTGGTGGAGGATGATGGATTCGAACCACCGAACTCAGAGAGAGCAGATTTACAGTCTGCCGTGTTTAGCCACTTCACTAATCCTCCATGATGGTGCCGGCGATAGGAGTCGAACCCACGACCTACTGATTACAAGTCAGTTGCTCTACCAACTGAGCTACACCGGCACATTGTACAACTATTGCTTGACTGAAATGGTGGCTCGGGACGGAATCGAACCGCCGACACGAGGATTTTCAGTCCTCTGCTCTACCGACTGAGCTACCGAGCCTAACTTGGTTATAATGGCGGAGCCGACGGGATTCGAACCCGCGGTCTCCTGCGTGACAGGCAGGCATGTTAGGCCACTACACCACGGCTCCACATTATAGTTCTCGGTATCATACCGAAGGTAATTGGTTGCGGGGGCAGGATTTGAACCTGCGGCCTTCGGGTTATGAGCCCGACGAGCTACCGGGCTGCTCCACCCCGCGTCATTAATAATTGTTTCTATGCAATTATGGTGGAGGCTGACGGGATCGAACCGCCGACCCTCTGCTTGTAAGGCAGATGCTCTCCCAGCTGAGCTAAGCCTCCGCGTCTGAACGACAAGTAATAATATAACTCATTTCCTGTGTTCATGGCAAGTCTTTTTTTGAAGAATTTTCAGAGAAAATGGTGACCCGTAGGGGACTCGAACCCCTGTTACCTCCGTGAAAGGGAGGTGTCTTAACCACTTGACCAACGGGCCATATCTGGCGGAGAGCGAGGGATTCGAACCCTCGATACGCGGTTAGCATATACACGATTTCCAATCGTGCTCCTTCGACCACTCGGACAGCTCTCCAGAAATGGCTCCCCGAACAGGACTCGAACCTGTGACAACTCGATTAACAGTCGAGTGCTCTACCAACTGAGCTATCAGGGAACGGTATTAAATTCGGGCAACTTCCACCCTGAAAACTGGATACGAACCTTTGCGAAAGGTGTTACTTAGCTGACATTACCGATGCTTCCCGAAGTTTTCACTTCGTGATAGCGGTTAGGATAAGCCCTCGACCGATTAGTATTCGTCAGCTCCACACGTTGCCGCGCTTCCACCTCGAACCTATCAACCTCGTCGTCTTCAAGGGGTCTTACATACTGGGAAATCTCATCTTGAGGGGGGCTTCACGCTTAGATGCTTTCAGCGCTTATCCCGT
>NZ_JBWDNI010000005.1:0-418864 GCF_056269105.1 Paenibacillus sp. J31P316 | reverse complement strand
CCGTAAACGGATCCACGGCTCGCTAGGCTACCTGTCCCCGATTCGTTTCGCAGCTCAGTTTGATAAGAGAACCGGGTCATAGCTGGTGTCTACTTTCTTGACAGAGGTCCACATATCCGTGTATGGGCAGACGCCCTAACCAACCTGGAAGTTCAACAAGCCTGCATGAACGAACCGCATGAACGAACCGCATGAACGAACCGCATGAAGCGACTTGCTGTAAACCAATGGCATGTAGATGCCGAATACGATAAGGCCCCAACAAATTTGTTTTGTTGAGGCCTTGTTTTTATTGGGGGCCTGTTGTTGGGAGAAGGCCTCGAGGTGATATGGCCATTGTCACTCCGCGCTAGCCTAGGAGATGTCTTTCTTCGCCCGATAGTGGGACGGCGAGCTTCCGGTTTGTTGAATGAAATATTTGGTGAAATGAGCGGGGGACGAGAACATCAGCCGGTCGGCGATTTCCTCCACCGTCTGATCCGTCTCCGTCAGCCATTGCTTCGCTTTCTGGGTCCGCAGCTGCATCAAATACTGCTTCGGCGTCATGCCGTACACTTCCTTGAAGCCCTTCAAGGAAGCATCACTTTGCAGGGAAGTTAATATCGGTGCCGGATCGGCGGACTTAAGCGTCGAGATTTCGTCCGATCGGGCTGCTCCTTGCAAACCGTGTCTGTCGTTCTCTTCATGCATAGAAATAACTGCAATTCTGCACTTATTCTCGGCGGCTTTGCTCGAAAATACGGAAATAACTGCAAATCTGCAACTAATCCGCCAACCTCGAGCGTTTTCAGCGATAAATCGATGAAATAACTGCATATTTGCATTTATTTTGTTCTAAGCCCGTTCCGATTTCGGAAATAAGTGCAGATTTGCATTTATTTGAGAAGTTCGAGGGTTAAGGGGGAAGAACTTAGGGCTAGAGTCTGGTGGCTAGTTGGCTGGGGCAAGTGGCAATCGCCCATCATGGAGGGCATCGCAATATGCGAAACGAATAGTAACGGTAGCGGATAGGCGGGCTCGAGCACCGAAATTGAATGAGCCGGCTATTGGCGGCATAAGGTTCACATTGACAGCCTAAGCCCAGCGGCAGATTCCAAGGAGTGATTATCCTGAAATATATCGAATTCGGCATCGGCAATCGCTGGCTGGTGAGAACGGAAACCGAATTAGCGGATGGCACGGAGGTCGAAGAGGCAGGCGTCGTTCGGCCAGTCAAGCTCCATTCCCTATATATCCGCATTTGAATTCGGCAGACGGTGTGGGTACTGGATGTCAGGGAAGGTTTCAAGCGAGCAAGAAAGAATCGCAAGGCGTTCAAGATAATCGTAGGGATTAGCAGTCATTAAGTCATGATTGCGAGTCATCAAGCACCCAGAACTCCGCGCAGATCCTCGATTTATCACAGTACTCTCCTCTCATCCAACACTTCGCCAACCCTGTTACGCAGCCAAAGCCCTTGTATTATCTTTGTGTGTAATTAGGTAATTTTATCCACGATTACGTTCACCCCCGTACCTCGAACTGCTTCCGATAAGCCGAGGGACTCATCGCGGCGGAAGCGGTGAATCGGCGGGCAAAATAAGCCGGGTCCTCGAAACCGACGGCCCCCGCAATATCGGTCACGGGCTTGTCCGTCGTGAGCAGCAGCAGCTTCGCCTGCTCCAAGCGATATTCGTTCAGAAACTCGTTCGGCGATCGGCCATAGACGGCGCGCATGCACCGGGTGATATAGATCGGGTGATAGTTCAGCTCATCTCGCAGCCGCTCATTAGTAATAGACTGCCGGTAGTTGGCTTTCAGCCACGAGGCCGTACGTTCCGCGAGCTTGGTCACCGCCGACTCCGTACGGTCCTGCTGCGCTTCCTTGCACAGACGGAACAGCAGCCGGTGAAAGATCGTTTGCTGCTTCCAACTGCCGGCCAAGTCCGCATGAGCACTCAGTGCAAGCAAGCCTTCGATGTCGGCATAGGTCTCCTGCGGACTCCACAAGGCTGCATACCGCGGCAGACGAAGTTCGTATTGATGGCCGAAGTCGCTCAGCTGTACGTGCTCCGCGGGTTGGTTATTGTCCGAGCCCCACCGGGCAGCGAGCTGCTGCGCGGAGTGGCTACTCGACCCGTTCGACCTGCTCGGCCCGCCCAGTCCGTTTAGTCTGCTCGACCCAGTCGGCTCGCCCCACGGAGACCCGAGTTGAAAATGAATCCAGTAAAAATGCGTCTCCGCTTCGCACGGCTTCGTCGGATAATGGTGCAAATCCGGCCGCAGAATGAGCGCCTGTCCAGCCCCGACCTGCATGTCCGTGCCGGCTTCCCCCATGTACAGCGCGCCGCTTGTCACGACGATCAGATCGAAGACGCCGATCTGCTGCCGCTCGACATGCCGGCTTCCGGGCGGAAATACATCCTGTCCCGCGGTGAGGAAATGGGGCAGCGGCGGAATATGGACGATCAGATCGTTTAGCGGCATCTCCGATTCCTTCTCTCCTGCGAACGTTTCATTCCTTCAAGCCGGTTCAGGCTGAAGAAACTTGATTCATCCTATCGTATTCTCAGCGAACATCCGTGTCAATTCATCTGTTGACGCTGCAGCTTCATGCGGAAGAGACGGTACAGGGAAGATAAACTAGTTTCAAAAGTCCAAGTAATTGTTTCGTTCGTTCCTTGTTCCGTTCTCCGGTGAGCGCTATAGTGGGAGGAAAGAAACAGGAGGCATGCATACACATGAGCGAGAAACTATGGCAGCTCTTCAAAGGCAACTACCAGCAAAACTGCTTGTCTTGGCATCATTCCGAGCATAATCCCGTCATCCCGGCAAGCGGCGATACGTGGCGGAGCGTCTGGGTCGCGAATCCCGATACGTTGACCTTCGGCGGCAGGCAGCTGCTCTATTATCGGGGCAACGGCATCCAGCCAGGCACGGACGGACAGCGCCATGACCGGCTGGGCGTAGCCGAGATCGTCAGCGTCACGCGGAACACCATCGAGCTGCGCGACCTGAATGACGGCGAGCCAATCGTGGACGTCGGCGGTCCGGGCGAGTTTGACTGCAAGGACGTGCTCGATCCCTCCGTGGTCGAGTTCGGCGGCCGAGTCTACGTCTACTATTCCGCGATCGGAGCAGGTCCCGACTGCGTCGGCCTCGCGGTCAGCGAAGACGGCGTGCACTTCGAGAAGGTCGGCAACATCATGGAGGGCCGTGCTCCGGCAGCCATCGTGAATGACGGCTACATCTATATGATCTATCAACTGCTGGAGGATAACGGCTATCGCCTCTATCTGTCGCGTTCGAAGGACGGCATTCATTTCGAATCCGTGTCGGAAGCGCCAATCTTCGTAGGCGAGGCGGGCAGCTGGGACGCGCTGTCCATCGTGACGGCACGGCTGATGCAGGACGGGGATCACTTTTACATGATGTACGGCGGAAGCTCGTACCTGGCGGACGAGCCGGATTTCTTCGGCCTCGCCCGTTCGACGGATCTCTTGAACTGGGAGCGCCATCCCGGCAATCCGATCTTCGGCTGCGGCGCGATGGGGCAGGAGGACGGCGGCGCGATCTGGTTCCCGGCGCTGATCGAGACCGAGGATGCGTTCGTCATACTATACGAGGGCAGCCGTGGCAAATACAGCTGGGACATCTCCTCGCAGATCTGCATGGCGTCGATCCCAAAAGAGTAAGGGTTGGCGTCGAAGCGAATATTGCATCTATGCCTAGACATAATTAAGCTATTGCCGGTGGTTTTATATACGCCGGCAATAGCTTTTTTGATTTTTGACGATGGATGTACGATTTCTTCCGACCGGCGAAGACGCCGGCGATTTTGCCTAGCAGTCCAGGCACCGCCTCCGGCACAGAGCGGGCGTTGCCCTCCGCTTTATAAGAGACAGTAAAACGGAACATCGAAAAGGTAAACCGGGGCAATCCCATCCAACTAATGAAAGCGCTATACTCTTCGTGCAAGCAGATATTATTCGAAGCAAAGGGGGATTTGATCGGGAACTCGGCTTCACTAGGTTGGTCAAAACCTTATACGAGAGGGAGTGCAGGTCATGAGAACATTCAAACGGTTGGTTTCAGCCGCTATCGTACTGATGGTCGCCACGGGATTATTGCCGGCTCGGACACTGACGCAGGCGCCGCATGCGTATGCAGACAATCCGAATCACACGCTGGTAGGCGCCATTCGCTGGGATGCCTGGGTGGGGACGTTGAACACCGACGGCGTCGGCGCGGCGCAGGTCGGCTTGCAGGTGGAGCAGACGCTCGGACCGAACAAGTATCATTTTCGACTGCCGTTCTTCGGGGTGGAGACGGGAACGAACTCCGTCAACGCGCGTCAGCTCACGCAGAGCTTAACGGACCAGGACATCGCTTTCGCGAAGTATGCGGGCATCGACTACTGGGCGTTCTGCTATTATCCGGATGACAGCGGCATGGACACGGCCAGAAATCTGTATGATTCCAGCACGCATAAGAGCGACGTGAAATACACGTACATCCTCGGAACGGGCAGTCTGCCGTCGACGAAGTTCGATTGGCTGGTGAGCAAGTTCCAGGAGAGCAATTACCAAAAGGTGATGGGTGGACGGCCGCTGCTGTATATTTTCGGCGGAACGGGCGGTTACAGTGCCGCGGACATTACCTCGATTCGGAACAAGGCAACCGCGGCGGGGCTTGCGAGCCCATACGTCGTCGTCATGTCCGACAATTCGTCCGGGGCATCGAGTGCGGCTTCCTCGATCGGGGCGGACGCGATCAGCGCCTACAATACGTGGGCCGGCGGTGGCGGGGCTTATTCGGGCTTGATGGCACAAGACCAGTCCAACTGGAACAGCCATAAGGCAACGGGCAAGAAAGTCATTCCGTGGGTGACGACGGGCATCGACACGCGTCCGCGGTACGACCATCCCGTGAGCTGGATGACGGTCGGACCGAACGACTGGGTCCAGACCGCGGCGCCTTCGGAGATCGCGTCAAACCTGACCAACGCGCTGAACTGGGTGGGCAGCAACTCGTCGACGGCGGAAGCGAACGCGGTCATCATGTACGCGTGGAACGAATACGACGAAGGCGGCTGGATCGCGCCGACGTTGTTCGATGGAACGGAACGGCTCGACGCGATCAAGAACGTGCTTCGCCCATCCGTTAATCCCGCGAACCTCGCGCTCGACCGCGAGGCGTACAGCAGCTCTTCGAACTGGGACGCCAGCCAAACGGCGGCCAAAGCGTTCGACGGCAATGGCGCAACCAACTGGCAAGCCGCTTCGGGCTCGGCCTATAACGGGCAATGGGTGCAGGTGGACTTCGGCGCGAACACGAGCTTCAATCAAGTGAAGCTGTCGGAATATGGCGGCCGCACCACGGGGTACCGCATTGAATATTGGAACGGCGCAAGCTGGGCAACGGCTTATACCGGCACGACGATTGGCAGCTCAGCGTCTCCGACGACGGCGACGTTCCCGACCGTGAAGGGTACGAAAGCGAGAATTTATTTTACGGGAGGCAGCTTCACACCGATCCTCTACGAATTCGAAATCAACCGCCAGTACGTCAATCTCGCCGCAGGCAAAACGTACGCCAGCTCCACCAACTGGGACGCCTCCCAAACGGCGGACAAAGCGTTCGACGGTAATTCTTCCACTGACTGGCAAGCGGCACTCGGCTCCGTTTATAACGGGCAGTGGGCGGAAGTGAATTTTGGCGCGAGCACCACGTTCAACCGCGTTGCGCTGTCGGAGTACGGCAACCGGACGACGGGGTACCGCATCGAGTATTGGAACGGAGCGAGCTGGGCGACGGCCTATACCGGCACGACGATCGGCGGATCTGGCGCGCCGACGGCGGTTACGTTCCCTGCCGTGACGGGCACGAAAGCGAGAATCTATTACACTGGCGGGTCCAGCACGCCGATTCTGTACGAGTTTGAAGTGACGAATTAATAATTAAGGAGTGGTCAAGGCAGAAAGCCTGGGGGCGAAGGTAGACTTCGCCCCCAGGCTTTCATTAGTTTCGCGTGGAGCCGAGAGGTTGGATTTTCGAGAAAAGGAGGATGATTAATTTGTCTATTTTATTGTTCACTAATCTGCTAGTTCGGGATGCATGCCGATCAAGGTTTCAAGAAGCCGCAGATGCGGAAAAGGCTCCAACGGCAGATGCAGAGGTAACCGTTCCTTGAATACCGCTTTGCCGCCTGAGTGGAGATACTGTCCCAGCGTAAGTGTTCTTACGTTAATACGTCTAATATCGTCAGGCTTCAAGAGTAGAAGACCATGTGTCTCCATGGCCGGCACGGGAGGTGTCAGAGAAACGGCTAAGTAAATAGGTGTCAGTAATTCGCTGTCTTGTCGTCTACCTACAAGAATTGGCGGGCATTCGTGGTCTGGCCAATCGCCAGCCTCCAGCTCTGGATTGTCGGCAGCTCGATACCAATAGGTGGCAGGCGGCGCGAGGGGCGTTATATGAACGGACGCTTCTTCATAGGCTTCGCGTGATGCGCATTGCCAGCCCGTTTCACCATTCTCCCGATGACCGCCTAGCCTAACGACGCCTAACGTAGTTCCCGACTTGGTAGGTCCCACTTGAAACAGGAAATAACCGTCAACCTTCACATACGCCCCTGCCGTTACTATCCGTTCGATGGCCTCTCCCTCCCAAACCTAATTTCTCCCGCCAAACACAATCACATACCCGTCCAAATCTTTCACCGCAAACTCTTTCCACTGGCTGCTCCCCATCGCTTCAATAAGCGGGGCATACGCAATGATGGCTCCGCTCGCCGCGAATTCCTCGTACAACGATTGGACGCCGTCAAAATCCGAGTACGCGTATGTATCCCAGCTTGTCGGCGGACCCGGCCAGTCGTGAGGGTAATCCATCGGCGAAGGCTTCGCATTGGGCCGAACATCTTCGAGCCTATCGGCTTGCTGGAGCAGGAAGCCGACGCCATCGCGTTCGACATGGTTCCAGCCATCAACCTTGAAACCTAATACATCTTGATAATACGCTCTGGCTTGCTCGAGATTCGAAACCAATCGAACCTGCAGCGCATTCTTGATGCGTGCTTTACCTCGTGCAATTCCATCCTTGTCCAGCTTCCGATCTTCAGCGCGTTCAACCAATAGGATCAGCTCCTTTGTTAATGGCGAGCATCTGACTTAACCGTTGTTGTACCTCCGGCCATTCCTCTTCCAGAATACTGTAAAAAACGCTATCCCGGATATGTCCGTCGTACAAAATTTTGTTTTTACGAAATATGCCTTCTTGCTTGGCGCCGATTCTAAGAATGGCCTCGTTGGAACGCGTATTGCGCAGATCTGCTCTTAATTGCACGCGAATGGTATGTAGTACCTCGAAGCAATAATTCAGTATCAAATATTTGCACTCCGTATTCACCCGCGTGCGCCAAACCTTGGAAGAATACCATGTCCAGCCGATCTCGGCACTGCGGTCCTCGGTTGAAATGCCAAGCACTCGCGTCATCCCGACCAATTGATTCGACTCCTTATCCAACACGACGAAAGGCAAGTCGGTCCCTCGATCCCGGCCTTCCAGCGCTTCCCGGACGTGAGCCGTCATATCCTCCAAACTCTCCATGCGGCAAGGCAGATACATCCACACTTCCGGCCGATCAATGGCGTTGAATAATTGCTCGACATGATCAATATGGAGCGGAAGCAGGCGAACGCGGTCTCCTTCCAGCGTAATCGTATGCAATTCCATGGGTTAGACTCCTCAGTAAAAGGTATGAATCGGTCAGTAGGTGCCTCTAATCAGCTCTCCGAACTCACAATTTCATTGCCGTCACAACCGGTTGGTAATACCCGCTTTCCGCAGGCATCAGCCACGCAATATCCGAGAACCCGACGGCTTGCAGCGCATGGCTCAAGTCATCGCGCAATAAAGCTCTGTACCGGGTCTGGCTATGCTTGGTGATCCACTGCCCATCGGTTTCTTGCAGGATAAAATGGTTGGTTCGGTACGTTCTCGCATCGTCCGCCCAGTCCCATACCTGAAAAACGATCCGTTTCCCGTTATCGAACGTGCGCGGCTCCGAAGCTCTAGGCTTCTCCTGCGCCAGCTCGTCGTAATCTCTCATCGTAAGCAGCAGAACGCCCCCAGGTTTGACTTTGGCATGCATATTGCGCAAGGCGAGCATCAAATCCTCATCCGTCAGCAGATGGGGGACGGCATTATCCGCCGAGAGAACGACGTCAAACTCGCCGGCCACCTCTTGTGCCAACGTACGAAAATCAGCCACGCCGAATGGAATGTCCACGCCAAAAGACGCGGCCTCTTGCCGTGCTCGCGCTACGGAAGCGGGACTCAAATCCGTGCCGCTGACTTGATAACCATGCTGAGCCAGCCCGATCGCTTGCGTGCCGATTCCGCAAGAGCAATCTAGAAGCGAAATAGCCGCGGCGTCGCTCGTCCCGCCGAGCTTCGCATCGATGAGCTTGCTTAACACGTCCCCTTGCCATGCAACCGCACGCTTCCAATCCGCGAACAAGAGATGGTAATCTTCCGTTAGCTCGTCATAGAAATCAAGAACCGACTCGTTCATCCTACTCACTCTCCCATTGCAAAGTGGAATCTTCAAAAGGAAGCGTCGTATTCCCTCCGCAGCATCGACATGACGACCAGCGACTCGTAGCGGTCGCCGACGCGAAGACATTCCCTCAGCATGCCTTCATGGACGAATCCGAGGGACGCGTAAACATGGCGGGCGCGATCGTTAAACGCCTTCACGTCGAGCCATACGCGATGGGCCGATACGGGGCCGAACAGCCAATGCAGCGCGAGCCTTAACGCTTCTTTCCCGCAGCCCCGCTCTTTGGTTTGAACGACGATGCGCTTAATGCAGACGGAACCGTGCGGGTCTTGCAAGCCGGAGAGGATGAGATATCCGATCCGACCTTCGTTCTTATGCGCGATGATGAAATGAGCGCTATCTTCATCTGTTAATGCGGCTAAATGCCGGTCAGGCTCCCATTGCCCGACGTAAGGGGCATTTGCCGGGTCGGACTCGGCAGAGCAGACAAACGGGATATCCTCCGGCGTCGTTGCGCGTAAATGGATAAGACCCGACAGCGAATCGGACATCGGATACGTTCCTCCATTTTAACTTGTCGCTTCACGCTCGCAGCGCGGCGTCCGTCCGCAGCCGGTCCCGGAACTGCTTCGGAGAGCAACCGTTCAGACGGTTGAACAGCTGATAGAAATGTCCCAGGTTGGACATGCCGACGGCGACCGCGGCGTCCGCAATGCTGATGTCGCTCGTCAGGAGCAGCTGCTCCGCGCGCTTGATGCGCTTGAAGACGACGAACGATGTGAAGGTCATGCCGAGCGCCTTCTTGAACGACTTCATGAAATGCGTCGGGCTCATGTTCAGCTGTTCGCTGACCGCCTCGACGGACAGCTTCTCGCTTAAGCGCTCCTCCACGTAGTTGATCGCCGGGCGCAGCCTGTCGTACAGCAGGTGATCATGGTAGTGAAGCAGCTTGCGGCTGTCGCCCCGCAGGAGCAGCAGCAAAATCATCTTGATGCGGGAAGAGACCGCCAGCTCGCAGCCGATCTGCCGATCGTTCATTTCCTTATGGATATCGCGAATCAGCGAAGCGATTGCCGTGCGGGCTTCCCGGTTCTCTTGGAAGATATAATTAAGCGCGCTGAGCGGCCGGATAATCTCTGCAAAATGCATCATGTTGTTCATCGTGCTGTGGTCCCAGTAAGTGCGGAGGTTCAATTGAAAGACAAGGTAGCTGAGCGGGCTGTCCTTCGTTTGCACGGTGGTATGAGGCTCCGCCGAGCCGAACAGGGCAACGTCCCCCTTGCGCAGCGGCAGCTGCTCGTCCCCGTAATAGGCGGTCATTTCTCCGCGGAGAATGAGCAGAAATTCGATCTCGTCGTGATAATTCCAAGCGGGAAAAGGCAGCTTCCGGCCGGTTTGCTTGCTCAGGCGAAGCGCCCTGTTCGTCTCGCGGTCGGAATCGATCTGCCAGATCTTAATGGCGAGAAACGGATTCTGGTAGGCAACATGCTCATGGTAGATTTCGGCTGTCATTAGAGGCTCCTTGGATCCAGGTTAGTCTTCGATCGCGTAAATCCAGTGTAGCACGAATCGGCGGTTTTGCATGCCCGATGACAGGATACCGTAAAAAAAATCCTTGATCTGCAATCGATCCCCGGCGCCGCGTTCCTTATAATAAAAGCTATCATGAATGCCCTTACAGGAGGAACGAGACGAACATGACACAACCAACGATCAACGTCACGATTTGGAACGAATACCGACATGAGAAATTGAACCCGAAGGTAGGCGAAATCTATCCGCAAGGGATGCATGCCGCGATTGCCGAGGGATTGAACGTACAAGGCGAGCTGCGCTTCGCGACGCTCGACGAGCCGGAGCATGGCTTGACCGAAGAAGTGCTGAACGACACCGACGTCCTGATCTGGTGGGGACATCTGGCCCATCACGAAGTGAGCGACGAAATCGTCGAGCGCGTACAGAATCGCGTATTGCACGGCATGGGCTTGATCGTCCTGCACTCCGGCCACTTCTCGAAGATCTTCAAGAAGCTGATGGGCACGGGCTGCGACCTGAAATGGCGCGAAGCCGACGAGAAAGAACGCATCTGGATCGTGAACCCGGCGCATCCAATCGCGGCCGGCCTCGGCGAATACTTCGAGCTGCCGCAGGAAGAAATGTACGGCGAGCACTTCGATATTCCGCAGCCGGACGAGCTCGTCATGGTGAGCTGGTTCGAAGGCGGCGAAGTGTTCCGCAGCGGCTGCTGCTACACGCGCGGCTCCGGCAAAGTGTTCTACTTCCGCCCGGGCCACGAGACGTATCCGACCTACCGCGACGCGAACGTGCGCAAGGTGATCGACAATGCCGTGAAATGGGCAGCGCCGGTCGGCCGCGAGTATCCGAAATACGGCCATGCGCAACCGCTCGAGGAGATCAAAGCGAAGTAATCCGCAGCCGTTCGTCACCGAGCTTAACCGCATGCAATAGCAAGAAGCCGAATGAACCGAAGGCATTCCAGCCGTGCGGGTTCATTCGGCTTTTTGGCGTTCTTGGGCGTCTGTCATGCATGGAAAACATCCTATTTTCAGGAAAAAGTGAGCAAACCTAGCAACTAACCGGCTCCGCCCAGCGTCTTGTTAAAGGTGAAGATAGATCTGGGATATCCTGGCATAGGAGAGGGGAATGATATTGAAGGTGAAGAGATGGGCGAGGATGATTATGGGCGCAGTGACGATGCTGAGCATCGGGCTGAGTGCTTTCGCGGCTCCGGCCGAGGAGGCCCGCGCGGCGGCTGGGGACGAAGGTAATGTTCAGGAGTCGGCTATCGCGAAGGTGTATCGCGTTCGGCACGAAATGAAGTTCGATCTGAACGGAACGCAGGCTTCGCTCGACGGCCATGCCATTCAGCCGGGCAAAGCGATCGTCAAGGAAGGCCGCGTGTTCGTGCCGCTCCATCTCCTGGCGGAAAGCGGAGCAGCCTCCAGCATCCGATGGGATTGGACGAAGCGGGAGACGCGCATTATCATGAAGCCGGAAGTGACGTCCATGCGGCAGGAGGTCGCCTTCCGGCCAGGCCGGGATCAGCTCTATACGGCGGACGGGAAACTATTTGCCGCGATTAAGATTCCGGCGCCGTTCGTACTCGAAGGACGGTCCTACATTCCGGTAAGGGCACTCCCTTGGCTCGGCATAGCCATTCGCTTGGACCATGGGACGATGATCTGGAACTGGTACAGCACGATCATCGCGTCAATGAGGCCTGACCGGATGACGTACCTGGAGCAGGCGACGTTCTCGGTACTGCTCCAGCCGGAGCTGAAGCCGCCCTTGCTGGAGTTCTCGCCAAGCAGCGGCGGCTGGCAGAACTTAACCGGGAAGAGGACGGGCAAGAAAATGATGCTGGACGGCAGAACGTATGAAGAAGTGAGTTATGCCGTCATGCTGAGCCCGGGCAACAATCAACTGCGATTGACGGAGGGAACCGAGAATTTCGCGTATATGAACATCTTGCGCCGCATGGCTCCGGGCGTTACCGTTCCCGTTCCGCTGACGGAGGAAGGCAGGGCGTATCTATCGCTGCGGGAGCCGTCCTCCGGCTACGTAACGATCCGCGAAGGAGACGGGCTGCCGTTAGCGGGAACGATTCTTGGCGTTCAGGCGGATTTTGATCAGCTGTATCTGAACATTAAGCATTACGGGCCCGTTAACGGGGATTCCGACCGTACGGGCAGCATGGAAATCGCGTATGAAACGTCCAGGAGAATCGCGGTAAGGGACAATGCCTTTGCAAGCATGATCGCCCTCGACCAGGGCCTCGGTTATTATTCGGTTGCGCTCTATGGTCCCGATTACCGGCATCTCGAGCAATTCGGATCATCTGCCGTCGCCAAGTGGGTGGAGATGATGGTGATCGTTGAGCCGGCAGAAGCGGACAGCGGAACGGGCGGCGGAGCTCCGGGAACCGGAGAGCAGCAGCCGCCGGCGGGCGGCAAGAGCTACATGGGCTACGCGGACGACGCCGATCCGAATTACGCTTCCGCCGTGAAGCAAGGGACTCCGCTTCCGCCGAGGCTCAGCGAAGGATGGATATCGGAGGATCTGTTGAAGCAGATCCACGGCGTTTCGTTCTTCTCCGGCGAGCGTCTCGGCATGTTGAACGAGGAAGACTACTATTACCTCATGAGCGACTCCAAGCCGCCCAAGATGCTCAAACAACTCAGCCTGACTCCCGATTGGGAGCAAATAGAAGATCAGGGAATGGAACACGGCTTGGGCGGTGCAAACTATTGGATTGTTCGGTTCCATGGCGTCACCTATTTCAACATTTCCGCGCTGGAACGGGAAGGGGTCATCCCCGAAGCGACGACGTGATCCATCGATAGCGACCGCGGCCAGCGTAAGCCGCCCGCCGAATGAACCGAAGGCATGCCTGCGGTTCATTCGGCTTTTTGCGTCAAGACGCCTAATCAGACAGCGGGCAATCAGGTGTTCTTGGAACCGAATTTTATGAATGTTAATATTTTCCATGATTAACTTTCGCTTGCCGTGGTAATAACAACCCATGAATAAGATGACACGAAGGGGGACATGCACATGTTATGGGGCGTATTCGTAATTCTGATGGTACTTTGGCTGCTAGGTTTTAGCTTGCATATCGCGGGCGGATTGATCCATATCCTCCTTGTAATCGCACTGATCGCGCTGATCTATAACCTGGTCGCGGGCAGAAGAAGCCGTTAACCGCATGAATATGAAGATGGACCTGTATCGGCAGATACAGGTCCATTTCTTCGTGTAGCACGGCGCATCTACTCGATGCCCAATTCCTTTGCCTTGGCGTTCACTTCCTCGATCATCTTGTCGAGTCCCTTCGCTTTGTAGCCGTCGACGATCTCCTTCCAGATGGTCTCGACCGGCAGCTTGCTGATCATCACCCGGATCATGTCGTCGCTGTCGAAGATCGTGAAGCTGTCCTTCGTCGGCGTGGACAGGTCCGTCAGCCGGCTGTCGTAGGCTTGCTTCTTGGTCGTCTGCATCGAATAATCGAGCAGCTCGCGCTGGGCGGCCTGCCCCTCGGGAGTGATGCTGACGTTGGCCGGATTCAGCTTGAACATGCCGTCCCAGTCCAGCAGGTTCGCGAGACTCGAGAAATACTTGTATTTCGTCAGCAGGCTGACGCCGGGATCGACCATCTTCTTCGTGCCATCGGCAGATTCGGCGTAGTCGACGTCCTTCAACCCGTAATGGCGCATATCCTTGAACTCGGGCGAGTTCATGTAATCGAACAATTGCAGAATCCGCTCCATCTTCTTGTCGCTGACGTTGGCGGAGATGTAGCTCTCCGACCAGAACGGCTTGAACACGGCGTGATACCGGTTGCCGTCCACCGCGGGAAGCGGCTTCAGCACTTTGACGTTGTCGTAGAAATGGGTATCGCCCGGATGGAGCTTCAGCCATCGTTCCCGATAGATATTGATGTCGACGCTTTGGATCGAGCCGGCGATCAAGAGCGCGGCGGACTTGCCTTGGGCGAATTTATCCCGTCCCATCTCGCCTCGGGTGGCCGGCAGATCCGGATCGATCAGCCCGTCCGCATAGAAGTCCCGGAGCAGCTGGAGCGAATCGACGGCATGCTCGGAGAATACGGCGGGAATGTATTTCCCGTTCTCCTTCACCCACTTGAAGTCGCTCCCGCTGCCGTCGCTTGTGGCCGCCGGCGAACTGTACAGCCAGAACAAGCCGCCGAGCAGCAAATTGTTGACGCTCGTCAGGCCGGTGATGCGTTTGCCTTCGGGATCCTTGTCGACGATCGCAGCGAGCATGGCCCGGAATTCCTCCCAGGTCTCGGGCTCCTTGGTGATGCCGGCCTGCTGCGCGAGATCCCAGCGGTAGATGACGAGACGGTCGAGCACGTTGTAATCGGTGCTGTCGTACGTCTTGCGCGGAATAAAATACATCTTGCCGTTATCCTTCAGCTTCGCGGTCTCCGAGGTGTCCAGATACGCTTTCAGATTGGGATAGGCGGACAGGTCGTCCGGCAGCGCCCGGATGACGCCGCGATCCCGCCATTCGTTGTAGTACCTGGAGTTGATGGCGTCGCTGGAGAAAATATCGGGCAACTGCCCCGTCGAGGCCCAGATTTGAAACTGGGGCATATAGTTCTCGGTCGTAATGGGAACCGGTTTGATCGTAATGTTCAGCTTCTGCTCCAGTTGATGCACGAGCGGGTCGTCTGGCGTCATGTTCTCGGCGAGATCCCAGAGGGCGACCGAAATATCCATATGCTCCGACAACGCAGCGGACCGCGGCGGGATGGAAGTGGTGGACATGGCGCTTTGGCAGCCCGCGATCAGGGTGAACATCGTGACGAGAGCGGCAAGCGCGGCAATCCGGCGGATCATGCCGTTCATTCGAGCCCCTCGAGCCAGTCGCATGAGTCGAGCTCCTCGCGTCGTTCGTTCCGAAAGTTTCATGCCGCCCATCATCGTTCCTCCGCCTTGCGAGCCGGCATTTCGCTGCCGGCATCCGATTTCTCCTGAAGCCGGTACTGCCGCGGCGTGAGCCGCGCGTGCTTCTTGAACGTCCGGATAAAATAGAAATAATCACGGAAGCCGACGTTCTCCGCCACTTCGCCGATCGACAGCCCCGAATCCCGCAGCAGGCCTTTGGCTTGCTGGATGCGCACCTTCGTCAAATAATCGGTGAACGTCACTTTCATTTCCCGTTTGAACAGCTGGCTCAGATAGTTCGCGTTCATGAAGAACCGTTTCGAGATGCTTTGGATGGAAATGTCGGTGCGGTACTGCTCGTGGATATATTTGACGATTTCCTTGAGATTGGCGTGCTCGGTCTTGTTCTCCTCCCGAATCGGAGAGGAACCGCCGGCATCGCGCAGCAGCTCGGCCAGGCTCCCGATCATCGCGTCGAAGCTGCGATAGAGATGGAAGAGCTGCTCCTTGCTGAAAATATAATCGTCCTCCGGCGAATTCGTCCGTCCGTTGGAGGCGTGGAAGTAGACGATGTTGTAAATTTTGAGCGCATGCTGGATGCGCAGGCAGCCTTTGTTCGCCGGCAGCAGCATGTCTCCCAGCAACGTTAGCAGCAGGACGGCGTTCTTCTTCGCGATGGCCAGCTCCACGCCGCGGACGAGCGCATTCGCCTTCTCGTCTCCCGAAGCGCCGTCTTCGCGTTCTTCGAAGCAGTCGTTGCGGCCGTAAATGAAGAAATCCCACGCCCTCGCGGTCGCTTGCTCGATCGTACGGATCATCGCGCTCATCTCTCGTTCCGAGCGGACGATGCCGATGCCGAGGATGCCCTCGGGAACCGATGTCCCCAGGAAGTCCGTCAGCCCGCCGCCGTCCGGCGCTTGCGCGAAGTACCCGCAGCGCGCGCCTCCCAGATGGAAACCGATCGTCCTCGTTCCTGCGGGGAACGTCAGCCGCCCTTTGCCGACGGCAACGACGACATGAACCGTCTCCGCGAGCAGCCCCGCATCGGCCAAGATCTGCTGAAAGGCGGCCCGCGACGTCGCGGTCGGCTGGTCGTCCATCAGTTCGAGCAGGTGGCTTTCGCGCTTTTGCTTGATTTCGCCGATGGTTTTGGCCGCGGTCCGCAGCAGCGTCTCGATCTCGTAGTCGTCGAACGGCTTCAGGCAATAACCGAGCACGCCGTAATTCAGCGACTTCTGGACATAGGCGAATTCGGCGTAGCCGCTGATGACGACGATTTGAATATCCGGGTCCAGCGTCTTGATATTCTTGATGAGCTCAAGGCCCGACATGCCCGGCATGCGGATATCGGTGAACACGATATGCGGCTTCAACTCCTCGACCAGTTGAAGCGCTTTCGTGCCGTTGCCCGCTTTACCCGCGACGCTGAAGCCCGACTTGCTCCAGTCCACGCCGGCCTCCAAGCTTTTGATCACCAAGTTCTCGTCATCCACTAGCAGCACTTTGTACATCGCCGTTCCCTCCAGGTAGTCGAATGTCGCCAGGCATTTTGAGCGTAATCGCGGTTCCCGAGCCGGCTTCGCTCTCGAACGTCAATCCGTATCCCGAACCGTACGTCAGCCGCAGCCGATTGTTCACGTTCTGCAGTCCGATGCTGCCGCCCCGGGATAGGTCGTGGCCGGCCTGGCTCAGCGAGGACGGCTTCTCGAGCAGCTGATGCTGAATGTCCCGCAGCAGATCGGCCTCCACGCCGATGCCGTCGTCCTCGATCCGAATGACGAGCGCGGACTCGTGGTCATGGGCGACGCGGCCGCTGATCGTCAGCAGGCCCTTGGTCGTCTTCGGCTCCAGGCCGTGGAAGATGGCGTTCTCCACGAGCGGCTGCAGAATCATCTTCATGACCGGCGCCCGGAGCGCTTCCTCCGTGAAATCGTACCGGACGTCGAATCTTCCCTCGAATCGGATCAATTGCAGGAATACGTAGGATTTGACCGCGTTCAATTCCTGGTCGAGCGTGACGTAGCCGGAGCCCTTGATGCTGTAGTGGAACAGCTTGCCGAGCGCCTTGGTCATAGCCACGATCTGAGGGGCTTCGACCTCGAGCGCGACGCCTTTGATCGATTCCAGCGTGTTGTACAGGAAATGGGGATTGATCTGGCTGCGCAAATACGCGCTGGCGGCCTTCTCCTTCTCGATCTCCGCTTCGAGCAGGTGAGTGGTTGTCTCGACGAGCTTATGGGTCAGGGCATCGATCTCGCCCAGCATCCCGTTCAGCTTCTCGGCGACGACCTCCATCTCGACGTTGCCTTCAAGCTGCAGCGTCATTTTGAGATCCTTGATCCGGCCGGATTTGATGCCGTTAATGAACTTCACGAGAATTTGGATCGGGTACAGGATGTTGTTGATGATCACGGAGAACGGAATCGCCATCAAGACCAGCGCAAGAATCACGATCAGAATGCTGCGGGTTCGAACGGCGCTGAGCTCCGCCAGCAGCGCTTCCTCGGGCACGAAGCTGAGCATGGAAGCCTGGATGGGCTCTAGCTTCTGAATCTGGATTGCTCCTTTGACACCGCCGACGTAATCCGTCCGCTTCTGCTCGCCGTGCGGATCGCTGCTCATCGCGCGAAAGCTTCTTTCGATATCGGGCGAATGGGTGTCCGGGAATACTTTGCCGTAACGGTCGATCAGGAAGAAGCCGACGCCCGGCTCGGCGTTCGTCTTGTCGATGTCGAAGAACATGGCATCCACGTTGGCGATGACCGCGATATAGCCGATCTGGCTGCCGCCTTCGACGCCGCCGATATCGATCGCGTAGATATTCTGGGCGAACACCATGCTGTTCTGCAGATTGCTGCTGTAGCTGAATTTCTCCAAGCCGCTGACGAAGGAGGATTTGCTGCCAAGGATGCCGGCTTCCAGGCCCTGCACGTAGGAGATGCCGCCGTTCAGGCTGTACTTCGTGCCGTTTGCCCCGATCAGGACGATGTCCTCGATGCCTTTGCGGCCGGCTTTGAGCGAGATGATCTTGCGGTCCAGCTCCTTGCTCATCTCGTACGAGAGACTCGAATCGTTCTGGACCAGAAATTTTTGGACATAAGGGTCGAAGCCGAGATTCAGCATGATCTGGCCGATCTCGTCCGTCTTCTGCGAGAGGGAGAGCTGGAATTTGCGGATCGTCTCTTCCGAATATTGGTTGTTGTTGTGAATGACGATGCGGGAGGTCTGGGCGTAGAGCGAGTAGATGATGATGAGCATAATGACGAGCATGCCGCCGACTGCGATCATAATCTGAGTTTTAATGCGCAATTTCTTCAGCAGGATCATGCGGCAACACCTCTCTAGCGGGCAGGAATTATAACGGTTCGGTGCGTTCAAGTCTATGTAGGGTGATTATATCATCTTTCTTTTCGGTTGGATCGCTTCTGCGCGCAGTCCTAATCTGCGTCCATGTTTTCCTAACGGGGAGACATACTTTGGGCGCCGCAAATTCCCTATACTCACACTTGTAAAGCGATTACCGACTATAGGGGGAATGGAATGTGAATAAGAAAAGCAGAGCATTCGCAACCGTTTTGATGTCCACGATGCTGACGGTCACGGCATTGGCGGGCTGCGGCTCGTCGAACGACAAGGACAATGCGCCGGCAAACGGAGCAGCCAATTCGAACGCGACGAATAACGCGGCAGGCACGAACGATGCATCCGCGAACGATGCATCCGCGAATGACGCCGGTACCGGGAACGCGACGACCGCCAAGCTGTCGGGCAAAGTCACCTTCTGGTCGATGTGGAGCAATTCCGAGCCGCAGGCGAAAGTCATCGACGAGGCCGTGGCGGATTTCGAAGCCGTCAATCCGGACGTGGACGTGGAGGTGAAATATAACGGACGCGACATTAACAAGCTGATCAAGCCGGCGCTCGAGAGCGGCGAGTCGATCGATATTTTCGAACAGGATCCCGGCTCGGCGTTGTCCAACCTGAAGGACCATGTGCTTAAGCTCGACGACCTGCTCGAGCAGTCGGCAATCGGCAGCGACGGCAAGACGGTGAAGGAATCGATCATTCCGTCCCTGCTCGACTGGGTCAAGTCGCTCGCCGTGCCTGCGGGGTTGGACGACGGATACTATGCGATTCCGCAACAACCGTACGCCGTACTGTTCTTCTATAATAAGGAAATATTCGCCAAAGCAGGCATCACGTCAGCGCCGAAAACATGGGATGAATTCCTCGCGGACTGCGAGCTGCTGAAACAGTCCGGCGTCGAGCCGATCACGTTCGACGACGCGTACCGCGACCTCTTCATGGGCGGCTACTTCGGCAGCGCGATGGGCAGCGATTGGACGGACGGCCTCGTCAAGGATAAGACGGGCGACCTGTGGAAGGATCCGATCGTGACGCAATTCGCGAACGACATGAAGACGCTGCAGGACAAAGGCTATCTCTCCAAGAAAATCGCGGGCAACAAATATCCGGCAGGACAACAGGATCTGGCGCTCGGCAAAGCGGCGATGTACCTGAACGGCACGTGGCTGCCGAACGAGATCGCGGCGACGGCCGGTCCGGACTTCCAATGGGGCTCGTTCCAATTCCCCGACGTTCCGAACGGCAACGGCAAAGGCGGCGTGCAAGGATTGTCCTTCGGCGCGCAAGGCTTGTTGATCAACAAGGACAGCAAGAACATCCCTGCGGCGTTCGAACTGATGAAATACCTGGTTGGCGCGAAAGCGCAGGAAGGCATGGCGACCAAAGCCGTCGCGATCCCGGCAACCGTCGGCACGGCTTGGCCGGCACAACTCGCCGATGCGGAGACGGCGTTCCAGAACGCGAAGACGAACATGCCTTGGGGCTTCGGTATCGACAACGGCGGCGACTTCTCGACGGGGACGGTCATTCCGGTGTTCATGGATCTCGTGACCGGCAAGCTCGCTCCGGACGCCTACGTGAACAAAATGGCGGCGGAAGCGAAGAAATTCTATTCCGGCAAATAACGGATTCGGTTCGGGCGCGGCGGCTAGGACGAGCGCCGCGCCCGACAATCCGATTCGCGTCGTCGCAACGTCTTGGAATCGTACCCGGAGGTGTCGCCATGAGAATGAACAAATCGATTATCGCGCTATTTCTATTGCCGGCCGTCATCATCTATCTCGTTATTTTTCTATATCCGACTTTACGAACGCTGGCGATGAGCTTCTACGACATTCCTTCGCTCTCGAGCAAAATAGGCGAATGGAAATACGTCGGCCTGGTCAACTATCGCGACTTAATGCATAGCTCTTATTTCGTGTCTTCAATGAAGAACGTGCTCGGCATCTGGGCAATCGGCGGCGTGCTCATCTTCGCCTTTGCTTTTCTGTATGCGGTCATCCTCTCTTCGCGCATCCGCGGCACCCATTTCTGGCGCGCGGTCATTTTCCTGCCGAATACGGTGTCGGCCGTCGTCTTGTCGGTGGTCTGGCTGCAATATATTTTCAACTCCAGTTTCGGGTTGCTGACGACGCTTTTCAAACGTCTCGGCTTGACGGCATTGGCTGATATCCAGTGGACGGACAATCAGCATATTTACTTCTCGATGATCATCGCTTTCAGTTTCGGATCGATCGGCTATTTCATGCTTATTCTGAATGCCGGGATTAACCGGATTCCGGGCGATTATTACGAAGCCGCGACGCTCGAAGGCGCGAATCCGTGGATCAAATTCAGTCGAATTACGCTGCCGTTGCTGCGAGACGTGTTCCGTACGACGCTCGTGCTTTGGACCATCACGGCATTCAACTTCTTCGTCTGGTCGGCGACGTTCGGGCTGGACGATCCGCATACGGTGACGCCGGCGTTCTATATGTACCAGAAGGTGTTCGGCAGAGGCGACAACGTGTTCGTGGAGGATTCGTTCAACGTCGGATCGGGCGCAAGCGTCGGCATACTCATTACGCTCGCGACGCTCGTCGCTTCGGCTCTCATCAGCCGCCTGTTCCCGAAGGAAAAACTAGAATACTGAGGAGGTTGCATCATGCGAAGCGATACAGCGAAGAAGACGGGAAGCATGCTGCCGGCCTACATTCCGCTCTATGCGTGGCTGATCTTCTCGGTCATCTTGTTCGGATGGGTCATTCTGGCCTCGCTCAGCACGACGAGGGATATCTTCACGAATAAGCTGCTCGGCAGCGGCATTCACTGGTCGAACTACGCCGATCTTTTCGAAAATCAAGGGATGGGCCGATACTTCGCCAACAGCGTGGTGTATACGGTCGTGTCCTGCATCGGCATCATCGGGATCTCGGCGCCGGCGGCTTACATCATTGGCCGCGTCCGGTTCAGAGGCCGCGCTCTGGCCAGCGCGATGTTCATGTCGGCGCTCGCCATACCGAGCATTCTCATCACGATTCCGTTGTTCTCCGTGTTCGTGACGCTCAAGCTGACGGGTTCCATCGTGACCCTCATCATCGTTTATATTTGCACGAACGTGCCGTTCGGCGTGTTCTTCCTGACCGGCTTTTTCTCCTCCATCCCGATGGAGTTCGAAGAGTCGGCGTCGATGGACGGGGCCGGACCGATCCGGACGTTCGTCTCGATCATCCTGCCGGTGGCGCAGCCGGGCATCATTACAATGACGATCTTCAACTTCCTGGGGATATGGAACGAGTATTTTTATGCGCTTATCTTCGCGAATGACGCGCACTCGCGCACCTTGGCTTTGTCGCTGCAATCGATCGTTTACGGCTTCGCCAACACGGGCAATTACGGCGGCATCTTCGCGGCGTGCATGGTCGTGTTCCTGCCGAGCTTCATCGTGTACATGCTCGTGTCCAAGCGGATTATCGCGGGATTGACCGTCGGCGCGGTCAAGGGATAAGAGAAGAGGAGAGGAAACAGTCTATGAAAGTCACGATAGAGACATTGATGATCGAAGGAGCCGAATTGGAAGGCGAGAATCCGCTGCCGATGTTCCGGAATCGCAATCCGCACCGCGAAGCCGCGGACAACGGAAGCCTGACGGCCGAACGGATGAAGGGGATGGGCGAGAATGCCGGCGAGCGGTTCCTGCCGTATCGGATGCAGGATCGCTACTCGAGACGAAGGAGCATGATCGCGCTCAAGACGATCGTGCTGGAGAACGACGTGCTGCGTGCGGTCTTTCTTCCGGATTACGGCGGGAGGCTGTATTCCCTCAGGGACAAGCGGGCAGACAGGGAGATTCTCTATAAGAATCCCGTGCTCCAGCCGGCGAATCTGGCTATTCTGAATGCGTGGTTCTCCGGCGGGATCGAATGGAACATCGGCCATATCGGGCATACGTTCACGACGTGCTCGCCCGTTCATGCCGCCGCGATGACGGATGCCGAGGGGAACGAGTTTCTTCGCATCTACGAATACGAGCGCTGCAAGAATCTGTGCTGGCATATCGATTTCCATCTGCCGCCGGGTGCCGAGCAATTGCAAATCTACGTGCGGATCGTCAACGATAACGACCGGCCGGTTCCGATGTATTGGTGGACGAACATGGCCGTGGAGGAAACCGAGCGCGCCCGCGTGTTCGCTTCGACCGGCGACGTCATTTACATCGACCCCGCGAACCAAGGCTACGGCTTCGACCGGCTGCCCGTGCTGCCTTCCGTGCCCGGCGTCGATGTCTCTTATCCGCAGGGATTCCCGTACTCCAGCGAGTATTTCTTCCAAACGCCCGCACCCGAACGATCTCCATGGGAAGCGGTAGCCTACGAGGATGGCAGATTGTTCTATGAACGGTCCACTTCCAGACTCCGGTACCGCAAAATGTTCTGCTGGGGCAGTCATGCGGGAGGCAGACGCTGGTGCGACTTCCTGGCGAAGCCGGGCGAAGGCGACTATATCGAAGTGCAGGGCGGCATGGCGCCGACCCAGCTCCACGATATCGAGATGCCGGCGCATGCCGTCTGGGACTTCACGCAGCTCATCGGCATGAGCGACATGGAGACGGGGCAGGCGTACCAGGACAGCTGGGAGCAGGCCAACGCCTATATTGGCAGCCACATCGACGACAAGCTTAGCGACGAGCAGGTGTACGCCGTTCACGAACGGCTGCAGTCTTATTCGGCAACGGCCCCGAAGGCATCCTTGCATGCGGGGTCCGGATGGGGAGCGCTGGAACGGCTGCGGCGGGAGCATTTGGAAGGCCGGACGATGCCGGAAGGATTCGCGTTCTCCGAATCTACGCTCGGATCGGCTCAAACTCCGTGGCTGACGCTGCTGCGCGAAGGTTATCTGCCGGCGCATCCGGTCGATGAACCGCCGCCGTCCTGGATGGTGCAGGAGGAATGGCAGCGTCTGCTCGAAGCGAGTTTGCGGGAAGCGGGTACGGACGCAGGCGAGAATGCGGGTGGCGATCGGAGAACGTGGACCGCGCTGCTGCATCATGGGGTCATGCTCTTCGAGCAGGGCAGGGAGGACGAGGCGATCGCCGCTTGGGATGCCTCGCTGTACGCGCAGCCTTCCGCGTGGGCGTACCGGAATCTGGCGGAGGCCATGCGATTGCGGGAAGAACGGGACATTGCGCTGCTGTATATGGAGAAGGCCTACGGGATTTCGAACGGCTTTCCTGACAGGGCGTTCGCCGAGGAATACTTGAAGCTGCTGATTCAGGCCAAACAGTTCGAACGGGCCTGGCGCGTGTACGAATCGCTGCCGGCGGCATTCGCCGAGAGCGACCGCATTCGGATCATCGTGGGCGCGGTCGCCTTGGAGATGCACAACGACGCCTACATGGAGCGGCTGTTCGATACGGAGTTCGCCGTCATCCGCGAAGGCGAAGTGCTCATAATCGAGCTGTGGTATGGCTACAACGCCAAGAAGCTGGCTCGTGAAAGGAAGGTCGAGCTCACGCCGCAGCTGATCGAAGAAGCTGCCGAGCGATTCCCGCCGCCGAGAGCGATCGATTTCAGGATGATCGGCGGGTAAGAGGGGATTGCATGGCGATAAAAGCAAGCAAACGAAGTCCGGGCGCGAAGCGCTCGGGCTGTTTGCCATGGAGGGTGCTCGAACCCGCCGCACGGAAAGGGAAGAACTTTTGCTAGTTTTGACACGTTATTCCGCCGCGAAATAGGGTACACTAGTAAAATCAAAAACTAGCAAACTAGCAATACGCTCTAAAGGAAGTGAACGCAAGCAATGCCGGATTTGAATCTATCGGTCCCGGTCCGAACCGGGAGGCGAAGAACGACCCGGAGGCCATGGCTGCTAACGATGATGCTGCTGTCCTTGGCCGGGCTGTTCGTGCTTAACTCGCCCGCGAGGGAGCGTTTCTGGCCGGGCGATGAGACTCGGGATAACGTGCCGGCGCCGCCGGTGACGTCGCTGCATCCGGTAGTGGCCGCGAAGATGATGGAGTTGATCAAGCTGACGTCGAAGGCGGGCATCACGATTCTGATCACCGACGGCTTCCGCAGCAGCCTCGAGCAGGACGTCCTCTACGAGCAGGGACGGACGACCAAAGGGCAGGTCGTCACGAACGTGAAGGGCGGCGCCTCGTACCACAACTACGGTCTGGCGATCGATTTTGCGCTGCGTACCCCGAAAGGGGACGTGATCTGGGATATGAAGTACGACGGGAACCATAACGGCAAGGCGGACTGGCTGGAGGTTGCGGGCATGGCCAAGACGCTTGGCTTCGCCTGGGGCGGGGACTGGAAGAGCTTCAAGGACTATCCGCATTTGCAGATGGATTTCGGCTATTCGATCCGCGAGCTCCAACAGGGTAAGCAGCCGCCGAATGATGCAAGTCCGAAATAGGATGAACCCTTGAAATCCGTCGTCATCGCGGCGGGTTTCGCTGTGAACTGGGCAATTATGTAAATGACAAAAATTTCCTTTCATATTCCCGATTGACATACTGGGGTATAGCCGTATATAGTAAATTCATTGCTAAATAGAGAAGATAGGATAGGGAGGCAGAATCATCATGAAAATCAAACAACGCGCCGGTTTCGCGCTGGCACTCATTCTTGCGGTCGTACTCGTATTGTCCGCATGCGGCAAAAAAGAAGAAAATGCCAACAACGCGGCAGGTAACGCGGGCAATGCGCCGGCGAACAACGCGGCTGCGGGCGGAGACGCTTCGGTCGATTCGCTCAAAGGCAAGAAAATCGCCCTCATCATGCAATTCAACCAAGGCACGTTCTCGGCGCAATACGTCGACGGCGTGAAGAAACAAATCGAGAAATTCGGCGGTAAAGTAACGGTGCTGGCGTCGGACAACGATTTGAATAAAATGGTCACCAATCTCGACACGGCGGTCAACCAGAAGTACGACGGCATTCTGATCGACCACGGCAGCGCGGACGCGCTCACGAACGGCGTGAACAAAGCGCTCGCGGCTAAAATTCCGGTCGTGGCCTTCGACTCCGGCCTGTCCGTGGAAGGCGTCACGAGCCTGGCGCAGAACGATCAGCTGCTTGCCGAGAAGTCGCTAGAAGCGCTTGGCAAGGATGCCGGCGGCAAAGGCAACATCGTCAAGGTTTGGGTTGCGGGCTTCCCGCCGATGGAAACGCGTCAAATCACGTACGCGGACTTCCTGAAGAACAATCCGGATATTAAGGAAATCTCCCAATTCGGCGACGCGAATCAAGCGCAGCTCGACGCGCAGACGCGCATGGAAGCGGTGCTGAAGCAGTATCCGGAGAAAGGCAGCATCACGGCGGTATGGGCGGCTTGGGATGAATTCGCCAAAGGCGTAACGAACGCGATCAAACAAGCGGGACGTACGGAAATCAAAGTCTACGGCATCGACCTGAGCGACGAGGATCTGGCGATCATTCAAGATCCGACAAGCCCATGGGTAGCGTCCGCAGGCGCGGATCCTTCCTCGATCGGTCAAGTTCAAGTGCGTTACCTGTACCAAAAGCTGCACGGCGACACAACGGACGCAACGGTTCAAATCGAGCCGGTCTTCGTAAGCCGCGACGCGCTGCCGAAGGACAAGAAAATCACGACGGCGGAACTTGGCGAGTATGTAAAAGGCTGGGGTACGAGCGAGCAAGGCAACACGGACTACCTCAAAGCGCTGGAGCAATCCGTAGGCAAATAAGCAAACAAAGCAAGAACGAACGGCGCGGAGAAACCCGCGCCGTTTCCTATGTTTAGCGGTTGATATGGTTAGCCGGGTCGGCTAATGTTACACTGTATAAGTTGTTTAGCCCGTTAATCTTTTAAGATGCTCAACCAAGCAGCTGCTTAGTCATCCTAGCAGCTGAGGTTTTGTCGTTTATGAGTCTAGAAGCGTTAGCCGACTGTTGTGAAAAAGAGCGACCAAAGGTCGATATGGAGTCGGAAAAGCGTAAGCGTTCGCCTTTGTAGTCTAATTTCTACCTATAATCACTTAGCTGATCGAAGAAATTAGAACTACAACAGCGATTGGAGACCCATATCGACCGCAGGGAGCGACCTTTTCACCAAATTTATTCCAGCGAAGCGCGAAAGGGGAATCTTGATGGGACAGTCCGAACAGCCGCGTCTGCTGCAAATGAGCGGGATCGGCAAGTCGTTCGCGGGCGTAGCAGCGCTGAAGAACGTGGATTTCGAGCTGCGCGGCGGCGAGATTCACGCCTTGCTCGGCGCGAACGGCGCAGGCAAGAGCACGCTCATGAAAATTTTGTCCGGCGCGTACGAAGGCGACGAGGGAACGGTCGCGATCGACGGCGAGACGCTGCTCGTCCGATCGCCGGCAGACGCGAAGAAGAACGGCATCCACTGCGTCTATCAGGAAGTGGACACGTCGCTCGTGCAGCATCTGAGCGTGGCGGAGAATATCATGCTGGATCGCCTGGCTTCCTCGGCAAGCAGCGCGTGGATCGCATGGAGCAAGCTGAACGAAGAAGCGTCGCAGGTGCTGGGCAGGCTCGGCCTGCAGATTGACGTGCACCGCCCCGTCTCCGACCTGACGCTGGCCGAGAAGCAGCTGGTGCTGATCGCGCGGTTGTTCGCCCAGGAAGCGAAGTTCGTGATCCTGGACGAGCCGACGGCCCCGCTCAGCCTGGAGGAAGCGGATCGCCTGTTCGGCCTCATGGACGGTCTGAAGAAGGCAGGTATCGGCATCGTCTTCATCTCGCACCGGCTGCCGGAAGTCTTCCGCGTCAGCGACCGGATCACGGTCATGCGCGACGGGGGCGTCGTCATGAACGAGTCCGCGGACGCCACGAATGCCGGCGAGGTCATTCGGGCCATGCTCGGCAAGAGCTTCGAGGAGGAGTATCCGAAGCTGCCGGCCGTCATCGGCGGCCCGCTGCTGGAGACGAAGGGACTCGCTGCCGGACGGCGGGTCCGCGGCGTCGATCTGACCGTGAGCAGCGGCGAGATCGTGGCCGTCGTCGGGCTCGTCGGCGCAGGCAAGACGGAGCTGTCGCGTCTGCTCTTCGGCGCGGATGTCGCGGAGAGCGGGACGATTACGCTCGGCGGCAAGGGCATCCTTCCGCGTTCGCCGGCCGAAGCGGTGGAAGCGGGCATCGTGCTCGTTCCCGAAGAGCGCCGCAAGGAAGGCATTCTCGTGCGGGAGTCGGTGCTGCATAATTTGAGCCTTCCGATTCTGAAGTCGCTCAGCCGGCTCGGTTTTGTATCCGGCGCCAAGGAGAGACGGCTAGCCGCGGACACCATCGCGCGCCTCGGCATTAAGACGCATCGCGCCGATACGGCGACCGCTTTTCTCAGCGGCGGCAACCAACAGAAGGTCGCCATCGGCAAGTGGACGAGCACGGACGCGAAGGTGTTCGTGTTCGACGAACCGACGAAGGGCGTCGACGTCGGCGCGAAGCGCGATATTTTCCGGATCATCGGCGAGCTGGCGCAGCAAGGCAAGGGGATTCTGTATTTGACCTGCGAATTCGCGGAAGCGCTGGGCCTCGCGGATCGGATTCTCGTGCTGTGCGACGGGGAGATCGTCCGCTCGTTCGACCGAGGCGAGGCGACGCAGGAGGATTTGCTTTATTATGCGAGTGCGGGTAAGGAGGAATTGGCGTGAACAATCGGCTGCTGCAATTCTCGTTTAAATACGGGGCGATCCTATTCATCGGCATCGTTCTGCTGTTCTTTTCGCTCTACAATGAATATTTCCTGACGTACAACAACCTGGCGGATATCCTGCGCTCCATCTCCATCGTGACGTTCGTCGCGATCGGCGTGACGATCTCGCTGACGGTGGACGGCTTCGATCTATCCGTCGGCTCGACCGTCTCGCTGGCTACGGTGCTGTCGGCGACGATGATGGTATGGTACCAAATGCCGCTGGCGGTCGTCATTATCGTGCCGCTCGCGTTCGGCGCCATCGTGGGACTCATTAATGCTTTTCTGATCGTCAAGGTCCGGATACCGGATCTGCTGGCTACGCTTGCCGTCATGTACATCGTGAGCGGCGTGCATAAGACGTACACGAAAGGCTATTCCATCTACAGCAACATGCAGATGCAGGACGGCACCAAGGCGCCAGGAGCCATCTCCAAGGACTTCCTGTGGATCGGCCAAGGCAAGCTGCTCGGCGTACCGTTTCCGGTTATCCTGATGGTTATCGCGGTCATTGCGGCGCATCTGTTCTTCAAATACACGCGTCTCGGCAGACAGATGATCATGATGGGCGGCAACGAAGAAGCGGCCCGTTTGTCCGGCCTTCGCGTCAAGCGGGTGCGCACGATCGCGTACGTCGCGTCCGGCGTGCTTGCGGCCATCGGCGGTATCCTGTTCACGGCCCGCGTCGGCAACGGGCAAGTCGATGCCGGCGCGCCGATGCTCATGGAGGCCGTCGCGGCGGTGTTCGTCGGCTACTCCGTCTTCGGGGCGGGGCGTCCGAACATCATCGGCACGTTCATCGGGGCGATCCTGATCGGCGTGCTCGTCAACGGCATGACGATGATGAACGTCGAGTATTACACGACGGATATCATCAAAGGCGCGGTGCTCGTGCTTGCGCTGGCGGTGACGTTCATTCATTTGAACCGCAGGAAGAATTGAATGCAACAGTAGAGAAGCAGTCCGGATGTTAGATCCGGGCTGCTTTTTTTGTCGGACTAACGTTTGCAGTGGCTGGAAGAAAAATGGATTTCACTCTATAATGCTAGAGTGGTTGGAGGATGGCGACGGAGTGTTATGAAACTGGCGAGCAGCATGCAGAGGAGGGACGAACGATGAGCTTCTTTATTATCATTACTGCAGTAGTCTTGCTTATTATCATCAACAACCAATACATGATGGTGAAGCATCTGCGAGGAATCGAGAAGACGCTTCAGGAGATCAAGGAGCAAGGGGAGCGGCGGTAACTAAATCATCCCGTCGTGGGTTCGCGTGGTCGCCGTTCATCGTGATCCGGCTGCCTTGGTCCTGCCCGATTCAGACAACGCATGCAACTTTCGGCAGGCATTCTCGTCTAGCAAGCAAGGGGGCGAGACACAATGAATCATTGGCGAATGAAATCCGCAATCCTGGCGTCGGCGGCTGCCGTCATGCTGCTGGCCGGATGCGGCGAGCAGTCTTCAAACACGGGAGCCGTTCAAACCGGCACGGGGAATAGCCAAACGAACCAAACCAACCAAACGAACCAAGCGAACGCGCCGGCCAAGGAGCCTGCAGGTTCGGCTTCGAACGGCGGCGTCGTGCTGCCGAAGATCGAATTGCCCAAGCAATCCAATGCGGCTGCGGACATGATCGGATTGTTCGTGTACCAAGGCCGAATCTATACGCAGACGGATACGAAGCTCGCGGCGAAGGATGCCAAGGCGCTGCTCGGCGAGAAGGTCGGCCGGACGATCGGCAATATCGATGAGTGGAGCAGCCAGGACGCCTATGCGACGGAGCTGGCCTCGTCCATCGGGGAAGCGGATATTTATGCCGTGAAAGGCTATGACCCGGCGTTCAGGCTGATGTCGTACATGGAGCAGGACGGGGACGTCTGGACGGAGCTGTACGAATGTTTGAACGGCTTCACGGTGAACAGCGGCAAGGATCTCTTGGAACGCCTCCGATTGGATGGGAATCTGCAGTCCGCGCAATGGGAGACTTTCAACAGCTGGAACGAGTCGAAGCAGCAATTGCAGCCGCTTGCGCAGACCGATACGCTCACGGCATTCCTGGATGCCATGAACGACGCGAAGCCGATCGCATTCGACACCCTTTACAAGCAGGGGATCTACGACGACCCAAATCAGAAGTTCGTCTCGCTCACGTTGAAGGACCGTAGCGTCACGCGCCTGCGCCTATTCAAGGACGGGTATGTGAAGTACTCGGGCGCGCCGGTGTTCTTCCGGGTGGACGATGCCGCGTTTCAAGCGATGTGGCAAGCGATGGCCTGACGATCGCGGTATAGCCGCATTGACTTGCCTGGATAATCGAGCGTAGACGGAGCCTGCCGTAAGCCTGTTTTCGATTAGGCGATCGCGACATTCGCGACATGTAACCTGCAACATTCCGCCAAATGGTAGATTCTGGCCAAGCCTGCGCTATAATCGGGTTGTTAGCATCATCGATTATCCGAGGAGGAATGAACAGGTATGTTGAACGTTAAGCTAGGAATGCGGATTCCGCCCAAAATCGGCGCGGAGGGGATGGCCCAAACGGCGCAGTTGGCCGTGGACGCCGGGCTGGAGGTCTTGGATCTGCCGCGGCTCACGCCGGAATGGAAGGCGGCCCTGGGCGTGGCCGGTCTCGGCATCGGCTCGATCGACGCGCGGCATACGGCGCAGCTGCTGAGCCGCGACGAAGCGCGCCGCGCGGATGCGGTGGAAGCGACGAAGCGTGAAATGTCCGATATTGCGGCACTGGGAGGCCGCGTGCTGTTCATGTGTCTCGTGCCGGAGGATCACACGTTGCCGCGCAGCGAGGGCTTCGCGATCTGGAAGGATTCCTTCCCGGAAATCGTCAAGCATGCGGAACAGCAGGGCATCTATATCGCCATCGAGGGCTGGCCTGGACCGGCGCCGCATTATCCGACGCTCGGCTGCACGCCGGAGATGTGGCGGGCCATGTTCAACGCGATTCCGTCCAAGCATTTCGGCTTGAACTACGATCCTTCCCACTTGGTTCGTCTGGGCATCGATTATATTCGGGCGCTCGGCGAATTCGGCGAACGCATCAACCACTGCCACGGCAAGGACACGGAGATTCTTCACGACGAGCTGTACGAATGCGGCGTGCTGGAGTCGACCTTCGGCGCGAAATTCGGTTTCTCCGAGGGCTCCTGGCGTTACACGATCCCGGGCCACGGCGAAGTCGACTGGGGCAAGGTTGCCGTTCGGCTGGATCGCCTCGGTTATTCCGGCGCGGTCAGCATCGAACTCGAAGACCACCGTTTCTGGGGATCGCTTGCGGCGGAGAAACAAGGGATCGAGAAGGCGGCGCAGCACTTGGCGAAGTATTTTCAATAAACGGCATTCCGGTCCGCAAGCGGCATTCCGATTCGAATCGATCCGCAAAGCCCCAAGCTTGGGCATAAACCGAGCTTGGGGCGTTTATTTGCTTGCGAAGCCTTCGATAGCGAGCCGCTCCTCAGCGCTGCTACCTCGAGAATAATTCGGAATGTTGAAATATTAGGGCTGCGACGAGAACGAAATGAGGGATAACCCGTTCCGAAAGTAAAAATACTACACCAAAACTAAAGATAGTAACATTATGCAACGCCTCCGGCTTCAGTAAGATGATAGTAAGATAATCGTAATGTCAAAGTAAAAACACTACCGATGGGAGGTACGGCTGTATGCTGAAACTGATGATCGTCGACGATGAGCTTTGGATTCGGGAAGGCTTGAGGTGGACCGTCGATTGGACGGCGCACGGGATCGAATGGATCGGCGAAGCCGAGGATGGCTTGGCGGCGCTGGAGCTGCTGGAGAAGAATGTCCCGGACATCGTGATCTCGGACATTCGGATGCCGTCCATGGACGGCATGGAGCTCATGGAAGAGGTGAAGCGACGCGGCATCGAAACGAAGGTGATCCTGATCAGCGGCTTCAGCGATTTCTTCTATGCTCAGAAAGCCGTTAAGCTGGGCGCGTTCGATTATATTCTGAAGCCGATCGAAGAGCAGGTGCTGCTCGACATCGTCGACCGCTGCGCCGCGGAAATTGTGCAGCAGCGGCAGGCATCCGACCGCATGGAAGCGTTGACGGATCTCGTGCGGGAAAGCGTCCCGCTCGCCAAGCAAAAGCATTTGGAGCTGTGTTTGTCCCGCCCAACGGCCGTGCATGAACTGCAGCCGGTATGGAAGGCGCTCGGCATCGATTTGGACCCTGAGCGGCTCGTCGTCCTGTCGGCCGTCGTCCATGATTGGGGCGAACGGGGCTTGAACGAGAGCGGCTGCGCGTTGTTGCGCTATGCGCTGGGCAATCTGATGGAGGAGATTTTTGCCGAAGAGGGTCTGCGCGCATTGGCCTGCCCGTTGAACGAACATGAGATGGCCGACGCGGCGCTTATGGTGTCCTGCCGGACAAGGCCGGACCGGCTATCTCCAGCGGGGGGCAGCGACCGGATATTCGCAGGCGCGGATCGAGCCGTCAAGCGGGCGCAGCAAGTGCTCGGCATCCGAATCAGCATCGGCGTGAGCAGCCCAGGAGAACGAAACCAACTTTTTTTCGCGTTTAAGGAAGCGCTTACATATAATGCGCATTATTTCATTCACGGCGCTTGCCGCGTGTACGGGCCGACAGCGGAGGGATACCCGTCTGTCCAATCGCCGTTCGCGGCCTCGGGCGCGAAACGAACGGAGCCGGATGAAGCCGCCCAAGCCGCGGCCAAAGCGGAGGTGCTCGACACGGCTTGGTCCAACCGGATGGTACATGCGATGATGCTGATGGACGAGAAGCGGCTATCCTCCCTGTTGGACGAACAGACGAAGCTGCTGCGCGAATGGGTCAAGCAAAGCTCGGCGCTTGCCGTGCGCACGGAGATGAACCTGTACATCGGCCTGCTGTTGACCAAATGGCAGGAGCTTTGCAAAGGCAGGGAGCATTTCAAGCCCCTCGCGGTGACGCATCAAATGAAGCTCCAGCTGTACCGCTGCCCGCTGCGGGAGTGGAAGCAGACCGTCATGAACGCCTTTCTGGTAAAGAATCCGAGCTGTATCGGGCTTGGGCAAAAGCGCAGCATCGATAAAGCGCTGCGATACATCCACGACAACTTCCACCTCGGTATCAGCCTCAACAACGTAGCCGAAACCATCTACTTGAATCCCTCGTATTTCAGCAGAATGTTCCATGAAGAGGTCGGAGAGCCGCTGAGCAAGTATCTGATCCGCATTCGCATCTCGAAGGCGAAGGAACTGCTCGAACAGACATCCCTCAAGATTTACGAAATCGCCGATCTGGTCGGCTACAAGGATTTTCGGCATTTCGTCAAAACCTTCAAGGATTGGGAAGGGATGACCCCGGCCCAATACCGCAATTACGGCGCGTAGCAGAGAGGGGCGACCATGCTGACGTTCTTACGAAAATCCAACCTTGCTTCGGTCGGAGTCAAGGTATTCGGCTTCTATGCAGCCAGCATTCTCATTATCGTGACCGTCATGGGCTATCTATCGTACGGCAAATCGGCGGAAATCATCGAAACCAAGGTCGGCGGCATGGCGCTTCAGAACGTGCATCAACTGAGCAAACGGATCGACACGATCCTGGCGGGCTACGAGGACCGGTCGATGCTGGTCTTGGGCAACAAGGAGATCCAGAAGCAGCTAAGCGGCAAGTTCCGCAGCCAGCTGGAGCGAATCGACACGAACAATGCCAACACGGCTTTTCTCGCGAATCTCGTGAATTCGCGGAACGACATGCAAAATATTTATTTGCTGGGCGAGCGAGGCGCTTCCTTCCGTTATTCGCCGCGGGACTCCTTCCCGGTCTTTAACCCGTACTCGGCCGACTTCTCCAATACGACCTGGTATGACCGCATCCGCAAGGCGGACGGCGGCATCGTCTACTTCGGCATCGGGCCTTCGCTTATCCGGGGCGCGGAACCGAACGCCAAGCCCGTCTTTTCCTTCGGCCGCGCGGAGAGAGACATCGACAGCGGCGGCGAGATTATCGGCGTGCTGCTGTACGAGGTGGAAGCGGTGGAAATTACGGATCTGTTGTCGGAGATCGACTACGACGGGTCGGGCATGAACGTCTTGGTCGACAATGACGGGGGGATCGTCGGCGACAAGGACGGCCTGCTGGGGGCGACCCGCCTCGGTCTGCCTTTATCGAACGCCCGCCAAGGCCTGTTCGGCCGCACGATCGACGGGGAGAAGAAGCTGGTCGTCTACGATCGGCTCGAGACGGCGGATTGGACGCTGGTCGGCATGCTGCGCGGCGCGAATCTGATGAAGGAAGCGCGCGATATCCGGTGGTACATGCTAATGCTCGGACTTGCGTGCTTCACGATCGGCATCTTGCTGGCGGTCTTTATCGCCGCTTCGGTCCACCGGCCGCTTCATCGGATGATCCGCGCCATGCGCAGAGCAAAGAACGGCGATTTCGACGTGCGCATCGCGGACAAGCGCGAGGATGAATTCGGTTATCTGTTCATTCATTTCAATGGCATGGTGTCGCGTATCAAAGAGCTGATCAACGAGCTTTACGTGCAGAAGCTGCTGGAGCAGGGGCTGCAGCTGAAGATGCTGGGCTCGCAGATCAACGCGCATTTTCTGTACAATACGCTCGATTCCGTGCATTGGATCGCCCGCATTAACAAGGTGGACGACATCAGCACGATGGTATTCGGCTTGTCCAAGTATTTGCGCCTCAGCTTGAGCGAGGGCAGGGACGAGGTCGACGTCGACCAAATCGTGCAATTGATCGACAGCTACATCATGATTCAGAAAGTCCGTTACCGCGATAAGTTTGCCATGCATCTGCATGTGGAGGAGACGCTGGGCGAGTACAAGGTACTGAAATCCATCTTCCAGCCGATCGTGGAGAACGCCATATATCACGGATTGGAGAAGAAGCCGGGCAAAGGAAGGCTCGACGTCTCGTTCCATCGGGAGGGCGGCTGCCTGAAATTCGTCGTCGTCGACGACGGGAATGGCATGCAGCCAGACAGGCTGAGCGAGCTGCGGCAGCTGCTGCAAAGCGAGGCGGCCATCGAGGGAAGCCATTTTGCGCTCCGCAACATCAACGCCCAAATCCAAATCGCCTACGGTGCGCAGTATGGCATCGAGATCGACAGCAGCTGCGGGCTAGGCACCCGCGTCGAACTGACGATTCCGCTGATCAAGGGAGGCTCTGCCAGGCAAATCAGCTAATTCCGCCGCGGTATGCCGGAGATTACGGATAGCGCGAGGCAAAGGAGGAGGACTGGAATGTTCAAGACGGTGTGGATGCGCAAGAAGGCGGCCGTGCCGCTGTTGGCCGTGCTCGCGGCGGCCGTGCCGCTGCTGCACGCCTGCGGCAATGGCGCCGATAACGGGGCCGGGGCGGGCAGCGCGGCCAAGGAAGCCGGCGATCCGGTGACGATCAGCTTCTGGTTCCCGTGGGGCGGAGACTTCGAGAAGGAATTCCGCGACAACGTGGTCGATCCCTTCGAGAAAAGCAACCCCGATATCAAAGTCCGGATGAGCTTCGTGGAGAATTCGGACAATTCGCAGGCGTCCGACAAGCTGCTGACGGCCATTGCGGGCGGCAAAGCGCCGGACGTCGCGATGTTCGACCGTTTCCTCGTGGGCGAGTGGGCCGCGATGGACGCGCTGGAGGACTTGTCCGCGGAGGCCGAGTCGGACGGGATGGCAGACCTCTATTATCCCAACGTATGGTCGGAGACGCAGTACGAGGGGAAGACGTACGCGCTGCCTTGGAACGTGGACAGCCGCGCCATGTACTACAACAAATCCATGATGAAGGCAGCCGGCCTCGATCCCGATAAGCCGCCGAGAACGATCGCCGAGCTGGACGACATGGCGGAACGGATGTTCAAGCGCAACGGAAAGGGAGAATACGAGCAAGTGGGTTTCATCCCTTGGCAGTCGCAAGGTTTCTTGTATACGTACGGCTGGAATTTCGGCGGGGAGTGGGAGCGGGACGGGAAGCTGACGCTCGATGATCCGGCGATTCTGCAGGCGCTGCAGTGGATGCAGGGGTACGCCAAGAAATACGACGCCGCGAAGCTGGAACGTTTCTCCGACGAACTGAGACAGGCCGGTACGAATCCGTTCGTGTCCGGCAGGGTCGGATTCGCCATGGAAGGCAATTGGCTGCTCAACGGGATAGGTTCGGCACGCTTCGAATGGGGCGTGACGCCGATGCCCACGACGGACGGAAGCTCATCCGGGTCCTGGTCGGGGGGGTGGTCGTTCGTGATGCCCAAGGGCGCCGAGCATAGCGAGCAGGCATGGCGGTTCATGAAATTCATCGCCGGCAAAGAGGGATCGCTGCTGTGGGCAGGCCGCGCGGCCGCGGCGAAGTACGATCTGACCAGCATTCCGGAGGTGAACGAGCGGCTCGGTTTGGACGAGAAGAAGAATTTGCGCGTATTCGTCAAGCTGCTGGAGCACGCCCATATTCGTCCGGTGACGCCGGTCGGCGGCTTCATGTGGGACGAGCTCTACCGCGTGCAGCGATTGGCCGTCAGCCTGCAGGGGGAACCCAAGGCGCTGCTGAGCGAGATGAAGAAGAAGGTCGACGCGGAGCTGGCCAAGGTGAAGGCGAGATCGCCCGGAGGCGGAGGCTGAGCCCGCAGCCTTGGATAAGGCATTCACAGCGCGTTGAATTCATGGCATGAAGGAATCATTGCATTATGGAATCATAGCATGAAGGAATCGCGGCAATACGGATTCATGGCGTTAATATTCGCTGCGTGAAATGGTTTTGAAATAGAGGCTGCCCCGACGTCGTGGATGGTGACGACGCCGGGGCGGCCTTTGCTTTGCGTATCCGGCCGCATGAAATCGGGTCAAAATACTACACCAAACCTCAAGGCGCTCGCATTACCCCTGTCCGGGAATCCCTCTAAACTAGAAGGAGGTTGACCGATTCCCAATCGACCATATCGAGGAGGCTTGAAGGTGAACAAAAGAAGAAAGAGCATGCAGGCGAGACCGGAGAGGATTAAGATCTTTGCGGCCGTGCTCGCGCTGAGCGTGGTATTGACGGGCTGCGGAGGGTCGAACGGGGGCGGCGAATCGGATACGGCGGGCTCGAGCGGTAATGCCGACGCCGATGCCGGAGCGAACGCGAACAAGCCAGGTACGGGCAACGCAGCGGCTACGGGCGACAAGAACGCGAACAATGCGGCAGGCGACGATGCCGCCGCAAGCAGCGGGGAGAAGATCACGCTTACGTTATGGGGATGGAGCGGCAAGTTCCAGACGGATTTCACGAAGATCGTGCTCGGCGAATTCGAGAAAGAACACCCCAACATCAAAGTGAAATACATGCCCGATCAGGGCGGCAACGACAAGCTGACCACGTTGATCGCCGGCGGCACCCCGCCGGACGTGGCGATTTTGGACCGCTTCTTGGCCGGCGCCTGGGCGGCCAAAGGTTCCCTGGAGAGCTTGACGCCTTTCCTCGAGATGGACAGCGACATCAGCGGCAACGATTACTACCCGGCCGTCTGGGCGGAGGGAAACTACAATAACGAAGCGTACGCGATGCCGTTCGGAACGGACAACCGCGGGATGTATTACAACAAGACGCTGATGAAGGAAGCGGGCCTCGATCCGAACAAGCCGCCGACGACTATCGACGAGCTGGACAGCATGGCGGAGAAGATCTTCAAGAAATCGACCAGTGGCGGCTACGAACAGGTCGGTTTTATTCCTTGGATGGCCCAGAGCTATCTGTACACGCAAAGCTGGAACTTCGGCGGCGAGTGGACGAAGGACGGGGAATTGACGCCGAACGATCCGCAAATCGTGAAAACGCTCGAATGGATGACGGGTTACGCCAAGAAATACGACATGGCCAAAATCAACAAATTCAACGACGTCATGGGCAAGACCGGCATCAACCCGTTCTGGACGGGCAAGGTCGGCTTCATGGTCGACGGCAACTGGATCCTGAACGATCTGAAGAGCAACGCCAAGGTCAAGCCGACCTTCGAATGGAGCGTCGCGCCGATGCCTTCGGAGGACGGCTACCCGCAGACGACATGGGCCGGCGGCTGGTCCTTCGCCATGCCTAAGGGAGGCAAGCATCCGCAAGAAGCATGGGAGCTGCTTAAATTCATTACCGGTTACAAAGGCACGCTGCTCTGGGCCAAACGCGCGGACGCGGGCAACGATATCACGGCCATGCCGAAGGTCAACGAGGAAATCAAAATCGCGGACAATCCGCAGCTCAAAGTATTCCTGGACATGATGCCGAACGCTCATTTCCGTCCGGTTACCCCGGCCGGCCAGAAGATGTGGGACGAGACGTTCCGCGTGCAGGACCTCGCGTTGAACGGCAAGGGCGAACCTAAGAAACTGTTGGACGAAGTCAAGAAGAACGTGGACAGCGAGCTGAAGAAACTGCAGGCCAAATAGCGAACGGATTCGGAAGGGGGCGGGAAGCCGCACCCCTTTCCCGCGCGCGGCGCGGCCGAAACGAAACGATAAAGAGGTGAAGGGCTTGAATCGGCAGCGGAACAAGGCATGGAAACGGAAGCGGGCAGCGCTGGTCGCGATAGCCTGCTTGGTCCTCCTCGCGACCTTTGGCGACAACCCTCAATCCTACGCCAGCGAGCGATTGCGGGATCGCGCCCAGAATCAAGGGAATCTGCAGACGGACGCGGAGCAGCTGTCCATGGACGCCATCCTGCAGCCGACCTATGGCAAGACGCTGGCCGCCTATGAGGAGCAGGGCTATAAACCGGCGGATCAGCCGGACGACGCGTGGAACGCGAATCGATATTCGGCGTTCGGAGGCGCGAAGCCGCAGGCGAAGACGGTGGACGGGCAGGCCGGAGCGATGGTCTGGGACAAGGCGACGACGTGGCTGGAATGGACCGTGGACGTGCCGGCGGACGGCCTCTACAATTTGAACGCCCGCTATTATCCGCTGGCAGGGAAGCGGCTGCCGATCCAGCGCGAGCTGCTGATCGACGGGAAGAGTCCTTTCCGCGAAGCGCAGCGCATTTATTTCTATCGCAATTGGCTCGATCAAGGCGAAGTGCTCCTGAACAATCAAGGCGACGAGGTGCGCCCGAAGCAGATCGAGCGGCCCGTATGGATCGAACAGCCGATCAGCGACGGAAACGGGCTGTATCCGGAGCCTTTCCAGTTTTATTTCACGGCGGGCAAGCATACGATCCGCATGAATTTTCTGACCGAAGCGATGGCGGTAGACCGGATCTCGCTGACGTCGCCGAAGCAGCCGCCAAGCTACGGGGAGGTGCAGCAAGCGTACCTGGCGCAAGGCTTGGAGCCTGTTCTGGACGTCAGCGTCAAGGTGCAGGCGGAGAATAATCCGACCAAATCCGATCCGACGATCCGCAGGGAATCCAACGGCGATCCGCTCACGGAGCCGGCGGGAGACGGCAGGATCCGGCTGAACGCCTTCGGCGATTGGCGCTGGAGGAAGGGCGGCCAGAAAGCCTCTTGGACGTTCGAGGTGCCGAAGGAAGGGTTGTACAAAATCGGATTGAAATTCGGGCAATGGTGGGGCGACGGACTGCCGTCCTATCGCCAAATTCTAATCGACGGCGAGGTTCCGAACAAGGAAATGGAGCTCTATCCGTTCAGCTACTCGCGGAACTGGCGAATCGAGACGCTGCATCGGGATAACCCCAAGACGGGAGAGGCCGAGCCGCTGTTGATGCATCTGACGGCGGGCGAACACACGATTACGATGGTCGCCGAGGTCGGCCCGTATCAAGGCATCGTCGAAGCGTTGACGGAGGATACGCAGAAGCTGTCCGATCTCTATAGGCGCATCATCATGGTCACGGGGCCGACGCCGGATCCGAACTTCGAATACGAGCTGGGGAAGAAGGTGCCGGAACTCGTCGAGGACTTGAAGGCCATCGCCGACAATCTCCTCGTGCAGATGGACGCGCTGACGTCGATATCCGAGAAGGTTCCGAGCACGGTAAGCAGCCTGCGCATGATGAACCATACCTTCGAACGGATGGTCAAGAATCCCGATTCGATTCCGCGGCAGCTCTCGGAGCTCAGCAACAGCCAAACCAGCCTGAGCACGCTTTTGACGGGCCTTCAGAACGTACCGCTCGTGCTGGATTACCTGCTGATCAGCGCGCCGGACACGGATTATCCGAGCGTGAAGTCGAATATCTGGCAGAAGTCCGTCAGCACGCTGAAGAACTTCGCCGCTTCGTTCACGAAGGATTACACGGGCGTGGGCAGCGTCTACGGCGACGGCAAGGGCGCGGCTGCGAAGGAAGAAGGACCGGTGCTCGAAGTATGGGTATCCCGGGGCAAAGAGTGGGCGGAGATCATGAAGGAGATGGCCGAGGAGGATTTTACGCCGAAGACGGGCATTCGCATCAACGTGAATACGCTGCCCGCCGGCCAGTTGAACTCGGGGTCCGTCAATACGCTGCTGCTGGCGGCGAGCTCCGGCAAGGCGCCGGACGTGGCGACGGGCGTCGACGCGCATCTGCCGGTCGAGTTCGCGATCCGGGATGCCACCGTCGACTTGTCGAAGTTCCCGGATTACGAGGAAGTAAGCAAACGATTTCTTCCGGGCGCGCTCATTCCGTTCCGTTACAACGGCGGCAACTTCGCGCTCCCGGAGACGCAGGATTTCAACGTGCTCGTCTACCGCAAGGATATCCTGAAGGAGCTCGGCGTCAGCGTGCCGCAAACCTGGGAGGATACGTACGCGATGCTGCCGGTCCTGCAGCAGAACGGGATGCAGATGTATTATCCGATCTCGTCCCTCGGATTCATGCCGTTCCTCTATCAGAACGGCGGCGAATTCTATCAAGCGGACGGCAAGAAGTCGGGCTTGGATTCGCCGGAAGCCTTTCAAGCGTTCACCGAATGGACGGAGCTGTACACGAACTATAAATTCCCGGTGTCGGCCAATTTCTTCAACCGGTTCCGCACCGGGGAGATGCCAATCGGAATCGCGGATTATCTGACCTACGTGCTGCTGTCGACCGCGGCGCCCGAATTGGTGGGACGCTGGGGCGTCGCGCCGTCGCCGGGCCATGAGAAGGCGGACGGCACCATCGACCGCACGAGCGGCGGGAACGTCCAGTCCGTCGCGATCTTCAAGCAGTCGCAGCATCAGGAGGAAGCCTGGGAGTTTCTGAAATGGTGGACCAGCACGGAGAGCCAAGTGCAGTTCGGCCAGGAGCTGGAGGCGCTGCTCGGCGTCGAGGCGCGCTGGAACACGGCCAACGTCGAAGCTTTCACGCAGCTGCCGTGGCCGGAAGACGACTTGAAGGCGCTGACGGATCAATGGAAGTTCTACAAAGAGCAGCCGTACGTGCTCGGCGGCTACTTCACGGCGCGCAACATCGATAACGCATGGAACCGCGTCGTTCTGGGCGGGACGAATATACGGGAATCTCTCGAGCAGGGAATCAAGGACATTAACAAAGAGCTCGCAGCCAAGCAAAAGGAATTCGGGTTCTCGCCGGATTAGCGGCCTTGGGAGGAGGAGCGGCATGGAAAGCAGCGTGGAAATAACGAATCCGCTTCGGGTGACGGCCGAGAAGCCGAAGCGGTTGAAATGGAAATTGACGCAGGCAGGGAAGAAGGCGGCGCTGGGGTATCTGTTCCTCAGCCCCTTCCTCATCCTCTTCATCGTGTTCACGGTCGTTCCGGTCATTCAGTCCGTGTATCTCAGCTTCACCTATTACAACATGCTCCAGCCGGCGAAATGGGTCGGCCTCTCGAATTACAGCGTCTTGTTCCTGGAAGACGATACCTTTATCAAGTCGATCAAGAACACGTTCGTGTTCGCGATTATCGCCGGCCCGCTAAGCTACTGCCTCTCGTTCATGCTGGCATGGGTGATCAACACGCTGCGGGCCAAGATGCTGTTCTCCCTGGCGTTCTACGTGCCTTCAATTACGAGCGGGATCGCGCTCTCCATCGTCTGGCTGTACATTTTCTCCGGGGACCGCTACGGCCTGTTGAACAATTGGATGCTGAGCTGGGGCATGATCAGCGAGCCGATCCTCTGGACGACCGATCCCGACAGGATCATGCCGGTCATCATTATCGTGTCCTTGTGGATGAGCATGGGAACGGGCTTTCTGGTCTTCCTCGCGGGGCTCCAGAACGTCTCGCCCGAGCTGTACGAGGCAGGCGCGATCGACGGCATCTCCAACCGGTTCCAGGAGCTGTGGTACATTACCGTGCCGCTGATGAAGCCGCAGCTGCTGTTCGGCGCGGTCAACTCCATCGTCGCCGCGTTCGGGGTGTTCGACATCGCCGTGGCCATCGCCGGTATGCCGAGCCCGAACTATGCAGGCCATACGATCATCTCGCATTTGTTCGATTATGCTTTCATTCGCTTCGAGCTTGGCTATGCCTCTTCCATCGCGGTGTTCCTGTTCTTCTTGACCTTCGGCCTCGGCCGGATCGTGATGAAGCTGCTGTCGTCCAAAGAACAATAGGGGGGCCGAAGGACGTGACGATGAAATACGCGAAATTTGTTGCCCGCTTCAACAGGGGATTGCTATACGCATTCATGATCGCGCTGGTCGGATTCACGGCGCTGCCGATCATCTACATGGTATCGACGGCCTTCAAGCCGTTGAACGAGTTGTTTCTGTATCCGCCGACCTTCTTCGTCCGCAAGCCGACGCTGCGCAGCTTCTTCGACTTGCTGACCGCCACGGACAGCTCGGTCGTCCCGTTCACGCGCTATATCTTCAACAGCGTGTTCGTCTCCGGCTCCATCGTGGCGGCCAGTCTGATCGTCTGCTGCCTCGGCGCGTTCGTGCTGTCCAAATTCAGGCCGCCGGGCGCGGGCTTCATCTTCGCGGTCATCCTGTCCGCGCTGATGTTCGCGCCGCAGGTGACGCAGATTCCGACCTATATGATCGTATCGAAGCTCGGTCTCGTCAATACCTATTGGGCGCTCATTCTGCCGAAGATCGCCGTCGCCTTCAACATCTTCCTGATGAAGCAGTTCTTCGATCAGATTCCGGACGCCTTGATCGAGGCGGCCCATATCGACGGCGCGTCGGAGTGGAAGATATTCTGGAAGGTCATCATGGCGGTGAGCAAGCCGGCGTGGGCGACTCTGATCATCTTCTCCTTCATCGGCAACTGGAACGATTACTTCTCGGCGCTCGTGTTCACGACCAGCGAGACGATGAAGACGCTGCCGCTGGCCATCCAGACGCTGGCCGGAGGTCCCGGCGTCGTCGCGCGGTCGGGCGCGCTCGCCGCGGGCACGCTGCTGGTCACGCTGCCGCCGATCTTGATTTTCATGCTGTTCCAACGGCTGGTCATGAATACGATGGTTCATTCCGGGATCAAATCTTAGGGGGCGGAGAGGATGCACAAACGAATAACGGCGGCCGTACTCGGCTGTCTGCTGCTGCTGTGCGGCGGGCTGCCCGCCTATGCGCTCCCGCAAATGTCCTATACGATCGATCCCATGTACGGGTACAAGATTCCGATTCCGCTGACCTATTCGGTCGACAAGGTCATCCTGGACATCGGCGATCAAGGCTTCAATAAACCGAGCGACCTGTTCATCGACGACAAGGGACTGCTGTACGTAGCGGACACCGACAACGACCGGATCGTGAAATTGAACGCGGACGGGAAGGTGCTGGGGAGCTACGGCAAGGAGCAGGGCGTCGATCTCGATAAACCGGGCGGGATCTTCGTCGATCAGCTCGGCGATATGTTCGTCGCGGATACGGGGAACGGACAGGTCGTCCACCTCTCCCCGGACGGCAAGGTCATCGAAGCTTTCGTCAAGCCGGAGTCGAGCCTGCTCAGCCCGGACATGGAATTCGCCCCGGACAAAGTCATCTTGGACCGGCGCGGCTACCTGTACGTGCTCAACAAGAACGATTACAGCGGGTTTATGATGCTCGATGCGCTGAACCGATTCCGGGGCTATATCGGGGCGAACCGCATTCCGTTCGATTGGAAGAAGCTGCTTATCCGGGTAATGGCAACTCCGGAGCAGCGGGAGCAGCTGAACAACGAGGTTCCGCCGCAGAACGCGAACCTGACGCTGGACGGGAAGGGCTTCATCTATACGCCTACCGTGCTGATCGACACGGATCAGATCAAGAAGTTCAACGCCATGGGCGAGAATATCTACAAGAAGGCCGCGTTCGGCCAGTCTTCCATCGACAGCGGCACGATGGAGCTGCCCTACTTCGTCGATCTGGCCGTCGATCAATACGGAGTCATCAATGCGCTGGACGCGATGTCGCGCAAGATCTACCAATACGATCAAGAGGGCAACCTGCTTGCCGTGTTCGGCGGCCAAGGCGACGTGAAGAGCCGGTTCGAATACCCCGTCAGCATCGTGACGGACAAGGCGGGGAAGATTTACGTGCTCGACCGGGACCGGAACAACATTCAGATTTTCCAGCCGACGCGGTTCGCGGACTTGGTCCATCAGGCGAGCCAGCTGCATTACAGCGGGCGCTACCAGGAGGCGTTGGTCCCCTGGAAGGAAGTGCTGTCGATCGACGAGAACTATCCGCTCGCGCACCGCGGCGTCGCGAAAGCGCTGATGAAGGAAGAGCAATGGAAGGCGGCGATGAAGGAATTCAAGCTTGGCGAGGATCAGGACGGCTATTCGAAGGCTTTCGCCGAATACCGGCATGATATCATGCGCAAGTATCTCGGCTGGCTGATCATCGGCGCGGTGCTGATCGTTTATGCGGTATACCTCCTGGTGAGAGGGATGATTCGCATCACGAACACCGTAATAAGGAGGTACGGCTATTGAATAAAGCGTTGGTTATGAAACGGACCGGGCTGCGTTCGGCGCGGCTCGCCGTGGCGATTCTCTTCCGTCCGTCGGAGAGCTTCGAGGAGCTGCAGCGAACGAAGAATTTGATGGCGGCCTTCGTGCTGATCGTGCTGACCCTATGCGTCCGAATCGCGACGATCTACATGACGAGCTTCCATATTACTTCGCTTCAGCCCGAGAATGCCGACCTGAATCTCGAAGTGATCCGCTTCGTGGTGCCGCTGGTCTCCGGCGTCATCGCCTGTTATCTGATTACGGCGATCATGGACGGCGAAGCCCACTTCAGCCAAATTCTGACGGCGATGTCCTACGCCTTGATACCGTATATCGTGTTTGCCATTCCGCTCGCCGCCGTCTCCAGAATCATGTCCAGGGGCGAGCTCGGGCTGTACAACAGCATCAATCTCATCGTGTGGCTGTGGGTCGCGCTGCTGATCTTCATCCAGCTTAAGGTGCTGAACGATTATACGTTCTCGAAATCGATCGGCGTCATGCTCTTGTCCATCTTCGCCTTCGTGATCTTCTGGGGAACGGTCGGCCTCGTCTTCGCGCTGACGAACCATGTGCTGCAATTCGTTCGCGAGGTCATCGTAGAGGCCCGCTATTTAATGGAGAAGTGAGGAGGGGAACCCGATGAGGACAAAAGCCAAACGTTGGCTCTACTACGCAACCGTCGGCTGCATCGTCGGCGCGCTCGTGATCCTGGCGCTGCCTTCCCTGCGGAGTGCCGTCGATCGGGCGCGGACGGAGCTGGATCCGGCGAAAGCGGCCGCTGCCGCGGCAGCGGAAGCCGATGCGGCGGCCGAAGACGAACCGTCGGACGGAGAACCGGCCCCCGAGCCGGGGGATTACGCGAAGATCGCGCAGACGGACCGCCTGGAGCTGCTGTTCCGCGCCTCCGATTCCGCGATCGCCGTCAAGGACAAGAGCAACGGGCATCTCTGGGAGTCGGCCGTGCCGCAGAAGGAAATCAGCGCCGAAGGGAACGAGCTGTGGACGGCCAGCAGTCAGTCGATCTTCCACTTAACGTTCACGGACCCCGATCTGCCGGCGCTGGAAACGCAAGAGACCAATTCCGCGCTGGAGCGGCCCGAGATGAAGACGACCCCGCTTGATAACGGCATCTCCGTGCACTACGAGCTGCCGCGGCTGAAGATGAGCTTCGATATGAGCTTCGAACTGAAGGGCGATGCTCTGGAAGTTACGGTGCCGGGGGAAAGCATCAAGGAATCCAAGAACAACTGGCTGATGGCGATCTCGCCGCTTCCGTTCTTCGGCGCGGCGACGGATCGCGATCAAGGCTATTCCGTCTATCCGGACGGCTCCGGCGCGTTGTCTGCGTTCAAGCGCATTCATCCTTCGTACCTGAATCCTTACCGCGCCAGCGTGTACGGTCCGGACACCATCGATTTCAACAGCATGACGCGGCAGATGAACGCCATGCTGCCGATCTTCGGCCAGAAGGTCGGGGACAACGCCTTCCTCGGGATGATTACCGAAGGCGAGTACGACGCGAACATTCTGTTCTCCCCGAGCGGGTATCTGATCGATTTGAACCGCGTCTCCTCGGAGCTGGTCTACCGGCGGGATTACGAGGCGGTCAAGAAGGACGGGAACTTAACCAAGAAGCCCGAGAAAGACTTGATCCGGGAAGACCATACGATTCGCTACGTGTTCCTGAGCGGCGAAGAAGCCGACTACAGCCATATGGCCTCGGCTTACCGGCATTATCTGATAGACGAACAAGGCGTGCAGCCGCGGATCCAGAAGGGCGATCCCATTCCGTTCGGGCTCGACATGCTGATGGGCATCAAGCAGGATCGGATCCTGTTCGACAAGTTCATCGCGACGACGACGTTCCCCGAAGCGCAGCAGATCATGGAGGACTTGGGCCGGCAAGGCGTCGGCACCATCTCCGCGAATTTGCTCGGCTGGACCGGCAAGGGCTATCTCGCCTATCCGTCGGGAAATGAGCCGTCCGAGAAGCTGGGCGGGCTCGGCGGACTGGAGAAGCTGAGCGCGTATGCCAAGAAACAGGGGATTCAGCTGTTTCTGCAGGACAATTTCGTCGACGCCTGGAAAGGCATCGACGGGTTTTCCACGCGTACCGACGTCGTCGTGGGAGCGAATCATTTTGCCGTCACCGACCGGTACAGCGAGTCCTTCAACTTGAGCGCGGGCAAGCAGAACAAGCAGTTCCAGTCCAAGGTGCTCGATCCACTGCGCAAGCTGTCGATCACGGGCATCAATTTCGACGGCATCGGGTACCAGGACTACTACGATTACAATTCCGATTACCCGGCGACCCGCGAAGGCACGGCCGCGCATTGGATGCAAATGATGGAGAAGTCCGTGAAGCAGTTCGGCGGCGCGGCTTCGATCGGCGGCAACGGCTACAGCCTGAAGAACTCCTCGCGCCTGTTCGGCATTCCGATGGAGGACAGCGGTTACTTCTTCACCGACGAGACGATCCCTTTCTACCAGATGGTCGTGCACGGCCTCATCCCGTATTCCGGCGATGCGCAGAACCTGTTCTACGACCCGCAGCTGCAATACCTCAAGATGGTGGAGTACGGCTATATGCCGTATTACCAATTCACGATGAACTACGCCGACGAGCTGAAGGACACCTATTACAACGACCTGTTCAGCTCCGATTACAAGAGTTGGTCGGCGCAGGCGATCCGGCAGTACAAGGAAATGAACGAGAAGCTAGCGCCGCTGTGGTCCCAGGCCATGACGTCGCACCGGAAGCTCCGGAAGGATCTGTACGAGGCTGCCTACGAGGACGGCACGCGCGTCATCGTCAATTATTCATCGGGCGAGCTTCAGGCGGGATCGCATGCCGTGCCGGGCAAAAACTTCATCGTCGTGCCGAAGGAGGGCTAACATGAGAGGGAGAAGGCTCGGTCTCGAAAAGAAGAAAATGCTGGCCGGTTATGCCTATATCGCGCCATGGGCGATCGGCTTCGCGTTGTTCATGCTCTATCCTTTGGCGTATTCCGTCTGGCTGAGCTTCCACGAGGTGGCGAACGTCGGCAATTTCGAGCTGAAATCGGTCGGCTGGGGCAACTTCAACAAGGCGTTCGTGCTGGACACGAAGTTCATCCCCCTGTTTATCTCGGTCATCCAGGATGCGCTGATCAATACGCCGCTTATCCTTGTCTTCTCGCTGTTCATCTCGATCCTGCTCAATCACAATATCCGGGGACGCGCGTTCTTCCGGGCGGCGTTCTTCCTGCCCGTGCTGATCGGCTCCGGACTCGCGATGCAGCAGTTGCTGTACGCCGGCGTCGGGAAGGACACGATGGTCAACGGCATCGGGGTACCGGATGAAGTCTTTCTCTACATGGGGCCAACGTTCTCCCAGATCGTCTTCGACATGCTGAGCCGCTTGACCGTCATCTTCTGGAAGACGGGCGTGCAGATCCTGCTCTTCCTGGCCGGTTTGCAAGGCATCTCCGTGTCGCTCTACGAGTCCGCGAGATGCGACGGCGCGACGGAGTGGGAGATGTTCTGGAAGATTACCCTGCCGCTCATGACGCCGATCATCCTGCTTAATCTCGTCTATACGTGCGTGGATTCGTTCACGGACATCAACAACCGGATGATGGTTTATATCAAAGACATCGCCTTTACTAATATCGAGATGGGCTATGCCTCCAGCATGGGCTGGATCTACTTCTTGTTTATATTCCTTCTGCTCGTGCTCGTATTTGTATCTACCCGGCGATTGGTCGTGTACACCGGCGAAAAATAAGAAGCAAGGAGGCGTGCGCATCGTGAAGTCGATACCGGCATCGAAGGCGAAGTCGAGCTTGTCCGATCTCGCGCAGGCGAGCGTCCGCGGCAAAGCGGCGGCCGCGATCCGCAGCAACACCGTCATCAACCGAATCGCGAGCAAAAGCCGCTGGGTCGGATTCATCTACCGGCTGTTCGTTTATCTCATCCTGATCGATCTGGCGTTCGTATTTCTGTACCCGTTCATTTACATGACGACCACCGCGCTCAAGCAGCCCGCGGATCTGATGGATTTCACGATCAAATGGATTCCGACGAGCCTTGCTTGGGAGAACTTCTATTACGGCATGCAGGGTCTTCAGTTCTGGACGCATTTCAACAATTCGGCGTTGATCGCGGTCGTCAGCGTGATCGGGCAGGTGCTATCCTGCTCGTTCATCGCCTACGGCTTCGCCCGCATCAAGTTCCCGGGGCGGGAACTGCTGTTCGTCCTCTGCATGTTCACGATGATCATTCCGCCGCAGACGATCATCGTGCCGCTGTTCATGCAGTACAAGGCGATGGGCTGGCTCGACAGCGTGCTGCCGCTCGTCATTCCGTCCTTCTTCGGCAACGGGCTGCGGGGCGCGCTGTTCATCTTCATCTTCCGGCAGCTGTTCCGCGGCTTGCCTTGGGAGCTGGAGGATGCCGCGCGGGTGGACGGCTGCGGCAGCTTCCGGGTGTACTGGAAGATCATCATGCCGCTGACGCCGCCGGCGATCGTCGTCACGACGCTGCTCTCGCTCGTCTGGCACTGGAACGACTTCTTCGAACCGTCCATCTATCTGACGAGCGAAGAGAAGTTCACGCTGCCGATGATGCTCCCGCGGCTCTTTCAATCGCTGGATACGCTGACGGGCAGCACGTTCGAGGTGTTCAGCCTGCCGGTGGTCATGGCCGCGACGTTCGTCTCGCTCTTCCCGATGCTGCTCGTCTATCTGTTCTTGCAGCGGTATTTCATTCAGGGCGTGGAGCGGTCGGGGCTGGTTGAGTAGGAGGGAAAAGCATGACCTGCGGTCGGTAGGGGTCTCCAAGATTATGCTTTCGAAGCTGGTTTTCTTACGAAAACCCTCAGCTGTTGTAGTTCTGATTTCTTTGATTATATAAGTGACTATAGGTAGAAATCAGACTACAAAGGCGAACGCTTAAGGATTTTCGGAGAAAATCCACTTCGGAAGCATAAACTGCTTTTCCGACTCCCTCTCGACCTGCGGTCACTTTTTCACCTCTATTCAGGGTGGCGGAAAGGAAAACCTAAACCAAATTCGGGAGGTAAGGACAATTATGAGCAAAGTACGGATCGGTTTCATCGGCACGGGCGGTATCGCGGGGCTGCACGCCCGGCAGCTGCAGGAACTGCCGGAAGCGGAAATCACGGCCATCGCGGATACGAGCGAGGCCAGCCGCGAGCGGTTCACGGAGCGTTTCGGCCTATCGGACATCGGCGTCTTCTCGGACCATCGGGAGATGCTGCTGCAGGCGGGGCTCGACGCCGTCATCATTTGTTCGCCGCACACGCTGCATTTTCAACAGGCCTACGACGTTCTCGACAGCGGACGCCATGTCCTGATCGAGAAGCCGATGACCTGCTCCTCCGCGGAGGCGGAGCTGCTGCTGCGGAAGGCCGAAGACGCGGGCAAATTGATGCAAGTGTCCTATCAGCGCCACTTTCAGCCCGAATTCCTGTACATTCGCAATGCGATCGCGAACGGCGAGATCGGCAAGCTGACGTCCGTCACCGCCTCGCTGTATCAGCAATGGCGGCAAGGGTCGCCGGGCTCCTGGCGGGCGAATCCGGCTCTGTCCGGCGGCGGCTTCCTGATGGATTCGGGCAGCCACATCATCGACGTGCTGCTCTGGACGACCGGCCTGACGCCCGTCGAAGTGAAGCCGCAGCTGCATATGCACGGCTCGACGGTGGAGATCGATACCTTCACGTCGATCCGATTTGCCGAGGGTCAGGTGGCGGGGCTGAATCTGGTCGGGTACTCGCCGTGCTGGCACGAGACTTTCGTGTTCTGCGGCGAGGAAGGCGGCATCTTCTACGACAACGGCGCCATCACGCTTCGCCGCTTGAAGCAGGAGCCGATCGTGCCGGAACTTCCGGAACAGGTGACCAACCAGGACAAGAGCTTCATCGACGCCATTCTCGGGCGGCATGAGGTGCTGGTGCCGGGCGAGTTCGCCTTGAAGGTCGTGAAGCTGTCGGAGATGATCTACCAGGCCGCCGGTTACGAGCCGAACGCGACGGTGACGGACGCCGGGGAGGAACAGCCGGCATGAATATGAAGCTGGGCATGCGTATTCCGCCCAAGATCGGGGCGGAGGGGATGGAGAAGACGGCGGCGCTCGCGGCAGCCGCAGGGCTGGACGTGCTGGACCTGCCGCGGCTGACGCCGGAATGGAAAGCGGCCTGCGAAGGAGCGGGACTCGGCATCGGGTCCGTGGACGTTCGGCACACGGCGCAGCTGCTAAGCCGCGACGAAGCCCGACGCGCGGATGCGGCGGAGGCCGCGAAGCGGGACATGTCGGAGATCGCGGCGCTGGGCGGCCGCGTGCTGTTCATGTGCCTCGTGCCGGAAGATCGCACGCTGCCACGAAGCGAGGGCTTCGCGATCTGGAAGGAGACTTTCCCGGAGATCGTCAAGCATGCGGAGCGGGAGGGCCTCTACATCGCCATCGAGGGCTGGCCGGGACCGGCACCGCATTATCCGACGCTCGGCTGCACGCCGGAGATGTGCCGGGCCATGTTCAACGCCATTCCGTCGAAGCATTTCGGCTTGAACTACGATCCTTCCCATCTGGTCCGTCTGGGCATCGATTATATTCGCGCGCTCGGCGAATTCGGCGAACGCATCAACCACTGCCATGGCAAGGACACGGAGATTCTCCATGACGAGTTGTATGAATGCGGCGTGCTGGAGTCGACCTTCGGCGCGAAATTCGGTTTCTCCGAGGGCTCCTGGCGTTACACGATCCCGGGCCACGGCGAAGTCGACTGGGGCAAGGTTGCCGTTCGGCTCGATCGTCTCGGATATTCCGGCGCGGTCAGCATCGAGCTCGAAGACCACCGCTTCTGGGGTTCGCTTGCGGCGGAGAAGCAGGGCATCGAGAAAGCGGCGCAGCACTTGGCAAAGTACTTTAAATAAACGTCATCCGAACAATCTCGCTTCACAGCATTCAATTCGATATTTCATACGCTTTCCAAATTCAAAACGCCTCAAACGCGGTCATGACCGCGTTTGAGGCGTTTATTTGCGTTTCGGTTCACCGGCTTGCCGGCGCAGGTCCCGTTGAAGCGCGGGCGAGCAGCGACGTCGGCAGCAACGTTTCGATGATCGGCAGGTCAGGGTTGTCCAGCCGGCCGAGCAGCCGTTCCACGGCACATTCCGCATAGAGCGTGAGATTGACGTTCATCGTGGTTGTCGGGGGCGTCGCGAGCCGTGACAGATAGCCGTTGTCGAAGCTGATGATCGAGGCATCTTCCGGCACGCGGCGTCCCATCTGCTGCAGCGCCGAATTCACCATGAACCCGAAGCCGTCGTTGACGCAGAACCAGGCCGTCGGCAGCGATGGCAGAGCCGTCAGCCGCCGGCGTACGGCGTCGTTCTCCTCCACGGCATCGGTGATCAGCCATTCCTCCCGCAGCGGAAGCCCAAGTTCGAACGCTGCGAGCCGTATCCCTTCAAGCCGCTCGTAGTAACTCGGCGAAAGCCGGGTATTGCCGATGAACCCGATATCGTGGTGACCGAAATCGACGAGATGCCGTACGGCTTCGAAGGCGCTGAACCGATTGTTGGTCAGGACGGCATCCGCCTGCAGCGCGGGATGATGATGATCAATCAGCACTGCCGGAATGCCGGTGTCCAGCACGGCTTGAATGTAAGGCGTCGTAATGTGGGAGAGAATGAGCACGCCGTCTACCGTGCGTTCTTGCAGGAATTCCGGCAGCGCGAGCGAGCTTGCCTGCTCAGGGCTGATGGATTGTATGATAAGGCCGCAGCCGTTGCGGTTCAGTTCTTTATCGACGCTCAAATAAATATCGCCGAAGAAGCTCTTCATCGAAAACGCGTAGTCCGAGGCAATGAGGGCAATGATACGTTTGGAAGCCGCGGGCTCGATGAAATCGGTTTGGCGCTTCGCGTAGGTATAACCCAATTCGGCTGCCGTCTGCACGATCAGCCGCCGTGTTTCTTTGCTCACGCCGGGTTTTCCGGTCAATGCTTGAGAAACGGAATTTTTGGAGAGATTAAGCTTGTCGGCCACGTCTTGCATCGTCACTTTCGTTTTCAAAACCGTTAACCTCCGTTGCCGATTTGTTTCGGAATTCGGGAGAAACAGGTCTCCCATACCCCATTGTTCCCTAATCGCAAGGGCTCTGTCAAGTGGAACAATACGGGGCGGAATGCGGGATGGAAATTAAACCCACTATAAAGTAACGTTACAAACGTTACTAATTGACATGATTTAAATAGGATTATGTCGTTACTTTAAATTATTGTCACTTGACTACGTTAATTACAAGGAGCATAATAGGTCTCGTTATCACGTTACGTGTTAGGTTTGGCTCAGTCCTCTTCGTACAGCTTTCTCATTACATTACAGCATGGAGGGTTATTTAAAGATGAAGAAAAGAAATTCGGCATTACTTATGGTCACGCTTTCAGCAGTGCTGCTCTCGGCCTGCTCGACCGGACAAGGTACGTCAACGAACAATGGCGGCAATACTGCCGCAGGCGGCGTGACGACGATTGAATTCTGGGCGGCGCCGAATCCGACGCAGCAGGCGTACTGGCAAGAGATGGCCAAGGCGTACGAAGCCACCAACGATAAAGTAAAGATCAACGTCAGCGCGATCAAAGAATCGCCGACATCGGAAGCCAGCATTCAAGCGGCCATCGCCGCGAAGAGCGCGCCGACGATGTCCGAGAATATTAACCGCGGTTTCGCGGCGCAGCTGTCGGACAGCCAGGCGCTCGTGCCGCTCGATACGCTAGCCGGCTTCTCCGACGTGATCAGCGGACGCGATATGTCGAAGACGATCGAACCGTGGAAGTTCGCGGACGGCCATCAATACGTGCTGCCGATCTACTCCAACCCGATGCTGTTCGGCTGGCGCCTGGATACATTGAAGGAACTCGGCTATGACGCGCCTCCGAAAACCTATAGCGAAGTGCTTGAAGTAACCAAGAAACTGAAAGCCAAATACGGCGACAAGAAATATCTTTGGGCCAAAGCCGACCTTGCCGATCCGACGGCATGGAAGCGCTGGTTCGACTTCTACATGCTTTACGACGCGGCTTCCGCGGGCAACAAGTTCATTGAAGGCAGCAGCTTCACGGGCGACGAGAAAGCCGGCGTCAACGTGCTGACGTTCGTGGACAACATCCGCAAGGAGAAGGGCATTCTGGCCCGCCAAGCGACGGATCCGTTCGAGAACGGCACCGGTATTTTCACGGACGTGGGTCCTTGGACGTTCACGACATGGGCCGAGAAATACCCGAATCTGAAGTATAACGAAACGTACGCGCTGAGCATGCCTCCGGTACCGGACGACATCGATCCGGCCCAAAGCAAAACGTTCGCCGACACGAAAGGTCTCGTCATCTACGCGTCCGCGACGAAAGCGCAGCAGCAAGCAGCCGTCGACTTCATCAAATGGGTATACAGCGACTCCGCCAACGATGCGAAATGGTTCAAGGATACGAACCTGCCGCCGGCGCGCGACGATCTCTCGACCAATGAAGCATTTAAGCCGATTCTGGATGCAAGCCCTCAGCTGAAGCCTTACGCGGAGAATGTGCCGAACGCCGTACCTCCAATGGACAACGCGAAATACAACGACCTGCAAACGATTATCGGCGTTGAAGCGTTCAACAAGGTGGTCAAAGGCCAAATCGCCCCTGCGGACGGATGGGCAGCGATGAAGGCAGCACTGGAAAAAGCCCTTAAATAAGGGAGGATTCCAAACATGGAACAACGCAACAATAAATTGGGCTGGCTCTTCACCAGCCCTTATCTGATCTACTCCGTCATCTTCTTCTTCATCCCGTTGATTTGGACGTTCTTCTTGTCCGTCACGGACTGGAACTTGATCAAACCGACGTTCAATTTCGTCGGCATCAGCAATTTCTCGGACGCGCTGCGATCGCCTAACGTGCATGCGGCCTTCTGGAACACGTACCGCTTCATGTTGATTTTCGTTCCGCTCGTTACCGTGCTCGCCATCGGCGTAGCCGTGTTGGTTCATGGATTGCATCGCTTCAAGGGCTTGTTCCTGATCGGGTTCTTCCTGCCGTACCTCAGCTCGGGCGTCGTATCGGCGCTGATCGTCAAAGGTCTGCTGTCTTACACCAGCCCGGTCAATACCGCGCTGCGCGGCATCGGCATTAATGTCGACTGGCTCGGAACGCCGTTCACGGCGCTCTTCATCGTCGGTCTCATTCTCGCTTGGAAATTCACGGGCTACTATGCCCTCATTATTACGTCAGGCCTCGAGAGCATCGACAAGGAAGTGTACGAAGCAGCCGCGATCGACGGCGTCAAAGACGGCCAGCGATTCTGGCGCATCACGCTTCCGCTGCTGTATCCTTCGCTGTACACGACGCTGATCTTGGCGTTCGGCGTGACGTTCGGCATCTTCACCGAGGTCTACCAACTGACCGGAGGCGGTCCGGGCAATGCCACGAACACGTGGCAGATGGAGATTTTCAAGCAGGCGTTCTCGAACCTGCAGAGCGGTTACGCTTCGGCGGTAGCGCTGCTCGCTTCGATCGCGACCTTCATCTCGATCTACATCATCCGCAAATTACTGGAAGTTTGGGGGAAGCGCAATGGTTGGGTCTAAACGGCACAGCGGCGCAAGACGGACCGTCCGTTACGCGCTTGCCATCGTGCTTCTTCTCATCATGGTGTATCCGTATCTGTATATGGTGCTCAGCTCCTTCGCGGATTGGGCGCAAATCGACAAGACGCTTATCCCGACGAAGTTCACGCTGCGTTCGTACGATTGGCTGTTTACGGGCGGGGATACCGGCATCACGCGGCCTTGGCTGCATGCGTTCATGAACAGCGTGATCGTGTCGATCAGTTCCACGGTGCTGATGATGCTCTTTGGCGTCATGGTGGCCTATGCGTTAGCCAAGTTAAATTTCTTCGGGCGCAAAGCAATCGACAACTTCGTGTTGTTCCACATGTTCTTCCCAGCGATAATTCTGCTCATTCCGACGTTTATCATCGTCCAAAAGGTCGGATTGTACGATACGTATTTCGGGCTTATTCTGCCGAAAGCGGTCAGCCTGTGGGCGATCTTCATGTATACGAACTTCTTCAAGGCGGTGCCTCAGGTGTTCATCGAAGCGGCCCGTCTGGACGGAGCGTCGGATCTGAAAATCATGTACCGCATCATGCTGCCGATGTCGAAGTCGATCACGACCGTCATCTTCCTGTTCCTGCTCATGGAGCGCTGGACGGAGCTGCTGTGGGACATGATCGCCGTCAAGAGCGATTCGATGCTGACGCTGAACGTGCTTCTCTCGCAGATGTTCGGACCGTACGGTTCGTTCCCGGGACCGTTGTATGCGGCATCGACGATTTTGACGCTGCCGATCATTGTCATGTTCGTCATCTTCAGCAAGAAGTTCAAAGAAGGCATGCAGTTTAACTTGAAATAAAGCAGTGCAGTTGAAGTAGAAATAAAGCAGCAGTTGAAGTTGAATTTCAGGCACTTGGGTGAGGAGAGAGAATCATGGCTTCAGGATTGGAACAAAGCAATCAGCCGCAGGCTTGCGGGGAACTGCTCGCGGCTTACCGCGCTTCCGGCGCGCGTGCCGAAGAGGCGGAACGCATCGCATTCGGCGGCCAAGCCGACAAGGACGTGTACAATATCGCCGCGCCGTTCGCTGACAACGGCGTAACGGTCATCCCGGGACGCGTGGAATCGCGCGACAGCGAGCATTCCGAGGTCGTGTTCTTCGCCGAGCAGGGCGGACAATGGCTGCCGCTCGCGGACGCGCCGGTGCTGGTGCTGCAGGATCCGTTCCATTGCCGAATCGGCGGGGAATTGATCGTGGGCGGCGTGGAGATCTATCCGCATCCCGCGAACGAAGGCGCCTTGATGTGGCGCACCGTGTTCTATCGCGGCCAAGACATCCGCAGCTTGAAGCCGTTCTTCAAAGGGCCCGACGGCATGAAAGACCTTCGTCTCGTCGAGCTGGCGGACGGCGCTATCGGCGTGTTCACGCGGCCGCAGGGCGAGAAGGGCGGCCGCGGCAAGATCGGCTTCACCCGCGTGAAATCGCTGGAAGACTTGTCGCTCGACGCGATCAACGACGCGCCGCTGCTGGAAGGCCAGTTCGCCGAAGGCGAGTGGGGCGGAGCCAACGAGGCGCATCTGCTCGAAGGCGGACGGGTCGGCGTACTCGGCCACGTCGCGAATTTCGACGAGGCGGGCGATCGGCACTATTACCCGATGGCGTTTATTTTCGACCCGTCGTCCGAGACGTTCACGTCCATGAAGCTGATTGCCGAACGCAGCAAGTTCCTGCCGGGCCCTTCGAAACGGCCGGATCTGCAGGACGTCGTCTTCAGCGGGGGCCTGGTTCGCCGGGAAGACGGAAGCGCCGTGCTGTACGCGGGCATCAGCGACGCGGACGCGCAGCGCATTGTAATCGACGACCCGTTTCAAGGACTTTAAGAGCAGGGCTAACGCCGCTGCAAAGTAGAGATAGAGCTTGGATTTGGAGCTGTAAAGTAGAGATAGAGCTTGGATTTGGATAGGAGTATACAACAGAGGAGTTAACGCTATGAATATTTACCGCTATGAACAGAATCCGCTGGTGACCCCGGCGGACGTGAAACCGCACCGCGACGATTTCGAAGTCATCGGCGCGTTCAACGCCGGCATCGCGGAGTATAATGGCGAAGTCATCATGCTGCTTCGCGTCGCCGAGCGTCCGATCAGCCCGGATCCCGAGGTCGTGCTGGCGCCGGTGTACAAAGTCGATACGCAAGAGCTGGAGCTGATTCCGGTCCGCAAGGACGACGAGCGCTACGATTTGTCGGATCCCCGCGTCATTATTCTGAAGGAGCACGCGCCGGCGTTTCAATATTTGACGTCGCTGTCGTACCTGCGCATCGCGCGCAGCAAGGACGGACGCAACTTCACGATCGACGAGAAGCCGTTCTTGTATCCTTCGGAATCGCTGGAGACCTTCGGCATCGAAGATCCGCGCATTACGCAAATCGGGGATACGTATTACATTTACTACTCCGCGGTGTCGCCCGTCGGCATCGGAGAGTCGTTGGTTTCGACGAAGGATTTCGTGAACGTGGAGCGCCACGGCATGATATTCGGCCCGGACAACAAGGACGTCCTGATCTTCCCGGAACGGGTCAACGGCAAGTACTACGCGCTGCATCGCCCGACGACGAAGAGCGTCGGCCGCCCGGAGATGTGGATCGCCGAGTCCGACAATTTGCTCTATTGGGGCAATCATAAGCATCTGATCGGCCTGCGCGACGGCATGTGGGACAGCGGCCGCCTGGGCGGCGGCGCGGTTCCGTTCCGCACGGAGCGCGGCTGGCTCGAGCTGTATCACGGCGCGACGCTCGATCACCGTTACTGCATGGGCGCGGTGCTGCTCGACCTGAACGATCCGTCGAAGGTCATCGCCCGTTCCGTCAAGCCGGTCATGGAGCCGGATGCCGACTATGAAGCGAACGGCTTCTTCGGCGGCGTGGTGTTCTCCTGCGGCGTCCTCGTGGACGGCGACCGAGTGCGCATGTATTACGGTGCCGCGGACACGTCGATGGCGTGCGCGGAGCTGAGCCTGCAAGAGATTTTGGACAGCCTGGAAGAGGTTTAATGTCATTCGCACGATTATAGAGCAGCTGCTTGAGACGCGGGACGTCTCGGGCAGCTGCTCTTTGCGTTGTTTTCCAGTCGATATCCGGTTGACAATAGAGTATCCTAGAGTTAGGATATAATTATACTAAAGTTAAGATAACTTAAATTAGGATATATGAAACACGAAACTCGAAGATCGAAAACTTAAACCATGAAAGGAAGGGAATAATAGATGAAGAACATTCGGATCTATCCACCGGACCAACAAGTGAGCGAGGTGTTCCCGGGGGGAAGCATTACCGTGCAGAAGCCGATCGGCTTCCCGCATCAGGATTCCGTCGTACGGCGCGTCGGTCCGCTGTTCTATTGGTCATGGGCGCATACGGAGAAGGAAGGCGGCATCGGGCTTCACCCGCACGAAGGGTTCGAGATCATGTCGTACGTCTTGAACGGGAAGCTGATTCACGGCGATACGCTGGGAACGGAGAGCAGCGTGGGCCAAGGCGGGTTACAGGTCATGCAGACCGGTTCCGGCGTCTCCCACAAGGAAAAGTTTTTCGGTCCCGACGGAGAGGCCTTTCAGATCTGGCTCGAGCCGCATTTGAGCGAAGCCCTGAAGCGCAAGCCGACCTATGCCGACTATCGGCACGAGGACTTCCCGCTGGCGTCGCCCGCGCCGGGCGTCAGCGTGAAGACGATCTTGAGCGATGGATCGCCGATCGGGCTCGTGACGGATGCGAAAATGTGGGATATCACGGTGGAACCGGGCCGCGTGCATGAGCAGGAAATTCCGCCGGGCTACACGTGGGCCGCTCTGGCGGTTAGGGGAGACGGCACATGGGAGACGCCGGATGAGGCTGGCGAGCCCGTATCGTTCCGGCATAAGGATTTCAGCGTGATCGACGCGAAGGACGGCGGCCGCCGCATCGTGCTCCGGGCGGGAAACGACCAGGCGCTTCGGATGGCCGTGATCGAATTGCCGGCGAAAGTCGACTATCCGCTTTACCGCAAGTAAATCGTAAGAACAGACAGGCGGTCTCTCCGGTTGAGGGGCTGCCTGTTTTTTTGGTGTTTCGTTTTTCTGTTTCGTTTTTGGTGTTTCGTTTTTCTGTTTCGTTTTTGGTGTTTCGTTTTTCTTTTCCTATTATCCCGCACGACGCTCCGTTTCATGAAAAGCGTTTTCATAACTCCGCGCCTTCACCGATCGAAACCTCTAATCATTGCGATAGAAAACCAATCGTTGTCTGCTAGTTCCCCTTTCCCCCTGTCCGTATAATTAGCGTACAGAGGTGATCGCATGCTCGAGAGACTGGCAAAATACCGTTCCCAGTACATTATGATCGCACCGGCCGTGATCTTATTGTTGTTGTTCAGCTACATTCCGATGGCCGGCATTCAAGTCGCGTTCAAGAACTTTCATATCGGCTACACGATCTGGAACGCCCCGTGGACCGGGCTTGAAAACTTCTCTTTCCTGAAGGACGACCAATTCTGGGTCGTGGTCAAAAATACGATCATCATCGCGGCGCTCAAATTCGTATTCGGCTTTCCGGCGCCGATTATTCTCGCCCTCCTCATCAACGAGGTGCGGCACAGCGGGTTCAAACGGTTCGTGCAGTCCGTCAGCTACCTGCCCCATTTCTTCTCCTGGATCGTCGTGGCGTACATTCTCCAATCGCTGCTGACGCTGGACGGCGGGCTGGTCAACCAATTCGTGACCAAGACGGGCGGCGACCCGATCTTCTTCCTGGGCTCGACGGAATGGTTCCGCCCGATGATCGTGGCGAGCGGCCTCTGGAAGGAGGTCGGCTGGAATACGATTCTGTACCTGGCCGCCATTACGACGATCGACCCGCAGCTGTACGAAGCGGCGAAGGTCGAAGGCGCGGGAAGGCTGGCGCAGATCCGCCACATCACGCTGCCCGGCATCATGCCGACGATCTCGATCGTGCTCATCCTGAGCATGCCGAGCCTGATCGCGGTCGGGATGGACCAGATCTATCCGCTTATGAATCCGGCCAACCAACCCGTCGCGGACGTGCTGGACACGTACATTTTGCGAAGCGGGCTGCAGCAGGGCTACTTCGGAATGGCGACGGCCGTCGGCCTGCTGTCCTCCGTCATCAGCTTGATCCTCGTGCTCATCACGAATCAGACGGCGCGCAAAATCAACGGGGAGGGGCTCTGGTAGGCTATGAAACGTTCGGCAGGCGACAAAACGAGTCAAATCGTCATCATCGTGCTTCTCTTACTGCTATGCTTTACGGTCATCTATCCGTTTCTTTACATGCTGGCCATTTCCTTGAACGAGGGGCGCGACGCGGCCAAAGGCGGCGTGTATCTGTGGCCGCGCAGCTTCACGCTCTATAATTTCCGGATCGTGCTCGGCAACGAGATCATCCAGCATTCGTACTGGGTGACGATCTCCCGGACGATTCTCGGCACGATCACGGGCCTGCTCGTCACGCTGCTGGCCGCGTTCGGGTTGTCTTACCGGGCGCTGCCGATGCGGGGAACGATTCTCGGCTACGTGCTGCTGACGATGCTGTTCAGCGGCGGACTGATTCCGTTCTATATCCAGCTTCACGATCTTCACCTGCTCAATTCCTTCTGGGTCTATATCGTGCCGAGCGCGTTCTCGGCCTGGAACATGTTCGTCATGATGAAGTTCATCGGGGGCATTCCCGAGGCGCTCATCGAATCGGCCGAAATGGACGGCGCCCATCCGTTCCGGGTGCTCTGGTCCATTATTCTGCCGCTGTCCAAACCGATGCTGGCCGCACTGGGCTTGTTCACCGGCGTCATGCACTGGAACGATTGGTTCGCCGGCGCGTTCTTCGTCTCCAACCAGAACTTGATTCCCGTGCAGACGTTCCTGCAGCAGCTGCTGTCCGCGCAGGACATCTCGGCGGTGCTCGGCTCCAACAACAACGTGGAAGCGCTGGCCCGGGGCTCGAGCTTGGCTAACGTCACCTTGATGTCCATCAAGATGGCGACGGTCATGGTGAGCGCGATTCCGATCCTATGCGTCTATCCGTTCCTGCAGCGCTACTTTGTCAAAGGCGTGCTGATCGGTTCCGTCAAGGGCTAGAAGCAAGCAGGCAATGAGGGAAATAGAAGAAACAAACCGCCCGACAGCAGGTGTACAGTAACACCATATATAATGGAGATACAGAAAGGGGAAGCAGCAGATGAATGCATTTACGACAAAGAAGAGCATGGCCATCGGCTTGGCAGCGCTTATGCTCGGCTTAACGGCATGCTCCAGCAATGGAAATAATAACGGCGGCAATGCGGGGCAGACGAATACGAATGCAGCCGCGGGCACGGCTTCGAACGCGGGCGATACGGCCGGCTCCAAGGACTTTAAGCTATGGCTCGGCTGGACCGCAACGATCAACAACGAGAGCATGGTGCAGAAATATTGGAAAGAGCATGAACCGGGCATCGAAGTGAAGCTGGAAGCGACGCAGGGAGATGCCATGACGGCGCTCAACCTGAAGCTGAACACCGGCGGCTTCGAGGATGCGGCCTTGTTCAATAGAAGCGATATCGTCAATTCCTCCATGATCCGCTCGAACAGCATTCTTCCGCTCGAGAAGTATTTCGATATGCCGGACAAATACCCCGGCTTGGCCTCCATTCCGAAGCTCTACCTGGACGCCATGAAGGACAAGGACGGCCATATCTGGTCAATTCCGACCTGGTTCGACCAGAATCCCGAAGACCCGTGGCCGGGCTGGGCATCTCTGGGCTGGTTCGTACGGAAGGATATTCTCGATAAGACCGGCATGAAGATCGATGATCTGAAGACGATCGCGGGCGTCGAGAACTACTTGAAGGCGGCGGCCAAACAGAAGGACGAATCCGGCAAGCCGTATATTCCGCTCAGCTTCCTGTCCGACGCGAACGACGAGAACGTCATCCTCAGCACGTTCGGGGTATCGACCTCGACGGCGGGCGGCGTCATTCCGGTCGAGAAGAAGGGCGACGGCTACGAGTTCATCTACGACAACCCGCAGTACAAAGCCGCTTATCAGTGGATGAATCAAATGTACCGCGAAGGTCTTATCGACGCCGAGGCCATCACGGACAAGGCGGAGCGTTACAAGGAGAAAACCAAATCCGGACGCATCGCGATGAACGCCGGCGGATTCTTCAACATGGACGCGCATATCTGGGAGATCCTCGACGGCCCGACGGAGCCGGCCTGGTTCTACGAGACGATCCCGTATCCGCAAGTGACGGGCGTCGACCATATCGGAGCCAACCAAATCGTCAATCCGTTCCCGGGCAACGATCTGTATATCAGCAAGGATACGAAGAACCTGAACGCCATTCTGGCCTTCACGGATTACATGCTGCAGCCGAAGCCGGAGCAGCAGCAGGTCGCGAACGAAGGTCCTGCCGGCGTGTACTGGAACTGGGTCGACAAGCCGCTTGGCTTGTGGAAATTCACGGACGAGAACTACCAGCAGCTGCATGATTCGGGGGATGCGGCCAAAATCGCGAGCACGAATCCGGGGCTGTACGGGATCTCCTCCTACAGCAACGAGTGGTATCCATGGTGGAACTATGCCGTTACCGATCCGAAGGGCCGGCAGAAAACGATCGATTTCACGCAAGCGATCGGCAAGATGGGCGGCGTCCGCGTCGCGCAGCCGTACGACATGGTGAAAGCGAAGCCGGGCGGCCTATGGGAGAAATATTTGCCCGAGCTGGAGAACGTTCGCAAGGAGTTCAAAGCGAAGCTGCTGATGGCCAAGGATGACAAGGCGTTCGAAGCGGCGTGGTCCGATTTCCAATCCGCGCTCGAGAAACGCGCTCACTGGAGCGAGCTCAAGCAGGAGTGGAACACGACCCTCCAAGAGCAATCCGCGGCCAAATCCTAAGCCGGATTGAAGCTATTGTTATGCTGGATCGAAGCGAAGCGTTCGAAATTGCATGCCAGCCTGACCAAGGGGAGCCGTCTATATGACGGCTTCCCTTTCGGCACGATTCGGAGCGGATGGCCTGCTTGCAGGCGATAGCTTCCTGTTAACCGCCCGGCAGGCGTATGATATACTCCGTTGTGAAAGGGGAGGGAGCCTTGCGACTGCACTGGAACAGATGGATATTGGGCTTCACCCGAAGACTGAGCCTCCGGAACAAGATCGTCGTGCTGTACGTGATGATCCTGCTGCTGCCCACGCTCGTGCTAAGCAGCGGTGCCGTGTACGGGGTGATCCGCAGTTTTCACCACAGCTACACGAACACGGCGGAAGAAGCCGTGCAGCAGACGGCGCAGATCGTCGACTTCAGCAAGAAGAGCTATGACCTGCTGGCCGTGCGGACGGCGACCGACGGCGAGCTGATCGCCAGGCTCGGCCGCGAATACGCGGACATGTCCGAAGTCGTGGATACGGTCAACTACGTGGATCGGACGTTCCTGATCACGAGCAAATATTTGCCGGGCATCGCGGATTTCCGCATTTACCATACGAACGAGACGCTCGTTCAGGACGGGCAGCTGCTGTGGCGCCCGGAAGCGCGAATGCTCTCGGGCATGGAAGAGCAGGCCTGGTACGAACAAGCGAAGCAATCGGAGAGCCCGCTCTACTGGAGCAGCGTCCCGGGCAATCCGGACCAAAGCGTCATTACGCGCAAAATCATCGACAATACCGGAAATCTGCTCGGCGTCGTCTATATTCTATTGAATTACGACGCGGTGTTCGGCGAATTGCTGGATCATCCGTTCAATGACGGCAGCCTGTATATCGTCGACGATGCCCATCGCATTCTGGCGGCGACCGACCGGGCGGATATCGGCAAGCGCTTGCAATTGCAGGATTGGCCTGATGGAAGCAGGGCAGGGACGGAAAGCGGGGCAGGGGCGGAAAACGAGGCAGGGACAACCAGCGCAGCCGGAACGGAAGCGCCCGCAGCGGCAGCGGCATCGAAGCAGAATGCCGGCCTGCTGGATCTGACGGGCACGAAGGAGATGCTGGTGACCCAGCCCTTGTCTTCCCACTGGACGCTCGTGGCGCTGATGCGCACGAAGCATCTCGACAATCAGAACCGGATGGTGCTCCTGCTGATCGTCGGCATCGTGACGCTCTTCCTGCTGCTCTCGCTGTCGCTGATGACGACGATCGTCCGCAATATCGTCCGGCGGATCCGCAAGCTCGGCAGCCGAATGGGCGGATTATCCCGCGGCGAGTTCGAAGCATCGGTCCGTTACAGCGAGAACGACGAGCTGGGCGAGCTGGAGAACCGGTTCAACTCGATGTCGGAGCAGCTCGGCAAGCTGGTCGAGGATATTACGAAAGCCGGCCTCGCGGAGAAGGAGCAGGCGTTCAAGGCGCTCCAGGCGCAGATCAATCCGCATTTTATCTACAATTCACTGGGCCTCCTGCGCTGGCGGGCGATGGATGTGGACGATCAGGAGCAGATCCGGATCATCGACGCGCTGACGACGTTTTACCGCATTACGCTGAACAATCAGATCAGTGCTATCCGCATTCGCGACGAGCTCGAGCATGTCAAAGCCTATCTGGATATATGCCAGTTCCGCTATCCGGGACGGGTGAAGGTCGAGTGGGAGATCGACGACGGGGCGCTGGATTATTATACGATCAAGACCGTGCTGCAGCCGATCGTCGAGAATTGCTATCTGCACGGCGCCATCACCCGCAAGCCGGGCGCGTTGATCCGCGTATCCGTCGCTCGGGAAGCGGAAGGCATGATCCGGATGTCCGTCTACGATAACGGGCAAGGAGTCACGGCGCAGGTGCTTGCGGCCATCGAGCAAGGCGTGCATGTCGGCAAAGGCAACGGATTCGGCACGCCAAACATCAAAGAACGGCTCGCGCTTTATTTCGGGAGCGGCGCTTCGTTGACGATCGACAGCGAGCCCGGCGCATGGACGCTCGTATCCATCGTATTCCCGGCTTGCGCCGTCGAGCCGATGATCAGGAGGGAAGCTTAACATGCTTAAAGTTCTCATCGTGGACGACGAGCCTTCCAATATTCAAGGCCTTGTCCGTTATATCGACTGGCAGACGCTCGGGTACGATAAACCGGTGACGATGGAATCCGGCGAAGAGGCGCTCGATGAGCTGCGCAGGGACCCCTTCGACGTGCTCATCTCCGATGTCTCGATGCCCGGCATGAACGGCATCGAGCTCGTGGCGGGGGCCAAGCGGCTGCATCCCCATATTCAGGTGCTCATGATCAGCGGATACAACGAATTCGAATTCGTGCAGGACGCGATTCATGTCGGGGCGCAGGCCTATGTGCTCAAGCCGCTGAAGATGGAGGAAGTATCGAGCCGCCTCGCCGCCTTCCGCGAGACGCTGGACAAGATGCGCAGCATCGTCGACCAGACGAGCGAGCTGGAGAAGAAAGTGTCGGAGAGCCAGAAGCTCGTCAAGGAACGGTTCGTAACCGATCTCATCGCTGAAATTCCGCAGACGGACGAGATGCTGGCCTCCTGGAACAACTTAATGGCCTTGCCGGCCGTGGCGGGAGGCTTCCAGCTCCTGGTGTTCGGTCTGGATCATTTCCTGTCGCCGGGCAAGGAGGCCAAAGACAGAATCCTTCTTGGAAGCGGATTCAAGCAAACCGTCGAGGTCGGCATGTCCGATACCGAGCCGATGTTCCTGGCCCAGATTACGCCGGACGAGATCGCCGTGCTGCATTTCGGCCGGACGCCGGAGGAACGCGCGAAGCTCGAGAAGCGGCTGCCGTTCATCCAGAACATGATGCGCGAGCAGTACGGCGCCACGGTGACCGTTGGCAGCGGCCGGACGGGCAGCGCTTGGGAAGACGTGCCCCTCTCCTATAAGGAGATCAAATTCATGATGGCGAGGGCGCGGCTCATCTCGGACGGACAGATCGTTCGGCACGATTACATCGACCGCAGCGAATTCCAAGCTTTTCGGCTGAGCGAAGAGTTCATACCGAACATCGTGAAGCTGATGGAAGCGGGGGATTCCGTTCAGGTCGGCGCGTGCATGAACCGGATTTTGGATGTGCTGCTGGCTCAGGAGCAGGCGTCCTTCTCCTACGTGCAGGCGTTCGGCATGAGTTTCCTAAGCGAGCTCGTTCGGAGCCTGAAATGGAAGGATGACGCCGACGGCGAGATGAATATCCTGATGTGGCGCCGCATGCTGGATTGCGGCAGCACGGGACAGATCATTCTGCTGCTGAACGATTACGTCGACCGGTACATGACGATCGAGAAGAAGGAGCGCATGAACCAGCAGCATAATCTCATCAAGCGCATTGCCGCCTTCATCGAGGAACGGCTCCAGGAGAATTGGACGGTCAAGCAGCTGGCGGAGGAATTTAGCCTGAACGCGAGCTACCTCAGCGTCCTGTTCAAGCGGGAGATGGGGAAGACGATCTCCGAATTCGTCCAGGAAACACGCATTCACCGGGCACGGCTGCTGCTGAAGGACCCGGGCATCAAGGTGTACGAGGTGGCGGACCAAGTCGGCATCCAGACCTCGGCGTATTTTACGTACTTGTTCAAGAAGCTCGTCGGCTGCACGCCGCAGGAATACAGGGACTATAACTGACATTCATTATCTGGAACGCCGAGGGCAGCTGCGAAGAAGGCAGAAGCCTTCTCTGAAGAACGCCCAGCCTCCTTCAAAGAGACTGGTCACGGTCTGCCTTAGACCTGACTGGTCTTTTTTGCGTGCTATCGTATGCGTAAACTGCGAGCAAGAATGTGCTCCGCTATGCGTATTTCGGACATTTCCGCATGTACAGGCGATTCATTAGCAATAGGTCCTGCATATGCGGGAAAAGTCACTACTGCTCCCCTCGGGCTGTTGATATACTGAGTCTGTTTTCAGGTATCTTCACGAATTGGGGGAGGGAGCACGACATGGAACTCGCAAAACCGATGAAGGCCAAGGCGGCGAAGCAGCGTCCGGGAGGCAATCGGAGAACGCTGCCGCATGCCTTGAAGGGCGTCGTGAAACATTGGCAGCTTACGCTGCTGCTGCTGCCGGTCCTGATCGCGATCATCGTATTCTGTTATTTTCCGATGATGTGGCTGGTGATCGCGTTCAAGGATTACAACCTTGGATTGGGCATTTGGGACAGTCCGTGGGTCGGGTGGAAGCATTTCCACATGATCTTCACGTATCCTGACATGCTGAGGCTCATTAAGAATACCCTGGTCATCAGTCTGCTGAATCTCGCGTTCGGCTTTCCGGCCGCGATTATTTTCGCGCTGCTCCTGAACGAAATCCGGCATTCCATCTTCAAACGGACGGTGCAGACGCTGACGTATCTGCCGTATTTTATCCCGTGGACGATCATGGCGGGCTTCATCAGCCTGCTGTTCTCCATCGACGGCCTCATTAACGGCTTGCTGGAGGACATGGGCTTCCAGGTCCGCAATTTCTTGACGAACAACACGAGCTTCATCGAGCTGGTCATCGGTTCGGGCATATGGAAGGGGATGGGCTGGAGCTCCATCATCTATCTGGCGGCGATCGCGGGCGTCAATCCCCAGCTGTACGAGGCCGCGCTCATCGACGGGGCAAGCCGTTACCAGCGGATCAGATCCATTACGATCCCGGCGATCATGCCGGTCATCGGCATCACGTTCATCCTGCAGGTCGGCGGTCTCATGTCGGCTAACTTCGATCAGCTCTACAACTTATACAATGCGCAGGTGTACAAGGTCGCCGACGTTATCGATACGTACGTCGTCCGCATGGGCGTCTCGCAGCTGCAATACAGCATCACGACGGCGATGGGGCTGTTCAAGGGCATCGTCGGGTTCGTGCTCATCATGCTGTCCAACTGGGTCATCCGCTTGACGAGCGACGGCGAAAATTCACTTTGGTAGAAGGGGGCGGGCGCTAGTGGCAGGCCGCAAATTTACTTGGTTCGATCTGTTGAATTACGTCTTCATGATTCTGTTGTGCTTCACGATGGTGTATCCGTTCCTGCATACCTTCTCGCTGTCGTTCAGCTCCCCGCTCGAGGCGGGCAAGGGCGGTTTCATGTTCTGGCCGCGGGGCTTCCAGTTCGACACGTACAAGGGCTTGCTTCAGGACGACGTGTTCTGGCGGAGCTACCTGAACATCGTCGTCGTGACCTTGATCGGCACCGTCGGCTGCTTGCTGCTGACGGCAGCCGGCTCGTACACGTTGTCGCTGCCGCACTATCCTTTCCGCAAGTTCGTTACGATGATGATCGTCTTCACGATGTTCTTCCAAGGCGGCATCATCCCGAGCTATCTCCTGGTCAAGCAGCTGGGCCTTATGGATACGTGGCTTCCGTTATGGGTTCCGGGGCTGGTGGCCGCATTCAACATCATCCTGCTCATTAACTTCTTCCGGCAAATCCCGAGCGAGCTGCGGGAGGCGGCGACGATCGACGGCGCTTCCGACATTTCCATCTTCCTGCGCATCGTCATTCCGCTCTCCAAGCCCGTGCTGGCCACGGTGGGCCTATTCCTGGCGGTCATGTTCTGGAACGACTGGTTCTCCCCCTATCTGTACGTCAACGATCCGAACAAATACACGCTGCCGCTCATCCTGAGAAAGTACGTCGCGAACAGCGAGATGGATTCGCTCTCCGGCTTCATCAAGAGCACCAACAACCGGATCCTGCCGGGTCAGGTCCGGGCGACGGTCATCCTGGTAGGCGTGCTGCCGACGCTGATCATCTATCCGTTCATTCAGAAGTACTTCGTCAAAGGCGTGACGCTCGGATCGCTCAAGGGATAGCGGGAATACGTGCGGCAACGAAAGCAGCAAGCGGCGGGATCGGGCTGTATGGGGCAGAGTTGAACGGCTGCCAGCCTCGTTAGGGGGATGTGCGCAAAGCGAAGAATTCGGACTATTTCCGTTACAATCGCGTTCGCTGGCGCTTTTGAGCACGTAAATGCAAAAAAGTCTATTATCGGCACGCAATTGCCCGTGGTACATTTCAGTCGTCAGGACCGCCTGATCAATCGAAGGGGAGGATTTACAAATGAATCGAGCCATGACGAAAACCAAAAGAAGCTTGATGCTCAGTTTCGCCATCTTGATGACCGCCGGCATGGTCGGCTGCTCCAGCAATTCGAACTCGGACAACAACGGGAACGCCGCAAGCGATAACGGAAGCAGCGGCAACGCCGCGACGACGAACGACTCGGGTACCAAGAATGAGGGCAACGATGCGGAACCGGCGCCGGCGGAGAAAACGTACGAGATTAAATATCACGGTTCGTTCCAATTGGACGGCATGAAGCCGGATTCGGACGTCGAACAGGAGATCGAGAAGAAATTCAACGTCAAGATCGATCTGGTCAACGCGAAAATGGACAAAATCAACCTGCTGGCCGCTTCCAACGATCTGCCGGACGTGATCCGCATCGCCGATCCGAAGGATGTCGCGACGCTCGCGAGCTCTGGCATGCTGCTCGAGCTGCCGGAAAGCCTGCTTCAGGAACAGGCGCCAGACATCATTAATTCCTTGAACCAAGTCGATACGGGCCTATGGGGTCTGTCCAAGGTGAACGGCAAGAACTATGCGATTCCGCAATATCTGACGGTCGTGCCGTGGGATTCCGCAGTGACCTTCCGCAAAGATATATTGGATGCGGCCGGCATCACCGACGTGCCGACGACGATCGATCAATATGACGCTGCTTTCAAAGCGATCAAAGCGGACGAGAAAGCCATCGCCGCCAAAGCAAGCCCGGGCGTGAAGAAGCTGTATATGTTCGGCGGCGCCGACATGCAGTTCGGCTGGAACGCATGGTCGTGGCTGTTCGGCGCATACGGCTCGATGCCGGGAACTTGGCAGCTCGACGCAAGCGGCAACGTAGCCCGCGGCGAGACGCTGCCGGGCACGAAGGACGCGCTGGCCAAACTCCGCGAATGGTATGCGGCCGGCTACATCGATCCGGCGTTCGTGACGGACAAAGGCGATCAATACGGCGCCAAGTACAATAACGGCACGTACGTCATGTCCACGCGCGGCTTGAACCAAATCAGCTCGCCGAACACGGACGATCTGCAGAAGAACATTCCGTCCGTGCAATACGTCAACGCGAAGTCCCCTGCGGGACCGAACGGCGACGCGGGCGTCTGGTCGTGGGGCAAGCGCCAGAACTTCGTCGGCATCTCCGCGAAGCTGAAGGACGATCCGGAGAAAGTGAAGAAGATCCTGTCCATGCTCAATTCGATCGCGACGGACGAGAACCTCTACAAATTGACGCACTGGGGCATCGAAGGCAAGTCGTATAATCTGACGGACGGCATTCCGGTACCGATTCAGCCTTACGACAACGATAAATCGCCGGAAACCGCCGCCCTCGGCGTCGGCTCGATGGATGGCCAAGGCGGGTCGTTGTTCGGACCGTTCGGCAATATCGATTTGGTCAAGAAGTACTTGGATCCGAAGCTGGTGGAAGCGACCAACCAGTTCTATACCGGCAAGCCGGACGTGATCTTCATGCTGCCGCTCCCATCGACGGCCACGACCGAACAGCGGATCATCGACAAGTGGAACGAGACGTTCACGAAGATCGTCATCGGCGAATCCCCGCTCACCGCTTACGACGACTTCCTGAAATGGTTCAAGGACAACGGCGGCGAACAGCTAACGAAAGAAGCGAACGATCTGTACGCGGCGAACTTCAAAAAATAAAGGCAGTTCCTTTCAGGAAGACCGATCAAAATCGGTCTTCCTTTGGCCGTTTTCCGCTATAATAAGCTTAATGAAGAGACAACCCAGCGCGGAAGGGGCATTTCTGTTGAAGAGGAACCGTCGCTTGCTGAACCATATTTATGCGAAACTGCTCATCATCCTGTTATGCATCGCCATCATTCCTTCCGTGCTGGCCAGCGTGCTGTCGTACAAGGTGTCGATCAACAACGCCAAGAACCAAAGCAAGGCGTACAGCGAGCAGCTGTTGACCGAAATGGTGAGCGCGAACGATACGACCTTCGAACAAATGCAGGCCTTCATTTACGAAATCATGATGAACTTCAACTATTACAGCAATGTGCTGTACAAGGTTCCTTATTCCGCCGCTTACTTGGATGTGCGCTCGGGCCTCGACCGCAAGAGGCAGGCCTACCAGAACCATATCAAGAACTTTACGCTCGTCGATCTCCGTTCCCAGCGCATGATCTCGTCCGTGGACGGCATTGCCGTCTATGACTTCGACGACTTCCGCGGCAGCGTGGACGCCAAGCTGATGGATATGATTTTCAAGCCCGATGCGAATGACGTGCCGAACGACCTGGTTCTGCGGCAGACAAGCAAGAACGAGAGCGTGCTGACCTATATTATGAAGTATGGCGAAGGCAATAAAGTAAGCGGTTACATTGCGGTCGACATCGATGCGGCCAAGTTGACCCGTCCGGATAAAACCGGTAAATACGGTTATCTGTTCGTCCATAACAGCCATGGCATGCTGCTGACGGGCGGGAATACGGATATCTACGATTCGGCGCACAGCGGCGGACTGACGGACCGTTACATCGTTATTTCGCAGCGATCCTCCGTCTCGGACCTGCAGTACGATTATGTCATTCCGAAGCGAAGCATTACGAAGAACAACCAGATTCTGCTGTGGAGCATTCTGTCGATCTGCCTCGCCCTGATCGTTCTTGGCGCGCTGGCCGCCTGGATGAGCTCGAACAACATTTATAACCCACTGCGCGAGCTGCTGCGTTATCTGCGCAATCTGTCGGGCGAACGAACGCAGGCGGAGCCGGCCAAGCGGCTGAACGAAATCAGCTATCTGGAGCAGCTGTTCACCCGGATGAATCATCAGAATCAAGCCTACATGAAGACGATTCGCATGAATCAGGGCATGTTCAAGCAGCGTCAGCTGGGCTGCCTCTTGACCGGCAACGTGAGCGGCTTCGAGCAGCTGGAAGTGCCGAACCAAGTACGGATGGCCTTCCCGCACGACAGCTTCATGTGCTTCGTGATCGAGCTGGAGGATGTCGCGGAATTCAAGCAGCGGTTTACGCCGCTCGAGCAGGAATTGATGTACTACTCCGTCGAGAACATCGCGGAGGAACTGTTCGGCAGCCGCGGCGTCGCCGTAGCCGGGCGTTTGGAGCCTTACCGCATCGCCGTGCTGCTCAACTACGAAGCATCGCTGCATGCCTTGCCGGAGCTGCCGATCGAGTGGTGCAAGCAGGCGCAGTCCGACCTGGAACGGTACCTGCACATCTACGTCAGCATCGGCATCAGCGACCGGGGGGCGGATCGGCATGCCATCAAAGGCTGCTACGAGCAGGCGCTGCACGCGGTCTCTTATAAGGCCTACTTTGGCAAGGGAAGCATCGTTCATTATCCGGTCGTGGCGCAGATGGATACGAACCGGGTGTTCGATGCGAACGCCGTTTCGTGGAGCGAGATCAAGGACCAGCTGAAAATCAATTTCCGGTTGAACGAATGGGATAAAATTACCGCCTGCATCGACGAGATCATCGGCAAGGTCTCTTACGTGAGCGTGACGCCGTCCGACCTGCAGTTCGTTTATTTGCAGTATTTATCCTGCCTGTCGGATACCTGCTTCGAATTCTCGCTGCAGCTGCAGGATGTCTTCGGGGAACGGTTCAGCATGGACCGCAGCCTCGCGCGCTTGTCGACGATGAAGGATCTGCACGCGCAGATGAACACGCTCGCCCGCAGTCTGTTCGAGAAGCTGGAGGAGAAGAAATCGCATGTCCATCAGGAGATGATCGAGAAGATTCTCGTCCATATTCACGACCATATCGATCAGAATCTGACGATCGAATCGATCGCGGAGAAAGTGTTCATGCATCCCGCGTACTTGAGCCGAATTTGCAAAACGATTACGGGACTGAGCCTCGGCGAACAGATCGTGCAGGCGAAGATCGGCAAAGCGAAGGAGCTGCTCACCGGTACGCAGGTGACCGTCGGCGATATCGCCGAACGGCTAGGCTACACGACGCCGCGGGCGTTTTATCGCATCTTCAAGGATTATACCGGTTATACGCCAAGCGATTACCGCAAGCAGGAGGGTCTGCGCAAAATTATCGAATAGCGATTACTAGGCCGGAACATCGAATAGCCAGCTGAGAAAAGTGACTTTTTTATACTTTCATGCGCTTGCGCGCAGAAGTGTAAAAAGGTCACTTCTTTTCTGTCCATGCGCGGGTTACGCTTCAGTCAAGTACATGTAACGGCATCATGCGAAGCACTCTCATACTTATTGTTGCGTGTCCAACACCACGTAAGATACGAAGAGGAGGCTAATCATGCCAAGAAATGCGACTCGAGGCGCGGCGGCCCTGATGGCGCTGTTTCTCACGTTCGGCAGTCTGATTCCGGGTTCGCCCCGGGCGAAAGCGGAGGCGGATGCGCTAGCGGCGCCTGCCGCGTCAACGGTTTCCTTTGCCGGGTATGACAAGGCGGCCAAGGGAGCTTGGAACGGCAAGTACGGGGAAGACGGCTATATCCTATTCGGCTACAAAGCCGTGCCGGGCGAGAGCGAGACGGAGATCGGCAAATACGATTTCGATGCGGTCAAGATGCCGTCTTATATCGAGCCGATCGACGGACATGCCTACAAGCTGAACGACGGCTCCCGCGTTAAAGTAGCGCCAGGTGTGCAGAATGACAATCCGGCTGTTCTGGACGTGCCGGCCGGCAGCGATCTGACGGCGAAGGTCGAGGCCTCCGTGAAGATCGGCGACGATGCGCCCGGCGGAGGAGGACGGCGTTCGTTCACGTTCCATTTGTCGGACGACCAAGAGCATCTGTTTACGTTCTATACGTCGAAGAGTCTGATTTACAAGTACTTCTCCTTCGTGGATTCGGAAGGCAACGACCTGTTTCCGAAGAAGCAGGGACGTGAGCTGTTTGCAGGCGATGACGGCGGCGCGGCGACATACGTCTCGTTCAAGGTCAAGGGGAGCTTCACGTTCCATTACGATAATGAGTGGGAAGACGGCCTGCAGGGCATGTTCTTCGATAGCTATGCACCTTACGGTCTCACCGCGCAAGGGCTGTCAGACGGTACGGTCGGCCTGCAATGGAGCAACCGGGGCGGCGACGGCGATATTGTCGTAGAACGCAGCACGGACGGTACGAGCTTCGAGCGGATCGGTGTTCTGCCGGCTGGAGCTGCGTCGTATACCGACAACGATCCCGGATTGGTCGTCGGCCAGACGTACGCATACCGGCTCAGTTACGACTCGGACGAAGCGGCTCCTAGCTATTCGGCGACAGCGAGCGTTATTGTCCAGACGACGCTGCAGACGGACGAACCGAGGGTCATTCTCGGATCGGATTCGTCCACGAGCGGCCATTGGCATGGCAAATACGGCGGCGACGGCTATATTCTTGTCGGCTATGACGAGAGCGTCGTTCCGCAGACGAATAACTGGTCGTCGCTTCAACAAGTGCCGGGCAACGACCGCGCCAGCCTGCCTGCCTATGTCGACAGCTACGCGTACGAGCCGGAAGCTCAGCTGGTGCTGCCGCCTTTGTCCGACTCGGATCGTTATTACGATTACGTCATCGACATGCCGGCGGATAATCCTCCGGGGCTGCCGGACACCGTGACCGCGGGGCAGCCGCGGAATAAATACATCGCCTACGCGAAGCTGAACAAGCCGGTGGGCGTCTATACGTTCAACCTGAAGGACGACGGGCCGCATGTCTTCTCGCTCTATTCCAAGCAGCGGCAAGGGGTAACCGTCCAGCTGCAGGATCTGTCCGGCGGCGTGATCGCGGAGCGGCAGCTGCCGATCGAAACGTTCCAGCCGAACGGCGGCTACGTGTCGTTCATGGTGAAAGGCAGCTTCAAATTGTCCATTGCGACGGCCGATCAGGACTTCGGCGCGGCGGCGTTCTTCTTCGATGCGCCGCTGCCCGACCTTGCATCGGGTCTGACGGCCGTCATGCAGCCGAAGCGCAAGGCGCTAATCAGCTGGATGAATGAAGGCTCGCCCGATCATATCGTGCTGGAACGGCAGACGGGCAACGGCAAATTCGAGAAGCTTGCCGTCCTGGACGGCGGTGCAGCATCGTATACGGATGAGAATCTGGCATCGAAGCAGCGCTATTCGTACCGCGTTCGTAACGTTCAAGGAACGGGATACGGTCCGGCAACGGAAGCCGCGTCGGTGACGGTGCCGGAGATGACGCCGACGGCATTGACGCTGACGAGCACGGCGGCGATCTCGGTCCTTGCCGGCGCATCGGTCAACGTGGCCGCCAAATTCGAGTCCGTCGCGGATAACGGCGACCGGACGCCGCTGGCGGGCAAGGCCGTCAGCTTCAAGCTGAAGGGCGCCCATGTCGGCGACGGCGTCACGCTCGGCCAGGAAATTCCGGCGCTTCTCGGCACTGGCGTCACGGATGCAAACGGCCTAGCCAGCTTTACGTTTGCTGCCGTCTATACAGGCAATTATTCGCTTGTCGCCGCCAGCGATCCGGACGACGAGGCGAATTTGGACGGGACGGAGTCGGAAGCGGCCCCGCTGTCCGTCACGGCCGCGGATGCTTCATCGGCGCCGGTTATTCTTAAGGTATCCGATGCCATCCAAGGCGGTCAGTTGATCAGCATCAACGGTTCCGGCTTCGATCCGAACGCCGTCGATATTGCCATCGCGCGCAATACGGACGGCAGATCCAAGACGGCGCCGCCGGCAAACGCGATTCATCCGGCGATCGTTCAGAAGGACCGGGGCGGCTATTTCATCGTTGCCGAGATGCCGGACAAAGCGGCGGCGGGCGTGTATGACGTGTGGGTCAAGAACGCGTTCGGCTGGAGCTTGCCTTACAAGATGAATGCTCCGCGGCCGCTGTTCATGTCCGATTACGAGGGCTACAAAGGAATTGAAATTACCGTGGCCGGCCGCAACTTCGATCAAGACGAATTCGGCGGCAAGGGGAAAACCAAGGCGCGCCTCAATAACGGCAGCGGCACGGTGTCCGAGGCCGACGTAAAGGACCTGTCACCGTATGGCCTTACCTTGAAGGTCGGCAATACGAAGCCCGGCACTTACTTCGTCGAAGTGTCCAACGATAACGGAGTGAACTGGTCCAGGCTCGACAACGGGCAGCGGCTGACGATCGTGCAGGAAGGGAAGGATCCGCTCGATCTCGGCGTGGCCTGGGCGAAGGATTTTAATTGGAAGAACGAGCTGGACGTCACTCGTTACGGCGCCGATGCGAAGGATAAGGCAGACGATACGGCAGCGGTGCAGGCGGCGGTCGATGCCGCGGGGGCATCGGCGGGTGGAGGCGTCGTCTACTTCCCGAAGGGATCGTACTACATTAGCACCATTAATCTTCCTTCCGGGGTCGTGCTGCTCGGGCAGGACGAGATGAAGACGAAGCTGTATTACACCGGCACGAGCAAGAACTTCATCGATACGATCGACGACGCGCCTTCGTTCCAGGGCGTACCGGAGCGGCAGGGCGTATCCAATCTGAGCCTGCTACTGTCGGACCCGCATCAACGGCCGGATGCTTTCATCTGGCTCGGCGAGGGCTGGGGCGATTCCGTGGCGGACCAGTCGCTGCGGACGGCGAACCGCTTGTTCGTCACGAACGTGAATATCGACTACCCGACGGCCTACGACCGGGATGCCGGCAGCGGGCGGGGCATCGGCATCGAATTTATCGCCAAGGAGCGCGTGCTGGTGAAGGATAATCATTTCGTCGGATGGCATGCGCAGCCGTTTATCACCTATGTCAGCCAGTACTACACGCTAACGAATAATTACTTTGAGTACACGGAGGGCTTCGTTGTCGGCGTCAGCACGTATGCGTTCTATGTCGATAATCACGTGAAAGCGGTGAATCTCGACGCCCGCAAGGAGACGCACGGACTGTTTGCCAGAAGCAACGCTTATATCGTCGGCAATACGGTCGAGAACATGGGCGATACCTCCGACGGCTTCAACGACGGGGAGGCCATCGCGCTCGAGGTGCCGGCCGGGCTGTTCAATTACGGGCAAGTGCTGAAGGCGGACGCGGGCTCCGTCACCGTGGCGCCGATCAAGGCGCTCGTCAATCCGAAGCTCGAATACGGCGCGCTCTCCGTGCTTATTACGGACGGGAAGGGCATTGGTCAGCTGCGCAAGGTGACATCGATGGACGGCTACACGCTGCATGTCGACAAGCCGTTCACGATTACGCCGGACAGCACGAGCAAATTCACGCTGATCGCGCCGAACGACAATGCCACGATCGTGGACAACAAGATTGCCAATAATGCCAAAGGCATCTGGCTGTTCGGCAATTCGTTCGACGGTTTGGTAGCGAACAACAAGAGCATCGACTCCGAGGGGATCTTCATCTGGTCGAACCGAAACACCAACGAAGGCATCGCGCCCGATTATTACACGCGCGTCGCCGGCAACGACGTGAAGGGCATCTCGCGCCGCAGCCAGCACGGCGGCATCGGCTTCAATACGGGCCGTTCGGACTCGAGCCACTACTACTCCATCGACGTGTACGCGACCGAATTTCGGAACAATACCGTGTCGGGGGATAGCAGCGCCGTGCCGCAGCGAGGCAGAACCGAAGCGCCTCCGTACGGCGGCATCTATGCCATTACGGCGACGTACAGCTCGCAATACGACGGCCAGGGCTCTGGCGATTCGACGAATACGCTGATCGAGAACAATAAGTTGTCCGATCTGGCCACTGGCGTCGATTTGACGCATGCCGCCTACGGGCAGGTCGTCAAGGGCAACCGTTACGACGATACGGTGCTCCAATTCTTGAACGACACGGGCAGCGAGAATACCGTGCTGGACGATAACCGGTTGGAGAAGAAGCACGGGCACTAAGCGCGGGACTTGAACGACGCGCGCAACGACAAACAACTCCCTCCCGGCAAGATGCGTGAGGGAGTTGTTTGATTGGCGCGTTTACAGGATGATCAGACCCGATGCAGGAACGTCAAACGCCTTCAGCCCCTGCAGGCCGCCAATCTCGTACGCGGACACCTCGCGGCCGCGGCAGTCCAGCACGCGCACGGAACGCGGTCCGATCTCCTCGATCGCTTCGACGACCAGCCGGCTGCCGCGCGTGCCGTTGACGAGCATGATCGTCTTCGGCATATTCCGCTCGAGCCGGATGACGGTGTCTTGATAAGCGGCGGCGATGAAGGCCGCCTCGCTGCGCGCCGTCACGAGCGGATAGTTCAGCTCCGGATGGTGCGGCTCCAGATAACCGTGCATGAGTGTGTCTCGGTTCTCGCGCCAGAAGCTCAGCCAGAACGCCAGCATCTCTCTGTGGTCCTGCGGCAGCGAATCCAAACGGACCGAAATTTGCGGAACGGCGAACAGCACGTTGATCAGCTGCTGCGCCGCGGCGTCCGCCGGTTCGTCGGCATGCCACATCACCATGTCCGAGTGCGCGGCCGTATTGCCGCACAGCAGACGGACGTCGACGGTGCGGACGCGGTTCTGCAGCGCGTCGTTCGGAACGTCCGCGGCACGGAACATATTCCCGTATTTCCGCATGAGCGGACTGATGTAGGATTGGCGGAATTCGATCATGATATCGGGCTTGATCGCGCTCAGGCGCGCGATGACGCCGCTCAGCAGCACGTCGACGGCCAACGCGACGGAATCCATGTCGCGTCCGGGGTCGGCCGTCTCGCTTTCCGCGGCCGGCTGCTGGAAGATATCGACGAAATCGAGCTTGAAGCCGTCCAAGTCCCACTCCAGCAGCGCTTTCTCGTACGTGCCGATGAGATACTCCCGCACCTCGGGATACCTGGGATCGACGACGCCGGTATTCAGCCGATCGATGCGCTCGAGCATTTTGTTCTCGAAGCGGCTCCAGGCCTCGCTGTGGATGCCGACGAAAGGCACGGAATACCACAGCAGATATTTCATGCCAAGCGCATGAACGCGATCGACATGCGCTCTCATATCGGGAATTTTGTCCTCGCATACTTTCCAGTCGCCGCAGTAGGCATAGCCTCTGGCGTTGTCGGCCGTCTGCCAGCCGTCGTCGACGATGACCGAATCGCAGCCAAGCTCGCGGGCCAGGCGGCATTCTTCTTCGACCTCGTCCGGCGTCACGTATTGATGGAAGCTGTACCAGGTCGAATACATCGGCTCGAGCGCCGCCGCAGGCACGTTCGCAGGCGTATTGGACGCATCGGCGGCCCACCAGCGGCTGACATCGTTCAAGCAATCGTAATAAGGGATCGCGCGCGTATCGATGCGAAGCTGGGCCTCGTAGCGGTCCAGCGGCGTCGTCGGCGTATCGAACATGGCGACGATGCAGCTGAACGTGGCGGATTCCTCGCTGACGCCGGCGTCGAATTTGATGACGTTAAGCACGTCCGAGAACGCGAACGTCAGCCGGTTGGTGCCGGAGCCGCCGAACAAGCTGATGACCGGCGCGGAATAGGTCGACTTGGCATCGAAATGATGCGACCAGTCTGCCCGCAGCCCTTTATTGAACACGGCCGTCGGATGCCACATCGCCTGCGCGTCGATAATAGGGGGACTCCAGCGAAGCGTGAAAGCGGGCGGAACCGACGGGGCGTCGGCCTCGATCCGAACATGGACGATTTCGATCCCCTCCGCTTCGCGTTCGACTCGCAAGCATGCCCGAAAAGGGGATTTTTCGCTTTCCAACTGATAGTCGTATACTCCTGCCGCTTCGATGCGCATAGGGCATCCTCCTTGGGAATCGATAATTGGATTTATTCTAACTATAGCGCCGGCGGCAATCGGAGTCATAGAGAGAAATGTGTGAGATACTCGTTAATTTGTGTCAAGCTTCGCGAATAGGGCTAGTAAGTCGGCTTCGATATCCGTCATAATGTGTCTTGAGTGGCATAGCATTCGCCTGATCGGAGGGGCATTTCAGTGGATCAAAACGACATGGCGTCGAACGAGCGGTATGCGGAGCATTTCATGATCGGCCGCATGGATACGGGCATCCGTCTGTACTATTGCGGCATGGAACGGTGCGCGCCCGGACATCTGTACGGTCCGGCGATGCGCGACCATTATTTGCTTCATTTCGTCGTCAGCGGATCCGGCGTATTCACGACGGACGGCTGCGACTATACGCTGCAGGCGGGCGACTGCTTCTGCATGCACCCGAACCGGCCGGCCTCGTACCGTGCAAGCGATACGGATCCGTGGACCTACTATTGGGTCGGCGTCGGCGGAAAGCTCGCCCCGGATATGGTGCAGGCGGCGGGGCTGACGAGCCATTCCCCGACCTGCGCGCACGGCGACCCTCTGCTGGCGGAGCAGCTGCTGACCGAGATGCTGCGGCGCTCCGTCGTCGACGAGCTGGCTTCCGAATTGCATTGCGGCGGGCTGCTGCTGCAGTGGTTCGGAACGTTCATGAACGGGCGGCCAGAAGCCCGGACGCCGTCGCATCGCAGAGGAGCGGACGGAAGCGAGCCCTATATCGCCCGGGCGGTCAAATTCATGGAAGAGCAATATCAGAGCAAGCTTACGATTTCGCTCATCGCGCGGCATGTGGGATTGGAGCGCGCTTACTTCACCAAGCTGTTCCACGCGCAGATGGGCGTGGCGCCTTACGAGTTTCTGCTCCGTTACCGCATGGAGAAGGCGCGTCTCCTGCTCAGCCAGACGAGCCTGCCGGTGCAGGTCATCGCAGGCAGCGCCGGCTTTGGCGACGCGGCCTACTTCGGCAAAGCCTTTACCCGCCAGCAGGGCATGTCGCCGACCGCGTTCCGCAATCGGGTTTGATTGACTTGCCGGCGCTTTGCGCCTCCTTCTAGCCTCGGCTCCGCGCGTTTTGCTGAAGCTGCCTGCACTCCTTCCTGGAGATAACGACAAGTAACCGTATCGCGCACTTATTTGCAAAATAGTCACTTCAGCAAGCCGCCTAAAATCTGCTACTTTAATGGCAGGCAGCGCAGCATGCGGGAAAGGAAGCGTTCAACTATGGTTCATGTCGTTAATAATGGCGTCATTCAATGCGAAAGCGGAATTCCGGAGGCGCCGAGATGGTTTGTGGACGGCCGCTTGTCTTTTCAATTCGACGGAACGGCCGTGACGCAGGTCGATTACCGGAATCCGGCGCAGTCGAAGGGCAACGATACCGTGTTTCTGCAGCGGCTCTGGAGCGGCATTCGTTATTTCGCGGAACGAGGCGGAGTCGTGTACAAGCCCGAGCACCGCAATACGGCGGTGTGGCCTTTCGGCTTGGAGGCCGAATGGGCGCTCGGAGGCGCAGGCATCGCGCATCGTCTGCTCGCAGCTTCTCAATCCATCGTCATTCAGATCGATACGCCTGCGGATCTGCCGCCGGATTATCGGCTGCAGCTGGAGTTTTACCAGGATTTCGCGCTCACGCCCGCTGATCGCCAGGATTTCCGTTACAGCGATAGCGGCGTTGACCGCCATTGGCAGGACTGGAGGTTCGATGCCGAAGCGAATGCGCTGATCGGTTCGTTCACGGAGACGGTCATCGCCTATCGTGGCGAGCATGAAGATATGAATATCAACAGCCTGGAGATCGCGCACGAGGGCGATGCGGATTCCGTGTCGCTGCATATCGCGGTCGGCGCCGATTTCGCCCTGCAGTACCGGAAGCGTCCGTTGAACACCAAATATATTCTATCCTCCGAAGAAGCGTTGGAGCCCGGCCGTACCTACAGCTTCATCGTCGCGTTTGGCGAGACGCCCGAGGCTGCGGCGGAGACGCTGGCCGATCTTGCCCTCGAGGCCGGAGCAAAGGTTGCGGCGCAGTTCGAGCGCTATCTGCATGTCGCGAACGGCAGTCCGGTGTTGGACAGTCCGTTCAAGGAGCTGAATGATTTTATCCGCCTCGCCCCGCTGTATCATGAATCTTGCAAAGTGACGGACCGTCCGGGCGCGATCCGCGCGAAGAATACGACCTACTGGGTGTGGGGCTGGGACGGGCTGACGAGCAATTACGCCTCCCTGTATTGGGGGGACCACGACTTCATCCGCGACATGCTGCGGTTCTACGAAGAGACAGCCGACCCGGAATGGGGCATCGGGCACTGCTTCCGGAACGATATGGGCTTGCACAGCGCCGCCGCCCTGCCATCGCAAGGGATGTACATTACGCTGCTGCAGCAGTATGCGGCCGTGACCGGTGATTTTCAGGAAGCCAAGGACCGTTTTGCATTTGCCAAAAGGGTGTTCGAACGCATTCTGCAGGAGGAAGTAGGAGATACCGGGTTATGCGCGGGCGCCTCGCTGTTTCCCGATTTTCCGATATACATGCACGAGACGGGCAGCGATATCAGCAGCCTGAACAATACGATTCTATATAGCGCGGCCAGATCAATGGAGGCCTTGTCCGAGCTAGCAGGCGACCAGGCCATGAAAGCGAAGGCAAGCGCCGTCATTGCCGGCATCGAGGCCCGTTTCCTGCCGCTATTCTTCGATGAGGACCGCGGGTTCATCGTCAGTTCCATCGATTCGGTAACGTTGGAGCGGCGAAATTCGTTCAACGCCAACGCCGTGAAGCTGGAAAATTTCTATGGCGCCGAGTTGATGGAGCGGGTCAAGGCGCAGAACCTCGCTTTCTTCGAGCAGCACATCGTCTGCAATGCGGGGCTGCGCGAAATTCCCGTCTGGTCCGACGCCTACGATATGGACGCGAACCAGCTGCATTGCTGGTGGCCGGTTACCGGCGAATATTACATGCAGCTCATTAATGGCATGAACCGTCCCGATTTGATCCGGCAGTGGATCGGCTGGGTGAGTTATTGGACGAAGAAGCTCACTTGTCCGGAGGGGATCTCCTGTTACGTCGATACGGAGGAACCCGAGCTGGACCGTTGGAATTCGGCTATGGGCACTTGGCATGCCTATTCCATGCGCGGTTGGTACCAGGCGGCTATTCACGGCGTCGTCGGGGTCGGCATCGAAGCGGGCGGCATGACGTTCTATCCGTATGCGGGCGAAGAGATGACTTTATCGGGGCTGCGTTTTCGAGACCGACTGTACGACATTGCGATGAAAGGGAGCGGGCCCTATATCGCATCGATTGAGGTAAACGGGCGGCGGTATAGCGGCACGAACAAGCTGCCGATGGACGTGGTGGACGGTGAGTCTGCGGATCGCAGGGGCATAGAGAGCGGGGAGCAAACAGATGCGGCGTCGGCGCTTCGTGGTCGAGTTGCCGTTACGGTGCATCGGACGGCCGCGAACGAGCATCCCGTCTATATCCGGCATGCCTACGGCTTGGAGCTCTATGAATACGCGTGCGAGCAGGGGGTCATCCGCGCAGCAGCGGAGGGTGCGGGAACTTGCCGGTTGAAGCTTGGCGCTTCGCGGAAGCCACACGTCCGCGTGGACGGTATGGCGCTGGGCGTCGAGTACGACGCTGCGGCAGAGGAAGCGACGATTAGCCTCGACATGTCGGCGGGCAAGCGCGTGAGGCTGGAGATCGAGTAGGTTTTGTTGCATAGGGAAGGGCCTGAAAAGCTGACCTACATAGGCGGAAATCCGGCGGGTTCGAACAAAGAGGTGCACCCCGTGCACTACATCGGCTGGAGCCCGGCGAGAGTCGAGCAAAAAGCGCTTCGTCGGAGCTACCTACTCCGAGCGAAGCTTTCTGCCACCGCATACGGCGGGGCCTAGCTTCTGTGCCCTACCCAAGCTGTCATCTCAGCCGGCCCCGAGCCGCCATCAATAACGTCCCCCGAGCCTGCGCCTTCAATAACCAACAATCCAAAAAGCGGCATTCTCTTATGGAGAATGCCGCTTTCATTATATTGCCTGAAACAAACTCACTCTATTCAACAGTTACGTTCGTGTACTTATTCGTGATCAACACGTCTTCGAGCTTCGCTTTCAGCTCCGCCTTGTTCGCGCTATCCGGCGAGATGACGATGCGGCGCAGCTTGTCCGTATTGAACGCAAGCGGGTAATGCTTCTTCTGCTGGCCGAATTGCTTCTTGTTCTGCGGCAGCAGCAGCGCGCGCACTTCGTTCTTCTGGCTGGACGCGCTGTCCTTGATCAGCAAGCTTCTGAGGTCCATCCAAGTCGATTTGGCCATATCCGGATTTTGGCTCAGAATTTGCTTGATTTCGTTCTTGGTCGGCAGCTTTTGGCCGGTTTCCTTGCGGAACGTGGTCGTGAAATCCTCCACGATGAAGCTGTGGATGAAGTTGACCATATCGACCGTATCCTTCTGGCTGTACAGGTCAAGCGGCGTATAAGCGTCTTCGCGGCCGCGGTTGTCTTCCATCAAGCCCGAAATCACGTCGTGGATCTCGTTGGTGTACGCCAGCTGCTGTTTCTCCAGCTTGCTGATGTACGCCGCCAAAATGTTCGTGAACGTCGTGTTTTCCTGCGCGATGCCGTCCATGAACTGCGTCATGTCGTCGTCGTTGTCGGCTTTCAGCTTCTTCACTTGATCGGAATCGGTGTAGTGCACTTTATTGAACAGCAGTTGGAAACCGCGCGGCGCCGTCAGCGGATTCGATTCGAATTCGAACGCGATCTCGCCGTTCGCGGCGCTCGGCGCTGCGGCTTCTTCTTCGCTGAAGGTGGTCAGGAAGCTATGTTGCTTGATCAGGTCGGACAGCGATCCGCCGAGGGAAACGCCGTTCTGATAAGCGACTTTCCGCAGCTGAGCGGCCAGGAACGTATGCGTGAAAAACTGCTTTTGGTTTAGGTTCGGCGTCGTGACCATCAATTTAAGCGCTTGCTTGAAGGTAGCGATCAGGTCTTGCGTATAATGCAGGCGATTGAATTCATTCATGAAGAATAAAATGTCTTCCTGTTCGCTTATGCTGCCGACGCGTGTCAGCCACAGCTCCTTGGAGCTTAAAATGCTGGCGGCGCTGTTGATATCTCTTGAGTAATGTACGATCATGTCAGGTGCTCCCTTTTCCCATATGAAAATAATCTAGTACTTCTTACATTATGCAGTAACTTACCGATTCTGTCCCCTATGAATTCATTGGATGACACGTCAGTATTCGACAGTTGTGGAAAATATCCTGCCATGCTGGTAGGCCGTCCAAATAAACCCATTCCATTCTACCATAAGAATGGCCTTGAACCAGCAGGAATAAGACAAGTTTACCGAAGAAATCGAGGCGTCGCAACTTTTTGGGTAGCGACCGGCGCCGAACGCTCGACATCCGCGTCATTCCTGGGAATTGTCATCGAGGAACGCGGGCCGCGATTAGGAATAAAGGATCTGATTACCGATAGGGGCTGAAGTCGGCGGCGCAGGAACATTTACCTGTTTTTATTGTTCGTGGGTCTTTATTACTAGCAGGATTTTCCTGATTATATGTCGAATGAACTAGTTACAAAGGTTCCCATAAAGGAAGGTGACGATCATGCGCTTGAAAGCGAGCCGGGCGGCGGATGAGCGCGGATTTACTTTGGTTGAGATTTTGGCGTCGTTGATCGTGCTCTCCATTGCCGGGCTGACGATGACGGCCTTCTTCACGCATGCGATGTCGAATGCGAAAGGAAACCAGAACAAGACGGTCATGGTGAATTTGGCGCGCAATACGCTGTTCTATATTCAGAAGCAATCCAATTTCGACAATCTCAAAGCGTATTACCAAGTCGGGGAGATACTCGATCAGGACCATAAGCGCAAGGTCATCAGCTCGGATAATTGTGCGGCCGATCAACTTTCCTGTTACACGGCCGATGAAATCGTAAAGGATCCGCAAACGATCGTCTCGATTCTGAATCCCGTCATTAACGGCATTCACTACGGGGTTAGAATCAGCTATCAGGATAAGCTGTCCAAGGATCTGAACGATCGCGGGACGCAAGCCGGAGAGGAGCAGACGGCTGCGCTCGGCAACTATCTGCTCCCGGTCAAAATCGAGATATCCGCGGCGCCCAAGGATGAAGACGGAGACGGAGTCATAGACGAGCCGTCGCGCAAGCGGGATTGGACGGAAGTGGAGGGTTATGTCACGGATGAGAGAATTCGCTAAGTTAACGATCGGCCGCAACAGCGGGTCGTATGACCATCGGAACGGGGAACGAGGGCTGACGCTGATCGAGTTGATCGCGTCGCTTTCCATTTTATCGGTCGTGCTCGGCGTTATCTATGCCTCCATTACCTTCGGCGTCAGCTCGTATCATAAGGTGAGCATCGAGAATGACCTCAGGGACGAGGGGGATCTCATCATGTCCTCCATTATCGCGGAGCTGTATCAAATGGGACCGGAGCGCATTACGCAGTCCACGACGAGCGATCACGCGATTACGCTGGTGATGCCGCAGACGGCCAGCGGCGGGACCCAGCCTGACGAAGATATTGCGATCAAGCCGAATGCGGAGGGCAAGAGCGCGTTGTTTATCGGCAGCCGCGCGGATCTGGACCACTTGAAATCCGAGGTGGCAACGAAGTCGGAGATCGTCGTGTCAAGCACGCTGCATGATTCGGACGCCAGCTCCGTAAGGCTCGTCTGCTCCGGCAGCCGGGTCAATGAAGGCTGCGATAGCGGCCTGATCGAGATTCGGTTGAAGCTGAGGCAGTCGTACGGCGGCAAAAACTATGATTTGGACTTAGAAAGCAAATTCGGATTCTAATGAGGGAAGGCGGGAAACGATGAAGTGGCACAGTGAACGAGGCTCGGCCTTTCTCCTTGTCGTGTTTATGATTCTGTTGTTCGCCATACTCGGCGTCGCCGTGCTTGGCGCCTCGATCGGCGGCGCGCAGCGCTCCCAGAAGTCGGAGGATAACGTGCAGACGGTTCACCTGGCGGATAAAGCCCTGAGCGAGGCGGTCGCCCAGATCATGGCCCGTTTCGACAACAAGGCAACGGATCCCGAGACGTTGAAAGCCGAATTGGAGGATTTCGTCGGGCGGTTTCACGTCTTGGCTAGAGGAGACACGGAGATCGACGAGGGCAAGTCGCCTACGTATCAGCTCAAGGGTGCTCCTTGCCTGATTGGCGCGCCTTCGAATCCGTCCAAGAGCAATCTCTATTGCCCGGATAACAACGTTGCGGCGGCAGCTTCCGACACATACATTAACAAGCTGCGCATTACGGCCGAAGCAGAAGTAAATCATGTGAAACGCGACATGACGCAAGAAATTACGCTGGACATGTTTCCGGATTTTCTCCAGTATGCCATGGGATCCGAAGGGGATGTCGTCATCAATGGGGCTCCGGTCATTAAGGGCAACCTGTATTCGGGTCAGCAGTTGAAGCTCCAAAACGCGGCGAGCTATACGTACCATGGAAGTGCGAACATGGAAGCGACGCAGTATTTCTTTCTCCAGCCAAGCAGCGTCAACCCGGGGGAAGAGAGCGCGCTCGGCAATGGGAAAATCTTCGTGCACGCGTATGATAAAGTCGTATACAGCATGAACAATGGCGTGACATACCAACCGTTGTTCAACGAAGCGTATAAACCGACGCCGTTTCCGAATTTGCAGAAGGAAGAAGCGGTCAGCCTCACGGAAACGAAGAAATTCATCTCGATCGACGTGGCAGAGTCCTTCGTGGACAAGGCTTATGCCAGCCTTGGTTCCGGTGTGCCTTCGCAGTACCGCGATAATTTGTGGGCTGCATATTCCGCCCCGACCTCCGATCGTTCAGATAAACTGTTGAACTTAATTCATACCGACTTGGCCGGTATCTATTCGGATTTTGCGAGCCGCTACGTGACGATACCATTTGCACCGGCTGAACCGGGCGCCGCGGCCTCCGACGAAGAGTGGGCAACCTACCAGAACAGCAAGGCGGATTACGATAATACGATGACAGCTATTAATGCGAAGCTGAGCCATATGTCCGGACCCGTGTTCGTCGACGGCAACCTGACGATCGGCAAGGAGCTGACGAAGCTTAATTACGATCAGAAGGGGACTAGCGACTGGCTTATCGTGAACGGAGACTTGACGATTCAGAACGATAACGCCGGCACGGAGCTCCCGATCCGGGCGAATATACTGGTGAAAGGCAAAGTAACGCTGGGCGGCAATCTGGGGATGGACGCGACCATCTTCTCACTCGATGGCGCCAATGAGAATGAAATCGTCGACGCACAAATCAGAGGTCTGACGCTGAACGGCTTGAAGCGGGGCCTAGTGTTGATCGCGAACGGGCCGATCAGCATCTATCGGGTCGACTCCTTCCAGCCCCTCGGCGGGGGATACAAGCAAGACAGTACGTATACGCTCGATGCGTTTTTCTACACCGACAAGCAGGCAGAGCTGTACGGCGTAGGCTCGCTCTTCTGGATCCACGGCGGCTTCTTCGCGAAGAAGAGCCTGACGATCAACGCCGTCCTCGGCGATACGAGCGAAGGCGGAACGAATCAGCTGAGCTTCGATGGGCAGGATGCGCTGAACGCTGCGAAGGCGCGGTTCGTCATCGACTATGACCAAAGCGTGTTCAACAGCCAATATGTCGGTCTGCCCCGCGTCAATCTGATCAAAGTCATCATCGGTCAGAAGAAGCTGGTGCCGGTAAGCGGGTAACGGAAAGACAGGCGGCGAAGGAATTGTCCTACGGCGCCACTTCGATGGCGCAGACACGGAAGCAAGCAAGGGGCATCTCCTGCGCGGAGATGCCCTTTGCTTGCTTCTTACGGGATGAGCGGTTCTCGGCGAGCCGGCGGCAGCGGCTCGGAGCGGCTTAAGGCCTGCAGCCCATCGTGCTTCTCGCGGCTGCGAGAGTTCTCGAAGCCGCGGCAACCAAATAAAACGGGACGGAGCAATCGCTCCGTCCCGTTTTATTATATCGAGCTAATATTTATCGGAATTAACAATCGTCACGACCGATTTGGCCGTGATGCCGAGCAGCGGGTACGTCACCGAGATCGTCACGGATCCTTTTCTCTTCGCGGTCAGTATACCCGTACTGGATACGGTCGCGATATTCGTGTTATCCGACGACCATACGAGCTGGCCGAGCAGGTCGCTGCGCAGATCCAACGGTTTGATCGTCAGGAAGCCGCTGCCGCTCGAATCGACTCTGGTCAAGTCGATCGTATTGCCTTGGACGACATCATTCAGCTTGTCGGCGAGCGCTAGATTAACGATTATGACCGGCAGCTGCGCGGTGAGTTTGACGCCTGCCGGCGTATCGATATCCACAGCCAACGTAATGCGGCCAGCGTCGGTTCTGCCCGTCGTCAGCTTGCCGCCCGTACCGCTGCCATCGAGCTTCGTCGCCGCGGACCCGCTGTTATTCAAGGACCATTTCGGCGTGAAAGCGAACTTCGGACTTCCCGCGTCGCCATGCCAGCCAAGCGCTAGATCATTAATCGATCCTCCGGCACGGACGCTGCGTACGCCGTTAATCGTAGGCGCCGAACTTAGAATGTCAGGCACGCGGTTCAAAATCGTAATCGGCAGTTCGTCCGTAATCGGCAGCGGAAGCGTCAAGCCGGGCAGCTGTATCGTCACGCCCGCCGTCACGGTACCGGGCGCCTTTGCTTGGAGCTGGTTGGTCAGCGATTTGCCCGTATTGCTCGATAACGTAGCGATCGTGCCCGTACCCGTGCCCGGAGTCAGCTTCCAGAGCACGCTTTGGATCAGATTCAGATTCGTAATCGGCAAGTTCGTCAATGGCGATATCGCGCTTGCCGTCAGATCGGTGACATCCCCGACTCCGATCGTCCGCTCGCCCGCAAGGCCGAGCTTCGGCTGGGCGATACTGATGCTCTTGGGAGGAGCATCGTATGTCATCGTGACGACCGAATGATCGATTGTGGACGTGAATGTCGTTTCTACGTGAAGGGATACGGTAACCGTTCCTGCCTTCTCGCCGGTCAGCGTCGTAGTCGAGCCGTTCGTGCTGCCGAGCGAAGCTTGGCCCTGCGAACCGTTCGCTCCATTAAAGACGCTCCAGGTGATGCTGCTGATCGTCTCGCGGTCGGGCTTGATCAGCGTCGAGGACAAGTCGATTGCCGAGCCGATGGTGACGGCATCCGAGCCGTTGATCGTCAGGCCGGACTCTTGCACCGTCACGGTCGCCGAGGCGGATTTACCGGTAATGGCATCGGTCACGGTGACAATAGCCGTGCCTTTGCTTATGCCGGTGACATAGCCGTATCCCGAATTCAATGTAATTACAGTGGCGACGCCCGGCTTATCCGAGCGCCAGCTGAAACTCGGCGTGGCATCTGCCGGCGAATACACGGGAGTGATCGTCGTGGTGTCTTGGATAACATTGCCGCTGCTGTCCTTCTTATTCACGAGCGTGACGTTGGCAATGCTGAGGCTCAGGCTATCGATCGGTACGATGGATTTGATCGTATAGGCATCGAAAGGAAGAGCGGTTGCTGCCGATTGTCCGATGTCCTTGAAGGACAGCGATGCGTTATTAAGCGGTAGAATGCCGGTGACCTTGGGTTGTACCGTTATGTTGAACGTGAGAGGGGAAGCCGTGTAACTAGTTCCGTCCGCCGAAAGCTTATAGGTGATGTTGCTGAACGAACCGCTCAGCGTATATCCGGTCGTCGAGCTGCCGCTCTTCGAGATGCCCGATGGCAGCGAGCCCGAGATTTCCAGGCCGGCAGGCAGCTTCTCATTGAATGTGATGCCGCTGATCGTCAGGTTGGAGCCGTCTCCTGCCAGCGATTTGGCGATCGGCTTCGGCGTTGCCGTATACGTCATGACGGCGGTCTTGTCCCTCTCGAGCGTAAGCTCGTGGCTGCCCGTTTCGAGGCCGGAGAGGGTGCGCGTCACGGTCAGGTTGGAAGAAATTTGTTTCACTTTGACCAAAATCGTCTTCGTTACTTTCGCGCCTGCTTTATCCGAGACCGTGACTTCGATCGTCAGGTCGCCGCCGGCAGGAAGCGGGTTGGCGATGGTCTTATTGACGGTATCGCCGGATATGGCGGCAATCGTCGGGAGCTTGTCGGTCTTGGTCACGGAACCGTTCTTATACGAGTAGGAAACGTCGACGGTCAAATTGCGGTCCTTGAAATCGTAATCCTCCGGCATGAAACTCAGATTGATATCCTGATAGCTCGGAAGGAAATTATCCTTGGCCGCATCGTACGCGAGCGGATTGTATACCGTCAGCATCGGCGCATGGTTGGAGCCCATGAACGCTCGGAACATCGTGTTGACGAAGAGCTTCTGCTCCCAATCCGGGAAGCCGCTGTTCGTATGCCCGGTACCTGAGTAGGTCACGTTGCCTTTGGAATAGGTGTAGTAATGGTTCCAGCTATCGTCGGGGTCGCGGTTCGAGCCGATGATGTTGTACCACGGCACGACGGTCTCGTCCTCCAGGTCGAGCGTGAAATATTGGTTATGCGTCGTCGCCACTTGCGGGCTGTCGCTCAAGATGTAAGGAAACTGGGTCAGCAAGCCGTCATTGACCTTCTTAACGGTTGAAGACGTATTCGGCGCGCTCAGACCGAGATCGGTCCATGGTTCGATCTGTCCGGTCGTCGGCTGGAACTTGGAGATCCAGGTGTTCTTCGTGGCGCCGTCGCTCGCGAACACCGTATCGTGGGTGAACATGACGCTTTGGCCGGTTCGAATGTAGGTGTTGACCGCGTCGGCCGTTTTGTCGGTGATACTCGCGTTCGCGTTGTATGAATCGGCGAAGCCGAACAGGAGCATATCGTACTTCCCGTTCAGAGCGCTCTTCTCTTGATCGGACAAGGCGTTGAAATCGTTGAACTTCATCGTCGTGATCGCGATGCTGTACTCGTCCTTCGAGATCAGGTAGCTCTGATTCATGTTGTTGCTCTTGAGCAGACTGCTGACATCCGAGTCGTTCGGCATGATCTGAAGCACGCGGACGTTGGTCACTTGGTCGCGGAAGCGGATGACGCCGGTCTCGTAGCTGCTCAGCTTCGAGTTGGCATCGACGACCTCCAGCTTCCAATAATAGAGACCGGAATAACCTTTAGGCAGCGTGTAGGCTAGCGTTCCGGTTCCGCCCTCCGGCACGGCGGCGGAAGCGACGATTTGGTCCGCGCCGAATTTGACGGCTTGGTCGAGACCCAGGTAGAGATTCGCGGTCAGCCTGCCGGCTCCGAAGCTGCTCTGATTCGGCACGGTGTAGCCGAACGACAGCCTGTCTCCGGCTCGATAGAGATTCGCGGAATTCGCGAGGTAGGACGTTGGCGCGCTGCTGAGCGCAAGCGTCGGACGCTGGTCGAGCAGCGGTTTGTAGGTCGCGATGAGGGAAGCGAGATTGGTCAAGCCGGCGGCGTCCAGGAAGATGACGTTCTCCCGCGGAGCGGTTTTATAGGGCGCGAAGGTGCTGTTGAGAATGCCGGGCACCAGCGTCAGGACGCCTTTGTCGCTCGTCGTTCCCTGATAGAGAAGACCGGTCTTCTCCGTGCTGTCGCTGTAGATGAACACGGGCTGGCCTTGGTTAATGAACTGATTCACGATTTCATTGGCTTTCAGATGCGTGATGTCGTCCTCAAGGTTCTGGGTATCATGCATGGCAGCCCGGTTGTCGGAAGTGGTATGCGGAACTTTCGCGGGACTGTAGCGGCCCTTGCCGATATAGATGGCGTCGTAACGGCCATCCAGCTCGCCGCGCAGAGCGACGAAGCGCTTCATGCTCATCGTCTCGATCACGACATTCGGTTGGGTGACGAGGACGGCCTTCAGATCGGACGCGCCGCTGTCCGTGATCTCGAGAATCTTGGCCTTGGCGAGGATCGGTGTAATAAGGAAGGTGGCGGCGCTGCTCGACTTGCTTTTGGCGTAGAGGATGCTGCTTTGCAAGCTGACGTAACCGCTGCTTCTGCCCGAAGCTTGCATGGAAGTGCTGCTATTGAGCGTAAGCTTGAATTTCTGACTTCCTGATGAAGAGGCCGATGCGGTTAGCGCGCTGCTTACCAGAGTAACGTACTTATCCTGTGACTTGGAACGAATGGAATAAGTACCGGAGCTTTGGGATGCAAGTTCGAACAATTCGGCTGACGTTCCCGGGGTGGCGACGCTTGCGGACAGCTTGCCGTCCGAGCCGACGGTAACGAAATTCTTGCTGGCCGTCTCTTGAATGGAATAGTAGACGGTGTCGTCGGCATGCGCGTGCCATGGACGCAATCCCGGAGACGAGATCAGCACGGCAATAATGCAGAGCACGAGCAGCCTGGCAATTCGCGATCGCCATATTTTTGTCATAGTAGGTCCCCCTTCTTAATTGCAATGCGTGTTCAGAGACTCGGAATCTATGAAACAGTTCTTTTGGCCTAGTTATGATTTCCATATTATACTACTAATTTCGTTCGGAATATAGCGTAAAGTTTGTGTAAACAGCATCGAAAATAATCGAATAAAGTCGAGATATAGCAAGGGTTCATCGCATTACGATAAATCTATGAAATTTGCGATTTCTCGTTGTAGTCGCAAGGTAATATGTGGTAGGATGATAGTCAAATAGTCCTGAGTACTATGAATCAGGTACGTATCGTAGCATTTAGATGCATTTCCGGTGAGAGGAAGGTGAGCTGGCATGAGCACCGTGAGGAAGAAACGGCTTGGCGACCTGCTCGTCGAAAGTACGGTCATCTCGGAGGAGCAGCTCCACCAAGCGCTGCGCGAACAGGGGAAGACGAAGCAGAAGCTGGGCGATCTGCTGATCTCGCAAGGCTACATCACCGAGCAGCAGCTGTTCGAAGTGCTGGAGGTCCAGCTGGGCATTCCCCACGTCAGCTTGTTCAAGTACCAGATCGACCCTTCCATTACGCAAATCATTCCGGAAAGCCTCGCAAGACGCTATCACGCCATTCCTTTACATAAAGAAGGCGGCAAGCTGCTGGTTGCCATGGCCGATCCGCTGGATTATTTCGCCATTGAAGAACTTCGCATGTCGACGGGCTTCCGAATCGAGCCGGCCATTTCCGGCAAGGACGAGCTGCAGCGGGCGATCGCGCGGCACTACGGCTTGCAGGATTCCATGTCGCAGCTTATGGGCGATCTGCCGACCGTCGACGAGATCCGCGAGAGGGAAATCACGGACGAGGATTCGCCGGTCGTTCGGCTCGTCAATCAGATGATTCAGCAAGCCGTTCAGCTGCAGGTATCCGACATCCACGTCGATCCCGGCGAGTCGAACGTCGCCATCCGCTATCGGCTGGATGGCGTTCTGCGGACGGAGCGCGTCATTCCGAAGCAAATGCAGGGCTTCATTACCGCCCGGCTGAAAATCATGGCCAAGCTGAATATCGCAGAACGGCGACTCCCCCAGGATGGCCGGCTGAAGATGCAGATCGACTACAAGACCGTCGATATTCGCGTCTCCTCGCTGCCGACCATTCACGGCGAGAAAATCGTTCTTCGGATTCTCGACCTCAGCGTCGGCGTGAAGGCGATCGACCAATTGGGCTTCAGCTCCCGCAACCATCGCGTGTTCAGGGAAATGATCGAGGTGCCGTACGGCATCGTGCTCATTACGGGACCGACGGGAAGCGGCAAGACGACGACGCTGTACTCCGCGCTTCAGCATTTGAACAAGGAAGACACGAATATCATCACGGTAGAAGACCCCGTGGAGTATCAGCTCGAAGGCATCAACCAGGTCCATGTCAATCCGCAGATCGGGCTGACGTTCGCCGCGGGTCTTCGCTCGATTCTCCGGCAGGATCCCAACATCGTCATGGTCGGGGAGATCCGGGACGCGGAAACGGCGGAGATCGCCATTCGGGCTTCGCTGACGGGCCATCTCGTACTGTCGACGCTGCATACCAACGATTCGGTCAGCTCGATTACGCGTTTCCGGGACATGGGCATTGCGCCGTATTTGATCGCATCCTCGCTTATCGGCGTCGTCGCGCAGCGGCTTGTCCGCCGCGTTTGCAACGATTGCCGGACGGAGCATGCGCCGACGGAACAGGAAGCGATCTTCCTTCGCAGCCACGGGCTTCATGCGGACAAGCTTTACAAGGGCAGCGGCTGCGGCACCTGCAATCAGACGGGCTACCGCGGCAGGGTGGCGATTCACGAGGTCATGATCGTCGACGATCGGCTCCGCCAGTTGATGGGTACGGAGAGCACGCTTCAGGATCTGCGCAAGGCGGCCGAGGAGGCCGGTCTCGTGCAGCTCATGGACGACGGGCTGGATAAAGCGGTCAGAGGCATTACCTCCCTGCAAGAGGTGTTGCGCGAAACGGTATTTCATTAAGGAGCGGATGAACATGGAAGATGCTTTGCCGAGGATCATCGGTCTGCTGCGGCAGGCGCATGAGCACCTTGCATCCGATCTTCATATTTCGGTCGGTTCTCCGCCTGTACTGCGGGTGAACGGCATCCTTCGGCCGCTGGGCGAAGAGGCCGTGACGGGCGGCGACTCGCAAGCGATGGCCGCGGCGCTGCTGACGACCGGGCAGCGGGAGCGCCTCGAAGCGAACGGAGAGGTTGATTTCTCCTATGAGCTGGAGGGCTGCGCGCGGTACCGGATCAATGCATACCGTCAACGGGGCAAGGTCAGCATCGCGATCCGCACGATCAAGGCGGCCGTTCCATCGTTGCGGGAGCTGCAGCTGCCGGCTGTCATCGAACAGCTGACGGGCAAGCATCAAGGGCTTGTGCTCGTGACCGGCCCGACGGGCAGCGGCAAGTCGTCGACGCTCGCGGCGATGATCGATCATATCAATCGCACGCAGAAGCGCCATATCGTGACGCTGGAGGATCCGATCGAGTTCCTGCACGAGCATCTCTCGTCTGTCATAGACCAGCGTGAAGTAGGTAGCGATACGAGGAGCTTCAGCGATGGCCTGCGGGCAGCGCTTCGGCAGGACCCCGATGTCATACTGGTCGGGGAAATGAGGGATTTGGAGACGATATCCGCTGCCGTAACGGCCGCGGAGACGGGACATCTTGTGTTCGCGACGCTGCATACGACGGATGCGCCGCAGACGGTCGACCGCATTATCGATGCGTTTCCCGCGCATCAGCAGGGTCAGATTCGGATGCAGCTGGCGGCTGTACTGCTCGCCGTCGTCTCACAGCGGTTGCTACCGCGGCCAGGTGGGCAAGGCCGGGCTTGCGCGACGGAGATTCTGATCAACACGCCGGCCGTTGCGAACCTGATTCGTACGGAGAAGGTGCATCAGATCAAGAGCATCATGCAGACGGGCCGAGCCCACGGGATGCACACGCTCGACGCGGCGCTTCGCGAGCTGATGGCCCAAGGCCAGGTCGATCCGGCTGCGGCCAGGCCGTACTTAAGCGAGGTGGCCGGCTAATGGCGCAATTCGCGTATCACGTCAAGACAAGCGGAGGCAAGCAGCTGCGCGGCAAGATGTCCGCGATGGACAAGTCCATGGCTGTCGAAGAGCTGCGTAAGCGGGGTCTTGTCGTCCTCTCGCTCGATGAGCAGCGAAACACGATTCTGTCGATGGACATTTACATCGGTAACCCGGTGAAGATGCAGCATTTTATTATCTTCTGCCGGCAGTTCGCGACGCTAATCCGCGCGGGCGTAACGATTCTCGATGCTACGGGCATCCTGGCCCAGCAGACGGAGAGCAAGCCGTTGAAGAAAGCGCTCGTCGACGTGCATTCGAGCCTGCTGCGGGGCAGCGCGTTCTCGCAGGCAGTGCAGGAGCATAAGCGGATTTTTCCTTCCATGTTCACGAGCATGATCCGAGCAGGCGAAGAATCCGGTGACATCGAAGGCACGTTGGAACGGTTGGCGGTGTTCTTCGAGAAGCAGCATATGACGAGGGAGAAGATCAAGTCGGCGTTGACGTATCCGGCGGTCGTCGGGATCTTGGCGCTCTTGGCCGTGGTGTACTTGCTGAAAGCAGTCGTGCCGCAATTCGTCGATATGTTTAAGTCGATGGATGCTAAGCTACCGGCGATTACGAGGATTGTTATGGCGGCCAGCTCGAGCATTCAGAACCAGTGGTATGTTTGGTTGTTAGCGGTTATCGCGCTGCTTGTTACGATCTTCGTCATGCGGCGATCGGAGAAAGGCTCGTACGTATTGGCTTATGTGATGCTGCGACTGCCGATATTCGGCAAACTTCAACAGAAGGGCATTATCGCTCAGATGTCGAGGACGCTGTCTTCACTCTATGCCAGCTCCGTACCGATGCTTCAGTCGCTCGCGATCGTGGAAGAGGTAGTCGGCAATAAAGTCGTCGGGCGAGTCGTTCGGCGTGCCGGGGACTCCTTGCGGCAGGGTAATCCGCTGTCGGATCCCTTGAAGAAATCTTGGGTGTTTCCGCCGTTGGTGACTCAAATGATTTCTATTGGCGAAGAGACCGGATCGCTTGACGTCATGCTAGCGAAAATCGCCGATTTCTACGAGATGGACGTCGAGAATACGGTGGATCGGTTGAAGTCGCTCATTGAACCACTGCTGCTGGTGTTCCTGGCCGGCATGGTGGGGACGATCGTGGCGGCGATCATGCTGCCGATGTTCAGCTTGTACACGCAGCTGGGATAATCATGAAAGAAGACCATAAGCAGGCTAAGCCTGATTTGGTATAGATCGAAAATATATATAGAGGAGATGGGTGCAATGTTTGCAACTGCTATGAAACGTTATAGAAAGAATGAGAAGGGTTTTACGCTGATTGAGTTGCTTGCGGTTATCGTTATCTTGGGTATTATTGCTGCGATTGCAGTGCCGATGATTCTTGGGGCGATTAATAAGTCGAAGACGGATTCGGATATCGCTACCGAACGGCAAATTTATGAGGCGGCGCGTCTCTATGTAACGACTGAATTGAACGGTGATTTTTCAAAAGCAGGAGCATCAACTCCAATCCAAATCATAAGTGATACGGCTAGTGATGTTACTTTAGTTAGTAAAAATTATTTACAAGAGGATTTGAAAATTCAAGATAAGGCATACAAGGGTGCAATCATATCAGGAACAGTCACATTCGATGACAAAGGTTCATTGGTATCCATGACAATTTCCACAGGAACTAAGGCTTCCCCAGTGAATGTTCCTGTTGATGTATCCAAATTAAAATAACCCTCCAAGGAACCGGACCCTAGTTCCGGTTCCTTTCTCTATCACCCCACAGAAAGTAGACCTGCCCTATGACGCTGGCCATCTCGCTCTACCTGTTCGTCGTCGGACTCGTCTGCGGCTCGTTCTTTAACGTGGTCGGCCTGCGGGTGCCGGCCAAGAAGTCGATCGTGCATCCGCCGTCCAGCTGTACGAGCTGCGGCACGCGGCTGGCGAAGCGGGACCTCGTCCCGGTCTTCAGCTGGCTGCTGGCCCGGGGGCAGTGCCGCCATTGCGGCGCGGGCGTCTCGATTGTGTACCCGCTCGGCGAGCTAGTAACAGGGCTGCTGTTCGCGGCCGCCTACCTGCGCTTCGGGCTGAGCTTAGAGTTAATAGCTAGCCTATTGCTCGTCAGCCTGGCGGTGATCATCACCGTATCCGACCTGGCCTACATGCTCATTCCGAACCGCGTGCTGCTCTTCTTCCTGCCGCTCCTCGCGGTGGCGAGATTGCTCCATCATGAGCAGCCATTATGGCATTATGCGCTTGGCGCGATGCTTGGCGGCGGCGTGCTGCTGCTGGTGCATATCGTGTCGCGCGGCGGCATGGGCATCGGCGACATCAAGCTGTTCGCCGTCTGCGGACTTGCCGTCGGCACCCTCGACATCGGCGTGGCGCTCCTGCTCGCCTGCTTCGCGGGGACGCTGGTTGGCGGCGCGCTGCTGCTGCTGCGTCTCGTACAACGCAAACAACCGATTCCGTTCGGGCCGTTCCTCGTCTCCGGCACGCTTGCCGCCTACTTCTTCGGCGATGCGCTCGTCAACGGATATTTGACTCTATTACCTTAGTCGGGATGTGATTAGCCGTGTTAACCTTGGGCACCAAAACGATCGGCCTGACCATCGACGGCACCGGCATCCGTTATGCTTCGCTGCGCAAGCGCAAGACGTGGGAACTTGAACGGTCCGGCTTCCTGCCGCTGGCGGAAGGCCTAATCATCGATGACGGCATCGCGAACTCGGCGGCGGTCGAAGCGGCGCTGCGACAATGGGTGCGAAGCGAGAAGCTGACGGGCGCGTCCGTGAACCTGGCTGTGCCGACCTCGCAGATCATCGTCCGCAAGCTGCGGATTCCGACGACGAGCGCGAAGGAGCTGAAGCCGCTCATCGAGCTGGAGGTCGAGACGACGCTGCATCTGCCGTTCGAGGATCCCGTCTTCGATTACGTGACGATCGGCCGGGACGAAGAGACGACGCAAGTGCTGATCTTCGCCGCGCCGCGCAAATGGATACGCACCTCCGTTCACGCACTGGAGGACGCAGGGCTGAAGGTCAAGAGCATCAGCCTGCCTGCGGCGGCGCTGGCCAAGACGATGTTTCCGCAGACGGAAAAGGCGAGCGAGACGATGCTCGTCCATATCGGCGACGCTACGCTGGAAATCTTCATGTTCCACGAAGGCAGTCCGATCTTTATGCGCGCCATCAATCTCGCGGAGATGGGTGAGCATGAAGCGGGCAACCTGAGCGATGGCCAGACGAACGAGCTGATCGCCGAGATTTCGCGGATTTTGAACTTTTATCAATTCGGTCTGCACGAAGGAGCGTCCCGCATCGTTCGGGCGGTCGTCGCCGGCGCGCCTGCGCCGCGCCGGAAGCTGATCGCGGCGCTCAGCGAAGCGCAGCCGGATATTGCGTTCAGCGAAGCGGCGGGCCGGCTGTTCAGCAGCGGCCGAGGGCTGACCGACGGCAATATCGGCTACCTGGTCCCGACGGGATTGGCGATGCCGAACGATCGAGCGGCTTTTCAAATCAATTTGCTGCCTAGAATAGACCGGGAGGCGAAGGTGTTTCCGGTCATCATTCTCGGCGCAGCGGCGCTGCTGCTCCTGCTTATCGTGTTGTCCGGCTACTTGTTTGCGACGGACCGAATTACGTTCTCGGACAACAAGCAGGTGCTGCAGAAGCTCGATGACAGCCTTGCGTTATTGCAAAACGATCTAAGCTCTAGCAAAGGCGAAGCGGGTCCCTCTGATCCATTGAAGGAAATCGAGGCGATCAAAGCGCAGCAGACCGACGTCGTGAAGATTCTGAAGGAACTGGATGCCAAGCTGCCGAATAACGCTCAGATTATGTCGGTCGGTTACGCTTCGGGAAGCCGCATCGAGATCGGCGCGGGCTTCGTGGCGATGAAGGATGCCTCTCGCTACTTGTTCGATCTTCGTAAAATGTCGTTTGCGGAAACGACGAGCCTGCGAAGCCTCTCCAAAATGGAGGTCACGGCGAAGGTGCAGAACAACGGCAGCATGCTGGTCAACAAGCCGTACTCGGCGGCCTTCTCGATCAAGATCAAGCACGCGCAGGAAGGAGAAAGCGATGGAGCAGCTCAATAAAAACCGTTCGGTTACCCTGCTCGTGCTGGCCATCCTGTTCCTCGTGCTGTTCGCCGTCTACGTCTATGCGGTCAAGCCTGCGTCGAGCGACCTGAACGACCAGGAAGAGCGCATCTCGACGTTGAACCAGCAGCGCACGCTGCTGCAGAAGAAGCTGAACGAGAAGCAGACGCAGACGGCCTCCTATTCCGAGAACGACATGCAGACTGCGCTCCCGCTCTGGGACAATACGGAGCAGCTGCTGCTGGACGTGCAAGGGATCGAGGAGACGACGGGCGCGGAGACGATGTCGCTGGCTTTTAACGGAGGGGACGATGACGCTTCGTCAGCCGACGGTGCTGCCGCGGCGGATAGCGGAGACGATCAGTCCGATGCTGCCAAAGCGCTCGACCCCAGCATCAAGCGGTTGAAAACGTCGGCCGTCGTCAAAGGAACCTACAAGGAAGTGCTGGATTACGTGGATGCCCTGCAGAAGCTGAAGCGGCTCATTACGGTCGATAATTTGGACATTTCCAGATCGGGCACGGATGCCTCCGCCGAGATCCAGATCAACCTTGCTTTTACGGCGTATTTCGACCCGTCGTACAAGCCGCTCGTGCAGGAAACCTTGCAGCCGTACAACGACTAAACGAAGACGTATTACAGAGGCCGGCTTCCAGAAGCTGGCCTTTTTTGTTACCTATGAATTGCGCGACGTCTGAACTTTCCCCCGTCGACCCGGCGGCGGGATTTTTGTATCTCCGATCCCCGTCCTAAGCAATCGAAGAGGCGCGAGAATCCCGCAAGCCAGGCAAGACAGTTACAGTGTGCACATTTCCAGTCGCACAATGGACACTTGCGCAAGAGGATCATGTTAGAATGCAACTATAAGAGAAAGCGCTATCATCTTGGTTGATCCAGAAAGGAGGCAAGGCAGCATGCCCAAGGCAAAACAGAATCTACTGTCCAACGCGGCCGTGCCTGTGCACGAGCAGTTACCCCCGGTATATGGGAAGCAGATGATGGAGCCGTATAAGCCGAAGCATGGTTTGAGGCACAGAATCCTGCAGCACAAAACGCTCTATCTGCTGTTTATTCCCGTATTCGCCTATTTCGTCCTCTTCAAATACTGGCCGATCGCGATGGCCTGGATTGTGGCATTCAAGGAGCTGCAGCTCGGCTCGGGCATCTTCGACAGTCCCTGGGTCGGCCTGCAAAATTTCCGCGACATCTTCGGTTCTCCCGATATTCCGAACGTCATCCGAAATACGATAGAGATCAGTTTGCTCCGGCTCCTATTCGGTTTCTTCCCGCCAATCCTGCTGGCGATCATGTTCCACGACATGGTGACGCGAAGGCTGAAGAAGTGGCTGCAAACGTTCGTATACATCCCGCATTTCTTCTCCTGGGTCATCGTGTTCGGCGTCGTCTTCGGATTCTTCTCCGTCGGTGCCGGCTTCGTCAATAACATACTCGACGCGCTGGGCTTCGCCCGGCACGAGTTCTTGCTTGACGCGGATTGGTTCCGGCCGATTCTGATCGGCTCCGCGCTCTGGAAAGAGGTGGGTTGGAGCACGATCATCTATCTGGCCGCGCTCGCGACCGTCGATGCCCAGCTCTACGAGGCCGCGGTGCTGGACGGCGCAGGACCGCTGAAGCGGATTCGCTATATTACGCTGCCAAGCATCATGCCGGTCGTGACGTTCGTGCTGTGCATCAATCTCGGCTTCCTTCTGAATGCCGGAGGCGAGCAGGTGCTGCTGTTCTACAATGACGCGGTCATGGATCGGGCGGATATCATCGATACATGGGTGTACCGCGAAGGGCTGGCCCGTCTGCAGTTCAGCATTGCCGCAGCCGTGGGGCTGTTCCAGTCCGTCATCGGGCTTGCGCTCGTCGTTATCTGCAACGCCTTCGCGAAGAAGATATCCGGCCGAGGAATTTGGTAAGGGAGGCAAGGAGCGTCTATGATTCATTCGAAAGCAGATCGTATCTACCAGATCGTCATTCATATCATCGTGATCGCGATCGTCGTTTCGGCGATCTTCCCCTTAATTTACGTGCTCGGCATGTCGCTGACAGGCCAAAGCGAGATGATGGAACGCAACTATTTCGTCATTATCCCGCATGAGCCGACGTTGTCCTCCTATGAGCGGATCCTCTCATCGCCGCTGATCTGGAAGTCCTTCGTCGTCTCGGTATTCCGAAGCGCCGCGGGCACGCTGCTGATGCTGGTGCTTACCGTCGTCGGCGCCTATGTCCTGTCCGTTCGGACGCTGCCGGGAAGAAGCGTCATGCTGTTCCTGGTGCTCGGCACCATCCTGTTCAATGCAGGCCTCATCCCGACGTACCTGGTCGTCAAGAAGCTGGGCTTCGTCGATTCGATCTGGGTGTTGATTCTCTTGTACCTGGTCGACAGCTTCGGCTTGCTCGTCATCAAGATTTTCATCGAAAATTTGCCGGACGGCCTGATCGAGGCCGGTAAAATCGACGGAGCCGGCGATATCCAAATGCTGCTTCGCGTCGTCGTTCCGCTGGCGGCCCCCGCGCTCGCCGCAATCGGCCTGTTCAGCATCGTCTTCCATTGGAACAGCTGGTTCGACGCGATGGTCTATCTGAACAATGCGTCGCTCTTCCCGATGCAGCTTATCCTGAAGAACATGCTGACTGCCGCATCCGGCGACATGATGTCGACTTTCCTCAGCAATACGGCCGGCGTGACGCCGGAATCGATGAAGATGGCAACGGTTATCGTAGGTACGCTGCCGATCTTGCTCGTCTACCCGTTCCTGCAAAAGCATTTCGTGAAAGGCGTCTATCTGGGCGCGGTGAAAGGGTAAACGAGACTCGCAAGCAATTCTCGCGAGTTGTGCTATAAGTGATACTAGAAGTGATGCTATAAGTGATGCTGGCAAGCGATTCTCTCAAGCGACTCTCGTAAATCGCAGGGCTTAAATTCGTTGCATAGGAAGCACCGCGGGCTTCTTGGCATAGCATGATCCATTTCATGAATGTAAAGGGGATGCCACATGATTCGAAAGACTTCGACTGCGGCCTTATCGCTGCTGCTCTTGTTATCCGTCGGGCTCGCCGCCTGCAGCAACAACGGCGGCAACGACAACAATACGACGAATAATAAGACGGATAACGCTGCTTCCGGAACCAACAATGATGGAACTAACGCAGGCGGAAACAACGCCGCGACAAACGATGGCGCCAAGCCGGCCGACCTCGCCTATCCGGAGAAATTCCCGGACGTGCCGAAGGCCGTCGACTACGACGCCAGCTATGCGTACGACGACATGAGCAAGCACTATAACGTGGATATCATGCTGAACGGCTTCGTCAACCAGCCGGCTACGCAGGATTTGATCAAGGATTTCTACGAGAAGACGTTCAATATCACGCTGACCTTCACGCACTTGGTTCGCGACGATCTCGTCAACAAGACGAATGTGCGATTCGCTTCCGGCTCCGCGCCTGACGTTGTCGCCTTCGGCAGCTCGGACGACCGTTCCGTGGCGCAGGCGCTGTTCAAGCAGAAGCAGCTGCTCGACGCAACGGAAATGCTGCCGTACATGCCGCAGATGATGACGTACGTCACGCAGGAATACAAGAACTGGGCTACTGATAACGGCAGCATGGTAGGCATTCCGCGCCTGCCGACGTTCCCGGACGTATGGGGCAACTTCATTCGCCAGGATTGGCTGAAGAAGCTCGGGATGGAGACGCCGAAGACGCCGGATGAATTGTTCGCCTATGCCAAAGCGGTCACGACGCAGGATCCGGACGGCAACGGCAAAGCCGACACGTATTTCATGGGTGCGGCAGGCGGAGGTCAAGGCTGGGGCATGCTCGGCGGCCTGATGGATATGTTCGGCCATCGCAGCTGGAACGTGAAGGACGGCAAAATCAACAATCCGATGCTGGACGGAACGACGAAGAACTACCTGACCTTCCTGAAGAAGCTGAACGACGAGAAGCTGCTGGCACCGGACTGGTACACCATCCAATGGGAACCGTTCAAGGCGTACACGATGCAGAACAAAATCGGCATGGTCAACTACCCGGGCTGGAACCTGCTTCAGGAACAATTCTCCGCATCGAAGGGCGACGCGGCGACGATCGAGAACTGGGCGCCGGTGCCTCCGATGAGCGCGACCGGCGAAGAAGGCAAGCTGGGACCCGGCGGAGCGCCCGGCGGCATCTACATCTTCTCCAAGAAGCTGGAAGACGACCAAGGCAAGCTGAAGCGGATCGCGCACTTCCTCGATGCCGTGCAATACCCGAACAAATACTACTGGGTCGGCAATCAAGGCGGCGGTCCGGAAATTTGGCCGGACTATACGAAGGTCGTCAAGGACGAAGCGGCTGGTACGTACTACTACGATTCCGATATGGTGAAGCTGCAGAACGACATGAAGCCCGAGCTTAAGGGCATGATGGATTGGCAGTCGGTCGCGTACACGCTGATCTGGGAGAAGCACAAGTACGCTCCCGAAGTGCCTTATAATGAACCGGGAGATAAGTACCAAGATATCGTCAGAGCGTATCCGCGGCAAACGAATTACGATATGCTGCTGAATCTGCCCGGCGCAACCGTCAACAAGCTGAGCGACTTCACCAAGAAGAACGAGATCGCCTTCGTGCTCGGCAATCGCGATTTCGCGGATTGGGATAAGTACGTCGAGGAGTGGAAAAAAGCCGGCGGCCAAGAGCTGATCGACGCTGCTGCCGAGCAACTGAAGGTAGAGAAGCCTTAACCGGCAGAACCGCACTTGGCTCGACCCCGTATTCTCGAGTGAGCTTGGCCATTCGTTTCCCTATGCACCTCATTCTTCGTCGTGGCAGATGAAGGATGGGGTGTATAATGATGTCAGGCACTCGAGGAGACAAGGGGGGAGAACCGGAATGTTAAGCGAGCGCATCGGCGCGAGGACGAAGCTGCTGGTATGGTTGATTTTGCCGAGCATCGTGCTGCAGGCGGTCATGATCCTTCTGACCCAGCATAATACGGCCAATTACTTGCGCGACACCCAGGATACGGCGCTCAGAGGAATGGTCGCGCAGTCCGTCAAGCTGATGGAGAACCAGATGAACGATCTGGTGCTTAACGTTCTCGGCATCGAGGACGACATCAAGAGCGAGGACAGGACGCCGGCTAATCTGATCAACACGATGGAAGCCGTGGCGCATACGAGACCCGAGGTGATTCGCGGACTTGTGTACGTGCCGAATGACGAAGCGATCGTCGGCTACCCTGAATATTTCTGGAACAGCTTCGGGCAGAAGGAGCTGGCCATTATCAAGGCGCAAACGAATCGCTCCCAGAATGAGGTCGTCTGGTCGGAGCCGTTTCGCTCGACTCTGGCGTCGACGGGAACGAACAGCCTCGTCAGCATCGTCACGAAGCAGCTGTTCGACGATGACGGCAGGCCGCGCGGCGTATTGGCGTTCGTTACCGACGTCATGAACATCGTGGAGCGAAGCGCGGCGTTCGCCGGCAGCTACGATACGAGCACGCTGCTGTATGATCGGAAGGATGCCCTGATCTACTCCATGACGATCGTCGCGCAAAACAATATGGAAATGGTATCTTACCAGCAGCAAGAGTTGAAAACGCTGTCTTCGGCTGAAAAGCATTTCGAACGCAATCATCAATATTACGTCGTATCCGCCATGAGCCAGGTGCCGTATTGGCGCGTCGTCGTCGTCGGGGACGTGAAGAAGCTCGAGGATAATTATCGTCCTGTCGTCCGTTTCGCCATGATCGCGCTGATGATCGGGCTGATCGGCTTGATCGGGATTTACGTCGGCGTATCTTGGTGGTTCACGCGTCCGATCATGGCATTGACCCGAGGCATCCGCAAAGTGGCCCGCGGTCATCTGAACCACAGCTTCGAGGTTACCCGGAGGGACGAATTCGGCGAGATGGCCCGGGAAATCAACCGGATGCTGCGAACGATCCAGGAGCTGATCGCTTCGCTGGAAGAGAAGGAACAGCAGAAGCGGAAGGCCGATTTTCAGGCGCTGCTCTCGCAGATCAACCCGCACTTTCTGTACAATACGCTGAATACGATCGATATTATGGTGGATATCAGCAGCAAGCCGGATATTCATAGGGTCATGAGCGTGCTCATCAGGCTGCTCAAATACGGGCTCGACCGAACGATGGATTTACGGCCGCTCAAGCAGGAAATCAATTACGTGAACGATTATTTGACGATCCAATCCGTCCGCTACGAGGGTCAGTTCCTCTTCTCGGTCGACGTGCCCGCCGAAGAGCTCGGACGCATTCCCGTACTGAAGCTGGTGCTGCAGCCGTTGGTCGAGAATGCCGTCTTCCACGGCCTCCGTCCCTTGACCGACCGCCAAGGCATGCTCAGCGTCGCATCGAGGCGCGAAGGCGAAGATCTTCTTATCGCCATTACGGACAACGGCGTAGGCATGTCGGAAGAGCGAATCGCGCAGCTCATGAAAGGCAAGCTCGAGGAGAATGACACGGAGGATCAAGGCGCTTACCATATCGGATTCCGCAACGTACATGAGCGCATCCAGTTGTATTACGGGCCTGGATACGGCTTGCAGGTGCAAAGCCGCCCAGGATACGGGACGACGATTACGGTGAGATTGCGAATCGTGCAGGAGGAGGAAGCATATGTCGGAGGCACTTAAGCTGCTGCTGGTCGATGACGAGCCGCTTGCGCTTCGCAGGATCAAGAGCTTCAATCTTCGCAGCCACGGCTTCGAGATCGTGGGCGAGGCATCGAACGGCCAGCAGGCATTGGCTTGCTTGGAGCGGCAAAACGTCGATATCGTCATCACGGACATCGGCATGCCGGTCATGAACGGGCTGGAGCTGTTGAAATGCCTGCAGACGCAGGCGGCGCCGCCCAAGGTCGTGCTGCTTACCTGTTACGAGGATTTCGAGAAGGTGCAAACGGCGCTCCGCTACGGCGCGCAGGATTATGTCACCAAGGTGCTGCTCAGCGAGCAGGAGCTGGTCGACGTATTGATGCGCGCGGCCGACTCGCTGCGCGGCGACGAACCGCAATCGGAGGCGGCCGAAACGCCGGCGCCGCAGACGGATCCGCCGGTGGCGGCTGGCGTGAAGAGAAGCGAGATCAAGGAAGCGCTTCTTGTCATCGAACAGAACTTCGCGACGATCGACCTCGTCGAAACGGCCAGGCGCGTCAATCTCAGTCCGAGCTGGTTTGCGTCGTTGTTTCGCTGCGAGACCGGAGAGAGCTTCCACGGTTATGTCACGGCGACTCGTCTTCGGGAAGCCATGCGGCTGCTTCGGACGACCGACTACAAGGTGTATGAGGTGGCGGAGCATGTAGGGATTCCGAATTACCGCTATTTCTCCCGCTTGTTTGCGGAGCATACGGGCGTGACGCCGTTGGTTTATAGGAAGAACGGGCAGGAATAATGACGGAATTGGTTAGGCTGGAAAGGCGGCAAACGTGCGAGGAACAAGCCGGAACAGGTAGGGCAATCCTATCCGTTCCGGCTTGTTTTTATTTATATATAGATTGTATACATTGTGCATATTATCTTATAGACAGCGCTTTCTTGCCGTGCTATATTGCGGAGTGAAGCGAATGCCTTTGTCTGGCAAGATAAAATAATAGCGTCATAGCATCAATGTATTTTCGGATCAAAGCGTATGGGAATCATCGCTATTCGGCTTGCTACTATAATTCGTGCGGAGGGAATAACATGTCGATCAAGACTTCTTTGCCATGGCTGAGCGTCAGCGAGAATCGCCGTTATTTGGTGACGGAGGACGGGGCGCCGTTCTTCTGGCTTGGCGACACGGCCTGGGAATTGTTTCACCGTTCGACGCGGGAGGATGCGGACCACTATCTGGCCAATCGCGCGGAACGAGGCTATACGGTCATTCAGGCGGTCGGCCTTGCGGAATACGGCGGCTTGACGCTGCCGAATCCGTACGGCAGATGTCCGCTGCACAAGGTCCAAGGCGTCTATGATCCGGCATCTCCGGACGTCGATGCGGAACCGGGCGGGTATACCTACTGGGATCATGTCGATTATATCGTGGACAAAGCGGCCGAGATGGGTTTGTACATCGCGCTGCTGCCGACATGGGGCGACAAATACCATATTGCCTGGGGCGAGGGACCGGATATCTTCACCCCGGAGAATGCGAGAGCCTACGGCCGCTGGCTGGGCGAACGCTACCGCGACCGTTCCAATATCATTTGGGTGCTGGGCGGCGACCGGGCGCTCGTGGAGCACCGGCATTTTCAAATCGTCGGCGCGATGGCCGAGGGGCTTGCGGATGGGGATGGCGGACGCCATCTGCGCGGCTTCCATCCGCAGGGCGGACAGTCGTCCTCCAAGCATGTGCATGACGAGGCATGGCTGGATTTCAACATGATTCAATCCAGCCACGGCCATGCCGAGCGGGATAATTACAAGCTGGTCGCCGCCGATTACGCGCGCACGCCGATCAAGCCGACGCTGGAATCCGAGCCTTGTTACGAGGACCACCCGCGGGGGATGAATCCGGCCAACGGTTATTTCGACCAGGCGGACGTGCGCAAATCCGCGTATTACGGCGTGTTGTCCGGCGGCTTCGGCATTACGTACGGGCATCACTGCGTCTGGTCGATGAACGCGGAATCGAACCGCACGTTCATTATGTCGTGGCGCAATGCCATCTTGCGTCCCGGCGCGGCGCAAATGCAGCATGTCCGCGCGCTGGCGGAATCGCGTCCGATGCTGGAGCGCGTGCCGGATCAAGAACTCATCGCGTCCAACGAGGACGGCTCCAACTATGCGGTCGCGGCCAAGGGCGAGCGGCATGCGTTCCTCTATTCCCCGAACGGACTGGCGCTGTCGGTAGCCATGGGCCGTATCGCGGGCAGCGAAGTGGCGGCGTCCTGGTTCGATCCGCGGACAGGGGAGACGACGGCGATCGGTACGTTCCCGAACGAAGGCAAGACGACGTTCCTGCCTCCTATCGCCGGCAGGGGCAACGACTGGGTGCTCGTGCTGGATTCGATCTAGGGGCAGCCGAAGAACGAAGAACGAAGAACGAAGAACGAAGAACGAAGAACGAAGAACGAAGGTTGGGAAACGAAAGCATGCTGCGATCGCGCGAAGCGAGGATTGAACATGCGGCTTCGTTGAGTCAGGTCGACATAAAGGAGTCATGGAAACGATGAGGGTGCTCATTATCGGAGGAACCGGCACGATCAGCACGGCGATGACGGAGCAGCTGCTTGCGCGCGGAGATATGGACGTATGGCATTATAACCGCGGAAGCCGGCAGGCGCCGGAAGGGGTGCGGACCTTGACCGGGGACAGGCGGGATTTCGCGCGGTTCGAGGCGCAGATGGCGGAAGCGGGACGGTTCGACTGCGTCATCGACATGGTCGGCTTCCGGCCGGACGAAGCGGAAAGCGCGGTTCGCGCGTTCGCGGGACGTGCCGGTCAGTATATCTACTGCAGCACGGTTGACGTTTACACGAAGCGGGCGGAGCGTTATCCGGTCGCCGAGGACGGGGAACGTGACGCGCTGCCTTCGTTCCCGTATGCCTATAACAAGGTGCTGAGCGAAAATATTTTGCTGCAGGCTCATCATCCGCGGCATTTCCCGGTCACGATTTTCCGTCCGGCGCAAACCTACGGCGGAAGCGGGTCCGCCGTCGCTTCCCTTGGCGACGGCGTCAGCCATATGAAGCGGCTGCGGGAAGGACGTCCCGTCATCGTCCACGGCGACGGGATGTCGATCTGGTCGGCCTGCCACCGCGACGATGTCGCGCGGGCGTTCGTCCAGGCAATCGGCAACGAGGCGACGTTCGGTCAGGCGTATAACGTGACCGGCGAGGAATGGATGCGCTACGACTTCTATTGGGAGACGGTTGCCCGGGCGCTTGGGGCGCCTGCGCCTGTGCTCGTGCACATCCCGACGGACCTGCTGAGCGCGCTGCTGCCGAAGCGGGCGGAATGGTGCGCGGAGAACTTCCGGTATAACAATATCTTCGATAACTCCGCAGCCAGGCGCGATTTGGATTTTCGGTATACGGTCACGTGGGACCAGGGCATCCGCGGCGTCATCGCGGAGCTGGACCGTACCGGCGCGATCGAGGCGGCAGCCGAACAGCCGTGGTACGACGAGCTGCTGGCCGCATGGGCCGAGGCGGGACGGGGCATGGCCGAACGGATGGCCGGCTTGGACGGATAGGCGGAGAAATTCGGGATGGCCGGCAAAATAACGGGATGAACAACCGGCGAAATTCGAATGAACTTCGAACAATCTCGGATGGACAATCGAACAAGTTGGGATGAACAATCGAACAATCTCGGATGAACAATTGAACAAATTGGGATGAACAATCGAACAAGTTAGGATGAACAACCGAAGAAATCCCGGAAGCGGCGAACGCTTTCGGGTTTTTGTATGGGAAAACCATCTCAATTTGCCCCGGATGTCATGGTATAATTTAGGCAAAAAGTTGAGGGGTCTCTATGGCGAACTTTAATCGGCTGATCGTCCCGTTCCTGCTTATCCTCTTGTTGGCAGCATGCCGCGATTCGTCCGCGCCGCAGTCCGAGACGGAGCAGCCGTCGGCTTCTCGGAAGGTCATTGATGAGGGATCCGCGGCGTTACCGACTTCGATCGATCCACCACCTTCATCGAACGGAACGGGTCAGCAAGACATACCGGCCGATGCCATCGCTCCCGCAAATGCCGCCGCGCCGGATGAGCTTCAAGTGATTACCGACATCGCCGGCTGGGACCACCCGACCAAGGCAATGCTGCAGGACGAGCCGTTCTATCTTTCCCGAGTCGAGCTGTCGCAGGACGCGACCTACCCGGCTTTCTATGTTCAATATCCCGCCGCATCGGATTTAAAGGATCATGCGCTCTTGTGGCATGCGCTCTCGCAGCTTGCCGAGGCGAACGGGTATTGGGATTACAAGTTGGTCAACGACCGGGATGGCGTCACGGTCGAGGTCGCATGCGATCGAACAGCGAAAACCGTCTCCGCGGTGAAGGTCAACGGAGTTAATTATCCGCCGGACGGCTCATCCCCGGAACAGGCCGGACCGAAGGTGCCGCAGCCCTTCTTGGATTTCATGGCGGAGCAGCATCCGCTGTCCGGGTCGAGCATGATCGGATTTTTCCAGCAGGCCGACCTGAACGGGGATGGGGAGCAGGAAGCGGTACTGGGCGTTCGCACCGAAGAGGGGGAGTACGGCACGTATGACGGGATTTATTTTCTTAAGCAGGTTAAAAATCGCGTCGTTCAACTCGGCGAGCCGCTGTCCGGGTCCGGCTACGGCGTGTACGAGATTCAGCTGGTGCATCTGTCGGATCGGGAAGAGCCCGTCGTGGAGACGAAACTGACGAACGGCGTCTCGCTGGAAGGATTTGCGCTGACGGCGCTGAAGGGCAATGAACCCGTTCAACTGACCGACAGTGCTTCGCCAACCGGCGTCGGCGAGGATGCCTTGGTCGATGCGGATCAGGACGGGGCTTATGACGGGTACGTCCAGCATCGAACCAGCTACGATGTATTGTATTACGACGTGACGCGCATGTTCGCGCTCCACGAGGGAGTGTTCGTGCAGACGGCCGTGAAGGTGGAGATACCGGACTACCCTGCGGATGCCAAGGATGTGGTGACGGACTATTTCACGCTGAAGGCGCTCGTCCAGTACGATGATGCGCCGGAGGTGCGGCAGCGGCTCAAGGAGCTTTGTCCGGCGTGCACGGCGGAGCAGACGAAGCTGGTTAGCGGCGTTTGGAACGATGCCTTTCACGGGTCGAGCGGGATCGCGGAGGATCTGTTCGATATCGACGTAATGGAAACGGCGGCATCCAAGGAAGCAGCGGGCTCGGCGACTGTCCGCATGACCTATCAGGCGGACGGATCTCCGACGTACCGGCTGGACATTCACCTGACCAAGTCGGACGGCAAGTGGGTGATGGACAGCATCAAGAAGCCGGCGTCCAAGTGACGGCAGGCGGGCTGGCGCTTATGGTATAATGACGCAGAGAAAACAAGCAAAGGCGGTCATTCGCAATGTTAATTCCTATCGCATCCCGGCTGGACGAAGCCGAGATTCAAGAGCTGCTGGGCTGGTCGGTCTTTCCCGAGCCGGAGAAACTTCAACAGGCGGTCGACTTATACAAGAACGGCACGACGCATACGCTGCTCGGGTACGAATCCGAAGGCGAGATCATCGGCTTGATCGGCTATCATCGCCCCAGCGAAGCCGTAATCGAGATCGCGCATATTGCCGTTGCGCCCGAGGAACGGTTCAAAGGCTACGGCAGAGGGCTGATTCTCGAGCTGCTGGCGCTGGAAAATCCGAAGGTGCTCGTGGCGGAGACCGATGAAGACTCCGTTAATTTCTATCGGAGCAGCAGGTTTACGGTGGTAAGCCTTGGCGAGCTGTACCCGGGCGTGGAGCGGTACAAATGCACGTACGATCCGGAGGCATTCGAGGACGAGGAAGAGGACTAGGAACAAGACAGGGAAGCTTAGGAAGAGGACTCGGAACAGGACTCGGAATCGAAGAAGATAACCGGGAAGACGAAGGCGCCGCGCCGATGCGGCGCCTTTTTTGTGCGAGTGTGAGTACGGGTGCGGCTGCCGCGAGTTCTCACCCTTCTTGCTTGGACTGCTCCCGGTACGCGTTCGGCGGCATGCCGACCAGCTTCTTGAACGCCTTGGAAAACGTGAATATATCCGGATAGCCCACGGATTGGGCGATCTCGGCAACCTTGTAGCCCGTCTGCGCCAGCAGCAGTCGGGCTTCTTCCATGCGCAGCCGCTGCAGGAACTGCATCGGCGACACGCCGTATGCCTTGCGGAAGCGTTTGGTAAAATGCGTCCGGTCCACGCCGGCGTATTCCGCGACGCGTTCGACCGAAATCCCTTCCGCATAGTGGATTTCCATGTATTCCACGCTCTTCTGCAGCCAGCCCGCGGATTGCTCCTCGTCGGGCTGAGCCGGGATGCCGGAAGCTGCCAGCGCATCGAAGATCCGCAGGAACCAGCCCATTCGCGTCAGGTCGGACGATTCGCGCTCCGCGTCCTCCGCCGCTTGGACGCTGTCCATGAACGCCGCCATCAGTTCCGCGGCTTCCGTCGTAAGCGCGCCGGCGGCATGCGGGCAGTGCGGCCGGAGGCCGGCTCGTTCGAGCAGCTGCAGCGCGAGCTTGCCGTCGAAGGCGAAGAAGATTTTGCGAAGGAGACGATCTTCATCGGTGAAATATTCATGCGTTACCTGCGGAAAGAGGCAGAAGATGTCGTTCGGTCGAAGCGAGTAGGTTTTGCCGTTCTGGATGAACGTGCCTTCTCCTTCCAGCACGGCGATCAAATAATAATAGGGCGTCGTCCGCGGCCCGATATGGTAATTCGGTTTGGCGCGGTTGCGGCCAAGCCGGATCGGCCAGGCGGCGCTGGCTTTCTCGAACGGGGAAGGCGTAAAGAAGTGAATTTCCAAGTACTCATGGTGATCCTCGCGAATTCTTCTCTCCAATAGACCCACCTCATTTTGCCATAAGTAGGAAAGCTTCCGTTGCTGGTATTTCCAGTCTACATAAGAAGATCAGGCGTCGCAATAGCTCGGCCTGTTTCATGACGCCACAAAATGACAAAACGAACTGGCCACGAATTGACATTGACGATGTCAGCGCCGGATTGTTATGATTCAAAAGAAATTAAACCTAGTAGAATAATCGGATATCTACCGGACGACTGGGGATGCCATCCTGATGGATCTCGCGTTTGGGGGAGGACGATGAACATATACAACGAGCGAGGAGATTGAAGAACATGGAAAACAATCAGAACGAGATCAGCTTTGGATGGTTTTTACCGACGGCGGGGGACGGCAAATACGTGGGCGTTGCACCGGAGCGCGAGCCTTCGCTGCCCTACTTGATCGACGTCGCGCAGACGGCGGAACGGTCCGGCTTCGAATACGTGCTGATTCCGACGGGAGGCGCTTGCCTGGATGCTTGGGTCGTCGGTTCGGCCGTCATGAGCCATACGACGACGTTGCGGCCGCTGGTGGCCGTCAGACCGGGCCTTGTCGCTCCGGTGCTTGCCGCGAGAATGGGCGCCGCGCTCGACGTGCTCTCGAACGGACGGGCGATGATCAACGTCGTAACGGGCAGCTCGGTACAGGATCTGGAGGAGCTGGGCGATCCGTTGGCGCACGCTCATGATGAGCGTTATGTCCGGGCGCAGGAGTATCTGGAAGTAATGCAGCAGGCCTGGACGCAGTCGGACGGACCGGCAGCGACGGAATTCCGGGTGCGGGATGACGGCAATGCCGACGGAATGAAGGAACAGAAGCCGTTTCAAGGCACGTACTACAACTTCACTCGCGCGGCCAGCACGCCGAAGACGGTTCAGAAGCCGCATCCGCCGTTCTACCTCGGAGGAAGCTCGCCGATCGCCAAGCGCGTCGCGGTGGAATATGCCGATACGTATCTGATGTGGGGCGAACCGCATGACTGGATCGAGCAGCAGATCGAAGAGATCGAAGGCATCCGCGAGCAGGTAGAAGCGGAGAGAGGGTACAAGAAGACGATGAACTACGGGCTGCGTGCCCAAGTGCTCGTTCGCGATACGGAAGAAGAAGCATGGGCCGCGGCTTGGGAGATCATCAGCAAAGTGTCTCCGGAAGCGATCAAGCGTGCCGAAGAGGCGTTTGCCAAGACGGACGCGACGAACCAGCAGCGGCAAAACGAGCTTCGCCAGCAATCCAAGGAGCAGAATTTCGTCGTCGGCCCGAACCTGTGGACCGGACTGTCGCTCGTCCGCTCCGGCGGCGCTATCCTCATCGTCGGCACGGCGGAGCAAGTGGCGGATCGCTTGGTGGAATACGCGGAGCTCGGCATCTCGACCTTCATTCTATCCGGTTACCCGCATTTGGAAGAAGCCGAGATCTTCGGCACCAAGGCGCTGCCGGTATTCAGAGACAAATGGAAGCAGAAACAAGAGCAGCGGCAGGCTGCCTCTAACCCGATATAAATTGGAGGTTTTCTACTTATGAAACAGTTCAAATTCGGCGCAATACTGCTGATTCTCAGCATGATGATCGCGGTGCTGTCCGCTTGCGGCAGCTCGAACGGCAATAATAACGGCGCATCGAACGGCGCAGCCAACGGGAATGAACAGGTCGGCGCAGCGGACAACGGCGCATCGTCTTCCGATCCGGTGACGATCAGCTTCCTCCATTGGCGCGGCGAGGACGTGGAAGTGCTGAACGGCATCATCAAGAAATTCGAAGACGCCAATCCAGGCATCAAGGTCGAAATGCAGACAATGCCTTCCGACCAATATCAGTCCACCGCGCAGGCGAAGCTGGCGGACGGTTCCGTCGGCGACGTGTTTACCTCGTTCCCGGGCGCGCAGTTCGGCGCGCTGGCCAAGGCCGGTCTGTTCGCGGACTTGTCCGGGGAGTCGTTCTTGTCCGGCTACAATCCGGCGCTGATCGAAGCCGGCAAGCAGGACGGCAAACAGTTGGCGGTACCTTACCAGCTCGTATACAACGATCCGATCTATAACGTGAAGCTGTTCGAGAAATACGGCCTGACGCCGCCGAAGGATTGGGACGGGTTCCTCGCGCTTTGCGAGAAGCTGAAGTCCGAGGGCATCATTCCGATCGCATTCGCGGGCGCCGACATCGGTCCTGGTCAATTGATGAACAGCATGGTCATGAACAACGAGCCGAGCGAGGATATTTTCACGAAAGTGGAAGCCGGCGAAGCGAAGCTGACCGACGAATTTTGGGTGAAGACGCTGACCCAGTTCAAGGAACTGAACGACAAAGGCTACTTCCAGAAAGACGCGCTCGGCACGAAGGACGCGGCGGCAGGCGCGCTCTTCATTCAAGAGAAAGCCGCGATTCTCGCGAGCGGTTCCTTCCAATTGGCGCAGAACAAGAAGCAAAATCCGAACCTGGAGCAGCAGTTGCTGGCGCCGATCACGGTGGGGGCGGGCGAAGCGAAGTATGAGGGCATTCATACGACGACGTTCATGCTGGCGGTCAACAGCAAGTCCAAGCACCCGGAGGAAGCGAAGAAGTTCATCGCCTTCCTGAGCGGCAAAGACATTGCGGGCGAATATGCGAACGGAACCGGGCAAAACGTAACGGTAAAAGACGTGCAGTACACGTCCCCCGAGCTGCAGGTCGCGACGGCATGGGCAACGAAGAAGACGCTCTTCCAGCCTCGCTTTACGATCACGAACGCGGACAACCAGAAGGCCGTCACCAACTCCATCCAAGCCGTGCTGAGCGGCAAATCGCCGGAAGACGCCGCCAAAGAGGCGCAGGCGATCGTCGACCAGCACTTGACGAAATAAGCCATGCGCAACCGGAAACTGTTATGGATGTTCCTGCTGCCGGGTTTGCTGCTCTATCTCGCGCTCTTCGTCTATCCGACAGTCTCCGGATTATTCTACTCCTTCACCGATTGGGACGGCGTCTCGCCGTCCTATCATCTCGTTGGATGGGACAATTACGGGACGACGCTGGAGAGCATCGTGTTTCGCAAAGCCTTATTCAATAACGTAAAGTTCATGCTGGCCGTCGTGCTCGCCCAGACGTTCGTCGCGCTGGGGCTTGCGCTGCTGCTGGTCAAGAACCGCCGCATCCACGTGGTGCTGCGGGCATTGTATTTTTTCCCGACGGTCTTATCCTCGGTATCGGTCGGCTTGATCTGGGCGTTCGCCTTCGACCCTACCCTCGGAATCGTTAACGTCGGCCTGGACCGGCTCGGTGCCGGCGGACTGACGCAGAACTGGACGGGCAGCCCGCATCTGGCGCTGTACAGCATCGCGTTCGTGCAGGTTTGGGCGCATGCCGGGCAGATGATGATCATCTTCATCGCCGGCCTGCATACGATTCCCGAAGAGCTGAACGAAGCCGCCCGAATCGACGGAGCGGGCAAATGGCAGATTTTCCGCAAGGTCACTTGGCCGCTGCTGGCGCCATCTGCCACCATTGTGGTCGCGTACACGACGATCCAGTCGTTCAAGGCGTTCGATTTGATCTTCACGATGACCGACGGCGGTCCCAATTACGCGACCGAAATCCTGACGACGTACATTTACCATACGGCGTTCGCCAGCTATTCGTTCGGCCTTGCTTCGGCCGGATCCATGCTGTTCCTGGTCTTGCTTTCCGTGCTGACGGTGCTGCAGTTCAAGGCGCTGCGCGGAAACCGGATTTCTTATTAATCAGATGAAGGATGCCATCCCTATGCGAATGAAAATAATGAAATGGGCGGTGCTGGTCCTCTATGCCGGATTGATCGCGGCTCCGCTCTATATCGTGTTCATCTCGGTATTCAAGTCGACGCAGACGTTCTTCGCGCATCCGCTCGGCTGGCCGAAGCCTTTCACGCTGGATAATCCCATCTCGATGTTCCGGGACCAACCGATCCTGCGCTATTTTCTGAACAGCGTGAAAGTGACGCTCAGCACCGTGGCGCTGGAGCTGCTGCTGAGCACCTTGATTGCCTTTGCCATCTACCGATTCGGCGGGCGGATCAGCGCGGCCGTGTTCGGTCTGTTCACGGTCGGGCTCATCGTGCCATCGCAGGTGAACATGCTTCCGATCTATTCGCTCAGCCACAAGCTGGGCTGGACGGACCATCATTACGGTCTGATCCTCGTATCGGTCGCGATGCTCATGCCGGTGTCCGTATTCATGATCGCGGGCTTCATGAAACTGCTGAGCCACGAGATCCTGGAGGCGGCCAGCATCGACGGGGCGGGAGAGTGGTCGCTTTACACGCGATTCGCGCTTCCGCTGTCCGCGCCGTCCATCGCGGCGGCCGCGACGTTCCTGTTCGTCATGGTGTGGAATGACATGCTGATTCCGATGCTCATGCTGAACGGCAAGTCCAAGCTTACGCTGCCCCTTGCCATGCTGCAGTTCCGCGGCGAGTTCGTCACGAACTACCCGATGCTGCTGACCGGCGTCGTCGTCACGGCGCTGCCGATGGTCGTCATGTTCCTGGTGCTGCAGCGGTATTTTGTGGCGGGAATGATGGCGGGTTCGTTGAAGGGGTAACTGGTTTTTGGAGGCGGAGCGTGGGGCTGGGGCTGAAAAGCTGCCGTAGCGCAGCTTTTCAAGCTCTTCGCGGGCGTATACGCACTGAAAAGCTGCTAAAGCGCAGCTTTTCAAGCTCGCCGGAGTGTATACGCACCGAAAAGCTGCTGTAACGCAGCTTTTCAAACTCGTCGTGGCGTATACGCACTGAAAAGCTGCTAAAACGCAGCTTTCCAAACTTGCCGGGGCGCATACGCACCGAAAAGCTGCTAAAGCGCAGCTTTTCAAGCTCTTCGTGGCGTATTCGCACCGAAAAGCTGCTAAAGCGCAGCATTTCAAGCTCTTCGTGGCGTATACGCAACGAAAAGCTGATGCAGCGCAGCATTTCAAGCTCTTCGTGGCGTATACGCACCGAAAAGCTGCTGTAACGCAGCTTTCCAAACTTGCCGTGGCGTATACGCATCGAAAAGCTGCTAAAACGCAGCTTTTCAAGCTTGCCCGGGCATATACGCACCGAAAAGCTGCTGTAGCGCAGCTTTTCAAGCTCTTCGTGGCGTATACGCACTGAAAAGCTGCTGTAGAGCAGCTTTTCAAGCTCTTCGTGGCGCATACGCACTGAAAAGCTGCTGTAGAGCAGCTTTTCAAGCTCTTCGTGGCGCATACGCACTGAAAAGCTGCTAAAGCGCAGTATTTCAAGCTAGCCTGGGCGTATACGCACTTAAAAGCTGCTGTAACGCAGCAATTTACGCTCCACATGGCAGCGGCGGAAGAGCACCGGTTCTAAAAACATTGACTTCCCGACCAAAGAGGAGCTGCCGCGGCAGCTCCTCTTTGGCATTTTGCGGGTCGGAATTGCGACTGTTAATGCTGCTGATCAATCCGATCGTAATTGCACAGCGTCTTAAGCACGTCAATCGTTAAGATGCTTCTCCAATTCCGGAGGCTTTCTTCGGTGTCGGACCAGTGGGGGGAGAAGAATCCGTCCTCTGCTTGGTGCTGAATTTCATGGGTGAGGTTTCGGAAGACGTCCTGCTCGATAAGGTCGATAACGGGGCTGTCGGGAGACATGGCGAACCAATAAGGCTTGATGGACCAGTCGGACCACTTGGCGGGATCGGTCTCGATTACGCGCGGAACATCCTCTCGGAGCCTTTGCAGTATCGACGCCTGCAAGTCATCCGGTGCAAACTTCGCGAGCCGCATGTAACAGAGAAGCGCGAACGTATCCATCGGCCGTTTAACCTTCATCAGGTTGGCCGCCGCGAGTTCGAGCAGACGATTCGCGAAAGCGTCCGGGACAAGCTCGCGATAGTGCAGCAAGTACCCCAGAAGTTCCGCGCTCGGATTGCCCCAGCATTCGACGCGCCGAGCTTCCTCGAAATGCCAGTCTGGCGCGGGCTGCCACAGCTCCGAATCCCGGTCAAAGGTAGCGACGATATACTTCACGCCGTTTACGACCATGGGGTCGGTGATCGGTACGTTTAATTCCGTTAATAGATGGAAGGCGACGCTCGTTCCGATCGGGGAGGACATCTCCCGCGGGCCTTCGCCCATATTCTGAAATCCGCCATCGGCATTTTGATGCGTTCGCAGCACCTTTAGTAGTTCTTCTTTGTCGCCGTTATGAAAATAAAATTGAAATCGGGCCCGATCGAGCATCCGGCCGTGATTCATGATAAAGGATTCGGCTTTTGCGAAGCTTGCTTGGGATAACATCGTTGTCATTTCTTACCTCCATAAATGGAATCGTACAAGTCCGTGTCGATTACGCACCTAGTCTCGAGCGTTATTTAACCGACTTCACGATTAACGCCCCAGCATCCAGCTCCGCCCCGCCGTAGATCGTAATCGTGCGCTTCTCGCCCGGCAGCAGGTCGAAGTAATGGTCGCTCAGGCGGATGTCATCCGGCAGTTCGAAATGTATCGCATGCGCATAGACGTCTGATGTCAGCGTGAGATGCAGATCCCCGTCTTCGGCTGCACTGTGCGCGATCGTCACTTTCGCTTCGGGCAGCGCAAGCGTGCGGACATCTCCGGGACGCAGCACGCCAGGCTGCATGCGCTCCGGATCTACGGTCGGGATCGCCGCGAAGAAGCCGTCTTTGCGATCCGCACAAGCAAAACGATGGACGACGCCGCGGGAGCGAGCCGGGATGACCACGTCGACCGTTTCCGTCTGCCGCTCACTTCCGTTGAAGGCGAGGAAGCCGCATGCCAGCGTTTCGCGAATGGCCGCGCTCGTCTCGTTCACGGCCGTCACCTCGATCGTTCCGGCTTGCTCCCGAAGAATCAGCTTCGCGGGCGAAAAGGCGCGGCGGACGCCGTAGTAGGACAGCTTGCGTTTCAAATAGTAATCGACGATCGTCCAGCCGACCTCTCCCCAGCAGTCGTTGTACATCCAGAACAGCGCGCCGGAGCAGAAGCTTTTGCTGCGGATGGATTCGAGCGAATACTGGTACATCAGGCTCTGGCATAGTCCCGCGTAATGCAGGTATTCGTCCAGGCTGAAGTCTTCCTTGTCCGCGTAGTGCTTGCGTATGCCGGCTACGACGGTGTCCGCCTCGAACGTATTGGTGTGCAGCCGCCACACGTTGCTCGATGTATCGATCGCAGCCCCGTCGAAATACGTTTCGATGGACGACCGCCGGCAAGGCCCGATATAACCGTACTCCGACACGAACTTCGCCTGAACCTCGTCGTAAATTTCCGGCGTAATCCGCCTCGCCATCTCCGGATTCATCGTGCCGTCATGCCAATGATGCCGGTCGCCCATCGCGTTGCCGTTCGGGTGAACGCCGCCGTACGGCGAACTGTTCCAATACGGGATATGCGGGCTGTTGCGGCGGATCCACGCCGGCGCGATTTCGTTGTACAGCGCCGCCCCGCCGTAGAAGGCGGGATGCCGCGAGTCGTTCCACCATTCGTCGAAGCCCCAGTGGTTCTCGTTGTTGCCGCACCAGAGCGCCATGGCCGGATGGTTGCGCAGCCGCCGCGTCTGGTAGTCGATCTCCCGCGACACTTCTTCCTTGAACCAGTCCAGGTGGTCGGGATATTTGCCGCAGGAGAACATGAAATCATGCCAGATCAGGATGCCCCGCGCATTGCATGCCTCGTAGAAAATATCCCGTTCGTAGATGCCGCCGCCCCATATGCGCAGCATGTTGAAATTCGCCTCTGCCGCTTCGCGAATCAAAGCCGTATATTTCTCGTCGCTGACGCGCGCGATAATGGCGTCCGCGGGAATCCAGTTGCCGCCCTTGCAGAAGACGGGAACGCCGTTCACCTCCAGCGTGAATTGGCGCTCCGGCTCTTCTCCCGCCGCCGCGACGGGCTCCGTATTGATGCCCACCGTGCGAATGCCGATCCGAAACGGCGGATACGCCACGACATCGTCTCCGCAGGTTATCGAGGCTTCGACGGTGTACAGCGGCTGCGCGCCCATGCCGTTCGGCCACCACAGCTTCGCGTCCGGCACGTCGGCTTCGTAGGTGAGGAAGTTGAGGCCAGAACGCAGGCATAGCTGTTCGCGAATCGCCGCCGCTTCGCCGCCATCCGGGCGAAGCAGCCGGAGCGAGAGCTCGGCCTCCCGCGTCCGGAACGGATGCAGCTGCTCCGCTTCCACCTCGAAAGCGATGCGCGCCGCATTCGCCTGCGCAGCGGCAGGTGCGTCACCCGCGCTTCCGCTCCCTGCGCCATGCGCCGCGGCAGGCGCGTCATCCGCACTTCCGCTCCCGGCGCCATGCGTCGAGTCAGGCGCGGCGCCTGCGCTTCCGGCCCTCGCGCCATTCGCCGGGTCGGACGCACCGTCCGTCTGCGACGGCACGCGGACCGTCACCGCGCTGACGGCGCGGATGGCCACGGCGCGCTGCGCTTCCAGCCACACGCCGCCGACGATGCCGGTTGTGGCTATGCGCGGACCCCAGTCCCAGCCGTAGACGAACTGGGCCTTGCGCACATTGGCGCGGCGCTGGTCGCCGCGATGGCCGACGGCGTCGTTTTTCATCTCGGCGAGCGTACCGTCGGTCATGACGATATCGCCTTCCGAGACATGCTCCAAGCCGGAGGTCACCCGGACGAGCAGCTCGTTATTCCCTTCGGTCAGCAGGACACGCGCATCTCGGCGGAACGGATAGAAGGCGCTACTATGATGGCCCAGATGGATGCCGTTCAGCCAAATATCCGCTTCGGCGTCCAGCGCTTCCAGATGAAGTACGAGGCGGTCGCTCGCGAGCAGCTCCTGCGTGACCGGGAAGCTTTTGGCGAACCACCATGACCGTTTCTCCGTCCATTCGGCCGCGAAACAATAGTCGGCGAGCACGGGATCCTTGATCCTGCCCTCCGCGATGAGCGGCATATGAATATCGCACGGAAGCGAGGCCACGGGCAGCCAGCCGTCCGTTTTGCGCTGGATGCGGTAGGCTTCCTCCGGTCCGCAGGATAGATCCTCATCCGTTAAACGCCAGTCTTCGTTCAGTTGCAACCGCATGTGCAGCCCTCATTTCGCCAAATTACGTTATGCTGACAGCGTAGCATTGTAAACGGTTGATTTCTTCATTTCCACTGACGATTCATTGCTCTCTGCTGATATAATGGGAGGCAAAGGAGCGTGCCGAACATGCTGCATTTGAAAGCCGACGAGCTGATCGATCCCGAGCTGGAAACGATGTTCTACTATCACCGCAAGCTCAACTATTGGACGATCGTGCATGACCATGATTTCTTCGAATGTTTCCTGATCACGGACGGCCGGGTGCATCATATCGTGAACGGCGTCAAACAGCTGCTGACGGAAGGGATGCTGCTGTTCATTCGTCCGCATGACACGCACAGCTACGAGCGGGTGGGGGATGAAGAAGCGGAGCTGCTGAACATCAACTTTCGCGCCTCGATGATGGAGCAGGCGTTGGCGTACCTAGGCGAAGGCTTCGCGGCGGAGCGGCTGACCGGGGCAGAGCTGCCGCCGCAATGCGTGCTGTCGAGGGAGGACGCGGCTTGGCTGATTCGGCAGTACGAGCGCATTCAGGCGGGGGCGGCCGAGGGCAAAAGGCAGGTTCGGAGCGCGGCGCGGGGCATGCTGATCGAGCTGCTGGACCGATTCTTCGGACCGCCCGGGGCAAGCAGCCGGCCGGATGCGCCCGCTTGGTTGAACCAACTGCTGGAGCATATGAAGGACAAGTCCCTGCTCGCCGAAGGGGTGGAGGCGTTCTACCGACTTACCTCCTATTCCCCGGAGCATGCGTGCCGGGTGATGAAGAAGCACTACGGCGTCTCGCCGACCGAATGGATCAACGAACAGCGGCTCACCTATGCCGCGCTGCTGCTGACGCATGGCGAAGCGTCCATCCTGGCCATTTCCCTGGAATGCGGCTACGGCAGCCTTAGTTATTTCTACAAAATGTTCGCGGACCGCTTCAAGCAGACGCCGGCCCGCTATCGCAGCACGCACCGCAAAACGGCGATTCCCGTGCAGGCTTCTGCTTGGCAGTAACGGGCTGTTCTGGCGCCAGTTGCAAGCCACTTGCATGCCAGTTGCCAGCCCAGCCCTTGCTAGACAATATCTGTCGCTGCATGGTATAAGGGAATCGAATGATTTTTTGGAAGGATATGACTGGAGCTAGAGGTTGGGTCAGCCGCGGCAGGCACGAAGAAACTAGAGACTTCCAAGGTCAGGCCAACTGCTGCAACCTGTTTTTGCATCGTTTTCGACTGCTCCGCGGCAGTTATAAAATCGTCCTCGCCGTTGACGATCGCATGGCAGAGTGGCAGGTATATTACCGCGAGGGCTGCATTCTTTAGGCTTGCAATCTTCAGGTAAATTCATAGGGAGGCGATAGGCGATGATTTATTTTGAAACGGAGAGACTCCGATTTCGCGATTGGAAGGCGGAGGATCTCGCGCCGTTCCGGAAAATGAACGCGGACGAGACGGTCATGCGGTATTTTCTCAAAAGGCTGACCACGGAAGAGACGGACGCGTTCCACAAATCGATTTTGGACGAACATGAGGCCTGCGGCTTCGGGCTCTATGCCGTGGAAGCGAAGGCGACGGGCGAGTTTATCGGGTTCATCGGCTTCCATCGGGCGGCGTTCGAGTCGGATTTTACGCCGTGCATCGAGATCGGCTGGCGACTGCGGGAGGAGGCTTGGGGGCAGGGGTTTGCGACGGAAGGCGCGGCGGCGTGCTTGCGGTACGGCTTCGACTCGCTGGGCTTGACGGAGGTGTACAGCTTCACGGCCGAGCTGAACGCGCCTTCCCGCAGCGTCATGATCAAGACCGGCATGCAGTACGTGAAATCGTTCGATCACCCGAAGGTCGAGCCGGGTCATCCGCTAGTGCGACATGTACTCTACCGAATCACGAAGCCCTAATACGCGACGGCCTGACGACCAGGCTGCCCAACAAATCATCGATTACCTCTCCTGCGGTTCTTTAACGGTATCAGCACTGGTACCTGGATTGCCGGCCGGCTCCTAACGCTCACGGCGCTCCAGCCGCTCCAGCACTACCCGAACCCGCGGAACACCGTCCGCCGCAGCTCCGGCCATTCCGACTTGATGATGCTGAAATACGCATCGTCCCGGCACTCGCCCCGCGCGTTCTCGTAATTGCAGCGGAACAGCCCTTCCTGCTTGGCCCCGAGCTTGAGCACGGCTCGCAGGGAGCGGACGTTCTCGGCGTCCACGCTGAATTGCACGCGGTTGAAGCCAAGCGTCTCGAACGCGTAGCGAAGCAGCTCGAACTTGACGGCGCGGTTCAGGCCGGTGCCGCGGTAAGCTTTCCCATACCAGGTCCAGCCGATCTCCAAACGTTTGGCCCCGAACTGGATATGGCCGAATCGCGTCGCGCCCGCGACTTCGCCTGTTTGCCGGTCCATAACGATAAACGGGTAGTGCGTGCATGCATCCCGGCTGGCCAACGCCTCTGCGATATAGGCCTGCAAGTCATTCTCGCCCTGCACGACGATGCCGGCGAATGCATGCAGCTCCGGGTCCGTAATAATCCGGCGAAGCCCCTCCGCATGGACGTCGCTGAACGGCACCAGCTTGACGCGTTCATTCTCCAGTACGATCTCGCTTCCATACCAATCCTTCATGCCCATTCCCCTTCCCGATCCAACTCTGGCAGACTCGTTTGCGTACTGGCTTAAACATACAACAAATCCCCCATTCCCAAGAATGGAGGATTTGACGAGTCATTGGCACTATTGCGCAACTGGCGACGATTTCGCGGATGACGGTTTGTCAGCCGGTATCGGCAGCGTATAGGTTAACAGCTGGTCGTTCTTGGCCAGCGGGCTGTCATCGGCAAAATACAGCACCTCGCCGGCGCGCTTCACGAAATGCAGCCTGTCGCCGTAATAAGGCGTGTCGTTCGTCGTGGCGTATTCGGCGCCTTCCGCGTCCAGCAGCTTCTCGTACAGCTTGACGGTTCCGCCCGAATGGCGGTCGACGAGCGTGAGCAGCCCGGAGCTGTTGGGACGAATGAGCAGGAAATCGTCATCGATGCCTTCGACGAAATAGTCGTCGTCCTCGCCGCCAAGCTTGACGAGATCGATCGTTTGCTCCACTTTGCCCGTACCGTCCTCGATGATCCGCAGCGTTCGGCCGTCCGTGAGCAGCAGGTGATTGCCATAGGACTTCACGTTCTCTTCGTACCGCAGCCAGTAGCCGACGCTGGCCTTCCGGATGACGGCGCCATTCTTAAGAACGAGCGTGAAAACATGATTATTGATATGCGGTTCGCCATAGTTATCGAGAATGGTCAGATAAAGCAGTCCGCCCTTGGTGGGCTGAAACTTCATGGTTACGCCGTCGAACAGCTGCGAGCCGAGATCGGCAAGCTTCACCGGGGCGGCGTTCTTGCCGCTGTTCACGAACAATTCGCCCGTGCCCTTGATAATGCTGTACGTGCGGCCGTTGTACGTCTGGCTGACGCCCGCGTAGGTATGCAGGTTCTTGGCGCTGAAGACATGATTCTTCGCGTCCCAGGCGATCGAGTTCCCTTCGAGCGTCATGACCAGGTAGCGGGCGCTGATGTACAGCTTTCCTTGACTCATGAAGGGAGCCGGCATCCCTCGTACCGGGTCGCCGTCCAAGACGGCGGAGGTACTTCCGATCCGTACGGCCGTACTTCGGCCGTAACCGATAAAGTCGGCGCGTTGGTGCGTTTTGTCCCACTGCATCCGCATGCCTGCCATTTCGAAGGTATCGGCCGGGACGTAGATCGTTCCGTTCTTGTTGATGGCGCTCCCCGTCGAGACGCCCCCGCTATCCCAGGTCAGCCGGACATACGCCGGCGCGCTCGCGTGAGCCGCGGCGGGGGCCGCGACTATCGGAGCCGCGAGCGAGGCGGCGAGCACCGCCGTTGTCAGCCATTTGTTTCTCAATGAAACCATCGCCTCTCTTGTGCATCATTTCCAACATTTCTCTTGTCGTAGACGACGCGATTCGACAGAAAGTTGCGAGCCTCGGAAGCAGACCCTGTCGGAACTTCAGCCTCGGACAGCATGAAATCCGTGACTTTTAACGCAGTTGGCGTTATCGGTTTGTTCGTCTTCCTGTCCCTGCTGCCGCTATCGCTCTTCATATTTGACGCATTCGGCGCCGCATAGTTGCTTACACCGCGCTTCGGGTCCCCGAGGAGGCGTCCGAAGCAGCTTTTTTAACTATACAAAAGTAAGTAACTTATTGTATGATGAGCGTATACGAAAGCCGCCCGCGTCGGGTTAACGAACCGTACGGAGCTTATTACCCGCGCAGCTTTTGTTTACAATAGAAAATAGCACCGAACCATACAGAGGAGTTGGAACGAGCAATGTTGCCATCGTTGTTTATTTGCCACGGTTCGCCGATGATGGCCGTGGAAGAGTCGGCCTATACCGAATTTCTGAGGGAGACCGGGAAGCGGTTCCGGCCCAAAGCCATCGTGATTTTCAGCGCCCATTGGGAGGAGCGATCGGTAACGGTATCGTTCGCGGAGGGGCCGCTGCCGACGATCTACGATTTCGGCGGATTCCCGGATGAGCTGTACCGCATGACGTATCCGGCGCCGGGTTCGCCCGAGATTGCCGCCAAGGTGGAAGAAAAATTCCGCGCGCACGGCATCGAGACGCAGCGGGATAACGAGCGCGGCCTGGACCACGGGTCATGGGTGTTTCTCCGTCATATGTATCCGAACGCGGATATTCCGGTCGTGACGATTTCCGTCAATCCGTTCCTGCCGGCAGCGCAGCAGATCGTCATTGGCGAAGCGCTGCGAGGCCTGGGGGCAGAGGGCATTCTCGTCATCGGCAGCGGCACGACGGTGCACAATTTCAACGAAATCAAATGGAAGCAGGAGCATGCCGAGCCGTGGGCGGTCGAATTCGACCAGTGGATCACGGACAAGGTCGTGAACCGCGATGCCGAGGCGCTCGCGAATTACGAACGGCTCGCGCCGCATGCGAGACGCGCCGTGCCGCGGGCGGAGCATTTCATCCCGCTGCTGCTTGCTTACGGCAGTTCCTCGGGAGAGGCGAAACCGCGCGCGCTGTTCGAGGGGTTTCAAATGGGCACGTTCAGCCTGCTGTGCATGGAGATGTAACACGGACGCTCCGTGACAATAAAGTTTTGGCCTTAGCCGGTTTCCTCCGTCGTTATGGTGGGGACCGGTTTTTTTGCGCGGAAACGGGAGCGATGAACGAACGGGAGCGGCAGACAACGTTGTATCGCTGCGCGGCTGCCCAACTGCCTAGCCTTTCTCTGCTCGAATCCATCCGCCATGCAGGAAAAGGATACCGCTTCGCGAATCCTATAACCTATCAATATCGACAAAGGCCGACAATCGGCATGGGGAGGATTCGGATATGGCAGCGGCACTCGAATCATCGTATTTGAATGACATTACGGCAGCGCTCCAGCAGCATTGGCCGAACAATCGGGCGGTTAATATCGTGTGCCACGGGCACAGCGTGCCGTCGGGCTATTTTGCGACGCCGGTCGTGGATGCCATGAACGCGTATCCGCACTTGCTGCGGGCGAAGCTGGCGGAACGGTTTCCTTTTGCCGTCGTGAACGTGATCGTCACCGCCATCGGCGGCGAGCAAGCCGAGCAGGGAGCGGAACGCTTCGGCCGCGAAGTGCTGACGCACAGGCCCGACGTGCTGACGATCGATTATGCGCTGAACGATCGCGGACTCGGCCTCGAACGGGCCGGCGCGGCATGGCGCTCCATGATCGAGGCGGCGCTCGCGCAAGGGACGAAAGTGATTCTGATGACGCCGACCTGGGAGAGCAGCTACGCCGATCCGCAGTCCGAAGGCTGGCTGCAGCTGTGCGCGCATCGGGATCAAGTCGTGGCGCTGGCCGCGGAATACGGCGTCGGGCTGATGGACAGCTTCGGGCTGTTCGACGACTACGCCGCGCGCGGCGGAGAAGGCTCCGACCTGCTGTCGTGGGTGAATCACCCGAACCGCAAAGGGCATGAGCTGGTGGCGGAGGGCTTGCTGCGGTGGTTCAATTATTTGAACTGGCGGCCATGATGCGGATCTCAGAAAAAGGTGGAAAAAGTACAACGAACCCGCGGAGATAAGCTATTGAGCGAATCGCATGCATGGAGGAAAATGAAAGCGTGAAGCATTATCGCAAACGCCCCATGTTCCGCAGCTTCGTTCCGTTCGCGGTTCGGCATGGCAGGCGCTATCCACGGAGGAGAGATGAGCATGCTTAAGCTGACCGAAGAGCAATTGAAGCAGTATGACGAACTGGGGTATATCGTGTTTGATCGGTTGTTCAGCGAGGCGGAGATCGACGTCATCCGCGAGCCGATCGACCGGCTGGACGAAGAGTCCGCGCGCCGCTTGGCGTCGGGCCGGGATTTCATCAGCGCGGCGAATCAGATCAATTTCACCAGCCATTTGAATTACCAGCATCCCGATATTCAGAAGTTCATCGCGGATCAGCGTTTCGTGGATATTACGACAACGATTCTCGGCCCGGATACGCGGCTCTATTGGGACCAGTCCGTCTATAAGCGTCCCGAAGCGAACCGGGATTTTCCTTGGCATCAAGATAACGGCTACGTGCCGACGGAACCGATTCATTATTTGACCTGCTGGCTGGCGCTCGAGGACTCCACGATCGAGAACGGGTGTATTTACGTCCAGCCCGGCTCGCATAAGCAAGGCTTCGTCGAGCACGTGTACTCGGAAATCGGCTACGTCTGCTATCAAGGCGAGGATCCGGGCATTCCGGTCGAGCTGAAGAAAGGCAGCATGGTTGCCTTCCATTCCCTGCTCTTCCACCGCAGCACGCCGAACCAAAGCCAGACGAACCGCAAAGGCTACGTCATTCAGTACTCCGTCGTCGGTTCCTTCAATCCGGATACGGGCAAGGAATTTTTGAACGGACCGATTATCGCGCGTGACGGCAAGAGCGTATATACCGGCTTCGTCACGCAGGCGGAAGTCGAGCAGAGCACGGGTACTCGTGTCTAAGGCGATTCGCTGCTGCGCGAACAACCTCCGGCAGTTTCAATATGGCTCGGTGCTGCAGGCGCTTGCGGATGCCGGCGGGGACGTCGAGCTGGAGCGCTGCCTCAGCTTCTGCATCGGGTGCCGCCAGCAGCGGCAAGCCAGCATCGACGGGAAGCTCATGTACGCGGCGGACGAGGCGGAGTTTGAACGGAAGCTGCAGGGTGAATAATGGCTAGCAACTGATGACTGCGAACCGATAGCTGGAATCGTATCGCGTACGCCGGAGGCATGGCTTCCGGCGTATCTTGCGTATTCCGCCTATTCTTGGCTATCGGAAAATGAAAGGGGCGGCGGCATGACAGGAAACTTCTTCGAGGGCGGCTGGCGGGTTCGGCCGTCCGTGGTAGCCCATGCGTTCTACTCGTCGCTGGATCTCCAAAATATCGTGTATCCGCATTGGGTCGTGAGCTTCGTAACGGAAGGCGAGGTGGAATTGCAGGCCGGCAACGTGACGCGGTTGGCCTCCTCGGGACAAGTCATGCTGCATGCCCCGCATCTTCCGTTCTCGGAGCGATCTGATCGAGGCGGCAATCACCGCTGGTTCGTGGTCGAAGCGGCCAATGATCACGGGATGGAGCTGCTCCGGCTGTTTCCCGTCGGCGAAGTGACGACGATCATGGATACCGGGAAATATATAGAGGTATTCGATCAGATGCTCGCGGCATGGGGAGACAAGGAAGGGGCGTTCCGGGAAATGGAAATCGCCAGCCTGTGCCAGCTGCTTCTCTTCTATCTGCTGCAGAGCTGGGAACAAGGCGGCAGAACGCCGCGTTCGCTGCCGGCCTCGAAGAACGATAAGCGGTTTCAGGTGCTGATTACGCATATCAACGCCAAGCTGGACGAGAAAATAAGCCGCGAGCAGCTCGCCGAGCTCGTGCACATGAATCCGAACTATCTGGACCGCATCTTCGCCGAGAAGTTCCGGCTTACCCCCATGCAGCTGCTCCGCGAGCTTCGACTGCGCAAGGCAAGGCGGCTGCTGGAGCAGACGGAGCTGCCGCTCTCCCAAATCGCCGTCCAATGCGGGATGGGCGATGCGGCTTACCTCAGCCGCCAGTTCGCCAAGAGCTGCAGCGTGACGCCCGGTGCATACCGGGAGCGGGCGCGGCTCGCGAACCAGAATTATTACGGGGGATAGCCGGGGCGGCAGTGGTACGGCCGTTGCCAAACAGGAACGCAGAGGAAGCGCATGGCGCGGCTTTTGCGTTTTTTTTGCTTCGCATAATCATGATTGCCGCTCTTCGCTTGTATCACCTTCATGTCGAACGCCTTTACTTGCCCGGAACGTTGTCCAACCGGAATTGATTAATCTCGGGATTCAGCTTGTAGTTGTTTTCCTCGACGATTTGCATGAAAGCTTGAAGAAGACGCAGGTAAGCGCTGGATTTCGGATCGTTCCATTGTAACGACAAGTTGTAGCCTTTCTGCGCGTTCGGCTGCATAAGTTTGGTGCCAAAGTTGAACAAGGGCGTATTATCGGAGCCATAGAAGGTTAATGTACGGTAGCTTGCGTATAAAACTCCGATCTGGCTGGCGCGATTGGAATGGGGATACTTCGATAAGAATCGTCCTTGGTTTAATGTCCGGTTAACCAGCTGCTGATAACCGATCGCGAGCGACGCATCCTTGAGAGGAGGCTGTTCCGACTCTTCCGCCATGATGGCGATATAGGCCGCGATATCCGCGTTTACCCCGTCTTCAAACACCGTAAAGGCCGTATAATCGACGACCGGGAAGAACATTCCTTCGGCGGTTTGCAGTTTATAGCCGCTGTCGCGCGCCGACAGGAGCAAAGCCTTAAGTGCTTTGTCTTTCGTCCGGCTCATTACGTGGTCGAAGTTGTCCCCATGTTGATAAACGTTCCCGATCCCCTTCTGCACGGACGGCGCCTCGAAGCGCTTCTGCAGTGCCGGCAGTTGTTTCTGAACAGCATTTTCCAAGCGGAGGACCATCAGGGCAGCCTGCCATTTGTTGACTTCGGCGAGATGGGCCTTCAAGTAGGAGGACGCCCGAGATAGCTGGCCTTGTTTCAGAATAACCTCGAATTGATTGACGACCGGGGTTGGAGACACGGCAACGATTGTGCTCCCCTGGCTTGAATTGGAGGCAGGCAAGCTTGTGGCCGATACTTGAGCCGCTTGAAGGGCGAAAGCAAGAGCGGCGATCGCGGCAATCGTTCCGGTCTTCGTTCTGCGAGTCTGTCTGCGCATCATCATTCTCCTTTCGGGCGTTAGCGGTTATCGCTTATTAACGCTTATTAAGGAAGACGAAAACAAAAAGGGATTGTTGCACGAATCTGATCGCGTCAACAGTATAAAGGGCCTCGGCGAAACGCCAAGGCCCTTTATTGATTGGGGGAGAATAGTTCGCGTGCCTAATTGTTGACGAGCTTCAATATCGCCACGCCGTACGGCTCCAGCGCAAGCTTGCCGTCCACCGGTCCGTCGCCAAGCAGGTTGACGACCTCCTTGCGGACCGCGACCGTTGCCGGCGTGCTGCCGTAGTTCAGCAGGAAGGCGAGCAGCTCGCCGTTCTTGTCGCGCAGGCCGAGCTCCACTTGCCGCGGCGCATCGATCCAGTCGACGGGCGTTGCGATCGGCAGCTTCGCCAGCACCGCGTCCGCGGCTTCATCGTTGAACGCCGCGCCGTAGTACCAAACTTCGCCTTCGCCGTAAGGGCGCCGCGTCATAGCCGGCTTGCCGGCATAATAGTCGCCGGCGTACACGGCGACCGTCTCGACCGACGGATCTTCCGGGCGAAGGATTTCATTGAACAGGAGCGCCGTATATTGCGCGTCCGCTTGCCCGTAGCCTTCGGCGAACGCGATGTCGGGCGGCGTGCCGCTGTCCGCGATGACGGTGAAATCCTCCACCGTGATACCGCACAACGACGCGACCGGACCCGGGAACGGCATCATTCGGCATTGGCCCGTCTCGTCCTTGAAGCCGGTGCGGCTGCCGAGTATGAGCGTACCGCCTCCGGCGACGTAAGCTTCCAGCAGCGCGGCCGTGTCATCCGACAGGATCGCGGCATGCGGGTAGACCAGCACCTTGTACTTCGCCAAGTCGGCGAGCGTTGTTTTGCGGCGCATATACATAATGTCCACCGGGATATGGCGGAATTGGAAGGCTTTGAACCAGGCGTTGCCGCTTTGTCCGCTGAGCGGCCCTTGCCAGTGGTCGAATTCGCCGTCCCACTCGTTCTCGTAATCGCGAATAATGGCTGCTTCCGCAAGGAATGAGGCACCTGTCAGTTGGCGTCCGACCGCGGCAAGCTCATGGCCTACGCGCGTCGCTTCTGCCACGCGGCGGTTGTCTTGGTTGTGGTAATCATTGATGCCGTGCCAGTAAATCTCGGTGCCCATCGTCGCCGTCCGCCAGCGGAAGTAGAGGATCATATCCGCGCCATGAAGAATCGATTGGTACGTCCACAAGCGCATTTGACCCGGCTTCGGCGCAGGGAGCTTCATGCGGTTCACCCAGCCGCCGGGACCCGATTGCTGCTCCATGATGCAGAAGAGCGGGGAGATGGAGCGAATGGCGCTGAGGCTGGACGACCAGCGGCGATCGAGCAGCGGATTGTCCCCGCCGTCCGGATACGCCACCGCGAACAGCGGATACGAATCGTACGAGAAGAAATCGAGCAGCTCATCCGTCAGCTGGTGGCTGTCCAAATGGCCGAACAGGCCGTTCGTCGTCACCCAGTGGTTCGGGCACAGCTCGCGCAGCACGTCGGCCTGCACCTTCGCGAACGAAATCACGCTGTCGGAGATAAACCGCTTCTCGTCGAGCGCATGATGCGGGTTCGGCGAGTCGTTGACGGTCGCGCGCGGCAGATACACCTGGCTCCAGTCGGTATATGTCTGGCTCCAAACGACGGTTCCCCAAGCCTTGTTCAGGCGGTCGAGCGTCTCGTACTTGGCTTTCGCCCATTCCCGGAACGCGACATGATCGGCGTCGGAATAGAAGACGGACGTCTCGCAGTTGAACTCGTTGTCGAGCTGCCAGCCGATCACGGCCGGATGATCCGCGAAGCGCTCCGCCATTTTGCGGGTGATGCGTTCGCAGAGGGCGCGGTATACTTGGCTATTGTAGTTATAGTGTCTGCGCATGCCGTGCCGGTAGGTGACGCCCTTCTGCGAAACGTTCAGCACCTCGGGGTATTTCTCCGTCAGCCAAGCCGGGGGCGTTGCCGTCGGCGTACCCATGATGACCTGCAGTCCGTAACGATGAGCGGCGTCCAGCGCGCGTTCGAACAGGTCGAATCGGAACTCGCCTTCGACGGGCTCGAAGATCGTCCAAGCGAACTCCCCGATGCGGATGACGGACATATCCATCTCGCGCATCCGTCGAAAATCATCCTCCCACAGCGATTCTTCCCAGTGCTCCGGATAATAACAGACGCCGAGCATGTACTCGTCCGTACGGAAACTTTTGCTCATGGTTGCATGTACCTCCCGATATCCTATAAACTAGTTACTAAACTTAGTTTAGAACGAAAAGGAAACGATTTCAACCGTTAATTTTGACTGAATTCAGTCGGTGCCGGGTGTTGCTCTTCCTACAGGAACGGTTCACGCATTCTGATATAATGGACGAAAATAGAACCAAAGAGGGGCATGCGCGCATGAACGAGCAGACACGCAAAGCAACGATCAAGGACGTCGCGCGCCATGCCGGCGTATCTCCGACGACGGTGTCTTTTGTGCTGAACGGCAAAGAGGATCAGATCAGCGAGGAGACCCGGGAACGCGTGCAGGCGGCGATTCGAACGCTCGATTATACGCCGAACGCGCTCATCCGATCGCTGCAGGCGAGGGAGACGCGAACGATCGGGTATTATTTTGGCGCGAACGTGCTGGCCAATCCGTACATCAACGAGTTTTTCGTCGGCTTGCATGAGGCGGCATCGGACTTGGGTTACGACTTGCTCGTCTATCGCAGGCCGCGCGAGGAACTGGAACGGACGACGTTTGCGGACGGCCGGGTCGACGGCGTCGTATGCTGGCCGAACACGGAGGAGGAGCTGCGGCTGTTCGCGACGGACGGATTGCGGACGCCGGCCGTTTTGTTCGCGGATACGGATCAGGAGGAGCCGTGCAGCGTCGCGGCCGATGATGCGCAAGGCATTGCCGAGCTGGTGGAGCATCTGGTTGCGAGGAACTGCGGACGGTTCTTTTTCGTCGGCAATTATCATGCGGGCCTGCATCTGAGACGCCGGCTGGGCCGATTTCAAGAGGTGCTTGCCGATAAAGGGCTGCGATTCGAGGAATGCCTGACGACGCTGCTCGATTGGCAGGAAGGGATGCTGCGGGAATTCGCGCATCGGTTGAAGGAAATCGCGGAGACTTCAGAGACGCGAATTGCCGTGTGCTGCAGTCACGACCTTGCGGCTGAACAGTTGATGTCCGAGCTGCTGGCGGCCGGGCTGCGCGTTCCGGAGGACATCAGCCTGACCGGCTACGAAGCGACGAACCGCTTGGGCATCACGACGGTGAAGCAGCCGGTTCGGGAGCTCGGCCGTGCGGCGGCCGAGCTGGCCGTCGCTCGGATCGCTGGCGGGAAGACCGTAGGCAGCTTGCGTATGGGGACGATGTTTATCGCCGGGACGACGAGCTGATTAGCTACAGCAGGAAGGAATAGGTATAAGGAATTCAGGGCTGCGAAGCATCTTCGCGGCCTATTTTCGTTTCGGTTCCGTAGGCTGCATGCCGGAATCTGTGTCCCGCAAGCCGCAAGCCGCAAGCCGCAAGCCGCAAGCCGCAAGCCGCAAGCCGCAAGCCGCAAGCCGCAAGCCGCAAGCCGCAAGCCGCAAGCCGCAAGCCGCAAGCCGCAAACGTGTATTTCGGCAAAACGGCTGCTTACACGCCTCGGCTTAAGAAAACAGCGGGGTCAGCTCCGATTGGCGGCCGCGGGCGATATACTCCGCAGGAGTCATGGCGCTGTACTTTTTGAAAATCCGAAAGAAATAGGACGAGTCGTAATAGCCCAAATACTGCGAGATGCCGGCGATGGTCATGTCGGAGTCGAGCAGCAGGTTGCAGGCCTCGAGCACCCGAAGCTGGTGCATGTACCGGATCGGCGGCTGTCCGAAGACTTCCTTGAACAAGGCGGTCGTGTAATTCGGCGATCGTTGGATCAGTCTGGCCAGCTGCTCGATCTCGATCGGCTCGCGGTAATGCTCCAGCACGTAATGCCTCACGATCTGCGCATATTGCATCTTGATCGGCGTCATTTCCGGTTTCTCCAGCTCTCGCGAGAGAATGCCGATGAGCTCCTGCGCGATGCCGAGGCAGATGAAGGACCGGAAGCTCTCGCTGCCGCGCATCTCTTCGTAGAGGCGCTCGAACCGCCGCTGGGCGTATTGGAAGTTCGCGAGCCGGAAGCGGAGGAATCGCTTCTGGTCAAGGAACGGGATGCCCGTGCCGCTGCCGGGGTCAAGGGTGAACAGGAAGGTATACTTCTTATGCGGACAGCCGGGAAGCGTTTCGCCGCAGCGTAGCGTCGATTTGGGGATGAACAGAAAGTCCCCTCTCTCCGCGATAATCTCTTCCCCATTGATCCGATAACGCATTTTTCCTTCCGTGACGAGGACGAGAACGTTGTAACCGATCACTTCAAGCTGCGTCCGCCAATTGGGGATGTAATTATCGAAATGTACACTCATGATCTGAATCATCCTACCGCACCCCTTGTTCCGAAGTCGATAAAATCCTATCACGACATGGAGATGCGGACAATCTCTTTTTCTAATTCCGTCCAAAAAGATAGGAATAGAAATGTACAAGATAGAATCGAAATGTACGTGACTCCCCGCAAAAGCAAAATCTATAATACACCTAACCACGAAGACTCCAATCATGACCCAAAAAGGAGCAGATGACGAATGAGAGTATTATTGTTGGATTTGGATTCGACGCGGCCCGATCATTTGGGCTGCTACGGCTACGGCCGGAACACGTCCCCGAACATCGACCGGATCGCCGCCGAGGGCGTGCGCTTCGAAAACTATTACACGTCGGATGCGCCTTGTTTTCCGTCCCGTACGGCGATGATGACCGGCCATTTCGGCATCCATAATGGCGTTGTCGGCCATGGAGGTACGGCTGCGGACGTTCGGCACGAAGGGGAGGAGCGGCAGTTTCGCTCGCGTCTGGCGTCCGAGAGCTTCCCGTCGCTCTTCCGGCAGGCCGGCATGAAGACGGCGCTCGTCAGCCCGTTCGGCGAGCGGCACGCGGCGTGGACGTTCTACGCGGGCTTCAATGAAATCCACAACACGGGGCAGGGCGGCCAAGAATCGGCGGAGACGGTCACGCCCGTCGTGCTGGACTGGATCGAGCGCAACGCGGAGCAGGACAATTGGATGCTCTACGTGAACTATTGGGATCCGCATACGCCTTACCGGGCACCGGCTTCCTTCGGCAATCCGTTCGAGAAGGAGCCGCTGCCGGCTTGGATCACCGAGGACGTATTGGAGGGTCATATACGCAAGGTCGGACCGCACAGCGCGAGCGAAATCAACATGTACAACAGCGAGATATCGCCTGCTTTTCCGCGGCATCCCGGGGAAATTCGTTCCATGGATGGCTTGCGCGCCATGATTGACGGTTACGATTGCGGCATCCGTTACATGGACGAGAACATCGGCGCGATTTTCGACCTGCTGGAGCGCAAAGGGGTGATGGAGGAAATGATCATCATCATTACGGCGGATCACGGCGAGAATATGGGCGAGCTCGGCATCTATGGCGAGCATGCAACCGCGGATCAAGGCACGTGCCGCATTCCGATGATTATCCGCTGGCGGGGCTTGCAGCAGGGAACCGTCGACCGCAGCCTCCATTATCATCTCGATCTTCCGCCGACGGTCGCCGAGCTGCTCGGCCGGGCTCCGGCACCGAGCTGGGACGGAAGCAGCTACGCCAGCGTGCTGAAGACGGGCGAGGAGAGCGGGCGGGATTATCTCGTCGTCTCGCAATGCGCGCACGTCTGCCAGCGCAGCGTGCGGTTCGGGGATTGGTTGTATATCCGAACCTATCACGACGGCTATCATTTGTTCGATAAGGAAATGCTGTACAATCTGGCCGAGGATCCGCATGAGCAGCATAACGTGGCGAAGGATCGGCCGGACCTGTGCCGCGAGGCCGTCTATCTGCTGAACGAGTGGCATGACGACATGATGTCGACGATGCCGCATGACGTCGATCCGCTCTGGACGGTCATCAAGGAAGGCGGGCCGTATCATGCCAAAGGCTTCCTGCCGCAGTACGCCGAACGTCTCCGCCAGACCGGGCGCGGGGATGCGGTCGAGGAATTGATTCGCCGGCATCCGCGAGAGATGGAGAAGGCGCGTTCGTAGGGTGAGCGGATTGTGTGGAGCAGCATGTGGATAATGGGAAGTTAATATCGTTAATGGGGATGCCGTGGCGGCATCCCTGTTTGCTAATCACAGCTTTGGATGCTGTAATTAGTGTCTTATCCAACTTGCTGCTGGCCCTCGTAGTCCTCGGCAAGAATCCTCACAAAGGCCCAGGCTGTGGGGAATACCGGCTACCAGAGGAGCAGCGTTTCTGTAGGGCGGACGGAACTCATCCACAGTTATACACAGGGTTATCCCCATCATGCACAGGGTCCAAAATGGTTAATGGCATAAGTATTTAGAACTAATAAACATATCCACAGAACGAGTTATCCACAGTGGGATAGATGTGTGGGGCGAGATTTGAGCGACATTCGGGAAGCATTTCTCGGCTGCGGGACCGCAGCTTGAGTGCTCTCTCTGCTCGCTGCGGCCTGCGGATCCGCCACGAACCAAGCTTGCCGGCGGCACGATGCGCGGCTCCCATGTCTTGACAACCACGCCCGCTGTAGCTTTGAATTGCGCTGCTGTCCACGGCTCCCGTACAAACCAAAGTAACCAGTTTGATGCATGCCGCTGTGCAGAACCCAGTACAACCACACTCTATGCAGCTCAAATCGCGCCGCTGTGCATGATTCCCGTACAACCAAAGTAAGCAGTTCGTTGCACGCCGCTGTGCTCGCCCCCGTACAACCACGCTCTACGCAGCTCGAATCGTGCCGCTGCGCATGGCCCCATACAACCAAAGTAACCAGTTTAATGCCCGCCGCTGCGCTCGACCCCGTACAACCACGCTCTACGCAGCTCGAATCGCGCCGCTGTACATGGCCCCATACAACCAAAGTAACCAGTTTAATGCACGCCGCTGTGCTCGCCCCCGTACAACCACGCTCTACGCAGCTCGAATCGCGCCGCTGCGCATGGCCCCATACAACCAAAGTAACCAGTTTAATGCACGCCGCTGTGCTCGCCCCCGTACAACCACGCTCTACGCAGCTCGAATCGCGCCGCTGCGCATGGCCCCATTTAACCAAACTAACCAGTTTGCTGCCCGCCGTTTGCTCGTCGCCCCTAAACTTGAGGGCAGCTAACACATTATCACCATGCATACTCATGGCGCTACTTCTGCTATCGCTCGGAATAACTGCATATCTGCACTTATTTTGAATACATAACAGCATTGGAAGGAAATAACTGCATATCTGCACTTATTTTGAATACATAACAGCATTGGAAGGAAATAACTGCAATTATGCAGTTATTTCACCTGTTTATCGCCGAAAATGCCCGAAGTCGGCTAAATAGATGTAGATTTGCAGTTATTTCTGTTTTCAGGGGTTTTACTGGCGAAAATAGCTGCAGATTTGCAGTTATTTCTTAGCCTCGTCTCTATTTCAATCTATCAGACTCTATAGCTGCCCTATCAACTAACCTATCGGTCGGTCACTTCTCGGTCTATCAGCTAACCAAACCATTCACCTATCAACTAACCTATCTGCACTCGATCAACTAACCTATCGGCACTCGATCACCCGCCCTTTGGCACTGTGTTACTCGGTCACTAGGTTACTCGGTCTATCAGCTAACCAATCCATTCACCTATTTGCCAACCTATCGGCTGTCCCAACCCACCATCCGACCCTACTAACCATCCGACGCAACCCTGCCAATCATCCATCTACTCTATTCATCCTCTCAGCCAAACGATCAACGCTCCACCAACCGGCCCATCTATAGCAGCTTGACCGCATTGCGTTGAAGCTCATATCGAACGACGCGTCTACCGTCTGCCCCTTTAACAGGCAGGAGCATCCCGCGATCACACAGCTGTGTCAGCGAGTGAACGGCAGTACGATGGTTGAAGCGAAGGTGTTTGGTAACGTCGATCGGGCGCAGCGGTCTAGCGAGCGTGTAAGCGAGGCGGATGATCTCTTTCTCGTGCATGTCGGCAGCGTCAATCGGCAACGTTTGGGTCTGGTAACGTCCGAGCAGCATTCGCAGCAAAGTTACGCACAGTTCAGGTCTATGCGCGACATCGTCGTATGCGAAGGAAACGACTTGATACCCCATCGCGGTCAGAAAGGTCTCCCGGTTCAGCTCGTTGCAGTATTTTTGCCTATCCATGTCGCGCACGTGAGGCACGAAGCCTTTGATCTCGATAATGACTTTCGCCGCCGGAGTGAGCCACGCAAAATCGCAGAAATACGCCAGTCCGCGCCAATCCAGCACTTCGAACTCCGGATGCAAATCGTCGAAATGGCCGAACATCGGCCACCACACGTGACGGCAAAAGAGCTTCTCCGCTTCCCGATGTCCGCGTTCCAGCCTGCCTTTGCGCTCACCGCTGCGCCGCTCCAAATGATGTTCAACAAATGCGTCATGCGCCTGTTCGAATGCCATTTCCGCTTACCTCCCCCAAATAAAAAAACGCCCCGGCCCCATGCATGGCATGGAGCGGGACGTTCTTCGTCTCGTTGACGTAAGTATAGCGCAAGTGAAGAGGAGGCGGCTAGCCTTAACTTAATTCTGGTTCACTAAAACAGCATCTAAACTAAGGAGGGGGGGTCAGACATGGATTAAAGTGGTAGGCTGCCAAACCACGCCCCTAATCCGCGTACCTAATAAACGACAGCACCAAGTCCTGCCGATAATCCCCGAAGTCCGATCCGAACAGATTCAAACCGCGGCAGTTCTCCGCATCCTCGCTCACTTCCAGCCGCACCCGAATCGGCTTATTATACTGCAGTCCGAGCGAAGCGATGGTTGCTTCCGTCGACGCTTTCCCGTTGACGAGGCTGCCGTCCTTCGTCACGCGCCATTCCGTCAACTGGCCGTATTCCGTGCCGCTGCGCCATTTGTCAGGAGTCAGCTTGCCCTTGCGGTCGCCGAGATCCCCCGGGCTCGTAAACGTGCCGATCCGCACATCATTGATGTAGAGCGCGATGTCGGAGGGCCAGTCCATCTGGAAGGAGGACGCCTCGGCGCAAATCTCCGCGCTGAAGCCGAGCTCGTCGATCGTGACGCCGGGCGGCATCGGATTGGCAAAATAATATTCCACGTACCCCGCGCCGGAGAACCATAGCAGCGAGGCTTCGAACCGCTCCGGCATGTAGAAGGACCGCGGATCGTCGACGGAGCCGACATGCGCGCATTCCTTTGTGACGATGCCGCAGGTCGGCTGGACGGAGCAGTGAGAGAACATCCCGATCGGCATATGCAGCTCTTCCGTGCGGTGAAGTCCCTCCCCGGGCTTCGCCGGCAGGTCGAGCTGGATGGAACGGCAGGTAGCGGTGCAAATTTTCTCCCGGTTGGCCCCAAGCGTCGAGGAGACCAATTCCACGCCTTCGAGAATCTGCACGTTAATGGAAACGGTTGGCTGCGCCACGCCAAGCGCCTCGGCCAGCTGGCTGATGCTCATCGGTTTCTCTCCGAGCGCCTCCAGAATCCGTACTCTCACGTCGCCGGACAACGCTTTGGCCACGTCGACAATACGGGAAGAGGGGTAACGCATCAGATCTTGTTTCGGTTCGCTCATTGCTCGTAATCAGCCCTTCGTCGGTCGTTATCGTTACAAGTAGTGTACAAGAAAATTAGTATATTGTAAAAATATAATACATATTGATTTAAATATATACCGATGCTAGAATGAGGGAAAATCCACCCCATCCGAAAGGTTGTGCACAAATCATGGCAGCACAAGCATTGCAAACGGCGGCAGCGACTTTACCGCGTCCCGAATATCCGCGTCCGGACTGGCAGCGCCAAGACTGGCTGAATCTCAACGGAGCTTGGTCGTTCCGTCTTGAAACCGAAGCAAATGACAGCGGTTCCACGCAGTCCGCGAACGACTTCGACAGCGAAATCATCGTCCCTTTTTCTTGGGCCAGCCCATTGTCCGGCATCGGTCGCAGCGAAAGCGGGATCGGCTGGTACAAACGAGAAATCACGTGGTCGCCCGAGACGAGCGGCTCGCTCGTAATTCTGCGTTTCGGCGCGGTAGACTATCGCTGCGACGTATGGATCAACGGCGCGCATGTCGGTTCCCACAGCGGCGGCTATGGCACGTTCGAATTCGATGTCACGTCAGTATGGAAGCTGGGCGAGGCTAACCTGGTCGTGGTGCGGGCGGAGGATTTCGACGTCAAATCGCAAACTCGCGGCAAGCAGGGCTATGGCGAAATCCGTGGCATTTGGCAGCCGGTGTGGCTGGAAGCGCGTCCGCAGGCGCATATACAGTCGGCCAAATTCATCACGAAGATCGACGGCAGCATTCAAGTGGAAGCGGCCGTAAAGGCAAGCGCGCCAGGAGAGGCGGAATTGCGCTTTGATTTTGACGGAGGGGCTGTATCGCATACGGAGCGCGTCACCTTGGCGCCGGGCGTGAACAGCATCAGCGCTTCGTTCCAGGTCGAGGATCCACAGCTGTGGAGTCCGGAGACGCCTTTCCTGTACGAAGGCGAGATCACGCTGGCGAGCGGCGGAAGCACGGACCGCATCGCGACGTATTTCGGTATCCGCGAGATCGGCACGGCGCTGTTCGGCGACCGCAAGTACCGCTGGATTACGTTGAACGGCAAGCCGGTGTACCTGAACGGAACGCTGGATCAAGCTTTCCACGAGACGGGATTCTTCACGTATCCGACGGACGAGGAAATGCGGGACGAGATTTATTTGGCGAAGCGCCTCGGATTGAACTTCATCCGCATTCATATTAAGCCGGAAGAACCGCGCAAGCTGTACTGGGCGGATAAGCTCGGCATGATGGTCATGGAAGATATGCCTTGTTTCTGGGGCAACCCTGACGAGACGGCCCGCCCTGCATACGAGCGCGAAGCGAAAGAAATCATCGACCGGGACTTCAACCATCCGTCGATCTTCTCGTGGATCATGTTCAACGAGACTTGGGGTCTGCGCACCGATGCCGAGACGCTCAGCTTGACCAGCGGAAACAGCAAGGCCGAGGCAACGTATTTGCCTGAAACGCAGGAATGGGTCCGCTCCGTGTACCACTGGGCGAAGAGCGTCGATCCGACGCGGATCGTCGAAGAGAACTCGCCATGCAACTGGGATAAAGTGGAGTCGGACATCAACACGTGGCATTTCTACATTAACGGTTACGAAGAGGTTCGCGCCCACGTGACGGAGGTTGTCGAGAATACGTATCCGGGTTCGTCCTTCAACTGCATCGGGGGCAACGTACAATCCGACGCGCCGCTGATGAACAGCGAATGCGGCAACGTTTGGGGCTTCAAGAACGGAGCGGGCGACAGCGATCTCGCATGGCACTACCGCTACATGATGAACGAGTTCCGCCGCCATGACAAAATGTGCGGGTTCGTCTTCACCGAGCTGCGCGACGTCACCAATGAGTTCAACGGCTACTACCGCCTGGACGGCCGCGAGAAATTCTTCGGCTACGAAGGCTTCGTGCCGGGCATGTCGCTGGCGGACCTGCATGCGGCAGACTTTATCGTCATCGACGCACCGCCGTCCCAAACGGTTCAAGCTGGCGCAACGGTCTCGATTCCGCTGCTGGCATCGAGCTATTCCGACCGTTATCACGGCCAACAGCTGCAGCTGGGCTGGGAGCTGTGGCATGACAACCTCGGTACCCGCGTAACGGGCGACCGCGGTACGGTCGCGCTGGATTGGAACGGCTACGGCGTAACGCCGATCAGCGAACCGCTGACGTTCAGCCTGCCGAAGCAGGATGCGGTCGCGGTGCTGGCGCTGACGCTTCGCGCCGCGGACGGCACCGTCGTGACGCGCAATTTCATTACGTTCGACGTGCGCGGCGCAAGCGCGGACGGCACGCCGGTATATGACGCGGAAGGCCGATTCATCGCCGTGCCGGTAACGGATTTCGCGGAGCAAACGTTCGCGCATCAATGGAACGCCATTCAAGAGGGCAAGACGAACGGCGGCAAGTCGGGCCAATTCGTCTATGACATCGCATTGCCGAATGCAGGCGAGCAAGCGCTGATCGGACATGTCGAGCTGGCGTTCGAAGCGAGCTCGAAGCGGCTGCTGGCCCGCAATATCGAGGGAGCGCGCGACCGCAATCATACGATCAGCATGATGCACGGCGCGGATGCGGCGGTCGAGTACAATTCCAACACGTACTACATGACCGATAACGAGCGCCATGAATCGTTGATCCACGTTCTCGTGGACGGGGAGAAGGTCGCGTCGTTCCTGCTGCCGGACAATCCGGCCGACAGCCAAGGCGTATTGTCGTACCAGTACCAGCAGGTCCAAGACAAGCTGGACGAGGCAGGCTCCTACGGTTACCTGTGCAAAGTGACGCTGCCGAGCAGCATCACGGCGAAGCTCGACCGCAGCCGCGGCTTCAAGCTGACGCTCGAAGCCGGCGAAGGCGGACTCGCGCTGTACGGCCGGAATGCGGGACGTTATCCGATCGATCTGCTTGTTCAGGTAAAATAATGCTTCATGCGCCGAGGCCGCTTATGTAGAGCGAGCGAAAAAGAGAAACCCGCGTCACTGACGTCGGGTTTCTCTTTTTGTTGTTTACGGGGTTTAAATCTTCGGCTGCCGCCACCCCGAGCAACCGCCTAATTATTTCATATGCCATTCCCGCTTGAAACTAGGTTGACCGCGGGTAAACAGGAATAACAACGATCCGGCTGCGACGTAAAATCCTAAAGAGAAGTCGCCGCTGGATAAATGCGACGAAATCATGAATGGTTAGCTAACAGAGGGGTGCAAGTATGGAACGGAATACGCCAATACCAGAAGGAAAATCATATGAAACGCCATCCTTCGAATCCGCCTCTGCCGTGGCGGACAAACCGATCCGCGAAGCGCTTTTTCAGCTGCTGTTTCCCTTCTCGCTCAATGCGAACTGCCATCAGCCCATGAAAGAAACGCTGCTGCAGGCCGGGTTCGCGCCGTTTCGGCTCGGCGACAAGGAGGCGGAGAAGGCCTATTACGGCCCGCGGCACCGCGTCTCGCACCGGGATATGGAGCGCTACTATTTGCCGTTTACGAATCATGTGCTGTTCCCGGCAGAAGCCAACGAAGAGAGCTTCCAGCGCTACAGCAAACGGCTGGATCTGCGGGCCGTGCTGCATACGCGTTTCTTCGATGCGCCTTTCGTCATTCATTCGGTCGACGTGATTCTGTGTCCGTTCGATACGGGCTTCATCACTCTGCGGGTGGAGATGACCAAGCCGGATGCCACGTTCACCGAGGCGATCGAATTCGTGGAACGGCTGCGCGCGCTGCAGGATGCCCATGCGGAGGACCGGGCCTCTTGGGTGGAGCATGAAGGCGATCGCTATGAGGAAGTGCAGGATTTTATATTCCAGGCCATCGTGCCCCATACGGTGAACTACCTGGACCGCTCGCCGATGGATGGCGCTTATTTCGAGGAGCTGCCTTATCTGATCGATGAGCGGATGTATGTCATTGCGTTCTATTCTTTTCCCGAGGACGAGGAGATTACGTTGTCCGATCGTTACCGGGCCGCAAGGCTCGACGGCTTCGGGGAGAACGGCAAGCCGTTCATCAGCGCGACCCATTTGCCCTATATCGAGGCGTATTGCCAACATACCGGCCTCGACCGATGGGCGCCGTATGCGTATTATTTTACGGATGAGACCTGCTTCTGCAACTTGAATCGGCTGCCCTCGGCACATGCGGACGACATTGCCAACAAGCTGTACGGCGAGTATTATTACGGCCTGCTGCTGAATCTATTCCACCGCATCGTGCTCCTGAAGCTGTCGAATGCTTACTCCCGCGTGCAGTTGGAGCGTTCCCCCGAGCAGACCGAGGTGCTCATTCGCGACATAACGGCCTTCTCGGCCAAATACGATTTCCTGGAAGTCGTGTCCCAGTCGCAGGGCAGGGAGATCTTCATCCAGATCCGCCGCGTGTACGGCAACGACGAACTCTTCCAGGACGTGAAGCAGACGCTGAACGATCTTTACAAGTATCAGGAGAACTCCACCTCGAAACGCTCGAGCTACTTGCTGACCGTTCTGACCATCTATACGGTTATCAGCGGCATCTACGGCATGAACCAAGTCATCGAGGATCTGAAGGGGCCGATCAACTGGGATAGCATGAATGGATATTCGCCGTTCGAGTGGCTGGCGCTCGTCGTGACGGTTACGGGATTGATCGTCGCGTTCCTGCTGTCGGGCAATGTGCTGTGGAAATGGGGACGCGACCTCGTGAAGCGATTCTCGCGATAAAGGTAAAGAATAGGCTGTCTGACGTCGAAATTGACGGTCAGATAGCCTATTTGGTTTAACCGGCCATCGTCCGTGGCCATGCTGATCGTACTGGGTGCCGGCCGCAGTGATGGCCGCCGCCGAAACGAGGTGAATGCTCGCGTGCTGTTCACGCCGATCAAACCGATGATCGCCTCCATGGGGAAGGAGGCGTTCGATGACGAGCAGTATCTATTCGAGCCCAAATGGGACGGCTGGCGCCTATTGCTTCACAAACAGGGCAGCCGCCTTGAAGCGTACACGCGGAACGGGCTCCATGTCACCGAGAAGTTCCCGGAGCTGCGGGAAGCCGTCTCTGCCATCCGGCTCCCGGAAGCGATTTTGGACGGGGAGGGGGTCTGCCTGCGCGGGGACCGGACAGTGTTCGACGATTTCGCATACCGCGGGCGCCTTAGCGACTCGCAGCGCATCGCGTCTGCCGTGCGGACGCATCCGGCGACGTTCATCCTGTTCGACGTATTGCAGACGAACCAATCTCATCTGCGGGAACCTCTGATGACGCGGAAGGCGCGATTGCAGGAAGCCGTCGCTTCTACAGGCGTGCTGGCGCTCACGGCTTATGTCGAAGGACAAGGCAAGGCGCTGCAGAACTGGACCGTGGAGCGGAAGTTGGAGGGCACCGTAGCCAAGCGCCGGGATTCCGTCTATCGCCTGGGCGCCGTTTCGCGGGAGTGGATCAAAATCAAGAATGCCCAAACGATCGACGCCATCATTCTCGGGTACCGGTCGGAGCCGCGGTTCGGGCTCGTCTTGGGGCTGCATTTCCGGACGATCCGCAATAAGCCGGTCGGTCTTGTGGAGCTCGGTATCACGGACGAGGAGAGGCAGGCATTCCTCAAGACCGCGCAGCAGCTGCGGACGACGAACGACGGGAGGACGCAGTGGATCGAGCCGAGGCTCTGCTGCCGCATCGAATATCTCGATAGGACAGACCGCCACCAGCTGCTCGAGACGGTGTTCAAAGGGTTTCTTTTTGATAAGCGGGCGGAGGATTGTTACTGGACGTATTAGCGAATAGCGTGCCTTAGCTTACAAGTGCTAGGTGAAAGGCTTGCAGCGGAAGTTCGGCAAAACGGAAAAGACTCGGGCCTTGGTCGGAGTCTTTTCTCATTGTCGTTCGGGTACTATGCGAGCAGTTGAAATCAAATAGCTGAAAACGCAGCAACCGCTCTATGCGCAAAAGCATACCAAGGTGTACGGTTGATACTAGTCTGCAAATTGTATTATGGTAACATCAACCTTATCATGGCTAATTTTGAAGGAGACTACCCATGTCGAAGCAACTGTTGATTGTAGATGACGATTCGAATATCCGCTCGCTGCTGAAGCTCGTGCTGGTGCGCGAAGGCTATCAGGTGGCGGAAGCGCAGGATGGCGTGGAGGCCATAAAGCTTCTGAAGGAATCATCGATCGCGATGGCGATCATCGACGTGATGATGCCGAGACTCGATGGTTTAGCATTGTGCGAGCATATTCGCCAAAATTACGATATCCCCATTATTATGCTTACGGCCCGCGAGCAGCTGACCGATAAGGAACAAGCCTATTTGCGCGGTACCGACGATTATATGACGAAGCCCTTCGAGCCGATGGAGCTCATATTCCGCATCAAGGCGCTGTTCCGCAGATATTCGCGCATATCCACGGATCTGATTCGTCTCAACCGCATCACGATCGATAACAAAAACCACGAAATCGCCATCGGGGATGAAGTGCTGCTGCTCCCGCTCAAAGAATTCGAGCTGCTTGCCCAGCTGGCCCAGTATCCGGGTCGTTTATTCTCCCGCGAAGAGTTAATCACCCTCGTGTGGGCCGCGGATTACACCGGAGACAACCGTACCGTAGACGTTCATATTAAACGGCTGCGGGAACGGTTTGCCGGTTATCAGCAGGAGTTCACCATTCAGACCGTGCGCGGGATCGGATACAAGCTGGAGGTGACTTCGCCTTGAAGTCGCTGTATACCCGCGTCTTTATCATTACGATCATGGCGGTACTCGTCAGCAGTCTGCTTGGATTCTTGGCATCGAATTACTATTATCACCTCAAGCTGAAACCGTATAACGACGAGAAGCTCATCGGCATCGCTAACCAGATGAAGCTATTCACGGAGCAGCATCCGGAACTGATGGATTCCTATTTGAACAGCGTTGCCCAGACCGGTTATGAGCTCTATGTGACGGACAAGACGGGCGATGACCGCTATTATGGCCATGCCTTTCGTAAGCTGGATTTGAAGGCGGAAGACCGCAAGCGCGTGCTCGCAGGCGGCGAGTATCATGGCGTCGCGCAATTTCCTAACAAGCCGTTTATTACAGGTTTTTTTGAAAATCGCTCGAGCAATACGGTCGGCATTCCGCTGCGAATGCCGGACAAGCAATACGCCTTGTTCTTGAGGCCGGACGTCGAGCTGCAGTTCGGCGAGCTTCGCAGCTTCTTTGCGATGATCGCCCTTCTTGCGGTCCTGTTCAGCGTGTTGATTTTCTTGATCAGCACGCGATATTTGGTCAAGCCGATTGTCCGTTTAACGGATGCAACCAAGCGCATTGCCCTTGGGCAGTACGAGTTAACCCTGCCCGAGAAGCGGCGGGACGAGATCGGCCAGCTGGCTGCCCATTTCAGAAGCATGAGCCGGGAATTAGAGCGGGCCGAGCAAGCCCGCAAACAATTCGTATCCAATGTGTCGCATGAGATTCAGTCTCCGCTGACTTCGATTAAAGGCTTCGCCCAATCGCTCTCCGATCCGGATTTGGACGTTGACGAAAGAGTGCGCTACGCGACGATTATCGCGGAAGAGAGCGATCATTTGTCCCGGCTAAGCAAACAATTGCTGACGTTATCCGCATTGGAAGAATCGACGGTCGTCCTCCATAAGAAGCCGATCCAACTGCGCGCGCAGCTCCGGCAGATCGTCCAAGTGCTGGAATGGCAGCTAACGAACAAGGCGGTGGCTCTTTCTATCGCGGTATCGGACGAGGTGATCTTGCAAGGCGATGAACTGCTTCTCTCCCAAGTGTGGACGAATCTGCTCGTCAATGCCGTGAAACACACGCCTGCCGGCGGTACGATCGGCATTCGCGCGGAATCAGCCGGCGATGGAGTTGAAATCAAGTTTTCCGATTCGGGGTCCGGTATAGCGGAAGAAAATTTGCCGTTCCTGTTCGATCGTTTCTATCGGGTCGATTCGGCGCGGGGCCGCGACACCGGCGGGACCGGTTTGGGTTTGTCGATCGTGAAGAAGATCGTGAGCTTGCATGGCGGTTCGATCGAGGTCGCCAGTCGGATGGGGACCGGTTCCGTGTTCGTGGTCAAGCTGCCGCAATTGTAACGTGGTATTCATCCGCCGTTCATTTTCGAATCCTACATTGGTTGCAGAACCGAGGAGGGATGAACGATGTATCTGGCGCTAAGGGAAATGAGATTTGCAAAAACCCGCTATGCGATGATCATAACGATTATGCTGCTCGTCTCGTTTTTGGTCTTATTCGTGACGGGCTTGGCCAACGGATTGGCTTATGCGAATGCGTCATCGATCAAAAACATGCCCGCGAGCCATTTCGTGCTGGAAAAGCATTCGGATCAACGTTTTGGGCGGTCGCGGTTGACGGAGCGGGATTTAGCTGCAGCAAGCTCGGTTGTAGGAGAAAACAACGCAACCCCGTTAAGTATTCGTATGGCAACGATAACGGAGCAGGGGGTAAAGTCAAAATCGGACGTGACGCTGTTCGCCATCGATATGGCCAGCTGGCTTGCTCCGAAGGTGGTCGAAGGTCAGCGCGTCACGAACGATATGCAAGGCCAAGTGCTGGCGGACCGCAAGCTCAAAGACAGCGGAACGAAGCTCGGCAGCATCCTGATCGACCAGATGACCGGGATGAGTTGGACGGTAATCGGGTTCGTCGACAACGAGTCATATAGCCATACGCCAAGCGTATTTATGAACGAAACGGATTGGCTGAAGCTCCAGGCGGTTGCTTCCGTCGGAGGAAAAGCGGACCCGGTCCACGCTTATAATGCGATTGCCTTGAAGGCTGCAGGAAGTCAAGTGACCCAGCTAAGCAGCCAGCTGGCGGATGCGGAAATCATCACCAAGGGCGATGCCGTATCCGCCGTCCCAGGCTATAAAGAGGAGCAAAGCTCGCTGCTGATGATGATTGTCTTTCTGTACGTCATCTCCGCCATGGTGCTTGCCGTCTTTTTCTATGTGATCACCATACAGAAAACGAGCCAATTCGGTATTCTTAAAGCCATCGGCGCGAGAACGGGATATCTTGCGCGCAATGTCGTCGGTCAAGTGCTTCTATTAACTGCCGGAAGCTTAGCGATTAGTTTAATCCTGATTCGCGTCGTTTATTCGGCGCTTCCGTCATCGATGCCCTTTCAGCTTCATCCGTCGACGCTGATGCTTTCGTGCGGCTTGTTTATTCTTACGGCTTTGACAGGGTCGCTGTTATCGGTGGTCAAGGTCGCCCGGACGGATGCTTTGGATGCGATAGGGAGGGCTGCCGCATGAAGACGATGCTGGAGTTAAACGAAGTGTCGCATGCCTTTCATGACGGAGACTCCGAATTGACGGTGCTCAACCAACTCTCTCTTCGCGTGCAGGCAGGCGAGCTTATCGCCGTAATGGGGCCGTCGGGATCAGGGAAGAGCACGTTCCTCTCCATCGCCGGGGCCTTGCTGACTCCGACGAGCGGCGAAGTCATCATTGACGGGAAATCGCTCTCGGGGATGGAAGCGCCGGCGCTTGCGGAGCTCAGGCTCAAGCGGATCGGATTTATCTTCCAGAGCGCGAATCTGGTCCCCTACCTTAAAGTCGAGGAACAACTGCTGCTCGTTGCCAAGCTGGCGGGGACGGACGCGGGAGCTGCAGGCAAGCGTGCGGCCGGATTGCTTGCATCGATGGGAATGAAGCACCGGCAAAATTACTATCCGGATAAGCTGTCCGGCGGCGAGAAGCAGCGCGTCGCCATTGCGCGCGCGTGGATGAACAGCCCTTCCGTCTTGTTGGCGGACGAACCGACGGCAAGCTTGGATGCCAAGCGCGGGCAGGACGTGGTGCAAATGATAGCCGATGAAGTCAAGTCGGAGGGCAGGGCCGCCGTCATGGTCACGCATGACGAACGGGTGCTGCCGCTATGCGATCGCGTACTTTATTTGAACAACGGCTTTTTGGCGGAAGACGGATAAACAGTGTCCGCGAGATTGTCTCTGTTTCTGCGCCGTTAACTGCGAAACTGCGAACTGCACATAGAAAAAGCGAGTTAGGCTTGCAGGATAATTTAACCAATTATTGAATGCTTTAATAGGGTTATTCTCTCGGCCGGCAGTGGCCGTCTTCTTGAAGACGGCGAGGAAAAGAGCATTAGACAGAGAAGGAGAACACCTATGCATACAAGTATTCACATTCGACCCATGACCCATGATGATGTCAAGACGGTCTATCAAGCACTGGATGAATTCGAGATCAGGAAGCCGCTCGACTATATCGAATGGTGCTGGGAGGAGAACGTATCCGGCGGGCGGGTGACGCTGATCGCGGAGTACGAGAATCGGTTTGCCGGATGGCTGCATCTGCTGTTTCGATCGAACTATGCGTATTTCGCCGAGCAACGTATTCCCGAGATTAATAATTTGGACGTTCTCCCGCCTATGCGCCGTCTGGGGATTGCCAGTGCGTTAATGGAAGCCGTCGAACAAATCGCATTCGACCGATTCGGCATCGTCGGCGTAGGGGTGGGCCTCTATTCGGATTATGGAAATGCACAGCGGCTCTATGCGAAGCGCGGCTATATCCCGGACGGCAGAGGCTTATCGTATCTGGGGGAGCTGGCCAAGCCCGGCGATTATGTGCAAGTCGGTCACGACTTGGCCCTGCATTTGATTAAAGAGCGAGCATGACACGCTTAGAAAGCCGGAGCCAAGACTACATTCGATCAAGGAGTGAATCCGTCATGAGTGAACAAGCTGTGGAAAAGAACGGCGGCTCGCGCGTGAAGCTTGGAAAACCGATCCAGGTTCGTCTCGTATCCGATTTGCAGAAATCGCTGGCCTATTACCGCGATTGTCTGGGATGCCAAGTGGATGATTGGGGACATGCGGAGCGCGATGATCTGACTTTCATCCTTCAGCAGGCATCCGCAAGCGAAGATGTGAGGCCGAATGCCGTCTCGGCGAAACGCCCGACGTATCCGTCGGAGTGGGAAGGTCCGGATAACGGTTGGGATACGTTCGTGCATATCGGCTGGGAGGAGTTGGACCAATTCGTCGAAGAGGTGCGCGCAAACGGCGGCGTCATCGGTATCGAGCCTTTCATGGGCGTACATGGCGGTTGGGAGTTCAAGAATGCGCATCTGCTTGATCCGGACGGCTACAATATTGTTTTGGGTGCAATGCGCGCGCAAAATAGCTAGTAGCGAATCGGCAGGCTGCATGTATTCGTACCAGTCGTTTGTTCCAGTCGTTGATGCAGGTGCAATAGATAAGAAGCAAGGCAGTCGAGCTCTGTGCCCGGCTGCCTTATTTTGCGGACATCCGCCCAAATCGATCGGCCATCGGCAAGAGGAATTGCGCCTTCAATCGCGAAAAGGTTACTTTAGCAGGGAAGAGCGGGTTGAGCCATGTTCCGCCCCCGAGCACGTGATGTTCAGCATTGCCGTAAGCGCTCTCTTGCCTGCGGCCGCGCATGGCGGACGAGCCGGATACCCGGCATTCTCGGTTGCCTGATCCTTATCCATATGAACCATTCGGCGGCGCTTCGCCTGTATGCGGGGCCGTCATTCCGAACCACCATTAACGGGAAGAGGTGCTTGCAGATGGCAAAAATAACGGGCATCAAATGCATTCGCACGCGGAAGAACGGAACGTGGACCATCGTGAAAGTGCTGACGGACCAAGACGGCCTGTACGGTATCGGCTCGGCAAACGACTATTACAATCCGGAGGCGGTCGTGCAAGTCATCGAGCAATTGCTCGCACCGCAGCTGATCGGGCGCGAGACCGGAAACATCGAGGACATGTGGCAGACGATGCAGCTCAGCTCTTACTGGCGCAACGGATCGATCCTGCAAACGGCCATCGGCGGTATCGACGTGGCGTTGTGGGATATTAAAGGCAAAGAAGCGGGCCTGCCGATCTACCAATTGCTCGGCGGAGCTTGCCGCGCTGCGGTTCCCTGCTATGGACACGCCGGCGGCCGCGATGTATCAGAGCTGATCGAGGACGTTCACCGCTACAAGGAGCAGGGCTACACCGTCATTCGTGCGCAGCTCGGCGGCTATGGCGGCGGAGGCTTCATTCCGCGCGGCCAAGCCAACGTTCCCGCGAATTCGTGGGCGAAAGAAGCCGTCTTCGACGAGCAGGCGTACGTGCAGGCGATTCCCGCCATGTTCGAGCAGCTGCGCCTGGCCTTCGGCGCGGACACGCAGTTCACGCACGACGTTCACGAGCATCTCTCGCCGATCAACGCGGTCAAGCTGGCGAAGCGCCTCGAGCCGTACGACCTGTTCTTCCTCGAGGATGCGCTGCCTCCGGAGCAGCTGGGCTGGTACCGCCAGCTGCGGCAGCAGAGCGCGACGCCGCAGGCTGTCGGCGAGCTGTTCACGAATCCGCAGGAGTGGACGCCGCTCATCACGGAGCGTCTGATCGATTTTATCCGCGTGCGCGTATCCAAGGCCGGCGGCATCAGCGCCTGCCGCAAGCTCGCCGCGCTCGCGGAAGCGTTCGGCGTCCGCACCGCTTGGCAGGAGGGCGGGGAGAACGATCCGGTCAATCAGGCGGCAGCCGTTCATTTGGACATGGCCGTATGGAATTTCGGCATTCAGGAGATCAATCACTTCAGCGCCGCAGAAGAAGAAGTGTTCCCGGGACTCGTGGAACGAAGAGGCGGGTATCTGTACGTATCCGGCAAGCCGGGGCTCGGCATCGACTTCGACGAAGAGAAGGCCATGCTGCTGACGGGCGAGGATTGGGACCGCCGAAGCTACCATCAGCCCTATAAGCTGGACCGCAAGGCGGACGGCACGCTGGTTAGACCATAACGAATGGAACGAATGGAACGAATGGAACGAATGGAACGAACAACATGTTCACCACAAGGAGGAAGAACATCATGCAAACGATCGCCGTAACCGGAGGGTCCGGCAAGCTCGGGAAGTATGTCGTGCAAGAGCTCATTCGCCAAAATTATCGCGTCATCTCGCTCGACCAGAAGCGTTCCGCCGACTTGCGCTGTAAGCAATTAATCGTGGATCTGAACGATCTCGGCCAGGTTGCCAGCGCGCTGCAGGACGCGGACGCGGTCATTCATCTCGCGGCCATTCCGTCGCCGACGGGCTTTCCGATTCCGCTCATCTTCGCGAACAACGTCATGGGCAGCTACAACGTACTGGAGGCGGCGTCCATGCTTCGCATGAAGCGGGTCGTCATGGGTTCCAGCACGTCCTGCTATGGCTTCGCCTGGGCGGTAAAGCCGTTCTCGCCGCAGTATTTGCCGATCGACGAAGCGCATCCGCAGCTGTCGCAGGAGGGGTATGGACTCTCCAAGACGATAGGCGAGCTGACGGCGGAGATGTTCAACCGCCGGAACGGCTTGAACGTCATCAACCTGCGATTCTCGTTGATCGCGGCACCCGAGGAATACGAGCATATGCGGAAAAGCATCGGCAAGCCGGAAGACGGTGCGACGATTCTATGGAGCTACGTCGATATCCGCGATGCCGCCAAAGCGTGCGTTGCTTCGCTGCGTCCCAAGACGGACGGTGCCATCGCATTGAATATTACGGGCGACGATACGCTTTCCTCGATCGATACGTTGGAGCTGCTGCGCGAATGTTATCCGGACGTGACGGATTTGCGGAACGGCTTCGCGGGCAGGGAACCGTTGTTCAGCAACCAATTGGCGAAGGAAACGCTGGATTGGCAGCCGCAATATTGCTGGAGCGATGCGCTGTCTTAATGGTGCCCGGCACATGGCGCAGACACAACAAAAAAATCACCTTCTCCGCATAGCCGGGGAAGGTGATTTTTGCATTGGCAGAGGTGGATGGCAGGCAGCAATCTCGCGTTGGGCATGCTTTAGGGAATGCTATTGACCGCAGTATTTCCTCCGCCTATAATTGGGATAATTTATAAGAAAAGGCGAGTGGTCCTCATGCAAATACATTCCGCAAACCCATCCTTCAAGCAAGTGCAGAAGGGATAAGAATACCGTCCCTTCTGTGATATCCAACTCACGGAGGGAAGCCCTATATGTCTTTTAGTTATTATGGCGAACTATGTACGGAGGTCTACGACCTCACGAAGAAAGTCGGCCAATCCTTCGGCGGAGACGTCGAATATTATCGCGACAGGCTGCAAGGCTGCACGGGTCCGATCTTGGAAGCGATGGTCGGCTCCGGACGCGTCATCATTCCGCTGCTCGAATCCGGTCTGAAGGTGGACGGCGTCGATTATTCGCCCGACATGCTGGCTGCTTGCCGCAAGCGCTGCGACGAGCGGCACCTGGCCCCTCGATTGTACGTAGCCGATCTTCAGGAATTATCCTTGCCGCAGCAATATGAAGCGATTATTATTCCGGGCGGTTCATTCCTGCTGATTGAGCAGCGAGCGGAGTCGATTGCCGCGCTGAGACGGCTGTATGACCATTTACTTCCTGGCGGGCGGCTTATGCTCGACCTGTTCCTGCCGGATACCGATTTCGACACGGGGCCTTTCGGTGGCGGTTCCACGTTCCATTTGCCGAATGACGATATCATCACGATGGAAGGCAAGCTCGTGGAGGCGGATCTATTCCGCCAGTACAAAGTCTCTTATCTCAAGTACGAGAAATGGCGGAGGGGCGCGCTGATCCAAACCGAATTGCAGCGCATTGCCATCCGTTGGTACGGCATGGAAGAATTCAAGCTGGTTTTGGAAAGCGTCGGTTTTGCGGATGTCGTGGTTTCGGCGGATTTTGAACATGGCGTTGCGCCGACGAACGGCAAACAGAAACTGGTGTACGAAGCGGTGCGCGGCTAGCCGCTCGCTTGCGAAAGGAACAAAGGCATGCCGGATTTGTCCGGCATGCCTTTGTCTGTCCATTTGGTATTCCGAAGTTTTCGATCGATCCCGATTCCAATGAATGCCCGGCAGTTGCTGCCATCTCAAATATAAGTCAACAACTGATCGGCATTCCGTCTCATATCCTCCGTGCGTCCCCTAAAGGCGCAGTAGGCGATATGATCAAGCCCGATGTGGATGAGGCAGCAGAGAAGGCGTTCCTTCATCTGCGCGGGAGTGCCTCCGTGTTGGTCCCAATGCCTGTCCAGCAGTTCCTGCAGGTCTATCCCCTGCCATTGCGGATACCAGGACCACCAATACAGAAACCACGCTTGATCATAGAGAGGGTCGCCATAGAACGCATTTCCCCAATCGAATACGCCCGTCAGTTTCCCGTTGTCCACCAGCACGTTCCGGTTCAAGAGATCGTTATGGACGATTCCTCGGCATTCCGGTAGATGAGGCACGAGAAGGCGCAGCCTCGCTATTCCGGCATCGAAGATTCCCGCCTCTCTCGGCGAGGCGTCAAGCCGTTCGCGCCAGCCGGCGAGCCTGTCTCTGGGCTCGCTCACCGATAGAAGCTCTGCGCCCCAGCTCGGTCCCGTCCCCGCTGGACGCCAAATGCCCACTTCCTGCGTGTCCCTCAGATCGAGCTTCTGAAGCTCGTGGAGCGCGTCGAATAATTGCGGGAGGACCATCCTTAGCTCCGGCTCGTCAAGCTCGTCGAGATGCTTGGTTCCCCGAACGCGCTCGGATACGGCGAAGAATCCGTTCTCCGTCTCGCCAACCTCGATCACTTTCGGAATCGGCAGGACCGACATGGCGTGAGCTCCCATTGCGCGATCCTTCTCGAAGTCTGCCCGATGGGCGCCGAATCGAATGACCATCTCGCGTTCATCCAGCGTGAACGAATAGGCGCTCGACCAATCGCCGGATGCAAGGGGCGCAAGCTCCCGGGCACGATCGCCGAAGTGCTCCTTCACGAAACGGCTCGCTGTTTGATTGATATCTTCCATGGCAATCCCTCCCGATCTATTCGCTTCTATCCCGTTAAGGTGATTTTAATGCTTCGGTGATAAGATAACGACAGGAAGTTGATGAAGAAGGTGATGTTTTTTTTGAAAAGGCTGCTCAAACTAGCTCCGCTCCTGTGGCTGTTAGCCATTCCGCTAATCGGCACGTTGTACGCCCTGCAGGACCATGCCAGGCCAAGCATGCATATTCTGGCGACGGAGGCGGACCGCGCTACCCCGTTTATTCCGATTTTTTCACTGTTTTATATGGTGTGGTACCCGTTCTTATTCGTGACGCTCGTCTTGATTCTTCGAGAGCGCCGCGCCGCGTATTACCGGACGCTCTTTGCCGTATGCTTGGGTATTTTGGCAGCCAATTTGGCGTTCCTCTTATTCCCCACCTACGTCCCTCGTCCTCAGCTCGGAACCGGTTGGAACTTTCTCGTGCCGCTCACCTACAGGCTGGATGAACCTTATAATGGCTTCCCGAGCATTCATGTGCTGACGTGTTATTTAATGCTGCGCGGTTCGTGGGTTTTGTCGGGGAGGGCGCGCCGGGCGGTCATTGTCATGGCGGTGTTGATCATTTTGTCCACGCTGTTCATCAAGCAGCATGTCCTTGCGGATGCCGCCGGCGGCATCGCGGTAGGCGAAGTCATGTTCCGAATCGCCGGACGATTGTTCAAAACGAAGCCCCATGCTTTGCCGTATCGTGATGCCGCCGCGACGGAATCCGTATAACTGCACAGCGATGATGCTGAATTTCAAATCATGCGCCGGAAGGCTGCCGCTTACTGAAGCGGCAGCTTTATTCATTTTCTCTAGAGGATTGCGAAGGCGTTTCCCGAATATCCAATAACAGGAATTTTATGGAGGGGATAAGAAGTGACGATCGAGCAATTTCATGCACTTATGGCGTCTCTGTTCGGGGACCTCCTGCAGCAATTCGATGATGGCGAGGAGTTCGCGTTCTACGGCTACGGCCCTGACGAGATTAACCGAATCGGCTACGCGACCAATATAACGCCCGAGTTGATCGAGCAAGCAGCTCGCAAGCAAGCGGATCTGATCGTCACGCATCACGATGCATGGGATTTTGTCTTCGGGATGAAGGACGACTGCCATCGGCTACTGAAGAAATAAGGCATCCATCATTTCTTCGTGCATTTGCCGCTCGATTATGCGGAATTCGGCACCTGCTCTTCGCTCTTCCGGGCGCTTGGCATCCCTGACGTCACCCGATCATCGACGCATCATGAGGGCAGAAGTCTGCCGGGCATCGGGGAGCTGGAGCATCCGATCAGCTTCGAGGAGCTGCGGGGACGGGTTCGCCGTACGCTGAATGAAGAGATCAAGTCCTGGCAGCATGCGGACAAAACCATCCAACGCGTGGGGATCATTACCGGAGCCGGCGACGGGACAAGAAGCGTGCGCGATGCGCATCATGCAGGCTGCGATGTGTATATAACCGGGGAAAAGACGCTCTACACTATCCAGTATGCCCGCCACATCAAGATGAACTTGATCGTAGGCAGCCACACGTTCACTGAAATCTTCGGCGTGAGGGCGCTGGCTGAACGAATCGCGGAAGCGTTCAACGCCGTCGAGATCGTGGAGCTGGAAGAAGCGCATGTGGAGTAGCCGAGGATCGTGATTTGGGGGCGTTGAACATACAGCCATCGAGTAGCTGAAGAATACTGATGCGAGATCGTTGGTGCACACGGAAAATAGATGGCTGAAATGGGAGGCGCGAGATATGGAGAAATCGGTTTCCAGGGGAACGGCTATCGGTGCCGTGGATTGGTTCGAGAAGAAGGCAGCGCTGGATGATTTACTCGATCAAGCAGACGCGTTGTCCGTTCAACACATGGATCAGGGGTTCGAAGCCGAAGTGAGGATGATCCGTTCGGACAGGGGAAGCTTCGTCTTGAAGGTGTGGAACAGAAGCTCCAAGCCGGATGTTCGATTTCAATACCGCTTGCTGGATGTCCTTTCCGGAAGGGGCTTGTCCGTCTCCGCGCCGTTGGGCTGGGGAGTCGATGAAGACGGCAATCAGGTGCTGCTGACGACTTATGGCGGAACGCCGATCCGCAAGGCGAATGAGCAGAAGATGGATGACCTGGCCGGAATTCTATCAAGCATTCATCGCGTTCGGGCGGAAGAGCTGGAGGACCTTGGTCTTCAGCTTCCGAAGCACGATGCGATCGATTATTTCTTTCCCGGTATCAGCGAGCATCCGGATCTCGCTCATACAGCAGCGACGCTCGTGCAGCGAATTCCGATGCGGCAGGATCGAATCATTCATGGCGATTTTCATTTGCTCAACCTGCTGGAAGATAACGGCCGATATACCGTCATCGATTGGACGAACGGGCAGCTTGGGGATTCCCGCTATGATTTTGCCTGGGCGCTGACATTGCTGAGCATTTACGTCTCGGATCGCAATGCCAAACGGTTCCGTGCCGCCTATTTGCAAGGCAACGAGGTTTCGCGCGAAGAGCTTGAGGTTTTTGGCGCGCTGGCCTGCCTCAGATGGCTGCTATTGCATCGAGGCGGCGGCGTGCCTGTAGGGCCGACGACCATGAAACGCGTGAAAAGCATCCTAGCCGGAAATCCATATCTTACGGAGCTGGCATGATTAGATTCGGCATGCCTACATTGGTTGAATATACGACGCTGGATGAGAATGTGGAGCTATGCCTCGCGCTTGGCTTGGATTTTATCGAATTAAATATGAACCTTCCTAAATGTCTGCCGGAGCGGCTGAGCAGTGCGGCATTGAGAGGTTATACCGAACGATACGGCATCGGTTTCTCCGTGCATCTCCCGGAGGAGCTGGATTTGTCCTCGTACCATCCCTCGATGCGGAGAGGCCATGTGGAACGCTGCCGGCAAACGATGGAATGGGCGGCTTCGGCGGGGATCCGGAGATTGAATATGCACCTGAACAACGGGATTTATTTTACGCTGCCTGATCGCAAGGTGTGGATCAATGAACAGTATGAATCGCTGTTCTTAGAGCTGCTCCATGAATCCTGTTCCGAGTTGTACAGCTTGGCAGACGCCTGCGGAATTGATTTATGCATCGAGAACACAGGTAACTTTCACATGCCGTATATTCGGCGAGCGCTCGATCGGTTGGCGGGGTTCCGCAACTTCTGCCTCACTTGGGATGTGGGACATGATGCGAAGGCTGGTTTCGTGGAGGAGCCGATCTTCGTTCAATATCGGCAGCGGATGAAGCACATGCATCTGCATGATTATAATGAGAAGTCGGATCATCAGTCCCTGTATACGGGAATCGTACCGATCAACGAGAGGCTGGAAGTCGCGCGGCAGCTGGATGCAACGGTCGTCGTGGAGGTGAAGACGAGCGAGTCGTTGGCGCAATCGGTGGATGGGCTAAGGAGGAACGGGTTTTTGGGGTGAGGGGTAGGGAAGCGAGGCTTAGGCAGAAGGCGTGAGGAGCAGTCGTCGCCTCTTTTATACAGCAAACAGCCCCGGCTTCACAACGAAGCTGGGGCTGTGCGTTTAAACCAGGTCTGCGTATTCAACTAGCCTGCACGGATGAGGCGGGACTGTACTTGTTAAGCAAGCCGCTACGATTTGGAGGCGTATTTCCGATCTAGCAGCACGCAGGCAATACCGACAAGAAGTGCCGATCCGACGAGCGTGGCACCTACCGCGGGGAGGGCCTTCAAGGACAGATGCGTGATGATGGATCCGCCGATGAACGCGCCTACTGCATTGCCGAGGTTGCCGGCCGAATGACTCGTGGTGGAGGCGAGTGCGGGAGCCGACTTGGCAAGGCTCATAATCCGTACCTGCATCCCCGGGAATACGGCGAAGGTAGCGGTGCCCCACAGGATGATGGTTGCGACAGCCGCGATTTGATTGTGCACGGTGAACGCGAAGACCGTCAAAATGATGCAGATGACGAGGTATAAACCGAGTATCGTGGGCATCAGTTTCCAGTCAGCCAGCTTGCCGCCGACGATGTTGCCGACCGTAACGCCGCATCCGAAGAGGATGAGAATCCAGGTGACGCTATGCTCGGCAAACCCGGTCACCTGCACGAGCAGCGGCGTAATGTAGGTGAATACCGCAAACAAGCCGGCATTGCCCAGAACCGCGATGACCAGGAACAGCTGCAGCCGCGGATTGGCCAGGGCGGTAATTTGTTTCACGATGCTTACGGGCTTCTCCGGCTTGAGCTTGGGAATGAGGAGCATGATGCCGATAAGCGTGATAACGCCCATCAGCGCGATCGTCGCAAACGAGGCGCGCCAGCCCATATGCTGGCCAATAAAGGTACCGAGAGGTACCCCGATAATATTGGCGATCGTCAGTCCTGCCATCATCATCGACACGGCACCGGCTCTCTTGTCCGGCGTCACGAGGCTGGAGGCGATGACGGCTCCGACGCCGAAGAACGTGCCATGGGTCAGTGCCGTGAGCATCCGGGCACCCATGAGCACGGCGTAATTCGGCGCGATGACGGAGATCGCGTTGCCTAGAATGAAGAGTCCCATCAAGAAGCATAACAGCTGCTTTTGGGGGATTTTGTGAGTCAGCACCGTCAGTATCGGAGCGCCGACCGCAACGCCCAAGGCGTACATCGTAATGAGCTGTCCCGCAGCGGATATGCTGACATTCAAGTCTTCGGCGACGTTCGGCAAAATGCCCATAATGACGAATTCCGTCATGCCGATCGCGAAAGCGCCGACGGTTAAGGAGAGCAGCGGAAGCGAGGAAGATTGTTTCTTGACAGCTGCCTTCCTGCTGGCAGCATGCGATAACTCCATGTTGTTCGAATCACCTTTCACATTGTGGCATACATCTCCCTATTGTGTGACGTTCCGCGCGTGGAAGCAAGACTTTTCGGTGAAACGATCCGTAATTAATCGACGTGGAACGGCGTGCAAGCGAGTGGCCAGTTCACGCGGGGTTGACGAATGTATTTGGATGTAACTATAATAGTTACAACGAAAGGGTGTTGAGCATGCAGATCAGCAGCAGGTTTTCCATCGGGGTTCACATCTTGTCCTTGCTGGCCGTTAATTCGGGCGTACTCCAGACATCGGAATGGATCGCCGGCAGCGTCGGAACGAATCCGGTTGTCATCCGCCGCGTGACGGGACAGTTGAAGAAGGCAGGGTTTGTAGAGGTCCGTGCCGGCAGCGGCGGAGCAACGCTTGCGCGAGAGTTGGACTCCATCACCTTGCTGGACGTCTATCGCGCGGTCGATGCGGTGGAAGAAGGGAAACTGTTCCATATGCACGAGCAGCCGAATCCGAATTGCGAGGTCGGCGCCAATATCGAGAACGTGCTGCGATTGCTGATGCTCAAAGCGCAGGACGCGATGGAGGGCGTGCTGGCAGCAGTGACGATGCGGGAACTGGTTGACGTGTTGGCGGTTGAGATCAAGAGAAGCGCGGTGAAGTGAGGGCGCTTTTCTTTTTGGACGCGTTGTAACTGCGGTGGTTACATCTGCGGACAGGGAACAGAAGGATAGCAGCTGCAGGCCGCCCCTTTCGAAGGCAGACGTCATTATCAATCCAATTACAGGAGGGTATCAATTATGAAAATCGCAATCATTGGAGCAAACGGCAAAGCAGGCAGTCTCATGGCAAGAGAAGCGGCTGAGAGAGGGCATGAAGTAACGGCAATCGTCCGGAACGCGGCCAAGGCAGCGGGAACGGGACTGGCCGTCCTGGAGAAAGACCTGTTCGATCTTACCGCGCAGGACCTTGGCGCCTTCGACGTCGTCGTGAACGCCTTCAGCCCGGCTCCCGGTCAAGAGCATCTGCACGTGGAAGCGGGACGCGCGCTGATTGCCGCGCTGCAAGGCGCGCCGCATACCCGCCTGATCGTCGTCGGCGGAGCGGGCAGTCTCTACGCGGATGAAGCGAAGACGGTGCGCGTCGTCGATACGCCGGAGTTCCCGGAAATCTACAAGGCAACGGCGCTGAGCTCCGCCGCCAGCCTGGAAGATCTGAAGGTTTCGTCCGGTATCCGCTGGACTTTCGTGAGCCCGTCGGCGTTCTTCAATCCGGAAGGCAAGCGCACGGGCGCTTATCGATTGGGATTGGATCATCTGCTGGTTAACGCGAAGGGCGACAGCTACGTCAGCTACGCCGACTATGCAATCGCCATCGTCGACGAGATCGAGCAGCCGCGGCACGAGAATGCGCGGTTTACCGTTGTATCCGAGGCCGAGTAAGCCGGCTGCGGAGGAATGAAGAGGGGGTGTACCTAAGCCGTTGGCTTAGGTACACCCCCTCTTTTTATTATGAGTGCCATAAAAGTTAGCCAACTGGCGGAATTCCGGCAAAGAGGTGTACTGGGTGCACTACATTGTCCTGCGGGCTGGAATTCCGGCGAAGGGGTGCACTGGGTGCAATACATGCGGCCTGGAGATCCGTCTCGGCTAGCCCGCTCTGCCTCTGGGCCAGCGTAGCGACCGGTACGGGCCTTATCTCCCTACGCTTAGAGGAAGCTGCACCAAGAACGTCGTAGACTCCTGCGGCACGCTTTTCGCGCTGATCCGCCCTTTATGCTGCTCCACGATCGACTTGGCGATCGCGAGTCCGAGGCCGTAGCCGCCTTTCTTGCGGGAGCGGGACGCATCGATGCGGTAGAAGCGGTCGAAGATCCGCTCCAGATGCTCCGCCGCAATGCCTTCGCCGGTATTGGCGACGGCAAGCTGAACGTCGTGATGGCGCCTGCTCAGCACGAGCGAGATGGAGCCTCCCGCATTGGCGTATTTGATGGCGTTGTCCAAGAGAATCATGACAACCTGCTTGATTTGCTCGCTGCTGCCGCGCACGGTCAGGCCCGGTTCGATCTCGTAGCTAAGCGAAATCTGTTTCTCGAAGATGACGGCTTCCATCGTCAGAATGACGCTCTCGACCGCTTCGCTTGCATCGAACGGGGCGTAGATCATGCGCTCCCGGGAGTCGTCCATTTCGGTCAAATACAAAAGGTCGCCCGTCAGCGTCTTCATGCGCTCCGTCTCCGACTTGATATGGTGCAGCCATTTGGCTTGCTCGCGGATCGGATCGTCGCTGTTGGCCAAGAGGACGTCCGCGTTGGTATTAATGACGGCCAGCGGCGTCTTCAATTCATGGGAGGCGTCGGCGATGAACCGTTTCTGCTTATCGAAGGCATCCTTGACGGGCGCGATCGATCGGTTCGCGAAGTACCGGCTCGTGAAGAAAATGACGATGAGCATCGCGAGTCCGACGACGAGGAACGTATAGACGAGATTCCGCAAAATCGTCTGCTGCGCGGTGACGTCGAGGTAGACGATGAAATGACCGTTATCGTTGTTCAAGGTCATATACGCCCATCGATTCCCGTCGAGAGTGAAGCGGCCGGTGTTCGCGCTGCCGGAGGCGGCTTTCTTCGCGGCCAAAGCATAGAAATCCGCATCCATGTCGAACCGGGAGTTCGTCCCCGTGATCGTCCAATTCTCGTCGGTCTGCAGGGAAAACGAAACCGACCGCTCCGGCGGCGGATAACCGTTGCCTCCGACATCCATCGGCGGATGGTCTCCGTCGCCGCCCATGCCGGGATTGCCGCCCTTATGCGAATCGCCGGGACCGCCGCCGCCCGGCTTATGGTAGAATTCCGCCACCCGCTGCAGCTCCATGTCGGTATCGTGACGCACGTTCTGATAGGTGATCGTGTAGATGGCGGCGAACGCCACGAGCATCATGCAAGAGATAATGACCATGTTCAAGATCAGGAAGCGATTCCGAAGCTTGCTGAACATCAGTCGGTCGCCTCCAATACATAGCCGACGCTGCGGATCGTGTTGATGCGGACGGAAGCCTGCAGGAACGTTAGCTTTTTCCGCAAGAAAGAAATATACACTTCCACGTTATTATGCTCCACTTCCGTATCGTATCCCCACAGCTTCTCGATGATTTGTTCCTTCGACGTCACCGCGCTTTTGCGGGACAGCAGCAACTCCAGCAGCTCGCTTTCTTTGAGAATCAGCTTGAGCTCCTTGCCGCCGCAGGCCAGCTTGAGCGTCGATGTATTCAATTCGATATCCCCGAATTTAAGCGTATCGTCAGGCAGCACTTCGCCTTTGCGCCTCAGGGCTGCCCTGATTCTCGCGAGCAGCTCGCCCGTCGAGAACGGCTTGGCGACATAGTCGTCCGCGCCATGGTCAAGCCCCGTGATTTTATCGTCGGTTTCTCCCTTGGCGGTCAGCAGAATCACTGGCGTCGCGATGCCTTGAGCCCGCAGCGCCTTCAATACGGAGATGCCGTCCAGCTCCGGCAGCATGATGTCGAGCAGCAGCAGATCATAGATGCCGCTCAGCGCGTGATCGAGTCCGGATTGGCCGTCATGCGCGACGTCGACCGAATAATGATGTTTCTTCAGGATTTGGGTCAGCGCTTCCGCCAGATGTACCTCGTCCTCTACGATTAACAGTCTCATACGCTTGTTCCCCTTTGCGTCCTTCATCGTGAAGCTGATTACACGCTTCATTATAGGTACCGAACCTTTAATCAACCTTAATCGCTGCCGGGTCGGCGCGCAAATGAAAATTCGTCCGCCTTTACAAACATTTAAGATTCGTTAAAGGTTCGGGTTCTAAGATACAGTCATGGAACGGCGAACGGCGCCGGCATGAAAGGAGCGAAAGCATACGATGGCGATCGAAGTATTCAATCGTTACGAGAATAAATACCTGATGGATACGAACGCCTTCCATCATATCCATACCCGTTTGTTGGCGTATATGGAGCCGGATGAATACAACCGGGACGATAAATTTTATGCCATTAGCAATCTGTATTACGATACGGAGCATGATTCCTTGATTCGTACCAGCCTGGCCAAGCCGAAATATCGGGAGAAGCTGCGCATTCGGGCTTACGGCATCCCGGAGCAGGACGCGAAGGTGTACCTGGAGCTGAAGAAAAAGGTGTTCGGTTTGGTGAACAAACGCAGGACGGCGTTGAAGCTGCACGAGGCGTACGATTTTGTCTCATCCGGGCACGCGCCGGCATTTCGAACGGGCATGAACAAGCAGGTCATGCAGGAAATCGGTTACTTCCTGTCGCGTTACGAGCTGGAGCCGAAGCTTTATCTGGCCTATGACCGAATCGCGCTCTTCAGCAAGGAGAACCGGGATCTGCGCATCACGTTCGATACCAATATCCGGTCGAGGCGGTACGAGGTCCAGCTCGAGAACGGCGATTACGGCGAGCAGTTGATGGAGCCGGGGCAGTGGCTGATGGAAGTAAAGGCGGAGAAGACCGTTCCGGTCTGGCTGTCGCGGCTGCTGTCGGAGCTCGGCATGTTCCGGACGAGCTTCTCCAAATACGGCAACGAATATAAGAAACTGAAGCGGAACGAGAAGAACGGCATCCTCGTTGCCGGGACCGAAAACATCGAAAGGGAGAGCGTACTTATATGATCGATTCTATTCTAACGACGGCGGCGGAGGGCCAGGCGCTCACGCTGACCGATGCCTTATTGACGATCTTCATATCCATTGCGCTGGGTGCGCTAATCAGCTGGACGTATATGCGTACGCAGGCGACCTATACTCAAAATTTCGCGCTCACCATGATCGTCCTCCCCGCGATCGTAGCCATCATCATTCTGTTGATCGGAAGCAACATCGCAAGAGCGTTCAGCTTGGCAGGGGCCTTCTCCATTATCCGGTTCCGCAGCGCGCCGGGCGATCCGAAGGATATCGCATTCGTCCTGTTCACGATGGCGGCCGGTCTCGCCTGCGGCGTCGGCTCGCTCGACTATGGCATTTTGTTCACGATCGTGCTCTGCGCGCTGATGTTCGTTCTGCGTGCCATGAACTTCGGGGCCAAGCGGGCCGCGCAAAAGCTGCTCAAGGTGACGATTCCGGAAAACTTAGGCTACGAAGAAGCGTTCGACGAGGTATTTAACCAATTCGGCATCGCCTACGAGCTTCGCAAAGTGAGAACGACGGAGCTTGGCAGTCTGTATGAAGTGGTCTATGCGGTTACGATCGGCGAGCGCACGAACCAGAAGGATTTTCTCGACGCTATTCGGTGCAGGAACGGCAATTTGGATATTACCTTAACGATGAGTCCTACGACGGCTGAATATTGAATGTCATGCATGTATGTATTTAAGTATTTAGGTTGTTAAATGTTTAGCGAAAGATAGGCGCAGCGCAGCACCGGCAATTTCGAGCGAGAGTGACTTTGGTGCGAAGCACTACGGGAACGATCGCCGAAATAGACGGTACGAAGCGGAGCACTTACTGAGCAATCGGAGAGGAATGATGAATGATGAACCATTCGCACACGGCGAAGAAATTAAGCGCTCTTTTATTATGCGCCGTTCTATTGTCCGCATGCAGCGATAATAACTCCGCGACTACCAATGCTAATGCCGACGCGGCCAATACCGCCGATGCCGCGCAGACCGGCACTTCCGCTTCGACACCCGTGACGCTAGCAAGCCTCAATCTAGCGGAGGATGTCGAGTATGAGGAAGACGACGCGTATACCGACTGGACGACGGGAGAATCGACGAAAATCCAATTGAACGGTTCTGGGGCGGTCATCGACGGCTCCGGTGCCGCGGCCAAGGATGGAACGATTACGATCACGGCCGCCGGAACCTATGTGGTGAGCGGGAAGCTGGATAACGGCCAGATTGCCGTCGATGTGAAGGACAAAGGCACGGTGCGCCTTGTGCTGAACGGGGCAGAAATTCACAGCACGACCACATCTGCGATTTATGTCGCGGAAGCAGGCAAGCTGATCCTTTCGCTGCAGGAGGGAACGGAGAATTCGGTAGCGGACGGCACCAAGTATGTCAATCCGGATGCGTCTACGGACGAGCCGAATGCGGCGATCTTCAGCAAGGACGATATGACGATCAACGGCAGCGGGAAGCTGGTTGTTCAAGGCAATTACAATAACGGCATTACGAGCAAGGATAAGCTGAAAATCACGGGCGGCCGGCTTGAGGTTCATGCCGTCGACGACGCGGTCATGGGACGCGACCTGGTTGCCGTGCAAGCAGGCGAATTCAAGATCGAAGCCGGCGGTCACGGCATCAAATCGACGAATGACAACGAAGGCGAACAAGGCGTGATCGCCATCGGAGGCGGCAATTTCAACATCGCGTCGGGCGAGGATGCTTTGCACAGCAGCGGCGGCCTTCTCATCGGAGGCGGCAATATTCAGATCAACGCCGGGGATGACGGCGTTCATGCCGAGACCGGGCTTGCGGTGACGGGCGGCACGGTCAATGTCGCGAAGAGCAATGAAGGACTCGAAGCCCCGTCCATCCTGATTGCGGATGGCACGATCGCCGTCGTCGCCAGCGATGACGGCGTGAATGCGGCATCCGGCGACAGCGAGACGGCAGGCGAAGGCGGGCCTGGAGGCGGCGGATTTGGCGGAGGTGACGGATTCGACGGCAATCCGCCGGACGGTGCGGCACCTGGTGGAACAACTGGTGGCGCCGGCGACGGCGTGGATGCAACGGATGGCACGGCATCTGGCGCCGCGGCCGATGGTGCAGCGCCAAGCGGGGATGCCGCAGGCGGAACCGATGCCGGAGGAGCAGGTTCAGACGGGGCAGATGCTGGCATTCCGCCCGGCGGTTTTGACGGCGGCTCCCCGCCGGATGGAGAAAGACCGGGCAATCCGCCTAGCGGAGCCCCGGGCGGGATGCCGGGCAGCGGCGGCAGCAGCATGCTGACCATCAGCGGCGGTTCGTTGACCGTGAATGCCCAGGGCGATGGGCTGGACGCAAACGGTTCGATCTCGATGTCCGGCGGCACCGTCATCGTTAACGGTCCGACGATGAACGGCAACGGCGCGTTGGATTACGACGGCAGCTTCGTGATGACGGGCGGATTCCTCGTCGCCGCCGGAAGCTCCGGCATGGTGCAGGCGACGTCCGACCAATCGACGCAATCGGGCATTCTGATGACGTACTCGCAGGCGCAGCAAGCAGGGACGCTCGTTCGCCTGGCCGATAGCGCAGGAAGCGACATGCTTACATTCGCACCGCTTAAGGATTATCAGGCCGTGTTCGTGAGCTCGCCGAAGCTGAAGACCAATAGTTCGTACGTCCTCTACTCGGGAGGGAAGTCGAGTGGCAGCGCGGCGAACGGCCTCTATGAAGGCGGCACCTACGAAGGCGGAACGAAGGTCGTGGAGTTCAAGGCGGCCACGCTCATCACTTGGGTGAACGAATCGGGCGTCACCGAAGCGCAGATCGGGATGGGCGGTCCCGGTGGAGGCGGCGGTTTTGGCGGACGGGGCGGCGGAAGAGGCCAGCGGCAAGGCGGGAGCGGGACAACGACCGCGACCGACGGAGAATCGTCGTAAGAGAAGCAACGTAAGAGAATTGAAGAAGAAAAGCAACGTAAGAGAAGCAACATAAGAGAAGCAACGTAAGAGACGTAAACCGGCAAGCAAGGCGCAAGCGCCTGCTGCCGGTTTGTTTATTTCCTAGGCGGGTGTCACGGTCTGCGAGGCGGGAATAGGATAACTTAGGTGACATCCTATTATCGGAGGAACAGCTCATGACGATTGATTTCAAGCAGGTGCCCGCAACAAACGGGCAGCAGCGAGGCTTTCCGGGTGGTGGTGCCTTAGGCGGCATGCTTGGGGGCGGCGCTTTGGGCAGTATGCTGAAAGGCGGGTACCCCAAGGGCGGACTCTTCGGCAGCATGATGGGCGGCGGATCCAAAGGAGGCTTGCTCGGCAGCATGCTTGGGGGTGGCGACGCCAAAGGCGGATTATTAGGCAGCATGTTAAAAGGCGGCATGCCCGGGAAAGGGTTCCCCGGGGGCGGCTTTTCTGGAGTAGGCTTTTCTGGAGTGAGCTTTTCTGGAGGAGGCTTTCCGGGAGGCGGCTTCCCCGGAGGCGGCTTTCAAGGCGGTGGCTTCCAAGGTGGTGGTTTTCCTGGCGGGGGCTTTCCTGGTGGAGGCTTTCCGGGAGGCGGCTTTCAAGGCGGTGGCTTCCAAGGTGGTGGTTTTCCTGGCGGGGGCTTTCCTGGAGGAGGTTTCCCCGGAGGAGGCTTTCCGGGAGGCGGCTTCCCCGGCGGAGGTTTCCCTGGAGGAGGTTTCCCCGGAGGCGGCTTTCCTGGAGGTGGCTTCCCAAGCGGAGGTTTTCCTGGAGGTGGCTTCCCTGGAGGTGGCTTCCCCGGAGGCGGCTTCCCAGGCGGAGGTTTTCCTGGAGGTGGCTTCCCTGGAGGTGGCTTCCCCGGAGGCGGCTTCCCAGGCGGAGGTTTCCCTGGGGGAGGTTTCCCAGGTAGGGCCTTCCCCGGAGGAGGCTTCCCCGGAGGCGGCTTTCCCGGAGGAGGCTTTCCTGGAGGCGGCTTTCCCGGAGGCGGTTTCCCTGGAGGAGGCTTCCCCGGAGGAGGCTTTCCTGGAGGAGGCTTCCCCGGAGGCGGCTTCCCCGGAGGCGGCTTTCCCGGAGGAGGTTTCCCTGGAGGCGGCTTTCCCGGAGGCGGTTTCCCTGGAGGCGGCTTCCCCGGAGGCGGGTTTCCTGGAGGCGGCTTTCCCGGAGGCGGCTTTCCCGGAGGCGGGTTTCCTGGAGGCGGCTTCCCCGGAGGCGGGTTTCCTGGAGGCGGCTTTCCCGGAGGAGGTTTCCCGGGTGGAGGTTTTCCCGGAACAGGCTTCCCTAGAGTGGCTCTTCCTGAAGAGGCATCACTCCAAGCGGAGCTCTGAATGTCCGCAACGATTGCATCGTCAAAAAGGTCCGCCGATATGGCGGACCTCAGGGTCGCGAGAAAATCAAAATCGCAGAACGCTATCGGGTTGCTGAGCGCCGATGCATGCAAATAGTCATGCTTGCGAAAATGAACCTAGCCATCCTACGGCTAACGGTTGTGCGGATGGCTAATCACCTCAAATTGCTCTATTTAGTTAACCAAGGGTTGTCAGGAGGCTTATTGCGAGAATTTACCTTGCAAATCAGCTCTTCTACACCTAATAACGTCAGTCAGAACCGTTAGCATTTATTTAGCCGTATATTTGGTGAATTAGCAACGCTGAACACCGTTACGCGTCAGCACGTGTTCACGTTGTATGATCCGCAGCTTTTGTCGCTTACAGAACTCCCCTAATATGGAGCGGCTTTTCTCTGCAACCTGAAAGCTTGGAGAGTTGGTTGTAGAGTTAGTTGTAAAGAGGTTGCAGAGAAGCGATCGCTTACCCGAATCGAGCATAATTGTGCGATTTAGCAGCATTTTCGGCCTGCACTGCCGCATAATTACCGAAAAGCTGCTATGCAGCATCTTTTCAGCATGCACCACCGCACGTGATAACGAAAAAGCTGCCGATTGGCAGCTTTTGATCGTATGTTGGCGGAATCGGGCTTGGAAAGCTGCTATTTTGCAGCTTTTCGGTCCGCTTTTCGGTCTGTGCGAGCAAGCTGTCAATCGACAGCCTGGTCGGGCTGGTTTAGGACAACTCCCGCTGCTCGAACAGACGCGCGATCTCGACGATGACTTCGGTCGCTTTCTGCATCGTATCGAGGGAGACGTACTCGAATTTGCCGTGGAAATTCTCGCCGCCGGCGAAGATGTTCGGCGTCGGCAGTCCCATGTACGACAGCTGGGAGCCGTCCGTACCGCCGCGGATCGGCGCTACGATCGGCTCGATGCCGAGATTCGTCATTGCTTCGTGGGCGATGTCGACGATGTATTTGACCGGCTCGATCTTCTCGCCCATGTTGTAGTACTGGTCCTTCAGCTCGAGCACGATGCGATCGGCCCCGTACGTTTGGCGGAATTCTTCCACGATTGCCGTGATGGTCGCCTTGCGGTGCGCGAAGATTTCCTTGTCATGGTCGCGGATGATGTAGACGAGCTTCGTCTGCTCCGTGTTCCCCTGGATCGAGATCAGATGATAGAATCCCTCGTATTCCTCGGTAAACTCGGGCGCTTCGCCCGCGGGCAGGCGGTGATGCAGCGCCATGGCGATTTTGGAGGAATGGATCATTTTGTTCTTGGCGGTGCCGGGGTGAACGTTCACGCCCTTAACCGTAACGACCGCCTGGGCGGCGTTGAAGCTCTCGTACTGCAGCTCGCCGAGCGGTCCGCCGTCCATCGTGTAGGCGAAGTCCGCGCCGAAGGCCGGGACGTCGAACTTATGCGCGCCGCGTCCGATTTCTTCGTCCGGCGTGAAAGCGACGCGAATGCGTCCGTGCTTGATCTCGGGATGCTTCACGAGGTAAGCCATGGCGGTAACGATCTCCGTGATGCCGGCTTTGTCGTCGGCGCCGAGCAGCGTCGTGCCGTCCGTCGTGATCAGCGTGTGTCCTTTATAGCCGGACAGCTCCGGAAACTTGCGCGGCGAGAGCACAATGCCGAGCTCGCGGTTCAGCTCGATATCTCCGCCGTCGTAGTTCTCGACGACCTGGCGCTTAACGCCGTCGCCCGTGAAGTCCGTCGCGGTATCCATGTGCGAGATGAAGCCGATGGTCGGTACATCATCGCGGTCCGAATTGGCCGGCAGCGTCGCCATGACATAACCGTTCGCATCCAACGTGACCTCCGTAAGGCCGATCTCGCGGAGCTCGCGCTCCAGCAGGCGCGCCAAGGTCCATTGTCCTTCCGTGGAGGGGCAAGTGTCGCTTTCGTCGTCCGATTGCGTGTTGATCTCTATGTAGGAGGTAAAACGGTTCAACAATTCTTCTTTCATCGGGTCCATCGAGGCACGCTCCTTAACGCTGAAATTTCCAACTATTCATTCCTATCGTACCACAAGTTATAATGGGATGTATAAGGGCGGCACAGGGACGTTTTTCCAGGAGGGGGCCTGGCGAATCGGTGTAGACAACCTGCAGCGGCCGCTCAAGACGCGCCATCGTACCGACTATTCTATCTGGCAAGGGAGTCCTGTAATTGAATTACTTGAAGCCTTATTTTCGCCGCTTCGGCAAACCCTTCTTGGTGGCGATCCTGTTTCTGACGCTTGAAGCGATGTGCGATCTGCTCCAGCCGACGCTGATGTCGCGCATCATCGACGTGGGAGTCCAAAACAAGGACCTGGACTACGTCGTCCGCTTCGGCGGGTACATGCTGATGGTGACGGCGTTCGGCGCCGCCGCGGCGACCGCGCGCAACATTATCTCGAGCCATGTGTCGCTCAACTTCGGCACGAAGCTGCGCTCGGATTTGTTTCGCCAGATCCAGACGCTTGGAGCCGGCAGCATCGACAAGTTCGACCGCGCTTCGCTCGTTACCCGTCTTACCAACGACGTTACGCAGATGCAGAACTTCACGAACGGACTCATGCGTATTTTCGTCAAATCGCCGCTGGTCTGCATCGGGAGCCTGATCATGGCCGTTCGGCTCAATCCGCCGCTGTCCCTGGTGCTGGCCGTCGTCGTCCCGATGGTGGCCGTGCTCATCGTCATCAACATGCGCGTAGGCTTTCCGCTCTTCGGCAAGGTTCAGAAGGCGCTCGATCGACTCAACGGCGTATCGCGGGAATATCTCTCCGGCGTGCGCGTCGTCAAGGCGTTCAATCGCTTTCCGTACGAGACCGGCAAGTTCGCGGGCGTGAACGATTCGTACCAAGAGGTGTCGTCGCGCGCCATGCGGATGATGTCGATCTTCGGTCCCGGCATCATGCTGACGGTCAATTTCGGCATCGCGGCAGTCATCTGGATCGGCGGGCAGCGGGTCGATAACGGGCACATGCAAGTCGGGCATATTATCGCATTCATCAACTATATGACGCAGATTCTGTTCTCGCTGCTCATGATTTCCAACGTCTTCAACATGTTCGTCCGGGCCAAAGCTTCTTCGGATCGCATCGGCGAGGTGTTCGCGGAGCAGGACGCGATGACATGGAGCGACCGGGAGCCGCAGTTGTCTGAAGTGCCGGGAAGCATCGCGTTCAACAATGTATCGTTCGCGTATAACGGGACGGAATCCGTGCTGCGCGGCATCACGCTCGATTGCCGGCCGGGCGAGACGATCGGCATCATCGGATCTACAGGCTCGGGCAAAAGCACGCTGGTCAGCTTGATTCCGCGGTTCTACGATGCCGACTCGGGCAGCGTGGCCGTAGACGGCACGGATGTCCGCGAGGTCGATCCGAAGAGGCTGCGGGAGCGAATAGCCATCGTGCCGCAGAAGACGGTGCTGTTCACCGGCACGATTCGGGAAAATCTCCTCTGGGGCAAGGAAGACGCCACCGAGGAAGAGATGCGGCATGCGGCCAAAATGGCGCAGGCCGAAGAATTCATCGAAGCCTGTCCGGAAGGCTACGAGACGAAGCTCGGACAGGGCGGCGTGAATCTGTCGGGCGGCCAGAAGCAGCGTCTCTCGATCGCGCGGGCACTCGTGCGGCAGCCGTCCATCTTGATTTTGGACGACTGCACGAGCGCGGTCGACGCCGCCACGGAGTCGCGCATTAAGGCGGCGCTGCGCGAATACGCCAAAGGGCTGACCTGTCTGCTGATCGCCCAGCGCATTACGTCCGTCATGGACGCCGAACGGATCGTCGTGCTCGACAACGGAGAGATCGTCGGTTCGGGAACCCACGACGAGCTGCTGCGGGATTGCCGCGCGTATCAGGAAATCTACCGGTCGCAGACCGGCAAGGAGGCGAAGGCCAATGTCTGAGCGCGACGCGAATGCCGTGAATAAGACAGGCCGTTCATCCGCCGGGGCGACAGAAGCTCCGGTACCGCCGCCGATGAACATGCCGGGTCGGGGCGGACCGATGGGACGCGGCGGACCGGCTGCGAAGCCTAAGAACTTGAAGGCAACGCTCTTGCGGTTATGGTCGTATTTCGGCGGCGAGCGTAAACTGCTCACGATCATCTTCCTCATCGTGCTGGTGGACTCAATCATCATGCTCGCAGCGCCTTACCTGATCGGCGTGTCGATCGACGCCATGACGAAGGATGGCGGCAACGTGGATTTTGGCTCGCTTCAGGTTGCCTTGATCGCGCTCGTCGTCTCCTACATTGCGGACGGCGGCTTGACCTTCATGCAGGGCTGGCTGATGGCGGGAACGTCGCAGCGCATCGTGGGCCGGCTTCGGGCGGCTCTGTTCGAGAAGCTGCATCGGCTGCCGGTCCGCTTCTTCGACTCGCGGACGCACGGCGACCTCATGAGCCGCATGTCCAATGACATTGATAACGTGAGCAACACGGTTGCGCAATCGGCAGCGCAAGTGATGACCGGCTCGATCTCCATCGTGGGCGCGCTCGTCATGATGCTGATTCTGAGCCCAGTGCTGACCTTGGCGAGCCTTATTACCGTGCCTGCCGTCTATTGGCTTGCCCGGGCGATCGCGCGCTCGACGGCGCCGCTCTTCAAGCAGCAACAGAGCAAGCTCGGCAAGCTGAACGGCCACGTCGAGGAAACCATCTCCGGCATTCAGATCGTCAAAGCGTTCAACCGCGAGGAGAAGGCGATCGCCGAGTTCGACGCGGTCAACGCCGAGCTGTGCGAGGTCGGCATTAAGGCGCAGATCCGTTCGGGCTTCCTGATGCCGATCATGAACGTCATTAACAACCTCGGCTTCGCGGCCGTGGCCATCGTCGGCGGCCTGCTGGCGGTTAACGGCCATATTACGGTCGGCGTCATTGCGAGCTTCCTCAGCTATTCCCGGCAATTCGTACGGCCGCTCATCGACCTGGCCAATCTATTCAACGTGCTGCAGTCCGGCGTGGCCGGCGCGGAGCGGGTGTTCGAGGTGCTCGACGAGCAGGAAGAACCGGACGATCCGCCGGGTGCGGCGGCGCTCGTCAATCCGCGCGGCCGCGTCGTCTTCGACCATGTATCGTTCGGCTACCGGGCGGATGTGCCGATTCTGAATGACGTCAGCTTCGATTCGGCGGAAGGCACGATGACGGCCTTGATCGGCCCGACCGGGGCAGGCAAGACGACGATCGTCAACCTGCTGACGCGGTTTTACGACGTGACGGCCGGCTCGATCACCATTGACGGCCGGGATATCCGCAGCTATACGAAGGACAGCCTGCGCCAGGCGTTCGGCATCGTGCTGCAGGATACGTATTTGTTCGCCGGCTCGATCCGCGACAACATCAAGTACGGCAAGCCGGACGCCACGGACGAGGAAATGGAGCGCGCGGCCGCGCTCGCGAACGCGGCATCCTTCATTCGCCGCCTGCCGCAGCGGTACGATACCGCGCTGGCCGAGAACGGAAGCAACCTGAGCCAAGGGCAGCGGCAGCTGCTCGCCATCGCGCGGGTGATTCTGGCCGATCCGTCCATCCTCATCCTCGACGAGGCGACGAGCAGCATCGATACGCGGACGGAGCTGCACATTCAGGACGCGCTGAAAGGCGTGCTCCGCGGACGTACGAGCTTCGTCATCGCCCACCGACTGAACACGATCCGAGACGCCGATACGATTATGGTCATCGATCATGGCAGCATCGTGGAGCGCGGTTCGCATGAAGAGCTGATGGCCCGCAGGGGCGTCTACTACGAGATGTTCACGAACCAGTTTGGAGCGGTGCTGAGCGGGTAGCGCAGCGGAAGAATCGTAGGTGGAGTAGGAAGAAGCAGCAGAGAATGAATCGACGGAAGACATAGATGCGGCAGATCGGGAGGAACGACAATGGGCGTGAGACTGAAGCCAGTCACGATCGACAATTGGTACGCTTGTACGCAGCTTCAAGTCAAGGAAGAACAGCAGTCCGTCTTTCCGGCACCGGTCGTCTATTGGATCGCCGAATCGAAGTACATCGCCGATTTCGAATTGCGCGCGGTGTACGCGGACGATGACGGAGCGGAACGAGTCGTCGGATTTATCGTGTTTTGCGGGAAGCCGGACAAGGACGGGAACTGGTGGATACCAGCGTTGTTGATCGACGGCCGGCATCAGGGCAAAGGTTACGGGAGAGCGGCGATGGAGCAGCTGATTGCGTGCATGACGGAGCTGAAATGCAAGAGGCTCATGATCGGCCACAGGCCGAATAACGACATCGCCGGCAATTTGTATGCGTCGCTGGGCTTCGAGAAGGTCAGCGACGCCGAGATCGACGGTGAAATCGTGCGGCTGCTGCTAATTGGCTAGGCGTACACGACCGCAGGAATTCAGGGATCGCAAGCGGCCACAACAACGGGAGGGATTCATTTTGTTGAACGAAACCTCGAGCCTCGCACTCGATGCCGGGCTGTCGGCATTCATCGAACGCATGACGGCCGGTTCGATCGGCCGGATACAGCCAGCGACGGAAATAACGCGCCTGGACGCCAATCGGGTGAAAGTAACGCTTTCCTTTGTTTTGGACGAGACGGTACGGCAGGACGACTGGCAGCTCCATCTTACGCCTGCGTTTAGCCCGACCTTCCATTGGTCGCCGCATTTGACGCCGACAGACAATCATATCGTCGATCAGCATAGCTTCCGCTCGCCGGCGCTCATCGCGCATGACGCGGACCGGTGGCTGGCCGTCGTTCCCGATCTGGACATTCTGCAAGGCGGAACGCCCGTACGTTGGTACATGGACATGAATGCGCGGGACAATCGGCTGACGTTAGGCATGAGCCGTTATAAGGTGACCGAGCATGTGCTTTATGAGAAGGATGCAGGGGCGGCGTATCCGACAGGGACTGTCGTGGTCGGCTTTTACGTGCTTACGGGGGAAGGACCGGCCTATACGCAAAATCCTTGGCGTCCCGTGCTTGACCTGCTCTGGGACAAGTGGGGCAGCCATCGGTTTCAACGCGGAGAGCCGATCGGTCGGCCGCTTGAACCCTATGTCGACCATGCGTACGAGTGGGCGTTCCATTCGTGGAAGGACGCCGTGTGGCAGCAGTTCGAGCTGGACGGCAAGACGGTGGGCGCGCCGGTATTCATCGTGAACGTGACGCAGAGTCCGAACTATCCCGGCATAGTCGACGAGCGCGAATTCCGTTCCGTATGGAACCAAGCCTGGTTCAGCTCCCTCCGCTCGGCCCAGGGCTTGTACCGCTACGGTCAGGCAAAAGGCAGCCTGGAAGATCTCGAGCGCGCGCGGATGATGAAGGAACTGGCGCTGTCGGCACCGCAGCGCGAAGGCTTCTTCCCCGCCGTCATCGCGACCGAGATGGAGCAGGTCGTGATCGAAGGACAGACGGTGAATCGCTCCAAAGGCTGGGGCACCGCGTTCTGGGGCAACTCCAACCGCAACCCCGTCACCCGCTCTTCCCGCGAGGCGCCCTATCACGTGCTCGATATGAGCTTTACGGCGCTGCTTATGCTGAGCTGGTACGAGGAGCTGGAGCAGGACGAGCGATTGCTGGCATACGCGGTTCGCTATGGGGACGCGCTTCTCGGCTTGCAGGATGACAAGGGGTATTTCCCGGCCTGGCTGGATCAGGCGACGCTGCAGCCGCTGCGCGAGCTGGCGGACTCGCCCGAAACGTCCATGTCGGTTACCTTCCTGCTGAAGCTGCATGCACGAACCGGCAACGAGGCTTACAAGGAGGCCGCTTTGAAAGCGATGGACATCGTTGCCGAGGAGATCATCCCCGTCGGTCGGTGGGAGGACTTCGAAACGTATTGGTCCTGCAGCGGATACGGCAGCGGCCATCTGGTTCACGACAAGGTCGAGCGCAACAACATGTTTAAGCAGTGCAACTTCTCCATGTATTGGACCGCGGAAGCGCTTCTGGCCAGCTATAGGCAAACCGGAGATTCCCTCTACTTGCAGCTCGGGCAGCGCTGTCTGGACGAGCTGCTGATGACCCAAGCGTCCTGGCAGCCGCCTTATATTTACGTCCGCGCGCTCGGCGGCTTCGGCGTCATGAACGGCGACGGGGAATGGAACGATGCGCGGCAAAGCTTGTTCGCCGAGCTGATCATCGAATACGGGCAGCAGACGGGCAGCCGCGAATATATCGAACGGGGCCTTGCCGCGCTGCGATGCGCGTTCGTCATGATGTACTGTCCGGAAAATCCGACCACGCAGGCGCAGTGGGAGAAAGCGCATCCGTTCTTCAACGAGAAGGATTACGGGTTCATGATGGAAAATTACGGCCATGAAGGCGTCGTGAACGACAACGGGCTCGGTATCGGAGAGTTCACGATTTTCGATTGGGGCAACGGAGCGGCGGCCGAGAGCTTCCTGCGCATGCGGGATCATCACCGCGAGCTGCTGCAGCAGCACGGGATGATCGAATAGCCCTCGGAGCGGCATGCGGATTCGGTGCGCGGATTTACATTGGACCAGTTCATGACGATACGAAGGAAGCGGGACGGGGCGGATGCCTTGTCCCGTTTTTATTGGATGAACGCGCTGATTGAATGATCGCGAATTTGGGTTAATGAATAGTCTTGTGCGAAGGTCGGGCAGGAAATGCAACCATTTTTAGCCAACATTATGGTTTTTGGGAGGTATCGTGCATGAAGCCTATGTTTTCAAGCAGACCTGGAAGAATGAGATGGGTTTACGTGATGGTAGTCGCTATCCTCTGTACGGCTCTGAGCATGCCGATCACGGCAAGCGCAGCCTATTACAACACCTACAGCACCGCCGCCAAGCTCAACAATGCCAATGGCTGTTACGCCGCGCAGGGATTCGCCGTGGGATCCAGTTACGTCTATTCCGTCAAAGTAAACAGCAGCAATAATAAAGCCGTCATCTATCGGACGAAGATGAGCGACGGGACCACTGCCCTCATGAAAAACGGCGATAACGGGACAACGTACGCAACCTACCTCGGCCATGCGAACGACGTGGTGCTCAGCTCCATCGGGGGAAAATTTTATATGTTCGTCGTCACCATGAACGCCGGCAGCATGAGTCTCGTGAAGCTGCAATACGTAGGCACGACCTATTACAAAGTCGGACAATACACCATCAAATACAAGAATGCGAACAAAGCGATGTCGGGCGTGAAAATCACGAGCAAAGACCCTTCCCGCATCCATTTTCTCTTCAAATCCGGACTGAGCCTGTACAGAGGATCGCTTCCATTGACCGCCAACAGCGGTACCATTAATGTCACGAGCAGCTTTAACCTCAATACGAAAGACGCAAAGGTCAACGGCAGTACAATAGCGAACATTGCCTCGTATGCATCCCAGGGATTCGGTTACAGCAACGATACCCTCTATGTTCCGCTGACTTATAAAAACGTCAGTGTCGTCCTTGTGTACCGTCATCCCTCTACCGCTTCGGGTACCCTAAAGGCAGATGCCAATCTATCCTTCCGCATTACGTCCGCTGCATACGCTGACCTTTTCGAGATCGAGGGCGTAGGAATCGGCAGCGGGGGCAAACTGTGGTTCAGCACCAATCGCAGAACGAAAGCGGGCGATACCGCCCACGACGGCGTGCATTATTTCAACAATTTCAAGGCTTCCTAACTCATTAGCCGCCTCGGCATTCGCCGAGGCGGTTTTGCGAGATTCTTCGCCGCGTTGGTCCTCGATTGAAATCTTTCGTCTCCGCATGCACCGATCCTCCAAAAATGGCGCTCTCTCGAATAATTCAGCATCCTCACTCAGACGCGCATGCATTGCCGGTCTTATAATGATATAGCTTTTCATTTCAACGCTTCCCATACGGAAAAGAAACAACTAAGCATAAAGAATTATGTTAGTTTTTATTACATTTATTAAAGAAGAATGAATTGTTTCTACTAAATATTCATGATTCACTTAGTATTTTGCGTAATTATTAAAAACATATGATATATAAATTGACATATACAAATTATTTAAATAGGATATGTTATGTAATCTAACATTAAAGAGAGATCATACTGGAGGATTGGAAATGAACATCAAGAACAGAAGTGGCTGCAGAAACGACAAGATCAGAAGGCCGCGCATGAATCGACGAATCGTCCAAACGCTGCTCGCCGGAAGTCTGCTTTTGCAGCTCCCCGTTCTCGCAAATGCGCAATCCGCGCCTACCGGTACGGTAACAGGAAACGCGCTGCTCGCCATGCTGAAGCAAGCCGCGCCCAACGAGCCGACCATTACGATTCCGAACGGCGACGTTCCCGTCGCCAGGGAAACCGCGGCGCAAATCATCCAAACATTCATTCATCTAAACGATTATTCGGCTGCCTACTCCGATGTGTCGGCTGGCAGCCCGTACGCGGCTGCCGTCGGTGCCGTAACGAACGCCGGCATTATGAACGGCATCGGCAGCGGCAAGTTCGGACTAGGCGAGAAGCTGACCGAGGCGGGCGCGAAGCTGATCGGCGAGCGCGTTGCGGAATATTTGCGCCTTGCTGGCATCGATGCGAACACGGTCGAAGGGCTGACGATTTCGCAGATCGAACAGGGGATCAAGACGGGGGCTTTCTCCTGCGGGGAGCTGGTTTCCGCCTACGCGGCGCGTATCGAAGCCTATGATCAACAGGGACCGAAGCTGAATGCCATCATCAATATGAATAAGCAGGCCATGTCCCAAGCTCAGGCGCTCGACGAGAAGCAGCGGTCCGGTCAGCAGCTTGCCCCGGCGCATTGCGTTCCCGTCGTCGTGAAGGACGTCATCAATACAACCGATATGCCGACTACCAACGGCTCCGAGCTGTTCAAAGACTGGGTGCCGGACTCCGATGCCACCGTTATTAAACGTTTGGAAGCGCAAGGCGCTATCATTCTGGCTAAGACGAACCTGGATGATTTCGCGGCGGCCGTGTACGGCATTTCAAGCCTCCAAGGCGCAATGCGTAACCCATACGATCTCGAACGCACCGTCGGCGGCTCATCGGGCGGCAGCGCGGTGGCGGCTGCCGCGCAGTACGCGCCGCTTGCGATCGGTACGGATACCGGCGGCTCGCTGCGCATTCCGGCCGCGTTGACGGGCGTGGTCACGATTCGTCCGACGATGGGGCTCGTGAGCCAGCATGGCATTTTTCCGCGCGCAGCGTCGCAGGATGCGGCCGGTCCGCTTGCCGCGGACGTTCAGGATGCGGCTATCGGATTGGACCTTATCGCGGGCTATGATCCGGCGGATCCGCTTACCGCGCGCAGTTTAGGCATGGTACCGCAATCGGGCTATGCATCTTTCGCCAAAGGCGGCAACTTGAAAGGCGTCAAAATCGGCCTCGTAACGGGCGGCCTCGCTATTTGGGGCGACCAGCCGAACGGTCCGGTCGTCGCGCTGCTGCGCAAGGCTGCGCAAGACATTAAGGCGCTTGGCGGACAAGTCGTCGAAATCGGCGGACCGAACAAAGACCTGCTCGGCCCCTCGTCCGTCATTACGTTCGAGTCCCAACGGGACGTAAACAAGTTCCTCCTGGAACAGGGCAGCGGCGTTCCCGTCCGATCGTTCAAGGAGCTCTTCGACTCCGGGAAGTACAGCAAGTTTGCCAAGGAATCCTATGACCGCGAGATCAAGGTGGATCCGACGGGCTTGGACAAGAACCTCGACTACCAACGTGCGCTTTCCACGCGTACCGCATTGCAGGATTGGACGTTGAATGAGATGGCGAAGAACGGATTCGCGGCCATTGCCTACCCATCATCCGCTCAATTGGCGGATCTGATCGGCAACGAGCAGGCGGGGCTGTTCAGTCGCTGGAGCGAGAATACGGGCTTCCCGGCGATCAGCGTGCCGATGGGCTACGCTGCATCCAAGACGGGTACGTCCATGCCGGCAAACATCGAATTTCTCGGACGCGCATTCGACGAGTCCGGCCTCATCCGCATCGCCAGCGCGTATGAGCAGTCGACGAAGTTGCGGGTAGCCCCGCCATTGCCTAAGATTTCCGTCGCTGCAGCGAAATAGATTTACCCGAAGAGAGCGCAATGACGAAGGGGGATGCCCAAGCCAATCGGCTTAGGGGCATCCCTTTTTTTGGGCGAATGGCTTGGCAAGGAGAGTCGTTTGAGGAACGGCCGGCAGACGGCAAGCCATAGAGCGATCGACTCTTTAAAGTCGGTCTGCATGAGACGGTTGCGAGTTCCGAAGATGAAAAAGTTGGTTTGCAAAGAACCGCCCGGTGTAATACTAAGGACACTCTCTATCGAAAGGTGGAATACACGATGAATGCAACCTCCAACAAACAAGAAGCGGTCGAGAAGGTTCGGGAATTGATCAAGGACATTAAAACGGCGATGCTCACGACGGTGTCGGAAGAAGGATTGGTGTCGCGTCCCATGAAAACCCAAGACGTCGAGTTCGACGGCGACCTGTGGTTCCTGACGAAGAAGGATACGAGCAAGTTCCATGAGCTGCTTCGCAACCGGCAGGTCAACGTGGCGTACGCGGGCAAATCGTTCGTCTCGATCCGCGGCGAAGCGGAGCTCGTGGAGAGTCCCGAGAAGGTCAAGGAATTTTGGAATCCGCTCTACGAGGAATTGCTCGAAACGACCTATGACGATCCGAATCTCGTTCTCATCAAGGTCAATGCCGATACGGCCGAGTATTGGGATGCCGGAAACAAGTTCAAGATGGTGAAATACTTGTTCGGCAGGCTCATGGGGAAGGAATCGGAAGGAACGGAGATAAACCGGATCGTGGAATTGAATTAAGCCTTCGCTAAGCTAACGCATAACGCAAAAATTCCGCTCAGCGCGGAATTTTTGCGTTAGACGGGTAACGGGGCAAGTTACGTTCTTCCCCTTGTTTCGTCGACGGAATAGTAGCGGATGCAATACAAGCCGCTGAGTCCAACTAAAATATACACAATGCGGCTGGCCCAGGAGGATTCCCGGTGAATATCGCCCCCGAGAATCGCGGTGACCAGATCCCATTCAAACAGACCGACAAGCAGCCAATTCAGTGCCCCGATAATGACGAGCGTGAGCGCAACCTTGCCCATAGTTGACCATCCTTTTAGGTTCAAAGTGCTTACATCTGAAATATGCGTTATTTACGCAGAATTCATACGTGTGGCACGATTAGAATCGGTTGTGAACGGTTCCCTTTCGGGTCACTTCGCACTAATTCACTTGTTTGGTCTAGCTCTGCAGTCTGGCCGCGGCGTTGCCGTTAAGCCACCTCGTTCGCCGTCCTGGGCCGACGGGCTGCTACTCTGCTGCGGATGACGATGACGCTGAGCAGGCTGAGCCCGATCATGGCCGCGCCGGCGAACAAAGCCGGCACGATGTGATCGCCGAAGTCGGCGGGCGACTGGACGGCGGCTCCGGACTGGAACACGAGTCCGCCGATGGCGATGCCGAACACGCCGCCGAGCTCCCGCATCGCGTTGCTCATGCCGCTCGCCTCGCCTTCGGCCGATTCCGGCACGGAGGAGAGCAGGCCGTGCGAGATGGGCGTGAAGCTGAGTCCCATGCCTGCGCCGGCCATCATCATGAGAGGCATCATGTAGCCGAAGGAGAAATCGACGCCCATCGAGAGGATCTCGAAGGCGAAGCCGAGCAAGGCTCCGACCTGCAGCAGAAGTCCGGTCGTGAGGACGGCCCGGGTTCCGAACTTGCCGACCGCAAGACCCGCGAGAGGCGCGGCGATCATGGTGCAGCCGGTCCAAGCCATTTCGCGCACGCCGGCTTCAAGGGCGGAATAGCCTTGCGCTTGCTGCAGGAACAGCGTGAGCAGGAAGATGGCGCAGAAGATGCCGGCGTTCATCCAAAATCCGGCGAGCACCAAGCTGGTATAATTCGATTTGCGGAAGAGATCGAAGCGGATGAACGGCTGTTTGCGACGGCGTTCCCAGAGGTAGAATAGCGCGAGCAGCGCTGCGCCGCCGGCCAGCAGGCCGATGACGGTCGCGGAGCCCCATCCGTCCGTATTGCCGCGTTCCAATCCGAATACGATGCCGAACAGTCCGGAGCCGAGAAGCAGAATGCCCAGGAGATCGATCGGTTTGCGCACGCCGCGCGCTTCTTGGAGCCATTTCGTGCCGAGCGCGAAGGCGGCGATGCCTACAGGAACATTTACCCAGAAGATGAGCTGCCACGGTGCGCCGTTTACGATCAAGCCGCCGACAAGGGGGCCGATCGACAAGCCGAGCCCGGAGATGCCGGACCAAATGCCGAGCGCCGCCGCCCGTTTATCCGGGGGAAATGCGGAGTTGACGAGCGTTAGGCTGATCGGAACGATCGCGGCGCCGCCGACGCCCTGCAAGGCGCGGGACAGGATAAGCTGGATGGAACTTTCGCTGATACCCGAGAGGGCGGAGCCGATCGTGAAGATCACGATGCCGGCGAGGAACATGCGCTTGCGGCCGAATCGTTCCCCCAGCACGCTGAAGGGGATGAGCAGCACGGCGAACGCGAGCGTATAGGCGTTCATGAACCATTCCAGATCGGACATGCTGGCGTGGAAGGATTCCTGAATGGACGGAAGCGCGACGCCGATGACGAGATTGTCGAGCATGGCCATGAAGAGCGCGGCGCACGTGACGACGAGCAGTTTGACGCGGGATGCAGTAAACATGTGAACACTCCTTTTTAAAAATATTTAGTGGTGAATAAATAATAATCCGTGCATCTGGAGGAATATTATTTATTGATAAATAAATGAAAGTTCAAAAAAAGCGAAGTTTAAGCTAGATAACGGAAGTGGCTGCTAGTCGTAGGTGAGGTGAGCGCTGCTGGACCCTGCAAATGCAAATGGTTCATCGGAGCGAAAATGGCGGCGGGTATCGATAGATGACAGATAAGGTGGGGGACGCCTGTGTGTATGCTTTGTATAATCGCTCACTTAATTATTTATTAATAAATAAATGAGTGGGCCGATAAAAAGCAACGGGACCGTCGGTCGGCGCTGCCTTATCGTTAGGGTCGATTATTGCAGGGGTTCTGCCTTATCCGCACCGGATTTCGTTGGAGGCTTCTCCCGCCAGCGGCACAAATGCGGAAGATCGAGCGTCTCCGACATGGCGATCAGCAGGCCATGGCCGATGAAGACGCTGGCTTTGTCGTCCGCATCCGGAAGGCCGGCTTGCTCGAATCGATTCTTGACGCGTTCGTAGATGATATCGAATTCGCGGCGCGTATGCTCTCTGATCGCGGGCTCCGGCGTGGTGTAGGACATCATGACGAGCAGAATCTCATCGCGATGGCTCAGGAGCAGATCGACGAAAGCTTTGCCCATGAATTCCGCAAGATGCTCGGGCGGTGCCTGCACGGTGGTGAAAGCATGCAGGATGCGCAGATGCGCGCGCTCCAGTACGGCGAGATAGAGCGATTCCTTGGATTTGAAGAAATGAAACACGTAAGGCTGGGTTACGCCCACGCTGTGCGCTACTTCCGCGGTCGTCGTCTTGTAATAGCCTTTCTCCGCGAACAGCGTGGCAGCGGCATCGAGAATCTGTTCTTTACGATTAAGGGATGCGTCGTCTTTGGATGTCATGGGATGCGGCTCCTCACGCGTTATTTATTGACTAATAAATAAATATCATATTCGCCAAGCTGCTGTCAATCTTTTCTTTTTATCCGAACGGAAATTGGGCCGCCGTCCATTTGGCGTTTGAGGGCTGCATGCGCTACACTGTTTGTATGGGCAACCCTATCGATAAGGAGGATTTTTACATATGAGTAACTTGCAAGGCAAGGTATATACGGGCGATTCCAAGGTGCTGCAGTTGTTCGAGGTGCTGTCGCAAATTCCGCGGGGCTCCAGCAATGAGAAGGCCGTCAGCGATTTCGTGGCGGATTTCGCGCGGGAGCGGGGCTGTACGGTGCTGCAGGACGACAAGCTCAACCTGATCATCCGCAAGCCGGCAGCGTCCGGATACGAGCAGGCGCCGATCGTTATTTTCCAAGGCCACTTGGATATGGTCTGCGAGAAAAACAAAACGACGGTGCATGATTTCACCAAAGACCCGATTCGCTTCCGGATCGAAGGCGACATGATCTATGCGGAAGGCACGACGCTCGGAGCGGACAACGGCATTGCCGTGGCGACGGCGATGGCGATCATCGATTCGCCGGACATGGCGCATCCCGAGCTGGAGATTCTGCTGACGACGGAGGAAGAGACGAGCATGGGCGGCGCGTTCCATTTGGATGCCTCCCCGCTAAAGGGCCGCATGATGATCAATTTCGATTCCGACCGCGAAGGCATTCTGTTCGTGAGCAGCGCCGGCGGTATCAATGCGTACCACTCGGTGCCTCTTGCTTGGAAAGAAGCGGGATCTGCGGCCGGGGAGCCGTACACGATCAGCGTGCAAGGATTAATGGGCGGCCATTCCGGCGACGACATCATTCATGAGCGCGGCAACGCGAACAAGCTGTTGGGCCGGGTGCTGGACGATCTGCGCTGCCATGCGGCATTCGATCTAGCCGGCGTCAGCGGCGGCATGAAGGTCAATGCCATTCCGCGCGAAGCGGAGGCCGCGGTCTATATGAGCGGGGACAACAAATCGGCGGCTGAAGCCCGAATCGCCGAGTTGAATCGCATCCTAAAGGACGAGTTCCAAGCGAGCGACAAGGGCGTCTCCGTCGTGCTGCAGGCCGGATTCGACGAGAAAGGCGGAGCAGGGGCCACGGCTGCGGCCGCTGCCGGCAAGGCGTTCGCGGATGAAGTGAAAACCTTGGTTATCCGCCTCCTGACGCTCATCCCGAACGGCGTGCTCAGCATGGACAAAGCGATCGGCAACCTCGTGCGCACGTCGTCCAATCTCGGCGTCGTCTCGGTAAATGACACGCATGTCGTCATGCAAAGCCTGTCGCGCAGCTCGGTGCGTTCGCAAACCGACGAAGTCATGCGCGTGATGGAGACGCTTGGCGAGACGGCGGGCTGCGAGTTCAGGACCGATCATTATTTCCCGGGCTGGCCGTACCGTGCGGATTCCAAGCTGCGGCCGGTCATCGAAGCGGCGTACGAGAAACGCTTCGGCAAGCCGATCGAGATCAAGGCGATCCATGCCGGCCTCGAGTGCGGCGTGCTGATCGAGAAGATGCCGGACCTCGATGCCGTTTCGTTCGGCCCGAACATGTACGAGATCCACACCCCGGACGAGCATCTGTCGATCTCGTCGGTGGAGCGGACATGGCCGTTCATCGAGGACGTGCTTCGGTCGCTGAAAGGATAGGAACGTGCTAGCCCGCTTTGGAGTAGGAATTGTTGCACGTCATACACAAAACAGCCAGGCCTCTTAGGGGCTTGGCTGTTTTTATTGCTATAGGATAGCGGGACACAGCTGCTATATTAGCTGCCTTGTCCTGTGGCTTGTCCCGCGCCTACAATTTTGCCCGCAAGGGCAGCGAGCTGCGAGCGCTCCGTCTCCGTAAGACCTTCAACGGCGGCATGCAGCTGCCGCTCGATCTCGGCGCCGCCCACTTGCACTAACTGCTGCCCGGCACTAGTGATGCGCACGTTGAATCCGCGCTTATCGCTCGGAGAGGCTACGCGTTGGACGAGTCCACGGCGTTCGGCGCGATCGACGAGGCCGGTAATGCTCGACTTGTCGAGGCCCAGATGCTGGGCCAGCTGTAGCATGCTTGGCTCTCTGTCGCGCACGATGCCAAGGAGGCGCGTTTGAATAATCGAGAGCTCATGCTCGGCTCCGACGCGGCCAAGTATGGATTGGACCAAGAAGGACAGCTGCACTAAGCCGTCCACGATCGACAGCTTATTTGGATCATGAGCGGGTTCCGTGATCGTGTCAACGATCATGTCTAGGCGCTTGTCTATGCTTTGGTCTATGCTCTTGTCTATGTTCTTGTCTACGTTCTTGTCTATGCTCTTGTCTATGTTCTTGATTTCGCTCTTCTCTTTGTTCTTGGTCTTGTCTTTGATCTTGTCTTTAATTTTGTCCTTACTCTTGCTCTTGTCCTTGTTCTTACTCTTCATTTTGGTCTTTTCTTTGCTCTGGTCTTTTTCCTTGTCTTTGTCCTTATCCATTAGTCTCACTCCGGGTATGCCATATTTCAAAGCAAGCGACCCACGGGCACGCAAAGAAGCAGAATACGCTCAATCTAAACTTCTAATTCAAAACTCAACTTTTCCTTCAATCAATTCAAGCAAAGTTTGCCTCAAGTATACGCCTCTTCCGAGCAAAGCGCCTTCTCCTTCTATTATACCATAGGTATTGACTTTGTACGTATAACAAACTATATTTGTTTGTGAAACAAACTAAAGTCGATCATTCGATTGGAGGCCCTTATCCTTATGATACATGCTGCCGTTGTACATTCGTTCGATGCAGCTCCGAAATACGAAGCGTTCAATACGCCTGCTCCTGTCGGCAAGCATGACGTTCTTGTAGACGTTCTTGCCGCGGGATTACATCCCCGCGTGCGTTCGCAAGCGAACGGCTCGCACTACACGAGCACGGAACAACTGCCATTGATTCCCGGGATCGACGGCGTTGGACGGCTGCCGGATGGTCAGCTGGTCTATTTTGTTGCCCCCGACACTGCACTGGGGACGTTCGCGGACAAAGCGGTCATCGACGTCCGACGAAGCGTGCCCTTGCCGGGCGGAGCTGATCCGGTTCGAATCGCCGCGGCCATGAATCCGGCCATGTCGGCATGGGTCGCGCTGCGCCGCCGGGTGGAGTGGCAGCCGGGATGCAAGGTGCTGGTCCTTGGCGCGACCGGTAATTCCGGACAAATGGCCGTGCAGATCGCCAAGCTCCTGGGCGCCAGTCAGGTGATTGGAGCCGGTCGGGATCAGCGGCGTCTTGACTCCCTGCCGGCGCTCGGTGCGGATAGGGTCGTATCGCTGGCAGGCGATCCGGAGGCAGCCGCAGAGCGTGTCGGAGAGGCAGCATGCGACGTGGACATCGTAATTGATTACCTCTGGGGCAAGCCTGCCGAGCTGACGATGGTTCCCATGCTGACACGAAGAGCCGATCGAAGCCAGGCGCTGACTTGGATCCAAATCGGTTCCGTCGCCGGCCCGACGGCTGGGGTACCTTCAGCCGCGCTGCGATCGGCCAACTTCACCCTGCTTGGCAGCGGCCAAGGCTCGGTTACGGCGGCGGGGTATTTGGCCGAATTCCCGGCGCTGATCGACGCGATTGCAAGCGGAAGCCTTCACGCGAACGCGGTACCTTATCCGCTTGCCCGCGTGGAGGAAATTTGGTCGGCGCCTGCAGTTGCAGGGGAGAGGGTTGTTTTCGTCCCGTCGACATCGTGAGGACTGCTTGCTGTACTGATTGCTCTTCGGCGAACAGCGAGCAGCGAGTAGCGTGGAAGTTGCTTGGTGTCATCTTTCGTTTTTTGGCTCTTGCTTTATTTGCAATTTTCAGACTATAATCGAGGTGATTTCTGTTATGTGTGACTGGCGTAACGTGGAGACCCACGGGGGAGCACATATTTCATAGCGCCGTACGCCTGGGCAGAGGTAAGGGGATTTCCCCTTGCCTCTTCGTGCTTTTATAGCGTTCGGAGGACATTGACGAGGAGGGGTTTGAATGAGAATCGCGTTTATTTTGTTTGATGGAGTTACGTTCTTGGACTTTGTCGGGTTTTACGATGTGATTAACCGGTTGACACATTTTGAAGCAATCAAGGATACGACCTGGGATATTTGCGGCATGAGCGATACCGTTACCGACGAGCTTGGCATGACGATCAACGTGAATCGAGTAAAGCCGGATTTATCCGAATACGATATGATTTTTGTTCCTGGGGGAATGGGGACGAGAGCGTTGCGGTTTGACGAATCGTTCATATCCTGGCTGCAAGGCGCGATCGACGCCCGTTATATCGTCTCGGTGTGCACCGGAGCTTTATTACTCGGAGCGGCCGGGTATCTGCAGCAATCGAAGGCTACGACACACCCTTTCACATATGAGCTGCTGGAGCCCTATGCCCAAGAAGTCGTCCGCACCCGAATCGTGCATCACGGTAATGTGATTACGGCCGGAGGAGTCGCGACGTCCATAGACTTGGGCTTATACGTGGTTGGACTCTTCCTGAATGCGAGCGAAGTCGACAGCATTAAGAAGCAAATGGATTATCCCTATACGCCGACTGGGATTGTGATCGTATAAACGAAGGAGATGTTACCTTTGCAGGTCGTAAAATACTTCATGCTATGGATTTCGTTTATCTTCTTATTCACGGCTGCCGTGTTGGGCCTGGAACTCACGGAGGGATTCAAAATCACGACAACGGAATATTACGGCTTTCATAATATCGGCCTTATTTTTGTCGCGGCGATGTTTCTGCTGGCTTGCGTCGTTTATCCGATCGTTCTGCTGCCGTTGTCTATCGTGATGAGGAGGCTCGTGAAGGCTGCGATTGGCAAAGTGCTGCTATTTTGTTGCATTGGCGGGATCGGCGGGGCTTATATGTTCCACTTCTTGTACAATGACAGTTTTGTTCAAGAATATGATTTGAGCAGCGGCACCGCAGTGCTGCTCTTCGGCGCTGTGGGCGTCGTCTATGCCTTGATTGATCATAATTTGCAGCGTCGAACAGCTCGCTAATACAATGTCGGGGGATTGGAAAAAGCGCCTGGACATTGTCGGGGCGCTTTTGCTTATTGGCTATGAATTAGATCTTCGTATATGCGATCGAATGCATATAGTAGGGATCGCCCTCATCGGCGTCTAGATTGTTCAGATGGATGGTGACTGAGAACGCGGTGGATTTATATGTGGCTTCAAGTTCGAGACCGCCATACAAGAGCGCGGTTGCGAGTAAACCATAGTCGTCGTCCGCGAACTCTTCGGCGTATTGCGCTTGCGTATCCTCGTCTACATACCAAACGACGTCATCGGCAACGGCGCCTTTATTGTAAACCTTCTCGAGGTAGGTCTTATCTTTCTCGTAAGCTGCTAATGCCCCGTCAAAATCATCGGTGCTGTCGTCGAACATGTAGTAGACTTCTGTTAGTTTCCCGCCCTTGAAATCGTAAACGATACTGCCTGTCACGCCGTTCGGAAGCGTGGCGTCATAGTAGGTCAGGGAGGCATTGCCATCCGCGTCTTTATCGGAGTCGGTCAGCTCGTTCTTCTCGATCTTCTTCACTTGCTCGACCGTTAGACCGAAGCTCAGCTGGAAGAAATGATCGACGGCAGCCGGCTTGCCGATTTGAACGACTTGAAGCGTTTTGTCGTAAACGGTAGGTATCTTGAGCGTCTCGGTCATGAACTTCACCGGTACGTAAACGGTGCTGCCGATTACTTTGGGCGCAGCGGTCAATAATTTCTTCTGTCCGTTGACGAATGCGCTTTTGCCGCCGACGGCGAATGTGATTTTGACATTGGCGCGCTTTAAAGTATACAGTTTCGCCTTCGAGTCGTAGGAAGCTGTATAGCCCAGCGCTGCGAACACGGACTTGTAAGGCAAGTAGACGCCGGTCTTGTCCACGGCAGGAGCACTGTCAGCCATCATACGCTGTCCGTTGACGAACAGAATGGGGCTTGCGTTGTCAGTCGCGGCAGCCGGAAGCGCGAAGGCAATCACGAGAATGAAGGCAAGCAGGGTGGAAACGAATTTCTTCTTCATTAGTACAAGCAACCTCCTAGTGTGGGAAAAACTTTCTCTATCGTAAGATAATAGCAGAACTAGAAACCGTCCTTTATCATACTACGGAATTCGCTTTGGAGTCATTAGTTGGTTGGCATACACCGATTGCAAGCCGTATCAGATCCTTTCTGATGCGGCTTTTTTAGGTAGAGAATTCTTCTTAACGAATCACTGCCTATAATCACGTCCTCCCGGTTGTTACAATAACTCTCAGCATCAGGTTGTGCATCCAAATGAAATTAGAGAGAGAGGAATTCGTATGACCGTACCCAAACAAAGCTATACGATCTGGTTCTCGCAGCGAACCGGAAGCACCTTATTGAATCGAGCGCTGGCCTCCACCGGAGTGGCTGGCGACCCGAGCGAATGGCTCCACCTGGACCACGCGAGCCCAGAAGCTTTCACGCGCGAAGACCTTGAAGAACGATGGAGGTGCGGCACAACGCCGAACGGCGTGTTCGGATTGAAGAATAGCTTCAAGCAACGGTGGATTGACGCCTTTCGCGTGATGTTCGAGCTTCCGCCGAATGCTAAGCGGGCTGAGGTGTGGAGCACGGCGTTCCCGAACTGCAACAAGCATATTTACATGACGCGCCGCAACAAAGTGAGGCTGGCTGTCTCGTGGTGGCGTGCCATCGTCTCCGGAGAGTGGCATCGCGAGTTTGGCCAAGAACCGCAGGAGCAGGATATCGCCGGTCAGTATAAATATGAGGCCATCAATCATCTGCTCTTTGAATGCTCCATCCGCGAAGCAGCCATAGAAGACTTCTTCTCCGAGTCCAACATCGTGCCGCTGACGATCGTTTACGAAGATTTCATTCAGGACTATGAGGGAACCGTCAGACGCGTCCTGGAATTCCTGGAAATTCCCGCTGATGACGTGACGATCGCCCCGCCGTCGTTGGACAAACTAGCGGATGAGGTTGCGGAGGAATGGGTCCAGCGGTTTCGCGGAGAAAGCCAGAAGGACTGGGAGGTTAAACATTGGTAGGCATTCTCGTCCTCGTCGGATTGCAGCTTAGCAATTATCGTCTTAGATTCTATGATTCTACTTAGCATAAGCAAAGTGCGAGGTTGAAGCGCCATTGTCTTCATGAGGCAGTCGATTGTATTGGCTGTCTTTTTTCCATTTTCAGGATGGATTTGCGTAACTTTTCCTGACCGGATGCAGTCTATAAAACAGGGGGGAGTTTATGCGAAAAGTTGTGGCAATCGGCGTATTGTTGATTTTGGTGTTCGGCATGGTAGTCCTGTATTCCATTCAAAAACAACATTTCTCGGCTAAACGGACCTTCGATGAAATTGCCCCGGGAGAAGTGGTACGGATTGCATACCGGGACGGGGGAAACGGCATGCTGTACGAATCAGCGAACGAGACGGACATCGAGCGTCTGATCCAAGCCTTGCGCGCGACCGATTATCGCGAGATCGAGCCGGATCCATGGACGGGAGGCGACGGATTACGGCTCTATTCGAAAGGCGGCGGGGAGGTCGCCGGTCTGTCTTTCGGTCCGGGTCGGCAGATCGCGATTAACGGCGTTTATTATAAAATGACCCGCGCTATCCATGAACGGCTGGCAGTCTTTTTTCGTGATTTTAAGGTAGACCGCAATGTAAGCGGGGGCGCATCGGCGGCGCCAAATATTTTTCTGCCCTCTCCTATCCAAGGGACGAGGGCTGTTTTATGATGAAGACAAGGAGATGATGACATGTCGAATTGGTTCCTGCAAAGCCGTTTTGGTATCTTCTCGCATTATACGTGCTTTAAACCCGAATTCCGTCAAACGATATTCCCCGATGGCAGCTTTCCGGTCGATCTCGACCATCTGGCCGAGCAATTCAATGCCGCCGGCTTCGCGGCCGACGCCCATCGGTTCGGCGTGGATTACGTGACCATCACGGTCTGGCATGCGGCGATGAACGTGCTGTACCCAAGCGCCGCCAGCGACCGCTGGAGGCCTGGACATGCGGCGAAGCGCGATGTCATCCGGGATCTGATCGATGCGCTGCGACCGTATGGCATTCGGCTTATGCTGTACATTCATGTCACGGACGGACACGACTTTACGCCCGAGGAGCAGCTTGCGACGGGATGGAACGATCCGTCGGACGGGTACCTGAACTGGAACAACTTTGTAAACGCTGTCTTGGAGGAGATGGGCGAGCGTTACGGTACGGGAATCGATGGCTACTGGCTCGATATGGTGTTCGACGCCGATAACTTCCATCGGATCGACAAAGCGAGGCTTCGGCAGAGCCTGCTCGCAGGAAATCCGGATCGCGTCATCGTGGGCAACGGCGGCTATGGCGACGGGGCGATCGCCTCGGACGGCGTCGTCACCGACTACGGCTCGAAGGAAATGTTCAATATTCCGCAGGATAACGGCTCGTGGCTGGCCACGGAGAACCAAATCGCGACGGTCGCGACGATCAAGGGAAACGCGCCCCATTACATATGGTGGGCATCCATTCCGCAAGGGACGAACGCGCTGATGTATGCGCCCGAGGATATGTATCGCTTCACGGTTCTCCAAGCCGGCGTAAACCGCAACGGAGGAGGGATGCTCTGGAGCGCCGGCAATTATGCCGGATTCGGAGCGCTTTGGGAGGATGGCGTGGAAGAGGGGTTCGCGGCGCTCGGCTCGTATATCAAAGCCGCGGGAGAATCGCTGCGCGGCTCGATGCCGAGCACGTCCTACGTCAGAGCCAGCGGCACGACGCTGAACGATTTGGCGGATGGCATCGTCGCCACCAAATCAATTAACGATGAAGTCGAGTATATCCATGTCCTATCTCCGCCGCAGGGCAATGTATTGGTCTTGCCGGCGCCGCGCGATGGCAAGCGGTTTGCCGATGGCATAATTGCAGGCACCGGCAGCGCGGTCGCCGTCTCGCAGGACGAGTCCGGCGTGACGATCGTCAAATCCGGCGCGGACGAGTGGGATCGATTGAACACGATTATTCGGTTGACCGTAAGCGAGCGACCATGATCGGCTGCGGGCCACGCGCAATACGGGAGGCGGAGCATTGAAAGCTATGGGCATTACTCTTCTTCTTGCCGTGTTTTTCCTGCTGGAGCTTGCCGCCATGGCGGCGTTCGGGTATTGGGGCTATCGGCTCGATGCGGCAGCGGCCTTGAAAGTCTTAGCCGCCATAGCGGTGCCGCTGGCGGTCATCGTACTCTGGGGGATATTTCTCGCCCCGAAAGCGGCGCTGTCCGTCCTCTCTTATCCCGTGCGGACGGCGCTGAAGTTCGTCGTCTTCGCGGCGGCTTCGGCCGCGCTCTATGCTGCCGGACGGCACGCGTTCGGAATCGTGTTCCTGGCGGCTTCGATCCTGGTCGTAGCCGCCGTGTTTATGTTGAATTTGCATGAGGCGAAGTCGGGCTGAATACGCCTGACCTGACCTGCAGACAGCCGTCGAGCGGCTGTCTTTTTACGTTGTTAGAGCCATATGCGCAGTTGTTAGCCATGGCTATGTGCATTTGGCATTCGTCGATTCAATCGAGTTGTATTAAAATGGTAACAATGGAAAAGAGCAACGACGTCTGCCGACGAGAGGACAATATCGCCGCATGAATGAACACGATAATGAAGCTTGGGATCGGGAAATCAGTGAGGATCTGAAGACTCGGTTCGGGCGATCCGTGAGCAAAGCGGAGCGAATCGACAAAGGCTGGCTCAACGTGAAATGGAAAATGGTCACGGACCAAGGACCGATATTCGTGAAGCACTATCACCCGGACCGCTACAAGCTGCATGCGAACCCGGAACGAAGAAGCGCGATGGAGCAGAATCTTCGGTTCCAACACCGGCTGAGCTTGGCTGGCATACCGTGCCCGAATGTTCGCAGCTGCAACGGGAGTTTTATACATGAAACCCCCTCGGGCTTGCTATATACGGTGCTCGATTGGGTGGAGGGAGATACTTCTCAAGCCGGATACTTAAACGCTGCGCAGATGTTTGCATTAGGCGAAGCGACGGGACGGATGCATCGATGGCTTCGGGCAGAAGCGCCGGCAGGCAAGCTTTCCTGGCAACCGGACAAGGACGCTTATTGGCGAGAGTGGCAAAGCAATTGGAACAAGGCGGAGGAGGCAGCGGATGAGACGGTCATGGAGTGGCTGAGGCGCTCGCGGGCCACGATCGAATCGCTGGACTTCGGCAGGTTCGAGCATTGCCCGACTGGCTGGCTGCATTGGGACTTGTGGGTCGACAATATTTTGCTGCATGCAAGCGGCGTGGCGAGCATCGTGGATTTTGACCGGATGGCCTTCGCCTACCCTGAAATCGATATCGCTCGAGCTGTTTTGTCGGGGGCGTTACGTGACGGGCAGATGAAGCTGATTGAAGCGCAGGCATTCTTGGAAGGATACCGCGGACAGAGCGAGGCTCCCCGGGGTATTCTCAGCCGATCACTGCGTTTGTTATATGTCATTGAATCCGGTTGGTGGCTGCGTACGGAAGTACGCCTCGATAGCGAGCTTACGGGGCTGCTTGCTCGGTTTATCGAAGAGATGCATTGGATTGAGGATCATTGGGATAGGTTGGCGGAGTTGGATGCGTTGTGAAGGATTGGACTTTCTCGGTGGACAACAATTCAACCATGGGGGATGGAACGGATGAAGATACGAGAAGCGTATGCGGAAGATGCGGAAGAGATCGCGAGGGTCCATGTGAAGAGTTGGTTATCCACGTACAAAGGAATCATTTCCGACTCGTATTTATCCACGCTAACCGTTGAGAGCAGGAAGAACAGCTGGATGTGGACGTTTCAGAACCCCAATAAACATGAACGACTATTCGTTGCTGAAGATCAGGAAGGGAACATCGTCGGATTTTCTAATGGCGGCCAGAGTCGAAGTCATGAATATACGCATGAAGGCGAGCTGTATGCCATCTATCTATTGCGGGATTATCAGCGATTAGAAATAGGGAAAATGTTGATCGATGCCGTCATGGATTCGCTAAGGGAGAATGGGTACTCGTCGATGATGGCGTGGGTTCTGAAAGACAATCCTTCCGTGGCCTTCTATCAGTCGCAAGGCGGCCGAATATTGGGCGAGAAGACGATTGTGATCGGTGGGGAGCGATTGACGGAGATAGCCATAGGCTGGGATCGCATATGAAAATGGCGCGAAACATGAGTTTCTATACAGGCTTGACTGCTTCGATCGGCTGTATCCTTTTATGCGCGATCCTGCTTTATTGGAATCCATATTCTGATGCACGGCCGGGCCGCGATACGATTTGGATCCTTTCCGTAATGGTGATCTTTCCGGCCTGCTTAGGCCTAGCAGCTGCTATTTATAAATTCCGACTGTTAATGATGATCGCCTTTATTTGGTCCTTCCCTTATTGTTCGTATCTCGCAATTGCTTCGATACCGAGTATTTTCAACCTCTTTGGCGTCGTGCTTCTGGGCTATCTCGGTTCCGCAATTGCAATGAAGAAGGCCTACCCGATTCGTTGGCGCTGAGCGCGTGCGAATCGGATAGGCTTGTTTTCGGTTGCAGAGAAAGTTGGCAGGACGCTTACTGCGCCAGCTCGCCAAGTCGGGCGAAGATCGCGAGCGCCGGGTCGATCGGCACGTCGGCGCGCCTCACGTCCTGCGGGATCTGGATCGTCGGCGTCGGGCGCGGACGGCGGTTGCCGAACTGCGGCAGCCATTCGCTCTCGGCGTCCAGCATCTCCGTCACCATGTCGCGGATTTCCTTCAGTGTCAGCACCGAGGACGTCAGCGGGTCGAGCGCGATCGCCTGCACGACCGTCTCCGGATCGCCGGACTTCGCCGCCATGACGGCCAGCCGTTGGACGTTGATGTTCGTCATGTTCAAGGCCGCGCACTGCGCCGGCAGCTCGCCGACGATCGTCCGGTGGATGCCGGTGCGGTCCGCGTATACGAGGCCTTCCGCGCAGCAGTCGTCCGGCAGGTTCTTGATCATGCCGTTGTTGCGCAGGTTGCCGCTGAACTTGAACGGCTTGCCGGTCTCCAGCGCCTCGATGATGTAGGCGCAGTATTCGATGCTGCGGGGCGGCAGGTCGGCGGATTCGTCCGTCAGCAGGTCGGCCTCGGTGTATTTATTCGCCACGTACACGCACCAGTTGTAGTACGCGCCGGATTCGCCGCCGAACGCGGGCTCGTCGCAGTAGAGGTCGAGCGCTTTCTTGCTGTGACGGAACCACGGCACGTATTCGGAGAGGTGGCCCGTCGACTCCGTCATGAAGTAGCCGAAGTGGCGGAATACTTCGCCGCGCACCTTCTCGTTGACGTAAAATTCCGGCTCCTCGAACTTCTCGCGCAGCTGCGGGTAGAGATCCTTGCCCTCGTGCTCAATCTTCAGGAACCAGCCCATGTGGTTGATGCCGCCGGTGATGAAGTCGATCTCCTGCTTCGGCACGCCGGTATAGCCGGAGATGAGGTCGAGCGTCGTCTGCACGCCGTGGCAGAGGCCGACGTACTGGATATTCGTCTCGCCGAGCGCCCAGCAGATCATGGCCATCGGGTTGACGTAGTTGAGCAGGATCGCTTTCGGACACAGCTCTTCCATGTCGCGCGCCACGTCCAGAATGACGGGGATGCTGCGCAGGGCGCGGAAGACGCCGCCGGGTCCGAGCGTGTCGCCGATGCATTGGTCGACGCCGTATTTGAGCGGGATCTTGTAATCCAGCTCGAAAGCGGTCAGGCCGCCGATTTGAAACGAGCAGATGACGTAGTTCGCGCCCGCGAGCGCTTCGCGGCGGTCGGTCGTGATGGAGACGCGGGCCTTGAGGTTGTTTTGCGCGATGACGCGGTCGATGTAGGCTTTGACATGCGTTGTCTTGGTCGTCGACGGCGCCATGAGGACGAACTCGGTTTCTTCCAGCACTTCCGTGGCCATGATGTCCAGGATCAGCGTTTTGCAGAATACGACGCTGCCGGCTCCGATGATGGCGACTCTTCTCATAAGGACACCCCGTTCTTTGGAATGGATGAAAAAGCGGATGGTGGAAGGCGTGGGGGCCCTGCGGCGGTACGGGTCTGCGTTCGCTGTTGTAGTTCGGAATTCTCTCATCTGATTAGACATTTAGAGGTGGAATTCCGACTACAAAGGCGATCTCCGACTCCGTACCTCCTCCGGGCCCCTGCTTCCACCGGGGCTTTTTAAGGCATGGCCTGCAGAACTTCCCCCAGCAGGGGGGCGTTGCAGGGTAGGGCAAGGATGATTGCGCTGCTTTAGGCAGCGCTTTGGCTTGGTCGGCCGGAGTTCACTCGCGTATTGAATGCTCGACCTGGATGGACTGCTGCGCCCGAGGCTGACCTTGCCTTGCGGCTTGGCTGCCGCCGTAACAGAGCCGGAGACTTTGCTGCGCTGCATTCTCTACGACCTGCTCTTGGTAACGCAATGAAGCCAAGCAAATAAGTGCAAATATGCACTTATTAATCAAGGGAAAGACCCTGCAAGAACAAATAGATGCAAATGTGCACTTATTTCTGGAATTTTCCCCCGAAAGTCACGTTTGCGTCTTAAATAGATGCATGTTTGCAGTTATTTCTTGATTTCAGGAATGAGAGCGCTGAATAAGTGCATATTTGCACTTATTTCTTTGCGGACGAGTGGCTTATCGCGATCGAACCCCGTGCCGAGCAGCTAACGTGGCGGCCAACGGTGCCGTGCAGTTAATGTACCGTGCAGCGAACGTGCCGTGCAGCTAATGTACCGTGCAGCTAACGTGGCGGCCAACGGTGCCGTGCAGCTAATGTACCGTGCAGCTAGCATGACGCGCGGCTTCCTTTGGTCGCGGATCACCGAGGCAGCGCGCATCCAGCGCGCGCGGGTGTCGTTTGTCGGACCTGGCGGCCTTGGACAGCGACCGTTCGGGGCAGCGCGCTTACAGCGTGCACAGTCCCAAATAAACCCTCAAAGGAGCAGGAATCCCTGCTCCTTATCGCTCTGCTCCTTAACCCCCAGCTTCTAAATCCTCGCTCCTTAACCCCTAAACCTTTGCCAAACCATTACCGTACGTCTTCGACATGAAGTCGATATAGGAACGCGCGAAGATGAGATCCTCGAGCGCTTCCTTCGACGCGCACGGCGCCGGACGTTCGCCGCGCACGGCCGCGAGGAAATTGCGCGCTTGGTTGCGCATCGCCGAGACGTTCGGCATGATCGGCTGGATGATTTCCGGCGCGCCGGCTTTGGCGCTGTCCTTGTAGATCGTCACTTTGCCCGCTTGCTGGCGAACCAGCGGCGCCGGAAGATCGACGCGGACGAAGCCGTTGTCGAACGCGACGTTGATATGCTCGTGCCATTCGATCGACGTGAGGTACGGCGCCATTTCTAAGCTGACCGTGACGCCGCTGTCGCTTTCGCCGACGAGCAGGACCCCTGCGCGGTCGCCGAACGTCAGCTTGTAGTTCTCGCCGAGGAAGAAACGGATCGCGTTCACTTGGTGGATATAGTAGTTGACGAAGATATCCAGCTCGCGCGTTTGGTCATCCGTGTAATCCGCCGGCCCCGGCTCTGGCGTCAAGGACGGATACGGATCGCCCGCGTTCAGCGGCTGGTCGGCCGCAGCCGTCCAATCGCCCGGAGGCATCGTCACGCGGATGCTCCGCAGCTTGCCGAAGTCGCCGCTCGCCTTCCAGGCATCGACTTCCTTCTTGGCGCGCTCCATCGCAGGGTCGGAGCGCTTGTGGTAGCCGACCATATGAAGCGTGCCGGTCTCCTCGCTGACGCGTACCAGCTCGCGGCCGGCTTCGACCGTCAGGCTGAGCGGCTTCTCGGTGAACACCGGAATGCCTGCGCGCAGGATGTCCGGAATCAGGGCGGCATGGTTGCGGTACTGCTGCGGCGCGACGATCGCGTCGACTTTCGCGTTTGCAATTAGATCATGGTGATTGCTGTACACCTCGGGAATGCCGTAACGCTGCGCGACGAGCGCGGCGGACTGCGGACGAATCTCGGCCAGCGCCACGATCTCGCATTCATCCTTCAATACCGCATAGTTGCTTAGGTGAGCCATCTGCCCCATACCGCCGCCGCCTACAAAACCAATCCGTACTTTGCTCATCGTTCGTTAACCCTCGCTTTGTCCTAAATTTTCGAATAGATAAAGGCCGTCTTTGCCCGGCGCGACGATATCGGGATAGCCGTTGCCGCTCAAATCCTGCACCCAGAAATAAATTCCGGCACCGGAAGCTTCGCCCGCCGGACCGTAGTCGATCACATGCTTCTCGAACTTGCCGCCGTCGATCTTGTAATAGTAGATGCCGATGTCGTCGAAAGCCCCGGGATCGCCGTCGTTATGCGCCCGGTACCTCTTGCCCGTAATCAGCTCGAGCTCGCCGTCGAGGTCGAGATCGACCAGCCACAGGTCGTGGAACTGGGAGCCGGACATGTCGATTTCGTGCTTCGTCCATGTGCGGGAGCCATCCTCGGCACGACCCTGCTCATACCAGTGGAGACCGTAATCATGCGCTTGGCCGACGATGAGGTCGATCAGTCCGTTGCCCGTCACGTCATGGCCGAGCACCGGCACGCTGGCGCTGCCGAGCTGGAATTCGGGATGGAACGTCCATAATCCGGCAAAAGGATCCTCGGGCTGCTCCAGCCAGCCGTTCGCCAGCACGACATCCATCCGGCCGTTTCCGTCGATATCGACGAAGCCCATGCCATGGCCGCTCGCGCCTTCGCTGATGACGAACTTCTTAAACTCGCCAGTGCCCCGGCCATCGGCATCGCGTACAAGCTTATAAAACGCCTGCGGTGCACCCGGCGTGTTCGGGAAAATCTCGGGCACGCCGCATCCGTCGATGTCAAAGTATCGGATCGTCTCGATGCTTCCGCAGCGATCGATGTCGAAGGTTTCCCAGGCCGTTCCCGTCTTGCCGGGATTTCTGCGCCAGCGAAGCGTCTCGCCCCACCATGCGCCGGTGATGATGTCGAGCCGTCCATCGCCGTCGACATCCATCGGATAGTCGGAGAAATCGTCATGGTATTCCGAGATGGCAAGCACATCGCTAATAAAATGCTTATTCGCGTAGTCCGGCCCTTCGTACCAGTACGCGCCGCTGACGATATCCGGCACGCCGTCGCCGTTCACGTCGAAGACCGCGCAGGCCTCGTACTTCTCTTCGGACAACAGCCTTTTCTTGAATTGCAGCACGGTTGGTTACACTCCTTGAATTATTTAATGTTGTAAGGTATTGCAGAAATGCGTTATTCTGAAGATAGATTATGCAAGCGCTCTCTATACTAGGTTATGCCAATAGCGGCGGCTGCACAATAAGTGAACTTGTGAGAAAAATTATCCATTCTTGCGATATAGGAGGGAAGCCGATGAGCGAGACATCGCTGTTTCGAAGCCAGCCGGTCTACTTGTCCGGCGCGACCTTCAGCATCGACGGCAATTCGGGCCGCTTCAATCTGGAGCTGCATAAGCATGACGCGAACAGCGAAATGCTGCTGATCGAGGAGGGCGAGGGCGAGTTCGAGATCGACGGGCGGAGTTATACGGCAGGAGCGGGCACGCTGCTTTTCTACCAGCGGGGGCTGTGGCATAAGGAATTGTCCACGAAGCATCCTTTTCGCGCCACCTATATTGGGTTCACGGGACTGCAGATGGGCGAGCAGCAGGCGGATTGTTTTCTTGGACAAGGCCAGGATCCCGTGATCGAGCTGCATGAGCATATGCCGGCGATCGGCAAGCTGATGCGGGATTGCATCGCGGAACAGGACCGCATGGAGCCGGAGTCGCAGCTGGCGGCCAACCACTACTTGGGCGTGCTGTTCGTCAAGCTGGCGCGGATCGTGCATTACAGGGATGCGGTCTCGGAGCGTACGCGGTCGACGGCCAAAGAAGCGGTATGGAAGGCCAAGCGCATGATGGAAGAGAACTACGGCGCGCCGCTGACGCTGGAGCTGCTGGCCGCGGAAACGTACTTGAACAAATACCATTTGGCGCATTTGTTCAAAGAGACGGTAGGGGTGAGTCCGATCCAGTTTCTGATCTACTGCCGAATGGAAGCGGCGAAGCGGTACTTGCGCACGACCGGCCTGCAGGTGAAAGAAATCGCGGAGATCGTCGGCTACCAGAGCGAGCCTTCCTTCTATAGCGTGTTCATGAAGACGATCGGCACGACGCCGCGCAAATACAGGGAAGGCTGCGGCTGAGGCAAGCGGCATCCTTTAGCGGATGACAGGGAGAAAGCGGCCCGACTCGGCTTCCGGCAGTCGGATTCGGCTGCTTAACGCCGGCTACACCTAGAATCACTTCGTTCCGATCCTAGAAGGAGGCAGGAGTCATGAAGAACAAACTCATTCTCTTTGCGATATTCGGAAGCGGCGCCCTCATGCTGGGAGCGCTGATCTGGCTGCTGTGGATCATTCAGCGGATTTAACGGGAAACGGCTATTCATGCAGGGTTTTATGCATTTTATATGGAATAAAGTGATATATTAAGTTTTTACATCTGAGCACAAGGGACTTTATGGCGTTCGAGTCGAAATAAGGGCCGGCCGAGCCGGGCAAGGAGCGATCCCATGAACTTGGCGAACAAAATCACAGTCGTTAGAATACTGATGATTCCTCTATTTATCCTGTTGTTCCCCATCTATCCGGCATGGCTGACGAGTCATTCCGCCTTGCTGCAGCATTTGGACGGATACGGCATGTATTACGCGGCGGCCGTGTTCCTGCTGGCATCGGCGACGGATAAGCTTGACGGCTACATTGCGCGCAAATACAATCTGGTGACGAACCTCGGCAAACTGCTGGACCCGCTGGCCGACAAGCTGTTGATCTCCGCCGCGCTGATCTTGATGGTCAGCCAGCATCTCACGTACGCATGGGTAGCCTTCGCCATCGTCGCGCGGGAATTTATGATTACGGGACTTCGCATGGTCGCGGCATCCCGCCGAATCGCTCTCCAGGCCGACAACACCGGCAAAATCAAAATGGTATTTCAAGTCGTAGGAATCACCGCCGTTCTGCTCCGCAATCGGCCGTTCGCCTTCTTCACCTCCATCCCCGTCGATCAGGTGCTGCTGTATGCCGCGCTCGCATTGACCGTGTACTCGGGCGTTCATTATATAAGAAACAATTACCGGCGGCTGGAGCTGTTCTAGACGAAAGCGTCCAAGGCCGCCGCGCTAAGCATACGTGATGACAGGACAGGGCTGCCGGCCGATAAGACTCGGCGGCCTTTGTTGTGTTTACGGGCAGTACGAATTTTATAGTAAAGGCAGGGATCGCGCATGAACGAAGATTTCAATCGAGAATGGCTCCTCCGTAAATTCGAAGAAATCCGCCGAAGAATGCTGCTTGCGATCGACCAGCTCGACGATGAGCAGCTGAATTGGAAGCCCGATCCGGCCAGCCACAGCATTGCGGCCTTGATCAAGCATATCGAAGGCAATGTCCAGGAGCGCATTATGAAAGGCATCCTGCAGCAGGACGTGCAGCGCAATCGCGAAGATGAATGGAGCCTTGCGCCAATTACGAAATCCGAATTGCAAGCGATTGTCCAAACCAAGCTGCAGATCATTCTTGATGTACTGGCTGCGATCTCGAACGAGCAATTGGCAGAGACGCAGCAGGTAAGGAAACGGGAACGCACGCACCTGGACATGCTGCATCAGTGCGCCGCCCATTATTCCGAGCATATGGGGCAGCTATTTTATATCGCCAAGCTTTGTCTAAAGGATACGTATACGTCCACTTCGATCTGAACGCGCTGAAACTTTCTTACATATTTTGGCGTTGTATGTGGTGTAAACCACTACATAACAGGGGGACGCATGAATGTCCAAGTTAATCGGCGCCGCGGCAGTCATCATGGATGCGGAAGGACGTATTTTATTGGTCAAGCATAGTTACGGCAAGAACAACTGGGATCTTCCGGGCGGCAAATCGGAAGCGAATGAATCGGCGCAGCAAACGGCGGCGAGAGAGGTTTTGGAGGAGACGGGCCTGAACGTCGAGGTAGGCCGATTAACGGGCGTCTACTATGAAGCCGGGCGTGACCATGACATGCATCATTTCGTCTTCCTCGCGACTCACGCGGAGGGTGAGGTGCCGGTGCCCAGCTCGCCTGAAATTCTGGAATGCCGTTATTGCTCGATCGATGAATGGCCGAGGCCGATTAGCGATTTCACGCGCAAACGGATCGTGGACGCGTTGGTTGCTAATCGCGAGCGTCTCTTTCATACGGTTGGGCCGCGGGTATGGCTGGAATAGGCGTACCTGTACCGGATGCTGCGTCCATCGTCTCGCCGTTCCCCGCCTTCGCAACAATTGGCGTTTTCACTTCGTTATGGATATATAAGGAAGTTAGCCGTAACGGGAGAGGGAGAATGGGCTATGAAAAGAAGACTACTGACAGCAGTCGGCAGCATCGGACTCGCATGGGGCACCCTAGCGGCGCCTGCAGCATCAGCAGCTGCATCACCGGTAGCAGTGGAGCCGGTCGCAGCTGTCGATACAGGGAGCAAAAAGCCGCTTAACGAAGCGATCGACCGGCTTGTTGTCGTTCCGTATGTGTTCAAACACAAGCTATACGTCAACGGGAGAATGACGGACTGGATGGCCGATTATTCGATCGTGCAGCGGAACGGACGCGTGCTGGTCCCGATCCGCATGATGAGCGATCTGGCGACGCAATCCGAGAACGGCAAGAGCTATTGGGAAGCGATCTGGCAGCAGCAGAAGCCGGACGAGGTCCTGTTGAACAATTACGGGCTGCACAAGAAAATCGTGTTCACCCTCGGCAGCAAGACGATGCTCGTCAACAACGTGCCGCAAACCATCGAGACCGCGCCGCAGAAGGTTGACGGGCGCATCGTGCTTCCGCTCCGCGAGGCATCGGAAGCGCTGGGCAAGCATATCGACTGGTTAGACGGGCTGATTCTGATCGGCGATGAGCAAGTCGATCTGAAGGCGCCGCAGACGCTGACGTTCAAGGAGCAGCTTAAAGCCAGGCTGGTCGATCCACGGCAGCGCGTCGAGGATGCGAAGACGGATTATTTGATTGCGGCATCGGGCGATACCGTATATTCCTACAGGTTTAACTATACGGACAAAGGCGGCTTTCAGACGCTGTACAGCCGAACCGGCAAGGGGAAGGAAGTCCGTGTGCCGCTGCAAGGCAATCCGAGCGTGAATTCGGCCAAGCTCATCGACGGAGAGTTGTACTACGTGACTTCGATCGGCAGCAAAGTTGAATTGGATGCGTACCGGCTCTCGAATCACGCTAACCGCACCGTGGGCGTCATTACCGATTGGAAGCCCGAGGACGGCTGGGTCTCGGATATTCGGATGATCGAGAAGGAGCTGTACGTGATTCTGCACAGCGGAGATAACACGATGGGCGGCGAAACGCTGTACAAGCTCGATCAGAGTAAGGGAACGCTGGCGACCGTGACGAATGCCAAGTCGTTTATCCAATACGTGAAGGATGGAAACCGGCTGTATTATTCCGATTTTTCCCCGATGTTCAGCTCGGGCAGCAATAATCTGATGCGGATCGACCTGGCTGACGGGAAGACTTCGCCGGTCGGGCAACCGGAATTTTCATACGGGGTCAACGTGTCGGTCACGGCTGCATACGTCAGTTACGGCACGAACAGCACCATGTATGTTCAGGACGGATACCTCTATACGCTCGGCTTTAACGGAAATGCGCAGGGAGACGAGAGCAAGTCGGCGGTGTACAAAATCCATCTGACGGACATGAAGCAGACGAAGCTGAGCGGTCCGGCGAAAGGGTTTTGGCTGAAAAACAACCGGATCTACTATGTGGAGGATGGCACCGGGTATTTGAAATCGACCGATTTGAACGGTGCCGGCGAGCAGACGCTCGTGGGCCGGACCTTGAATCAGTCACAGCTGTATAACGGCAGCTTCTACTATACGCTGGACTCGGCAGGCGGGAACGCCGCTAACGGAGCGGGCGTGCTTTATCGTTACGACATTGCTGGAGGCAAGGAGGTCAAGCTGAGCGACCGTGCCGTCAGCTCGTTCTACATCGGGGCGGCGGGCGTCTATTATGTAACGGAAGGCCTTGACTGGGGACTGTATCAGGTGGCGGCCGATGGCAGCAATGTCTGGCTGGTGAAGGACCGAATCGGATCGGCGCTGCTGACCGATGCGGGCATCGTATATACGCTGACGTATCAGGAAGGGACCTACTCGGTAAAGTGATCGAGCACCAACCAAAACACCCCTCGTGCCAATTGGCGCGAGGGGTGTTTGCTAACTCAACTATGCCTAGTATGTTCCAGGCTCGTCGATGACCTTGCGTACGACCTGCCAGCCCGTCGCGGGCGGCTGGCATACGTAGCGGTGCATCTTGCTATCCTGTTCGATCGCGATCAGAATGCCATCCTCCACGGGAAGGATATGATGGAGCTCGCCGTCCGGGAGCAGCCGGGATGCAAGCTCTCTGACAGCAGGGAGGAGCGCCTCCTCGAGCCACATCCGTTCCCGGTACCAGCGGGGAACCGGAATCGGCGGCGGGTAGCCATCCGGCGACGCGCCGAGCGCTGCCGCCAGTTCATCCGCGTAAGCCGGCAGCTCGCGGCCCTCGCCGACCGCGGCGACGAACCGCAGGCACAGCTCGGCCGTTCGCACGATCTCGTCGTAATCCAAGCTGCCGTTGGCGTAGCGAATTTCCACGGTGCCGATATCATACCAGGCCGCGGCGTTGATGCCGCAGCGATGGGATTGCGGCCGGCCTTCGCGTTCAAGCGCTTCCTGGCGCGGGTTCGCCGCATAATCGGCGCGCATGGCTTCCGTGACGGGCGGGCAGTAGAATAGCCGCTCCTCGCTCGTCTTCAAGAGCGCTCGCAGCGCATCCTGCGTCCGCAGCGCAGCATCCAGAAGCGGGCGTACCATCGCTTCGCCCCATGGCTCGATGCCGACATGCACGTGCAGCCCGCAGCTCCAGTTCATGCCGGCGCCTTGCTCTTGCAGTCTGTCCAGCATGAGACGGATCTGTTCCCGTTCCGCCCATCGCAGGGGAGGCGGCTTCAGCTCGCTCCCGGACTCCATGCCGGCGTCGTCCACCTGCAGTTCGTCCAGCGACATCACCCAGCCGGGCAGCAGCGCGGTCTCCTCCGGCTTCCCGCCGACAAATTCGATTTCGATTCCGAATCTCAGGTCATTCCAATTCACTCTTTTCGGCCACATACTCCATGCACCCTCTCAATGGTTTGGATTGTCGTAGGTCATCGCAGCCAATGAGAGGGGGAGCTCGGGCTTAACGGGGGATTTTCATTCTTGGCATGGCCGTTTCCTCCAGTTCGTATGTTCCATACTATTTCATTCGCAATGGCTGCTTGAAATTCCTTTTTTTTACTGCATGGGGTGCAACTATTGGGCGCAGGACTCGTTTAGACAATAGGATGAACGAAGGATAAGGCAGCAGTACCATGATTGAAACCCCTATGAGCGGCCCGATCGGGCGAAAGGAGCAGATGGAACATGCGGATATTGCTGTACCTCGCGATCTTGGTGCTGTCGGCATGCGGCGTTACCCAAGGAGACAGTCCGGAGGGAGCATCGCCAAGCGATACTGCGCGCATCGAAGCAAACAAGGCGGTCATGGAGAAAATGGTTAGCCCGAAGCCGTCTTATCGGGACGACAAGTTCGAGCTGAAGCTGAACATGGATCGGACGACGTATAAGAAAGGCGAGCCGATCGAAGCTTCCGCCAGTCTGACCTACGTGGGCGATCAGCCGAAAATAACCGTTTACGGTTCGGCGGGATTTCTAGGCTTCGTTATCCACGACGGCAAGGATTTTAATATGGATGGCGCCTCAACGGCTGAACGCGCGCCGACCGAATTGATACAAGGCAAGACGATTACGAAGCCTTTCTATAAAAGCGGCGGGTTCAGCGATGACGATCCCGATGCGGACTATTGGCGCGCCTTTTACAACGAGAAGGAATTGATTCTGTCGCCTGGCCGGTACGTGCTCGAAGCGATCGTCTCGTTCGATCTGAGCGAAGATGTCACCAAGCGTTCGCCTTACTACGGCTCGGTGTATACGACGGTTACGGTCGAGAAGTAAGGAAGAGGGAGCACGGGCAGCAGGCATGCTCGGCTAAGCAGAGCGGAGGGGAGGTCCATTTCATGCGTAAAAGCGTTGGCATGCTTCTCGTCGTCTCGATTATCGTCGCGTTGTTATGGGGCTGCAGCAGCGATGCCGACGAAGAAGCCGCGGCCGAGGCTGCGAAAGCCTATTTTACTCACCTCTATGGAGTGAGCGATTATCTTCAAAGTTCCGTGAATGCATCGTCCCTGCAGGAGCGGCAAGAACAGTTGCAACCGTACGCAACGGATGAATGCTTGGAAAGCCTGCTCGCCAACCGCGTGCTTGGCCTGCCATTCATGATTGCGCAGCACGAACAATCAACTATAGCGGCGCAGGACATTCAATTGAGCGGTTCGAGCGAAGACGAGGATGTTATTGCGTATGCCTATCGGATGAAGGTCAAGCTGCAAAACGATGCGAAAGAGACGAAAAGCGTCCCCGTGGCAGGCAGCATAACGCTCGTGAAAACGGACGGGAAATGGAAAGTGAAGAAGGATATCAACCGTAACTTAAACGATCTGCTCGTATTGTCAGGCAGTACGCAGGCGCCAGCCGGCCCAAGCCCAGGCTCCGATTCCGGCTCCGGCAATGCCGCGGACACCGTCTCTGCAAGGAAGAGGGTCGGTGCAAGCGCGCCTGCCAGACCGGAGGAATTGAAATACGCGCTCGCGTATAAACCGGCAGATGCGGACCAGCCGCTCGTACGGACGGATCCGCCCGAACGGAAGAGCGTCCTTGCGCGCAAGGAGATCGGCGGCGAGATCGTTGAACTTTATCGCGGCGGCGACGACCAAGAGGGAATATACGCCGTCCTGCAAGCGGGCGGCTCGACGTATGACCTGGGACAGATCGGCTATTCCGCCGAACAAGCCGCGGAGATCGCGATCGAGGAGACGGATGCGTTGTTCGGCCGAATGGTCAAGCTAACCGGCTACTGCGGCGCGAATTGCGCCATAACGGACTATGTGCGCGTCGACGCGCAGCCGGCATTCTACCGGATCGAGGCGCATGCCCTTGAAGCCGATGTGGACGGCGACGGCGCAAAGGAAATCGTGGCCACCTTCGGAACGATGGCGCAGACCACGATATACCGGTTAAAGGATGGTCAACTCTCGGCAGCCGATTTGAATGCGATTATGGAAGGCGCGATCGTCGTCGCGTACGATCCAGAGCGGAGCGTATTTCAAGCACAGATCGGTCACGGGCCGATGTCCGAGTGGGCCATACGCGGTGGCTGGATCGCGATGCGGCGAGCCGGCGCGGAATACGCGGAATAGAAGAGCCTTTGCCGCTTTCTGGCAAAGGCTCTTTCTGTTTGGCTAGCTATGGCGTTAACGGCCGCTGGAGCAGTAGCACAAAGAATCTAGAACGCCACCCGCGAGGCCACATAAGCGCGCAGCTCCGCGATCGGCAGCCGTACCTGCGCCATCGTGTCGCGGTCGCGGACGGTGACGCAGCCGTCGGTCTCGGAATCGAAATCGTACGTGATGCAGAGCGGCGTGCCGATCTCGTCGTGGCGGCGATAGCGTTTGCCGATCGAGCCGGCTTCGTCGTAGTCGACCATGAAGTCGGCGGCCAGGTCGGCGTATACCTGCTGCGCGCCGTCCGCGAGCTTCTTCGACAGCGGGAAGACCGCTGCTTTGATCGGCGCGAGCGCCGGGTGCAGCCGCAGCACGACGCGGCTGTCATCCGCCTCGAGCTGCTCTTCCTCGTACGCGTCGACGAGGAAGGCGAGCGTCACCCGGTCGGCGCCGAGCGAAGGCTCGATGCAGTACGGAACGTACCGCTCGTTCGTGTCCGGATCGACGACATGGAAGTCCTCGCCCGCATGCGCCATATGCTGCTTCAGGTCGAAGTCCGTGCGGTCCGCGATGCCCCACAGCTCGCCCCAGCCGAACGGGAAGCGGTACTCGATATCCGTCGTCGCGCTGCTGTAGTGCGACAGCTCGTCGTCGGCGTGATCCCGCAGCCGGATGCTCGATTCCCGCATGCCGAGGCCGAGCAGCCAATCCCGGCAGAAGCCGCGCCAGTACCGGAACCATTCCAGGTCCTCGCCGGGCTTGCAGAAGAATTCCAGCTCCATCTGCTCGAACTCGCGCGTCCGGAACGTGAAGTTGCCGGGCGTGATTTCGTTGCGGAAGCTTTTGCCGATTTGGCCGATGCCGAAGGGCAGCTTCTTGCGCATGGCGCGCTGCACGTTCTTGAAGTTGACGAAGATGCCTTGGGCGGTCTCCGGCCGAAGATAGACCGCGTTCGCGCTCGATTCCGTCACGCCCTGGAACGTCTTGAACATGAGATTGAACTGGCGGATGTCCGTGAAATCCCGGCTGCCGCAATCCGGGCAGGCGATGCCGTGCTGCTCGATCAACGCTTTCATGTCGTCGAACGTCATGCCGTCGACGATGACCTCGATGCCTTTGTCGCCGAGGGCGTTCTCGATGATTTTGTCCGCGCGGTGGCGGGCCTTGCATGCTTTGCAGTCGATCATGGGATCGTTGAAATTGCCGACGTGGCCGGAGGCGACCCAGGCTTGCGGATTCATCAGAATCGCGGCGTCGAGGCCGACGTTATGCGGCGACTGCTGGATGAATTTCTTCCACCAGGCGCGCTTGATATTGTTCTTCAGCTCAACGCCGAGCGGGCCGTAATCCCACGTATTCGCCAGGCCGCCGTAGATTTCGGACCCCGGGAAAATAAAACCCCGCTGCTTCGCCAGCGAGACGACTCGGTCCATCGGTTTCGATTCGTTGCTCATCGTCAGACACTCCTTCGGCCGTCATTGCGGCATTATGGTCGGCTGGCACCGTCACGGTGGCAGCGCGGCGCGATCCGTGCCGGAGAAGGGAATCAAAAAAAGCCCCCGCCTCCGGACATCGCGACAACGCGATATCCGGGGACGAGAGCTTGCGCGCCCGCGGTTCCACCCCAGTTGACGGCCTGAAGAGCCGCCCTCTTTTGCTGAATTTCCCATGCTCCGGACTGCCGATTCCCTGATTGCTTCTCCGGGCTTGCACGATCCCCGGCTCGCTGCGTGGAAGACTCCTCAGGTACTATGGTCCATCATCGCAATTTTACATGTTTTGGCTATCGTACCGCGGAGCGGGGGAAAAAGCAACAGGCGCTTAGCGGCTCAGGGAGCGGATTGTCGGTGCTTCCATCGCTTTTCACGCCCTAGCCGTGCCCGTCATCCCAGTCCGGAACGCCCTCGGAGACAGGCCGGTCTGCCGCTTGAACGCCTTGGATAGATGCGAATCGTTGGCGAAACCGCAGTAGGCCGCGATTTGCTCCAGCTTCAGCGTTGTCGTGCCGAGCAGCTCCTGTGCCTTCTGCAGGCGAAGCTGCAGCAAATACTGATGCGGCGTCGTACCGAAGCGCTGCGCGAACACGGTCGTAAAATGCGATTCCGAATAGCCCGCATGCCTCGCCATCGCTTCGACCGACAAAGGGGCGGACAAGCTGAAGGACAGGAAGGCGTTCATCTTGTGGACGAACTGCTGCCCTTCGAAATCATACGAGGCCGCATTGCCGCCGCCGCTGCCAAGCAGCAGCTGGAGCAGCTCAAGCGCCAGCTGCTGTACCTTCAGCGTGCTCGGAATATCGTTGCTTTTGAAATGTTCGATCATCTGCAGCAGCGTATCCCGATACAATTGGGGCTGCTTGGCCTGCAGCAGAACCGGAATGTCCACCTCGGGAAAATCGTTCAGGCGAGGCTGGAGCAACTGTGCGTACGGCTCGATATTAGCTTGGCCCGGCGTCGTCACGAAGCTCTGCGCCCGAGCGGGGTTATAGAAGAAATCCAGATGGGCATTCGGCACGACGCATTCCCCGTAGCCGCGGGTCGTAAACAAAAGTCCGGGCTGGATCAGCGCGAACTCGCCCTCGTTCAGCTCGTAGTCGACGCCTTCTACGGTGAGGATATATCGGCCTTTCTCCATATACAGGAACAGGTAGTCGAGCAGCCGGCGCTCGCCCTGGAAGAAGGGCTGGCTGACGAAGCGGTAACAGAGCCTCACGTAAGGCAGGATGGGGTTATCGTTCCAGCTATGCTCGCGGCGCAGCATGTTCGCCAACTCCTCGGGGGAAGGATAGGGTTTCGTTAAGGACCAGTATAGACCGTAGTTTTTGACAAGTAAATCGAAGCTTTAAACAAGGACATTACTCAGCATCCATGTAAAATATAAGCAGATCCCGTGTAGGATACTGCTAGCTTTTTGACAAGTTGATTCGAGGAGATGAACGTTTATGCAACCGATTGCAATTCCAGCTCAAATGCTTTCTCCCGTCTTCACCGGCAACGGCCAGGTCGCATACGTGACCAAGGACGTGCCCCGTCCGGGTCCGGGTCAGCTGCTGATCCGCTCCAAGGCGAACGCCCTCTGCGGCTCGGACAAAGGCTATTACTTGAACGGCTCCGGCCAGCATACGCCGGGTCATGAGATCGCCGGCGTGGTCGTCGATGCCGGACCGGATACCCATGCGAAGCCGGGGACGCCGGGCGTCGTCTTCCTGATGGATTTCTGCGGCGCTTGCCGAAGCTGCAAACTGGGCTATACGAACCAATGCTTCAACAAACGCGCGGACATGGGCTTCTCGCATGATGGCGGGTATGGCGAATACGTGCTGATTAACGAAAATATTTTCTTCCCGATCGATGCGGATCTATCGTTCTCCGATGCAACGCTGCTGCTGGATATTATGGGCACCGGCGGTCATGCGACCCGCAGGGCGACGCTCGTACGCGAAGATATCGAATCGGTGCTGATTGCTGGCGCGGGTCCGATCGGGCTGGGCATACTCGGCATGGTCAAAATCATGCTGGGACAGGATGTGCCGGTCTACGTGACGGACATGAACGAATACCGGCTGGAGCTCGCGGCGAAGCTCGGCGGCATCCCGGTGCATGCGGGCAGCGAGGACCTGGCCGCGCGCCTTGCCGCCGACGGCTTGGGGGACGGCGTCGATGCCGCGTTCGATTCCAGCGGACAGACCGCCGCCCGTCAGCAGTGCGTGCAGCGGCTCGGCAAACGCGGCGTGCTCGTCTGCGTCGGGCACGGCGGCGAAGTGTCGCTCGACGTGTCGTTGAATCTGATCGCGCCGGAGCGGACGATATTGGGCAGCGAATATTTCACGTACGGGGAGCTGGAAGCCAACGCAGCGTATTTGCGGCAGCATCGCGCGTATTTGTCGCAGATCATCACGCATCGCTTCCCGGCTTCGCGGCTGCAGGAGGCAAGTGAGCTGTTCTTCGGCGGCCAGTGCGGGAAAGTCGTGGTGGAGCCGTGACGGGAGCGCAACGGAATGCCGCGGGGCACTCGGAACGGAACAGTGAAAGGGAGGCGGAGTCATGACGGCTTCAGGACGTAAAACGAAGGTCGCGCTCGTCGGCACCGGCGGGTGGGGCGAACAGCATGCCCGCGTGTTGTCGGCGCATCCCGAAGTGGAGCTGTGCGCTATCGCCGGACGCGATCCCGAGCGGACGCGGAAGCGGGCGGAGCATTACAGGACGAACGCCTATACGAATATCGGAGAGATGCTGGAGCGCGAGCAGCCGGATTTGGTTAGTTTGTGCCTGCCGAACGAAGGACATTTCGAGGCGACGCTTGCCGTCATTCAGGCCGGGTTTCCGCTGCTCGTGGAGAAGCCGCTCGTGTTCGACTTGCGGGAAGCGGACCGGCTGCTGGACGAGGCGGCGAAGCGGAATTCGTTCTTCGCGATCAACTTCAACCATCGCTTCGCAAAGCCGATGCAGCTGGCGAAGAGCCGGATCGGCGAGGGCAGCCTCGGCGACTTGGTCTTCGGCACATGGCGGTTCGGCGGAGAGGGCGGAAGCGCCGAGTCGCCTTATGGGAATTTGATCGAAACGCAATGCCACGGGTTCGATTCACTGGAGTATCTGATGGGGCCGATCGCGTCCGTATCCGCGGAGATGACCGACATCACGGGGAAAGGCTTCAGCACGATGTCGATCGGTCTGCGCTTCGCGAGCGGAGCCGTCGGCAATCTGCTCGGTACCTACGACTCCTCGTACGCGTATGCGGATACGCAGCGCCTGGAGGTCAACGGCACGAAGGGCCGCGTCCTGATCGAGGACACGGTGCGCCGGTTCTCGTTCCAAGCGGCGGGCAGCGAGACGGCGGAGGTGTGGCAGGCGGGTTACTTCAACGATCGCGACCGCGAATTCCACCGCACGTTCGACGCGCATCTGAACGCCATCGTGGCGGCGTTCCGCAGCGGCGGCGAGCCGCCTGTTCACGCGGCGGCGGGCATGCGCGCGCTGCAGCTGGCCCATGCGGCGATCCGTTCGCATGAGAGTGGCAGGCGGGAACGCGTGGAGTAGGGCAAGAGGCTGCCTCGCGCGGCGCTAAAGCTAAAACAGCCAGGCCAATAAGCGGCCCGGCTGTTTTTTTCATGACGTTTTTCATGAAGTTTTGCATAAAGGTTTGCATAAAGCGCAACAGGCGGCAGGTCACTCATACGTCACGGTAACTTCAATCTCCTGATCGTAGTTGCCGAAATGCCTGCCGAACAGGCTGATGCCGCCGGCGTGCGGACCGGTATCCGGGCAGGCGATACGGAAGCGCATCTCGTCATTCGGCTTGATGTCCAGGTCCGCGGCGGTCAGCGACGACAGCTGAATGCCGTCGAGGAAGGTGCCGTCCTTGCGGATCGTGATCGTCTTCATCAGACCATGCTGCGTGCCGTGGGGCCACCAATCCGGCGTGTAGATGCCTTTTTGCGCGCCGAAATCACCTGGGCTGGTCCACGTGCCGAGCAGCGTGCCGTTCATGTGGAACGAGATGTCGGAGGGCCAATTTTCGTTAAAGCCAGGCGCTTCCGAGCAAATCTCAAGCGATATCGTGATGCTCGTCGCCGTCTGCCCGCCCATGAGGTAATTGGGAATGCGGTATTCCAGGAAGCCGCTGGCGAACCAAATGATTTTGGCTTTCACATGGTCGGGCGCCCAGAAATACCGGGGATCGTCGACCAAGCCGATCATGGACTGCTCGGAGGAGAGACCGCAGGTCGGTTTGACTTTGAAATCGGTGTACTGGCCGATCGGCAGGGAGACGGTGTAGACGTTCGCGTTCGGCGCGGTTGGCGTGCGCAGCTGCAGCGTCACGAACTCCGGCAGCAGCCGGCACATCTTCAGCCTTCCCCGCGCGCCGGAGATGCTCTCCGTGCCGATGATGCCGGCGGACTCCAGCTTCTGGACATGCTTGGTCACGATGGCGGAGGAGACGCCGAGCTCCGCGGCAAGCTCCTTGATGCTCATCGGCGAACGGTCGAGCAGCTCGATCATCCGCACGCGCGTCTCGGACGAGAAGCATTCCAGCAGTGCCATATTGGCGGTATTCACTTGGATAATCATCGATTGACTGCCTCGTTTCGGATCGAAATCGTGGCCTCATTATATAACCTGTAGGTTAATTAATCAACTTATAGTTGACGTTTTCGAGGAATTGGAGGCATAATGTGTTCATAATGACTCAAATGGTTATTTAGTTAACTTTTAAATTAATTTAATTGGAGGCATACCCAACATGACAGAGCAGCTTCGCGCGGAACATCCGTACCCGCAATTTATGCGTAACGAATGGGTGAATTTGAACGGAGAATGGGAATTCGAATTCGATGACGACAATGCCGGCGTTCAGGCAGGCTGGCATGCGGGAACGCAGGCGTTCTCGAAGCGCATCCAAGTGCCTTTCGCGTATCAGAGCAAGCTGAGCGGCATCGGTGATCCGGGCTTCCACGACACGGTATGGTACCGCACCGAGCTCCGCATCCCGGCGGACTTCGGAGGCAAGCGGGTGCTGCTGCACTTCGGCGCCGTCGACTACGAGGCTTCCGTATGGGTGAACGGCGCGCTCGTCGCTTCGCACGAAGGCGGCCACACGCCTTTCCGGGCCGATATCACGGATGCGCTGCAAGCCAAAGGCAACGTGCTCGTCGTGAAAGCCGTCGATTACGGCAAGGACGTCACGCTTCCGCGCGGCAAGCAATATTGGGAAGAACAGTCCGCGAGCATCTTCTACACGCGGACGACGGGGATTTGGCAGACGGTCTGGATGGAAGCCGTGTCGAACGTGCATCTGGACAAAATCAAGCTGACGCCGGACATCGACCGCAAGGAGATTCGCGTGACGGCGTTCGTCAAAGGCGCCGCGGCCGGGTCGCAAATTCGCGTGAAAGCGGAAATCACGTTCAACGGGAAGCCGGTATCGGAGGACGTCTTCGCGCTTCGGAGCGGCAGCCCGTCCGTTACCCGCGCCATCCGCATCGACGATTTCAACGACCACGGCCTTGGCGGCTGGTGGAGCCCGGAGAACCCGAACCTGTACGACGTGACGTTCACGCTGCTCGAAGGCGAAGAGGTCCGCGACGTGGTCGGCAGCTATTTCGGCATGCGCAAAGTTTCAATTGAAGGCGGCAAGCTGTGCTTGAACAATCGGCCGTACTACTTGCGCATGGTGCTGGATCAGGGGTATTTCCCGGACGGCAACCTGACGCCTCCAAGCGACGAGGCGATCAAGCGGGACGTCGAGCTGACGAAGGCGATGGGCTTCAACGGCGCGCGCAAGCATCAGAAGCTGGAGGATCCTCGCTACTTGTACTGGTGCGATAAGCTGGGCTTAGCCGTGTGGAGCGAAGCGGCCAACGCGTACGAGTACTCGGAGGAATACGTGCGCCGGTTCACGAACGAATGGCTGGAATCCGTCGAGCGCGACTACAACCATCCGTCGATCATCGCTTGGGTGCCGATCAACGAGAGCTGGGGCGTGCCGGACATTCAGATCAACAAGCTGCAGCAGCAGCACGCGCTGGCCATGTACCACATGACCAAGTCGCTGGACGAGATGCGTCCGGTCATCTCCAATGACGGCTGGGAGCTGGTCACGACGGATCTGTTCAACATCCACGATTACGAAGGACGGCGCGAGGTGCTGATGGATCGTTACAGCACGGCCGAGAAAGCCGTGAGCGCGATGCCGGCTAACCGCGTGCTGGCGGTGGAAGGCTTCCCGTACGCGGGCCAGCCGATTCTGATCTCCGAGTTCGGCGGCATCTCCTACAAGAAGAGCGACTGGGAAGGCTGGGGCTACACCAGCGCCAGCGACGACGAGGATTTCATCAAGCGTCTGCGCGACGTCGTGCAGCCGATGTATCTGGCGGGCGTCGTGCAAGGCTTCTGCTATACGCAGCTCACCGACGTCGAGCAGGAGATCAACGGCCTGCTGACGTACGACCGCGTGCCGAAGCTGCCGCTCGAGACGATCAAGGCAATTATCGAAGGCAAGTAATAGCGCAGCCAATTCAAAAGGGCAGTCCATGCAAAAGGGCAGTCGACTTCATGTCGGCTGCCCTTTGTTTTATGCCCGTAAGACCGCTTATCCTCGGTATATCCCGTTAATCCGATTTCTGGTTTTTCTCATTTCCATGTTTGAAATTCCCGGTGACCTTCGCCATGACGAGCTGGGTTTCTTTATGATCTTTATTCGAAATACGTTGTAGAAATTTATCGCTTTCCTTCCCCGATAATATGGTGACTTGCTTACCCATCCAGTAAATAAATACTTTATTGTCTTTCGTGATCCTGTACGTGAAGACTTCCTCGCTTAGTCGATTTCGTTTATCGATGTTGCTCATAGAAATACACGTCCAATCGCATGAAATGGTAGCACGAACCAGAGAGCTCCAACGCTGCATTACTAAATATTCTAGGAAAGGATAAAGTGATCCTCCCTCTGCGAGAAAACCCGTTGCTCCTCATTGCTGAACCGTTGCAACGCTAATCAAACGGCAATTTAATGGCGAATCTATTTGTCATTGACAGAGTTGCAAACCTAGCAGTATATTCTTTTGGTAAAATATCTCAAATTTACTAATTCGGTCTCTGCCGGAGGGAGGAGGCAACATGAATTCTTACTTGGCGCTGACATGGATGAGCTTCAAGAACAGGAAAGTCTACAAGCTGAACGTCTTCTTCCGCGTCTGCAGCTCGGTGCTGCTCATCGTCGTGCTGCGGGAAATTTGGACGGCTGTCTACGGCAGCGGCGCCTCCGGCCTGACCGTGTCGCTCGAGGACATGCTCACCTACGCCGTCATCGCCAGCATCATCCGAACGCTGATTCCGTCCGATTTTCATTACGACATCTCGCAGCGGGTGCAGACCGGGGATATCGTGCTGGATATGCAGAAGCCGTGGAATTATCTGGCGATGACCTTCTTTCGAACGCTGGCCGACCTGTTGTTCGGCTTGGTCTATGTCGTCGTCCCGATCGCTGCCGCCTCGCTGCTGCTGTTCCCGATCGGCCTACCGACAGGGGCGCAGGCAGCTTGGTTCGTGCTAAGCGGCTTGCTCGGCTATTGCATCGCGTTCTCGCTGACGTTTCTCGTCGGGCTGTTGGCGTTTCTGTTCACGGAGGTCGGCGGGTTCGGAATGATCAAGCAAACGATTCTCGAGATCTGCTCGGGCGCGATGATTCCGCTCTGGCTGTTCCCGGCCGGCGCCGCGAAGGTGCTGGAGCTGCTCCCGTTCCAAGGGGTGTTCAGCATCCCGATCTCCATCTACATCGGCAAGCTGCAGGGGGCGGCGCTATGGCACGGCCTTGAGCTGCAGCTGATATGGGCCGCGGCGCTGCTCGCCTTGTCGCAGATGCTGTTAGTGGTATTCAATCGACTATTAGTGACGACGGGCGGGTGACGACACGATGTTCGCGCATATGAAAATTTACTTGCAGCTGCAGGCGGCCAACCTTCGCGCTCGGGCGATGTATCCGCTCAATTTTACGCTTATTCTCGTCTCGGTCGCGTTCTTCGGCATGACCAACATCATTCTGACCTGGGTGCTGACGCAAAAGGTACCGATCATTGCGGGCTGGGATCTGTATCAGATCGTGTTCGTCATGTCGCTCTGGCGATTCAGTCACGGCTTCTTCATTACCTTCTCCCAGCAAATCTGGAATCTCGAGTACCTCGTCCGCGAAGGCGTCATGGACCGCTTCCTCGTCCGGCCGCTGAATCCGCTGTTCCAATTCTTCGCCATGCGCATCCAAATCTACGGTTTCGGCGATCTGTTGGCGGGGATCGGAGGGCTCCTCTACGCTGCTCCGCATATCGGCCACTGGAATGCACAGAAGCTTCTGCTATTGGTCGTTGTCGTGCTTAGTGGAGCCGTTATCGAATGGGCGCTCATGACGCTGCTCGGCGTCTCCGCCTTCTGGACGCTGCAGTCGGGCGGCTTGATGGGACTGCTGGATACGCTGCTCGACCAATTCTCACGCTTCCCGCTGTCCGTCTACGGCAGACCGGTCCAAATCGTGCTGTCGTTCGTGCTGCCGATCTCCTTCATGGCGTTCTATCCGTCGTACATCTTCATGGACGGGATGGAGGGACCGCCGTTCTCGTCCGTGCTCGTGTACGCGTCGCCGGTAGTCGCTGCCGGGCTAGCCTGGCTGGCTTACTTCGTATGGCGCAAAGGATTAAATGCGTATCAGGGGGCGGGATCGTAATGGCTATCATTGAAGTGAACCATCTCATGCGCGATTTCAAAGTCGGCGGCGGAGGGGGAGGCTCGCTGCGCCTGCTCCATCGGCTGCTGGGCGGATCCAAAACCTTGAAACGGGTCGTCGACGACATCAGCTTTACGATCGAAGAGGGCGATTTCGTCGGTTATCTCGGACCGAACGGGGCAGGCAAGTCGACGACGATCAAAATGCTCTCCGGCGTGCTCGTGCCGACGGCCGGCACCGTCCGGGTGCTGGGGCTGGAGCCGTTCAAGCATCGCAAGGCCAACGCCAGATCGATCGGCGTGGTGTTCGGTCAGCGTACGCAGCTGTGGTGGGACCTGCCTTTGCGCGATTCGTTCAAGCTGCTCGGCGCGGTGTACCGGGTGGAACCCGAGCGGCTGCAGCGCAATATCGCCTTGTTCACGGACCTGCTGGATATGGGCCATTTTCTCGATACGCCTGTTCGCCAACTCAGTCTCGGGCAGCGGATGCGCGGGGATATCGCGGCGGCGCTGCTGCATGATCCGAAGATTCTGTTTCTCGACGAGCCGACGATCGGGCTGGACATCGTGGCCAAGGAGAACATTCAGCAGTTCCTGAAGCAGATCAACCGCGAGAAGAAAGTGACGGTCATTCTGACGACGCATAACCTGGACGATATTGAACGGCTGTGCAAACGGGTCATCTTCATCGATAAGGGTCGGGTGCTGTTCGATGGCAGCGCCGAGGGGATGACGGAGCGATTCGGCGGGCAGCGGTACCTGGTGCTGGAGACGGAGCATTTCGACGAACGCATCTGGGATGGACCGCCGATCGCCCGCCGCGAGGAGAACCAGCTGTGGTTCCCGATCCACGACGACAAGGAGATCGCCTCCATGGTCGCCGCCACGAGCGACCGCGTTGCGGTGCATAACCTGACGGTCAAGGAGCCGCGGATCGAGGATATTATTAAGCAGCTGTATGCGCTTGGGGAAAAGTGAGGGCAGGATGCGGCTTCCCAGTAAAGCTTGTGAGCGGACCGTTGTGGACGAATAGCTACGGGTGAAGACCGCAGGGCAAATGCCTGCGGTCTTTTGTGTGTTGCAGCGCCGTATGCCGGGTTCCGCTAAGCGTGTCGGGCTTGACGAGACGAGTGTATTTTAGGTAAACTTAAACTAAGTTTAAATTAAGACTTAACGGTTGCCAGCGCTGCTAATTCACGATTAAGGATGCTGATGAAGCTCTAACGGTTCTGACAGACGCTATTGGGCGTAGACGAACTGATTTTACGCCGAAAATCTCGCAATAAGCCTCCCGGTAACCGTTAGCTGATCATAATGGGCATTTTGAGCCGATTAGCCATCCGCACAACCGTTAGCTGCTGGGAGTTTAGGGTAATTCTCGCAAGCATGACCTTATTGGAAGTCAGCAATTATTTGAAGCGTTGAAATAAATGTCATTTCTATAGAAGGAGGATCATTATGTCCCGTCATAGTTTAACGGCGCCAAGAAAGATGATTCTCGATATCGTAACGGAATCTCACGATCATCCGACCGCATCGGACATCATCGACCGTTTGAAGGAACAGGGAAGCAGCGTTGCTTACGCCACGGTCTACAACTCGCTGCGCTATCTCACCGAACAAGGGCTCATTCGCGAGCTGAAGCTGGAGAAGGATGCCAGCCGCTACGACTCGCGCACGGAGGAGCATCAGCATATCGTCTGTACCTCCTGCGGGAAGGTGAGCGAGGTCATGACGGCTTCGCCGAAGGAGTGGCTGCGTCATATCGAGGAAGAGACGGGCTATACGATCACGGAAGAACAAATGTTGTTCAAAGGAGTGTGCGCGGCATGTCGGACGTCGAAAACCTAAACCATGCTCCGAATGGGCAGGCGCCGCTATTTCCGGATGGGGCGTTCTGCGATACGACGAGAAGAATCGTGATCGTCAGTCCGTTTCCGGCACGGCTGCAGGAGCTAACGGCGGCGCTCATGGCCCGCTGCTACGACGTGTTGACGTTCCATAACGCGAAGGAGCCGATCCTGCCGCTGCTGGAGAACGACTTGTTCGTCATCGACCGGACGTGGGGCACGGACGAAGCGGTGGACGGAGAAAAGGTGCGAGCTTCGGATTGCTTGTACTTGGTCGGAGAAGCGACGGCTATGCCTAAGCCCGAAGGACATACGCTGCTCTGGCCGTCCCCGATCGACATGGCGGTCGCGACGATCGAAGCGCTCGCGGGCCAAAGCAAGCCGGTATCGGCGGAAGCCTCCGCCGATCGGCTACGTTTCAAGGACGTGGAGATGGATCCGAAGCGCATGACCGTTCAGCGCGGCGGCGCGAAGATCGAGCTCACGAAGACGGAATTCGATCTGCTTCGCGTTCTTCTGTCGTCCGACGGCAGCGTGCTTACGCGCCAGGACATCATGGCGGCCATTTGGGGCGATGCGTATTTCGGCGGCAGCAATTCGGTGGACGTGCATGTAAAAAGCCTGCGGCAGAAGCTCGGCGACGATCCGAAGCGGCCGGTCTACATCGCGACCGTTCGCGGCGTCGGCTACCGTCTGGGCGAATAAGAACGGGGCATCCTGCTTGGTCGCACGGGTCCGTACTTGGTCGGCCGGCGCGACCGAAAGGCGGCTTCATGAAACCTTTATCATCTCTTCATCAACCCTTTATGAACCCTTCATCATACCTTCATGCAAGCAGTACGCATGGATGGTATGATTTTTTTATCGCTAATATTTAAACTAAATCTAAATATAAAACGGAGGAAATCATCATGCGCAAAACGATTATCGTAGGAACCGGCCCCGCGGGGTTGACGGCGGCTATCTACCTGGCCCGCGCGAACCTGAACCCGCTTATTATCGAAGGACCCGAGCCCGGCGGGCAATTGACGACGACGACGGAGGTCGAGAATTTCCCGGGCTTCCCGGACGGTATCCTCGGCCCGGATTTGATGGACAACATGCGCAAGCAAGCCGAACGGTTCGGCGCCGAGTTCAAGTCGGGCTGGGTGACCGGGATCGACACCTCCAAACGTCCGTTCACGCTTCAAGTCGAAGGACTGGGCGAGCTGCAAGCCGAGACGCTGATCATCTCGACGGGGGCATCCGCCAAATACTTAGGCATTCCGGGCGAGCGCGAGAACGTCGGACGGGGCGTCAGCACTTGCGCCACCTGCGACGGCTTCTTCTATCGCGGGAAGAAGATCATCGTGGTCGGCGGCGGCGACTCCGCGATGGAGGAAGCGAACTTCCTCACCCGTTTCGCCTCGGAGGTCGTCGTCGTTAACCGCCGTGCCGAGCTTCGCGCCTCCAAAATCATGCAAAATCGGGCACGGGAGAACGGCAAGATCAGCTGGGCGCTTAACCGCACGCCGCTTGAAGTTGTCGCGGACGATGCCGGCCTGAAAGGATTGCGCGTGCTCAACAACGACACCGGCGAAGAAGAACTGCTGGAGACGGACGGCATCTTCATCGCGATCGGCCACTCGCCGAACACGCGATTCCTCGGCGGCCAATTGACGACGGACGATCACGGTTATCTGGCCGTGACACCGGGCACGACCGAGACGAATATTCCGGGCATCTTCGCCTGCGGCGACGTGCAGGACAGCCGCTACCGTCAAGCGATCAGCGCCGCGGGAACGGGCTGCATGGCCGCGCTCGACTGCGAACGTTTCCTCGAAGCCAACGAAATTCATGAAGCTTCGGAAGCCCAAGCGGCATCCGTTTAACATACAAAACAACCCAAGGAGGCAACGAACATGTCCAACACCAACCCCGTTATTATATACACGAGCACGCATTGCAATTATTGCAAGCAAGTCAAATCGTTCCTGAGCGACCGCGGCGTGGCCTACGAAGAGCGCAATATCGACCTGAACGACCAGTACGGCGAAGAGCTGTGGAACACGGGCCTGCGTTCCGTGCCCGTGACGGTCGTCGGGGACCGCAACATTCTCGGCTTTAATCAGATCGAGCTGAATCGCGCGCTCGCCGAATGGCAATCCTAATCGTTGATTGTCTGCCAGTTCACCGAATCAGGGGAATCCAGCAACCCGCCCAAACATCAATAATTCGTCAACATGTCAATAAGTCATAACATCAATCATCCCATACACACATTCAGGAGGACTCCATTAACCATGACTACATCCCAAACGATTGCTTACCCTTTCGCCAAAGTCGGCTTGCCCGCGCCGGATTTCAAGCTGCCCTCGACTAAAAATTTGGACACCCTTGACGAGACCGTCGCGCTCTCCGATTACCGCGGCAAGTGGCTCGTGCTGTTCTTCTGGCCGTACGACTTCACGTTCGTCTGCCCGACGGAAATCATGGGCTTCAGCAGCAGCAGCGAGCAGTTCAAGGCATTGAACTGCGACATCGTCGGCGCGTCCGTCGACAGCGTGTACACGCATAAAGCCTGGATCGAGACGCCGATCGAACAGAACGGCATCGGTCCGATCCAATTCCCGATCGCGTCCGACTTCACCAAGGAGACGGCGCAGGCCTACGGCGTTTTGAACGAGGAGGGCGCTGCCAATCGCGGCTTGTTCATCATCGATCCGGAAGGCATCCTGCGTTACCAAGTGGTCACGGACATGAACGTCGGCCGCAGCGTCGACGAGACGATCCGCGTGCTCCAAGCGCTTCAATCCGGCGGACTGTGCCCGGTCAACTGGAAGCCGGGAGACAAGACGCTGGGATAACGCGTTAAAAAGCTGCCGAAACGCACAAATGCAGCGCAGATGAGCTGCATGAGTCGCGAAAAGCTGCCAAAACGCACAAATGCAGCGCAGATGAGCTGCATGAGTCGCGAAAAGCTGCCAAACAGCACAAATGCAGCGTGAATGAGCTGTATGAGTCGCGAAAAGCTGCCGAATCGCAGAAATGCAGCACGGATGAGCTGTATGGGAGGCGAAAAGCTGCGAAACAGCACAAATACAGCGTGAATGAGCTGCATGAAGCGTGAAAAGCTGCCGAAACGCACAAATGCAGCGCAGATGAGCTACATGGGACGCGAAAAGCTGCCAAAACCCACAAATACAGCTCGAACGAGCTGCATGAGTCGCGAAAAGCTGCCAAATAGCACAAATACAAAATAGAAACGGGATGGAGCAGATTAACCTGCGCCATCCCGTTTTTATTTTGCTCTAACCCACGCGGCCCGCGTCACTTGCCTCTCGGAATCAGAAAAGCATTCTCTGCTTTCTTAAAACCGATTCGCGGATAGTACTCCATCGCGGCGGGCGCAGAGAGCAATACCAGTGAAACTTCGTCCCCTAGGTGCTCGCGCATACGAGCAATCAGTTCGGTTCCGATGCCGGACTTCTGGTAGTCCTTGCTGACCGCCAGATCCGATAAGTAGCAGCAGTACGAGAAATCCGTAACGGCTCGCGCGATGCCGATGAGTTGTTCGTCGTCCCACGCAGAGACGGTCGCATCCGCATGATCGATCATGCGCTGGATTCGCTCCAAGTCATCGACGGGGCGTTTCATCCCGGCGCTTCGAAATACATCCGACACGTCTTGGGCACGAAGCGGAGCGTTCACTTTGTATACGATTGTCATCGACGCCCCCCCATGAAATTGGTTTAAACTATCATATACATAAAGTGGCAGGATTGGAAGACGCAGATGGCAAGCTGGCGTCCCGCGGACATATCGCACGATGGATACATTTATGCGGATCGTATCCTCATCTCCCGAAAGAAGATAGAATCCCCTCTATAAAAGCCAAGATCTACTCCTTGTGCAGGGCCGCGCCGCGTTATATGATGGCGGAAACAAAAGGGAAAAGGCGGGGGCGCGATGCTGGTTCTGATCGTTGACGATGAATGGGAGATCCGCGAAGGGCTGCGCCGGAATTTTTCTTGGGGAGATTACGGGATCACCGAGGTCATCACCGCCGACGACGGCGACACGGCGCTGGAATTGGCCAGGCTGCGCCGGCCCGATCTGATCCTGACGGATATCCGCATGAAGCGGATGTCCGGACTCGAGCTGGTCGAGCAGTATGCGGCCGAACGGGAGGGCGGCTGGAAAGCGATCGTGATCAGCGGCTACGACGATTTCGAGATGGTGCGCAGCGCGATGAAGCTCGGCGCATTGGATTACCTGCTCAAGCCGATTAATACGGCGGAGCTCGGCGATATTTTGACGAGAACGATCGACCAGCTGCAGAAGGAGAAGCGCGACCGCGACAATGAGATGCTCCTCCAATCGCATGTGCAGAACGCGCTGCCGAAGATGCGCGAGGAAGTGCTGCGCGAGCTGGTCGAATTCAAATACAATGCTTACCGCGAGACGAGAATCGCGCACCGGCTCCGTACGCTGGAGCTGGACTGGCTGCTTGAAGAACGCTTGGCGCTCCTGTTGATCGAGGTCGACGACCTGAAGGCGGTCGAGAACCGCAATGAACGCAGCCTCATCCTGTTCGGAATCGGCAACGTCGTGCGCCAGACGCTGGAGGAAGACTGCGTGTATCGTTCCGTGCTCTACGCCGATGCCAAGAACCGCTGGGTGCTGCTGCTGGACTGCCCGGACGCAGCCAGGCTGGAGGCGTACAAAGAGCTCGGCCAGCTGAGCATTCGCCGGATCAATCAATTCGTCAAGGTGAACGTCAGCGCGGCGCTCTGTTCGACGACGGATTGTGCAAGCGGTCTCAATGCGATGTACACGGAAACCGAGGAGATTTTGGAGCAGAAAGCCGTCTACGGGGGCAACCGCCTGCTAACGGGAATTGGCTGGGAGAGCGAAGCGGAGCAGGAAAACCCTTCGATCCGGCAGCCGGCGGAGGTGCTCGACCTGATTCGCTACGGTACCGACGACGAGATCAGGGCGGCGATGGAGCCGTTCGTCGAGATGGTCCAATGCTGGTCGTTCACGCAGATTCGGGACATTCAGCAGCGGATTTTCGAATGGCTCCTCGACGTGTTCAAGAAAGCGTGGCAGCACGGCTGGACGGACCGGACGTGGGAACGGAACCCGATGGCGGTGTGGGAGCGGCTGGAGCAATACGACACGCTGGAGTCGCTGAAGGAGCAGGCGGAGCAGTTTCTGCTGACCGTCGCCGCGGGCTTTCGCACGCAGAGCGTCTCGCCGTGTCAGATCATCCAAGGGGCGGAGAAGTTCATTCGAATCCGCTATGCGGACGGGCTGACGCTGCAAAGCGTGGCGGAAGAGGTACACGTGACGCCGGTGTGGCTGAGCAAGCTGTTCAAGAAAGAAACCGGCAAGACGTTCCTCGAATACTTGACCGACATTCGAATGGAGAGGGCGAAACGGATGCTCGAAGAAGTGCAGTTCAAAATATACGAAGTGTCCTCGGAGGTCGGCTACAAGGACCCGGTTCATTTTACGAAGCTGTTCAAGAAACAAACGGGCCATACGCCGAAGGAGTACCGCAGGCTGAGGGGGATCGCGGGCAATGAGTAGCCCCGTCTCGCTGCGCCTCGCGCCCTCGCTTCGGAACCGGATGATATTGATCTTCTTCATGATCATTATCGTCCCTTTTTTATTGTTCGCGTATTATGCGCACATCAAAGCCATTGAAGGCATCTCGAACGCCAACATGACCGCGTCCGTCAATTATTTGCAGCAGTCGCGGGGGAATTTCGAGAACTACCTGGAGACGCTGAACGATCAGATTAACGATCTGATCGGCAACAAGCAGCTGCAGAGCCTGCTCTCCCGCCCGCCGGCGAGCGCCGCGGAGGAAGATGCATTCACGCTTAGCCTAATCAGTCTTATTTATCAGAAGACGGCGTCCGTCGATGCGTTTCGTATTCACGTGTACCCGATCGACCCGTCCAAATACGCGGATTACATGAGCACGATCGGCGAGCATGTCGGCGTCGAGTACGAAGCCTGGTTTCGCAAATCGCTCGTGACGGTCAGTCCGACCTGGCGGCTGTCGATGCCGGAGGAAGGGAATTACCAGCGGCCGCTGCTGACGTATATCAAGCGCTTCTCCGGCCTATACGATCAGGTTCCCCGCGGCATCATCGCCACGGATCTGTCGGAGGACCAGCTCAAGCGATTCTTCTCCCCAAGCGGGAAAATGACCGATCAGAAGGTGCTGCTGCTCGACGAGGAAGGGAAAGTCATCTACGATTCGCACGCGAACGCCTGGACGGGCAACCCGTTTCCGTCCGGCAAGTTTATTCGGCAAACGGCTTCGGGGGCGCAGGGCTCACAGACCGTCACAATCGAAGGAAATAAATATTTGGCGACCTACGTGCGGATGGACAGCTATCCGTGGACGATCGCGAGCTTGACGCCGCTGAACGAACTGACGGGCACGATCGCGGAGATCAACCGGCTGCTCGTCATCTTCCTGATCGTTTATTTGGTTTGCTGCATCGGCGTGGTGTTCTACATTACCACGTATTTCACCCAGCCGATCGTTCGGCTCGTCCGGTACATGCGGCGGCTGGAAGAGGGCAATCTGCAGCAGGTCATTCCGCATTCGTCGCGGAAGGACGAGGTCGGCTGGCTTTACCGGGGCTATGGCAGCCTGATCCGCAGAATCGAAGGGCTGATCGCCGACGCCTCGCGAGCGGAGCGGCAGAAGAAAGAGCTGGAGTTCCAAGTGCTGAGCCACCAGATCAATCCGCATTTCCTGTACAATACGCTGGAGTCGATTCGTTGGAAGGCGGAGAACCACGGCCGGAGCGAGATCAGCGAAATGGTATCCGCCCTCGGCAATCTGCTGCGGCTCAGCCTGAACCAAGGCAAGGAGGTCACGACGCTGGGCCGCGAGATCGAGCAGGTCAAGGCGTACGTGCAAATCGAACAGGCACGGATGGGCCGCACGATTCGGATTCTGTATTCGGTCGACAGCGAGCTGAAGGACGTGCCGTTCCTGCGCCTGCTGCTGCAGCCGCTCGTCGAGAACGCGATCCAGCACAGCATCCGGGACAATTTCGACCAGGGCAAAATCCTGCTGAGCGCCCGCCGGGAAGGCAGCGAGCTTATCGTCGACCTCGTCGACAACGGCAGCGGCATCCCGATGGACGTGATCGAGAAGCTGGAGCAGAATTCGGACCCGAACGGCAAATCGGCCGAAGGCGCCAAAGGCGTCGGCCTGCGCAACGTCAACGACCGGCTGAAGCTGTATTTCGGCGACAACTGCAAGCTGCGCATCGAGACATCAAGCGAAGGAACACGCATCTCGCTGCGGCATCCGATCCTGAAGGACGGGGAGCTGGGGCAGGGGGAGTGAGGCGTGACGGGATTGGGGACGGATCTTAGAGGCGGCGCATTCGTAAATTAAGGCGTATGGCAGACGGCCGAGCTGGACAAATTAGGATGAAAACGACAATGGGAATCCGCGCCATCCATGCACGAGTCATAAGCGAAATCGAGCAGCTTTCGGCGCATATCGCGGCCAAATCGCAAGATTTTTCGACAAATTGTCGATTGATCTTGGAAATTCGCGGGCGGACAAGTTGACGGAGAACGTCAAATGCGAGATGATAAGCTGTATGGGTCGGCACGCAGTTGCATGGCTATAGAAAATCAATTAGGTGTAGGAGGCTGTACTGATGGCATTGGAATCGATGAAAGGCATGCTGGATAAAGCTCTTAAAGAAGGTTACGCGGTAGGCCAGTTCAACATCAACAACTTGGAGTGGACGCAAGCGATCCTGGCTGCGGCTGAATCCGAGAAATCCCCGGTCATCCTGGGCGTATCCGAAGGCGCGGCTCGTTACATGGGCGGCTTCAAAGTCGTTACGGCTATCGTTAGCTCCCTGATCGAAGAAATGAAAGTGACCGTACCGGTCGCAATCCACCTCGACCACGGCTCCAGCGTAGCGAAATGCAAAGAAGCGATCGACGCCGGCTTCACGTCCGTCATGATCGATGCTTCGCACGGTCCTTTCGAAGAAAACATCAAGATCACGAGCGAAGTCGTCGCTTACGCGCACGAGCGCGGCATTTCCGTTGAAGCCGAGCTGGGAACAGTCGGCGGACAAGAAGACGACGTTGTCGCAGACGGCGTTATCTATGCGGATCCGAAAGAATGCAAAGAACTCGTTGACCGTACGGGCATCGATTGCTTGGCACCGGCTCTGGGCTCCGTTCACGGTCCTTACAAAGGCCTGCCGAACCTGGGCTTCAAAGAAATGGAAGAAATTTGCCAAACTGCAGGCGTACCGCTCGTTCTTCACGGCGGCACAGGTATCCCTACGGAGCAAATCAAAAAATCCATCTCCCTCGGCACGGCGAAAATCAACGTCAACACCGAGAACCAAATCGAGTTCACGAAAGCCGTTCGCGCCGTACTGGCCAAGAACGACGAAGTATACGATCCGCGTAAATTCCTCACGCCAGGCCGCGATGCCATCAAAGCGACTGTCGTAGGCAAAATCCGCGAGTTCGGTTCTTCGAACAAAGCGTAATAACAGCGCGCGCCGCATCAGTGGCGAGTCGCCTAATATAAACAGCCCGGCGTCATGGAAGATGACGCCGGGCTGTTTTGCATGCGCCTGGAAGCGCAGCTGACGGAGGCGAGGCGGATGCGTTGCCCCGCCGGTCCGATTCTCGCGAACCTTATAGCGCCCGTCCATCGCCGTCTCGACATGACGCGAAGGGCGGGCTTTTTGCATGCCGAGACCGAACGGAGCGGGCGCCGGGTGAGCTAGATCGAACTACGCCAATCCTGACCTGCAAAGGATAAGATTCGCTCATAGAAGCGGATAAGCCGCTCCTTTATCATAAAACTATCACCGAAAGAGAAGGGGTAAGGGCCCATGAAACGAAACGGAGTCATCCGCGAGCTCGTCCGCAACCGACAGCTGCTGCTTATGTTTCTTCCCGTCGCGACGCTGCTATTCCTGTTCAATTACTTGCCGTTGTCGGGGCTGATCATTCCGTTCAAGAACTTCGACTTCAGCAAAGGCATCTGGGGAAGCGACTGGATGCATCCGCTGCTGAACAACTTCGATTATATTTTGTCCTCGGACGCGGCGTTCCGGGCCGTGCGCAACACGATCCTGCTGAACGCGCTGTTCATCGGCGTCGGCCTCGTGTTCGAAGTCGGCTTCGCGCTCATGCTGAACGAACTGAGGAACAAATATTTCAAGCGCATCACCCAATCGCTGACCTTCCTGCCGTTCTTCATCTCCTGGATCGTCGTCGGCGTGTTCACGTACAACCTGCTGAACTTCGAGAACGGCGCGCTGAACCGCGTACTGGAATGGTTCGGCCTGCAGAGCGTGGACTTCTACAGCAAAGCAAGCTGGTGGCCGCTCATTCTGACGATCGCGGTGCGCTGGAAGGTAACGGGGTACGGCACGATCGTCTATCTGGCCGCGCTCACGTCGGTCGACAATTCCTATTACGAGGCTGCTTCCATCGACGGCGCCACCCGCTGGCAGCAAATGCGCTTCATCAGCATCCCGATGCTGAAGCCGACGATCATGATCCTGACGCTGCTCGCGATCGGACGCATCATGAACGCGGACTTCGGGATGTTCTACGCGATGGTCGGCGATGCCTCGCTGCTGTTCCCGACGACGGACGTCATCGACACGCTCGTGTACCGAAGCCTTCGCAAATCCGGCGATATCGGCATGGCCTCCGCGGCCGGCTTCCTGCAGTCGGTGGTCGCGTTCGTGCTCATCCTGGCCAGCAACTACGCAGCCCGCAAGGTGGATCGGGATTCGGCCATATTCTAGGCTTGAGGGCAGCCGGTGGATCGCGAAACAACGGTGGAGGTCGACCAAGCATCGCAGCCACGATAATTAGATGCAAATATGCATTTATTCTTCCGCTTTTCGGTCCGCCATCGATAAATAGATGCAAAAGTGCATTTAATTCCAAAGTTTCACTCTGAATCTAGCGATTATCCCGAAAATAGATGCAGATTTGCACTTATTTCGCTTACAGTGCGATTTGAAGCCAAAAATAGATGCAGATTTGCACTTATTCTCCCGCTAGGAGGACGCAGAGGACATCCAGAGGATGGTCCGAGCAGTGAAATCCTTGCACCCGCCTCATGCCGAAGCCTGGCGAAGAACCGTCCGGAGAGTCGGCGGGAGTTGGAGTAGGTGAATGGTTTGCCGGGCTGCGAAGCGCGTGAAGAAGTGACCGGAGAGTCGGTGTGGAGTTGGAAAAGCGATAGCGTTCGCCTTTGTAGTCGGATAACAACCTATAAATCTCTTATTGAATTAAGTTATCCGACTACAACAGCGATTGGAGACCCACACCGACCGCAGGTCATGCCTTACCACTAACTCTATCACCAGCTTTCCCATTACAACGAAGGAGGTTGCCCGCAATGGTTGCCAAACGATTTTCCCTCGCCCAAGGCGTCATCATGCTCGTCATCTCGCTGTTCAGCCTGGCCTGCCTGTTCCCGTTCCTCATGGTCATCTCGGGCTCGCTCAGCACGGAGAACGACATCGTGAATTACGGCTACGGGCTCATTCCGAAGCATATTACGTTTGATTCGTACCGCATCCTGTTCCTCGGCTCCAACCGGATCGTGGACGCGTACGGCATCAGCATCCTTGTCACGGCAGTCGGTACCGTCCTGTCGCTGATCGTCAACAGCATGGGCGCGTACGTCATGGCGAGGCGCTCGTTCAAGTATCGCAACATCCTCTCGATCTACGTCATCCTCACGATGCTGTTCAGCGGCGGCCTCGTGCCGTGGTACATCATCTGCGTCCGCTACCTGGAGCTGAAGGACACGATCTGGGCGATGATCCTGCCGCCGATGGCGAACGCCTTCAACATGTTCCTCATGCGAAACTTCATGCAGTCGATTCCGGAGGAGATTTACGAATCCGCGAAGATCGACGGAGCGAGCGAGATCCGCATTTTCTCCCGGCTCATCATCCCGCTGTCCGTTCCCGTGCTCGCGACCATCGGTTTGTTCGTGGCGCTGTCGTATTGGAACGATTGGTTCCTCGGCCTCATGTTCATCGACAAACAAGAGCTCCAGCCGCTTCAGCTGCTCCTCAGAACGCTCATCTCGAACGTCGATTTCCTGCGCAACTCCAGCAATGCCGCGGCGATGCAGCGCATCATGCCGCAGATTCCGTCCGAATCGATGAAGATGGCGCTGACCGTCGTCACGATCGGCCCGATCGTCTTCCTGTACCCTTTTCTGCAGCGGTATTTCGTCAAGGGGCTCATGGTGGGCGCGGTCAAAGGCTGACTATACCGGCTTCGGCCGTATAGCGATATAATCAAACAATTAGGGGAGAGGATTACATGATCAAGCGAAAGGTAAGCATCCCGATTATGCTCGCCGGAGCCATGCTGTTCGGCACCATGCTGACGGCGTGCGGCGGCAACGGCAACAACGCCAATAACGGGAACGCAAGCAATAACGGCAACGCCGGAACCAACAACGGCGGGGCGGCACCCGCGAACGCGACGAACGGCAACGCCGTTAAAGAAGAGGACGAAGTGACGCTGAAGTTTTATTTTGGCGGCGACAAGAAATCGGCTACGGACGAGGTCTGGACCGCGATCAGCGACTACGTCAAGGACAAAGGCCTGAACGTCAAATTCAACATCAACTTCATTCCGTTCACCGACTTCAAAGACAAGATGCTGGTCATGGCCGCGTCCGGCGACAGCTGGGACATGAACTTCGACGGCGACTGGCTGTCCTATAAACAAATGGCGGCGAAAGGCTCGTACATGGCCATTAACGACCTGCTGCCCAAATACGCACCGAACCTGTATAAGAAATACCAAGAGCAAGGCACGCTGTCCGCCGCAACGGTGAACGGGCAGATCGTCGGCCTGCCGTGGACGATGAAGATGAACCAACGTCTCTTCGCCGGCTGGCGCTCCGACTTGGCGGACAAAGCGAACATTACCGTCGCGCCGGACTCCATCAAGACGATCGAGGACGTCGACAGCCTGCTCCGCCAATTGAAGAAAGCGTATCCGAACGAGAAGCTGTCCCGTTCCACGCCGCTCGCCATCTACATGATCCGCGACGAGTGGGTCGACCTCAACTTCCATGGCCTCGGTTACTACCTGAGCGATCCGAAGGTGACCGTGCAGCCGGTCGAGCAGCAGCCGTTCTACCTCGAAGCCGTGAAGAAGGCGAAGGTGTGGTACGACGACAAGCTGATCAACCGCGACGCGATGATCGACAAGGAAGACGGCGCCGCCGAATGGCGCAACGGCAAGACGCTCCTGACGCTGACCTCGCATGAATGGGCGAATGCGGACCCGGGCTTCTCCGATCCGTCGTTCAAGCAGCAGATGTCCCTGCTCTACCCGGACAAGAAGCAAGTTAACCGCACGGCGCTGGCGAACGTGGTCGCGATCAACCGCAATTCCAAGCATGCCGACCGCGTCCTGCGTTTCCTCGACATGATCGAGACGGACCAGAAGCTGTACGATCTCGTGCAATACGGCATCGAAGGCAAGACGTACAAGCTGGACGGCGACACGGCCGTCTATCCGGACGGCATGAACACGACGACGAGCAACTACATGGAATGGGGCGGCCAATGGGCGTTCTGGAAGCCGCAATTCATGCGTCCGACGTCGACGTATCCGAAGGATTTCTGGGTGCACGAAGCCGAGTTCGCCGCCGAGCCGGAGAACGTGAATTCCCCGATCGACGGACTGTTCATTGCGGAAGACACGATGAAGAACGAGCTGGCCAAGCGCGACCAAGCGTCCGACGAGGGCAGCAAGCCGCTGGAATTCGGTATCGTGAAGGATGCCGACAAGGAAGTCGCGGCCTACATCGAGAAGCAAAAAGGCAACGGCTTGGACAAAATCCTGACCGAAACGCAAAAGCAAATCGACGCTTATCTGGCTTCGAACGCGAAGTAAGAAGACGGCCGAACGCAAGCCGCCAAATGTAAGCAAGAAGCAGTACTGGCTAGAAGCAACGCGACAGCAACAAGCCACTCTAGCAATAAGCAACAAGCCACTCTAGCAATAAGCAATAAGCCAATCTAGCAGCAGCAACAAGCCAAGCAATAAGCCAATCAACAAGCACAAGCCTAGCATCCAGAGAGCAAGCCGCCCCTGCCGACAGCATGATTCGGTCCAGCCGACGAGGGGCGGCTTTGCTGTCTCATTTTCCGACAACGAGGAGGACGAATAATTGGTTTCCAATCGCATAAGGAAGCGGATTCGTACGTGGGTAGCCTGTACGGTTGCTTTGTCATTGCTGGTAATGGGTTTACAGTGGGCGCCGAACCGGGCTGCGGCAGCGACGGGAAATCCGGAGAGCGTCAGCATTGAGCTAGGAGCGACTCCGGTCGAGAGCGGCATCACGGCAAAGGCGGGGGACGGAACGTCCGGCCTGCGGACGGGCGAGCAGGACGGCCGCGCGTACTGGAAGACGAACAAGGCGGAGGATGAAACCTCGCGGATCATCTATTTCTACTTCGACGTGGACGACAGCTTCACCGAGAACATCGCGAACTATGACGTGAACGTCGCCGTCGATTATTACGACGCGGGCAGCGGCAAAATGGTGCTGCAGTACGACGCCCAAGGCGCGAACAACAGCTTCAAGGACGCGCCGCTGTTCACCTACGGCAACACGGGCGCTTGGCAGACGCACTCGTTTGCGCTCGGCGACGCGAACTTCGCGAACCGCACGGGCGGCGGGGATTTCCGCCTCGGCATCGAGGGCGGCGGCGCCAGCTGGGCGAGCAATGCCGACCTGTCGCTCGCGAAGGTGACCGTAACCAAGACGCTGAAGGCCGCGCCTGCGGACCAAGCGAGCATCGCGTTCGGCGAGTCGCCGATCGAGCAGGGCATCACGGCGCATGCCGGGGACAACCCGGACGGGCTCGTGAAGGGCTCGCTGGCCGGCAAAGGCTATTGGAAGACGAATAAGTCGGCGCCCGGAGACCGCACCTTGTATCTCTACTTGAACGTCGATGACAGCTATATCTTCGATAGCGAGAATCAGGACGTCTACGTGACGGTGGAGTACCTGGACCAAGGCAACGGCAGCTTCGTGCTGCAATACGATGCCTTGTCCGCCGCGTTCAAGGACAGCCCGCTCTTCACCTATAAGGACTCGGGCCAGTGGAAGACGCATACGTTCAAGCTGAGCGACGCCAAGTTCGCCAACCGCGCGAACGGGGCGGACTTCCGCATCGGCATCAGCGGCGGCGGCAATCCCGAGAACAATCCGGACTTGACGGTTGCATCCGTCACAGTGAGCAAGACGGAGCGGCATGAAACGGATTCGCAGCCGAAGGTGTATACGACGGAGAATGCGACGTCCGACATCGTCATCGCGGATTTTAGCGTCGCGGACTTCGGCGCCAAGGCGGACGGAACGACGGACGACACGGCGGCCATTCAATCCGCGTTGACGGCGGCAGGCAACAATGGCGGCGGCGTCGTATTCGCGCCGGCCGGGCACTACAAGCTGAACGGCAGCTTGACCATACCGACCGGCGTTACCTTGCGGGGCGATTGGGCAAGCCCGGACGACAAGGACGGCGCGGTAACGGGCACGGTGCTGGAATCGTTCGGGGGCCGCGGGCAAGCGGAAGGCACAAGCTTCATTCAGCTCTCCCCTGTCAGCGGCGTAACGAACCTGTCCGTGTGGTACCCGGAGCAGTCCCTGACGGATCCGGTTGCGTATCCATGGACATTCGAGCAATTGTCCGGGGACAGCGCGACGATGGAGAACATCACGCTCGTCAATGCCTATAACGGCATCAAGATCGGACCGGTATGGAACGAGCTGCATTACGTGAAGAACCTGTACGGCACGGTCCTGCACACGGGGATTTTCCTCGACTACACGACCGATATCGGCCGTCTGGAAGGCATTCATCTCGCCCCTTCGTATTGGTCCGGCTCCGGACTTGCCGGTGCCCCAGCGGCTGACGCCTTGTTCGCTTACACGACTGCGAACGCGGAAGGCATCGTCATGGGACGCTCGGACTGGGAGTATATGTCGAACATCTGGATATCGGGATACAAAACGGGCATGCGCGTCACGACGCGGACCGATTCGCTGGAGACGGCGAACGCCCAGATGTACCGCGTGCATATCGAGAATTGCAACGTGGCGCTGAAGATCGAGGGAGTCAACGATTTCGGGTTGCTCATCACGGACAGCAGCTTCAAGGCGAGCGCGGGCGAAGCGCCGGTCGCGATCTACGCGACGCCGGGCTTCCATTCGATCGTGCAATTCAACACGGTCACGGTCGGCGGCACGCCGCTTACCGCGGTCAAGAGCGAAGGCAGCGGCGTGCTGTCCTTCGAGAACAGCAAGTTCGAGAATTGGAACGCGGCAGCCGGAGGCTATGCCATCGACATGTCCAGCGGTTCGCTGACGCTGGGGCAGTCCGAATTCGCCTCGGCGGCGAATCAAGTGAAGCTGAGCGGCGCGGTGCAGACGGTCAATGCCGTGAACTCCGGTTACCAAGGCAGCCTGCAAGTGAAGGACGACAGCGACGGCGCGGAAGTGAACGTCACGCAGGATGAGCGTTACGCGATCGAGGCGCTGCCGAATGTCGGCGGCACGGATGCGGCGGTCGAACCGAAACCGGCGGCTAATGGCCTGTTCGACGTCACCGCAGCGCCGTACGGCGCAGACCGAAACGGCGGAAGCGATGCTTCGGCCGCCATTCAGCTGGCGCTTGACGCGGCATCGGCCGCCGGCGGCGGAACGGTCTATTTGCCGGCAGGCACGTATCGCGTGGATTCGCCGATCAGCGTGCCGTCCGGCGTCGAGCTGAGAGGCTCGTGGGATGTGCCGCATCATACGATCGGCGGCGGTACCGTGTTGTTCACGACGTATGGCGAGAATCCGGGCGCGGATACGCCGGCGCTCATTACGCTGAAGGCCAATGCCGGAACGCGCGGTTTGTCCGTCTATTACGACGAGCAGGACTGGTACGACGTGAAGCCTTACGCCTGGACGATCCAAGGCCAGGGGCACGGCGTCTACGCGATCGACACGACGCTGATCAATTCGTACCAAGGCATCGATTTCGGCACGTTCGATACGAGCGGCCATTATATCGATTACGTAGCGGGCTCACCGCTTAAGGAAGGGATTTTCCTCGGCGGCGGCGCTTCGGGCGGCTTCATGCGGAACGTGCAGTTCAATCCGCATTATTACGGGCGCAACAACTACATCAATCACCCTTCTACGGACGCGGATTTCAATCAGGTATGGAGCTACCAGAAAGACCATCTGGATGCGTTCCGCATCGGCGACGTCCATAACGAAACGGTGTTCAACACGTTCGTGTACGGCTCCCAGTACGGCATTCATTTCGTCAAACAGGGAGAAGGCGGACCGGAAGCGATCGTCATCGGACACGGCACCGACGGCAGCAAGAAGGGAGCTTACCTGGAAGGCGCAGGCCCGGCGGGCGTATCGATGATCAACACCGAGCTCGTCTCGCTCAGCACGACGGACAAAGTTTACGTCACGCTCGGCGAAGAATTCGACTCCAAGGCAACGATGTACAACAGTTCGATGTGGGGCGATACGACACGCTCGTTCGATATTTACGGTGGCAAGCTGAACATTCAGCAGACCAATCTGACCAATGTCGGGGAAAAAGGCATCAACGCCCTCGGCGGCGACATCGCGCTCTACGATTCCTACTTCCAGCAGCCTCGGACGACGCATGTGTATGCGGCGGAGGGGATCGACAAATTGGTGCTGACGAACAATCTGTTCAAAGGCGGCCTGCAGCTCGTGAACGAAGCGGGCATCAAAGTGAGCGGAACGAATCTGGTACCGATTGCGCTTCAGCTGGAACGTCTCCCGCTGGATCCGGCGCATCCGGACAGAGCGGGCGCGAAGCTGACGCTGACCAACGTCTCGGATTCGCAGCCGCTTGGCGGCAAGATCGAACTGCAGCAGCCGGCACCTTATGCGGCTAGGATGGTTCCTGTTCGTTTTGCAGGCATCGCATACGGCGAGTCGACGGTGATCGATCTGCCGAGCATAGCAGCGGATTCGCTTAAGTATCAAGTCACGCTCGACAACGGCGCTTCCTACTTGGCGTCGGTGAAGCTCGGGCAGTCGTTCGCGAGCCGCGCGGACGCGGAAGCAGGAGAGGCCGACGTGCCAGATATCGACATCTCCGCATTGGATGAATTTGCGGGCGGCGTCTGGGGCGGGCCCGAAGGCTTGAGCGCCAAGGCGAAGGTCACGTGGGACGACGAGAAGCTGTACGTGAACGTCGATGTCACCGACGACGTGCAGGAGCAAAGCTTCTCCGGCGTGGACATCTGGCAGGGCGACAGCATTCAGATCGGCCTCGATTTGTCCCGGGGAGACGGGGCGGCCAGTACGAACGTCAGCGAGCTGGGCTTCGCGCTGAAGAACGACGGCTCCATCACCAAATGGCGCTGGAAAGCGCCTGCCGGCCTCGCAACCGGTGCGCTTGACGCATCGGAGGCGGAGATTACGCGTGACGAAGAGCATCATGTCACGCACTATGCCATCGCGCTTCCGTTCGATCTGCTGCACGGCGAAGGGGCGGAATTTACGCCTGGCGTAGATCCGCTTGGCTTCTCGCTCTTGATGAACGAGAACGATGGAGCGGGACGCGCAGGGTTCATGGAATACAATCAAGGCATCGGCACGAGCAAGGATTTCACGCTGTACGGGGACTTGTATTTGCTGAATGCGCCATTCTCCGACTGGTCGCTCCCTGCTGCGACGGCAGCGGTGAATAAAGCGAAGACGAAGAAGGATGTCACGTCGATCGACGCGGCGCGCAACTTCGTCAATCTGCTGCCGGAAGGCGCCGATCGGACTGCGCTGAAGGGGCAGTTGGATGCAATCGGCTCTGGCAGCGGCAACGAAGGCAATAACGGGAACACCGGCGGCAACGGCGGTGCCGGCTCTGGCAGCGGCGGATCCGGGACGACGAGCGACAACGGCACTCTCGTTCTTCCGTTCGTCCCCGTGCTCGACACGGCAAGCCATCTGGCTCGCGCGGTCGTCGATCCGACTCTCCTTAAGCAGGCATTCGCGGATGCGAAGCCGGGCCAGGACGGCAAGACGCATGTTCGCGCCGTCGTGTCGGCACTGCCGAACGCGGCGGGTTATACGATTGAATGGCCAAGTCCGGCATTCAACGGCGATCCGAAGCGCATACTCGAGATCGAGACGCCGAAAGGAACGATTCGCGTATCCGGCGATATGTTCGCCGGTTCGCAGAAGCCGGAGGGCGACACGATTACGTTCGTTATTCAAGATGCGGACGGCAGCAAATGGAGCAAAGAGATCGCCAATGCGATCGGCAACCGTCCGGCGGTCGAATTGTCCGTCTTATCCGGCGGGAAGCTGATCTCGTGGTCCAATGGCAACGCACCGGCGGAAGTCTCCATCCCGTATGCGGCGACCGTGCAAGAGGCGGCGAACCCAGAATCGCTGACCGTCTGGTATATCGACGGAAAAGGGCAGGCTGCGCCGGTCGACAGCGGCAAGTACGATGCGACGGCGAAGCAAATGTCCTTCGCGACGACGCACTTCAGCACGTATGCGGTCGCCTATACCAAAGCCGCTTTCAGTGACCTGAAGAACGTGCCGTGGGCTCGCGAGGCGATTGAAGCCTTATCGGCAAAAGGCATTATTCAAGGGATTACCAAAGAAACATTCGCGCCCGGCAAGCCGGTCTCGCGGGCGGATTTCCTGCTGCTCCTCGTCCGGACGCTTAGTCTTCAAGCAGCTGCCGGTGCGGCCGGCACCGGAACGGATGCCGCCTCGTTCCCTGACGTGCCAGCCGGCGCGTATTACGGGGACGCGATTCGAATCGCGCAATCGCTGGGCATCGCGCAAGGCTCGGGCGACGGCCGCTTCCACCCCGAAGCGCAGATTAGCAGACAAGACGCCGCAGTCCTGATCGAGCGGGCTTATCGCGCAGCGGGCAAGGAGCTTCCGGCTGGAACGGAGGCCTCGCTCTCCGGCTTCTCCGATGCCGCGAATCTAGCCGGCTATGCCCGTTCCGGCGTCGAAGCGCTCGTGGCGGCAGGGTTGCTGCAAGGAAGCGGCGGACAGCTTCGCCCGCTGGGAAGCCTGACCCGCGCGGAGAGCGCCGTGCTGCTCTATCGTCTCTATGAACGCTTTTCCGAATAATCGTATTTTCGTAGCCTAACACTTCAATCGCCCCCCATCGCTAAGGATGGGGGGCGATTTCTGTTTGTCGAGAAATCAGCAAGTTGCCGCTTGGCTGCTTTCTAGCTGTTCGCCGTACGATTCCTAGTTATTAAAAGATACAAAAAAGAACAAAAAGATTTATCTAAGCAAAATTAACAATAGATTAAATCAATTTTGATCTGGATTTAACAGAGTAATCTTATGATTCCAATGTACACATGAACTTCCAAAACAGTTTTGCGAAGAAGAAGGAGTGTGAAGGATGGCTGGCATTCAGCTGAAAGAAGTCAAGAAAACCTATTCGAACGGAAAAACGGTCATCGAGAACTTGGAACTCGAAGTGAAGGATCGTTCGTTTACCGTGCTTTTAGGCCCGTCGGGCTGCGGGAAGACGACCGCCTTGCGAATGATCGCTGGACTGGAGGAGGTTAGCGCCGGGCAAATTTACATCGGCGACCGTAATGTCACGAAGGCGGAACCCGGAGAGCGGGGCATCGCCATGGTCTTTCAAAACTATGCCATCTATCCGCATATGACGGTACGCAAAAATATCGAATTCGGCTTGAAAAATATAAAGGTTCTTAAAGAAGAGATTGCAAAGCGCGTCGCGCAAGTGGTGAACTTGGTCGGATTGCGAGATTACGTGCATGCGAAGCCCTCCACGCTATCGGGTGGACAGCGGCAGCGAATCGCGCTGGCGCGGGCGATTTCGAAGAAACCGGACGTGTTTCTGATGGATGAACCGTTATCCAATCTGGACGCCAAATTGCGCAACCAAATGCGAGGCGAGCTCATCGAGCTGCACCGGGATTTGAAATCCACCTTCGTATTCGTCACGCACGATCAAATCGAGGCGATGACGATGGCGACGGACATCGTGATCTTCAATCACGGGCGGATCATGCAGCAGGGGACGCCGAAGGAAGTGTACGAGAATCCGGCCAACCTGTTCGTGGCTACCTTTATCGGCGATCCGGGCATGAATACGATTCCTTTGCCGAACATGGGAACGATCGGGTTTCGTCCTCAGAAGGCGAGGCTGATCAAACAAGCCGATTTTCAAGGCATACAGGCTGTCGGGATGGTCGTGACCAAGGAAATGCTCGGCATGGATCACTTATATCATGTTGCATCGGGCTTGGGCACGATCATTATGAAGACCGAAGACGACCTAAACGTCGGCGAAACCGTCCAACTCTACATTGCCGATCATGACTTGTACTATTTCGATCGCAACGAGCAGCGAACGAGAGAGGCGGAGCTGATCGAATCTGCGCTGAACAAGGTCGCAACGATGGAGGGCGTCATTGTGACTCGCAAGCAATTGGCCGGCAACGCGCATGGTTAACCGCCTCCTTCGCAACCCGTATGTGCTTATCGCGCCGGCAGTCATTCTCGTATGCGTATTTTCGCTGTATCCGGCCTTCTTCGCGGTACGGGTCAGCTTTCTTAACTGGGATACCGTGCTAGGAACGAAGACCTTTGTCGGGTTCAAAAATTACATCAACATTTTTAATGATCCCGTGTTCTGGAAGGTCATGAGAAACACGCTTTATTACAGCTTCTTTACCGTCGTGATCGGTATGGTGCTGGCCTTCCTGCTGGGGATCTTCTTTCAAGAGAACAAGTGGGTGGACAACCTCGTGCAGAGCATTATCTTTACGCCGCATATCCTGTCGAGCGTCTCCATCACCGTCATGTGGATGTGGCTGATGGATCCGGGCAGGGGCATTCTCAACTATGTGCTGCATGAAATCGGCCTGCCGACCCTCAAGTGGATGATGAGTCCCGATACGGCGCTGATGTCCATCATCGTCGTCACGATTTGGAAAGGGCTCGGCTACAGCGTCATGATCGTGATCGCCGGCCTGCAGTCCATACCCGGCTACATCTACGAGGCCGCCAAGCTCGACAATGCCGGAAGATGGACAAGGCTGTTCCGCATCACGCTGCCGCTATTGTCGCCGACGCTGTTCTTCATGTTCATTACGGCCACTATCGCTTCCTTCAGCTCATTCGATATCGTGAGCTTGATGACCAAGGGCGGGCCGGAGAATTCGACCAACTTGGTCGTGTACTGGATCTACCAGATCGGATTCTTGCAGTTCAATATCGGCAAAGCAAGCGCGGGGTCGGTCCTGTTCATGCTGTTCGTGAGTATCGTAGCCGTCGCCAACTATTACTTCTTCGCCAAGAAAGTCCACTATCAATAGAGGAGGATGAAGTAACGATGCGATATACGGTCAAAGTCATGCGCGTCCTTATGCTCCTTGCATTAGTCCTCGCGTTTGCGTTTCCGTTCGCCTGGGTCGTGAGCACGTCGCTGAAAACGTACGTGGAGTCCATCCGCTTCCCGCCGGACTTGATTCCCAGCGTCCCGCAATTAATCAACTACAAGACGGCGTGGGTTCATATTCATTTCTTCCATTACGCGAAGAATTCAGTCATCATCACGCTCTCGGTTGCGTTCGGACAGTTGCTCGTCTGCGTGCCGGCAGCATATGCCTTTGCCAAGAAGAAGTTCAGGTTTTCCGGCTTTCTCTTCGCGCTCGTCCTGGTCGACCTGGTGCTGCCCACCCAAGTGAGCTTCGTGCCGATGTACGTGCTGATCAGCGACTTGCACTGGCTAGACACCTACTGGGGCCTGATCGTCCCGTTTGTTTTCTCGTCCTTTACGATCTTCTTCCTGACGCAGGCCTTCAAGCAAATTCCCGAAGAGCTGCTGGATGCCGCCAAGCTCGATCAAGCCTCGGAGCTGCAGATCATTACCCGGCTTATGGTGCCGATCTCGAAGCCGTTCCTGCTGACCACGATTTTGTTTACCTGCATCGGCAAATGGAACGACTACTTCTGGCCGCTCGTCTTAACGAATTCGGAAACGGTGCGAACGTTGCCGATGACGGTCAAAAGCTTGGTTGCCGACACCCGGGGCGTCACCCATTGGAATGAAGTCATGGCGGGGAACATGATGTTGATCCTCCCGGTTCTCATTCTCTATCTGGCGGCGAACCGCTTCATCAAGAGCGCTTTTGTATACGGTATTAAGTAACCCTTAATATAAAAAACGAGTGGAGGCTGGCGAACAAATGAAACGGAATGTGAAGTACGCGGCAATGATGGGTATCTTGGCTTCGGCCATCGCCGTAACGGGCTGCTCCAGCGGCACGTCGAACGAATCGGACAATGCGCAAGCCGGAACGAATGCCAATGCGACTGCAGCAGACGCGGGCAAAGAGAAAGTGAAAGTCGATTTCTGGTCGATCTGGGATCCGACGAACGGCAACGGCAAGCTGATCGCGGACGAAATCGTGAAATTCAACGAACAAAACCCGGATATCGAAATCGTCATGTCGGGTCAAGGCGGCTATGACGGCGTAGCGGAGAAATTGGAAGCCGCGCTCGTGGCCAAAAACACGCCGGTCATCGTCCAAATCGAAGAGTCCTTCCTGGCTCGCTATAATCCGATCGCGGCGGATTTAGGCAAATATATGTCGCCGGCTACGATTGCCAACTATAACGAAGGCTTGACTCGATCCAGCTATGTGGACGGCGCGTTCAAGGCGGCGCCGATGAACCGCAGCACGCCGATTTTGTACATGAACGCCGATTTGTTGAAGAAGGCCGGACTGGATCCGAAAGGCCCCAAAACATGGACGGAGCTTCATGAATACGCCAAAAAATTGAGCGATCCCGCGAAAGGAATCTATGGATTCTCGGGGTATTGGGATTCCGATGCCTGGTACTGGGAGTCTGCCGTTTACTCCTATGGCGGCGAGATGGTCAACGAGGACGGCACGCAGGTCGCGTTCGATAACGACAAGGGAACCGGCATCATCAAGCTGTTCCAAGATATGGTCAATGACAAATCGATGCTCAACGCCTACAGCGCGCAAGACAATCAGTCCGATCTGATCAAACAAAACTTCTTCGACGGCAAGGTAGCCATGGATCTGGATTCGATCGGTTCGATGGGCGAGCTGACCAAGAATGCCAAGTTCAATGTCGCGGTCGCTTTCCAGCCGCAAGAAGGCGGCAAGAACGTGGTCGTAACCGGCGGCGCGAACATGATCGTTCTCGACAGAGCGACGGAAGAGCAGAAGAAGGCGGCAGGCAAATTCCTCGACTTCTTGGCGAACGACGAGAACGTGACGAACTTCTTCCAAACCACGGGGTACCTGCCGACGACGAAATCCGCGCTGGAGACGCCGGAAATGAAGCAATGGCTGCAAGAAAAACCGCAATATCAAGTCGCGATCGACCAGCTGCAATTCGCGCATAGCCGCCCTTGGCAGAAAAACTGGAAAGCCATGTACACGACCATCCTCGAGGATCTTAAAAGCGCCATGATCGACACCTCGAAGGATCCGAAAGAAGTCGTTCATCATGCGGCAGTAGCGGCGCAGCAAATCATCGACGAAAACAAATAACCGAAGCGAAGGGAGTTTCGACATGGTGACGAAAAGCGGTTTTATGGATGGCGGCAATTGGTATAAAGGCAACTTGCACGGACATTCCACCTTATCCGACGGCAAGCTGGCGCCCGAGCAGCTGCGCGAGGCCTATAAGCAGCGAGGGTATCAGTTCATCGCGCATTCCGAGCATGATTTCTTCTCCAACTTCGAAGAGGAGAACGAACCGAATTTTATTCTGCTGCCGGCCAGCGAAGTGGGAATCCGCATGCCTGCGGGAGATGTCCGGATCTTCCATCTTCACGTCATCATGGGGACGGACAAGCACCTGGCTGCGGCGACCAAAGAGCCGCTCAAGCATATGGAACCGATCATTTGGCCGGATTTCGTCGGCTTCGAGACGGCGCAGGCGTTCATCGACGACATGGTGGCAAGGGGCAATATCGTCATGTTCAATCACCCGCATTGGTCCACGGTGGAATGGGAAGATGTCTACGCGCTGGACAACCTGTTCGCGCTGGAAGTGTACAATCACTGTTCGGAGTGGATGGAGAACATGGGGAATTCCCGCGTAATGTGGGAAACGCTGCTGCGCAAAGGCAAGAAGCTGTGGGGGACGGCGACGGACGATAACCACAACAATTATCCGTTCGACTCGATGTACTGCGACTCCTTCGGCGGCTGGGTCGTCGTCAAGGCTCCGGCGTTGACGCGCAGCGACGTCGTTCAAGCTTTGGTGGAGGGCAGCTTCTACTCCTCGACGGGGCCGGAAATTTACGACTTCCGCATCGAGAACGACGAAGTCATCTTCGAATGCTCGCCGGTGGAGCGCATCTATATGAACGGCGATCTTCGTCAGTATCAAATCGAGCTGGGCGAGAATCTGACCTCGCTGCGTAAAAAGTTGCGCGGCGACGAAACATTCATTCGAATCGAATGTTATGATAAATACGGAAAATTCGCGTTTACAAACCCGATTTATTTGGATTAATCGATCGATCCGCAGATCAACCCGGAATGCCGATCGTTCGTATTCCGGGTTGATTACAAGAATGGAGTAGGTGAAGCATTGTGCTGCAGGTGGAACGAATAAGCATGATCATGGCGGAGTTGAATGCCAAGGGCAGAGTGATGGTCAACGAACTTGCCGAACAATTGAACGTATCCAAGGTCACGATTCGCCGGGATTTGGATGTGTTAAGCAGGGAAAATAAGCTGCTGATCGTGCACGGAGGAGGGATTAAGCCGAATTTCACCTTGTACGAGGCGCCCTACAGCCAGCGCAACTCGATTTCGATTGAAGAGAAGCAGCGCGTCGGTACGAAAGCGGTTGAATTGATCAACGATTACGATGTGATTGCATTGGGCGTCGGCACGACGACGATCCAAATCGCCAACCACTTATTTAATAAAAAGAATCTGACGATCATCTGCGGATGCGTCCAGGTGCTGAACAGTCTCATCGAACGAAAAAAATCCGGTTATTTTACGGGAAAGCTTATTTTTCTCGGCGGCGAAATCGACACGGACCAAATGTTCGCTTCGGGCTCGATGACCATCGAGCTGTTGGAGAAATTTCATATCGACAAAGCCTTTATAGGCGCGAACGGTTATTCGATCGCCGGCGGCATCACCACCTATGACATCGATGAAGGCAACTTCCTGAGAAAGATGCTGCAGCGATCGAATAAAGTGCATGTCGTGATCGACCATTCGAAGATCGACGCCAAATCCATGTACAAATACGCGGACTATCACGAGATCGATTGCGTCATCTGCAACGAAGATCCGCCTAACGATTGGAAAGATAAACTTGCCTCCGCAAACATAGAATGGGTAAAGGCTTAAGGCTTCATTGAAGCTATCATCGCGAAGGAAGGTTTGCATTTATGCACGTGCACAAAACGATCGTGGACCAGCACGTCCACTCCGCTTATTCGCCGGATTCGAAAGAAAGCTTGCAAGGCATCGTGGCTCATGCCGCCGGCTTGGGCAAGCAGGCCGTCGTGACGACGGATCATTTCGATTACGACTGCAAGTATTTCAAGAAAGACGTCCTGATCGATATGGACAGCTATGAACGCGAGGTTGCCGAGTTGCGCCGGCAGTACGATATCGAGATCCGGAAGGGCATCGAGGTTGGCTACCGCAGCGATTACCATGAAGAAATCAATCGTTATCTGGAGCGCTATTCCTTCGATCTGGTCCTGCTTTCCGCTCACAATAACGGCGTCCTCGATTTCGCGGAGGAGGCGTTCCACGCGCAGCCGATGGAGCTTATTTTGGCGGATTATTTCACGCATGTACGCGATGCCGTGGATCGGATGGACAATTACGATGTGGTCGCGCATCTCGATTACGTAGCTCGTTATACCAAAACGGTTGTCAGTGTCGAGGACTACAGGCGCTGCAGCTCGATTCTCTATGATTTATTGAAGACCATCGTGCGCAAGGAAAAAGTGTTGGAGCTGAATACGACCGGGCTGTTCCGGCAAGGGTGGATTCATCCGCATGCCTACCTGATTGAGATGTATTTGGATTTGGGCGGGAAATGGTTCTCGCTGGGCTCCGACGCGCATCGGATCGGCAGCATCGAACAAGGCTTCGGCCAAGCGATCGAATTGTTGAAATCTTACGGCATTCATGAAGTCGTGCAGTTCCGTAACCGGGTTCCGCAGCTCGTGACCATCTAGGCCGAACTGCGAGCCAACTTGAAGGAAGGAAGGTCCATGATGCCACAGAAGAAGCGTCTCGCATTCAGGAATGACGGTACGTTCAAGATCGTTCAGTTCACCGACCTTCATTGGTCAAGCGGCAGATTGTTGGATGTGCGGACACAATCGTTGATGCAGGACGTATTGCGCGAAGAGGAGCCCGATCTAGTCGTCTTTACGGGCGATATCGTATATGCGAACTATAGCGACGATCCCAAGCGCTCCTTTCTTGAGGCGGTATCCTGCGTTGAAAACGCCGGAATTCCTTGGGCTGCGGTGTACGGCAATCACGACACGGAGAAAGGCGTCACGCGCGAGGAGCTTATGGAGCTTCAGACGAACAGCGCCTATTGCTATTCCGAACCGGGTCCGGAAGAAATCTTCGGGGTCGGGAATTATATCCTTCCCGTACACGGGGCTGACGGTCGGACCGCCTTTGCCTTGTATTTTCTCGATTCGGGCAGCAACGCACCTGCTTCGGTGGGAGGCTACGATTGGATTCGCCCCAGTCAGATCAGTTGGTATATCCAACGCTCCGATGCACTTGCCGCCGAATTCGGGGAACCGGTACCTGCCCTCTCTTTCTTTCATATTCCGATCCCCGAATACAAGCAGGTATGGGACGAGCAGATCTGCTATGGAGTCAAGCACGAAGCGTTTATGCCTCCGAAGATCAACTCCGGGTTCGGCGCGGCGATGCTGGAGCAGCAGGACATGCTTGGAACTTTCGCCGGGCATGATCATATCAATGATTTTTGCGGGGACTGGCATGGCATCCGCCTATGCTATGGCAGGGGAACGGGATATAACGCCTACGGCATGGTTGGATTTAAACGGGGGGCTAGAGTCATTCTTCTTCGCGAAGGAGTCCGAGACTTCGAGACTTGGATTCGTCTCGAAGGCCATATCGTGGAACGGGAACAGCCTGTTCACGTCCCCGAGAAGGATCGGTCCGAGCAAGTCGCTTCTCCGCAATCGGGCGATGACTCCGAGTGGTGGCTCTCCGAGCTGAGAAGCAAGTACCCCTACGAGCCGGCAACGGATGATGTAAAGGAGCTGCCGGTTTCGCCAGCTATGATCGAGTTGGCCAGACAACTTGCGCCGGAGCTGCGCGTAGCGGAAAACGAGCCGTATACGCTTCGCGATTGCGTAGCCGTATTCCACCCGGAGGAGCCGCTTATCGCGTACCATCTGTTCTGGGACAGAGAGACGGAGCAAGGGGAGGCGGATCATCAGCTGATTTGGGTCGGCTATCATCCGCAGACGAAGGAATTGACGGAGATCAAGACCTATTTTCACGAGAATATCGTGAGCGCTCCGGAAGCGCTGGCCGAAGCCCGGGCGGCTCATGGCCGACCCCAAGCCTATGTGCAATGGGGGATTCACGGAACGTTCCTGACCGAAGGCATTCGCGACGTAACGGTCTCTCGAAGGGCCAATGGCATTGTGATTACGAATACGGGCGTGGATTCGCTGCAGTGCATGTATGACGATGCAAGAAGAGGACGGGTTAGGGGAGTCGCCTTGAGAGAATGGGATACATTGAAACCATTCACCGGGGAGTTTGCGGCCTATATGAATTTCTGCAATCGCGTAGATACGCGACATTATTTGAGTAAGGAAAATCATGTCTTACGCTCCAGGTCGGCGAATGCCGCCATCAGCCAGCATGCGTTGAAATATCGGTTTATTCCGATGCCGGAATGGCCTGAAGATTCTCAAGGGTGACAACAGCGAAAAGAATAAGATCGTTTAAGGGCCGTTTAATTGCGGCCTTTTTTCTTTTGTGAAGCGTGTTGAATAGAGTAAGGCAGATGCCCTCTCTGGCAAGCGACAGCACGGCTTCTTGCCAAAAGAAGTTAAAGCGCTTGCAGGAATCGAGGGGGAGGCGGGCGAAACTTTCAACCATGAAGGAATGGCGTACAACCTGCTGACTCAAAGCGAATATTCGGGGTTTGCAGGAGCTCGCATGGTTTGAACATCGATTGCGCTGGGGGCGGAGTAATGGAGACGAATACGGAACAGCCGGGAAGTCTGACGAAGGAACAGCTGGAACAGTATAACCGGGAAGGGTACTTGGTGCTGGAGGATTTGCTGAACGACCAGGATATGGAGGCACCTCGCCAGGCGATGTCGGAGAAGGTGTCGATGATCGCGAACGAGCTGTACGAAGGCGGGTTAATCTCGGACAAGCTGGAAGAGGAACCGTTCCAATACCGATTGGCGAAGTTGTTCGCCGATTTGACGGATAAGGACTTCCTGAAATACGGCCGCGGCTGGCGGGACCGGATTGACGGCTATTACCATTTGATGAGCAATCCGAAGATTCTCGATGCGGTGGAGTCGCTGATCGGCGATGAAATCTTCTCCAGCCCCGTCTACAACGTGCGCCCGAAGGTGCCCGGAGTCGCGGCCGGCGCGGTGCCTTGGCATCAGGACAAGTCCTATTGGCCGGACGCGAACGCGAATCCCGTCATCACGGTGTGGATCTCCTTCGTGGATGCGACCTTGGAGAACGGCTGCCTGCATATCAAGCCGCGTTCGCAGAACAAGAAGCTGCTGGAATGGCACGCCGAGACGTACAGCGGCACGGGCTATACGGCGCTGCACGAGAGCCAACTGGGCAAGCGGCCGACGGTCGCGCTGCCCGTGAAGGCCGGGACGGCCATCCTCTTCAACGATCGGCTGCTCCATATGTCGACGCCGAACAACTCCGATCACGTCCGCTGGAGCGTCGATCTTCGTTATCAGCCGACGGATCAAGATCCGATGCCGCAGCACGGGATCGGCTTCCTGGCGCGCAGCAGCAAGTTCCCGGGACGCGTGGCGACGCTTGAGGATTGGTTGGCCGAACGGCCGGAGCACGAGGGGTAACCATGTTGGGGAATAACGATTTTAATAGAGACCATCCTGCTAGACAGGGCGGTCTCTATTATTTTTGCGAGAATTGAGTCCTCCGGAAGTTACATATTTTGGTACAATGGAAAACGGACAGGATCGCCAATTTGGTCCAAGACTTCCGACGAGATGATACGTAAAGCGAGGTAAGCGTGATGCCGGTTTGGTTAGGTGGAAAGCTCTTCAAAATGATAGTACTAGTGGCCTAGGAAAACCGAGCGAAATTGAATCGGTTGATTTTAAAGGCTTTGCTTACGGTACAATTTCCACTGTAAAGGTGGGCTATTTGAACGGCAGAGCAGCCTCCATCTACGCGACAGGCTATGACATTTCTTTAAACGGTCAGTTCAAGTTCGGTACCCCGTGGCAGAAGGTATTCAATAAGCTCGGACAACCTTCCAAAAAGACGAACGGGAGCAATGATTACGTCTTTCAGTTGGCAAACGGTAAACTAAAGCAGCTTTACGGAAGTGCTGTTCTAACCGTAAAAGGCAGCCGGACGGATATTTATACATTAAGCCTTTTCACTAGTTCGGCAGGCAATGTCTCTGGATTTAAAGTCGTGCAAGCTGCGTATACGCAAGCTATGGAGGACCGGTTAACTAAACCCGATCCGACCAGGCCGACTTTTTCCGAGGAGGAGATAACCGGAATTGTAAGCGGAGACGATAACCGGATTTCCTTGGGCATGACGCGTGAAGAGGTGGAAAAAAGTTACGGAAAACCGGATGGGCACCTGTACTACTCCTCTGTTGTTATGGACGCTTACGATAGCATTTCCGTCTATTATCGCAAGGATGTCGTAGCGGCTATCGTAGTCGACCCTTCAACGCATTTGCAGATTGCGACCAATAAAGGACTGAGCATGCCGGCGAACCGGGAAGAAGTGCTTCGCGTTTATGGCCAGCCCACCTCTACTGAATCGTCGGGGCTGGATTACAATTTCGAGTGGATTGGCGGGGGGCTTCGAGCGATGAATATGGTTAAAGCATTTGACAGCAAGTATTGGTTCAACGAGAAGTATTCGCTCAGCTTCGTAGCATACGAATCCAACCCGAATCGGATCGAATACTTCATCCTGAGCGATGCTGATTTTCGTTATGATGAGTACAATATTCCCAAACCCGGCAGTTGAGGGAGTACGAAAACTGCCGCAGTTTTTTTAATAGATAATCGTCCGATGGTTTGCATGTGGATATGACCCACCTCTCTCAAGACGGGTACAGGATGCCGTGTTCTGGGTAAAGGAGAAGAGGAGGTGTTGCAAAATGGAAAGAACCTATCCGCCTGAAGTGACTCCCAGCCTGATATTCGAAGTGAAGAAGAACGAGGCGAACGAGATCCTGCCGCCGGAGATCGGCCCTAATCGCATACCGCCGGAGATCGTGCCCGACGTGCGTCCGGAGATCGCCCCGAACGTGCAACCAGAGATGAAGCCTGACGTCATTCCGGAGTTCACGCCCGACGTAACGCCTGAGATCAAACCGGACCGAATACCGCCGGAGATTACCCCTGACGCGCAGCCGTAGGCGTTGGTCACCAATTCGAGCTCAGCTTCGCTTAGCGCTCGAACGGGTAATGATTGTATAACTTCAAAGAAGGAGTTGTTGAACATGAATGACCACAACGGACTCAGCGACAAAATCAAAGGCACCGTATCCAAGGTCAAGGGTGAAGTCAAGGACCAGGTCGGAAACGCCACGGACAACCATCGCCTTCAAGCGGAAGGAAAGAAGGATAAGCTGAAGGGCGAGGTCCAAGAAAAAATCGGCGAACTGAAAAGCCGCTAACGGATAGCGACACATGCACCCGCAGGGCGATAGCCTTGCGGGTGTTTTTGCATGCAAGGTGGATCGCACGTTAAAGGCGAAATCGAGCTGCACCTAAATGATGGTCATGGCTTGAAGCCTATACAGTTAATTGAGGTCGTTATTCTTATTGCTCATTGTTTGTTCGATAAGAAGACCGTCTTTCCTCAGTGCAGCTTCAACGGCTTCTTTCGAATAATCCCTCTTGGGCAGCTTGGCGTTTATAAATACAAGCTGAATAATGATGACGATTAGTAAGATCACCACGATCGTAATAGGAGTACCCCCTTTTTGCTGATGTGCCTCGCAAGGCAAGAATCCGCAGTAATTCCCATGAATTGTAACATATTTTTTACTTATAATTCGATTACCGATCTGACCAATTATTTGTTTCTCGCTAAATAACAGCCGGAGCGCATCCAGTGCCAATTCAAAGAACCGCAGAGGTTTCCCGGCGGTTCTTTGTTCATCGTTCCAATAGGACGGAAAAGGACGTAAACCCACGCTTTTGCGCCTCATCTCTCATAAACTGATCATGTGCATGACTCTCTTTCTATGACCTTCAATCAGGGGGTCCTTTTTTTTGCCTGCGAATGAAGAGCCTTCCGGCTTTTTGGGACAGCGGGGCATTACATTCCTCCAAAACGAATCCCTCCTATACGCCTATACATGCATGCTTGGATCATAGATTCGCTTTAAAACAGCCAGGCCACCCAGCAGCAGAGCAAGATCAAGGAGACGAGAACGGTGACCGGGATGACGATGACGGTTACCCTCAAATACTGCCCCCAGCTGATTTTCACGCCGCCCTTCCTTATCAGGTGCATCCACATGATGGTGGCCAGCGTGCCGATGGGCAGCAGAAGCGAACCGACGTCACTGCCGATGACGCTGGCCAGGTAGGAAATTTTCAGCGTCAGCGGGTCGAGCCCCATGTTGGTTAATGTCAGCGTGCCGACCATCAAGGCAGGGTGATTGTTGAATAAATTCGAGAGCACGCTCAGCAGCAGGCCCATCAGCAGGCTTGCATGCAGCAGGCTGCCGGCGATAATCGGCTGCAGGACGTGGATGAGCCACTCCGTAAGCCCAAGGTTACGCAGACCATAGATGATGACGTACATGCCGAAAGCGAAGACGAGAATATACCACGGTGTTTTCTTCACCATATCGACAGGTGGAATCTTTAAGAATATCCAGCGCCAAGCCAGCAGAAAAGCGGACCCGATCACAGCCATGAGCGAAACCGGGAAGTGAAGATAAGAGGCTGCGAACAAGCTGAGGCGCACGCAGAATACGAAGATCAACACATTGCGCATGAACTTCGTATTTCTGGCTGGGGGCATGTCCCCTTGTAGCGGATGTCCGCCGGGCGTTAAACCCCATTGCGCCGTTTGAGGCAGTTTCTTCGGAAGCGTCTTGTAGAAGAGCGCAAACAAGAGCAGCGACATCAACACCAGCCCGAGCGATGCGGGGACGAACATCATCGCGGTGTGCATATAGAGACTCATGTGGACGATTTTGAGCGCAATCAGATTCACGATGTTGCTTACGCCGATCGGAGCGCTGGAAGCCGTCGCGATAAGAGCGCCAGAAAGTAAATACGGTATTTTTTGATGGTTTTTAAGCCCCATGCTTTTGAGCAGCATCAATAGAATGGGTGTCGTAATGAGAATGCTGCCGTCGTTGTTGACGAAGAGCGTCATGAGAAAACAAAATAAGTTGGTCAGCCAGAACAACCGGATCCCTGACCCACGTGCTTTCCTCGTTAAAATTTCGGCGGCCCAGTTAAAGAACCCGAAGCTTTCCAGCACGATCGCCATCACGATGGTGGCCATGATCGTAATCGCCGCTCCGCTGATCGTTTCCGTAATCGCCCCCAGATCTGCCATGGAGACGGTGCCTGTCAATAGCACGATGACCGCACCGACGGAGGCCGGTACCGCCTCGTTGATGTTAGGTTTCCAAAAGATGAAGCCGACGGTAAGGAAGAAGGTGCAAATGGTGATGATCGCCATTAAATCGTGCATGCTTTAGCCTCTCTTCAAGATCGATTCTGACTCGTTCTCATTCTCCTTTCACCAGCTAGATCAATGCCCCGAACCGAACGCTTATTTGATAGATTCGCCTCCTTCTGCTTGCTGGAGCAAGGACGTATTGTATTTATATGTACAAGATAAATAGCTCGTACTGGACAATATCCCCAACTCTATGAAAACCATCTCCTATCGATTACATATAATTGCCCCGTATCGACACGAGCAGGAAATCGGTAATTGCCTATCGCCCAGGGGGCGGGAATGACAAAAAACAGCCGGGCAGGCCGTGCCGTGCGCGATGCGGCTTGCCGCAAATCTCCCCGAATTGCGATACAAATCCCGGAATTGCATGGTTTAAGCGGTGTTCGGCGGGTGCTACGATGAAAGCAGTTTACTGTAGAAGGAGGCTGCACCGAATGAATATTCACGGCTATTTGCAAGTTGCGCCTAACAAGAGAAGCTTCCAGACGCGGGAGGGCAAGCCGATATTTTGGCTCGGAGACACGGCTTGGTCGTGCCCCGGTCGCGCGAATTGGGAGGAATGGACGGATTACGTGGACGAGCGAGCACGTCAAGGGTTCAACGTCATCCAAATGAACTCGCTGCCCCAGCATGACGCGTATCAGCCGATTTTCCGGGACCGCAAGCCTTTCGCGCTATTGAACGACGAGAGCATCGACGGCAAAATCTTCAACTGGGATTACGATGCGATCGACGAATGTTATTTCGATTTCTTGGTTCGCATGATCGATTACGCCAACGGTAGAGGCATGCTCATTGCCCTCGTCGTCGTGTGGTTCGAGCACGTACCGCATTCGAGGCTGAACGTCATACCTTCTCATCCGGGGATGACCGTGGAGCAAGGGAAGCGCTACGGCGCTTATCTAGCCGGTAAGCTCCGGGACAAAAACCTGGTCTGGATTGTTAGCGGAGACGACGAGTTCCAGGGCGCGGGGGTAGCAAATTTCTATGATGCCGTGGCCCGCGCCGTACGAGCCGCCGATCCGAATGGAAGGCTGATGACGGCTCACCCGGTGCATCGGTCGGGGGATACATATCATCAGGCCGACTGGCTCGACTTCAATATGGTGCAGACAGGACACGCCAAGAACTTGGAAAAGACGTTCAGGCTCGTTCGCGACGAATGGGAGAGGGAGCCGGCCAAGCCGGTATTGAACGCCGAGCCATGCTATGAGAAGCACCCGGTTCGCGATACGGACGCATGCGACAGGTATGACGTTCGCATGGCGTGTTGGCGCAGCGTGCTCGAAGGTTCCCTGACCGGCATCACGTACGGAGCGGCTGGTCTATGGAACTGGGCGAAGCCGGGCGATACGCTCGTCGGAGCCGAGCCTTCGCCTACCCTTCCTTCCTCGTGGAAGGAAGCCTTGATGCTGCCGGGGGCGGAGGATGTCGCCCGCATGAAGGCGCTGCTGATTACGCTGCCTTGGCAGGAGCTTGAGCCGATGCCAGAGCTGCTGCTTAGCCGGCATGCAATGTACGTGTCGGTGTCCGCCGTTCCCCGGGGAGATCTGTTGATTGCCTACATGCCCGAAGGCGGGACGATTCGAATGAACATCGCATTCCTGCCGGCGTTGGCCGAGGCCTACTGGTGGAACCCCGCCAGCGGGGAGCGCGCGGCATGCGGTCCCGTCCGTGGAGCCGAATGGCTCGGCACCGCCCCCTTCGCGAGGGATGCCTTGCTGGTTATCGCTGCTGCCGAGGCCGATTAAGTGCTACCGGGTTTGTATTTTTGCGTGCGCGCGTCCTTTCCCCCGCGGGCTTTCGTGCGAGAAGCAGATCCCTGCAGAAATCCTCAATGTCCGTTACATTTCCCGGGATATTAGGGTATGAACGGGCCCGGAGCGGCGCTACGATTAACGTAAGCAAGGTTAGGATACGAATTTTTCATATTCAGATCGTTAAGGGAGCGTATGGAGAATGACGGTTTTTCAATTGTCCGGACCGGGGCTGGTGCTTTCGTTCGAGCATGAGCGGGAGCGCGTGCGCCTGATCGGCATGAGCACCGAAGAGAACGGGGAACTGCTGGAATCGACGGAAGGCCTGCCGGGAAATCCGTTGACCGTCGTGGTCCCCAAGGGCAAGCATGCCGGACGGTACGGAACGGAATCGTTCCGTGTTCGGCAACTGGAGCATGATGAACGGCGGATGAGCATGGCGTTGACGCATGATCGATTGCCGCTTGAGCTCTATCTGATCATCGAAGCGGAAGGCCATGTGGCGACGTGGAGGGGGCAGGCAGCATGGCTGGGCGGCGAATCCATTGAGCTGGATATTTATTTTCCGCTGTTGTCGAAGTTCAGCTTTGGACAGGCAAGCGGAGCCAGAGCCATCCTCCCGCACATTGCGGGCGCGGTATTGAGTCCGCTTAACGAAGCGAACTACAAGAACGCTTATGTAGGCACGCTGACGTCCCCGTCTTTTTTGGTAGAAGGCGGCGGACGGGGGATTGTGTTTTTGGACGACAACCGCGCCGATTTGACGGCGGATCCCGGCGCTTGCGTCCGGCGGGAATACGCGGTAGGCAACGACTTCGGCAGCGTATCCGCCTATTCGACGCATCATGATTTTTGGATCAACGATTATTTCGACGGAGGCGGGGGCGGCGATGGCCCGTTCGCCGGCGTTTGCCATTCCCGGGTCTTTGCCGGCACGCATCCGGACGGATTGGAGAACAAGAGCGAAATCAACGGCGACGAAGGCGCAATCTCCTACTCGGATCACGGCATGGCGGTCGAATACATCGATCTCGGTCCGGTGCGGACATACGCGTACGCGGGAAATTGGAAGTCCGGGGCGCAATGGGTGCGTTCGCGCCGTGCCCACATTCCGATCCGGAAGTCGCCTGCCGAATGGTACCGGCGCACGACCTTCCTGGCCGAGCATATGGGCGATCAGATGGTGCAGGAGGGCCAATCCTTCTACGATTATCCGAAGCTGGCCGCGCACAAAGAAACGCTCGGCGCCAATATGTTTCATGTCATGGGCTTCCATGACGCGGAAATGGCTTCGACCTCCAAAAACTGGCTGAACCGCGGGGACTACTATTTCGCCGCCCAAAATCTCGGAGGCTTCGAAGCGGTGAAGAAAGGCGTGGAAGCCGTTCACCGCCGCGGCGGGCGCATCCTTTATTACATCGAAGGCCTCATTATGTGGAAGCAATCCCGCATCGGGCTCAGCAAGGGCAAGCGGTGGGCGTTACAGGAAGCGGACGGCACCTATACGGAGCATTACCGCGATTTCTGGCATATGGATCTGGCGAACGAGGAGTACCAGAATTGGCTGGCCGAGACTTGCGCGGACATCGTGCGGACGACCGGCGTCGACGGCTTCTTCCTCGACTCCTCCTGCGCGACCTATAACCACCGCAATTACGATCCGAATCATCCGCACGGCCATCCCGATTATTGGAATTGGGGGCTGCGCCGGCTGCTTCGGAAAATACGGGAAAAGCTCGACAACGTAAACCCGGGTGCGGTTCTTATTATCGAAGGGTTCTCCGACTTGGCGGCCGAATTCGCCGACGGCTTCCTGTCGCACACGCATGACTGGGCCCGGTACCACTTCGATATCCCTTATGTTCGCTTCCTGCACTCGGATTTGAAAATCTTCGAAAGCTACGCCCATGCCGACTCTTCGCCCGAGGACATTCGCAAGAACCACCTCTTTAACGCCGTCAACGGGATGCACATTTATACGCATGCTTCGTCCAACGAGCTCATGGCTCCGTATGGGAGAAACACGAGGGACTATTACGACGCTTATCCCGAAATTAGCGAAAATCCGATGTCGTCGCTCGAGGTCGAGGCGGAGCACTGCATGGCGAATCTATTCGAAGGCATCGAGCATGTGCTGACCGTCGGCAATCCGACGGACGCGGCGGTGACGGCCGTACTCGGTATACCCGTCCCTTCCGGCATATTATTCGACCGCGTGACGGGCGAGCGCGTGCCGGTTACGCGGAATCGGACTGAACTTCGGCTGGAACCGTGGGCGTACCGGGCATTCGAAGTACGTGTCTGAGGTTTGCAGGACGGCGATTGCTATATTTGCAAACGTTTACAACCTATTTATTGGAGGAGAGAAAATGCCTAGTGCATGGGTACCGCAAGGCCACGCGAGAAAGCTAGTCGTTGTCGTTACGTTAGCAGCATTGCTCCTGTCGTTATTCCAGCTGCCGAATCGGGTTCATGCCGACACCGGCAGCGTTTATTACGTCGGGGGAGCAGGCGCTTCCGACAGCAATCTGGGTACCGGGTCCGAGCCGTTCGCGACAATTCAGCGAGCCGCCGATATCGCGGCCGCGGGAGACACGGTCAAAATCCGCGAGGGCGTCTATCGCGAGACCGTCGTGCCGGCGAATTCCGGTTCAGTAGGACAGCCGATCGTATTCGAGCCCGACGGAAACGCCGAGGTTACGGTCAGCGGTACGGACGCTGCGGACGGCGGCTGGAGCGTGTATGAAGGCAATATCTATAAGAAGCAGATCGTGCTTCCCGTTACCGGCTACAACGCGCACATCACGGGCAACGAATCGCTGCTGGCCAACCAAGTGTTCGTCAATCGCAAGATGATGATCGAAGCGCGCTGGCCGAACGTAGCTGATTCGGATGATTTGTTGAACCGGACGGACTACAGGGACGGCAAAGCCGCAACGTGGTCCGGGAGCAACGGCGACCTGAAACTCTCGGACGCGCAAATTCCGGCCATCGAGGGCGGCTGGGCCGGAGGGACGCTATGGGCCAACGGCTGGTTCATCTCCCAGACGCGCAGTATTACTGCCGACTCGGGGACGCAGCTGACGATGTCTGGCGGTCCGATCGACGCCGATTTCCGGGATTATTACTATTTGACCGGCAAGCTCGGCGCGTTGGACACAGCCAAAGAATGGTTCTACGACGGAACCGACCTCTATCTATGGATGCCGAACGGCGAAAATCCTTCCGGCGTCGAAGTCAAAATGCGCAATTACGCTTTCGATTTGAGCGGCAGGTCCAATATTACGTTGCAGGGCATCGGCGTGTTCGCGGCAACGATCACGACGGACGAAAGCAGCTCGGGCATTACGCTTGACGGACTGATGGCTCGATATATCAGCCATGGCGTTACGTTGACCGACCAGGACGTGATCTACACGCATACCGGCGAGACCGGCATTCGTCTGATCGGCCCGGGCAGCGTAATCAAGAACAGCATCATTACTTACAGCTCCAACCAGGGCATCGTGCTCGGAACGGGCAATACCGCAGCGAACAACGTGGTCCGCGAAATCGCCTACGACGGCACGTACGCGAGCGGCATTAGTCCCGTACCTAATAGCTCCGATCAGAAAATCATCCATAATACGATTTACGATACGGGACGGGCGGGCATTGACCTGCAGCCGGCGAAGAACGTCGAAATCGGTTATAACGACCTGTATCAGTACGGCATGATCAATACCGATACGGGGGCGATTTATTCCGCTCGTAATGCGGACTTGGACGGGACCCGCATTCACCATAACTGGATTCACGATACGAAAGCCGACTCCGAAGGGGACGGCCTCATTGCGGGCATCTACTATGACCAAGGCGCGGGACCCACGCAGGTCGATCACAACGTGCTATGGGGCAACGTGGACGTGGACTTGTACGTTCAGCACGAGAGCGCGGAAGAGCAAGTGCACCGCGTCTACAACAACACCTTCGCGACGAACGGAACCGCATCGTATTTGAATTACACGACGACGCCGGCGGATTCGCTCATCAACAACATTTATCGCGACCAAGTCATCGGCAGCACGCCAACGTCGATGTCTCTGACGATGAACAAGACGCCGAAGTTTCTGAACGAAGGGGATGGCGGATTGCGGTTCCGGCTGCAGGCGAGCTCGCAGGCGGTCGATGCCGGCACGGAAATTTCCGGCGTGACGGACGGAACCGTCGGCGGCAATCCGGATATCGGCGCTTACGAGTTCGGCGGCGAAGATTGGGTTGCGGGCTACATCGGGCCGTATTGGTCGCCGGATTACGAGAATCCGGATGCCGTGACGCCGGGCGAGGATTCCGCTGCCGGCGGCGCTTCGAACGGGAAGCTGACCGTCAATGACGCCGACGCAGGAGAAGGAGAGAACCTGTTTCATTACGCCGGCACTTGGGGCACAAGCTCCGAGGCGGGGGCGTACAAGGACAATGAGCATGTATCGAACGAAACCGACGCTTACTACGAAGTGAAGTTCACCGGCACGCAAGTGAAAGTGTACGCCCAGAAGAGCAGCTCCTTCGGCATCGCGGCCATCTCGATCGACGGCGGAACGGAGAAGCTCGTGGATGGCTATAGTGAAGCCAAGCTCCTGGATACGCTGCTCTATTCCAGTCAGCGCCTGCCTCTCGGCACGCATGTGCTCAAGGTACGGGTAACGGGGACGAAGAACGCGAACGCGGACGATTATAATCTCGTGGCCGACCGCGTCGTCGTTACGACGGGTACGCTCGATATCAACGACGCGGACGTCGGCGGCGGAGCGAACCAGTTCGAGTTCATCGGCAATTGGGGAGCAAGTCCGGAAACGGGCGCGTTTCAGGATAACGAGCACTACTCGAACGAAACCGACGCCTACTACCAAGTGAGGTTCGTCGGTACGCAGGCCAAGCTGTTCGTTCAGAAGTACAAATCTCTCGGAATTGTGGCCGTATCCGTGGACGGCGGAGACGAAACCTTGGTCGATTGCTACAGTCCGGACAAGGTGCATAACACGCTCGTATACGAAAGTCCCGTCTTGGCGTACGGCGGCCATATCATGAAGGTGCGGATTACCGGGCAGAAGAATGAAGCTTCGGATAACACCTATCACAGCGCCGACCGGGTGCAGGTCGTAACGGGCTTCGTTCCGTATACGTCCTCCGTCACGATTAACGACATGGACATGGGCACGGGAACGAACCAGTACGAGTTCGTCGGAACGTGGGGACAGAGTCCCGAAGCGGGCGCGTACATGGACAACGAGCATTATTCGAACACGACCGACGCCTCCTACAACGTCAGGTTCGTCGGCACCCAGGTGAGACTATACGCGCAGAAGTACAAGTCGCTCGGCATCATCGCCGTGTCGATCGACGGCGGCGAAGAAACGCTTGTCGACACCTACAACCCGGTCAAAATTCATAATACGCTCGTGTATACGAGCCCTGTTTTGGCGAATGGGGATCATGTGATGAAGGTTCGCGTGACGGGAACGAAAAATCCGGCATCGGACAACTTCTATCACAGCGCCGACCGGGTCGTCGTGAGCACGATGCCGATCTACGAGGCGGAGGAAGCTTATACGTCGGACGGCGCAGTTATCGGGTCCGGACAGACCGGCTATTCCGGCAGCGGCTACCTTACCGATTTTGGCACTGTCCATGCTTCGGCCGCGTTTACGGTGAATGCCGGAACCGCCGGGGACAAGACGATGACGCTGAAATACGCGAACGGGAACGTGACGGACGCCGGCCTAAGCCTGTACGTGAACGGCGTCAAGGTGAGGACGCTCGCGCTGCCGGGCACGACGGGCTGGAGCCTATGGCAGGTGCTGACCGACACCGTGGCTCTGAATGCGGGGGAGAACGAGATTGCGTTCAAGACAGACGCGGAAGATAAGGGGAACGTGCTGCTCGATGCGATCTACGTGCCTTACGAGGAGCCGGCCGTACTGCCTCCGACCGTAATCACGCCGCCGGATCCGGGAACGCCGCCGCCAACGCCGAATACGCAGGATCCGGCTGCGGGCATGAAATACGAGGCGGAGGGTGCGGCGCTTGATGGAGGAGCATCGACTAATACCGATCATCCGGGCTATTCCGGCGAGGGGTTTGTCGACCACTTCGGCGATCAGGGCGCATCGGCAACGTTTACGGTTGATGCCGCGAGCGCAGGGGCGAGCGACGTCACCCTTCGTTACGCGAACGGGGGCGCCAACTCAAGCTTGACGATCTACGTGAACGGCGTGAAGTTCAGGCAAACGTTGATGCCGGGCTTCGCCGATTGGGATACGTGGGGCTTCATCACCGATTCGCTCATGCTGAACGAAGGCGTAAATATCATTACGTATAAGTTCGATTCGGGCGACATCGCGCACGTCAACCTCGACTACATTAGCTTGGCCCTGCCAGCGGTGACCTATGAAGCCGAGACCGCGGCTCACGCAGGGAATATCGCGGCGGATACGAACCATACCGGCTATTCCGGCACGGGCTTCGCATCCAATTATTGGGGGACGGGAGATGCCGTATCCTTCACGGTGGATGCCGTGAGCGCCGGCGATCAGGACGTCACGTTCCGCTATGCCAACAGCATGGGGGATGCCAGAACGCTCAGCATCTACGTGAACGGAACGAAGATTAAACAGACCAGCCTGCCGAATCTGGCGAACTGGGATACGTGGGGCAACAAGGTCGAAACGCTGCCTCTCAACGCCGGCACGAACACGATCGTCTTGAAGTTCGACGAGGGAGATACCGGCATCGTGAATCTCGACTATCTGTCCCTCCCGGTACCGCCGCCGACCAAGTACGAGGCTGAAAGCGCACTCTATGCCGGCAATATCGCCACGGATACGAATCATGCTGGCTATTCGGGAACGGGCTTCGCGGCCAATTACTGGGGAGCGGGAGATGGCGTAACCTTCACGGTGGATGCCGCGATTGCAGGCAGCAAGGACGTCACGTTCCGCTATGCCAACAGCATGGGATCGGATAGAACGCTCAGCATTTACGTGAACGGAACGAAGATCAAGCAAACCAGCCTGCCGAATCTGGCAAATTGGGACACGTGGGGCAGCAAGGTCGAGACGCTCGACCTGAACGCCGGCACGAACACGATCGCGCTGCGTTTCGACGAAGGGGATACGGGCATCGTAAATCTCGATTATCTGTCGCTGCCGGCCAAGTCAGAGGCAACGCCAACGACGCCGACGACACCCACGACACCGACTACGTCAACGACACCGGCAACGCCGGCTGCGGTTATCGGTTACGGAACGATCGTCAAGGAAGCGGACGGCGGCATGGCATGGATCTTCAAGATGAACGCAGCGGAGCTGCTAGCCGCGCTGAATGGCGCCGGCGACGGCTTGCGCATCGATGCAGCTCCGTCGCAAGCCGTCGATAAGGTGGTCGTCGAATTGCCGGCGGAAGGAATCGTCCGCGCGAACGCCCTCGGCAAACCGATCGTGATCGCAAGCGGCGGCGTGCAACTGCAGTTGAACCCTGGCACGCTGAACGTCCGGGCCGAAGACGGCATCGCCCGCCTAAGCTGGTCGATGAAAGATGGCGGCCAGCTTCCGAAAGGCCTTGCATTCGCGAGCGCCGTCTACGATTTCGGTTTATCGGTAGGCGATACGGAGGTTCATGGCTTCGATAAGCCGATTGCTGCAAGCTTCGTTATTGATTTGGCTAAGGTGAACCATTTGAACAAGGTCGGCGTGTACGGTTTCAACGAATCGACCCACGATTGGGAATACGTCGGAGGTGCCATGAGCGCGGACGGAACCGTGACCGCTCAGCTGGCGCACTTCTCCTTGTATGCCGTCTTAGAAAGCAGCATAACCTTTGCAGATATTCAAGGTCACTGGGCGCAAGCGGCCATAGAAGCGCTCGCAGCCAAGCAAATCGTCGTCGGAACGGCGAACGGGCGTTTCGGGCCGAATGGCCAAGTGACCCGCGCCGAGTTCGTTGCGATGATCGCGAGAGCGATCGGCCTGCCGGACGCGAAGGGAAGTCCGGCTTTCGCTGACGTAGCGAACGGCGCATGGTACGCGGATGCCGTCTATGCCGCGGCCGATGCGAAGATCATCGACGGGGTCGGCGAAGGCAGGTTTGCTCCGAACGACAAGCTGTCCCGGGAACAGATGATCGTGATTCTGCTCCGCGCATACGCTTATGCATCGGGACTTGCGCTGCCGGATGCTTCCGAGGTGGAAGATCCAGCTTTCTCCGATCAATCCGCCGTCAGCGGATGGGCTGCCGATGCGATCAAAATCGCGGTCAGCCTTGGGCTGGCTAACGGTCTAGGCGACGGTTCGTTCGGACCGCAGGCTGAAGGCACGAGAGCGCAAGCGGCAGCGGTATTGTTGCGTTTGCTGGATGGCTTAAGCAACTAATCATACGCATTCCCCGGCCTTGCAAGGAGCTGCTTGCTTGCGAGGCCGGGGAATTTCTTTACGGCCAGTCGACAATATCGGAATAGGAGGAGTAGGGGGTGGGCTATTCTGCAGGACTTCGAATTGAAGGCGAGAAGCGATAGTGCGTTTCCCGCAAACAAAGCCGTCTGGCGGGTCGAGTGGCTCGATCCTTCGGACGGCTTGGTCTATTGTAGGACGTTTGGAAGGGGGCGGAGACGGGGAGATTTGAAGTACCCCCCTTGCGTGCGAAGCGATTGTTCCTGGAGAGAAGGAGTTCATAAGCCTAATGGAAGAGAGAGGGGCCGCCTCATCCCGCCTCTCTCTTGGTCAGTCGGTCAAGATCGATGCGAAGGGTCACGACGGTTCCTTGCTCGCTCCTGCTCGCAATCGTTAGACCGCCGGGCCTGCCGTTCAAATTGTTCAACCGCCGAATGGCGTTTTTAATGCCGTAGCCGCCGTATTCGGGCTGGTATTCCATATTTTGCAGCTGCTCGATCTTGTCGGCATCGATGCCGTGGCCGTTATCCTCGATCGTAAAGACGAGCTCGTTCGCTTCGATATACCCGCGAATGTGCAGTTTACCTTCTTCCCCTTTGCCGTTCAGGCCGTGCATCAGGCTGTTTTCCACGATGGGCTGCAGCAAATTCAGCGGAATGCACCGGGTCATCGTGTCCTCTTCGATATGCGCCTCGTACTTATAGTGGCAGCCATGCGTGTACCGGATGATGTCGACGTAGAGTCCGATCATCTTCAGCTCCTTGGCGACCGGGATTTGGCCGCTTCCTTTGTTCAGGGCGATCCGGTAATAGCTGGTCATTAGATCGATCGTATGCGCCCCGGGACGGTCGCCCTGCTTGAGCAGCGCCCACTTGATGACCGACAGCGTATTGTAGAGCAGGTGAGGATTGATCCGGGCTTGCAGCAGTTCCATTTCCAGCTTGATGTTGTCGGTTCGGCTGTGGGCCAGCGCGGAGTAGGATTCGTTAAGCTTGCGCAGCACGTTGATCAGCCGGTTCTTGATGACGTCCATATCGTCGTTGCGATTAGACATCTTCCATATTTCGTTATCGTCCAGCGAATGGTCATGCGTTTTCAAATACGTGACGAACTCGTTGAACGAGCGGGTAATTTTATTCGCCGTGACCGAAGAGGTGTATACGACAGCCAGAACGAGCAGCAGCAGGCAAGCGGTTATCCAGCCGATGATTTGCAGCCGTCGCCATTCGAATACGGAGTCGGGAGCGTAAGCGATCAGCCGGCTTCCGTCTTTCAGCTCCGTCTCCGCGAGCATGGACATGCCGCCGGCAAGCGGGTTATCGGGCGACAAGGCTCCGTTCCAATAATAGCTCGAGCCTTTGCGCATCACGATCTGGACGTTCTTCTGCATGTTCATGTCGCTCAAATAGTAATTGTACGACGGCAGTGGAATATTGACGGCCAGTGCGCCCTTAAAGGCAGAAAGCGTGACCAAATTCCTGTAAAAGGTGATGTAGGGCTTGTTGTTGATGACCGTCCATTCCGGCGCCCATACGAATCCCGTCGGATTTCCCTTGATGACCTTCTGCTCGACGAAGGCGATCTCGGATTTATCCCGATCGTTCAGATCCTCGATGAAGCTTCCCCGCAAGCCGGTATAGTTTTTTAAGTAGAACTGGTATTGATAGATGTCCAATTCGGTGAAGGTCGCCTCGAACAGCCGCTGGAATTCCGTCATGAGCGCGATATTCTTAATGCTCTCTTTGTTGTTCAACAGCGGAATATAATAGGGGCCGGACAAAATGATGTTACTCCGATCCATGTATCGGGCGAAATCGTGGTTGATCGGTTCGGCCGCGCGGTCGAGCGATACCTCGACCTTGCGGATGTAGGACGCTTTGTAGTCGTGGTACAAATACATGCCGATCAGGACGGATATGATGACGAATGGAATCGTCGTGAACAGGATGAGGTTGAGCAGCACGTTGAATTTGACGCTGCCCACGGGGTAGTTGAACCGCATTCTCAGGCGCATCTCATTGCCCCCGTATGCTGTGTTTCTCCATGAACTGCCGGGGGGTCATTCCCGTATAGTCCTTGAACACAAGGGAGAAGTAGGATTTGCTTCGATACCCGACGTGCTGGGCCACTTCGTATACTTTAATGTACGGATCCAGCAGCATGCTTTTGGCGACTTCGATTTTTTTGCCGATGAGATAGTCGAAAATCGTTTGGCCCGTTTGCTGCTTGAAGATCGCGTTGGCATGGGCGGCGCTGAGATAGAGCGGTTGCACGATTTGCTCGATATTGGCGTAATTGCCGTAATCGCGGTCGACCAGTTCTTTGATGTCCTCGATGATTTTAACGTATTTACCCGTATGCGCACGGGACAGCTGCATGCAGGAGGAGAGAATCATTTCGCCGAGCCAGGCGCGGATCGCGTCCACGTTATCCATGTGCTCAAGCGCCCGCCAGATGCCTTCCACGTCTTCCATGACGCTGAGGAGGCTTGCGTTCTTCTCTAGCAGCTGGCTCTGCAGCGTCGTTACGATCGCGAGGGACAAGCCTTTATAATAATAGGACGGATAGCGGTGCAGGCTCGAGAAATACGCGTCCAGGAAAGCATCGACGTCTTCCGGCCCGGTATCCTCGCGGTCCAGCAGCTCGGCCAGCCGAAGCTTCAGCTTCTTGTAATCGTACTCGGGCGGGGCATCCGGTGCCTTCACTTCGGACACGAGGATGATCCGGTTGACCCCGGAGTAGTATTTGGAGCCGGCTGCCAGCAGGACTTGCTCGTAACGATGGTTGGCTTCCGTCAATAGCTGCGAGAAATCGCCGATGACGATGAACAGCGGCATGCCGAATTTATTTGTAACCGCTTCCTTAAATTCGCCGACGAGGTCCAATAACCGGCTTACGCTGTCTTCTTCTTCCCAGGGATCGATGAACAGCAGGAATCTGATCGTCGTCAGGTCCTGCATGATGACGTAGCCGTCGTAGCGTCCGGCGATGAGCGCCTCGAATTCTCTTCTGAGCGAAAAGCCTGCCATGTATAACCGGTCCATGGACACTTCGCGGGCGTCCTCTCTCGTTTCCAAGCCGAGATGCACGATCGTATACGTCTTGCCTTCCGGAATGCAGAGGAAACGCAGGCGATCGGATAAGGTTTCCTGGTCGACCAAATGGGGCTGTATAACCAACTCTTGAACGAACCGCTCCCGGAGAACAGGCAAGCTCTGCTCCACTTGCTCCCGCAGCTCGACGATCCGGTTGGATTGATCCCGCTCGTGCAAAATGTCCGCGACCGCTTTGCCCGCAACCTCCATCAATTCGTCGATGTTGATCGGCTTCAGCACGTAGCCGTAAGCATCATTCTTGAGCGCGCCTTTCACGTAATCGAATTCATCGAAACAGCTCATGAACAAGAGACCGGTGTTCGGCATCGCCCGGCGGATGGCGCCGGCCATCTGTATGCCGTCCATGATCGGCATCGAGACGTCGGTAATGACGAGATCGGGATGTAGCTCGATGCATTTCTGCAATCCTTCTTCGCCGTTCGCGGCGCTGCCCACGACCCGAATGCCCAGTTCATGCCACGGAACGAGGTGATGGATGCCGTTCCGGTCCATCGGATTGTCATCGACGATGAGCAACGTTAACATGGTGTGCCTCCCTCGGAAACCGCATGAATGCAACCCCCTTGTCGAACAAGAAGGGTTGCATTCATTTTAGCGTCCTTTATTTGACTTTGTCTATTTCCGGTTTGATGAATTGATCGTAGATGGATTTATACTTCGTTTGCACGTCGGCGAAAGCGGCTTTCCAATCTTTGCTGTACGTGCCGAGGTAGGCGTCGTAGTTTTTGTCGAAGTCTTCAGGTTTGCCGACGATGGCTTTAACGATCGTGGTTCTGCCCGAATCGCTTTCCCAACCGTTCGATTTGCTCAGATTGCCGAGCGTGCTGTCCGGATCGAGCTGTGCTTCATTCCAGCCGGATTTGCGGTAATACGTAACGTTCGAAGCGAAATGCTGGCGGTTGACGACTTGCGTCACCATGTCGATATTGACGTTGTTCGCGTCCGCGACTTTCGGATACGTGTAGATCGGTCCTTCCGCATAGGGCATGCCCGTAATTTGGTACGTTTCCGCATTCCAGGCAGCATGCGTATTGTTTTGCAAATAGAGACCGTAGTGCGGACCGTCCTTTTCGCCCTCTTTTTGATAGAGAATCCATTGCTCGATGTCTTTGAACTCGGGCTTGAATCTGCGGTCTTTGCCGGTGCCGGTGGACCATTCTGGCAGACCCCATTCGCGCAGCTCGTTCGCTTCCTTCGATTGGTTCCAGTCGATCCAGTTCAGGATTTGCGGCATTTCTTCATCTTTGATCTTCGAGCTGATGCCGATCCCCATGCCCGAGCCATCCAGGCTGCTCGGAGCAAGCACGGCGTTCTGGTAATCGCCCGTCATCGGTGATTGCGGGAACAAGATCAATCTGCGGAAACCGTATCCGCGCTTCTCTTTCTCGGACAGGGCGCGCGCGTCGGCTACCGGGCCCCAGGCGTTGAAGACGGCGTATTCGCCGTTAATGATCTTCGCGTTCATTTGCTCGTCTTTTTGAATGAAGTTTTCTTTGTCGATCAACTGTTCGTTGTAGAGCGTATTGTAGAATTTAATGTAGTCTTTCCAGTTCGACGTGAGCGGCGCGTAATTGATCTGCTCTCCGTTCGCCACGTTCATGCCGAAGTTCGTCCACCAGAAGCCGGCCGTCGTGAAGCTGGACCAGAGCAGCGAATCCACGGTGTTGTTGAAGCTTAAGTGGGCGGGAATGACTTCCTTGTTGCCGACTTTAAGATTCAAGCTTTTGACTTTCTCCAAGAAAGCCAGCATGTCGGCCTGGCTGTTGATCGGAATGTCGTTCGCTTCTTCGAAGCTGAGCTTGCCGCCGTTGCTGACGTACAGATCCTTCAATTCTTTCTCGGTCTTCGCTTGCGGGAAGATCTTCTTCACGATATCGTCGCGGAGATAAACCGCGTAAGGCTCCGTCGGCGGCGGGTTCACTTCGCTGACGGTTTGCCGGATGTTCGGGAAGGCCATCGGATCGAAGCTGGTCGTATCATTGCCGCTCGGAATGAACCATAGCTTGCCGTCGATCAGGTTGTCCTCGTAGTATTGATCTACCGAAACGCCAAGTTCCTTCAGGTATTCGACGGTACGAGGCATGTATTTGATGATATCGTCCTTCGTGATTTCTCGGACGTGCTTGCCTTCGACCAGCATGCTGCGAAGCTGGGTGACGCTGAAAATTCCGTTGATCGCCAGGATATCAGGCAGCGTGTCGCCGACGATCTGATTCTGGAACCATTGCGCGCGATCCATGCCAGGCGGAATCTGAACGATTTCCGGAATGACTTTCGTCTTGGCCCGCCAGATCGGCGTCAGCACGTCCTCGGTCGGTATCGATGTTCCGGTCTGCACGTTTCCGAGCATCGTGATCTTCAAATCCTTGAAGCCGGCCACGGGATCTTTCGAGGTCTCTTGTGTCGTCTCCTGCGAATTCGCCGTCGACGCATTGTCGGACTTGTTCGCGGTGGAATCGGACGGCGCATCGGAACCGCCGTTATCCTTGGCGCAGCCCGCCAGCATCGTCATGACCATCAAGGACGCAACTGCGAGTTTCGTTCCTTTTTTATTTCCCCATTGCATACTTCGTTCACGCTCCCCTTGTTCTGATTATAGCTCTATGATTAAGCCTTTACGGCCCCAACCATCATGCCTTTGACGAAATATTTTTGAAAGAACGGGTAAACGAAGAGCAGAGGCAGCGTCACGACGACCAGCGTGCTCATCTTCAATACCTCCGGCGTCGGGAGCTCCGTCGCCACGTTCGTGGGCATTTTGCCCGTAGAAGCCATAAGCTGGATCATCTCGTTGCTCTGACTCGACAATACCGTCATGTAAAGCACGTATTGCAGCACGTAGAGGCTTCGCTTCGTGATGTAGAGGAGGTTCGTTCCGAAATCGAGCCAAGCGCCGACGATCGCGAAGAACAGCATGGCCGCCAAGATCGGCTTGGATAACGGAACGATAATGCTGACGAGCGTCCTGAGCTTGCCGGCTCCGTCGATCATGGCCGATTCCTGCATCTCGGGCGGAATTTGCTCGATGAACGTTCGCATGATAATCATATTGAAGAAGACGAAAGCGCCGGGAAGCACATAGACCCAGAAGCTATTGATCAGGCCGAGCTTCGCCATTACGACGTAGTTCGATACGACGCTTCCGCCGATGAACATCGGCATCATGTAATAGAACAGCATCGCTTTGCGGCCCGGAAGGCCGCGGTGGGACAGCGAGAAGGCCGCCAGGAAAGTCACGACGACGGTAATCAGGGCGCCGATAATCGCCCGCGCGATCGTGACGACGAACGCATCCATGATGTAAGGGTTTCGGATGACGTATCGATAGTTGTCCAGCGTGAACTCTCTCGGCCAAAGCCAGATCGGTCCGAGCGAGGCATCTTTGCCTTCATTTAATGAAAGCACGACAATGTACCAGAAAGGGTAGAGCGTTGCCGCGCACAGGAGCAGAATGATTACGATGTTCGCGTTGTCGAACCAATTTTTCTCGCGTAGGGCTAATCCGTTCAAGCATATTCACCTCTTTCGTTGCTCCGTTAAATGATCGATGTGTCGTTGACTTTCTTGCCCATGTAGTTGGCTCCCATCAGCAAGAGGAAGCTGACCAAGCCCGAGAATAGACCGACGGCGGTTGCAAGCGAGAATTGCTGCTCGCGTACCCCTTTATAGAAGGTGAAGGTCTGGATGATATTCGTGTCTTCTTGGATGACGATGTTCTGGAAGTTGAAGATTTGATCGAAATTGCCGCCGACCATGCCGCCCAGGGCGAAGATCAACAGGATGAGCGTCGTCGGAATCATGGCGGGCAGCGTAATCCGAAGCATCTGCTGCCAGCGTCCCGCGCCGTCCACTTTCGCGGCCTCGTAGAGGTGAGGGTCGATCATCGTCATCGCCGCCAGGTAGAGAATGCTGCCCCAGCCGATTTCTTTCCAGGTTTGCGAGAGGATCAGCAGCGGCAGGAACAGATGCGAGTCTTGCATGAACACCGTGCGTTCGCCGCCAAACAGCGCTACCTTGATGTTGTTCACGAATCCGGAAGGATCCACGCTAAGAAAAATGTAGAAGAGTCCGGCCACCGTTACCCAAGATACGAAATGCGGAACATACGTGATGGACTGGACGACTTTCTTGAACTTGGCGTTACGAAACTCGTTGATCAGCAAGGCCAGGAAGAGCGGGGCCGGGAAACAGAAGATCAAGCCCACGACGTTGTAATATACCGTTCGCCAGAGCAATTCGTGAAACCACGATTCGCCGATGAAGGAGAAGTGCTTGAAGCCGACCCAGGGGCTGTGCAGTCCCATCCAGCCGTCGAACAGGTCGTAATCCATAAAAGCGATAATATTGCTGAACATCGGCAAGTACTGAAAAATAAATGTCAGCAGTAAGCCGGGTATTAACAGCGCATAGAGTATCGCGTAATCCGAGCGCAATCTGCTTTTGTGCGTCTTCATTGCCGCATCCTTCCTTTCCTTGAATTCGCTGCGCGGTCGGAGGCGAGACCGCTTACAGTCCGTTTGTCTATGCCTATCTTAGCATCCGGATTCGGGGCGATATACCACACAATTCACTGAAAAGTAACGGGATTTGAAGGATGTCGAACGCGGATTCCGCATTAAAAAAAGAGCAAGGGAACCGGCTCGCGGTCCCTTGCTCCCTCATCTCAGTTCGTCACGGTTATATAGTCCAGATTCACGACGCCGGTATCGCCGCTGTCGAACTTTAGTGCGATCGTATTGCTTCCGGCGTTCAAACTCAAGCTTTCGATTTTGTCCGCCCACGTGTCCCAGTTCGCCAGGATCGGCAGACTCGTCTGCCTGATTTTCGTCCCGTTCACGTAGATGCTGAGCGTTCGCGCCGTCGATTGGGCGTTCGCGTAGCGGAACGTGACGTCCTTGCTGCCCGCGGTCGCGGCATTGACCGTAAAGGTAATGGCGTCGCCGGCTCCCCAATAGTTAGCCGCGAAGGCCGAACCGGAATACCCCGTGTGGTTCGTGGCCGTCGCGATATTGCCCGAGAACGCCGCGCTTTCGGCCTCGTATTTCACCGGTGCGGGGGAAGAGGCGCCGCTGAATTCGAACCAGTCGAAGTTGCCGTTGCCGGATGAGCCGGCCGGAAACACGATGAAGACGTCATGCGTGCCGCTCGCTCCGGTCAAGCTTGCCGTTCCCGTCGCGAACGTGCCCCAACTGCCCGTATTGATCGTCGCGAGCGTACCGACGAGGGTTCCCGCCGTGCTGTCCAAGCGGATTTGGGCGCTGCCGGTGCCCGTGTTCCCGCGGGAGTACCTGGCGGTGAATGTCGTATAGCCGCTGCCCAGGTTAACGCCGTTATAGCGGACGTAGTCGCCTCCGTCGGTGCTCTCCACGGTTGCTCCCGCGTTCGTGATGCCGCTCATGGCATTATAGCTCTCGGCTTCGATATGGATCGGACTTGTTCCGCCGCTCGTAGGCGCCGCGTAACCTGCAGTCCAATCGGTTCCGCCGTATTCGTAAGCGCCGATATCCGGCGCGCTGCCGGCGTAGCCGTCCGTCACGCCCGATATGGATGCCCCGGTATCCTTGGCCGGAGATCCGCTCTGCAGGCGGAAGGCAAGGCTGCCTGATCCGGACCCGGCGAACAAAGGATCCGTCGTTCGATAGAGCGAGTTCGTGCCAGAAGGCGTGTACTCGATATAGGTATAGTGGAACACGTTGCGGAAAATATTGTTTTTCATGACGTCGAAGGTCGTCGGAGATGCCGAGTTCTCGTTCTTGTACGATGTGTAGCCGCCGAGCGTGGCGAACGTATTATTGTAGATTTCGTGCGAGAAGGTTCGTTCGGCCGTGTGCTGCACGTAGAGGTCGCCGACGCCGGGCCCGCTGCTTGCGAAATAGACGACGTTATGGTCGATTCGGGACGGGCCAGCGTTCTGATCGAAATAAATGCCCGTTTGCAAACCATAGCCGTTCACGGGAGCCTTCAGGTCATGAATCCAGTTATGATGAATGTGAAGGCCGGTCGTATCGGCGTTTCGCGCGGAATAGATCGCGCCCAAGTCGATATTGTTCATGCCGAAGTCGTACAAATTGTTGTATGCGATCGTAACGTTCTTGCTGTTCAGCAAATCCACGCTCGACCGGCCGGTCCGGTAAATCGTGTTGTTCGTAATCGTCTGCTCATCCGTGCCGTTGACCGGCGAGATCCCGCTCGTATACGAGCCCTCATAGTCAATGTCGTGGATGATATTGTTATTCGCGGTCGAATTCGGTCCAAGGTAGACGCCGTGCCCCGAGCTGAAAGAAATTTCGCTGTCTTCAATTCTGCTGTTCGCGCCCATGAGGCGGATGCCGGTGGAGCCGGCCGCGGCGTCAATTTGGCCTGTATGGGTGTAAATGACGTCGGAATCTGTCAGCGTCACGCTGTGATTGATGTACTTCGCATTCAATTCATCCAGCGTAATGTTCGTGCTGGACGTATTCGTGTTGATCGTCGCCGCGAACAGCTTCAGCTTGCGAATCGTGATATAGGATTTGCCGCTCAGCTCGAACGCATAATTTCGCTTCTTCACTTCGACGTTCGCCGGACTGCCGCCGGCGGGGGCCCAAAGGTACAACTGGGAGCCGTCATAGAAGAACTCCTTTGCCGAGTCCAGAGCACCGAGCTTGCCGGTCAAGTAATAATACTTCCGGAAGTCCGTGCCGATGAGGTCGCCGGACAACGTGACCGTCGAGCCGGATTGCGCGGTAATGGACCGGGTCTGGGAGATGAACCAGCCGTTCACCCAAATCGTGCCGCCCGTCCAGCCGCCGGAGATGCTCGGAATGCCCGAATCGTTCAGCGTCTGCGCGCCCGAAGTCGACCAGGTGCCGAGCGTGCCGTTCCGATAGTCGTTGCGGTTCAGCAAGTCGTTCGAGTCGGGAAGGTTCGGCCAGCGGGCCTCGATCATCATTTGCCCGTTCACGAACACCTGGTTGGCCATGAGCGTCGTATTGTTCGTCATGTTGGCGTTAAAGCCGTTCGTCATGGAGATCGTTTTCTTATAAATGCTGCCGCTGTGCACCGACCAGCCTCCGTCGGCGGTATCCGCCCCGCTCACCGTAACGACGGCGTCCCCGTCCGGCTCGTACACGATCGGATTGCCGGCCGTTCCGGAGTTAGTCGGGGTAATCGTCTCGCGGTAAGTGCCGCTGCGAATCTTGACAGTGTCCCCAGCCGTCGCCACGGTCGAGGCCTTCTGAATCGTCGCGAACGGCTGCGACGAAGAGCCGGGATTGCCGTCCGACGCGCCGGACCCGCCGACGTAATACACTGCGCCGGCTGCCGATGCGGTGCGCACCGAAGAATTCGGTACGAACGCGGCGGACAGGGTACCGATCAAGAGCGCGAGCATCGTGAACCAAAGAAGGTGTCTGTCTGTTCTTGCGTGAATGAACTTCATAGTTAAATCCCTCCTTAAAATTGGACAACGGCTGAACAGGGAGAAAAGAGTGGTCACCTGCCTTTTCTGGAATGTATGCGCATACATTGTGCGCTCGTCTTCATACTAGCACCCTGAATTTGGCGGCTAATACCCTAGTATCCGCGGAATAGTAACGCAATTTGAGGGAGTTGCACTCGGAAGACGCAAAAATGACAGCCGGTATACCGGCTGTCATTCATTCAAGAACTTTATTTTTCTTCAAACTTACATCGAGCTGAACGCAAACATGATCTCGGCCTCGCAAACCAATTCGCCGTTGACGGTGGCGACGCCTCGTCCCTTGACGATCTGCCCTTTGGCGCGCGTGACGTCGAATGCAAGCAGGAGCCGGTCGCCCGGTTTGACTTGTCGTTCGAACCGGCAGCCGTCAATGCCGGTCAGCAGCCCGATTCGCGGATGGTCGCTCGCGGCGCCGGACATTGCGATTCCGCCGACCTGTGCCAATGCCTCTACAAGGAGGACGCCGGGCATAACGGGATCGTCAGGGAAATGACCGGGAAAATAAGGTTCGTTTAACGTCACGTTCTTCATGCCAACCGCGCGCTTTCCTTCATGAAGCTCTACGATACGGTCGACCAGCAGAAAGGGGTAGCGATGCGGGATTAGCGATTTGATGGCTTCACTGTCGAGCATGGGCGGCCTCCTTGCATTCAACGATACTCGATTAACTTTCGATCAATTTCCGCGATTGCCCCGATATCGGAAGCACCGTCCCAGAAAATAATGTCTTCTGCTTCGTCGTTCTCGATGAAGTCAACGACATGGTCCAGCTTGCAAGAATATAACGCCCCGTACTCCGTTCGCTTAGGGCCGTGATAACTGGGCTGGAGATCAAATTTCATCACCCCTTTAAACGTCACGTCATCGGCAGTCTGGTTGGTTTCTTCGAATAGTTCCCGTATCGCGCATGCTCTGGGCGTTTCCCCGTGTTCGATAACGCCTCCTGGTAATTCCCATGTCTTGCGCCATTTATTGAGCATGAGAAGATAGTTGCCTTGATAGGAGACCACGATTAAGGCATGCGTTAACGGCGCGTCTAACACGATCGTATCCAGTTCTTGCTCTTGAATGGGGTAAAACGCCAAAAATCGATTTCCTTTCGCGTCCGTAACAATGGCCATTGTCGTTTCGCCTCTAATCCTTAAGGAATATGTTAACGCCGGGGATGAACCTCGAACAGATGCGTACTCATCTTCACTTGCTCCATCATATGCCCGATGTTGCCTTCGCCCGCGAACAAGGCCATATCGAAGAAATCTTGATTCAAATCCGACCAATAGAGTTCGTTCTCGTCGCCCGATACCGCGATATCCTCCGTCAATTGGCCGAAATAAACCTCCACGTAACAACGTTGCAGATAGTACTTAAAATCCATCAGGTGATGCAGCTTGATCTGTTCGCTGGATATGCTGGTCTCTTCAAAAAGCTCTCTGTAAGCAGCTTCCATGCCCGTTTCGCCAAGCTCGATTTTGCCGCCGACCAGATTGCTTAATCCGAGATAGGGGTCCTTTAGTCGTTTGCACATGAGCAAGCGGTCCATGTCTTTATTGAAAATCATCAGCACGTTATATCCTTGCATGTGGACCTCCTTGCTATTGAGATAGTCGCCATTCGCGTGCTGCAGCCTCTAGAGGAGTTCTTCCATTCTAAATAAAGAGTAGAAATGCAAACCGTCTTTCTCCAGGTTCGTTCTTCCTTGCGGTTCACGTTCGATGACGCATAGGACGCTGACGACATCGGCACCGGCATTGCGCAGATCGGCCGCGCTCGATAGAATTTGCCCGCCGGTGGTGACGACATCCTCGATGATGCAGACCTTTTTCCCTCTCACATCGATACCCTCGGCAAGCTTGCAGGTGCCGTATTCCTTGGCCTTCTTCCGCACGAATGCAGCGGGTATGCCGGACTGCAGGGATAATGCCGTTGCGACCGGAATGCCGCCCATCTCGAGGCCTGCCAGCACTTCCGTACCGGGAGGAATTAATGGCAGCAACTGCGCTGCGATTTCGCGTAATAAGGCGGGATTGGACTCGAACAGGTATTTATCGAAATAGTCATTGGATACTTTCCCGGATCGCAACGTGAAGCTCCCCGTCAAATGCGCGGTTTCATAGATTTGCTTCGCCAACCATTCTCTTTCCACGACGTCACCAGCCTTACAAATTTTCTTTATTTTACCACAGCGGGATTCGGTGGAAGTAGACAAATTAATAGGTTGGCAGACGGGATGACCATGCATTCCAATAGGCTGTGGCTCCTCGGTTAACACGCTTAGATCGTCTAAAGTAATTGGTGCATCCGAGGGTTGCAATGCTGCGATTTAGTACGAAGGCCGCATAAACCAAGCCATTACGAGCGTATGGGAATAAAGTCCAGTTTTTTGCGATCTATGCCATTCCGTGATTCAATGAGACGGATTATCGAGTATGATTTGGGAAGAGAACGTGCCGGCTTTCATGGAGAGGCTAGGTAAGGAGGGATGAATACGGAACCGATCTGGCGGATCCGAAGCGGGCTCAGAGACTCCGCGGAAGCGATTTACCGTTTCGCGCAAGCCATACCGAAGCGTTATCCGCGGCTCAAAACCGTTTATGCGATCTGGTGCTGGCTTTCGCTGCTGCTGTTCATCGTTGGCTTGTTCCTGTATCGTGATTCGCGAACCATGCTGGTGCAGTATCTGTGGTCGTTCTACGTGATGCTGCAGTTCTGGCTGTTATGCCGGAGCAAAACCTTCACTTGGAAGCAGACCGCCATGTTCATGCTGCTCGGCATTGTGCTCGTAATTCCGATTACGGCATGGACGCTGATGGCGGCGCATGGCTTGTTCGGCGGCCGGACGTCGGACACCTGGTCGACAGCGGTCGTTACGCCTATCGCGGAGGAGGTTTGGAAGCTGCTTCCCCTCGGTCTGTTTCTATTCTTCTCGCGCCGGGCATCGTCGATGAGCCTGGGCGACTATACGCTGGCAGGAGCGGCCTCGGGCGTCGGATTTCAGCTCATGGAGGAGCTGAGCCGCAGATGGTTGAACTCCGGGATCCTCGGCCGAACGTACGGCTACAGCACGACGATGCTGGGAGGAGAGACGATCCATTGGGATTTCTGGACGCTGTTTCCCGGGCGGTTCGAGGAAAGCTTCTTCCCGACGCTCATGACCGTCAGTCATCCCGTGCATACGGCGATGATCGCGCTGGGCATTGGGATGGCCGTGCGCTATCGCAAGCGTCTGATGAATGCGGTCTATGTCCTGCCTGCGCTGCTGCTTGCCTGGGCAATACTAGATCATGCCGCTTACAATGGACAGAATACGCTGCCAGACTGGGTCATGACGATTCATGACTGGACCGGGAGCGGTTATCAGACGAAGGATGCTTTCTTGCTGATGCTCGTCTTGGGGCTGGTGCTGGATTACGTCGCGCTCAATAGGATTCGAAATCGACTCCCCCGCATGAAAGGCGAACAGTACATAGATCCGCTGACCGAGCTGCGGCATATGGCGGCAGCGTTCTTCGGTCGGAGGGAGAGCTTCGCCAGCGTGATGACCTGGACGCGGGAACGCCGGGAAATGGGATTTTCCTTGCTTTACGGCAATGCCGAGGCGATCTCCGTCCAAGAAAATCTGCGGAGCCGGATGCAGCTGCATTACCGGATCGCCGCAGGCTTGACCGCGCTCTTGATCGTAGCGGGAATGCTAGCGGGCATCGCGGCGTATTGGCAGGCGCATGTGCAGCCGGACGCCTCCGCCTGCTTCGCCTGCATGTTCGATTCGCTGCAAAATTGGTGGGATCGCCTCAGCTTCTCGGAGAAAGGCGCCATCATTCTGGGGGCGTTCGCCCTCGCCCTGCTGTTCGTCAGCTTCTGGCCGGCGCTCGGCTTCGCGCTGACCGTGGCGAGCATCCCGGGCAGCGGCCACGAGATCGCGCAGGATATTCGGGATCCGAAGCGGCTGCTTACGCCGGAGAATGCCGCCTCGGCATTGATCGCGCTCGCGCTCAGCCGCGTGCCGTTCGGCCGTCTGGCCAAGAAGGGCGGGGGACGGTTCAAGGACTGGCTGGAGAAGCTGCTCAAACGCCGAACCAAGCCCAAGCCGGACATTCCCCGCAAACCGGACGTTCCCAATAAGCCGGACGCGGATGGGCCTGGCAAGAAAACGGAACCCGATGATCGCGAGCAAGCCAAGCCGAAAGACTCGGATGATTACGTGCACTGGAGCAAGGCGAAGTATAGAGGCGTTGAGCTGCACGATAGTCGGGGCGGTGCCATTGGCGAATTCGACGGCATAGACGTCGAGAACGGGATATTCTATGAAGCCAAGTCTGCGGAGGGGCTCAATAAAATCCATCCGAAGACCGGCAAGCCGCAGCAGACGCCGCAGCAGTTTACGGATAAACAGCTTTATCAGAAGACGCGGACGCGTATTAACAACCTGATGGAAAAGGCAGTCGGAACGCGCAGAACGCCGGACGGCACTTCCGATATTCCGACCTTGGATGAAATCAAGGGGATCCGCAACTTCCAGTTCCAGCTTGACGGCGACTCGCCGGAGCTGCGCGCCGCGGCGGAGAACAGCCTGAACAAGCTGCGCCAGGATTTTCCGGATTACACATTCTCGATTAGATTTGGAGTGAAGTAAAGATGTCGATCAGCGCCATTATCATCGATCCCGAAGATGAATTCGAACGCTCGTTCATGCTGCCTGTAGCGACCGAGGAGTTTTATACGAAGTACTGGGGGCCGGCAGCAGAGGAGCTGGGTCTGCAGTGGACCTCCTTGTTCCAAGGTGGCACGGATGTGGAGCGCGAGGATGTACCCGCGATTGTGGGGGAAATCTCTTTGCTGAAAGACTGGGCAGCCGCTAAGATGAGCGGCGACGCGCTGGAGCATATGCTGAACAGATTGCAGCAGCTGGAGACAGAGCTGCCGGCTGCGTTTCGGCGCGGAGGCGCGGTTGTCTATATCGGGTAAGGAGCGGCAGCTCGTCGAGTGGAACTGTAAGTGTGCAAGGAATTCCATGTACGTTCAAACGGTGACCGCTCAGCGCAATTTATGGCTGCGTGGAGCTTGAAAAGCTGCTGTTGGGCAGCTTTTCGGGTCTCGCCAGCGAATAAAATGGAAAAAATGTGCGATTCTGCAGCTTTTTAGCGCATTTTGTCCGTTTGAAGCCTGAAAGCTGCTGTACAGCAGCTTTTCGCCTCTTATTAACGTGAAAATGAAGAAAAAGCTGCCAATCAGCATCTTTTCGGTGCATTTGGTCCGTATAGAGCTTGGAAAGCTGCGATATCGCAGTTTTTCAGTTCAAGTAACCAAATCCAATTGAAGGAAGAATTCAAGCGGATGCTTCCTCAATAGCCTGACAGTCCAATTCGCCGAGTTGGACTGTTTTGTGCTGTTTTTTATGTGTCTCTGACGGGTTTATTAAAGCCTGCCGAGTTTAATCGGCATGATGCTTGTTGCGAAATTCAAAGCCAATCTCTTGATCACGAACGCGGACGAACTTGACCAGCAACGATATTTTATTATCGGGATGGAGCTGTTCCCAATAGAAGTCTGCCGTTTCACGAAGGGAATCGAATATTGGCACTTCGAGCGGCTCACCTTCGAACGGTTTAAGCACTCCGTTCTGCTCTGTTCGGTACGTGTGAATGCAATGACCGATCCCGTTCTTGAACGCCGCATAGGAGTAAACATTCCGCACGCAGACCGAAGGATCGTTATTGTGCGTTTTTAATATCGACAGGTTGTACTGTTGAAGGCGCGTATCCATCACGGCCGATATTCGCGGCGTAAAGTGCGGCGCGTCAGGTTCAAACTCGCGAAGCATTAACGATTGCTCGAAGGACCGGTTATGCTGCAAGCCCTCATAGATCGTCTCTGTCTGATCGCCGTTCGAGACGATGTGCATGTCACCCCAGTGCCGGATCGGATTATAAATGATCAGGGACGGATCTTCCAACAGAGCTGGATCGAATGCAGTGTTCCTTACGCGGGTACCTTCGAGTTCGAAGACACGGTTGCGGCTGTTCGGACTTCTCCCCATAATCCAATACACCTGAACGTAATGCGATCCGGACGGGGTCATGCCTACGATTAGCGTTCTTCCGGGATAAGGATTGTCGAACAAGTGCTGAACGGTTTCCATCCTTCATGCGCCTCCCCATATAAACATAAAGAGGCAAGGGGAAATTCCCCTTACCTCTGCCCAGGCGTACGGCTCCAGCTTATATGCTCCCTCATGGATCTCCATGTTCGCCAGTCACATATAAGTTTTTAATTACTTCCAATAGTAGCAAGGGGTAGGGAGTTCTATCAAGTCCTAATCGCGGCAAACTCCCCAGTACAGCCCCAATTTATTGCAGATCGTACGAAGTTGCATATAGCATGCAACGATTTCACAAGATGGCTTTAATAAAGCCAGTGCCCTTGGCCGTAAAGCCGAGCCGTTGATAGAAGAGGTGAGCGTCTTCCCGCTCTGCGCGATTGCCGCTATTGAGTGACATGGAGCCGGCACCTTGGTTCTTCGCCCAATTCTCAGCCGCTGCAATCAACAATCTTCCAATACCTTGACCTCTAAATGCATGGTGTACCACCAGGGCAATGATACGTACATGCTGGCCGGATTTTTCGTACATATAGGTTTTTTGCAGACCAACCAAGCCGACGGCTTCGCCATTCGTTTCGGCAATCAAGGTGCAATAGCTGGGATCGGACGAAATCGTTTTGAAGCGTTCGTTCATCTCCTCATAGCTTGTGGGGTAGCCTAATTCGCTCATCAAGATCATGACCTCTCCAACGTCCTCCATGGTGCAGGCTCTTATCACGACATCCATCGCAAATCCTCATTTCTACCGTCCATTGGCTTTTTTAAATCCTGGTAGATAGATTCTTGCTCAGGCGGAAATTCCCTTTATTACCCAACCCACGAGGCACAAGCTTAACGTCTTCATTCCCTACGCCTGCGGCTTTCTTGACAGCGTTTTCGCCGTGCGCTTCCAGCTCCTTCATCAGAATCTTGAATATTCCAATTGGTTTTTTCTATTATACATCCCCCTGCGTATCATCTATATTATTGATAACCTACTTTCCGCATAGGAATTATAAATAATAAATAAGGGGATCTGTGAATCGATAGAACCGCACTTATTCCTCGGAGAAAGGTGGAAGAAAGGTATGGGAGCATTAAACGAGTATTTACGGCAAAAGCGCATCGCGCTGTTTGCCCGCAGGGAGAAGGCGGAATCGCAACCCGAACAGGCGAGCGCGAAGCTTCGAGCCAAAGCAAGGGTGCTGGGACGCAGCGGCGTCCGCGAGATCCGCATCCGGGAATTTCAGGTCATCAGCGACAGCCCGCCGGATTTCGCCGGTTACGATCTCGGTCCTTCGTCGCCGGAGCTGCAGCTTGGCGTGCTCGGCAGCTGTTTGACGCATATCGCCTTGATTCAAGCTGCCGAACTTCAGGTTTCCCTTCACGCCATCGATGTGGAGGTGGAAGGCGAGATGCATCCGCTTGCCGGCCGTCCCGGCTACGAGGAAATCCCCGTCTATCCCCATAACCTGCGCTACAAGCTGGTGATCGAATCCGATGAATCCGAGGAAACGCTGAAGGCGCTGCATGAAGCGATCGAACGGGTCTGTCCGATTTTCAACCTGCTTCGCCAGCCTCAGAACATTGAAGGACAGCTGGTCATCCATCGCCCCGAGGCATCCAATGCGTAATGTATCGACGAACGGCAACGGACGACATCCTGCTTATGAACGGGGGATGTGAACGTTGCCCGACTGGAAGCGCAACTTGTATATCCTATGGCTCGGATTGTTCCTAAACTTCGTGGCCTACACGCTGTCCGTCCCGTTCTTCCCGCTGTTCCTGCAGCAGGAGCTGGGCGTTCAAAGCGGGCTGGAAGCCTGGTCCGGCGTGTCGATCGCGATCAGTTTTCTGATCAGCGGCATATGCGCGCCCTTCTGGGGATCGCTCGGCGACAAGTACGGCAGCAAACTGATGCTGGTCCGTTCCGGCATCGGGCTCGGGATCGCGCATTTGGCCAACTATTTCGTCCATGATCCGTATACGTTCATTCTCGTGCGGGTCTTTCAGGGGCTCATGGCCGGCTTCGGTCCCACGTCCATGGCGCTGGTCGGCACGAATACGCCGGAGAAGCATGTCGGTTACGCGCTAGGCGTGATTTCCACCTCGACCGCGGCGGGAGGGATTATCGGACCGCTGGCCGGCGGGGTATTGAGCCACTGGGTCGGGCTGCGAGGCTGCTTCATCGCGTCGGGCGTCATTACGCTCTTCTCCGCCATGATCGTCCTGGGGGTGAAAGAAGTTCACGAGCGCCGCACGGCGAAGCGTCCGAGCGTATGGCAAGACATGAAAAGGGCGGCGGCCAATTCCAGCCTGCTGCGTGCTTACGGACTGATTCTGCTCGTGTCGACGTCGGTCATGATCCTCGATCCATTGTTAACGATCTATGTCGTTCAAATCGGCGGCAGCGCCGATAACGCTACGCTCAGCTCAGGCATCGTATTTTCGGCGGTCGGCGTGGCGACGGTCATTATGGGACCGCGCTGGGGACGGATCGGAGAACGGGTCGGCTACGGCAAGACGCTGTTCATCGGCCTCATCGGCGGCGGAATCGGGAATTTGCTGCAGGTGGTCGTTCAAAACCTGTTTGGCTTCGGTATCTTGCGCTTCGGCTACGGCTTGTTCTTCGCCGCCGTATATCCGGCATTGAACGCGCTGATCATCCAATACGCGGGCGCCGATTTTCGGGGCAGGGCCGTCAGTCTTAGCCAATCGGCCAGTCAATTCGGCATCGTATTGGGACCGCTGATCGGCGGCTTTCTTGGCGGGTGGATCGGCATTCCGTATGTTTTTCTCCTAACGGGTCTTGCGCTATTGGGAGCCGCTTGGGGAGTCCGGGCCATTCGGTTAGGCAAGAGAAGCGACCGGGAGGCGGTTCAAACCGCGGAGCTTCACTCTTCGTCGCCTTAAATCCGATCAAACACATACGAATAATTAGTTTATGGATAGGAGGCCAACCAACCATGTCACAGCGACAATTGAAATTGGGTGCCAATTTAAATGGCGTCGGCAACAGCATTTCCTTCTGGCGGCATCCCGACGTGCCGATCAACGCGAGCGTAAGCCTTGCATTCTACAAGGAGCAAGCGCGCATAGCGGAAAAGGGGAAATTCGATCTGCTGTTTATCGCGGACGGCTTGTTCATTAACGAGAAGTCCAATCCGCATTTTCTGAATCGATTCGAGCCGTTGACGCTGCTCTCCGCTCTGGCAGCCTCAACCGAGCATATCGGGCTCGTCGCGACGTTGTCCACTTCCTACAGCGAGCCGTTCACGACGGCGCGGCAGTTCGCTTCGATCGATCACTTAAGCGGAGGAAGAGCAGGGTGGAACGTCGTCACCTCGCCGCTCGAAGGGTCCTCGCTCAATTTCGGCAAAGGCGCGCATCCGAATCACGCGCTGCGCTACGAAATCGCGGAAGAGCATTTGGAGGTCGTCAAAGGGCTGTGGGATTCCTGGGAGGATGACGCGTTCGTCGGGGATAAAGCGGCAGGCGTCTTCTTCGAACCGGCCAAGATGCACGCATTGAACCACAAAGGCACCCATTTCTCCGTGCAAGGGCCGCTCAATGTAGCGCGATCCAAACAAGGCTATCCGGTCGTGTTCCAAGCCGGTTCCTCGGAATCGGGCAAGGAGCTTGCAGCCAAATCGGCGGATGCGATCTATTCGGCGCACGAAACGTTCGAAGAAGCGCGGGCGTTCTACGCGGACGTGAAGTCAAGGGCGAAGGCGTACGGAAGAGCGCCCGAAGAGATCTTGATCTTCCCGGGCATCGGTCCCATCGTCGGCCGAACCGAAGAAGAAGCGGAGCGCAAATACCGGGAAATCGTGGAATTGGTGTCGATCGAACAGGCGTTGAATTATTTGGGCCGCTATTTCGAGCACTTCGACTTTTCCCTGTTCCCGCTCGACGAACCTTTTCCCGATATCGGCGATCTGGGCAGCAACAGCTTCCGCAGCGGGACGGACAAAATCAAGCAGGAGGCCAAGGAGCAAGGCCTCACGCTTCGTCAAGTAGCCTTGCGGGCATCCACTCCGCGCTCCCCGTTTATCGGCACGCCGGAGAAGGTGGCCGACCTCATTCAGCAATGGTTCGAAGGGGGCGCAGCGGACGGGTTCAACGTTCGCACGGTCGTGCCGAACGGTTTGGCCGATTTCGTCGATCTGGTCGTGCCGATCTTGCAGGAACGGGGCTTGTACCGGACGGAATACGAAAGCGATACGCTTCGCGGCAATTTGGGACTGCAGATTCCGACCAATCGCTATGCGCCGAGAGCTGAACCGGCTGCAAGCATCGAAGACAGCGCGAGAGTCGGAGCAACTGCCGGAGCAACTGCCGATCATGAATAGAAACCTGCGGTACAACCAATAAAGACGAGTTGAACAGGAGGCCAACCGTGGCACAACGACAATTAAAACTGGGCGCGGAATTGAGCGGCGTCGGCAATAGCATCTCGTTCTGGCGTCACCCGGATGTGCCGATCAACGCGAGCGTCAGCCTTAAATTCTATCAAGAACAGGCGCGCATAGCGGAAGAAGGGAAATTCGACCTGCTGTTTATCGCGGACGGCTTGTTCATTAACGAGAAATCGAATCCCCATTTCCTGAACCGATTCGAGCCGTTGACGCTGCTCTCCGCTCTGGCAGCCTCAACCGAACATATCGGGCTCGTCGCGACGTTGTCTACTTCCTACAGCGAACCGTTCACGGCGGCGAGACAGTTCGCTTCGGTCGATCACTTAAGCGGCGGGAGAACAGGTTGGAACGTCGTCACCTCGCCGCTGGAAGGCTCCGCGCTGAACTTCGGCAAAGGCGAGCATCCGAACCATGCGCTTCGCTACGAAATCGCCGAAGAGCATCTGAACGTCGTCAAAGGGCTATGGGATTCCTGGGAGGACGATGCTTTCGTCGGGGATAAAGCAGCAGGCGTCTTCTTCGATCCGTCCAAGCTGCACACGTTGAACCACAAAGGTACGCATTTCTCCGTGCAGGGCCCCCTCAACGTGGCGCGATCCAAGCAAGGCTATCCGGTCGTGTTTCAAGCCGGTTCCTCGGAGCCCGGCAAGGAGCTGGCGGCCAAGTCGGCGGATGCAATCTATACGGTGCATGGATCGTTCGAAGAAGCGCGGGCATTTTACGCAGACGTGAAGACTAGAGCAGCTGCGTATGGAAGGAAGCCTGAGGAGCTCTTGATCTTCCCGGGCATAAGTCCGATCGTTGGCAGAACGGAAGAGGAAGCCGAGCGCAAATACCAGGAGCATGCGGAATTGGTATCGATTGAGCAAGCGTTGAACTACTTGGGCCGCTATTTCGACCATTTCGACTTTTCTCGGTTCCCGCTTGACGAGCCGTTTCCCGATATCGGCGATATCGGCAGCAACAGCTTCCGCAGCACGACGGACAAAATCAAACAAGAGGCCAAAGCAAACGGACTCACGCTGCGCCAAGCAGCGCTGCGGGCATCAGCGCCGCGCTCCCCGTTCTTCGGCACGGCGGAGAAGGTGGCCGATCTGATTCAGCAATGGTTTGAAGGGGGCGCGGCGGACGGGTTCAATGTTCATACGGGCGTTCCGAATGGCTTGGCCGATTTCGTGGAACTGGTCGTGCCGATCTTGCAGGAGCGAGGCTTGTACCGGACGGAATACGAAAGCGATACGCTTCGCGGCAATTTGGGACTGCAGGTCCCGACCAATCGATATACGGCAAGAGCCGAAGAAACGGCATGCGTTCAAAATCAGGTATCCAATCAGGAGGAATTACGATATGAGAAGAGGGTTAGCAGTTAAATTCAGCGTGTTGCTGGTCATCGCGGCCATGGTTTTATCGGCCTGCGATTCCGGGGCGAAGAACAACGGGGGCTCGGCTAACGCCGCCGGGGAAGCGAACGGCGCGACCAAGGCGGATGCCGCAGGCAATAAGAATAGCGATGTGAAAGCCTCTGACGGCGGCAATCTGACCTATGCGCTGGCCACTTCGCCGGACTCGCTCGATCCGGCCCGCAGCGGCCTGGCCGTATCCGTGCGGGTATTCCGCACCATCTATGACAGCCTCGTCGTGCAATTGCCCGACAACACGATCAAGCCATGGCTGGCTACGGAATGGACGATTTCGCCGGACGGCAAAAGCTATACGTTCAAGCTCCGCCAGGATGTCAAATTCCAAGACGGCACGCCTTTCAACGCGGAAGCGGTCAAATACAGCTTCGACCGCATTCTCGACCCGGCGACCAAGGCGGCCAACGCTTCGGCGCTGCTGCGGCCTTATCAATCGTCCGAGGTCATTGACGACTATACGGTCAAGCTGAATCTCGAGACGCCATCCGTCGCGTTCCTCGGCAATCTCAGCCAAGCGATGCTCGGTATCGTATCGCCGACGGCGGCGAAGCAATACGGCGACCAATTCGGCAAGAACCCGGTCGGCACCGGCCCGTTCTCCTTCGTGAAGTGGGAAGACAACACGGACATCCAGGTCAAGCGCAATCCGGATTATGCGTGGGCGCCGGAGCTGGTCGAGAACAAAGGGGCCGCGCATCTGGACACCATCGATTTCAAAATCATTCCGGAAGAAGCGACGCGCATCGGCAGCGTCCAAAGCGGTCAAGTGAACGCCATCGAAACGGTGCCGCCGCAGAACGCCGTGTCGCTCAAGAGCGACAGCAAGCTCCAGGTGCTTCAAGTCAACACGGCCGGCCTGCCGTATACCTTGTTCTTCAATCGGGAGCATGCGCCATGGGATGAGCTCAAGGCAAGGCAGGCGGTACAGTATGCCGTGGATATCGATTCCATCGTCAAGAGCCTGTACCTCGGCACCTATCAACGCGCTTGGTCGCCTATCGCGCCAACGACGTTCGGCTACGACCCTGCGCTGGAGAACGGCATCAAGCCCGACCTCGACAAAGCCAACCAGCTCTTAGATGAACTGGGCTGGACCAAAGGGGCGGACGGCATTCGCGAGAAAGACGGCAAGAAGCTTACGCTGCACTACGTCGACGGCTCGCCGAACCGGGAGAAACGCAATGACATCGCCGCCATTATTCAGCAGCAGTTGAAGAAGGTCGGCATCGAAGTCGAGGTGGAGATCACCAAGGACATCGCGACCGTCGTGTATACGAACCAAGCTTACGATCTGTACGGCAACAGCCAAGTCAATTCGGATCCGGCAGCGCTCAACTCGTTCTATCACACGACGGCTCCGGGAGCCCGTCCGTCGCTCAGCAAGCTTGCCGATCCGGAGCTCGACAAGCTGCTGGAGCAAGGCGTCGTCGAGGCGGATGAAGCCAAGCGCAAAGAAATTTACGTGAAGGTGCAGCATGCGATTATCGACAATGCCGCGATCCTTCCGATCTACGTGTTCCCTTATACGGTAGCGGCCACGAAAGACTTGTCCGGCCTGAAATTCGATTCCCTGGGGTACCCGCTGTTTAACGACGCTTCGCTCGCGCAGAAATAAGGAGGTCGGAGAATGGCCAGAATCATAGCGGTTCGATTGCTCAGCTCCGTGGGCGTCGTGGCCGGCTCGTCTATCTTGGTGTTCTGTATTCTGTACGTGCTGCCCGGCGACGTGGTGATGAACATGATCGACCCGAGCGCGATGAGTCCGGAGGCGATCGCCAACCTCCGCCACCAGCTTGGCGTCGATCAGCCCTTCTACGAACAGCTGCTGAACTATTTTAATGCAATGCTGCAAGGCGACTTTGGACATTCGCTCGTGAATTCGGAGCCTGTCCTGCCGAAAATCCTGGCTCATTTTCCGGCTACGCTGGAGCTGGCTGGCGCGGCTTCGGCCATTGCCATTATCATCGGCGTCGTGCTCGGCGTGCTGTCGGCTATTCACCGGAACGGACCGATTGATATTCTTGCCAGAATCATCGGCCTGTTCGGCATCTCGATGCCGACCTTCTGGTCGGGCATCCTGATGATTCTCATCTTCTCCGTCTCGCTCGGCTGGCTGCCCGCGATGGGCTCCGACGGATGGAAAACGCTGGTGCTGCCTGCGCTTACGCTCGGTCTGCTCGGCGCGGGGTTCATCGTGCGCATGGTGCGCAACTCGATGCTCGAGGTGCTGGGCGAGCCGTTCATCACGACGCTGCGCGCCAAAGGATTGCTGGAGCGGTCCGTCATGTACCGTCATGCGCTGCGCAATGCGCTTATCCCGGCGGTTACGATGATGGGAATACTCGTCGGCGAGATGCTGGCGGGCACGGTCGTCATCGAAACGGTGTTCTCGCGGCAGGGCATCGGACGCATCATCTCCGATGCGATCATGTCGAAGGATTTGCCGGTCGTGCAGGGCGTTGTTTTGTTCACGGCCATCGTCTACGTCGCGATTAACGCCTTGGTCGACATCTCGTATTCGTATATCGATCCGCGGGTTAGGCGGCTGCAGCATTAAGAGGGGGAATGAAAGATGAGGGAAGCTGCATCGGTTAAACCGGTATGGCGAACGAAAGCGGCCTCCTCGGCCCTTCGGCGCTCGATTCCGAGGGTGCCCGTATCGCGGCTGATGGTGTACGCCGCGGGTCTGGTCGTCTTGTTTCTGATCGTATGCGCGCTCGTGCCGCAGTGGATCGCGCCTTATTCGCCGACGGATATGCAGGCGGATCGGATACTGCAGCCGCCCGGCGCCGCCCATTTGTTCGGAACCGATTATTTCGGACGCGACATCTTCAGCGTCGTGGTGCACGGAACCCGGGAATCGTTGTTCATCGGCTTCGCTTCGGTCATCGTCGGCGGCTTGGCCGGCACGTTGATCGGCGCGCTGGCCGGCTATTTCGGCGGATGGGTGGAAGGCGTGCTGATGCGCATCATCGACGTGTTCATGACGATTCCGGGCGTCCTGCTGGCGCTCGCGGTCGCCGCGGTGCTTGGTCCGGGTCTATGGAACTTGATATTGGCGGTTGCGCTGGCTTCGATTCCGAACTACGCCAGAATCATGCGCGGGCAAATTCTCAGCGTCAAGAACCGGCCGTTCATTCTGGCGTCCCGTTCCATCGGCGCTTCGGAGCTGCCGATCTTCTTCAAGCATGTGCTGCCCAATTCGTTGTCGCCGCTGCTCGTTATGGCCTGCATCGGCGTCGGCACTTCGATTCTCACCGGCTCCGGACTTAGCTTTCTCGGGCTTGGCGTAATCAAGGAAATTCCGGATTGGGGCGCGCTGCTGTCTCAGGGGAGAGGTTACTTGACGGTCGCTTGGTGGATCTGCACGTTTCCCGGCCTTGCCATTACGCTGTTCGTCTTGTCCGTCAACGTGATCGGCGACGAGCTGCGCGATACGCTCGATCCGAGGAAACGTCGTGTTTAGGAGGGGAAGCATGTGAGTCAATTGCTGGACATAGAGCGCGTAAGCGTGGAATTCGCGGGTGGACGGGGCGTGCTGCAGGCGATCAGCGACGTGAGCTTCTCGATCAAAGCCGGCGAGACCGTATGCCTGGTCGGCGAGTCGGGGAGCGGGAAGACGGTCACCTCCAAAGCCGTCATGCGTCTAATTGACGACGAGAACGGCACGATCAGCGCGGGCAAAATTCATCTCGACGGCGTCGATATCGCCGCGCTTCCGAAGCAGGCGCTCCGGTCGCTGCGCGGGAAGAAGATGGCGATGGTCTTCCAGGAGCCGATGTCGGCGTTCGACCCGGTGTTTACGATCGGCCGGCAGATCGTCGAAACCATTCGGCGGCACGACCGGAACAAGACGCCGAACGACGCTAAGCAGCGGGCGGTGGAGCTGCTGCGGCGCGTCGGCATCCCCGAGCCCGAGCTGCGGATGAAGCAGTACCCGAACGAGTTATCGGGCGGCATGCTGCAGCGGGCGATGATCGCCATGGCCTTAAGCTGCCAGCCCGAGCTGCTCATTGCCGACGAACCGACGACGGCGCTCGATGTCACGATACAGGCGCAGATTCTGCAACTGCTGCAGGAATTGAAGAACGAGTTCAACATGGCCATATTGCTCATCACGCATGACTTAGGGGTCGCGGCTGCAATCGCCGATCGCATCGTGGTCATGTACGCCGGGCAGGTGGTCGAGCAGGCCGCTGCCGCGGAATTGTTCGCCGAGCCCCATCATCCGTACACGATGGGCTTGCTGCGATCGATCACGACGATGGACAGCGACCGCTCGCAGAAGCTCTTTACGATTCCGGGGTCGATTCCGAGCCTTGCCGACTTGCCGGCCGGCTGCCGTTTCCATCCCCGCTGTTCGTTCGCGACGGAGCAATGCAAGAGCGAAGCGCCGCCGCTGCTCGATCGGGCAGGCCGGCAGGCCGCTTGCTGGCACGTGGAGCAGCTTGCCGCCGATCCGAGCGATCGGCCGCCGGCGCCGGCGGTCGAGGATGTTTTCCGCGCGGAATGGTCCGGGGAAACGCCTCCTGCGTTGGCTTCGCCGGCGGAGCTGCCTGCGGAATCGGCAGTCGCTTCAGCCAAGGTGACAACTGCTGCATCGATAGCGGCTGCGACCACGGCTGCGGCCACAGCTACAGGATCGATAGCGGCTGCGGTCACGGCTGGGGAAGCTGGCTTGTCCGAAGCGCCGGACTCTGCGCTCGTGACGTCTCACGAAGACGCCTTATTCGAGCTCCGGCATGTGACGAAGCATTATCCGTTTGACCGTTCGATCTTCTCCTGGTCGAAGAAGGCGGTTCAAGCCGTCGACGACGTATCGTTCGCGATTCGCAAGGGCGAGACGTTCGGGCTGGTAGGCGAGTCGGGCAGCGGCAAATCGACGCTCGGCCGGGTACTGCTGCAGCTCGAGAAGCCGACTTCCGGGTCCGTCGTGTTCGAAGGTCAGGACTTAGGGGCGCTGTCCTCGGCCCGCTTGCGGGAGGAACGGAAGCATATGCAGATGATCTTCCAGGATCCGTACGGTTCCGTTGACCCAAGGTGGAAGGTCGGCGATATTATCGGCGAACCGTTCGCCGTCCACGGTGGACTGAGCGCCGCCGAGAAGCGGGAGTCCGTACAGGAGCTGCTGCAGCTCGTCGGCTTGAGCTCGTCCGCTTACGATCGCTATCCCCATGAATTCTCGGGCGGGCAGCGGCAGCGGATCGGCATTGCGAGAGCGATCGCGCTCCGTCCGAAGTTTCTGCTGGCGGACGAGGCGGTATCGGCGCTCGACGTCTCGGTTCAGGCGCAGATCGTCAATCTGCTTCAGGATCTCCGGCAGCGGCTGAATTTGACCTCCATGTTCATCGGTCACGGGCTGAATATCGTGCGGTACGTCTCGGATCGGATCGGCGTCATGTATTTGGGCAAATTGGTTGAAATCGCGCCGAGCGAGGAGCTGTTCAGGCGGCCGGCCCACCATTATACGAGAGCGCTCATCGCCTCGATTCCGGTCCCTGTTCCGGATCGGCACCGCGAATTGGCCGCCCTTCAGGGAGAGATACCGTCGCCGGCCAATCCGCCGTCCGGCTGCCGTTTCCGCACCCGATGCCCGGCTGCGACCGCCAGATGCGCGGTGGAACAGCCCGAAATGCGCGCGATCGACCGCGACCATTTCGTTGCCTGCCACGACCCGTTGGATAGGGAACTGAGCATACAGGCCGGCCGGCGACCTGTTTCCGTGGATTGGCGGATCTAAAGGATTACTGTTCTGTTCCGGACGTTCAACGTCCCTGGACCGGGCGAGCTTCAATTACGAAGGATAGTTAAGGGAGGAAATGATCATGGGAACGAAGAGACAGATCAAGCTTGGCGCGATTTTGCACGGCGTCGGAGGCAACATCTCCGGATGGCGGCACCGGGACGCGATTACGGATGCGAGCGTCAATTTCGAGCTTTATAAGAAGTGGACGCAGAAGGCGGAGGAAGGGAAATTCGACTTCGTCTTCATCGCCGACGGACTATACATTACGGAGAAATCGATTCCGCATTTCCTGAACCGCTTCGAGCCGTTGACGATCCTGAGCGCGCTGGCCGGCGTCAGTTCCAAGATCGGACTGGTCGGCACGTTGTCGACCTCCTACAGCGAGCCGTTCACGGTGTCCCGCCAGTTCGCGTCCCTCGATATGATCAGCCATGGCAGAGCGGGCTGGAACGTGGTGACTTCGCCGCTGGAAGGCTCCGCGCTTAACTTCGGCAAGACGGAGCAGCAGCATCCGGCTCATTCCGAGCGCTACCGGATCGCGGACGAATACCTGGAGGTCGCGACCGGCCTGTGGAATTCGTGGGAAGAAGGCGCGTTCGTGCGGGATAAGGAGTCCGGCGTTTTCTTCGACCCGGAGAAGATGCATACGCTCGACCATAAGGGGAACTATTTCTCGGTCAAAGGACCGCTGAATATCGCAAGATCCAAGCAAGGCGAAACGGTTATTTTCCAAGCGGGAGCGTCCGAATCCGGGAAGCAGTTCGCGGCCAAATGGGCGAACGCCATCTTCACGGGACAAGAGTCGATCGAGGAGGCAAAGCTGTATTACGACGACGTGAAAGGCCGTGCGGCGGCGCTGGGCCGGAATCCCGAGGAAATCGTCATCTTGCCGGGTATCGGGCCGATCATCGGCAGCACGCAGGAGGAAGTGGAGCGCAAGTACGAAGCAGTGGCCAATCTGGTCTCGATCGACAAGGCGCTGGATTTCCTCGGACGCTTCTACGAGCATCACGATTTCTCCCAATATCCGCTTGACGAGCCGTTCCCGGATCTGGGCGAGCTTGGACGCAACAGCTTCCGGAGCGCGACGGACCGCATGAAAGAACGGGCGAGGGAAGAAGGGCTGACGCTTCGCCAGGTCGCGCTGCAGGTAGCGACGCCGAAGCCGACGTTCCTCGGCACGCCGGAAGCGGTCGCCGACAAGCTGCAGGCTTGGTTCGAGGCGGGAGCAGCCGACGGCTTCATCGTCGGTTCGTCCGCGCCGAACGGGCTGGAGGAGTTCGTCGATCACGTGGTGCCGATCTTGCAGGCGCGCGGATTATTCCGCGACGACTACGAAGCCGATACGCTGCGCGGGAATTTGGGTCTGCCGATTCCGATCAACCGCCATGCGGCGGCGGTGCCGAATCGTTAATGGCAGCAGGCAAGGCGGGAGGATAGGGAAGACGGTAGAGGTGGGGGTAGAAGCAGAAGAAGTGAAGTGGAAGGTAGAAGGTAGAAGGAAGTAAGTAGTAGTAGAAGGAAGTAAGTGAGTAGAAGGAAGTAAGTAGAAGGAAGCAAGCTGAGATAAAAAGTAGAAGCATAAGCATAAGCAGAAGTAGAAGCATAAGCAGAAGCAGAAGCAGAAGCAGAAGCAGAAGTAGAAGTAGAAGTAGAAGTAGAAGTAAGTTGAGATAGAAAGTTGAATTAAAGCAGAACGAAGAACGAAGAACGCAGAACGCAGAATGCAGAATGCAGAACGCAAAAGGTAGTAAGCAGTGAGTAGAATATTGCAAGTATTAGACAAGAAGGCAAAAGGCAACGTCAGAAGGAAAAGAGAATAATACAGCCTGAGAAGGGGCGACCGATTCCGATCGGACGCCCCTTCTCAGGCTGTCGCGAGAGCTGCCCTTGTCCTACGACCATGGCAGCGATCAATGACCAATCCGCGCATAGGTGCTGAGTGGCTGCAAAACGGCGTAGATGCACCTTTTCCTGCGCTTTGCATTCAGCGGGTGGAATAAGTATCTCCACGACTCTACATGTATTCGAACCGTTCGCTTGAAGTAATTGAAATAACTGCAAATCTGCACTTATATCTGCACTTTTGTCTGAATTAAAAGAAATAACTGCAAATCTACACTTATTTCCCGGAGAACTGGGCTATAGGCGCTGAAAAACAAAAAATAAGTGCATATTTGCATCTATTTCTCCGAATCTGCTCAAATAGCCGAAAATAATTGTATTTTTGCATTTATTTCTCCCGGAGGACGCGGTTTGGTTGTCAGGAAACGCAATATTCCCCCGGAGGCGGGAGTCAATTGTCAGGAACGCAATATTCCCCCCGAGGCGGGAGTCGATCGTCAGGGAACGCAACGTTCTCCCGGTGGACGGTGTTTGGTTGTCAGGAAACGCAATATTCCCCCGGAGGCGGGAGTCGATCGTCAGGGAACGCAACATTCTCCCGGTGGATGCGGTTTGGTTGTCAGGGAACGCAACATTCTCCGGAAGTGGGAGTCAATCGTCATGAACGCAACGATCTCGCAGAAGGGCGAGAGTTTGACCGAGTAAGCTAAAACGAAGAGAATTCCGCAGCCGTAAACTACGGGAGTTTCTCTACGCTGAGAAGAGGCGTCCGTTTCCGATCGGATGCCTCTTCTTTCGCATGTCTTCTCGTAAGCCGGCTTCGAGACCGTCGAGATCGCGGCATACTGGAAGCTTTTATATAATAAATAGACAGCATTCTACAAGTTTCGCTTGAATATCCCACGCTTTATAGCATAATGAAATCACAACCTCCTCTCTCAGACGAAGCGCCCTACTAACCGAACAGGAGACCCTTCCCTATGACATGGCTGACCGCAAACGTGCTGGATCCCATTCGCTCCCGTTTGTTTTACAAGATGCTCATCATCTACTCCCTCCTTACGTTGATTCCGCTCATTATCGTGAGCTCCACCTTCTATATCCGATCGAGTCTCGTGATCGAGAAGAAAGCCGCCGAAGAGGCGCAGCAGCGGTTGTCCGGCACCGCCGACAAGTTCGATGAAGTGCTCTATGCGGTGAAGAGCCAGATGACGCCGATCAGCGAGAACGTGTTTCTGCAATCGCTGCTCCGCAGCGCGAACAAGGGCAGGACGGACGAGAGCTTGAAAGCTTCCGTCAATGTGATGCTCCAGTCCGAGCTCGCGACCGCCAAGTTGAAGATCGGCCCGTTCGTCAGCGGCATCTACGTGCTGGACAAGAAAGGCCTGCTCTATAGCACGGACTCTCGAAAGCGCTTGCTTTATCCGGAGGCGTTCTGGAAAATGCCATTCGAATTCGATCGGCTGCCGGAATGGGCGTTCTTCAACGACGACCGGCGCATCGCCTGCGTGGTGAAGATATTCGAAGAGGGACAGCGGCCTTCGCTTGATTCCGAGACGGGGCGTCTTATCGTCACGCTGGACACCGCGTCGCTGCAATCCATGTTCGCCTCGTTCGAGCCGAACATGTTCTATATTACCAATTCCGACAATCAGATCATGAGCGCCTCCGATGCCAATAAGATCGGCCATCTGCTGGATATCCGGGAACCGCTGAAAGAGATCGTCATCCGGCAAAAATCCCGCTATTCCGAGTTTCGGTACGTTCTCCTTGCAAGCCCCGGTACCGGCGGTCTCGTGAAGCAGCAGGCGCTGTTCACCGTCGGGGTGACGCTGGCCGCGTGGCTGGCCATCACGATCGTCACCTACGTGGTTCTCCGCCGGATCACGATTCCGATTCAGCGGCTGACCCGACTCATGCGGGCGGCGGAGCGGGAGGAGTACCAGCCGATTACCGGCATTACGACCAAGGACGAAATCGCCATGCTTTGCAACGGCTTCAACAGTCTCGTCGAGCGGACGAGCCATCTCATCGAGACCAATTACAAGAACGAGCTGCTCATTCGCGAGGCCGAGCTGAAGGCGATCCGGATGTACATCAATCCGCATTTTCTCTACAACACGATGGAATACATCAGCATCATGTCGCACTCGCCGGAGAAGGCCAAGCATATTCCGCAGATGATTCATCACTTGTCCGGGATTTTCAGGTTCTCGATTACGCCGGGCAACGCCTTCGTCGAGCTGGGCACGGAGATGGAGTTCGTCCGCAAGTATTTGGAGATTCATCGTTATCGCTACGGCGACCGATTGTCTTACTCGATCGACCTGCCCGATATGTATCACAAAATCGCCATTCCGAAGCTGCTGCTCCAGCCGCTGGTCGAGAATGCGGTCGTGCATGGCATCGACCGTCTCCCTGAGGGAGGGACGATCGCCATTACGGTCAAGGAAGTGCAGTACGAGCTTGTCATCGAGATCGAGAACAGCTCATCGAACGAGGAGAGCGACGGGGAGAGCGGGAATCTCGCCCTGCGGCGCTCCAGAGGGCTCGGTTCAGGCCTTGAGAACGTCAATGCAAGACTGCGGCTGCACTACGGCAATACTTACGGCGCGAGCCTGCTTCGCCAAGAGGGGACGACGCTGATCCGGGTCGTCATGCCCATACAGATGCTGCAAGACAACGAGGGGAGCTGACCGCATGCGCATCATGATTGTGGACGATGAACGCGAAATCGTAACGTTTCTGGCCTCCATGGCCGGCTGGAAGGAAATCGGCTGCGAGGTAGCCTGGACGGCGTCCAACGGGCAAGAAGCGCTGGATCTGCTGGCGGCCTCCGGGCAGCTGCCGGATGTCGTCATTACGGATATTCGCATGCCGGTCATGGACGGCATTACGTTCGCCGAGGAGCTGCGCGGGCGGTATCCGGCGATTCCGATCGTCTTCCTGACGGCTTATCACGAGTTCGATTACGCGCGCAAGGCGATCAAGCTCGGCGTGGCGGATTTCGTGACCAAGCCGTTCCTGCCGGAGGAACTGATCCGCACGGTGGCCTCGCTGCGTTCCCAGGAGCCGCTGCTTGCGGACTGGCAGGAGCATGATCGGTTCTTCGAGCTGCTGGCGGGAGAGTATGGCGACGACTACAAGCGGCATTGGCTGGCGGAGAACGGGCTGCTGGACAACGGCTTCCTGCTGCTGTACGCCGAGCTGGACGCGCCGCGGGACGACGAGGGCGAGCATTTTCCGTTTGCGGCGGCGCATCTGCGCGGCCAGCTCGCCCAAACGGCCGGCGCCGCGGGATTGAAGGGCTGGACGTCCTCCTCCGCAAGCGGCATCTACTTGTGCCTGCCGCTTACGGGAGCGCAGGGAGAGCGGGATCGGCTGATGGCATTCGCCAACGAGATCGCCGCAGGCGGCGATACGACGCGCGGATTATCGTTGTCCGTCGGCATCAGCCAATCGTTCCAGACCTACTGCCAGCTGCCGGAAGCCTTGCGTCAGGTGAAGAAATGCATGGAATACCGGATGCTGCTCGGCAAAAATTCCGTCATCGCTTACGATGCGATGGAGTCGTTCCTGACCGAGAAGGAGCAGGAGACGGGCGCCTCGCTCGGCCGGATCGCGGACGCGCTGCGCGGGGGCGACGCCGAGGAAATCCGCGCGCTGCTCAAGGACTCGTACCGCAGCATGCTCTCCGTCGGCGCAAGCAAGAAGGACATGCAGCACTATGCATTGCAGCTCATCGAGAAGGCGGAGGCGGCGCTGGCGGACTTCGGTCTTAAGCCTTCGCACGGCATGTCCGTCGATATTCGCGGGAAGCTGATTCGCGCCGTGCTGCTGACGGACATCATGAAGGAGTTGGAGAAGCAGCTGCTCGCCTATCAGGAGCTGATGCGCGCGGAGCTGTCCGATTCGCCGCTCAAGGTGATTTCCGGCGTTCGCCAGCTCATCCGCGAGCAGTACATGGAGGAGCTGACGCTGCAGTCGGTCGCCCAGAAGCTGAACGTCAACTATTCCTATCTCAGCCGGCTGATCAAGAAGGAGACGGGCACGAATTTCACCGACCTGCTGTGGGACTTCCGAATCGAAGCGGCCAAGAACAAGCTGCTGCGCGAAGACATGAAGTCCTACGAGGTCGCGTATGCCGTCGGCTTCAAGGATACGGCGCATTTCAGCTTTATGTTCAAGAAGAAGGTCGGGCTGTCGCCGAGCGCATACCGCGCGCAAGTCCGGGGCGGACATGGGGCGTCGGACGAGGCGTAAGACGGCTGCGGACGAACGAAAAAGCAACCCGCGTTTATAACGACGGGTTGCTTTTTCGTTTCTCTTTTTTTTGCATCTATGGCTAAGAAAGCTTCGGTTAAGATAGCTTCGTATTTCCGTCATTTTGAATGATCGATTTGATTTTATAATTGATTTTGAGTTTCGGGAAATACAAGTTTCGCCAGTCGCGCAATTGCGCCCTGGACATTTTGTTTCTGAAGTATTGCCCTAACCCGAGGATGTCGGCTTCGCGCATTTGCGATTTGCGGAACATCCCGTTGAACCTCTTCGTAAGAATGTCTTCCAGCTCTTGGTTGATCATCTGCGAGGTCACGGCTCCTTTCGTTTCCACGATCGATACCTTCATCGTGATTTGAACGTCCAGATACGGCGTGCCTTGAAGGAATTTGCTGCGATGACGCATGGAGCTTCGCAGGACCAGAACGCTGGCGTGGTCCATGACTTCTATTTTCCCTTGCGCGCTATGCCCGTTAAAGGAATTGAAAAGCAGCGTTTCCTCGGGAGAAATTTGATCCACCATCTTGCCGTTCTTGATGATGGCGGAGCCTAGGTAATCGATCGTTCCGTTACGCCCCGATTTAATCATGGGAATCGCTACGTCGCGCGTGTACGAATGGATGCTTCGGTAGACTTCCCAGATGCGCGTCAGGGACATCTGAGGATTCCAGCCCGCGTTCTTCTCGAAACAATCGTAGAGCGTCGTGCCTCTTGGCGTCATGGATCTTTTCACGAATTGGAAAAAAGGATCCAGTTTCTCGTCGCATATGGCAATGATCGTTTTCGGAGATATATCCCGGGACCTCATGAAACTGGAAATACTGTCTTGAAGGCCTTGCTGCGCATAGCCTTTTTCGACCAGGATCACTTTCAGATGAAGAAGGTCGACGCTGCTCTCCATTCGCTCGCTGATTTTATCCACGGCCTGGTTGATGGTTTTGCCCTTTTGGTTCAATATTCGGATGTTGATTCCCTTCTCGCTGGTCTCCGGAATTTGCAGCACAACCTCGTACATGTCTTTATGCATGGACACGCCCATCACGACGGGCAAGGAGCGGTGATCGATGTCTCTATTGTCCCAACACCCGCCGAGAAGGGATGCGAGTCCGAGGACGGCCGCCAATCCGACTGCGCGTTTCAAGGGTTGCTTCATTGCCCGACCATCCTTTTTCTGTAGCGGCTTGCGAAGAAATAAGTCGATAGCGGTATGGCTGCCATGACATAAAACCTTAATACGGTATCCCACCAAAACAACCCCACGATGTCTTTCCAGCTCGGAATCGCCAAGCAAACGATATAAACAAGCAGAGGAACCGTCGCAAGCGAATAACGAGGTTTTATGGCAGGGAAGCTTTTGCTCACGATTCGCATCGTCGTCCACATGGAAAGGGATAAGAAAAGCATCATAAAGGATATCAGGCTAAGCAGCAAGAAGATGGTGATTCGGTCGAACATCAGCCACGTGATCGAAATGGTATCGAGCGAGACGACGAACGGAAAGTTGAACGTCGATGCCGTAGCCTGGCCGAAGGTCAGCAGCGGGATGTAGACCGAGAAAATATAGAAGGGCAGCAGCGCAAAGGCGCCAATCAATATATAACGCTTCCGAAAGGCAACCTGAGGCTGGACAAAACCAAGAAACAGAAAGCCGCCGGCGAACACGAAAAAACTTTGCAGGTAGCTTGGTTCGGTCAAGAACGAAGCATTGCCGATCAGGGGGAAAACATACCGCCAGTCGACATTCTGGAAGGAAAACGAGAAAAAGAACAAAATGATGGGCACGTTCATCATTCCGATCAGCACCCCCGTGCGAAAGATGGATGTGATGCCTTTGAAAGCAAAATAGGTCGGAATCAGCAGAAACGTAAGCATAATCGCCCAAAGCGGCGTGTTGGACAGCAACACGATCGTCATGATTTCCGACGTACATCGAACGATGATGATGCATGCCATTAGACAATAAACAACTAGCGGCAGCAAGAACAGAAGCGCGATTCCTTTGCCGGCTTTCAAATACAGGCTGATAACGTCCTTGTTTCCCCAGCGGTCGAGACCTTTGAGATATATGGCGAGCGCCGTAATATGCATGGCAAAGCCTAAGACGATGGGGATCCAATGCCCGTCCTCCGTGCTGGCGATAATATCTCCGGGGTACATAAAGAAGATCAGACCGAGATGAACAATAAAATACATCAGCGCGGCTTGCCACGACTTATCCACGATTCATCTCATCCTTCGCGTTCGGGAACCCGACATACGGAATTCCGTAGGCAGTTAAACTTGCCAAATACCCGCATATCAGAAGCAGCCCCTCCAAGATTCCGAGTACGCCGAAAATGGCGGCAAAGACGACAATCACGTATTTCGAAAGCCGAAGGGCCAGCGACTGCTGCAAGCCGACGATGGTCGAGTTCGCGATCGTCGTAGCCGCCAAAATGATAATGAGCAGATTACTGACCAGCTTCGCTTGCACGGCGGCTTGTCCCAGTATGATTCCGCCGACCATCGTTAGCGTCGGTCCGATCGTCTTGGGCAATCTGAGGCTGGCCTCGATCGTGAGCTCGATGACGAGAAACATGAATACGATTTCGATGATGGCGGGGTAAGGGACGCCGGCGCGGGTTTGGGCAATGGATAACGCCATTTCAATGCGGAGCACTTCGGGATTGACGGAGACCAGGGCGACGTACAGTCCTGGCAGGATCATCGTTGCCAATGCGCCAATGACGCGAAGCACGCGTACAAACACCATTAACGGCAGCGGAAAGTTCCGGTCGCTGTCCAGGCAGAAGGCATCCCATAACATGCCGGGGGCGACTAATGCGACCGGAAGCTGATCGACGAATAGAACGGCACGTCCTTTTCTTAGGGAATGGGCGGCTTCTTGCGGCAGCTCCGTATGGTTGAATTTCGAGATCATGGTCCAAGCCGGGAACCCCATGATTTCTTTCGAAAGCTGCTGCATGTTCTCGATGCTTTTGTGCTTGTTTTTTGCGATCTGGCTCACGATTTTGTGAATGAAATCCATATCGGCGCGGCCCTCGTAATAGACCAGCGCGAGATTCGAGGTTTCTTCGGTTCCGATCGGATAGAGATTCACCCTCAAATTGTCGGAGAGTACTTGTTTGCGAACCAATCCGATATTGGTATCGATATCCTCCGTGAACGAGTTCAGGGAGCCTTCCAATACGTTTTCGTTGATCGGCGCCTCAACGGCGCGGCGAAGCGCCTTGGGAGCAGGGTCCATGATGACGCTGGAGCCGTCTTCCTCGAAATAAATCAATAGTTTTCCTTGGAGAATGCGGATATAGACATCCTGAGCGCCGGCTGGTTCGTTGACTTCTCCGAGTACCTTTTTGAATGCGTCCAGCGTGATGTTGGATTCGATGGCGGCATTATGATACGTTTGCAGGTTGAGTTTCATAAGCACGACATCAATGAGCGTTTTCAACCCGAATAAGAAGACCGGCTTGCCTAGAAATGAGTCTTGAAGCATGAAGAAATCGTCGTTGCCCGAAAATTTATCCCTTAGCGTCCGAATCATCGGGTTCATTGGTGTTCATCCTCTGCATGATCATTGATAGGAGGAGTATGTCCCGGAACGAAGGGAATATACAAAATTTGGGGAGGCGGTTGCCTCCGTGCTCGAGCTTGGGCTGATGCAAACGGCACTGCTAGCTTAGCTTGGCCGGGGGCAAGCGGCGAATGGAATTTCTCCTATTGGCCGTATTTCTCCGCCATAGCTCGAATGTGATTCTTTAACTCCCGGATGAAATCCGGCGGTTCAATCGCCGTAACCTGGCTGCCGTAGCTAAGCACCGTCTGGATGGCGCGAGCCGCGGAGGAATAGTGGGCATGGACCGACAATGTGCCATCTATATTGTCATGAATCTGGTCGAAGCCGAATTCATCCAGCACGCGCGTCCTCGCGGATGGGGCGAAATGCAGCAGTACCTTCACCTTGGAGAAGTCTGCTCGGTTCATGAACTGCTTCTCCACGTCCTGAAGGGTATAATTCCGCCGAACGAATGTCTCCGGCAGCACCTGCAGACGGAGAATGCGGGATAATCGGAAGTTGCGCATCTCGGACCGCAGCAGGCAATAGCCGTAGAAATACCAGACATAGCCTTTCAGATAAAGGCCCATCGGCTCGACCGTGCGCTCGGATTCTTGACCGTTATTGTTCAAGTAGGCGAAGTGCACCAGCTGCAGGCTTTTGATGGCTTCATGCAGCGGAGCGAATTTCTCCTTATCATTAGGCGTCGGTTTGAAGTCAAGATCGATCTTGGAAATTCCGGTTGGGGCGACCCCGGCCATGCCCGGAATCATCGCCCCGATTTTGTCGAGCAGCTCATGATCATCCGCGCTGTCCGTCGCGGTGCGGATGCCGCGAAGGGCCGTATAGATGGACGCGAAATCATCGAGCGTCAGCACTTGCTTGTCGATCCGGTAGCTGGACATAATTTCGTACCCTCCATCCGCACCGGGGTAGGACACGATCGGGATCCCCGATTGATTGATGGCGTCCATATCCCGGTATATCGTTCGCAGAGACACTTCGAAACGCTCGGCCAAGGCCGTTGCGCTCACGCGAGGTTGATTGAGCAAGGTCATCGTAATCGCCAATAAGCGGTCCAGTTTCATAACGGCATCCTCCTTGGTGTAGCTGGTAACGATCATGCGAATTCAGCTTCGCCGTGTTCGCTACTACCAAGATTCTACGCCTGGATGGGAATGCCTTTATAAGCAGAACTCTCATACGGAGGGCCGGTATAGAAAAAGGCCGACGTGCGGCCTATACAGTGGACGGAAGCGACTGACGGAAACGACTAACGGAAGCGGCGGAAGAAGCTTTGAAGTTCGGAGACCAGAAGCCGAGGCTCGTCGTAGGCCGCAAAATGCGTGCCGCGCTCGAATTCCGACCACTGAACGATGTTCGAGTTGTCCCGTCTGGCAAAGAGGCCGATCGACTTGAAATCGTTGCCGAATACGGCAATGCCGGTTGGCGACGTATTCACTTCCTGAGCGGAGGGACTTGGAAGATGCGCGTTCTCGTAGTAAAGGCGGGCCGCCGACTCCATCGTGTTCGTTAACCAATAAATCATCGTATTCGTAAGCAGTGAATCGCGATCGATGAAGTCGATGTGGTCGCCAAATCCGTTAAACAGTTCGGCGATCCAGGCGAGTTGACCGACCGGGGAGTCCGCGAGGCCGTAAGACAGCGTCTGCGGGCGAGTCGATTGTATCGCGTTGAAGCCGGCGCGCTCATGGAAGTTCGCGAGGAATTGCAGTCTTCGGCCATCCTCCTCCGTTAGATTGGCCATCTCGGCCGGATCGCCGGAAGGGAAGGAGAAGAGCTGGAGCACGTGAAGCGCGAGCAGTCCCTGCGGCTTGATCAGGCCAAGTTCTCTCGAGACGAGCGCGCCGAGATCGCTGCCGTGAGAGCCATACTCGTCGTACCCGAGGCGGCTCATCAGCTCATCCCAAGCATGCGCGATGCGGGTAATGTTCCAGCCTTCCTCCAGGCTTGAGCCCGAGAACCCAAAGCCGGGTACGGACGGAATGACGAGATGGAATGCATCGGCCGGGTCTCCGCCGTAGGCGCGCGGATCGGTCAGAGGACCGATCACATCGAGGAACTCGGCAATCGAGCTGGGGAACCCGTGCGTAAGAAGGAGCGGAACGGCATTCGGCTCCGGGGATGCGATGTGCATGAAGTGAATGTTCGCGCCGTCGATGGTCGTGATGAATTGCGGATATTCATTCAGGCGCGCCTCAAACTTGCGCCAATCGTAGCTGTCGTGCCAGTGGCCGACGACGTCCTTCAGATAATCCTTGGATACGCCGTACTTCCATTCCGAGCCTGCTGCGCCGTTCAGCCAGCGCGTATTCGCTAAGCGCTGCTTCAGATCGTCCAAGTCCGCTTGGGCGATATGGATGCGGAAGGGGCGGATTTCGGAACCGGTGGGGTTTGCTTGATTGGCTTGAGCTGCTTGGCTTGCTTGATTCGTCGTTGTCATTTGAAAGGCCTCCTCGAATTTGGGTTTGCTGTGCTTCGGTGGACTTCTTCGTATTCCGCTGTGCTCTCTTGCTTACATGTATAAGTGTATACCTTTGACCCTGACAGCCTTATGTCAGGGTTTTTCGCTGCTGCTGGTTATTTTTTCTTTTCGAAGGAAGCCGCTCGTCCCGCGCGGGCGAAACGCGCTAAAAGCCGCCAAGCAGCAGCTTCTAAGGCCCGGCAGGATAGGGCTGTGAAAGTTGCGCGATAAGCACGAACGACGCGCACACATGATGAGGAAGTTTTTGGACATAATACGGTCAACGTTTGCCAATGCGAGAAGAAATCGGAAACAGAGGTGTCTCCCTTGATCCAATTCAACAACGTCGTGAAGACCTATAAGGACGGCGCTCCGGCGCTGAAAGGCATCAATTTGGAAATCAAGGCGGGCGAGCTGGTCACGCTGATCGGTCCGAGCGGCTGCGGCAAGACGACCACGATGAAGATGATCAACCGTCTGGTCGAGCCCACCTCGGGCACGATCTTGGTCGACGGGCAGGATATCTCGAAGATCAATCCGATCGAGCTCCGCCGGAATATCGGCTACGTTATCCAGCATATCGGCCTCTTCCCGCATATGAAGATCAAGGACAACGTGGAAATCGTGCCGAGACTGAAGAAGATGGACAAGAGCGCCTACGAGCGAAGAACCGACGAACTGATGGATATGGTCGGGCTCGACCCGACCCAGTATAAGAATCGTTATCCGGCGGAGCTCAGCGGGGGTCAGCAGCAGCGGATCGGCGTCATCCGCGCGATGGCTGCGGAGCCTTCCATCATCTTGATGGACGAACCGTTCAGCGCGCTCGATCCGATCAGCCGCGAGCAGCTGCAGGACGAACTGATCCGCTTGCAGGAGGAAGTGAGGAAGACGATCGTCTTCGTGTCCCACGACATGGACGAGGCGTTGAAAATCGCCGACCGCATCGTCCTGATGCAAGGCGGGGAGATCGTCCAAGCGGATACGCCTGAGCGGATCATCAGAAGGCCGAAAAACGATTTCGTCCGTACATTTATCGGGGAAGAGCGCTTGAACCATTCGGAGAAGCTGGTCGTCGAGGACGTCATGCTGCAAAGTCCCGTGACCATCCATCAGACGAGGGGCTTGGCATACGGAGCGATGCTGATGAGGCAGCACCGCGTGAACGGACTGCTTGTCATCGACAAGAACCGGATTTTGAAAGGCGTCGTCACGAAAGAGATCTTGGAAGCCCAGTTCGGGCAAGAGGATCTGACCTTGAACGACATCATGAGAACCGATATCCCTTCCGTAACCGTCGGAACCGGCGTAGCCGAAGCGGTGGAGATCATGAAGGAGCATGGGATACACAACCTGCCCGTTATCAAGCAAGGCGGACAATTGGCGGGTCTGGTTACGAATTCAAGCTTGATTGACGCGTTGTTGAAACAGCTCTGATGCGGAGGCAGCCATGAATCTTTGGGACGTGTTTGTAAACCGAAAAGAAGACATCCTTCGTGCCACGTTGGAACATATCCAAATCTCGCTCATCGCGCTCGTCATCGCGATCGTCATCTCGATTCCGCTGGGCCTCGTGCTGACGCGTTTTCCTAGGCTGGCGTCGCCTGTCATCGGCGTCGCCTCGCTATTCCAAACGATTCCCAGCCTGGCCTTGCTGGGCTTCATGATTCCGATACTCGGCATCGGCTTCGCCCCGGCCATCGTGGCCTTGACGGTGTATGCCCTTCTGCCGATACTCCGGAACACGTATACGGGCATCATGAACGTAGAGAAGCCGATCAAGGAAGCCGGAATCGGCATGGGCATGACGAGCATGCAGGTCATGTGGAAGGTAGAGCTTCCGTTGGCGTTGAACGTCATTATGGCCGGCATCCGCACGGCGACGGTCATGATCATCGGGGTGGCCACGCTCGCTTCGCTGATCGGAGCGGGAGGCCTCGGAGATTTGATTTTCCGCGGCATTTCCACCGTCAACACGGATCTGATCCTGGCCGGCACGATTCCGGCGGCGCTGATGGCACTGTTGTTCGATTACGTCTTAGGTCGGATGGAAAGAGCGATAACGCCTCGCGGACTGCGGAAAAGCTCGCGGCGGCCGAGGCTGATGAGAGGCGTGGAAATCGCGCTCGGTTTGCTGCTGATCGCGGCGCTGATCGCCGGTTTAATGTCCCGTCTCGGACAGTCCGGCGGTGCGGATACCGTAATCGTGGGCGGTAAAAATTTTACGGAACAGGATATCCTGGTCCATATGATGGCTTCGCTGATCGAAGAGAAGACGGATCTGAAGGTCGTTCGCAAAACGTATCTGGGCGGCTCGGAAGTCACCCACAGTGCGCTTATCGGAGGGGACATCGATCTGTATCCGGAGTATACGGGAACCGGTTGGACGGCGGTGCTGAAGGAACAGCCGGTCGGCGGCGATCCGGAGGTCACTTACCAGAAAGTGAAGAAGGCCTACGAGACGCAATTCAATGTGACCTGGCTGAAGCCTTTCGGCTTCAATAACACGTATACGCTGGCGATGAGGAGCGACCAGGCAGAGAAGCTCGGCATCACGACATTCTCGGAACTGTCGCGGCAGGCTCCTAATCTGGTTCTTGGAGCGACGCATGAATTTCTGGAAAGGCCAGACGGCTATAAAGGCCTGCAAGCCGCATATAACATCAAATTCAAGGAGACGAAGGGACTGGATCCCGGGATTACCTATGCAGCCGTAAGAGACGGCAAGGTCGACGCGAACGATGCCTTCTCCACGGACGGTCGCATCCCGGCGTTCAAGCTGAAGGTGCTGAAAGACGACAAGCAGTATTTTCCTCCCTACTACGCCGTTCCGATCATTCGCATGGATACGTTGAAGGCTCACCCGGAGCTGGAGCAGACGCTGAATGAGCTCGCCGGCAAACTCAACGAGAAGATCATGTCCGAGCTGAATGCCGAGGTGGATCTGAAAGGACGTCAGGCACGCGATGTGGCGGAGGACTGGTTGAAGTCAGCGGGACTGCTGCAATGACTGGCCTGTGCCAAAACCTCTTCGACACAAAGAACAAAGAGCCGCGCAGAAGCGCGGCTCTTTGTGTTGGGAAATCAAAAATCGCTTCAATGAGGTCGCCGGTCGCCGATCGCCGATGCAAACCAATATCGCCGTGCTTGCGAAAATGAACCTGAAGCACCGCGCGCAACGCCTAGCGCGGTGAGGTCGCGTGACGGCGGTCAGCCAACTCATCCTGAAGCTAACGGTTGCACGGATGACTAATCGGCTGGAAATGCCCCTTTTATAGTGCTAAAGGTTGTCAGAGGGCCTATTGCGAGATTTTCCCGTATAATCAGCTCAACTACGTCCAATAACGTCTGTCAGAACCATTAAAGCTTTATAAGCAGCCTTATTCGTGGATTAGCAACGCTGACAACCGTTAAGTGTGCAGCAGAATGCTGCAACTCCAACCTCGCGGTTGTACACGCCAACCAGTTTCCGTCCGAATTCACGTTGCATCCTCGGCGGCTTGCCGTTTCGATACCTCTACTTAGCAGCCTTCAGAAGCAGCCTTCAGAAGTAGCCTCCAGAAGCAGCCTCCAGCAGCTCCCGACCGGCACCGATTAAATGAATTGCACGCTCCTTCGGCTGGCGGCCAGCAGCTCCTGAATCCCTTCGGCGATCAGCCGGATTCCCCTGTCGATCTGTTCCTCCGAGACCTGCGATATGCTAAGCCGGATCACCGTGTTCTTGCGGAAGTCAGGCAGATACATGCCGGACGCTTCGTGCAAACGAACCCGTTTCGCCTCCAGATGCCTGCTCAGCTGCTCGCCCGTCAGCGGGTGAGGCAGCTCCAAGAACGCATAGAAGCCGGACCGTGGCTCGGTATGGACGGTCCCTGCCGGCAGATACCGTCTGCAGGCTTCTTTCAGCTTCTCGGCTTTGCCGCGGTAGATCGTTCGCATTTTCAACAGATGGGCGTCGAACATGCCGTTCTCGAGATAGATTTCCAGCGCGCCCTGCATTAATACCGGCGTATGCACGTCGGCGGCGAATTTGGCACGCAGGAAGGATTCGTGCAGCGCTGAGGGGAGCACGGCGAGCCCCAGCCGAAGTCCCGGCAGCATGACTTTCGAGAAGCTCTTGGTATAGATGACTCTCCCGGACGGATCATAGGCAAACATCGGATCCTGCTTGCTATCGTGGTCGAGATCGCCCAGGTAATCATCTTCGATGACGTAGATATCGTATTGCCGGGCCAGCTCCACGATTCGTTTCTTCTCCTCGTTGGCGTAGCTGTACCCCGTCGGATTGTGGAATCTCGACACCGTATAGAATAGCTTGATCTCCCCGGTCCGGAATAAGCGCTCCAGTTCCTCCATATCCAGCCCGTCCTTCGTGATCTCTACCCCGTAAACGCACGCCCCCTGCTGCCTTAACGATTCCAGCATGGAAGGGTGGGTAGGCTGCTCCACGACCAGCTTGCTCTTGCCATTGGGAAAAGGAAGCGCGATCAGCAGATGCAGCGCCTGCTGGGAGCCCGTCACGACAAAGACGTTCTCCGGAACCGTGAATACCTGAACATCTCTCAGCTGCCGCGCCAGTTGAACGCGCAGGGAATGCATGCCTTGCGTCTCCGAATAGCTGAACAGATCCTCCCGGTATCGCTCGATCGCCTGATTCATGGCGTGTTGGAAATCCCGATAAGGCATCGCATCCCGATCGGGCCCGGCCGAGAAGAAGTCGATCACCTCGTCTTCGTCCTTCTCTTCTTGATGAGTTTTCTGCGGATCCACGACGAAATAACCGCTTCGCGGCACCGCATAGATCAGATGCTCCCGTTCGAGCTGCTGGTACGCTTTAATAATCGTATTGGTGCTGCACCGGAACGCCGACGTCGAAGATCGGATGGACGGCATGCGGTCTCCTCTTCGCAGTCTGCCCTGCTCCATGTCCAGTTTGAAACGCAGAACAATTTCCTCATATCGATTCATTCAGCGTGTCACTCCTCTTGATCTGTATGGGTACAGGACGCACAAAAGCTCCTGCAGGTTGCGGACAGGCTGGACTATACTGGGAAACACCAACGAGGAAAGGAGGACGCGCGGTTCACTTATCCCCATTAAACCCAATCAGAATCTTTACCCGGAAGGAGCTTACAACCATCATGCAATCGTTATCGACAACTTTATGGAAAATAGGACAGCGGGCGCTGCTGCTAATCGGCATCGTCCTGCTCGCGAGCGGGATGACTCCGCTGCAGGCTCAGGCGGGAGCACCCCGTACGCATGAGCTGAAGGCAGAAGCGTTGTTCCATGGAACCCCGGGCACGATGATCATCAAGAATCTGAAGACCGGCGAACAATATGTCTATAACCCCAAGCGGAGCATGGAGCGGTTCACGCCGGAGTCTTCCTTCAAAGTAGCAAACGCGCTCATCGGCCTGGAAGAAAAAGCGGTGTCCGACGAGTATGAAGTCAAGCGATGGGACGGCGTCGTTCGCCAATTCGACGTGTGGAATCGGGATCATTCCTTGGCCTCGGCGATGCGGGCCTCGGCGATCTGGTATTATCAGGCGATGGCGCGGGACATCGGCAGCGAGAAGATGCAGCGGGATCTCGACCGTATCGGATACGGCAACCGCGATATATCCGGCGGCATCGATACCTTTTGGCTGAACAGCAGTCTCAAAATCTCGGCGCAGGAGCAAATTGCGTTTATCGAGAAGCTCGTGAAAGAAACCTTACCATTCAGCGAGCAAAATATGAAGACGGTCAAGCGCATCATGATCGACGATGACCAGGATGATTATACGATCCACGGCAAAACGGGAACGCGGCTGTCCGATATGGGACTCGGCTGGTACGTCGGCTATGTGGAGACCAACCGGAACGTCTGGGAGTTCGCCACCAATATAGACGGCAGCGGGGCGACGGCGCGGAGCATCACATTGGATGGTCTCGAGAGCCTGCATATCATCGATCGACCGGATGCCGAGCTGGACAAGTGAACGAGCAGGTGAGTTCATGGGGCCGTATTTCTATTCAAGAACGATCGGAATCGTCTTAGGGCTCGTAACCATCCTAGCATCGTTAGGATACGGCCTTCTGTATTGGCTTGGTACTTCCTTAGGGCAGGCGCTTCAATCCGAGGCGGATACATCGGCAGCGGATCGACGTACGCTGGTTATTCTTGCCGGCCTTCTCGCCGTCGGCATCATAACCGGCGCGGGTTCGCTCGGAATAAGTAGGAAGATATGTAGAATCGTTTACGTTAGCTTTTGCTGGATCGTCGGCATGGGTCTTCTTGTTGCCTTTGTTCGATCGATCGGCGCGTTAGGCAGCAGATTGGAATGGATGATTGGCGGAATGGGCATGCTGTATCTCTTATTGGGCTATCTGGTAAGCAAGGAGAAATGAAATCGGCGGTTCGTTCGATGGTGTAACGGTAAGACCAGGGAGCTTCCCTCCTGCTGGATGACGGCGGGGCGGAAGCTTCTTTTTGTTGTCAAGCGGCGGATGGCCAAGGGAGCTTTGGCATAGAGAAAGCTTGACCCGTGGGTACGGGCATGGAAGCCAACAGATGATTCTGGCCTATTTTTGAATAGGACCGAAATGGAGATTGTTTTTAAAATACTTATAACTATGGGTAAATTTAGCAGGAATAATAGAGGGGAATAGGTCTTGAATCACATAATCGATTCTTTTCTCGATTGTAAATGGCAAAAACAAACGTAATATCTACCAAATGGGCCATTGGAAGCTGGTGGCGTTGCTGCTATTTGGCTAACATTGGAAATGAAAAGGTCATTATAAGTACGAGGAGAATCGACATGACGGTAACGCAACAATCGGCAGGTGGAAAATTAATATCGGGGACCGGAACGTTTAAACTGGCGTTTCTACTTGGATTTATGCTGGTGGGACTGGCCTGCATGCTCGCCTTCGCAGGCAAAGCTTCGGCGCATGGCTACGTTGAATCGCCGGCCAGCCGGTCGCTGCTGTGTCAGCAAGGGGCCAACAAGGATTGCGGAGCGATTCAGTACGAGCCGCAAAGCGTGGAAGGCAAAGGCGGATTCCCGGCATCCGGGCCGGCGGACGGCCAGATTGCGGGAGCGGGCAAATACGCCGAATTGGATGCCCAGACGTCCGATCGCTGGAAGAAAGTAGACATGAAGGGCGGCAAGAACGCCTTCAATTGGAAGTTCACGGCGAATCACGTGACGAAGGAATGGAAATATTACATCACGAAGATCGGCTGGGATCCGAATAAGCCGCTTACCCGCGATCAGCTGGAATCGAAGCCCTTCTGCACGGTTGACGGAGGCAACGCGAAGCCCGAGATGGCCGTCACGCACACTTGCAACGTGCCGACAGACCGAACCGGCTATTATATTATCCTCAGCGTGTGGGAGATCGGCGATACAGGCAACGCCTTTTACCAGGCAATCGACGTGAACTTGACGCAAGGCGGCGGCACGACGACGCCTGATCCGGAGCCGACGGAGCTGCCGAATTTCCCGGCGAGCGTCTGGTGCTCCGCTCATACGGAGAGCAGCATCACGATGTCATGGTCGGCATCGACGGCTTCGGCAGGCATGAAGCAGTACGAGGTCAGCAGGGACGGCAAGGTAGTCGGAACGACAGCGCAAACGGCGTATACCGACAAGGGTTTGCCGGCCAATGCAACCTATTCGTATACGGTCATCGCGGTGGATAACGCAGGCAATCGTTCGAAGGCTAGCGCGCCCGTCTCGGCAAGCACGCTGCCCGTAGTCACGCCGGCACCGGATACGGAGGCGCCAACGCGACCGACGGGATTAGCGGCCAGCAATGTAACGGAATCGGCTGCTACCTTAACCTGGGCAGCCGCCGCGGACAACATCGGCGTGACGAAATACGAGGTGTATCGGAACGGCAAGCTCGCCGGTTCAACGGCTTCGAGAACGTATTCGGACAGCGGCTTGAGCGCTTCGACGGCCTACTCGTACACCGTAATTGCGTTGGACGCGGCGAATAACCGCTCCGCGGCGAGCGCTGCCCTGACGGTTACGACGAAGACGGCGCCGGTCGTGCCTGTACCGGGAACGGTCGCAGCATGGGATAGCGCCAAGATCTATCTGGCTGGCGACAAAGTCGCTTTTAACGGCGCGGAGTATACGGCAGGCTGGTGGACCCAGGGAGACCAGCCGGATGTTTCCGATGTGTGGAAGGCGGTTTCCAAGGACACCGTGCAGACATGGAACGACACGAAGGCCTACAATGGCGGCGATAAAGTCGCGTATGCCGGACATACCTATCAAGCGAAATGGTGGACCAAGGGAGAGATACCGGGTAAGGCCGGTGTCTGGACGCTGATCGCCTAGTAACGAGTGCCGTACAGGCAGATAACAGCAGCTCAGCAGCGTTAAGGAAGGCAGCCGATACGGCTGCCTTTTCCATTTGCTGCAACCTTTCAGCGTGGCCCGCGTCTACCCTTTTATTGGGATAAAAGGAAAAGATGACGGAGGTCCAAATATGAAGAAAGTCATCGCAATTACCGCGGTTTCGGGCGTATTGGCGGGTCTATTGATCGGAGCAGCGCAGAAGCCGAAGCCGATCTCGCTTATCGTGAACGGCATGACGCAAGAACAAGCGCCGCTGCGCAACCTGCCGAGCCCTCAGATCGTGGACGGCTATGTCATGATTCCGGCGGCTTCCTTGAATCGCACCTATCGAGAAGACGTGAAGTGGAACAGCGATTCCCGCAGCATCGAAATAAATCCGGACGTGTGGAAAGAGGGCGGATTCGGCTATAAGGCGCAAGACTGGCCGAAGGTGCGGAATGTCATCTATAAGTATCTGATCGCGGTTCAAGAAACGGATGGGAATCCCTCCGCCTACGTAAGCGAGGCATTCCATTCCGACTCGGTCTGGGAAGGCGTCTCGATCATGGATATTCAGTTCCGGGACGGCAAAGAAAACGAGACCGCGTATACGGTAAGGGTTGCGACGGTGAACTATAACACGGCTCAAGACACGCTCTATAATCATGTCATGGATTTCTCGATCGACAAGAAGAGCTTGAAAATCAATCGGATCGCCAGCGCCCCGGGCGGCGGCCGGTTTCGCGAATATACGGTATTGCCGGGCTTGGAGATCATGACACCGATCGAGGGCTAGCCAGAGAGGAACATCCATTCATGAAAAAGCGGTTGTACATGACGGGCATTAGCATTGCGGTTCTGCTGGCTGCCGGTTCGATCTTGGCTTATCAGCAGAAAGAAATCAAGGCGGGTCGGATTTACGGCTATGGCTCGTCGGCTTCGGACGAATACAGCATTTTCACCATTCCGGGAGGCGGCGGCACGATACCGTGCACCTACGAGGTTATTCACGCGATAGCCGACGATTCTTACACGAATGTTTCGTACGAGGTTATTTACGAGCAGCATAAATGGTTTAAGAAGCATCCGCGCATCATCAAGCTTCTTCGATTCGAACGACCGTTTCCCGAGGGACAGAACAGAGACGTAAAAAGCTTCTATTATCGCCTGGCAGACGAAACGCTCGAACAAGTCAACGACCATACTTCCGTGTTCACGAGAATATATGAGAAGCGCGAAAGCATGAATAATCTGTTCGACGTCGTTCCGCAGTCCATCGTTATTCCCAAAGTAGAGAGCGTGAAGAATGCCAGGCAGTGGGTGCAGCGGCATGAACCGGATTCTCTGCAGCTGCTGGACGAAACCGTAGTCGAAGACGACGTGCTGGGCAGCTGGAAACGAGACGACTACGAGCAGGCATACAGCGAAGCGTCACCCGAAGGATTAACGCTGGCGGATGTCGTAAGCAAGCATCATGATGAAGCACCGTGATGATGTTATAATGGATCTATCTTCCAAAATGAGGTGAGACGGTTGTCACTCCGAATCGTTCGAAGTAATTAGTTCCCGGGCTGGGCAAAACGCGTACCAGCCGCCAAGGGGGAGTTCTGTCCTTTTGGTCACAGGAAACTAAACGTTGAACGGTGCCCGGGCTGATAACGATTTTTAAGCCAAGGACACTCGTATTGCGTGTTTGATCATGCATGCCCGTACTTGGCTTTTTTTGATCTCATTTTATTAGCAGATGGAGGATGCAAGTATGAACAGTTCGGAGTACAAAGCCTTTTACGATCAAGTCGGAAAGCTGAACGGTTGGAACTTTAGTCATGTGAAAGCAACATCCGAGGGCGTGCAATGGGACTTCTTCAATGAGGTGGCCAAACGATGCAAGAAGTCCGACTCCCTGCTCGATATCGGAACGGGCGGCGGGGAAGCGCTGTTAGCGATCGCGGATTCCGCGCAGCTCCTTGTCGGCATCGATCAATCCGAAAGCATGATCCAAACCGCTGCCAAGAACTTGGCAGAGGCTAAGAAGACCAACGTTAAATTCATCCAAATGGAAGCGGAGCAAATAACGTTCCCATTTGGCTTCTTCAACGTCGTGTCCCGCCGTCACAGCGAGTTCTACGCGCGGGAGGTTGCGAAGGTATTGGCGCCGGAGGGGGTTTTCCTCACGCAGCATGTAGCGAAGCCGACAAATCCAACCTCACGCAAGCTTTCGGAAGAGGACAGCGTTCCGTAACCCGCAGCGGGACGCTCAAGGAGATGTACCTGAGCGAGCTCGCGGAAGCGGGCTTTACCGACATACAATCCTATGAATATGACGCAACGGAGTATTTCCGCACGTACGAGGATTTGCTCTTCCTGTTGAAGCACGCGCCCATTATTCCAAACTTCGGGCAAATGGACCAAGATTTCGATATCCTTCACGATTTCGTGAGAGCCAATCAAACGGCCAAGGGGATAAGGACCAATTCCGCGCGCTTCATGATCGTGGCTGGCAAATAAATTCGCCGGAAGAAGCGTATCACGCCAAAGCGGCGGCCCACGACGCTCACGTGCGTGGGCGCCCCTTTATCTGAGAAGAATGCTGCCCGCTTGCTCACCCTGGTGAATACGGACGGACTGCTGCATCCTTTTGCATAGAGATGAAGGGTGCGAATTCATTGTTGAATAGTGATGTTGATCCAATGTACTTCAACTATCCAAGGACGGCTTTGTTCGCATCTGTTGCGGACGGAGTCGTTTTCTTATTCAGGGCCTTGCATTTGAAGTCGAACAGAACCCCTGCCCCCATGGACAACAGCCTCCGGCCCTGTGATATCATGGTCATAAAGCGGTCATGGAGACACGGGCGATCCCGCTCTCTTATCTTGACGAGGAAATGCTAGTTACCCATCGGGGGAAGCAAATCCAACATAGAAACAGTAAAATGCAGCTATCCTTTTCGATTTATGAAAGCGCTACACTTAGAGAGCAAGGTACAAGAGACGAAAAGAGGGTGTTGTGACAATGAAGCTTAAAGGATGGTCGGCGCTCGCAAGCGTGCTGCTGCTAACGACAGTCATGTCGGCCTGCGGCTCGAACAACAACGATGGAGGCAATTCGGCTGGGACGAACAACGGCGCGACGAACAACGGCGCGGCGAATGCCGGCACGAATGACGGCGCAGCTACGAACGACGGGGCGGCAACCAATGACGGCGCCGCGAACGCAGGCGCGGACGGCGTGAAGAGCGACAAAGAATTCACGATCCGCGTGGGCGCCTGGTTCTTGGATGAGCGTCCGTATATGGTGCAGTTCAAGAAGGACGTGGAGACGGAGTACGCGAAGCTGTATCCGAAAGCGAAGATCCAATGGGATGTCGTTCTGGGCGCTACCTATTTCGATAAATTGAAAGCGCAATTCGCTTCGGGCTCCGCTCCGGACGTTATCTTCTACCAAGGTGCCGACATTGCGGCATCGGGCAACCTGGCGGATCTCTCCGGCGAGCCTTGGGTAGCCCGTCTGACCGACGGCGCCAAGAAGGACCTGCAAACGCACAGCGGCGGCAAAACGTACGGTGTACCGATGGGTCTCTCGATCGGCGGAGGCGTGTGGTATAACAAGAAAATCTTCTCCGACCTCAGCATCACGCCGCCGAAAACGGCGCAGGAGCTGTTCGACGCCTCCGCCAAAATCAAAGAAGCCGGCAAAACGCCGATCACCCTCGGCTTCAAGGATCAATGGACGGCGCAAATGTTCTTCACGAACTGGCTGAACTCGTACTCGATCGACAACCCGACGCTCGGCAAAGACGTCTACGACGGGAAGGTCAAAATCGCCGACGACGCCACGATCCAAAAGGTGTACACGAACTTCGAGCAAATGAAAGCCAACGGCTACTTCAATAAAAACGCGATCAGCATCGACTGGCCGCAATCGGGTCAAATGTTCGCTTCCGGCGAAGCGGCGATGATCGTCCAAGGCCCTTGGATGCCAGGCGCGAACGTCGACAACATTACCAAAGGCGGCTTCGACAAGTTCGATATCGGCTTCTTCCCGCTCGCAAGCGACGACGGCAAAGTGGCGATGACCCTCGGCAGCAACGAGGCGCTCGGCGTTAACGCCAAGACGGAGCTCGCGCAGGAATCGAAGGACCTCGTCAACCTCATCACGACGGAGAACATCATCAGCCCATTCATGGCGGGCGACGGCGCGCTGACTTCCTTCACGGACGTGCCGGTCACCTACGCGGATCCGGCGATGAACGAAGTGCAAGAAGCCGTTAACGGCAGCACGGTGCTGACATCGCAATTCATCAGCTACCTTCCGGCCAGCGCGGTCACGAACATGCTCGACTCGCTGACGAAAGTCGTCTCCGGCGTCAAGTTCGACCCGAGCGACCTGAAAGCGGCGCAATCGAGCCTGGAGAAAGACAAAGCAACGGTCGTGCTTCCGACGGAATAAGCAATCCGCTTCACACCCCGTAAAATTTCAACCAAAACCGTTCAGCCGCGCTTCTTGCGGCTGAACGCGTTTTATCCCGTCATGAAGAGTAGGTGAACCTTAATGAAATTGGAACGCAAGCAATATTGGATCGCCTGCTTGTTCCTGCTGCCGGCGCTTGCGATTTTCGGCTTGTTTTTCTATTACCCGTTCCTGCAGAGCTTCTATTATTCCTTCACGCAGTGGAATGGGCTGAAAGCACCCGTGTTTATCGGCTTCGACAATTACAAGTACATTTTCTCGGATCAGCAAATGCTCGACGGCATGAAGAACACGCTCAAGATGGTTGCGTTCGGACTCGTCGTGCAGAACCCGCTTGCCCTGCTGCTGGCGCTCTTGCTCAATCGAAAATTCCGGACGCGCGCCTTCCTGCGCACTTCCTTCTACTTGCCGATTATCATCAGCCTTGTCGTTACGTCCATCATTTGGGGGGAGCTGCTGAAGTACGACGGCTTCTTGAACGGCATCTTGAAGCCGATTATCGGCGAATCGCATATTCAAGATTGGCTCGGAACGGTCTACACCTCGTTCCCGACCATCATTCTATTGACCCAGTGGCAGGGGATCGGCTATTGCGCCCTTATCTACCTGGCCGGCCTGCAGTCGATTCCGACGGATATTTACGAAGCGGCGGATATCGAAGGCGCGAAGGGCATCGCGCTGTTCCGCCACATCACGCTGCCGATGCTCATGCCTTCGGTCACCATCGTGCTGTTCCTGACGATCGTCGGCGCGCTGCGCTTGTTCGACCTGCCGTACCTCCTCACCAACGGCGGTCCGGGCACTTCGTCGTATACGCTCTTCCTGGCCGTCTATAATGCCGCATTCAAAGCGCAAAATTACGGCTACGCGACCGCCGCGGGCATCCTGCTGGCTATCTTCATCATCATCGTCACGGTCGTTCAACTCGGCATCACCCGCAAGAGGGAGGTCGAGCTGTAATGGGACTCAACAAACGTCCGTCCATCCTGCTTGAGATCGTGCTGATCCTGGTCGCGCTGTCGTTCCTGTTCCCGGTCTTCTTCCTCGTGGAGTCCAGCTTCAAGGAACCGCGGTATTTCTTCAAGCCGTTCGCGCTGCCTCACGGCTTCTATCTGGAGTACTACAAGAAAGCGCTGCAGGACATGGACTTCTTCCGCGGGCTGTGGAACACGGTTTTGGTCACGGTCGGCGCGCTCGCCCTGGCGATCATGGTCGCTTCCATGGCGGGTTACGTCCTGTCCCGCCGGACCGAGCGGCTGTTCCGCTACGCGTACCTGTTCTTCCTGAGCGGCATGGTCATCCCTACTGTCGGCTCGCTCATCCCTCTGTTCACGCTGGCGGTCAAGCTCCACCTGATGAATACGCGGATCCTGCTCGTGCTGATCTACACGGCCGGCTTCATCCCGTTCGCGTCGTTCCTGTACGCCGCCTTCACGAAGGCGATCCCGCGCGAGCTGGAGGAATCGGCAAGCTTGGACGGCTGCGGGCCGCTGCGCCTGTTCTTCCGCATTATTTTCCCGCTGCTGCTGCCGGCGACGGGCACGTTCATCGTGACGAACGTGTACGGCATCTGGAACGACTTCCTGACGCCGCTCATCTTCCTTAACACGCCGGAGAAAATGACGCTCATGCCGCAGATCGTCCAGTTCATGTTCAACAAGCAGTCCGTCAATTACGGCCCCGTGTTCGCGGTCAGTGTACTTGCGGTCTTGCCGCTGGTCGTCCTGTTCGCGTTCACGCAGAAGTATATGCTGCGCGGGCTGACGGCGGGCGCAGTCAAAGGGTAGGGATAGCGCTTGGCGCTGGGTTTATCAGGCGAGGCAGCTGCGCTTCAGAGCCGGCAGAGCCGACGAGCGCTCCCGTGGTGCTATTCGCACCAAAGTCGCTCTCGTTCGGCCTGCCGGCGCTTTCGCTCCGGCCTTCGCCGGAGTGCCGCGCTTTGCGCGTGGGGGAGGGAACAGGGGCGCTTCGCGTCTGAGGCTTGGCCGCTGCGCTCTTTAGGACCCCTGCCCGCCTTTAAAACTTGTGCTTCCGCTCAAGTTAAAACAAATTCTGCCTTTTACGGGCAGCGAAAGAGAATTTCAATCATACGCTACACATTCGCGCGAAGCGCGTTATTGGGGCGAGGGCCGAAGCGCAGGCGCCGGCATGCCGAACGAGAGCGACTTTGGTGCACGGCACCACGGGAGCGCTCGTCGGCATTGCCGGTACCGAAGCGAAGCTGCCTCGCTGATAAATTGCGCTAGACGCTGACCACCACCTTTAGGAGGCGAAGATGAACATGTCTCAACCGCAGCATCCCTATGAAGTCGCGGTGTACTATTTTCCGCAATGGCATCCCGATGCGAAGAATGAAGCGAATAAGGGCGAAGGATGGACGGAGTGGCCAACGCTGCGTGCGGCGAAACCATTGTTTCCCGGGCACGAGCAGCCGAAGGTGCCGCTTTGGGGCGAGCTGGACGAGTCCGACCCCGAGGTGTCGGAGAAGCAGATCGACGCGGCCGCCGATCATGGCGTGACGTCGTTCATTTATGACTGGTACTGGGATATGGGCGGGGGAGACGGACCCTTCCTGCATCGCGCATTGGAGGATGGGTTCCTGCAGGCGCCGAATCGGGACCGTTTGCGCTTCGGCATCATGTGGGCGAATCACAACGAGGTGTCGCGCGAGCGGTTCGACGCGATGACGGATTACTTAATCATCCGTTACTTCAATGAGCCGAACTTCCTGAAGCTGGACGGCAAACTCTATTTCTCCATCTATGAGTGCCACACGCTGATCAAAGGCCTGGGCAGCATCGAAGCGACGCGCGACGCGTTGGAATCGTTCCGCGTCAAGACGCGCGAAGCCGGCTGCGGCGAGCTGCATCTGAACTTGGTCGAGTGGGGGTTGAACGAACGTCATCGCGACATCATCGGGAATCCCGTCGAGCTCGTTCGCACGCTCGGCATCGACAGCGTGACGTCGTACGTCTGGGTTCACCATGCGGAACCCGAAGCGTTCCCGGATGCTCCTTATGCCGATTGTGCGCGCGAGGCGGCCGGCATGTGGCCGCAATTCCGCGACGCGTACGACGTGCCGTATTATCCGAACGCGACGATGGGCTGGGACCCGGGACCGCGCTGCAATCAGGATCAGCCGCATGTCAAAGGCGAATACCCGTACATGTCGATCTTGACCGGCAACACGCCGGAGGCGTTCGAGACGATGCTCGCCGAGCTGAGGACGTACCTCGACGACGAATCCGGCCTCGCTACCCGCATGTTTACCATTTACGCCTGGAACGAGTGGACGGAGGGCGGCTACTTGGAGCCGGACACGGTTCACGGAATGAAGTATTTGGAAGCCATTCGGAATGTGTTCGGCGCGTAAGCTCATTCGGATTACGGACGATTAGCGCACAAACGAACGATTAATCGAGCAAACGAATAACCGAACGAAAAGGACAGCCCCTCGGCTGTCCTTTTGTCGTTTCGTTCTAGCGCGAACGGTCGGCCAGCGGCCCGAATTCCTCTCTCAACAGACCGTAGACATATTCGTCGTGCCGCCTTCCATTGGTGAAAATCATGCTCCGGAGCGTGCCCTCCAGCTGAAAACCGAGCTTCTCCTGCAGCTTGACGGAGCCGTCGTTGAACGCATAGACATGCGCGACAGCCTTCTCGTAGCGCAATTCATGAAAGAAGTAACGGAGCAGCAGCGTCACGGCTTCCGACGCATAGCCCTTCCGCCAATGCGGCCGGAAGATGGCGATGCCGTATTTGAACGTTCCGTTGCGCGGATCGCAGCTATGCGAATTCATGCAGCCGACGAGCTCGCCGTCCAGCGTCTCGATCGCGAGGCGGATGCTGTCGCCGTTTTGCCCCATGAACGCTTGCTGTTCGGCCCACGCCCGCGTGCCTTCTTCCGACCTCGGAAAGTACACGGCATCGGATGAACGCGCCCCCTCCGAATCCTGATCGTTCTCGTGAAATTTGACCCAATCCCCCGGGACGATGGCACGCAGTCTGACTTTCTCGCCTTCCCAAATGTTCACCGGCTTCCTCCCCTTTCCATATTCAGGATAGCATAGCCGGCGGATCGCAGACTAGGCGGATCTCCGAAGCCGTGCGTGCGGTGCAAAGGCGTTTTGCGGGAAACTCTTCCACGCCTCAGGCTGATTTTTAATATCCTTTTAAGCCTCGTCGGTTACGATGGATGAAGGTCGCATTTTGATAGACGGGGCGAGTGGTTACGGTGAAAATCGATGAATGGTTTGCTGCATTTCCTACCCTGCATACGGAGCGGCTCAGCTTGCGGCGAATGGAGCCCGGCGATGCGGAAGATCTGTACTCGTTCCATGCGGATACGAAGGTAACGAAGTATTTGGACTGGCACGGACCCGGCTCCGTCAAGGATTCGCGGCTGTTGATCGAGTCGTGGAATCAGGCTTTCGAGGAAAAAAGGCTGATTGCTTGGGGGATCGCGTACCGCCGGCAGCCGCGGTTGATGGGCACGGTCATGCTGATGCCGACGAGGGGAGTATTTGACGAAGAATCACGTTATCCGCTGACGCTCGGCTACGAACTGAGTCCTGCCCATTGGAACAAAGGCATCATGTCCGAGGCGCTGGACGGCGTACTGACCTTTACGCGGAGCGCGCTGCATCCTTACAGGATCCAAGCCGAGGTCGCTCCGGAAAATACGGCTTCGCTCCGGCTGCTGAATAAGCTTGGCTTTCAGCAGGAGGGCGTGCTGCGATCCTATCTCATGCATGAGGTGACGCACAAGCTGCTGGACATTGCCGTCATGGCGCTGCTTTGCAACTAAACCGAGGATGCGACAGCTTAACCCTGCAAGGGAGTCCAGCTCGAGACCGTTATTCCGCTCAAGGAATCCGGTCTTTTTTTATGGGTCGATTCGGGAAACCTAATCTTACCTATGCGCAGCTGGCTTGACCTTAACCAAGGTTCAGGTATTACGATACTTGAGCAGGACAGGCCAAGCTGCCACAAGAAGAGGAGCGAATCAGATGGAAACCACGTACGCAATCGCGGATATTTCGGCCGAAACGGGATTTAGCATCGACGTCATCCGCTACTATGAGCGAATTGGCCTGCTCCCGGCGGTGAAACGCAAGGAGAACGGACATCGGACCTACTCGAAGTCGGATCTCGCCCGGTTCACCTTCGTCAAGCATTTGAAACGGACTCAAATGCCGTTGAAGGAAATCGAGCAATACATCCGCTACTACAACGAGGGGAATATCGAAGCCTGCTACCGCGTGCTGCACGAGCATAAGCTCAGCATCGAGCGTCAGATCGCGGAGCTGACGGACTCGCTCGGCATGATGAATTATAAGCTGGACAATTATGAGCAGTTGATTCAACCACAAGAATAGGAGCGATGCAATCATGCAAACGACTACTACCTATACAAAGACAACTCAAGAGCCGATTCGTTCCGGCTTCGGGAGTGAAACGACGGCTGCGGAAGCACTGGGAGGCCGCGATCTGAGCGGTAAAATCGCGATCGTCACCGGCGGTTATTCGGGACTGGGGCTTGAGACAGCGCGCACGCTGGCGGAAGCGGGCGCCACGGTAATCGTGCCTGCGCGTACGCCGGACAAGGCTCGGGCGGCCCTCGCGGACATTCCGCGCGTCGAGCTCGAGGCGATGGATCTGATGGATCCCGCATCGATCGACGCTTTCGCGGAGCGGTTCCTCGCAACGGGCCGGCCGCTCGACATGCTCGTGAACAGCGCCGGGATTATGGCCGTTCCGCTGACGAAGGACGCCCGCGGTTACGAGTCGCATTTCGCGGTCAATCATTTGGGCCATTTTCAATTGACGGCCAGGCTGTGGCCCGCGCTTAAGCAGGCCGGAAGCGCGCGCGTCGTAGCCGTGTCCTCGCGAGCGCTTCGTATATCCGGCGTGGATTTGGCGGATCCGAATTACGAGCATCGGGAGTATGAGAAATGGCAGGCCTACGGCCAGTCCAAGACGGCGAACGTGCTGTTTGCGGTCGAATTGGACCGAATCGGCTTCGCGCATGGCGTTCGGGCATTCGCGGTTCATCCGGGTACGATCATTACGGATCTGTCCAGACACTTGTCCGACGACGAGATGAGAGCGATGGGCGCGCTCGATGATCAGGGCCGCCGCACCGCGCATGACAAGAGCCGCGAGTTCAAGTCGATCGCGCAAGGCGCCGCGACGAGCGTCTGGTGCGCGGCGAACGAACAGCTCGAAGGTCTAGGCGGGGTATACTGCGAGGATGCGGACATCGCCGCGTTGGTGACGCCGGATTCGAATCCTTTTGGCCCCGGGGTTACGGAATGGGCGGTCGATCCGGATATAGCCCGGCGGTTGTGGACGCTAAGCGAGGACATGACGGGCGTAAAATTTCTGTAAGTGGAAATCCTATCGTTGAAACGTACGCGAGCGCGCTCGCAAGATTCGGAGCGGTTATGTTTGACGCGGGTTCGACAGCATGGATGACAGGAGGTTGGCGAAGCATGTTTACCAATATTTTGGTTGCCTACGACGGATCTAATCTGTCCAAGAAGGCATTGAATAAAGCGATCGAGTTCTTCAGGCAATCGGAGGAATCGAAGCCGTCCAAGTTGGAAGTCGTGCATGTGTTCCAGGAAATCGTCAGGAGCGGCCAAGTTTATTTCGTGGTCGACGAAAAGTCGGAGAAGGAGTACAACGAAAAAGTGTTCGATGAGGTCAAGGCAGCGGTTCCTCCGGACATCCGCATGGAGTATTTCAAGGTGAACGGCGATCCGGCCAGAACGATACTCGAGCACGCCGATAAGCATGGCAACGATCTGATCATTATGGGCAGCCGCGGTCTTGGCAGGATTCGCGAGGTCGTGCTCGGCAGCGTGAGCCATAACGTGGCCCAGCATGCGAAAATTCCGGTGCTCATTATAAAGTGAAGCTGTTGTCGTAGAGCAGCACAGAAGCAAGAAGCAAAAAGCAAGAAGCAAGAAGCAAGAAGCAAGAAGCAAGAAGCAAGAAGCAAAGAAGCAAGAAGCAAAGAAGCAAAGAAGGCCAGCAGCTCGGCTGCTTGGCCTTCTTTGTATGTGAAACTATCTTGCTCGGCACGCAGCCAGCCCATGCTTACAAATAAGGCTCCACGATGCGCCGGACGCGGTTGATGCCTTCCCACATATCGCCGGGACCGTCGTAGATGAGCGAGATCGCGCCCTCATAGCCGCCTTCTTTCAACAGCGCGAGACAGCGGAGGTATTCTTCCGTATCGGGCAAGCCGTTCTCGTCATACTGCGCCTTGGCGTGAATGGACACGGCGTAAGGGAGAATCGCGGCAAGCTGCTCGTACTTGGTCTCGCCTTTGAAGTTGCCGAAGTCGTCGACAACGTTCAGTTTTCCCTCGAACGCCTCGACGATGGCGAGCACATTGTCCGAAATGGACGTAAGCGGCTTGAAGTTCTCGGTGATCACGCGGACGTTGCTGCTCTGCCCGTAAGCATGCAGTTCCTTTAGCGCTTCGATGGAACGGGCAAGGGCGGCCTTGTCGGACGGTTCGCTTTCGCCGGCGACGACGCGGATGTTCTTGGCGCCGGCTTTGGCCGCGATATCGATCCACTCGCGGATATAGGCGAGGTCGGCCTGTCTGCGGACCTCGTCGGCGCTCGAAATATCGCCGTAATCCAGCAAAATCGTATCGAACGAGAGGCCGACGCGCTCGAACGCGCCGCGCAGCTCGCCCAAATATTCGTCATCCGTGGAAGGGAAATGAAAATGGCCGATTTCCAGCGCGCCGAATCCTTCCTTGGCCATGTAAGCCGGCAGGTCGACGAGCTTCATCAGCTCCGGCTGCGGGGTCTCCGCGAAAATATGCTTGCTGGCATCCGCATCCCACTGCGTCCAGCGCAGCGGGCCAAGATTGCGGTGCAGGCTCCAGGTGCTCAGGGATAAGTAACTCATTTCAGCGATCACGCTCCCATAAGATGGTCGATTGCTTGTCGAGACAGACAGTGAAGCACAACAGATTTATTGTAGCAAACTTGCGGCGCTTGTATAGCGAAAACAAAACGGAGGCCTTGGAGCGGGAACTACCCGGGAAGGCCTCCGTTTCTTGTTCTGCTGGAGCGAGCAGGTCAGCTATGGACAGCGGCAGCTCGCGCCGGAAACCGAGAGAGGGCCGTGAGAGAACGGCTACAGAAATCTTCTGCACGCTTCGCATTTCTTGACCTTCGGATACTCCCGGGCCTCGAAGAAATCGTCGGTGAACAAATATTTGCCGTTCTTGTTGGCGTTATCCGCGACCTTCTCGCTGAAATGCTTGAGATCGACGAAAGTGCACCGGTTGGAATGCAGCTTGCGCCCCGTCGTGTCCGCGATGATAAAATAACCTTCCTTGCTTTTGTGCGTCTTGAAGTCCTCGACCGTTATGATTTCGATCAATGTGGTTCAACTCCGATCCTCGGGATGGATGCATGGGCGGAAACCATGCGTCGCTCGTTACGTCCGGGGAGCGCGGCAGCGGTGCGGGAAAGGGGCTTATTCGCGCGCAAGCCTCGCAAAGGCGTTACGCTGCGCATCGATGATCTCGTCTTCCCACGCAGCTTCGTCGGCATTCGGAATCCGGTCTTCGGCAGCCATGGCGTCGAACACCATCCGCATCCCGTCTTCCAACGAGACCGCCGGCGCGAATTCAGGTACGTCGCGCATCAATTTCGCGGAGCTGTAGATGACATTATGCGCGAAAATCTCGTCGCAAATGCTGAACCGGCCCGAGTCGATCGACTTCAACGTTTCGAGCGAGACGCCGACGAGCTCGACCTCGCGGCCAAGCACGCGCATGGCGAGCTTATGGTACTGCTCCCACGTCGTAAAGCCGCGGCCTACGACGTTGTACGTCTGCCCGATGCAGCGCGCTTTGCCGAGAACGCCGGCGAATGCTTGAGCCGCGTCGTCCGCATGCATGAACGAATGCAGCGCCTTGCCGTCTCCGCAGACGAGAATGGGCTTGCCTTTCCGAATCCGGTCGATCCAGCTGAAATCCCACGCGACTTGACGGAGCATGCCGCTCTGCGGGCCGTACGTCGTCGACGGTTTCAGAATCGTAACCGGGAAGCCTTCCCGGTAGTACGCCTCCATCAGGACGGCATCCGCTTCAGCTTTGCCGCGGCCGTAGCCGGTCGTCGGACGGAGCGGGTGGTCTTCCGTCACGGGCAGCCAGTCATAGTCGATGCCGTACGTGCAGACGGTGGAGCATTGCACGAAATGCTTCACCCCGCGGAAAGCGCGCAGGCTGCTCTCGGCATCCTCGCGGCTGAAGCTGATCATGTCGATCGCGGCATCGAAACGCTCCTGCTGCATGACCTGTTCGAAGGTTTCGCGCTCGCTGCGGTCGCCCCGGATGATGCGTACGCCGTCCGGCAGCTCCCGTCCGTTTTGTCCACGATTATAACATGTAACGTCATGTCCTTGCTGCAGCAAAAGCTTCACGATGCTCGTGCTGATCGTGCCGGTCCCGCCAAGAATAACAATTCTCATCGCCATAACCCTCTCTCCATATAATCTTCTTCGCCATAACGAGCAAACCTCCTGTGTCGGTTCAACACAGGAGGCATAATAAATCCGATCGGCTAGCCGCTTACCATTCCCAAGGCATTTTCGGCTGCTCTCCGACGCGTTCGTTGCGGAAAAGGCGCTGCGCGCGTTTGGACATGCCGTCGTACGTGTCGCGCGGAATCGAAATCTCGTGGCAGCTGCCCAGCCAGCTGCGGTTGTAGATGAGCGCGATGTTCGTGCGGCGCGAATCCGAACGATTAGGCGTGCCGCGGTGCCACATGCGGATGTCGCGGATGACGATGGAGCCCGCTTTCATGTAGACGCGCTCGGAGTGCATGCCTTCCGCGGCGCGGACGATGTGAAGGTGCTTGTTCACGGAACCGTCCAGCGTATCGTGATTGGAGCGGTCAGGCGTCAGATGCGTGCCGCCCGGCCAGATCTCCAGCGGCCCGTTCTCGTCCGTCGTATCGACGAGCGGAACATTGAACACAAGGCTGTAAGCCGGCAGCGCGACCGACAGATCCTCGAACAACGGCATGTTGTCGCAATGCACGTTCTGGTAATCGGAGCCCGGCATCGGCGTGTCGGAAGCGAAGTAAACGCATTTGCAGTCCTTGCCGATCAGACGTTCGATGACGGACAGCGCGATCGGATTCGCCACGATGGATTCGTGGTTGAACGGCGCTTGGAACGGCAAATGCATTTGGGCGCGGTTCGTGCCGGTGTTGTAGCCGCGGCGCTCGATGTATTCGTCGAATAGAGGATCGAAGCTACCTTTCAGCTCGTCGATCTGCTCTTGTGGAATAACGCTGTCGAAGACGATATAGCCGTTCACGGCGACTTGCTCGACGGCAAGCTCCAGAGTCTCGGGTTTCAACGTTTGCGTAGCCAATTCTTCTGCGGATAATTTGATATGCATATGAGGTCAACCTCCAAGTAAGTTAGAATTCTGCGAAATGCAATAAGGTTTCACATGAAACGCGATTCGCGGGTTTCAGGTTGGGCAATGGGCCATGCGCGAAGCGCGGCTTGGTTGGAGAAATACTCAGGCGCGAAGGGGCCAAGCGGAAGCCGCCGTCATGCCGAACGAAAGCGACTTTGGTGCGAAGCACCACGGGAGCGCTCGTCCGGCATTGACGGCAAGCAGCGCAGCTGCCTCGCCAACCCGGCGCGAAGCGCCATTGTCCCTCCCCAAAACGCGCGAAGCGCGAAACGGGGTTGGCGAGAGGCCAAGCGGAAGCTGCCGTCATGCCGAACGAGAGCGACTTTGGTGCGGAGCACCACGGGAGCGCTCGTCGGCATTGGCGGCACTGAAGCGCAGCTGCCCTCGCTTTTGAACAGCGCCAGCGCCCTCCCGCCCTATCCTTTCACCGCCCCGAGCGTCAATCCGCTCTCGATGCGGCGCTGGAACAACACGTACACCAGTATCGTCGGCAGCGCCGAAATCATGGCGGACGTCGAGACCATGCTGAAGTCCATCGTGAACTTCGAGCGGAAATAATCGAGACCGACCGGCATCGTGCGCAGCGCGTCGTCCTGGATGAAGATCGTCGGGAACATGTAGTTGTTCCACGACCCCATGACCGCGAAGATCGTAACGGCCACGACGGCAGGCATGACGAGCGGCAGAATGATGTGGATCATGTTCTTCCACTCCGTCGAGCCGTCGATGCGCGCGGATTCCAGCAGGGAAGGCGGCACGTCCTTCATGAAGCCGCGCAGCAGGAACACTGAGAACGGCATGCCGAGCGCGATCTGTGGCAAAATAATGCCAAGCAGCGTATTCAGCAAGTGCATGGATTTCAAATCATGAAACAACGGGATAATGATCAGTTCAACCGGAATAATGAGTCCGAGCACGATGAACAGGAAGAGCAGTTCCTTGCCTTTGAACTTCATGTAAGCGAACGCGTAAGAGGCCAGCACGGACACGAGCACGACGCTGAACGAGACGGCTAAGGTTACGATAACGCTGTTGCGGAAGTAGATCGGGAAGTTGCCGACCTTCCAGATGTCCACGTAATTCGACCAATGGAAGACGCTCGGCAGCGCCAAGGGACCGTCCGCGATAATATCGGCGGAGCTGCGGAGCGACGTGTTAAGAATGAGCAGGAAAGGCGCGATGGTAGCCAGCGCGGCGATCAGAAGCAGCCCGTAGACGGAGATGCGTTTCGCGAGTTCTGAAGTCGTCGTGGTCATCGTTAATCAGCTGCCTTTTCTCTGAAATAAATGATGGTGCGCGAAGCCGCGAGCACGATCAGCGTCAGAATAATGGACGCCGCGGCGCCGAATCCGACCCGGTTCACCATGAAGCCTTGGTTGTACACGTAATACGAGATGACATACGAGCTGTAGCCCGGTCCGCCCTTGGTCGTCGTCATGACGAGGTCGAAGATGCTGAACGACCAGACGGTCATGAGCGTGATGACGGTTGTAATGGATTGATGCAGCCCCGGGATGGAGACGTGGCGGAACTGGCCCCAGCTGCCGCAGCCGTCGATCTTGGCGGCATCGTACGTTTGCGGGTCGACGCCCTGCAGCGCCGCCGTGAAGATGAGCACGCAGAAGCCGTAGCACATCCAGATATAAATGATGAAGAGAGCGAGCATGACGATATGCGGATTGCCGAGCCAGCCGGTCGCCCAGCTGGAGAGGCCGATTTTGTTCAAGATCACGTTCAGAGGACCGAAGACCGGATCGTAGATCCATTTCCAGATGACCGCCGCGATGACCATCGAGATGACCTGCGGCATGAAGAAGATGATCTGGAACCAGCGTCCGAAGCGGATGCGTCCACGTACGAGCAGGTTCGCCAGGAGAAGTCCCAAGCCGACCGGGATGGTCGCCGAAGCGACCGCCCAGAGCAGCGTATTGCGGAGGGATTTCCAGAACAGGTCGTCCACCGTGAACAGGTCAAGATAGTTTTGCAGGCCGACGAAATGTTTGGGGCTGATGCCGTCCCAGTCCGTCAAGGAAATGATGCAGGTCTGCACGACGGGATAGCAGACGAAGAGGAAGAACAGGCCGAAGGCCGGAAGCAGGAACAAGTAAGCGGTCAGGCTGCTTCGCATATTGGCTATCCAAGAACGGTTCATTGCGTTTCACCACCTAGCTGCTGCCTTATTGTTTCGTAGCCTGCTTCACAAGCTTGTCGTATTCGGTCTTGATGTTCGTCCACGTCTGTTCCGGCGTGATCTCGGACAGCATCATGCGCTGCGTTTCCTTGCCGATGACGTCCAGGATGCCTGGTACCGCATTGTCGAGGTAGAAGCCGATTTGCGTATCCGCGACTTCCTTGTTGAGCTCCTGCTTCAGCGGCGTCAGCGTGTAGCCGGTCTCGTCATGCTTCACGGAGGACGTCAGACCGCCTTCGCTCCAGATCTTGACCACTTCCGGATCCATGAAGAGATCGACGAAATCGAGCGCCGCCTGCTTCTTGTCGCCCGTCAGCTTCGCGTTCAGCGCCCATGCGCCGTCCGTCGAGTTGACGATCGTGTTCGGCCGGTTCGGATCGACCTTCGGGAACGGGAAGACGCCGACGCCGAACTTCATGTCGTTGAAGGAAGGCAGATCCCAGTCGCCGTCGACGATCATGGCCGAGTCGCCTTTGGAGAAGAGCGGCAGCAGGGCGGAACCGTCGATGGACGCCATGTCTTTGCGGAAGTAGCCTTTATCGACCCAATCCTGCACTTTGGTCAGGGAAGCCAGCATCGCTTGTTCGAACGCCGGAGTCGCGCCCTTCTGGTAATAGAATTGGTTGACGTCCTTCATGTCGACCTGGCCGTAAAGCAGGGAGTAAGTCGTCCACATGAGCTGGTAGTTGGACAGGCCCGCATTCTCCATCGGCGTGTAGCCGGCGGCTTTCGTCTTCTCCAGGATCGTCTGGAATTCATCCGCCGTCTTCGGAGGCGTCAGGTTCAGCTTCGCGAAGATATCCTTGTTGTAGTACACGACGACCGGCGCCATCAGGAACGGGACGCTGTAATATTTGCCCGGCGTACGGATGTTGTTGAACTCTACCGCGCCAGGTATTTGTTTGTCGATGTAGCCTTTCTCCTTCACGACGTCGGTGAGGTCCATCAGGTAATCGTTCTCCTGCAGCATTTGCTGCTTGATGTCGTCGAGGTAGACGATGTCGTCGCCTTCGCCGGAGCTGAAGGAGAGCTTGAGGTTCTTGTCGTAATCCTGGCTTGTCGCGGAGTATTTGATGACCACGTTGGGATGCGTCTTGTTGTAGATCTTGATGGTCTCGTCCATCATTTTGATCCGGTCTTCGCTGCTCATTTGCGAGCTGACCTTGAGCGTGATCTTGGCGGCGGCGGATCCGCCGGCGTTGCCGTTATTCGCGGCTTCCTTCTCGGAACCGCATGCGATCAAGCTGCCCGACAGCGCGAGTACCATGCCTGCGACCGCCGATTTCTTGAATAGGTTTGTTTTTGTCATCCCTTAGCCCCCTGGGTCAAAATGTGTTGTCGTTTGCTATGGGTTCATGGTAACGCACGGCGGCCGGCGAAAAGATGTAAAATTCAACGGAAAAGGCGGGGATCTTTCGAACTTGAAGCCGAAGCCGAACCGCCCGGGCAAAAAGATGGACGATATTACGATTCCGTGACTACGGGCAGCCGGAGCGTGATCGTCGTTCCCTCGCCTTCGGCGGATTCAAGGACAAGGCCGTAGCGCTCCCCGTAATGCAGCCGTACGCGCCGGTGGACGTTCATCAGGCCGATGCCATCGCGGTCCGGTCCTTCTTCTTCGATGCCGGGGGCGGCATTTCGCAGCTCTTCCGTCAATGCGGATAGGCGATCGGCCGGAATGCCGTTGCCGTTATCGGAGACGCGAAGCACCGCTTCGCCCTGCTCGAGGCGGCCGCTGATGGTGACCGTGCCTCTGTATTGCCGCGATTCCAAGCCGTGAATGAGACTGTTCTCGATCAGCGGCTGCAGCAGCAGTCTGGGAATAAGCGCTTCGCGCAGCTCGTCCTCGACGTCGACATGGAGCAAAGCGCCTTCGCCGTACCGGCTGTTCATGATCGTCATGTAATGGCGCAGATACTCCAGTTCTTCCTGCAGCGGAATGAGGATGGACGTTTTTTTGAAAATCGGGCGAATCAGGCTGCCGAGCGCGGTGATGCTCTCCATGATCGGTTTCGCGTTCACGGCGATGGCCATCCACTTGATCGTATTGAGCGTATTGAACAGAAAATGCGGCTGGATATGCGACTGCAAAACCTGCAGCTCCGCTTTCCGCTTCTGCCGCTCGATCTGCTTCTGCTGCGTCATCAGCTCCTGGATGCTTTGCGACATGCTGTTGAATTCCGTAATCAACAGGCCGATCTCGCTGCCGGGATGCTCCGGGATGGAGACGCCGAGCCGGCCCTGCTCGAGGGTGCGCATACCTTTGATCAGCGTATAGAACGGCTTGGTGAGGCGTCTGGTCCAGAAATACGTGGAGACCGCCGCGATCGCCAAGCTGATGAGGGCGATATAGACGATCGTGGAGCGCATGCGATTGATATCGGACGTGTATACGGTGAGCGGAATTTGCATGCAGAGCGTCCAATTCGTATCGGGGATTCGGTAATAGATGACCTGATTCTGGCCGTCTGTTCCGTTATCCGTGAAGCTGCCGGTCGTTCCGGTCATCCGGGGGTAGACCGGGCTTGGCTTGCCAAGCAGTTCGGCTCCGGGCGAGCCCGAGATGATCCGGCCTTTCTCGTCCAGCATGAAGACGCGGCTGCTCGGATTGGCGGAGAGATTCCGGTACGCGCCATAGACCTCGGCTTCGTCGATGTTGATGACAAGCGTACCGCCTCTTCCGCCGCCCGCCTCGATCCGTCTTGAAGCGGTAATGAGCGGGGTGGCGAAGGACGGGTCGGTGTCGAAGCGGAACGAGCGATCGTAATCGGCGACCGCCTTGCCGCCGGTCCAGACGAGCTTGGGCGCTTCGGACTTGGCGAGCGACCGCTCTTCGGACGTATAGAAGGGGTGCTTGGCGGCGTCCTTGCGGTAAATGTAATCGTTGGCGTTGATGCCCGTGACGCGCCCGTCGTCCGCGAATAAATAAATGGAGACGATATACGGGTAGGTGTACGTCAGCTCGGACATTTTGGTCCGCATCGCGAGAATGAGGTCAAGCTCCGGGGAACCTGTCTGAACGTCGCCGGCGAGGAAGTGCGCGTAATCCCCGCCCATGAGGAATGACTTGGAGATGCTGTCGATTCTGCTGCGGAACGAATACAAGCTGTCGTCGACCTGCCGGAAGCTGGCTACAGTCGCCTCCTCGGATCGCTCCTTCATCATGCTCAGCATGCTGGAGTAGAGGAAGGCGGAGCCGATCCCGATCGTGACGAGAATGGTGAAAATGAACATGAGCAGCAGCTGCGTCCGAAGCTTCAGCATCTTCCGGCGCGGCTGCGGGCGGAGCGGCCTGAGCGGCTGCTCGTTGTTAGGATTGGCGGCGTTGTCCGTCGTCATCGCCCATGTCCTCCTCTCCGTTCGGGTCGGTTGATCGGCTTGCGGTGCCGCTGCCGAGCGGGCCGGATGCGTCGCTGCGTTTGCGATTAGCGGCATCGTCATTGGCATCGGCATCGGCGACTGCATCGACTGTCGTAGTTGCAGCGGCAGTGACCGTTTCAGTTGGAAGCGCAGCGGAAGAGAGGTGCGGCTCTCCTAGTTCAGCGGCGTCGACTGCATCGGAGCCGGACAAATGGCGGCGGTATTCCCGCGGATTGAAGCCCGTCAGCTTCTTGAATACTTTGCTGAAGTAGCTGTGGTCGGTGAATCCGACCTGCGCCGCCACCTCGTACGATTTCAGGCGGGATTCGCCGAGCAGCCGTTTGGCCTTCTCGATCCGCAGCAGATGGATATAGTCGACGACGCCATGGCCGGTCTCCTTTGCGAAGAGCGTGCTGAAATAATTCGGACTCATGCCGACTCCATCGGCAATCTCCTTCAGCGACAGGTCGCGCTGGCAGTTGCGGCCGATGAAGCTTACCGCGTCCGTCACTTCCTTGCTGGCAAACGTACGCTGCGTCTCGTAGAGCGAAGCGAGCTCGAGCACATAAGCGGTGAAGAGCGCGACCGCATCGCTCAGCGTATCGGCCGACTCCAGCTGCTCGTGGACCTGTAGGCTCGCCCGGCTAAGCGCGCCGTCGCTGCGCAGCTTGAAGAAATGAACGGGCAGCTGCATGAGCTGCTGCAGGAAATGGACGAGCTCCTTGCGGCCTGGCGTCTCGCCTGTATCGCTTTCGCTGTCCGCGTTCTGCAGGAAGGCGTCGATCTTGGCGCGGATCTGCGCGCGGAAAGGCAGATTCGGGAAGGCGGCGCCGCTGTCCTCGAGCGGCCGAAGCTTCTCGGCGATCACGACGAGCTCGCGGCAATCTTGCGAGGCGGAAGCGGTCAGCTTATCGGCGCCGTCGATGAAGACCGCGTTCAGTCCTTTCATCGCGCTGCGGTAGAGCGAAGGGAGCACGGCGAAGCCGTTCTTGACGCCGGAGGCCGAGAAATACACCGGCACGCCGTAGAGCGTACGCAGCGTATGCCGCCATTTCTGCGTCAGCTCGAGCACGATGGCATTCTGCTTCTGCTCGCTGACGATATCGCTGAAGCTGAGAATGGCGATGAACCGGTTGCGCTCGTCATGGAACAGCTCGCCGCGCTCGAACGGTTCGAAGACCTCGGCGAGCACGTTCAGCAGCGTGAACTTGGCGAGGTCGCCTTGCTCGTCCCGCAGCCGTTCGCGCAGCCGGCCGTAGCCGCCGATCTCCATGACCAGCACCAGCAGCCCGCGGTCCTGCAGCTTGCGGCGGTCGGTCCGCTGCAGCAGCTCGGTAAGCTCTGCGGCGGAATAGAGCTGCCGGAACATGTAGTCCTTGAACAGCTTCTCGACGACGAGATTTTGGTTCACCGAAGGCGTGGCGGGAAGCTGCTTCGTGCTGCGCTGCAGCTCGCTGGCCACGCGCTCCAGCACCTCCTCCATTTCGTCCGGCGTCATGGTGAGCTTCAGAATATATTCGCGTACGCCGTAATGCATCGCTTTGCGCACGGTTTCGAACTCCTCGACGCAGGAGAGGATGATGATTTTGGTATCGGGATCATGCTCGCGCACGCGCCGGATCAACTCCATGCCGTCCATGACGGGCATGCGGAGATCGGTGATAATGACATCCGGCTTCTCGCGCCGGTACACGTCGAGCGCTTCCTGGCCGTTCGGCACGTCGGCAATGACCTCCATGCCGAAGCGTTCCCAGCGGATGGAGCCGCGCAGTCCCAGCCGCACGAGCATTTCGTCTTCCGCGATGATGACACGGTACATCGACTTCACTTCCTTCGTTTCTAGTGTTAGCCAAGGATGAGTTATAAAGCGTTTTCAAATCGAAAATTTTTGATTCGTCCAATCAGAAGAAACCGCAAATGCAAGAAACACCGTTGAAGGGGGAGTAGTTAAGGCAAATCAGACTAAAGAGTAATGGAAAAGCACCGATCCGTAAACCATAAAAAAGAGCGAAAGCCAAAAAACCGGAAATCCATTGGCGGATTTCCGGTTCATATTCGTTCGTCGGGAGTGAACGGCGCTGGGCCGGCGGAAAACTCGAATTCGGGTACATGTAGTGCACCCAGTGCACTACATTCGGCGGAAAGCTCGAATTTGAGTGCAAGTAGTGTACCTAGTGCACTGCACGCTAATCCCGTCACATCATGTCGTTGCGTTCAACTTGGCTTCGGTCAACGCTTTGACTTCGCGCCACTGCGCAAGCTGCTGCTCGAGGCCGTAAATCAAGGCTTCCACGCCAGCGGCGAAGCCGCCGCTGCCAGTGCCCTGAGCCTGTGCCGCTGCATAGGCGGAAAGTGCTTCCGGCGTCAGCGGCTGCACGGCCGCGAGCGCCGCCAGCAGCTGCTGCAGACTGGAAGCCAGCGGCTCCGAGCCCGCCGCCGTTCCAGCGGCCGCCGTGCCAAACGCAGCGGCTGCTGCCTCGGCTTGCGCGGTGCCGCCCGCACCGGCACGGGCTCCGGCGCCAACCGGGTCCATGACGCCGCCGGCCGTCGCGCCATCACTGGCAGCACTGCCAACGCCGCCGACAGCTGAGCCGAACAGCCCGCCGTCTACCCCAGCGGCCCCGGCTGCGCCGATCGTGCTGCCCCCGGCAATCGCGGCCGGCATTCCCGCCCCTGCGCCATTTCCCGCTGCCGTACCATTCCCGGCAGCGTCAGCTCCGCCGCCAGCCGCAGCAGACTCCGCGGCCAGCCTCGCCTTCTCGGCTTTCGCTTCCGCCGCGCGCTCGGCCTGCTCTGCTTTCAGCTCCGCGGCTCGCTCGCGCTCTTTCTTGTTCTGCTGCACGGTCGACCAAGTTTGCAGCAGCTCGAAGCCGTTCTTGTAGAGCAGCTTGTCCTTCGTGCCGTCCGAGATTTCCTTGTCCTTGAACAGCTTGGCGATCTTCTTCACGTCGCTGACGGGCATCTCGTCGCGCGCGACGATGAGCGCGAGCGGATCGCGGTGCTCGATCGGCAGATCCTTGATCGGCAGCAGCTGATCCTCGGTCAGCTTGTCCTTGCGGATCTGCGTGCCGCTGACGATGAGCTTCCGCACGGCGTTGCCGAATTTGAGCAGCTCGCACTTGTTCTTGATATAGGCTTCCGGTTTGCCGAGCTTGCTCGCGAGAAACTTCAGGGAGCTGTTGAACTTGGATTCGTTCATCAGCTTATGGAACGCCTCGGCCTCCTCGATCGGGGAGAAGCCCTCGCGCGTCAGATTTTCCGCGATCTGCTCGAGATAGATCTCCATCTCGTCCGTAGCCGTCGAGACGATGCACGGAATGGTGGGCTTATTGAGCATTTTGCTCGCTTTGTATCGGCGGTTGCCGTAGATGATTTTATACCGGCCGTCAGGCGCCGTCCGCACCTTGATGGGGGAGAGCAGTCCGAGCTCCTCGATGCTCTTCATCAGCTCCTCGAGCGCCTCCTGGTCGAACTGGTAACGCGGCTGGTCGGTATCCTCATCGATTAAATGCAGGTCAATATGAATAATATCCATATGTAAGGACTCCTATCTATTGGGAAGGTGGTCAAATTCATCGAAAGAGGGCGCTAGCGGGTCCTCCGTATTATATACCACCCATTCGTCTGTGAAAATGACCCCGTAACCGCTTACGTCGAAATTGGGTTCTGCCGCGCGATGTGTTACGATCTAGCTATTGGGTTTACGGGCGGCAACGATATTGCGGACAGACCTGATCCGGCGGCTTTCCATGATCGGCTTGGATCAGTGCTTTCGCGCGTTGACGCGTCGCTTTACTTAGGAGAGAAGGGGGTGTTTATCTTGTCGCATGACATCGATGCACGTACGGTCGTGGGTAACGTTCAGCTGCGGGTCAGCGATTTGGAAAAGTCGATCGGGTTCTATCAGACGGTCGTTGGACTCCGGCTGCTATCGCGCAACGAGCAATCCGCGCAATTGGGTGTGCCGGGTTCAAATCAGCCCTTGCTGAAACTGACGGAAATCCAAGGCGCGAAGCCTCGTCCGCGCAGATCCGGAGCAGGTCTTTACCATTTCGCCATTCTCGTTCCGGACCGCCGATCGCTCGGGCTGGCACTGCGCAATCTGATTGCGAGCGGGATTAAGATCGGACAGTCGGATCATCTCGTCAGCGAAGCGCTCTATCTCTCGGATCCCGACAACAACGGCATCGAGATCTACCGGGATCGTCCGCGCAGCGAGTGGAAGTGGGACGCGAACGGTCATGTCCGCATGGCCGTGGATCCGATCGACTGGGACGGCTTGTTGGCGGAGGCAGGAGACGCGACTTGGAACGGACTGCCCGCCGGCACGACGATGGGCCATATTCATCTGCACGTGACCGAGCTGCCGACGACGGAGCATTTCTATGTCGACGTGCTGGGCTTCGGCGTGGTCGCACGCATGGCGGATTCCGCCATGTTTATTTCGGCAGGCGGTTATCACCACCACATCGGGCTCAATGTATGGGCGGGGGTCGGAGCAACGCTCGTGCCGCAAGACGCGCCGGGACTTGATTGCTTCGACATCGTCGTACCTACGGAAGAGGCCCAAATGGCAATCTTCGCAAAACTGCAGGCGGCAAGCGTACCGCTTCGAACGGATCGGGGAACGATCATCGTGCACGATCCATCCGGCATCCAACTTCATATCGTCGTCCGCGGCTCCGCTTAATCTCCGATGAGCGCGCTGGAGGCGCATCGTTCCGCCTCCGGCAATCATCCGCATTGCAGGAGGCTTTTTCGGCCGTTTCGAGAGCGAACCGCGGGCACGTGCAAAATGGCTGCGATTGCCAGCTAGACTTGAGCGAAAGCTATATGTTGTGCATATTCGCTGACCGGAAGGGTCGGCGAGACACCCTCATCCCAACAATCGGAAAGGAGCTGCAACATGGCTAGACAACGCGGACTGCTCATTACGTTCATTCGATCCAAATGGTATATCTACGCCTCGGGGGTTTCTTTCACGCTCGCGGCGAATCTGTTCCAATCTTACTATCCGAAGGTACTCGGGCAATTCACGGACCAGCTGGAGCAGCAAGGCCTTACGCAGGCGGCCGTCCTAGACGCCAGCCTGGCGCTGCTGATTATCGGCCTCGCCTACGGCATTTTGGGCGGAATCGGTCAATTTCATATCATGTATGTCGGGCGGCTGTTCGAGAAATACACGCGCAAGCGGCTGTTCAAGCATTTCACGAAGCTCGGCGAGCAGTTCTACGCGAAGAACGGGGTCGGCAAACTGCTCAGCTATGTGATGAACGACGTGACGACCGTGCGCGAGTCGATCTCGATGGGCGTCAACCAGACGGCCAACGCGCTCATGCTCATCGTGTCTGCCATCGTCATGATGGTCATCAGCGACATTCCGCTGTACCTCATTCTCGTCTGCATTTCGCCGCTCATCTTGATTCCCTGGATCGTCGTGAAGCTCGGCCCGAACATCCGCGCCCGGTCGCATGCCGTTCAGGAGTCGCTTGGCAAAATGACTGAGGCAGCGGAGGAGCAGTTCGGCGGCATCCGGGTGACGAAGAAATTCGCGGTGGAGGACATCATGAACGAGCGCTTCGGCGCCACGGTCGACGTTATCAAGGACAATCAGCTGAAGCTGGTGCGCGTCTCTTCGTTCTTCCAGGCACTCATACCTTTCCTGGGCGCAATGTCGCTGATCATCACGCTGGCTTACGGCGGTTATCTCACGCTCGTGAACCAAATCACGCTTGGCAATTTCGTCGCGCTGACGCTTTATGTAAGGATGATGGTTAACCCGCTGCAAGCTATCGGCAACGTCATCAATACGATTCAGCGTTCCCGGGCCTCGCTGGAGCGGGTAAATGATCTCCTCAACAAGCAGCCCGAAATCGTGGAGCATGACAAAGCGGTCGACGTCGATTGGTCGCATGCTCCGCTGTCCGTCCGGAACCTGTCATTCGCCTATCCCGGCGCAGCCAAGGAAGCGCTCCGAGGGGTGTCGTTCACGCTTACGCCGGGCAAGACGCTCGGTATCATCGGCAAGACGGGCAGCGGCAAAACGACGCTCGTCAAGCTGCTGCTGCGCGTCTTCGACCCGCCTGCCGGCGCGATCGATATCGGCGGAACGCCGCTCGACCAGCTGACGCTGGAGAGCCTGCGGGGCGGCATTGCCTACGTGCCGCAGGACGGATTCCTGTTCAGCACGACGATCCGCGATAATATCGCCTTCTTCCGCCGCAGCTCCGAGCTGTCGCTCGTCGAGAAGGCCGCGGAGCAGGCCAAGATTCACGACAGTATCAAGAGCTTCCCGGACGGATTCGAGACGAAGCTGGGCGAACGCGGCGTCACGCTCTCCGGCGGACAGCGGCAGCGGACGGCGCTGGCGCGCGGGATGCTGATGAACGCGCCGATCCTTATTCTGGACGACAGCGTCAGCGCGGTCGACGCGGTCACGGAGACGGCCATTATCGACACGATCCGGAAGGAACGCAAAGACAAGACGACGATTCTGATCGCCCACCGGATCAGCGCGATGAAGCATGCCGACGAGATCATCGTCATGGATGAAGGACGCATCGTGCAGCGCGGCACGCATGAATCGCTGCTTGCGCAGAAGAACGGCATCTATGCGATGCTGCACGCGATACAGGAGGAGGGGAGCAGCGTTGGCTAAAGCGAAACCGATGGAGACCGGACAACCGGCCGGAAGTGCCGACGCCGGGACGCCGAAGAAATTCAATAACCGCTCCGCCTACAAGGGGCTGTACAACTACTCGAAGCCGCATCGGTGGACGTTCCTGGGCGTATTCGGCTGTATCATTATTGCCATCGCGGCGGATTTACTGCAGCCGTATCTCGTCAAGATCGCGATCGACGACCATCTCACGAAGGGCGACAAGAATCCCAATACGCTCTTCCTTATCGTCGGCATCTATCTCCTGCTGTCCGTGGCAGGCTTCATATTCACGTACTTACAGAACAATCTGCTCCAGCATGCGGGCCAAAGCATCGTCGCTTCCATTCGGAAGCATCTGTTCCGCCATATTACGAAGCAGTCGATGTCCTATTTCGACCGGATGCCGGGCGGCAGCTTGATTACGCATGTATCGAGCGATACGGAGACGATCAATCAATTCTTCAGCCAGGTGCTGCTGAGCGTGTTCCGGGACGGCCTGACGCTCGTCTTCATCATCGTGCTGATGTTCCAGCTCGACGTCCGAATGACGCTGTACTGTCTGATCCTGCTGCCGATTATCGTGCTGAACGCCATCGCGTTCCGCTCGTACATGCGCAAGACGTACCAAATGACGCGGACGAATCTGTCCCGTCTCGTGGCATTCGTGGCGGAAAATCTCGCCGGCATGCACATCATCCAAGTGTTCCACCAAGAGAAGGAACAGCAAAAGCAGTTCTCCGAGCGCAACCAGACGTACTTCCGTTCCAACCTGCGGGAGATTCGCACCAACGTCCTGTTCAACCGGTCGTTCGACATGCTCGGCAACCTGTCGGTAGCGTTCGTGACCTGGCTCGGCGGCAATGCGGTGCTGGGCCATTCCGTGCCGTTCGGCGTCCTGTTCGCGTTCATTACGTACATTCGGCAGTTCTTCCAACCGATCAACACGATCACGCAGCAGTGGAACACGCTCTTGTCCGCATCGGTGTCGATGAACCGGATCTGGTCGATCTTCGACACGGTGCCGGACGTGCAGGACAAACCGCAAGCGGCGGTGGAATTATCGGGCGTGAAGGGTCAAATCGACTTCAATGGGGTAAAATTCGCGTATACGGATGGGCAGCCGGTCATTCATCACCTTGACCTGCATGTGCGGCCGGGCGAGATGATCGGCATCGTCGGGACGACAGGCGCGGGCAAGAGCTCGCTCATCAGCCTCCTTTGCCGGTTCTATGACGTGAAGGAAGGCAGCGTCGCCATCGACGGCATCGACGTCCGCGACATGCCGCAGGAGAAGCTGCACCGGCTGATCGGACTCGTCCAGCAGGAGCCGTACTTGTATTCCGGCAGCATCATCGACAACGTCCGGCTGTTCGACGATTCGGTGTCGCGGGAGGAAGTCCTCGAAGCCTGCAGGCTCGTCGGCGCGGATTCGCTCATCGCCGGCATGAAGGAAGGCTACGATACGCTGCTGTCCGAGCGGGGAAGCGGTTTGTCCGCGGGCGAGCGGCAGCTGATTTCTTTTGCACGGATCATCGTGTTCAAACCGAAGGTGCTGATCCTGGACGAGGCGACGGCGAATCTCGATTCCCATTCCGAGCAGCTCATCCAGCGGGCGCTGGCGGTCGTCTCCGAAGGACGGACGACGCTGGTCATCGCGCATCGCTTGTCCACGATCATGGGCGCGGACCGGATTATCGTGATGCGCCAAGGCGAAATCATCGAAGAAGGCACGCATCGCGAGCTGCTCCAGCGGGGCGGCTATTACGAGGAGCTGTATCGACATTCGCAGGGCCGAGCCGAAGTGACCGGAAGCCCGCTTAGCGGGAACGCCGCCATCGAAGCAGGCTGAAATAGACAACCCGGATTGAACTGTGCGATAATAAACTGCTGTCGAATTCAGGCTTCGGTAAGGAGTTAGAGAATGGAACTATTTCTACTGATTATGGAAATTTTGCTCGTCAACCTCGTTTTGAGCGGCGATAACGCCGTCGTTATCGCGCTGGCCAGCCGCAATCTGCCGAAAGAACATCGTCAGAAAGCGGTGTGGTGGGGCGCGATGGCCGCGGTCGGTCTGCGGATCGTGCTGACGGTGGTTGCCGTATATTTGCTCAAGGTGCCGTTCATTCAGATCGCGGGCGCGCTGATGCTGTTCTGGGTCGCCGTATCGCTGCTGAAGGACGACGGGGAGAGCAAGGACATAGAAGGCGCGCAGTCGTTGTGGAAAGCCATCCGCACGATCGTCGTGGCCGACTTCATCATGAGCCTCGATAATGTGCTTGCCATTGCGTCGATTGCGGAGAACCGGATTTGGATCATGGCCGTCGGCGTCGCGCTCAGCATTCCGATTATCGTATGGGGCAGCCAGTTGATCATGGCCGTGCTGCATAAGTTCCCGATCTTCGTCTTTCTCGGCGCGGGCATTCTCGGTTACACCGCCGGCGAGATGCTGGAGGAGAACGAGACGCTTGCGAAGGCGATCGGCAAGGTGGCGGACTGGGCGGACAGCGCCTTCCCGTTCGTCTGCGGACTGCTCGTCATCGGCGTCGGGTATTTGCTTCAGAAGCGCGATCGTTCGCGCGTGCAGGAAGCGCATTGATGTAAGTCAGTACCAGAGGTAGCTTAGAGAACAAGAAGGCCATGCCGGAATTCCGGCATGGCCTTCGTTCTTGTCGCGAGAATTCGGCGCCTATTCTTTCTTCTCGCTCAATTCCGCGAGTACAAAGTGCCAACATGGAGTAACAACCTATAGCCGCACACGATCGAACCTCTCAGCAGACAAACATCGCTTCGGATTACCTTGCGAGCGCTAACGATTGCACGGAGGGCTAATCGGCTCTAAATGCCCCTATTAAATCGCTAATGGTTGCCAGGAGGCTTATTGCGAGATTTTCCTGCCAAAATCCGGTCTCTAAACGCCTAATAACGTCTGCTAGAACCGTTAGCTTTTATGTAGCCGTATTTTTTGAGGAATAGCAACGCTGACAACCGTTAAGCGTCAGCGTCAGCCTGAATGCACGTTGAACGATTGGCAGCTCGTCTCTAGGAAAATAGTGGCGTCATCTGTATATCGTTGCATATGACATAGTATATAATCTGATATAGACGGAGCTCGATTACGGCTCTGCTTCTATAGCAACAATCTGAAAGCGTTTACTATAGTAAACCAAATCATGATTGATTTATCAGACAGCATTATATAGGAGCGTGAAATCTATGAACGCAGTTTACCAATTTGACGAAGCTGCCAGACTTCCCTTGCCCGGGGACAACTGTGCCGTTGCGACTCGCCAACTGGACGCCGGCACTGTCATTCACTATGAAGGCCAAACGTTGACCTTGGATTATACGGTTATGGAGGGCCATCGGTTTGCGGTGAAGGAGATTGCGCCCGGCGAAGACCTGCTCTCTTGGGAAATGCCTTTCGGTGCGGCGATTCAAGCGATCCCGCCCGGCCATTATGTGGTCAACGACTCGGTATTGCACGAGCTTAGCGTACGTCAGCTGAAATTCGCTCTTCCGGCGGAGCCGAACTTTGAAGATCACGTGCCTCCGTATGTGCTGGACGAGGCTAACTTTCAGCCTGCCCCGGCAGCTCCGGCGTACACGGATACGCGTACGTTCATGGGCTATCGCCGCTGTGAAGAACGAGGCGTCGGTACTCGTAACCACGTGGTTCTGCTCGGCACCACCTCGCGTACGGGCAGTTACGTGAAGCAGCTCGCAGGTCGTCTGCAAGCGGATTTGAAGAACTATCCCCATATCGATGGCATCGTCCCTGCTGCGCATACGGAAGGCGGTACAGAGAAGCCGAATAACCTGGATCTGCTGCTGCGGACGCTCGCCGGATTTATGGTGAATCCGAACGTCGGCGCGGTCTTGGTCGTGGATTATGGCAATGAACCCGTAACCAATTCGATGGTGGAGTCCTATCTGAGCGAACATAATTATCCCATCCATGACGTGCTGCACAAATTCGTATCGCTGCAAGGCGGGTTTGAAGCGAATCTGGCTCAGGGCGAAGCGATCGTACGCGAATGGCTGCCCGCGGTCAATGCGATGCAGCGGACGAGCGAATCCATCAGCCATCTGAAGATCGGACTGCAGTGCGGCGGCTCGGATGCCTTCTCCGGCATATCGGCGAATCCGCTGCTGGGCTGGATTTCGGAAGAATTGGTACGGTACGGCGGCGCTGCCAGCCTGGCAGAGACGGATGAATTGATCGGCGCGGAGCCTTATGTCCTATCGAAGGTACGTAACGTGGAAACCGCCCGCAAGTTCCTGGAGCTGGTGGACCGTTTCAGGGAGCGCACGTCTTGGCATGGGTCGAGCGCGGAAGGAAATCCATCCGGCGGCAACAAATATCGCGGTCTTTATAACATTTATCTCAAATCCATCGGCGCGGCACGCAAGAAAGATCCGGTCACTCGCCTCGATTATGCGACGGAATACGGGGAGCTCATGAAGGATGGCGGCTTCTATTTCATGGATAGCCCCGGCAACGACCTTGAGAGCATCGCCGGACAGGTGGCAGCGGGCTGCAACCTGATTTTCTTCACGACGGGTAACGGCTCGATCACCAATTTCCCGTATGTGCCAACGGTTAAGGTCGTCACCACGACGACTCGCTTCCAGTTGCTGTCCAATGACATGGATGTCAACGCCGGGCAGTATCTGGAAGGAACGACTATGGAGGAGCTCGGCCAAGAGGTGTTCGACCTGACCCTCCAAATTGCCTCCGGTCAGCGCAGCGTCGGCGAGAAAGCGGGTCATGCCCAGGTGCAAATCTGGCGCAATTGGCAGCAAAATGATGCCAGCCAGCTGGAGAGCTTGCTCCATCCCCCTGTGCCGACGGGAGAGCCGATCGCCATCCCGGCGGATGCGGGAGCGGTGGAAAGACCAATCGAATTCACCTTTAACCGTCATCAAGACGGCCGGTCCAGCGACAGCATCGGTCTCATCCTGCCGACCAGTCTGTGCGCCGGACAGGTAGCCAATATGATTACGCAGCGGCTCAATAAGCAAGGTGCCGGCCAGCCCGAGGTCTCGCGCTTCGTGGCTTTGGCTCATACGGAAGGGTGCGGCAATTCAGGGGGCCAAGCGGAAGAGCTGTATGCGCGAACGATGATCGGCTATGCGAGCCATCCGATGGTGCGGCATTGCCTGCTGCTCGAGCATGGCTGCGAGAAAACCCATAACGATTTCATGCGCCATGAGATGGAAGAGATGGGCGTTGACGCGAGCAGGCTTGGTTTTGCCAGCATTCAGCTGGACGGCGGAATTACGAAGGTGACGCAGAAGGTAGAGGATTGGTTCGCCGATCGATTGGCTGCAGCGAGCGGAGCCGAGAACGAGACGGTCGGTTTGGAAGGACTGCGAATCGGCATCCTGAGCGATGGAGCGATCACGGGCGAAGCGGGAGAGCAGCTGGCTAAACTGACCCAAATGATCGTCGACGCAGGCGGCTTGGTCGTCGTGCCTCGGAACAGCGGACTGTTGTCCGCGGCCGCTTACGCCAAACCGCTATCCATCGAATCCGATGTTCGGCCGTCCATCGCCTACGGCGAGCGCGTTCGCAGCAACGGCTTCCACATCATGGAGACGCCGACCGAGCATTGGGTAGAGACAATTACCGGCCTTGGCGCCACGGGCGTAGAGATCATGATCGCGCTGGTCGGCAATCGTCCTATGCAGGTACATCCGTTCATTCCGATGCTGCAGCTGGCATCGGAGTCGGCGGCGCCGCGCAACGATGACAAGGATTTGGATTTGCTGCTCACAGGCGATCCGAACGCGTGGACGCAGCAGATTCTCGAGCGCTGCAAGCAAACCATCGAGCATCGCTACACGCCGCGGCTCTTCCAGCAGGGGAATGTGGATTTCCAGTTCACGCGCGGGTTCTTGGGCGTATCGTTGTAAGTGGAATAAGCGAACGGCTGAAGCAAAAAAGGGGACGACCGCTGAAGGTCGTCCCCTTTGTACGTGACGGTACGTGTTATGGCTTCTTAAACTTTTCCGGGTTTTCAACCCGAATGGATTGCACCTCTCCGCAGTCCGTGCAGATTGTTAAGATCGCTGAGGAACCGCGGGCAAATATGGCATTCAATGGAAATACCGAGGCTTGTCCAGTCAGTTGACCGAAACCGAACGATGTTCCCCCGCATGCTTGACACGGTTTTATTTCTGACATAGGTTTAGCTCCTCTTAGCCGTCCAATCCATTCAGCTCCTCGAACGAGGCTTGTCCCTTATCGAAATAATAGCGCCGATAATTGTTGACGTGCCCGAAGAAATACCGCGAAATTTTGATGAGCCGTTTGACGTTCAGGTCCTTGCCGTAATAGAGCGAGCGGACGACTTTCTTCTGACCGTACAGCTGGTTGATCTCGGCCGACAAAGCCGGATCGGTGACGTAGCGTTTCAAAACCATTCGCGGCACATTCGTCCATAGTGCGGTAGCGTGGCCGTATACGCAGTCGGCGTTCTTGCCGTAAACGACTTGATCGATGAGCGCCGCGATCATGTTCAAGCCTGCTGCCCGAACGAACAAGCTGCTTCTGCCCAATCGCGGGTTGATTTCGAACATCATGTATTTGCCCGTTCTGCTGTCGAACTTCATGTCGATGTTGGAAAATCCGACGTAACCGATTTCCTCCAGGAACGCCTTAATCTTGTCATAAATGTCCATATCGGAGCGGCTAATGATGGCGGCGTAGTTGCCGAGCGTCTTCGGTGCGTACTCTTCGAGCACGGGCTGGCCGAGACACATCATTTTCACGTTGCCGCGATTATCGGAGTAGCTGTTGATGACGCGCATGGCGCTGTCGCCGCCGGGTATGAACTCTTGGATGATCAATTTGCCGTTATAGTCGGACGTATTCATGCTGCGGACCATCGCGATATAGTCTTCTCGTTTGTTAAAGAAGAACACTTTCTTCTTGCCCTCGAAGTGGCAATGCAGGTATTCGTAGGCGTTGCTGTTCTCGGGCTTCACGACGATCGGAAATTGAAAATCCATGCGTTCCAAGGCGCTTTCGCGCTCGTGCGGCTCGCAAACGACCGTTTTCGGATAGTCCAGCCCGTACCGTTCGCACAGTTCGTAGAACTTGTCCTTCGTATCGAGCGTTTCCAGCAGCGTAGCGGACAGGAAATGATTGTCGATCAATCCTTTGAATTTGCCGTAGTGGCGCGACAACATGCCGGCATAGTAATCCGAGCAAGGAATGACGATCAGCTTCTTGTTCGGGGAAGCGTGTTTCTCCAGGATGGACAACAACGCGCCGGGGAAGACGTCTTCTTGGTCGAAGCGGTCGATTTGGATGAGATCGAACAGGCTGCTATGCATCGTTGGAATCAACAGTCGCGTGCAGAGCAGAAGCGGCTTGATTCCGTAAGTTTCATGGATAATTCTGACGTTGCCATAGGCGTTCTCGTCGCTGCCGAGTATAATCGGTACAAAATCGTTAGGCTTCATTTGGTTCTCCTCATTCAATAAGTTCTTTGGATCTTTGCTCTTATTATAGCGTATTGTGGCTGGAGATGAGATGACAAACTGGCTACATAAAGTCTATGATTAACATCTGATCCTCATGGATAAATTAACCACATGACAATACAGACAAGGCAGTCATGGAAAGCTACAAGCACATCAAGGATTATCAACTGCCTCCAAACTGGGCGCATAGTAGAAAATAAGGGAGCGTATGCAGATGATCGTCGTTACGACCGAATCCATTCCGGGCTATACAGTCAAAGAAGTCAAAGGGCTGTGCTTCGGACTGATCGTTAGGAGCCGCGGGTTGGGCGCTGATATCAAAGCGGCATTCAAAGGGTTGGTGGGGGGCGAAATCAAGCAATTCACCTCGCTGCTCGAAGATCTCCGCAAAGAATCGATGGACCGCTTGGTACAAAACGCGCAGGCCATGGGTGCGAACGCCATCGTGATGGTCCGCTTCGATTCCGGGGAAATCGGCAAGTCGATGGGGGAAATCGTCGCCTACGGCACTGCCGTCGTGGTTGTAAAAGACAGCGAATGAAGTGGGTCTATGGCTACTATGGCGTTCAGGCCGTTATCATCTTGGTCATCATCATCATATCCGTGCTTTACTATGACAAACGCTACAAGAGAAGAAAGTCCGCTGTTATCCCCGAGGGGTTTATCCGCACGGAGGAAGTTAGCATTGATCCCGTTACGAGGGAAAAGCAGCGGGTTTACTACAACCCGGATACAGGTGAGCGAATCTATAATCGTGAATAAGCCCAATCGGTTCTGGCGCCATAGATGCGAACAGAGCCTTTTTATTTGGGGGGAATTTAATACTGGCCGTTCATTTGACAGTAGAGCTTGCTTGAACGCCACCAATGTTTAGAATAAAGGTAAAACATGTGGGAGAGGGAGCGAAACCAATGACATTATTGGATGATCACGAGCATTTGCCAGCAGCCAATGCCGCGGAGCAGGGAGGGCCGGCCGTTCTACCGGTGGAAGTGTATGACGAGAAGCTGGAGAAGGTAAGAAAATACAGCATTCTTAACAAGATGGCCCGGAAAGGGCAAACCGTGTTGGCCGGCTCATCGCTGATGGAATTTTTCCCGATACACGAGCTCCAACAGGCGATAGGCCGCAGCGACTGCATCTACAATCGCGGCATTGCCGGCTACGTGTCGGCGGAATTGCTAGCCTCCATGGAGGCCTGCATCTTCGAGCTGGAGCCCGCCAAGCTATTCATCAACATCGGCACCAACGATATTAGCGCCCCGGACTACGAGCTGGAGCGGCTGCTTGCGAACTACGACGAGATACTGAACCGCATTCGCAAGCGGCTTCCAGCCTGCCAGGTCTACGTGATGGCGTATTATCCCGTGAACGCGAAGGCGGAATTTCCTTACGTGCCCAGAGAATCGATGGAAGAGGTGTTTCGGAAGCGAACGAATGCGGCGGTCCAAGAGGCGAATCGAGCCATCGAGCAGCTGACGGAGAAGTACGGTTATGCGTTCATCGACGTGAACGAGGGACTGACGGATGCGGAAGGCAACTTGAAGAAGGAGTACGCCATCGATGGCATTCACATGTTCGCGAACGGATATGCTGTCGTGCTGAACAACTTGCAGAAGTACCTGTAATTTGGTTGTGCTGGCATCCTTGCGGATCCTGAAGTGCCGCGAACCACGCAATTGACGTTAAAATAAACGGAGTGCTATGCTCGCTATGCGTTTGTATAGCGGGCATGCTGGTGTATGTTTTCATAGACAATTCAGTCCTGAAGGAGATAGAGCATGGATGGCAAGAAGGTAACGCTCAGGGATGTGGCACTGAAGGCCGGGCTGTCGGTGAACACGGTTTCGCGGGCACTGAAGGATAAAGAGGACATCGCGGCGGCGACACGGAAGGTGATCAAAGAGCTGGCGAAAGAAATGGGTTACGTCGGGAACGCGCTTGCCGGCTCTCTCCGGTCGGGCCTTACGAAGACGATCGCGGTCATCGTCAGCGACGTGGCGAACCCGCATTTCGGCATTATGGTCAAGGATATCGAGAAGGCTGCACGCAAGCATCACTATACCATTTTCGTGATTAATACCGAGGACGATCACGAGCTGGAGGAGCTGGCGATCTACACTGCCATCGGCAAAAACGTGGACGGCATCATCATCTGCCCCTCCCAGCGCGGCGCGGATACGATTCGGATCTTGAAGAAAAACGGCGTTCCGTTCGTACTGATCGGCAGAAGGTTCGAAGACGAGCCGGAATTCGATTATGTGATCTGCGACGACGAGAAGGGCGGGTACTTGGCTGCCAAGCATCTGCTGGAGATTGGTCATGAGCGCGTGCTTTATCTGAATGGGCCTAACCGTATCTCGAGCGCCCGGGAACGGCTGGCGGGATACATGCGGGCTTATCGAGAAGCCGGATTGCCCATCCGCGAAGATCTGATTATCGAGGTCGAGCCGACGGCGGGAGAGACGCGAAAGGTCGTCAAGCAGTTGATCGAGCAGAAGGCTGATTTTACGGGCATTTTCGCATTCAACGACGTGATTGCCTGGGAAGCGGCCTACGTGCTGCAGAAATACGGCCATCGGGTCCCCGAGGACTATGCCATCATCGGGTTCGATAACATCCAGTCGCGGCTGTTCTTGCCGTTCCAATTGTCGTCCATCAGCAATTCCAAAGGCAAAATGTCCAAGCGAGCGGTTGATATCCTGCTGCACAAGATCAATCATCCGGGCGCCAAGGAAAGCTATCGCGATGTGATCGACACGGCACTGATTGTGAGGGACAGCACGAGGCAATCGAGCGGCGGGAATGGGTAGGGGAGCGAAGCGACCTGACTCTTCGAGTAAAGAAAGCGTATTCATTTGAACGAGGGGAATTGACCCCGAATGGCGTATTGACAGTCAAAATACGGGATGGTAACTTTACATTATCGTTAATGTTATCGTTACTCATGTGAAACTCAGTAGATTTGCAGCTTGTATCCTACTTACTTTATTACTCTATTTATCTATTACTTAATTACTCTACCTTGCTCGCCATGACGGCCGAATCGGCCCATACAGCGGCAAGAAGCGATGGAAAGGAGATCGTTCCGCATGGCGGTTCATGATCGATCACGAAGGAAACTATTTTTGTCGGATATTGACGGCACTTTAATGGACAGCCGGAAGCAAATCCAGGCTGAAGATATTCAAGCGATTCGGGAGGCGCATCGGCAAGGCGTCGTAATCGCGCTCGCTTCCGGCCGCATGCACGCGGAGATCAAGCAGGTCATGGATCTGCTCGAGGTGCCTTGCTACGCGATCTGCCAAAACGGCGCGGATCTCGTCGGCTTGGACGGCGAAGCCGTCCGGTCGTTTCGCTACGATCCGGACCTGGCGTTGTCCGTTCTGGCGTTTACGGACCAAGAGGGGCTCGTCCCCGTCGTCTGCGGTGCAGATGGCAATTACGTGGCGGAGCTGAATCCGCAGGCGGAGCAAGTAGGCAAGCGATTCTTGACGCCGCTGCGCGAACGCAAGCAGCTCGCGGCGGACATTGCAGGCGGAATGCCGATCACGAAATTTTCCGTGTACGGCGAGATTCCGGCGCTGCAATTCTTGCTTGAGGAGCTGCGGAAGCAATTCGGCAGCCGGATCACGGCTTCGTTCTCCGATCCGGACGGCGTCGATGTCATGCCGGGCCGCGTCGATAAAGGCTCGGCCGCGGAAGCGTTAATGGAGCTGCTTGGCATCGAGCGCGCGGATACGGCCTGCATCGGCGATTCGTTCAACGATCTGGCGATGTTTCGGGCATGCTCCCGCAGCATAGCGATGTCCCACGCACCGGAGGAAGTGCGCGGCGCCGCGGCGCATGAGGCCGACACGGTCGCAATCGCGCTACGCGAATGGCTAAACGAAGCGTAATTGTCCGAACAATGAATTTCAAGCATAATTTTCCTAAGAAAATGAATCCCCAAGCATCGTTATCATACGAGTGATACGGATAGCCATTCATTATTCACTATAGAGCAGAGAGGTGTTTTCCTTGTCCAGCCAAACGACGCATGCAACTATGCGGCCGACAACCTATAAGTACCAGACCATTCGCAATCTGCCCGTCCGCGCCGTAAGCATCGACGATTCCTTCTGGGGACCGAAATTGAAGGTGCTGCGCGACACGACCGTCCATGACGTGCTGAATAAATTCGAGCAAGACGGAACGCTGCGCAATTTCGACTTCGTGGCCGCAGGCGACGGGGGTTATCATAGCGGAGAGCCTTGGTTCGACGGGCTGCTCTACGAAACGATTCGCGGCATATCGGATATTCTGGCGGTCCATCCTAACGAAACGTTGGACCGCAGAGTCGACGACATCATTGCGAAAATCGCCGCGGCGCAGCAGGCCGTAGGCGATGGCTATATCAACACGTACACGCTGCTCGACCGGCCCAACCAGCGATGGGGCGACAACGGCGGTCTCTTGCGCTGGCAGCACGACGTGTATAACGCGGGCTGTCTGATCGAAGCCGCCGTGCACCATTACCGGGCCACGGGCAAGACGTCGCTGCTTGAGGTCGCGGTCAAGTTTGCCAATCATATGAGCGACTTAATGGGGCCGCCGCCCAAACGCAACATCGTCCCGGCGCATTCTTTGCCTGAAGAAGCGGTGCTCAAGCTGCACCAGCTGGCTCTCGACGAGCCCGCGCTCGGAGGGAAGCTGAACCTGCCGTTCGAAGCTTCCGATTACTTGGCTTTGGCTGCGTTCTGGATCCATAACCGGGGCAATCACGAAGGCAGAGTCTCCCATGACGGCGAATATGCCCAAGACCATAAGCCGGTGCTGGAGCAGGACGAAGCGGTCGGGCACGCGGTACGCGCGACGCTGCTCTACGCGGGTTTGACGTCGCTGTACCTGTCGACCGGCGAAGCCCCGTATTTGGAGATGGCCCAGAAGCTGTGGGATAATATCGCCTACCGCAAATCGCATATTACCGGCGGCGTCGGCGCTATTCATCATGACGAGAAGTTCGGAGGCGACTACGAGCTCCCGGACAACGGGTATTTGGAAACCTGCGCGGGCGTAGGCCTCGGCTTCTTCAGCTGGAACCTGTTTCTCGCGACCGGGGAGAGCCGTTACATCGATAAGCTGGAGACGATTCTGTACAATATCCTGCTCGCGGGAAGATCCATGAACGGGCATAAATACTTTTACGAGAACCCGCTCGTCAGCGACGGCGGCCACAATCGGTGGGAATGGCATACCTGTCCGTGCTGCCCGCCGATGATCATCAAGGTGCTGCCGGAACTGGCTTCTTATATTTACGCGCACGATGCGAATGGCGCTTATGTCAATTTATTCATCGCGAGCGAGAGCGCGTTCAGCGTCGGCGAGGTGCCGGTTCGCCTGAAACAGCAAACCCTGTATCCATGGGACGGAGCGGTGGCGATCTCGGTTATGCCGGAACGGGAGGCGCGGTTCGACGTTCGCGTGCGAATTCCCGAATGGTGCATGCGCTACGCCATTACCGTCAACGGTCAAACGGCAGCCTACGAAATGAATAAAGGTTATGCGGTGCTGAACCGGACATGGAGCAAGGATGACGTCATCCGACTGGATCTCGGTCTGTCCGTCGATCTGATCGGGACGCATCCGAACGTAGCCACCCACGACAACCGGGCGGCGATCAGACGAGGGCCTGTGCTGTACTGCCTGGAGTCCATGGATAACGAGCGTTACGACGACGGCGGTATCGTCAACTATGCGCGGGAGGCGTTGGATAAACAAGTGCGCTTGAATCGCAAGCTCCCTCGTTCGCCCGTATTCGAGACGCAGTACGATCCCGCCTTTTTCGACGGCGCCGTTATCATCCGAACGGAAGACGCCGGCGGCCGTCCGCTGGTGGCCATCCCTTATCCGTATTGGAATAATCGTTCGCGCGGGACGATGGATATATGGCTCGCGTACGACCATGCGGCGGGCAGGGAAGGATGGGACAACAAGCTGTATCGGAAACTAAATCAAGATTGAGGCAGAGCAAGCGCTGCTGGGCGTACAAGGAAGCCAGTCCGAGGTTCAAGGGGCTGGCTTTCTTGGCGCTCTACGCGGCATGAACCACCATTCTCCGCGTGACTTTTCCTCTTCCGGTTTTCATAGACCTTTACAAAATGTTCTTATCGGCTTAATGGACAAGCAATACTTGACCATTAGCATGGGAGGGAACGGTAAATTTGGTTTTCCAGGAGGAGAATAGTAATGAGATTGGTTCTGATGGGCGACTTGCATTATCACGAGATCGATGCTGCGATTCCGGGGCTGCCGGAGGCTAGAACTGCTTTCTACCACACCTTGCTGGATCATTTTCTGAATATCGACGCCGATTTGCATATATCGCTTGGGGACCTGACGAATTTTGGATCACCTTCGGAGCTGCGGGAGGTTGGCGCGCTGCTGCGGCGCGATGACCGGGCATTCATCCACGTGCTGGGCAATCATGACGTGTACTCGCAGACGCGCGAGCAGGTGCTCGCGATCACGGGGCAGCAGCGCTATCGCGCGATCGACACGGACGAGGCGATGCTGGTCTTCCTGGACACGGCCAGGGAGATGGATACCGCGGACTGGAGCGGCTGGATGGACGACGAGCAGCTGCAGTGGCTGGAGGCGCGGGTGGAGGAATCGGGCACGAAGCCGCTGCTCGTCTTCGGTCATCATCCCGTGTACCGGACGACGGCACGCTCGGAGATCGACAAAGGCTCCATCCATCCGAGCATCGACATGTGGCGCATTCTGAACCGGAAACAGGGGGCGGGCGTCTATTTCAACGGACATACCCATGTGAATTCGATCGTTGCCCAGAACAACTGGACCTTCGTGCAGCTCGCGGCTTGTTTGGATCAGCCCGGGTTCCGGATCGTGGAGCTGGAAGGCGAGGAACTCCGAATCTCCGCGGTGGACATGATGGACGAGGACATGATGGCGCATGCGGCCACGATGCACCGGCATATCTCGCATTTTCACCCGACTCCGAACGCGCGCGGACAAGAGGCGGACCGTCGGTCCGAGATTTCCGTCGCGGCGGCGCAGCCCCAATAATGGAGGCGAAAGGAATGAGGAACGCCGCGAACGCCGCGAACCATGCCGCCTTCTTGAAAGGCCTCGCCGCACATCGAATGATCGCTTCCATCAAAGACCCGAGGCATATCGAGATCGCCCTGTCGCTGCGCAGTCAATTGAGCGGAATCTTCCTGTTAACCGGACATATCGGCGTGGTGAAAGGCTATGTGGACGTATTCAAAGAGCATCACTTCCCCGTCTTCCTGCATCTGGAGAAAATAGGGGGCCTCAGCACGGACAATTACGGACTGGACTATCTGGCGAAGGCGATCAAGCCGACCGGCATTATTTCGACGAAAACCAACGTGATCAAAACCGCCAAAAAAATGGGGCTGGTCACCATTCAGCGCTTCTTCCTCGTCGACAGCGAAGGCTTGGACAACATCGCCAAGAGCCTCTGCCAAAGCGAGCCGGACGTCATCGAAGTCATGCCTGCCCGCATCCCCGACATGATCGGCAAGGTGAAGGCGTTCACCTCGCTGCCGATCATCACCGGCGGCTTGCTGTACGAGCAGGGTCATGTCGAGGAGTGTCTCCGGAACGGCGCGGCGGCGATTTCGACGTCCAAGCCCGAGCTGTGGCGCGGCGCGGGACCTGCTTCGGATCAGAAGAAGGACCGGCGGATTATTTGAATGAAAATCCACATAATCTTTGCAAACCGCTAACACGGCGTTAACGAACCTCCTGTATCATTTGATATGAAAAGTAAATAGCGATCGGTTGGAGTAGTGGAGAAACCTTATCCGCGCGAGGACATGCAAGCTGTCCTCGGCAGGATTAAGGTTTCTTTTTTTGCGCCCCCGTTCGTATCTCAGAGAAGAAAAGGTGGAGGATGGGACAATGGTTAAGAAGCTTACTGCAGTGACGCTAGCGGTGCTGATGACAGGGGTACTCTCGGCTTGCGGAGCGGGAGAAGAGAAAACGAACGACACGAGCGCAGGCGCGAATGCCGGCGCCAACGCAGGTACGAACAAGGGAGCGGACAACGCCGCAGCCGGAGCCGACGCGGAGCCGGCAAAAGACGACGCATCCAAGAAGATCGTCATTAAATACTGGTACGCGTTCGGAGACAAGATCGAAGAAGCGAAGAAGCACATGGTTCAGACCTTCAACGAGTCGCAGGACAAAATCGAAGTCGTGGCCGAGTTCCAAGGCAACTATGAAGATCTTCACGCCAAAGTCCAAGCCGCTTTCGCGGCAGGGGACGCGCCGGCGGTCACCGATCTCGAGATCTCGTCCACCGGCGTATTCGCGCATTCCGGCATGCTGGAAGAGTTGACGACTTATGCGGAGCGAGACAAGGATCAGCTGCAGCTGGACGACTTCAATCCGGGCTTAATGGGCAATGCCTACGTGGACGACAAGCTGTACGGCCTGCCGTTCATGCGCAGCACCCCGATCCTTTACAAGAACGTCACGATGCTCAAGGATGCCGGACTCGACCCGGCCGGTCCGAAGACATGGGACGAGCTGGAGCAATATTCCCGCGTCCTGAAGAAGAAAGGCAAGATGGGCATGACCGTACCGGCCGATATCTGGTATTACGAAGGCCTAGTGGCCCAAAGCGGCGGCAAAATGCTGAGCGACGACGGCAAATCGGCGGCGTTCAATTCGCCTGAAGGCGTGAAGCCGGTCGAATTCTGGAAGAAGCTGTCCAGCGAAGGGCTGATCAAGATCCCGATGGGCGACGAAGCGGGACCGACCGCGGATAAGGATTGGGCTAACCAGCTGTCGGCCTTCAAGTTCGGTTCGACGGCCGGCGTAACCGGCAGCATGGAGATCGCGAAGGGCAACGGCTTCGAGATGGACACGGCGTTCATGCCTGCCAATGTCAGCTACGGCGTGCCGACCGGCGGCTGTCAGCTTGTCATGACCTCGAAAAGCAGCGACGAGGAGAAACAAGCGGCGTGGGAATTCCTCAAATGGATGACGTCGAAGGAAAACACCATTTATCAGCACAAGCATGTCGGTTACCTGCCGACCCGCATGTCGGCCGTCGAGAGCGACGAGCTGAAGGCGCATTTTGCCGAATTCCCGCAGTTCAAGGTCGCCGTGGACCAATTGGAATACGCCAGACCGCGCCCGATGGAGAACGCGTATCCGGAAGTGGCGAAGATTCTGAAGGAAGCGATCGATAAGGCGATTCTCGATCCGAAGACGACCCCGAAGGAAGCGCTCGATCAAGCCGCGGAGAAAGCCAACAAGCTGCTTGCCAAATAACGGCTGTCCGTTCGCCGAGTCCCAGTAATTGACTAGCCAAGGGGAAAGCTTTCGCTTCGCGGAAGCCTTCCCCGTTCCATTCTAAGAGCGGAGAGGTTGCAGCTTATGTACAACGAGACGTGGTTGTCTGCGATTAAAGTGGTCGTATTCGATATGGACGGAACGCTCTACCAGGATGACACCTATCTGGAGCGATATATCCGTTACCTGTTGGAAGGAACGGAGCACGAAGGAGAGACCGAGGCGGCCATGCGCTTAGGCAGAGCGATTCTGGCTGACCGGCATGCGATCCGATTCGGCCATTTTTACCACACGAGGAACGATGTGGGCCTGGTGCGGGAGGGAGAACGTTTCGTCCGGAGCATGACTTGGGACGGGATGGCGAGAGACGAACCGGCGCAAGCCTATGAATCTCTCTCCGCGCATGAGCCTCATCTGATCTATATTGGCGACCCATGGGGAATCGCGGCGGCGCTCAGCCATAGATTCAAGCTTTCCGAGCAGCAATTGAGATCGGCCTTCGAACGCGTCCGCGAAGAGATGCTTCTCCCGCCTTATCGCTTCGCATGTCACGACGACTTGTTCCGTGCCATTGAAGAGCTCACCGCCGTCGAGAAGAAAAGCCTCATGACCAACACCCACCTCGAGTCCGGCGTCGCGTTCGTGGGCTACATGGGGATCGGCCATTTGTTCGGGGATAAGGCGTACGGCGCGAATAAGCCCGCGGGCCTTCAGTCGTATATCGCGTCCCTGCTGGAGCAAGGCTACCTCCCTCATGAGATTCTGTCGATCGGGGACAACCCGTGGAACGATCTGCACCCGGTCAAGAAGCTGGGCGGACGGACCTGTTTCATTTCCCCATACCCGAGCAGCGATCCGGAGGTCTGGGACTTGCGGCTTCACCGTTTGGAAGAGTTGGCGCAGCTGATGCGCGCGATTCAGACATCCATTATAAGGAGGAATACAGCGGATGGCGAAGATCGAGTTGAAGCAGATAAGCAAGAAATTCAAGGATGAGACCATCATCGAGAATTTGAACCTGACCATCAAGGACGGCTCGTTCACCGTGCTCGTCGGACCGTCGGGCTGCGGCAAATCCACGACGCTGCGCATGGTCGCGGGGCTTGAGAAGCAAAGCGGCGGCGAAATCTGGATCGACGACAAATGCGTGAACGATACGCCGCCAGGGCTGCGGGACGTAGCGATGGTTTTCCAGAATTATGCCCTGTATCCGAATATGACCGTTCGCGGCAATATCGAATTCGGCCTCAAGAACATGGGCATCGCGAAGCAGGAGCGCGAGAAGCTGATCATGGACATTTGCGAAATTGTCGGCTTGGCGCCGCATCTGAACAAGAAGCCCCAGAACTTGTCCGGCGGGCAGCGTCAGCGGGTGGCGCTCGCCAGGGCGATGGTGAAGCAGCCGAAGGTCTTCATTCTCGACGAGCCGCTGTCCAATCTGGATGCCAAGCTGCGCAACCAGATGAGAACCGAGCTGATTCAGCTGCACAAGCGTCTTGGAACCACGTTCGTCTACGTGACGCATGATCAGGTGGAGGCCATGTCGATGGGCGACGAGATCGTCGTCATGAACAAGGGCGTCATCCAGCAGGCGGATACGCCGATGAAGCTTTATCACGATCCGGCCAACCAGTTTACCGCGGAGTTCATCGGAACGCCGGCCATGAACATGATGGATATGCGGGATATGCAGGGGCTGGAGATCCAGTCGGCGGCGTTCGCGGGCTATGTCGGGTTTCGTCCGGAGCAGGCGCTGATCGGCGCGGGCGCGGATATCGAAGGGTACGAGATGGAAGGCGAGATTCTGACCCGCGAGAGCCTGGGAGCGGAAAATATTTATCAGATCCAGTCGCGAACCGGCGTGTTCTTCGTCAAGGCCTTCCTCGCGCCTCTGGAGACGACGCGGCACGTGAAGGTGACGATTCCGTACGACCGGCTTTACTATTTCGGACTGAACGGGGAAAGGCTGCGCGGCGTCGAGGCAAGCTCGAAACATCCTGCGGCGGCTGGAGGAAGATAAGATGAGCGTATGGGAAAAGCTCCGTCCGTACAGCATGGTCGCTCCGGCCATTATCGTGTTCTCCCTGTTCTTCATTTATCCGATCTTCTACATGATGTACTTGAGCCTGTTCGACTGGAATTTCGTCAGCCCGGACAAGACGTACGTCGGCTTCCAGAACTTCAAGGACCTGCTGACCGATCCGGATTTCCGGCAGGTGCTCTCCAATACGACGATCTACACGCTCCTCACGGTGACGTTGACGACCGTGCTCGCGCTGCTGCTCGCGCTGTGGCTGAATCGCAAAAGCGTCTTCCATGGCTTCGTGCAAGGCGCGATCTTCAGCCCGCATATCATCTCGCTCGTGTCCATTTCGCTGTTATGGAGCTGGTTGATGGACCCTGAATACGGACTGCTGAACTGGGTAATCGGGCTCGTCGGATTCGGCAAGCTGGCGTGGCTGTCCCATCCGAGCACGTCGCTCGTCTCGCTCGTCATCGTGGCCGTATGGAAGGGACTCGGTTACAACGCGTTGGTGTTCATCGCGGGACTGCAGAGCATTCCGCCGGATATCTACGAAGCGGCGACGCTGGATCGTTCCAAGCCGTGGGCGACGTTCCTGAAGCTGACCCTGCCCATGCTGTCGCCTTCGATTTTCTTCCTGGTGATCATCAACATGATCGGTTCGTTCCAGGTATTCGAGACCATCGCGATCATGACCCAGGGCGGTCCGATCAATTCGACGAACACGTTGGTCTATTACATCTACGAGAACGGATTCCGGTTCTTCAAGATCGGGTATGCCTCCGCGGCAGGCGTCATCCTGTTGTTCATCGTCGGGGTACTTACGATCATTTACTTCAAACTGTTGTCGAAGCGCGTTCATTACCGTTAAGAGGAGGTGAAGCTCTTGAAAACCGCAGACGATATGATCGGCGGATCCCCCATCGGGACTGCCGCCGCCGGTAATCGGTTGACCCATGTTCGTACCCGCAAAGCGACGATCAGGCAGGCAATATTCGCCATTTTGCGCGTATTGAATATTGTCGCCCTGCTGGCGCTGGTACTGTTCTTTGCATTGCCGTTCATTTGGATGCTCTCCACGTCGCTCAAGACGCTGCCGGAGACGATGATTTTCCCGCCGCAGTGGATTCCGGACAATCCCGTCTGGAAAAATTACGCGGATGCCTGGAACACGGGACCGTTCCTGAAGTATTTCAAGAACAGCATCATCATCGCGGGCGGCATTCTGATTCTGCAGATGCTGACGATTATTCCGGCCGCTTATGCGTTTGCCCGGTACAAGTTCGTCGGCTCGGGCTTCCTGTTCGGCATCGTCATGGTCACGCTCATGATTCCGGCCCAGCTGATCTTCCTGCCCGTGTACCTGGAGCTAAGCGCCTTCAAGCTGCTCAATACGCATCTGGGACTCATTCTGCCCTTCGCGTCCAGCGCCTTCGGCATCTTCATGCTGCGGCAGGCGTTCATGCAAATCTCGGACGAGCTGATCGAAGCGGCCCGGCTGGACCAGGCGGCCGAATGGAAAATCATCGTGCGGATCATGGTGCCGCTCGTGAAGCCGGTGCTGGTCACCTTCGCCTTGTTCAGCTTCATCGCCCATTGGAACGACTATTTCTGGCCGCTCGTCATGACCACCAACGAAACGGCGAGAACGCTGCCGCTCGGCATCGCCAAGATCCGTGAAGTGGAAGGCGTCGCGACCTGGAATATTCTAATGGCCGGTAACCTGATTCTGGTCGCGCCGATCCTGGTCGTCTTCTTCTTGTCGCAGCGGCAGATTATCAAGGCGTTCGTGTACAACGGCGTCAAATAAGAGATTGGAAGGGATGATGAAAGGATGATGGAGAAGATGAACGAGAATAAGGTAACGATCGTAGCGCACCGCGGCTGTTCGGGCGAGGCGCCCGAGAATACGATGGCGGCCTTCAAGCTGGCGCTCGGCGAACCGGATATTGCGATGATCGAGCTTGACGTGCACCTCTCCAAGGACGGCGTGCCTATCGTCATCCACGATCATACGCTGGACCGGACGACGAACGGTTCGGGTCCGGTAGCGGCTTATACGCTGGAAGAGCTGCGCCAGTGGGACGCGGGAAGCAAATTCGCTGCCTCGTTCGCGGATGAGCGGATCCCGACGCTCGAGGAAGTGCTGGAGCTTGCGAAGGGCCGCTGCACGCTGCATGTGGAGCTGAAGATGCTGGCCAACGAATACGCGGGCATCGAGGAGGAGGTCATCTCGCTCGTTCAGCGGCATGGCATGCAGAAGCAGGTGGTGCTGTCCTCCTTCAATCACGATTCGATGAAGCGGGCGCACGGGATCGACCCTTCCATTCGTACGGGACTAATCTTCCTCGGCAAGCCGACGCTGCTCGCGGAACAGCTGCGTTATGCGGGAGCGACGTGCTTGTCGATGCATTATGCGTTCGTTACGCGCGAGTTGTTCGACGAGATGACGGGGCTGGGAATCGATATCGGGGTCTGGACGGTCGACGAGCCGGAGACGCTGGCGCGAATCATTCAGGAATATCCTGGGATGCGGATCACGACGAATTATCCGGACCGCGTGCTGCGGATCGTACGGGGAGAAGCGGCAAGCGTATAAGCGCTGCGGTACGAGAGCATAAGCGCATACGAGTACAAGAGATAGAAGCATAAAAGGATAAGCGTATAGTAGCCTAAGAGCATAGAATCATAAAAGCATACGCATATAACAACAAGCCCCCGACCGTAAGGTCAGGGGCTTGTTCATGCTGCATGAGGCCGGGAGAATCGGCAATTTGAAGGACGAAATCGTAGCCTATGGAATCGGATCCGCCGCAATAGATACGAAGAGAGCCATTATATTTTGGGGAAATTTAATGCTCCCTGTTCATCAGACGATTCTCCGATGTGGTAAAATTTAGGTTATAAATTGAAAGGGGGCATACATGAGGAACTATTATCGCTTTGGAATTGCGCTCGCGCTTCTACTGACTTGTTCGATCCTGATTTTTGGCAAGGAGAAGTCGATATCGGAAGAAGAAGCCGAATACATCGCTCTTTCCCAGGCTGCAAAGGATGGCTATACCGGCGTGGAAATATGGAATCGATTCAATCAAGAAACATCGGCTCGCCATACGTTCTCGCTCGCTCATCATAAATTCGTCAACGTATGGCAGGTTTATCTGAATGCTGCCGGGCATCCTGCTATTTTGAATACACCGGCAGTCATTTATTATGTGGATCGTAAAGACGGCTCCATCGTGTCCAGCGTGAAGGGGTTACTGCAGGTTGGAATGGATTTGAAACTGAGCGATATTGAACTGAATGACCTCAACGACGGTCAAGAACGAGGCGTTACTGTTACCATAAGAAACGAAGGAAAGAAGCCCTATGTAATTGAATGGATACAGCCATTAGTAGACAACACGGTGCAAGATATGTCCCAGGACGAGGCGCCGAAAATGATGGTTAATCAACCTATTCTCACAGACGAAGTACTGGTTCTATCCGGTACGCTGGGAGACAAGCAATTCGCATCGCAACCGCAAACGATGAAGGGCTTCTTCGTCAAAGTTCAAGAAGAAGAACAGCCGGCCCTTATCCTCGAGAACGAATAATGCAACATTTGTATTTTCTTTTCGTCCTCGTTTATGGAGGATTTTTCCATAACTATGATTGGAGGAGCAACTAAAATGAATAACAAACTAGCAGGTGCTATTTTAATCGGATTTTCGCTCATTAGTATCGTGATCGCGTACGGTTTGGATCAACTGTCGGAATCGATCAAAAAAGGGGCCGTATTCGTTCAAGGCGGTGGATCGATCAGCTCCGGAAGCGCCGCAATTCCCGGTATTTCGTTGCTGTTCATCATCATCGTCGTCTGTCTGGGCATAGGGTTGATGAGCATGAAAGATAAGAAGTAGAGGAGCTTGCCATTGGGCAGCCTCCAATGCCAAGGAGCGAGCGCTATGACCTTTAAACGATCCGTCGGTTTTGGAACATTCGCAGTCGTTGTTCTTATCATCGGGTTTTTATTTAACTTTAAATTTCAAAATGACTTCATGCTCAGCCATTATCTGTTTAAGCGATTCAATTGGGATATCTACACGAATGGAAGCGATGGCTTTCACATTCCATTTATAGCCGCAATGGTGTTTTGGGTTCCGGCCGTGTTCATTTCGAAGAAATACCCCCATGATTGGGGAGCCTCTTTGAGCTATAAGGTCGGAGGATTTATGCTCGCGGCAAGCAGTGTCGTGTTTAGCGTTTACTTAGTGGGAAGGCTTATGTAACGAAATGGACGAGGCGGAGTTAGACCGATACAAGGAGAAGCTGATTAGGTTAAGTAATACAAACAGCTTGAATTTCAAAGTCCATGCGTCTGAAACGTTATGATGAGTGTTAGTATGCAAAAACAAGAGATGGGAGCGAGTTGAATGGTAAAAGAACTAATCATCGGAGATGTGTTGCAGGAGTTGGCAAATACGCGTCGCATGTTGGAGCACCTGCCTCAGGAGCACATGGCATGGAAACCGCACGAGAAGTCCATGAGACTTGGCGAGCTGGCCACGCACGTCGTTAACCTGCTTTACTGGCAATCAGCCATTCTCGTAAACGCGGAGTTCGATTTGGCGTCCGTGCCATCTCGGCGGGAAGCGCTGGAGAGCCCGGCGGCGGTTCTTCAAGAGTTCGACGTTAGGGCTTGCGAAGTCCAGAACATACTTGCTGAGAGCAGCGTGGAGATGCTCGGTGAGGAGTGGACGCTGCGTAATGGCGTCCAGATTATCCACCGTCAGCCGCGGGCGGTCGCGCTTCGTGCCATCGGTTTGAACCACTTGGTTCACCACCGGGCACAGCTAGGGGTATATCTGCGGCTCCTCAATCTGCCGGTGCCGGGCATGTATGGTCCCTCGGCCGATGAGCTTGGCAGTTGACGGAGACACGAGCCTTATCATGCAATAAACGATGCGATAAACACATGAAGAAGGCAACCGGATAAACGACCGGCTGCCTTCTTTTCATTCAAGAGCAAGCTCTCAAATAATAATCGAGTTGCAGAGACTTCACTACTTCTCGGCCAATTCTACCTCTTTGAGCTTCGTGCCGTCCGCGGTTAATCGATATAGACCGAACACAACGGAATTCGCTTGCACCAAGCCTGCCTTCACTAAATCTTTTAGCGACTGATTTACGATGAATTGATTTCCCGATTCTTTGGAAAAACGTTCGGAGAGCTGCACGGATGACAGCCATTCCGTGGTCAAGGCTAGCAGCACGGTTCGTTGATCTGTGGTCAAGTTCATGTCTCTTCCTCCAGCTTTGTTAGGACTTCTATACTGTACGTTCATGCTGTTGAAAGGATTCGTAAGAATAATCGGATAAACGAAGCGAAGCAGTTCAAGTGGGCCGTCAGCACTCCTCTTGGTTTCCTCGCACCACGGCATGACGGGCATGGGCGGGAGAAATGATCTCGGAATGTGGAATAGAACAACAAAGGGAATACTTATTCTTTTGTTCGCGGTGACGATGCTGTTTGTAGTCCAGCCTTCGCGTGTTCATGCCTGCTCTTGTGCGGGTCCGCCGAGCATAGAAGATCAGTTGAGCCGAAAGACCGCCATTTTCACGGGTAAAGTACGAAGCGTGACCGAGCCTGCTAAGGGGAAGCTATGGTCGAGCGCGGACGAGGTGAAGATTCAATTCGAAGTGAAGCGAGTATGGAAAGGCGAAGTGGGTTCTAATACGACGGTTTATACCGCACGGAGCTCGTCCAGCTGCGGATACGAGGGATTCGAAGCGGATGCGGAATTCATCGTTTTTGCTTACGGGGATATGGATCACCTGGCAACAGGCCTTTGCGAAGGCAATAAGACGCTCGCGTCCGCACAAACGGAGCTTCAAGCACTGGGAGAAGGATACGAACCTTTTCAGACGCCAATGCCTCAAGAGGCTAACCGATCGATCATCATCCTTGCAATTGTTGCGGCTGCTCTAACCTTGTTCGTCTTGGGGGTGGTAGTATGGAAGAGAAAAAGAAACCATGCTTAGTACTCCAGGGCCAGCGTCTGCCTAAACCACGAGATGAAAGGAAAACAGCATGAATAATATATTGTTCGCGTATTTGACGAGATACACGTCGCTTAACGAAGAAGAACAGCAGGCGATCGTGCAAGAGATATGCATCGAAGAATATAAAAAAGGAACGGTTCTCCTTAGACAAGGCGATGTTCCTACCAGATGTTACTTCGTGTTAAAGGGATGCGTAAGGCAGTATGCGATCGATGAAGCGGGCAAAGAAGTCACCTCTAATTTCTACACGGAAGAGCAAGCCATTTCGATTTTCAATCATCACAAACAAGATAAGTCATCGGAGTACACGTTTACATGTCTGGAAGACTCGGTGTTGGTCGTTGGAGACCTGGATGACGAACAAGACATGTATAACAAATACACGCAATTGGAATCCATGACGCGCAGGATGATCGAGGGAAACTTTGGTCAAGTGCAAGAGGAATTCGCCGCCTTTATCGCTTCTACGCCTGAAGAACGCTACAAATCAGTAGTCCTGAAACGACCGCATTTAATCGATCGGGTGCCCCAGCATCAGTTGGCGAGTTATCTCGGTATCACCCCGGAGTCGTTAAGCAGAATTAAGAAGCGGGTCCATCAAGATCATAATTAGGCCGGGATCACGCCTTTTTTAGAAACTTTCTGTCCTCTTGCTAGCAGCCATAGCCCAAATCCCAATTCTCCCGCGCTCATGGGCACCGTAAATATAAGCTTAAACATCGTAATGAGCTCATCGAATTGTGGGAAAAACGTGCTGCATAGATGAATGGCAATATAACCAATTGCAGCAATCAACACCAAGATACTAATGACTTTAGGGATGCCGTCGGATTGAAAAGCCAAACGGCCAACAAGCAGTAAGTGCACGCCGAAAATGATTAAACCAATCGACCAGATGGATTCGAATGCTTTCAAATCCTGCATCACTTGTGCTTGATTTTGATCCGTCTCCAATAATAAGGAATCGTCGGTACCGTTCAAGCGAAGCCATACCACTATCAGTTTCAGTATGGCTGCTCCCAATATGGCCGCATAGGCAAGACGGAGCCATGCACCGAACAAGGACAGACGTGGATGAATGGGCCTCAGGTAAATATATAAAGCCCAAGCGACCACGATGTCGCAGATCAGAATGATGAACCAACCCAAGATTTCAGCCGCGAAAAGCAAACGTGATGACATGATATTATGAAATGTGGCGGAGGCATCGCCTTGCTCCACAAGGCTCCCATGGACATAGCCATACGAAAAAACTGCAGCAAGCGCCATAATGACAAGCGACGTACCCGCGGTTATAGCGGCCTTTCTCTCATTCGTCCGTTCTTTGCTTAAGTGAACCATCAATGAACCTCCTAGTTGTTTGTTTTGAACTCATTGTACTAGGCGGGCGGTGACGGTTCATTGACTTAAATCAAGGGGGAGTCAAGAAGCACCTGTCGAATCGGCAGCTGCTCCTTGTTTGTATGATCTTCACGCTGCTGAAGGCTTCTCAACTTTCACATGCCGAGGACTATAGATGGAAGCTCTCACAATGATCAGTACTAGATTAAGCGCCAGGAACAGCAAGCCGGCTATGACCGCGTACTTCGTGCCCATTCCCGAGATGAAGAATCCGCCAATGAACGTACCGACGGTGACGCCTAGGTTGGCGAAGGCGACGAACAAGCCGTTGGCGAATTCGGGTGCATCCGGGGCGGCGGAAGTAATCCAATATTGCGAAATATTAAGTCCCAAGGTGAAGAGGATGCCCCAGACCGCGATAAGGATGATCATCGGAGCGGAATAATTACCGAAGATGAATACGAGCGTATAGATCGCTCCGAGTGCAAGTGGATATAGCAGCGCAGTTTGAATGGCTTTACGGCTCAGAGATTTGCCGGCCAAGAGATTGCCTGCAACGCCGGTTAAGCCGAACAGGATCAACATGAGACTGATTTGTTTGCCCGACATATGCGTCACTGCATTGAGATACTCGGCGAAGAAGCTGTACATGGCATACATGGCTGAGTTAATGGCAATGACGGTTGCAATGCTAATCCAGACGATCGGTTTTTTCAAGACGCTCAACTGAGCTCCATAGGTGAGTTTCTCCTTAACCGGCATGGAGGGTATGAAGAGACTGATTGCGATAAAGGTCGTCGCATTCACGATGGCGAAGAACCAAAGCGAGGCTTCAAGGGATATCGTATCGGCGATAAAAGAGGAGATCGGCGTGCCGATAACCATGCCGGCGGTCACGCCCATGAACACCTTGGAGGTCACTTGCGCGACCTTTTCTTTGCTGACGGTATTCGCGGCGGCCACGAACGCCACGGAGAAGAAGACCGGATGCAGGAAGGCGGGGAAGATCCGAGCGATAAGAAGGATGGCGAAGTTAGGCGCATATACGGATACGACATTGGAAATCACGAAAAGTCCGATGACGAGGAGCATTAATCGTTTGCGATTGATTCCCGATAGAAGCATGGGCATCACGGGGCCGGCAATCGCGACAGCCAGAGCGAAGAGACTGACAAGCAAACCGGCTTGGGATGCGCTTATCCCGAATTTTTGAGCGATTTGGGGCATAATACCGATGACGCCCATTTCTGTATTGATGATGCCGAACACGCCGAACGCAAGAATATATACCATCCATGCTCTGTACGTAGTCATATGGATCTCTCCTTATAATTGGGTTGGGGGATTATCGTTGGTCCTGGATTCCGGGCCGGCTGCAAGAAAACTCGATGCGAAACGACGTAGGCGAGGACAGCATGTTGCGGGTAGTGAAGCAGCGGGTAAGCGTTCTGATGGATCTTGAAACCTATTCAAATATTCACACTCCTTCTGCAGGTTGTTGAGCTTATTCTTAAGGTGACTGAATGTTTGTTGTTCGAGTTTTTTAGTACAATAGGATAATAACATACGGGAATGGGAAGTCAACCATTATTTTAAAGTACTAAACTATTGGTACGTTAGTAAATTGAATAATGGTTGCGAATGTGCTATTCTTTTCTTATGAGAAAACAATATCAACCCCAAACAAGCGAAATTCGATTATCCTCTGTTCTGCATGCCTTGAGCGATCCGAGACGGCTTCAGATCGTATTGAGCCTCAAAGACGATGCGGAAGAGAGCTGTACGATCTATCATGACTTGATGCCCAAGTCGACGCTGACCCATCATTTAAAAGTCCTCCGGGAGGCAGGTGTGGCCAAGGTAAGAATTGAGGGGACGCAGCATTTCTATTCCTTGCGGACAGACGACCTCGAGCAATTATTTCCGGGATTGATGACGTCCGTGTTGAACGTGAAGCTGGAGTTAATTGAATAAACGGTAAAAAGGCACAGATGCTCCTGATGATAGGAGGCTGTGCCTTTTTGATGCGTTGGAGGCATATCATATGGACTTTGTGTATTATCTGTATTACTATATATAATACTTAGTTGTTGGATTATTTTGGATGCAAACAAAGGTGTGAATAGAGAGTTAAACAGGAATAGAGGAGGCGACCAAAGATGGTGATTTCCATACAACTAGACAGCGAGACACCTCTTTTTGAACAGCTGCGTAATCAAATCGTCATTGGAATCGCTACGGGCGAGTTAGCAGAACAAGAGAAACTGCCCACTGTTCGCCAGTTGGCGGATGACTTGGGCATTAATGTAATGACGGTCAATAAAGCCTATTCGATATTGAAGCAGGAAGGCTATATTGTAATCGATCGTCGGCACGGAGCGAAGGTGAGTCCTCCAGGCTTGCAAACGCAAGCGGAACCCGATCTTCCCGAACGATTGGAGAAGCAGCTGCAGCTCATTATTGCGCAAGCGGCAATCAAAGGGATCGACCAATCCAGATTTCATGTCCTTTGTTCCACTATTTTCTCCAAGATGACCTACCAGCACTGAAAATACACGGAAAAGAGTGGGTTCCATGTTGACGTTGACGGCGATTGTTTTAAGTTCAGCTTTGATCTGTTACATTGCTTTGCTCGTCACCTACAAGCCTCAGGCGACATACAAGAACGGAATTCTGTTCGCCGTTACCTTGCCTGCGGATGCGATGGATCACGAGGAGATTCGTAACGTTCAGGCACGCTTCAATAAGCAGACAAGACAAGTCAGTCTCTGGATGATGGCATCTCTTATTCCATTCGTCCTGCTCTACGTCTGGACCGCTTATCAAATGATTTATTTTTTTGTCTGGCTTCCTGCGTTTTTTATCGTCATGGTTACTCCATTTCGTCGCGCGTTTCGAGATACACTGGCTTTGAAACGCGAACATGAATGGTTCGTAGGTACGCGGAGGGTTATTCAGAGCGATCTGCGTGTCGCGCGCTTGAAAAATCAACGTTCAGCATCGATATGGCTATTTACGATCCCTTTTGCGATGGCGATCGGTTTACTAATCTGGGCAGCGAATGAAGAAATTCAGTCCCTTGGCGTTGCCGCAAGCGGATTATTCCTTACCATGGTTCTGCTGCTCATTTCGTATGGCATGCGGAGAACGAAGGCTAAGGTATTTAGTTTGAATAGCGATGTGAATGTAAGCTTAAATCAGTCGAGACGCAGAGCGTTATCTTATCTTTGGCTGATCCTGGGCATCATTGAGAATGTGCACGTTCTGTTCATCTGTGTGTTCGTTGTTAACGAGACGGAAGGCATGTACGGCCTATGGATGACCATCGTGCTGGTATTTAGTGCGCTGCCGGTCGGCGCGGTTTTCTATGTCTATCGTAAAATAAGCGCCCTGGAGCAGGAAGTGTTGGAACAGGATGGAAAAACGGTCTATACCGATGATGATGAATACTGGGCCAACGGCTTCACCTACCATAATCCTGACGATAAAAGCGTCTTCGTACAGAAGCGGGTGGGCATAGGCGCGACAGTCAATACGGCAACCGTGGTTGGAAAATCTATTGTGTGGGGTACCGTAGGGATTACGGCACTGTTCATTATTGGGGTTTCATTCTTGCTCATTCGGTCGGAGTTAACCTCTCCGCGCTTAACCATTACGCCAAACCATCGCATTGAGATTGATTATTCGATGTATTCCATGGCGTTCGAGGCAAGCGAAGTCGAGCAACTATCACTCGTCGAAGACGTGCCCTCCGGCAAGAAAACGAACGGCGAATCCACGGCTGATCGCGCACGCGGACATTTTCGCTTGAAAGAGCTGGGGAAAACGAGGCTGTATATTTTCAAAAACAATCCGCCGTATATCAAAATCAAGCTAGCGGATACGTATATTTTCTATAACGATAAGGATTCGCTTCAGACCAAACAGTTATTCAATGAGCTGCAAGAACAGGCTGGGAGTCAAGGCATACCAGTAAAAAACTGAAGGCTCCAATGAAGATTATTTTGTATGAAGGGATCGTTCTTAGGCTCTCATTGCAACAATGACCATCCATTTTCGTCATAAATTGGGAGGGGCTCATTTAACGAGGGGGTTTATTCATGAACGGTAGAATTCTTATTGGTATTTTACTAGCTACTGGCTTGATAGCTGGCTGTGGTTCGCAAGGGAGTTCGGGTTCCAATTCAAGCGCAGACTGGGCTTACTCGTTTGTCATCCTCAATGACGACATTTATAAAGTCCTTAATGAAGAAGTGACTCCTGAAGACATAGGGGAGCAAATCGGAGAGGTCAAAAGCTACTCCGACCGTGAAGGCATCTATTCGAACGGTTTCTCTAATACATATCCGGCAGGTACGAAATTATATAAAATCAATGGGATAAAAACGTCGGAATATATCGCGATCGGAACAGGAGAAGAGCAATATATCAAGGCGAAAGATAAAGGGAAGTACGGGAAGTAGATTAACAAACAGAGAACGATCGTTGAACCTAAATGACCGCACCTATTGAAGCATAGATGCGGTCGTTTAGGTTTGTTGAATTTCTTACCTAGGAATCCTTTTAAACTATTTTTTTCTGATGCAACCGCCTGCCCCTTTTTCACATCTAATTACTGTAATCACAGAACAGGATGAAGGAGCAGAGCGATTGAATGGACAAGCTGTTGTCAACTTGGCGATTGCCGGGTCGAAGGATGCTTTTATTTCGCTTATTCGCGAGAACGAACAGATGATGTATGCCATCGGCAAAGGATTGTTGAAGAATGATGCGGATATCGCCGATGCGATTCAAGAAACCATTCTGAACGCTTACAATGGAATCGGTAAACTGCGGGATCCGTTGTATTTTCGTACCTGGCTTACCCGAATTCTCATTAATGAATGCCGACAGATTTTCAGGAAAAACAGCAAATATGTTCCCTTGTCCGTTAACCATGAACAGGGAGTCAGCGAAACCAGCCCATCCGCTCGGATAGAATTGGAAGATCTATTGGGCGGGCTCGATCTGGATCACCGGGAGGTTGTCGTCTTCTATTACATCGACGATCTTTCGATAAGAGAGATTGCGCACCTGCTCGACCTATCGGAAAATACCGTTAAATCCAGACTATACCGCGCTCGTGCGAAGCTTGCCTCTGCATGGAAAGAGACGGAAGCACAGGAGGAATTGAAATGAATCGGTTTCATTCCACAATTGATGATCGGCTAAGGGATCGAATAAATCCGAAGAGCGGCTTGCCGAACGAGGTCAGAATGCGAATCGACGCCGTATTGGAGGGACTCCCTACTAAAATGGCGGACGCCTCCAATTCATCCGATCCGACCGTAACATCCGTCACAACCGCCACGCCTGTCAAAGCGCGTGCTTCTTCCGTGCTTCGTAAGCGTACTATAGTCGCGTGCCTAGCTTTCTGCATAATTGCCGGTAGCATGTTATTCGCTGCAGGAAGCAGCAGCTTCGCGGATGCGTTCAAGCCTTTCATCCATTCGATCTTTTCCTGGCAGGGAGACAAGGGGCTTGCCGGCGACGAAAGCGATGCCCAGCATGCGGCTTCCGAGCTGCCCATTCTAGCTGAACAAGAGAGTAACGGATACATCTTGCGCATTCACGAAGCAACGTTCGACGGTTTACGCTTGTCCTTCAGTTATTCCTTGGTCGGAGAAGGCAAGCAGGATGGCAGTAGGCTTTATATTACGCCTGCCTTCCAACTGGATTCGAAGATCAAGAAGCTCGACCCGGGAATCGTCAAATCCGATTCCGGTGCGAAGTGGGGCGACGACCGCGTTGGGATCGTCAATTATTTCTTCGATAAAGAAATGCCGGATCTCCTTGAGCTCCATGTTACTGTACCGCAGCTCGCTTTCATGGATGGGGAGCATCCTGGACAAATGACCCTGCCGGGCGACTGGAGCTTCCAGCTGAGCGTCCGTAAGACGGGGTCTGTTTCCTCCCGTTTGTATGGCGCGGATTATTCCGTTACAGAAGATGCCGTCGTATTCGAGGCAACAGGCTCCCGCAATTCCCCGCTCGCGTCCGAGTGGAGGCTGCGATGGGAACTGCCCAAGAAGCTGGTCGATCAGTATAGAGATCACGGTCGGTATGGAATGAAATATAGGATTCAATCCGATAACGGCGACGTGTTATCCTTCGTAACCAGCGTCACCAGCAGCCGCGTAGATGATCGGAATTTACCGCTAGCTGAACAAACTTACCTGGAAAATGTCCGTCTGCTGGGCGAGCCGCTAGCTGCCGGGACGAAGACGGTGACCATTACGCCTGTGCTCATGGATTTCCCTGAGACGGAGAAGGAGAAATACGAGGAAGTCATGTTGAAGCAGTTCTCCGTGAAAGTGTCGGTTACCGACGTATCGTTGCACTAAGGTGAACGCTTCTTCATACAGACAGGGAAGAAGGATGCCGAGCGGATCGGTTGCCTTAGCCCGGCGATATGGGCATAGAATGCGACGTAGCAGAGGATGAAGCGCATGGTACCTGTTTTAAGGCAGTTCAGGCGGTATTCATCACCACGGCCGTTAATGCTCGACTATTGATTGAACCTTCAGATATTCCAAATGGGGCTAAGGCAATGATGGTGAACGTGTAATTATAAGTTCCTGGTCCCGGGTTATCCACCCAAGTAAGGCTGGTCGTAACCATTAGTTGTTCGAAATTCGGCTGATTCGGATTTTGGAATACCACGTCATTGTCAATCGTGACAGTGTCTCCGGGATTTCTGGATATAAAGCTGCTCACCGAATAACTTTGAACATTCATCAAATTGGTATTCGAGAAGGCATCTAATTTCACGACTTGATTCGCTGTTAGAGTGATAGGCGGGAAGGTGAGTTCAACCATGGCAAACGGCGTTTCATCTGATTACTTACAAAAAGAACAGGGTCATTACTTCCTGAAAATCTATAGTCTACAATTCCCACGGAACCAGCTGGTCCGGCGGGGCCAGGTGCCCCTGCTGCCCCTGCTGGGCCTGCCGTTCCCGTTGCACCAGTTGGTCCCGCCAGTCCAGCTGCCCCAAGCGCTCCGGCAAGCCCTGCAAGTCCAGCCGGTCCGGCTGCCCCAAGTGCTCCAGCAAGTCCCGCAAGTCCGGCTGGCCCAAGTGCTCCAGCAAGTCCGGCAGGTCCAGCGGCTCCAATAGCTCCAGCAAGTTCTTGAAGTAATTGCGGTCCCTCTACGAAGGCCCTTGGGGGGCCGGGAGGACCTTGGGGCCCTCGCGGTCCTACCGGTCCTGGAGGTCCAGGGGGACCATTTAATTTACCCATACGTTCATCTCCTCTTTAGATGATGGCCAACCAAAACGGCGGGCATCTCCTACTTCGTGAATACGCTTCTGTAAGTTATGATGTAACAGAGCTGTAAAATGTTAGGTTATGCATGCCGCGACATTTATGCCTGCACCCATGTTGATCTTGGTGAAACGTAAGTCCATCGGAGCCGTAAGGATAGGATCATGCAACAGATAAGGGGGGCTGGAATGAAGATCAAAACGATCGTCCTGATTATGATCGGCATAGCCGTTATCGGCTGCATTTGGTATTTGACGCCCAAACGATATACGAAGACGATAGATGGCGTCTATTATCAACTCGGAAAGGAAGGCATTATCGAGCCTATCAAAATGAATCTGGACGGGAAGCTGCGACATCATATCAATGGCAAAAAGTCTTTTCATGGCACGGTTGACTTTGAAGGGAAGAAGGTTCCGCAACTCCCGAAAAATATTGCTGAACTTGAGCTTTACTACGGCGGAGAAAATTTCAGTTCGCTATTTGCGTCGTTCCAATCTACGGATGCTGGAGGCCGAAAAGTCCCGGAACTCTTTATGTATGGTGCCATCTATATCAATGACGATTTCGATGTGTTTACGATAAAATTGATTGCGAATGATGATGCGCGTCCATGGTCGGAATCCGACGGCTTCATGATTACGGCGCCTGCGACAAACAGAGCGGAAGCCACGATGGAATCCGAGCAACTCATTAAGGATTTCAATGAAAAATCTCTCAAACGCTAGATAAGAAGCACTGGCCAAAACCTCATAATCGCCGAAAGCGCCGACCTTCTCGAGGGGCGTTTTTTTGCTGCGCGCCATCACCCTCGGTGTCTACGTAGTTTGCATTTCGACATTATAATCACCGGAAAGCTACAAATTGTTACCTACTTCCCCCCTCAACTACCAGCAAGGGCGAAAAGAATCATTTTCCCTTGAACCGACACGGGATTTGTCAGCGCGCAATTTTCCAGGAAGTCATAAAAACGCTAACAACGGCACATTACTTCCTAGTCAACGCTCTGATACGAAATGTACCATTATAGGGCATGGCAAGTCTTTCATACAGCGAAAAAGGAGATGAAGGAATGGGCGGGAAGTTCAAATGGCTGAAAACGCTGAGCCTGATGAGCCTGCTGCTGGGCAGCGCAAACGGGCTGATTGCAGCGGGCGAGGCAAGCGCGGCAGCCGGGGACATAACGGGAAGCTCCGTTGCGTTCGACGGAACGGGCAAATTCAAAGACACCTTAGATACGCTGGACAATGTATTTATGAAATCGGGCGTGAACGCGGCGAACGGAGGGGTTACGGGGCCGGGGGATCTGTATTATTACGCCGGCAGCACCAGCTTCAAAGGCGTGACGATCGATGTGAACGCTTTCAAGTGGTCGCTCAAGTATACGGAGGCAGACGATCTCAAGGTGTTCGAGGCCGAGTACGACAGCGCCTCCGGTACGTTCACGGACGGCGACGAGGTCACGATGGTGCGGAAGCAGAAGCCGGATCTGATGACGAGCCGCGATCAGCTGAAAGCTTCGTATGTATCCGGATCGGTACCGGCGGGGACGAAGTATTTACATATCCGGCTGCCGCAGGCGAGTTTCTTCAACAACTCGGAGTTCGGTAATTTTTCCTTGGATAATGTAACGCTCACCAGCACGGCGTCCTCCGCGGCGGCGAACGACTACATCGTGGATACTTTGGCGTCCTTCAATAAGCTGGCTGCGGGCGCGGTCACAAGCAACCTGCATGCCGTGACGAATGTCGACTGGGACGTGCAGACCTTCAGCAACCTGTCCAATGTCGAGCGTCTCGACGCCACGTTGGAGGACAAAGGGCTGACGTACGAAGTTCCGGCAGGCAAAGAAGCCAAGAGCGTATATGCGGAGGGCTATTTCAACTTCCTTCCGTCGAAATATTTCGAGGTATGGGCGTCCCCGGACGGCACGACCTACACGAACGCGACGCAAAGCAGTTCCTATCATAAGCCGGCAGTAGCTTATGACAGCAACTGGGTGCCGACGTCGGTCGATATCGGCAGCCTGCCTGAGGGCACGCGCTTCGTGCAAGTCCGCCTGCCGGCCTTTACGTCCGGCGAGCTCTACGGCATGAAGCATCCGAAGATGACCCGCGTGGCGATCGGCTACGGGGATCCATCGGACGACAGCGGGCCGGTCGAAACGCCGGGGCAGACGACCATCAAGCAGGCGGCCGGAGCAATTAGCATTAACGGCACCGTCGAGCTGGACGACAACGGCAAACCGACAGGCGGATGGCAGGGCGCGAACGCCATTACGCTGACCGGAATCACGGATACGAACGGCGACGACCACGGCGCGAAGGTGTATTTCAGCTATGACGCCGACAATTTGTACGTGGGCGCGGTCATTGCGGATCCGACGCCGATGATCAACGAGAACACGGGCACGAACCTGTGGGGCGGAGACAATCTGGAGCTGTTCTTCGGCACGGAGGATACCGACTATAGCCAGTTCCCGGACAAGAAGAATACGATGCTGGCCAGCGACGTGCAAGTCGTCATTAGCGGCAGCATCAGCAACGGCCCGCAATCCTATGTCTACCGCAATTCGAACTTCTCCTTCCCGACGATTCCGCTTGCGGGAACGAAATCGGTGGACGGCAAGAGCTACACGCTGGAAGCGGCCATTCCGCTCAGCGAGCTCGGCATTACGAATCCGTGGGACAATAAACGGATTTTGCTGAACGCCGTGCTGAACGACGGCAGCGCAAGCGGCCGCGGGCAGTGGGGGTGGACGACGACTGGCGAGACGTTGAAGAAGAACAGAGGACAGTGGGGCAAAGCGGATCTTGAAGCCGGCTCAGCGCCAGTGCAAGCCATAACCGCCGACGTCAGCGTCGACGAGAATACGAATCGGATTACGGTCGCCGGTCAAAGGGCCGACGGTTCGAGCAAAGACGTCACCTTGCTCGTGACCGACCCGAACGGCGCGATCGCATACGTCGATCAAGCGGCGAGCGACAGCCAAGGCCATTATTCCTTTACCTTCCCGATTACGGGCAGCGCCTATGCGAACGGTCTCTATACCGTATCCGTCGGCGGAGACGGCATTGCTCGCTCGACGAGCGTCACGTTCTCCTTCACGCCTGGCGATCCGGTTCCGGACGATTCCGGCGAACCGAGAGGAACGCTTAGCGGACCGGATAGTGCTGTAGCGGGCAGCGCCATCGAGCTAGAGGCCGGCTTCCTCGGGGGTGGCGATGCGCATTACAACGTGCTGCAAGCCGTCATTCATTACGACAAAGATAAGCTGGACTTCGCGGTTGATTCGGAGCATCCATCGCGGCTGGCATCCGGCGTCGTCACGTCCGCCGTATCGGGATTGAGCGTGCTCGATGCCGCGATCAAACCGGCTCAAGGCGAAATTATGGTACTGCTCGGCAGCACGGTTCCGGATTTCGCGGCGCAAGGGCATCTGTTCACCCTGCATGCGACGGCCAAGGCCGGTGCCGCGGCAGGCGAGACAACCGTGTCCATGCAGGAATTCCAGCTGTCCAACGAAACGGATCTCATCACGGCAGCGGACAGCTCCGTCTCGATCCAACTGACGGCAGCCGATCATTCCGCATTGGTAACGGCAATCGCCGACGCGCAGCAAACGCATGACGAAGCCGTGGAAGGCAGCGCAGCGGGTCAATATCCTGCCGGCGCGAAAGCCGCGCTTCAAGCTGCGATCGACGCCGCGCAAGCGGTCGCCGACAACGCATCCGCAACCCAGGAAGCAATCGCCGATGCGGCAGCCGCGCTTCAAGCCGCCGTCGACGCATTCTTGGACAGCGTCAACGTTCCGGTGGTCGATTCCGACAAAACAGCCCTTACGCATGCCATCGAAGCGGCGCAGTCCACGTACGACGCAGCCATCGAAGGCAGCAAGGTCGGCCAATACTCGCAGGCTGCCAAAGCTGCGCTGCAAGCGGCAATCAGCCAAGCGAACGGCGTGCTTAACAATGCCAGCGCCGCCCAGGCTGTCGTCGATCAAGCCGTTACGGCGCTCCAGTCGGCCGTTCAAACGTTCAAAGGCCAGCTGGTAACGCTCGTACCGGGCGAAACCCGCATCACGATCCGGGATCTCTCGATCCTGGCGAAATATTTCGGCATGACTTCCTCCGATCCGAACTGGTCGGCAATCGAGAAAGCCGATCTGTTCAACGAAGGCGAAATCACGCTTCGTTCGCTGGCTGCCATCGCGCAAATGATCCTTGACGACTGGCTGAACGAATAGCAGATCGACTAACAGATCGACTAACAGAACGAATAGCAGAACGAATAACAGATCGACTAACAGATCGACTAACAGAACGAATAACAGATCGAATGACGAATCAAATCGCATCATGAATTGTATAATCATCCGCGGTTGACTTGCCGGGAGCGACGCACAAGGTGTTTGCCGCTCCCGGCGGGCAGCGCGGGGTCAGAGGGAAGAGGGCTGCGCCATGGTTAGAAAATCATTCACGTTACTGCTGCTGCTCGGCATGCTGCTCATCATCGGATTGCCGTCGCTCGCATTGGCCGGCGCCCTGCCGTCCGTTGCCTTATCCATCGACAAGCAGAATGCTGCCGTCGGCTCGGAAGTGAAGGTCACGATAACCGGCAGCTCGCTGACCGATGTCTATGCTTACGAAGCCTCGGTCCGGTTCGACGTCAAGCGGCTGAAGCTGAAGAGCGCCGTCAGTCTGGTGGACGGCTTCAGCGTGCAGCCGATCGTCAAGAACGACGTCGTGACGTTCGCGCATACGAAGATCGGCGATCGTTCGGGCGACAGCGGTACGTTCGCGCTGGCGACGCTGACCTTTACGGCGTTGGCGAACGGAGCGGCCGAGATTTCGCTTATGGAATCGAAGCTTGTGAATGCCAAGCTCGAAGCCAAGACGCTTCCGGGCGCAAGCAAGGTGAAGACGGTTATATCGAACGGGCATGCGCTTCGCGATATTGCCGGCCATTGGGCGGAGGCTTCGATCAAGCGGGCTGTTGCACTCGGTATCGTGCAGGGCTACGCGGATGATCGCTTCCTGCCGAACCAACCGGTTACGCGAGCGGAGTTCGCCGTCATGCTGGTGAGGACGCTGAATCCGTCACCCGAGGTCAGTAAACCCGCCTCATTTAAGGATGCGGCAAGCTTACCCGCCTGGGCGAAGAGCGAGGTGTTCATCGCGGCGCTCGAAGGCTGGATTACCGGCTACGACGACGGAACGTTCCGCGCAGGCAAGCCGATTACGCGCGCCGAGCTGTCGGCCATGAGCGTCAGGGGTCTAGGGTGGAAGCCGGGCAATACGGCGAAGCTTGCTTTTGCAGATACGAATGCAATCGCTCCGTGGGCACGGCCTTATGTGGCGCTGGCCGCCGAGCGGAAGCTGATGGGCGGAAGAGGCGGCAATCTCTTCGCGCCGAACGAAGTGACGACCCGCGCGGAAGCAGCGGCGATAGTGGTCAAGATGTACGACGCCAAGATGACTGAAGGAGGATAAGGGAGATGAAAGCAAGCAAGCGATGGAAGGCAGGCCTGTTGGTCGCCTTAAGCGCATTAACGTTGCAATTGGCCGACATAGGGAGCCTAGCTGCCCGCACGGCTGCGGCCGAGGCTGCCGGCGCGATCTATTACGTGGATTCCGTATCCGGCAATGATGCCAACAACGGAACAAGTACCGGTCAGCCGTGGCGGACATTGAGCCACGTCAGTTCGGTAGGCGGCGCAGGACAGCTGCATCCCGGCGATCAGGTGCTGTTGAAATCGGGCAGCGTCTGGAATCAATCGCTCGATATTACGTTCTCGGGAAGCGCCGAGGGCCAAATCACGATCGGTTCATACGGCGGAGAAGTCAAACCGATTATTAACGGCGGCGGAGGCAGCTACGGGGTGCGGATCGAGAACGAGCAGTACGTCACGCTTCAGGACATTGAAATCACGAATTTCAATGCCGCGAATCCCAATGATTACAAGACGGAGTTTCATAGACGCTCCGGCGTGTGGGTCATCGCGCACCATGAAGGCGTGATGAGCGGCATTCAATTGAAGGATCTCGATATCCACGACGTCGCGGGCATATCGGTCAGCGGAGAAGACTCGGTCATCGATACGGACGGAGAATCGGTCAACAAGAACCACAACGCGGCGATCATGGTCAATGCGTGGGAGTGGCTGCCGAACATCGCGGACGACAAGCACGGGTACTTCAAGGATATGCTCATCGAGAACAACAACATCCACGACATCCAGACGATCGGCATCAATATGGACGGCTACACGAACGATCTGACCAAGTACCATCAGAACGTCGTCGTCCGGGGCAATACGATTAACAAAACAGGCTCCGACGGCATCGTTATCGGCGTGGCGGACCATCCGCTCATCGAGAATAACGCCGTGTACGACGTTGCCATCAACTCCTACGATTTCAAATGGATTGCCGGCATCTGGGTATGGAAGACGAACGGCGCGATTTTCCGTCACAATGAAGTGGCCCGCGTTCATTACTTGAATTCCGCGTCGGCCGACTCGGCTGCCTTCGATACCGATATTTTGGCTCAAGGCGACCATCTGTACGAATTCAACTACTCGCACGATAACACGGGCGGCTTCGTCATGGACATGGGGCAGCTTCAGAACGGCACGAACTATTACCGCTACAACCTCAGCCGCAACGATCAGCATCACAAGGCGTCCGGCCAGACGATATCGTCGAACGACAAAGGTTTGTTCTACAACAACGTGTTCTATAACGACAACGGCGACGGCATCGTCATGTCGAACAGTCCGAAATCCACGTTTATCAACAACATTTTCTACACGTCGCAGGGCAATCAGCCTTATCCGACGGCACCGGCCTTCTACAACAACGATTTCTACGGCTCGACGCCGCCTAGCCAAGGCATTCGCAATTTGAACGTCGATCCCAAATTCGTCGATCCGACGGGCGGAGACGGCATCGGCAAAGTAAACGGCTTCAAGCTGCGCTCCGATTCTCCGCTGATCGGAGAAGGCCGGGTCGTAGCCGATAACGGCGGCAAGGACTTCTTCGGCAACCCGCTCTATACGGGTTCGCCGGATATCGGATTGTTCGAGGATCCGGCAAGCACCAAGAACGACGCGACGGCACCGAACGCGCCGACGGGGCTGCAGGTCAAGGACCGGACGGACACGACGGTGAAGCTGGCATGGACGGCCGCTGAAGGCGGCGTGCCGCTGGATGGCGACATCTATGACGCGGGCACGGACGAGAAGCTGGCGTCGGTCATCATGAGCAATACGGTGACGCTGACCGGACTGACTGCCGACACGGACTATTCGTTCTATGTGATCGCACGGGACTTCTCTGGCAATGAATCCGTACCGAGCAGCACGCTGCCGGTCCGCACGACGAGCGCTTCCGTCATCGTTGACGATGCGGCCGCCGCGAAGACGGGTTCATGGACAGCGGGCACGGGCGGCTACGGCAACGGATACGTCTACGCTGCCAAGGGAAGCGGCGCGAAGTCGGTCACGTGGACGCCGAATTTGCCGACGGCCGGTTATTACGCCGTGTATTATTGGCTGCCGCCGCGGGTAGCCAACGAAAGCCGCGCGACGAATGCCGCCTTCCGCGTTCAGTTTGACGGCGGCAACAAGTCGTATACCGTCAATGAATACACGTCCGCGCAAGGGCAATGGCTGTTGCTCGGAAACCATAAGTTCGCGGCGGGCACGGGCGGTTCCGTGACGCTCAGCGATAATGCCAATGACAAGGTAGTCGCGGATGCCGTGAAATTCGAGTATTTGGCCGACTTCGGGCCGGAGAGCATCACGAAGGTGACGGTAACCCCAGGCAAGCCGCAGCTGAAGACGGGCGATACCACGTCTCTGTCCGTTATTGGCGCGGACGATGCCGGCAAGACGCTTGACTTGAAGGCGGAGGACGTCGCCATTGCTTATAGCAGCGACGCGCCATCCATCGCTTCCGTCTCGGCGGACGGCACGGTAACGGCGGTTGCCGCGGGTACGGCGCATGTGCATGCGGTCGTCACCGTGAACGGTCATGACCTGGCCTCCAATGAAATCGCGATTATCGTCGGTAGCGGCTTGACCGTATCGACGCCGGTCTTCAAGGACGGCAGCGGCAACGCGATCACGACGCTTCAGCCGAGCGGCATCGTGAAGGTGTCGACGACGATCGTCAACTCCACCGACGCCGACCAAAGCGTGACGCTGATCGTGGGCGTATACAATGCGAACGGCCTGCTGGTGTCCACGACCGAGAATGCCAACGTGAAGACCTTCACGAACCAAACGCTGACGGCCACGATCGTGCTGCCTGCGAATACGAACGGCGCGAGCATCCGTGCTTTCGTATGGGACGGCAAAGGCTCGATGCATCCGCTGGCATCCAAAACGCTGTTCCCGCATTGATCGTATCAGTTTAGTCAAGGCGGCTTGAAGCCGTATACGCGAAGGGAGACTTGCGACGATGAGAAACGCAGTTCTGAAAACGCCGGCGCGCCCGATAACCGGGCCGACGCCCGCATTCTTCCATAAGAAGCGGCTTCAAGCCATCGCGATTGCGGCCGCCGTGCTGCTGATCGCCGCAATCGCAGCCGTGTCGTTGCTGCAGCAGCGGGGAGGCGGCACCAAGCTCCGTATCGCCGCGACCGTCAATGGCGAGCCCATCGCGCTCGAGGAGCTCCAACAGGCGATGTCGGCGCAGAAGGCGAAGACGGCGGCGTATTTTAAAGCCAAGTATGACGCCGATTCCGGGCCGGATTTCTGGACGGCATCGTTCGAGGGCGAGGTGCCGGCCGAGATGCTGAAGAAGGAGGCGCTTGCGCAAGTCGTTCAGCTGAAGCTGCAGCAAGCGATGGCCAAGCGGGAAGGCTTGACGGGAGATATTACGTATGCCTCGTTCCTGAAGCAGTTTCAAGCGGAGAACAAACGCAGAGCGCACGGAGGAGACGATCAGCAGGGCGTATACGGGCCCAAGCAATACACCGAATCGGCCTATTACAGCCTGCTGAATTCCAATCTGATCGGCGATCTGAAGAAGAAGCTGGAAGGCGGCATGACGTGGTCGGATGCGCAGCTTCGCGCGTTCTACGACAAGCAGGCCGCGGATCAATTCACGAGCCGCGATTCGGTTCGCGCGGACACCGTTTCCGTGGCTTATGGGGAGGGCGCTTCCCTTACCGATTCGGAAGCGGAGGCCGCGGCGAAGAAGATCGCGGAGCTGCTGGACGCAGGACAGTCCGCGGCCGCCGCGTCAAAGGCAGTCGAAGGCGCGGCCGCCAAGACGGTCATGCTGGACGCCGAGACGGCAAGAGCGGCTTCGCTCGAGACGCCTCTGTTCGTATCGAGCGTTCAAGATCTCCAGCCGGGCCAGCATACCGGCGTCTTCAAGGAGAACGGCGCTTACGTCCTCGCCGTGGTGACGGCGCGCGAGAAAAGCGAAGCTTATGCGTTCGAAGACGTCAAGGAAGGCATCGCAGCACAGCTGGCCGACGAAGCCTACGATGCGCTCGTTGCCAAGGCAGCGGCGGACGCGAAGGTCGTCATCGAGCAGGACGTATACGACCGCATGGATCCTGAAGCGCAGTAGGTTGCGAGTCTAGCAAGTCTCGCGATCCTAGTAACTCTCACGATCCTAGTAACTCTCGGCAAGTCTCGCAATCCTAATAAATCCCGCAAGTCTCGCAATCCTAGTTGATCTCGCAAGTCTAGCAAATCTAGCAAGTCTAGCAAGTCTCGCAAGTCTAGCGGGTCTAACAAGCCGATCATGCTCTATTCTTCACGCAGGCGCAGAGCCGGCCGCGAACGCCAAACAGTCCGTTTCCAGTGGAAACGGACTGTTTTTTTTTATGCCGTAATGCTACTCTAGGTTTATACTAATTTCTGTAAGAATCGTGAGAATTACGGAGGTGCGGGTTGATCGTCATGGTCCGAAAGAAACGTACGCTGCGCTATAAGTTCATTATCGGATTCGTCATCGTGACCGTACCCTTGATTTTATTTTTATTTTATAACAATTATTATGCGATGAACGTCGTGCGGGAGCAGGTGTCCCAGTCCAACAACAATCTAATCTCCACGCAGGCCGCGAAGAAGGATATCACGCTGGGACAGACGGTTAACTACCTCCTCAGACAGGTGAGCAGCAATCCGTCTTACCCGAATTTGTTAGCGCTCTCATCCTATCCGGAGGAAAGCGGCGACTACTTCTTCGCCAAGCAGGCGCTGCTTACTTCGTTCGATCAAGACCAGGCCGCTTATAAGGAAGTCGACACGTTCTTCGTCTATCTGGACATGCCGAGCAGGCTGCTCACAAGCCAGCGAACGTATTGGGAGACCGAGCGGTACCATCTGGTGCTGGATCGGTATTTGGCGGATAAGAAGAATCGCGTCATTCACGATTGGGACATCATCCATGCGGATAATACGTACTATCTCGTTCGTTTGGAACAGGTGGCCGACGCCAATGCCGCCGTGTATGTCGGGGCTTTGATCAAGGCGGAGCAGTTAATCGACGAGCTGAACGCAACGTCCTCGGACTCGGGATTGGAGGAGCTGCTCGTCTCGAATGAAGGCATCCCGCTTACGGCGACTTCGTTGACCGCCGGAGACGTCGAGAAGATCGAGAAAAGCCTGAAGAAGCCGGGCAACGAGGCGTACAGCAAATTCAACCGGGCGAACGGTCTCGGCTACCTTGCGGTCAACGCTTCCTTTTCTCAAGCGCCGATTCATATGATCGCGATCGTGCCGGAGAAAAATCTGCTGAAGCAGCTCTTCTATTTCCAATGGGCGATCTACCTGATTCCGGTCGTCGGGCTCGTCGTGATCCTGTTCTACTCGTTCTTCTTGAAGCGGACGCTGCTGCAGCCGATGCAGGCGCTCATGTCCGGGATGAGGCGAATCATGCACGGCGACCTCAGCGTCCGACTGAAGGAAGGGTCCTCGTTCGAGTTCGCGTTTCTCATCGATACGTTCAACGGCATGGCCGGTCAGATCAGCAGGCTCAAAATCGACGTCTACGAAGGCATGCTGAAGAAGCAGGAGGCTGAATTCAAGCATCTGCAGGCACAGATCAACCCGCATTTCTACCTGAATTCCTTGAATATTATTTACAGTCTGTCCTCGCTTCGCAAGAACGAGCTGGTCGAGCAGATGACCGAGCATCTCGCCGATTACTTCCGCTTCATTACGCGTGCGCACCGCGAATTCATTACGCTGTCGGAGGAAATCGACCATATATCGAATTATTTGGAGATTCAGAAGCTGCGCTTTCCGGACAAGCTGGCATTCGAGGTCGATCTGCCGGAGCGGTTCGCCGGCTGCCCGCTGCCGCCCTTGACCATTCAGCCGTTCATCGAGAACGCGGTCATTCATGGCATGCCGGAAGGGGACCGGCTGTATGTCATATCGATCACGGTGCAAGCCCTGCAAGAAGGCAGCGGCTGCTGCGAGATCATCATTGCCGACAATGGGCGGGGACTTACGGCGGATAAGCTGCATCAGCTGCAGCGAGGCATCGAGGCAGAAGGAGCGGGGCAAGGGGCCGGCGGGCTCGGGATTTGGAACGTGCGGAGCCGGCTCGGCATGATTTACGGGAATCGGGCGGAGATCCGGTTCTCCGACAGGGAGCCCGAGGGCACGATCGTCAGCATCCGGCTGCCCGTGGAGCGGGACAATGAAGGGGGAGACAGCGATGTATAACTTGCTCGTCGTCGATGATGAGAAATATGCCGTTGAAGCGATTCTGAACTGTATCGACTGGCCGTCGATTGGCGTAACCGGTCTATTCAGCGCTTACGGGGTCGGAGCCGCGAAGGAGAAACTGCTCGCCAACCCGATTGATATCATCGTGTGCGATATCGAGATGCCCGGCAGCAACGGACTCGAGCTGCTGGAATGGGTCAACGAGAACAAGCCGGATACGTTGACGATTTTCTTCACCGGACATGCTAATTTCGCTTATGCGCAGCAAGCGCTCCAGCTCGGCAGCTTCGATTATTTGCTGAAGCCGGTCAAGCACAAGCAGATTGCCGAGGTCGTCTCGCGGGCATGCGAGAAGTTGAAGCAGGAACGGGACAAGAGGCACTATTCGGAGCGCTACGAGAAATACGCCCAGCTCTGGGAGACGCAGAAGCCGCTCTTATGGGAGAAATTTTGGCAGGACGTGCTCGGCGCGCGCGTCATGATGACGGAAGAGCGGCTCGGGCAGGCCATCGAAGCGTACGGCTTGCCGATCGCGGCCGATACGCGGGTAAGGCCGATTCTGCTCAGCGTGGAAGAATTCCGCGAGGCGTTCAGCAAGCGGGACGAGGAGATTCTGGAATACGCGCTGCTCAAGAGCGCCGAGGAAATGTTTCTGGAATCCCGCCGCGGCTGCGTCATTCGGGATACAAACGGCGTGCTGTTCGTGCTGCTCTATGAGGACGAGAAGGCCATGGATCTGCAGGAGCTGACGGCCGTCTGCAGGACCTACATGAAGGCATCCTCCTCGTATTTCTACTGCCGTTTGTCCTGTTATGTAGGCGAGCCCTCGACCATCGGCGGTTTGACGGGCACCTACCATGCCTTGCTCGAGATGGAACAGAGCAACGTGGCGGAGACGGAAGCGGTGCTGCTGCTGCGTGATCACGGCTTCGAGCGAAGCAGCGCCAAGCAGACGAAGGAGCCGGCGAATATCGACTGGGCGGAATGGACCGTCCTGTTCGAGTCCGGCAAGAAGGCCGAGCTGATGGAACGGCTGAACGCGGCATTTAAGGAGCTGGCGGGGCAGCCTGTCACGCACGAGTCGCTCGAGGCGGTGTACTACCTGCTTCTTCATATGGTGTACCATGTCTCTCATCGGAAAGGCTGGCCGGCCAAGGAAGTGGTCGGCAGCAAGCTGCTGAGCGGCGAAGGCTCCGCGACACGTTCACTGGCCCGCCTGAAGAGCTGGGCGGAGCGGCTGCTCACGGCCGGGATGGAATATTTCAGCCAGCATGAGGGGGACCATCGCGCCAATATCGAGAAAGTGAAGAAGTATATCGGGCAGCATATCCGGGACGTTAACCGGGAAGATCTCGCGTCGCATGTCTATTTGAATTCCGCCTATCTGTCGCGCCTCTTCAAGAAGGAAACGGGCCAGTCGCTCATGGATTTCATCATTCTGGCCAAGATTAATCAGGCGAAGATCCTGCTGACGGAGTCGAACCAGAAGATCAGCGATATCGGCGATTCCTTGGGCTACGAGAATTTCTCGTATTTCGGAAAGGTGTTCAAGAAGACCGTGGGCATTTCTCCTCAGGAGTATCGCAAGCGCTATCAGGGCATCGTAGGCTGAACCCTATTACGACGATAATCAGACCCCTGCCATTCGGCGGGGGTTTGTCATAATAACGTTAACTTTGTCACTTCTGTTCCTATCGGGCGCCTGCCGTTCTCTCTTACAATTACCTTAAGAACGAATCCAACATGCCGAAATGAACACGAGGTGATGGTACTGAACACGGAAGCGAAACGAAACGGATTTGCAGCATTCGGGCGCAAGGTAATCAAGAATCGGTATTTGCTGCTGATGATGCTGCCCGGAACGATTTATTTGCTGGTTAACAACTACTTGCCGATGTTCGGCACGGTCATTGCTTTCAAAAGCATCGATTACAGCAAAGGAATTCTCCATAGTCCATGGGTAGGCTTCACGAACTTCAAGTTTCTGTTCAAGACGTCGGACGCCTGGACGATTACCCGCAACACGATTTTGTACAACGCGCTGTTTATCACTATCACGCCGGTGATCGCCGTCACGTTTGCGATACTGCTGAACGAGGTGCGCAACCGGATGGCGGCGAGATATTACCAGAGCGTGATGTTCCTGCCCTACTTTCTATCCGCTGTCGTCGTCGGCTATTTGGGCTACTCGATGCTCAGCACGGAGTTCGGCTTCATCAATACGCATGTGCTCGAACCGCTTGGCTTCGATGCGATCGCGTGGTACAGCGAGCCGAAGTATTGGCCGTTCATCCTGCCGATCGTCTACATCTGGAAAAACATCGGCTACTCCACCGTCATCTACTTGGCCGCGGTCATCGGCATCGACAACGAATATTATGAAGCCGCGCTGATGGACGGCGCTTCCAAGTGGCGCCAGGCGATCAGCATCACGCTGCCGCAGATTCGCCCGATCATCATCATTTTGATGCTGCTGGCCGTCGGACATATTTTGAACGCAGATTTCGGTCTCTTCTATCAAGTACCGCTGGATGCCGGCGTGCTGTATCCGACCACGAACGTCATCGATACCTACGTCTATCGCGCCCTGATTACGCTTGGAGACATCGGGATGTCCTCCGCGGCGGGCTTGTATCAGTCGGCCGTCGGATTCGTGCTCGTGCTCGGCGTCAATCTGATCGTCCGCAAGATCAATAAAGAAAACGCTTTATTCTAGGGAAGGAGCGACATCCGCAATGAGTACAACGACCGTGAAGGCCCCTGCGACCGCGGCCGCCGTTTCCAGACCGGCAGCAAAACGCATCAACAGCATATCGCCGACCTCCAATCTCATCGTCAACCTGTTTTTCTTCATCTACAGCTGCGCCTGCCTGCTCCCGGTCATCCTCGTCATCTCGGCTTCCTTATCCGACGAGAATGCCATCACGTTGCACGGCTACTCGCTAATACCGCGGGTATGGAGCACGGCGGCCTACCATTATCTCACGTACGATATGCACAAAATCTTGACGGGCTACGGCATCTCGATCGCGACAACGGTTATCGGCAGCCTGATCGGCATGATGATAACGGCGCTGTACGCGTATCCGCTGTCGCGCATGGATTTCGGATTTCGGAGCTTCTTCTCGTTCTTCATCTTCTTCACGATGATTTTCGGCGGCGGGCTCGTGCCCAGCTACCTCGTCTATACGAATCTCTTTCATATCAAGGATACGCTGTTCGCGCTCATTGTCCCCGGGCTGCTCATGAACGCTTTCCTGGTTCTGACGACGCGGACGTTCTTTCAGCAGACGATCCATCCGTCCATTCTCGAATCGGCGCAGATCGACGGAGCAAGCGAGTTCCGCATCTTCTTCGGCATCGTGCTCCCGCTGTCGCTGCCGGTCATGGCGACGATAGGCCTCTTCTATACGCTGTCGTATTGGAACGATTGGTTTAACAGTCTCGTGTACATCAGCAACGACGACATGGTCAATCTCCAGTATATGATGTACCGCGTCATGCGCAATCTTCAGTTCCTTCAGTCCAACGCGCAGAGCAGCAGCGCCATCGGCGCGGCGGAAATCGCCAAGATTCCGAACGAAACCGTTCGTATGGCGATGTGCATCATCGGCATGGGACCGATCGTGCTTGCGTACCCGTTCTTCCAGCGTTATTTTGTAGCCGGCTTGACGGTCGGCGCGGTGAAAGGCTAACCCCGGCCTGGCCGGTTAGCATAGAGAACGACATTTTTATTTCCAAAATGGGAGGGTTTATATGAAAGGCCTTAAAAGAAACGGATTAACCGCGTTAACGGCCGCCTTTGCAGTGTCCCTGATCCTGTCAGGCTGCGGAAGCAACAATAACGGCAACACGGCGAACAATGGCGGCAATGCGGGCGGAAACAACACCCCCGCAGCGACGAATACCGATAACGGAACCAAGAATGAAGGAGCGGCGAATACAGGTACGGCGAACAACGGCGCTACCGACGCGTCGAAGCTGGAGCCGTACACGATCAAATGGTTCGTTCCAGGCGCCGCGGCACTTAAGGACCAGGACTTGGTCAACGCGGAAGCGAGCAAATATTTGAAGGACAAAATCAACGTGACCCTGGATCTGGAAGTCATCGACTGGGGCAGCTGGGATGACAAAATGAACCTGAAATTCGCCTCCAGCGAGCCTTTCGATCTCTTGTATACGGCGAACTGGAACGGATTCACGACGAAAATCGCGCAAGGCAACATCATCGATATGACGGATCTGATCGATAAGTATGCGCCGGAAGCGAAAGCCGTCATCGAGCCAGCGCTGCTCGAAGGCTCCAAAGTAAACGGCAAGAACTACGGCATGCCGATCAACAAGGAAATGGCCAGCCAATTCGGCGTCATGCTCCGCAAGGATCTCGTGGACAAATACGCGATCGATATTACGACGATCAAGACGCTGGAAGACCTCGAGCCTTACTTCGATACGATCAAGGAGAAAGAGCCGGGCGTCACGCCGTTTTACCTGAACAAAGACATTTCGCTGCTCAACGTCTGGAACCTCAACCATTTCGACCATTTCGAAACCGGGGGCGGCAGCCTTCCGAAGGGATCGACCGACTTCAAGCTGATCAACGGTCTCGAGACGCCCGAAGCGAAAGCCGGCTACGATCTCATTCACAAATGGTACCAAAGCGGCTACGTCAACAAAGACGCGGCAACGCTGCAGGATCTGAGCGGCGGGTTGAAGGCGGGCAAAGCGTTCGCATATCCGGAGCAGCTGAAACCGGGCAAGGACGCCGAAGTCAGCACGCAAACCGGCGTGCAATGGGTGCAAGTCGAGCTCACGCAGCCGATCGTCGGCACGGGCGATACGCAAGGCTCCATGGATTCGATCTCCAGAACGTCCAAGGATCCGGCGCGCGTCATGATGTTCCTCAACCTGATGTATACGGATAAATACTTGGTCAACCTGCTCGCATTCGGCATCGAAGGCAAGCACTACAAGAAAGTCGGCGACAACACGATCGACTTCGCCGACGGCGTAACGGCGCAAACGTCGGGCTACAACCTGAACCAAGCGTGGCTGTTCGGCAATCAGTTCAACGATTACCTGTGGGCCAACGAAGATCCGCAGAAATGGGAAAAGTTCGCCAGCTTCAACAAAGCGGCGAAGAACGACATCCTGCTCGGCTTCGTCTTCGATCCGACGAACGTGAAGACCGAAGTGGCGGCGATTACGAACGTGGGCAAAGAATTCAATTCGGGTCTCGGTTCCGGAACGCTCGATCCGAACGTGTATCTGCCGAAGTACATCGACAAGCTGAAAGCGGCCGGTCTCGAGAAAGTCATCGCCGAGCAGCAGAAGCAGCTCGATGCATGGAAAGCGGCGCAGTAATTCAAGCGTTTCAATGATGAAGTAATTCAAGAGTTTCATTCAAAAACAAGCCGGGAAGTCAGTGCCTTTGCGGCACTGGCTTCCTTTCATTATTTGGCGCAGGAGGCGGAGACGCAATGGAAAACAAGGTACTGAGCAAGGAGCAGATCGAGCAGTTCATGGAGCGCGGCTGGGTGAAGGTCGAAGAGGCTTACCCGCGGGAATTAGCGCTGGAATGCCAGCAATTTATCTGGGATAAGCTGGTGCAGTTCGGCGTCGACCAAGGCGATCGGAGCACGTGGCAGCGCCCGATGTACTACCTCCGGGAGGCGTATGACGGCGGAGCCTTCGACCGCTGCAATACGGAACGAATGGCGGATGCCATCGAGGACGTGGTCGGGCACGGACGCTGGATCGACCGCGGCGTGTACGGGAAAGAAAAGGTTGTCGCGACTTGGGGCTGGTGGCCGGTCAACATCTCGCTCGGCGCCGATCGTCCGTGGGATGTGCCGAAGGACGGCTGGCACTGGGACGGCGGGCATTTCCGGCATTACGTGGATAGTCCCGATCAAGGCATCTTGTGCCTGTGCATGTTTTCGGAGATCGGGCCGCGAGGCGGCGGCACGCTGGTCGTCGAAGGCTCCCATAAAGTCGTGGCGCGCTTCCTGGAGAAGCATCCCGAAGGACTCGAGCCGCAGGAAGGGATCGACATGCTGAACCTGGAGCACCCGTACTTGGCGGAGCTGACCGGACGGCCCGAAGCGGCTGAATCCGCGGATCCTAATCGGATTCGCCGGTTCATGGACGAATGGCATACGGATGCCGACGGCTTCAAGCTGCGCGTTGCCGAGACGACGGCATCTCCCGGGGATATCATTCTGTGTCATCCGTTCCTCTACCATGCGCCTTCGCAGAACCACTCCGGCATCCCGCGGTTCATGTGCAACCAGAAGACGCCGCTGAAGGCGCGGATGAACTATGACCGCAGCAACCCGGATGATTATTCGCCGGTGGAAGTCAGCATCCGCCAGGCGCTTGGAAGGGTATAGAAGTAGAAGTAGAAGTAGAAGTAGAAGTAGAAGTAGAGAGCAAAGAAGTAGTTTGAGTAGAGTAGAGTGAGTAGCTTAGAAGTAGAAGCGAAGAAAGATGGCATGTGGTTCACCATTCGGGGCGGGAGCAACTCCCGCCTCGTTTGCGTTGCTTCGAGAGAAAACGGCTGACTACGAAGCGCAGCGTGCAACGTGATCGCGATATGCGACCGCGATGTGGCAGCCGTTTGTTAAGCGAAACTTTAATGCCCTCTCCGGCGAACTATGGTAGAATGGCAGAAAATGAACCGGAACGTATGTGCTTGCGGTAAAGGGGCGGAAGCGGTGACGACAACGATAAGGACGCGAAAGCCGAACGTGTTTATCGGCTGCTCGCGGGAAGCGATCGATTATGCACGGGCCGCCGCTTCGCATCTGGAGCGGAAGGCGCAGGTCAATCCGTGGTATGCGGGAACCTTCGGCGCCGGCGATTATACGATGGAAGCTTTGGAGCGGGAGCTCGCGGCCAACGATTTCGGCGTGTTTATTTTCGCGGCGGAGGATGTGGCCTTGATTCGCGGCAGGCTGACGTTCGTCACGCGCGACAATACGCTCTTCGAACTTGGCTTGTTTTGGGGAAGGCTTGGCCGCAGGCGGGTATACGGTTTGATCCCTCGCGATATCCCGTCCTTCCCGGACGGATTCGCTGCCGGTTCGGGAAAGGCGGAGTTTCACCTGCCCTCGGACTTGGCGGGCCTAACGCTGCTGGAATACGGGACGAGGACGGACGGGAAGTACACGGCGGCCGTCGATACGGCATGCGGGGAATTGTTGACGATTATCGAGCGGGAATCGCTCTATAACGATCCGATCCGTCAGCTTGCGGAGCAGCAGTCGGTGCTTGAACGCAAGCAGAGCATTCTCCATTTCTTCTGGGAGTACGTACGCAACGCGGCGATTGTCGACGGCGAGCAGCGGTATGCGGCGTTTGCCGAAGCCATTCGCAATTCCTTCCTTGCGCCAGCCGGGTTCCGAACGACCGGCGCGGCGATCTGGCGGAAGGAAGGGGACAAGCATATCCGCCAGGCAGGCGGCAATGTCGGCAGAGGCCGAACCTATCCGATGAAGGCCAACGAAGGCAAAGCGGCGGGGTCATCGAATATTTACGTCCTGGATGCGTTTCGCACCGGAGAATGGGTATTCTTCAACCGCCGGGAGATTGCGGAGGTCTATATCCTATGTTATCCTTTAGGCAAAGAGCATGTGCTGTCCGTCCATATTGCAGGAACGGCAGCGCTCAGCGAAGATCAATTGGCGGAGGTCGTTGCCGTTAATGACGAGCTGCTGTCTACGATCAGCTATTTGGTGGGAGGGGATTCACGATGAGACGACGCGTGGGCAAACCGGAGGCTTCCGCCTACAGACTCGCAAGCGGCGGCATGCGTGAAGCTTCATTGGCCGGAGGGACGTTCATCCGCCATGACAGTTCATCCAATGTCTTCGTAGGACCGTCGGTGGAAGGCGCGGATAAGGAATATATGAAAATCATCAGCGGCAAGGTTTCGGAACGGAAACCATCGTTCGCGACATAAATGGAACCGCCCGGCTCTTCTAGAGCCGGGCGGTTTTTTGTTGCTGCGCGATGGTACGCGTGCAATCGACGATACGTGTACACACAATGGCGCGCATCCGTGGCGGTACGATCAGTACCTGCAACGGAATTATTGGCTATCACGTAGTCGTCATTTATTTAATTGCCTCGTGCTTCACAGCTCCTCCAGCCGCTCCTCCAGCCAATCCCGCGTGACATCGAACACTTCCTCGCGGTCCAGCTCGTTATGCAGCTCGTGCTTGAGCCCGGGCCACTCCATGAACGTGCACTTGGAGCCGGCGGCTTCGGCGAACTGCCGGCTGGCGAGCACGGACGTGACCTTATCCGAGCCGCCGTGCATGAGCAGAAGCGGGACTCGCCATTCCGCGGCATGCTTCAGCGCCCACAGTCCGGCGCCCTGCACGCTGAGGAAGAAGCGCGCCGTAATGGCGCCATGGCCGAGCTCATCCTCCTGATACCGCTTCACCATGACGGGATCCGATGTCAGATGGTCCCCGACCATCGGCCTGTCGTTCGTGTAGGACGGGAACAACCGGTTCACGATGCGCGCGATGATCAATTGCAGCGGCGGCGGATTAAAGGCAAGGCGCAGCCAAGGACCCGTCACGATGGCGCCGGCGATGTCGGGCTTGCGCCGCAGCACGTAATTCAGCGTGACGTTGCCGCCCATGCTGTGTCCGTACAGAAACAAAGGCTTATCGGGATAACGCCGCTTCGTCTCGGCCAGCATCGCGTCGACGCCGTCCATCAAGGCGATATAGGATTTGGTATGGCCTCGCTTGCCCTCGGTCTGTCCGTGTCCGACCTGATCGAAGCCGAATACGGCGTAGCCTGCCCGCGTAAACATGTCGGCGACATGCAGATAGCGTCCGATATGCTCGCCCATGCCGTGCACGAGCGCGATGACGCCAAGGATCTCCCGTTCTTCGTCGGGCTCCCATTCCGCCGCATATCGGCGCGAGCCGTCCCTGCAGCGCAGCTCGTATATACGCTCCTTCATCTTCCGCAGCCTCCTCGCTTACCAACATTTCTCTATTTCAACTTTACCACACTCGAATCGGAATTATGAAATGGGATGATGCCGCTTACACAAAATAAGTTGAAATCGGCAGGAGATTGCGAACGGGGAGAGAATGAGGTAAGCACGAGCGGTACGCAGAATCGGCTTGCTTAAAAGATGTCACGAGGCATGGCAAAGGACCGCACGGCGCTTGCCGGCGATGAAATAGACGTTTGGAGGATGGCACGACATGCACAATATGCCCAACATGAACGACGAATTCAGCATTGACTGCGGCGATATCGTGCTGCGGCTGTTTCGCCCGGAGGATTTGGACGACTTCCACCGCATTACGCATGAACCGGAGATCGCGCGTTTCCTGCCGGGCTGGAATGCGCCCGCGAAGGAAATGCGCGCGGATTGGCTGATAAACTACGAAATTCCGGGGAACGACCGGTTTCTTCAAGCCGTACGGCAAGGGGGGAATATAGGCGAGCTGCAGCTGCGGCTGGCCATGACGCTGAAAGCGACGGGAGCGTTCGTCGGCTGGGTATGCACGGGCATCAAGGAGGAGCTGCCGGAGCCGAATCGGGAAATCGTATATGGCATCACCGGCGCGCACGGCGGCAACGGATACACCACGCGGGCAGCGGCGGGGCTGATCCGCTATCTATTCGAGCGGGAGCTGGTCGACGAGTTGAACGCCCTCGCCCTGACGGACAATGTGGGCTCGAACCGGGTCATTGCGAAGTGCGGCTTCAAGCTGCAAGGCGAAGTGACGATCGATGGCGAGGCTTATCATCATTACAAGCTGTATCGAAATGAGAAGTGAGGCCTTTATAAGGTGATGTAAACGGACCCTTATTGTTAGGATACCCCTGGCATGCCGATGCGGCGTTCCAGGGGACTTCGTGCTGCCGTTAGAAGGATTTCGTTCGGGAGTCTTGCTGCGAGGAGCGGCCGGGGGCCCCGGTCGATTCGCGAATGACCAGGCTGGTGGGCAGCAATATTTTCTTATATCCATACGTCGAGGCCTTGCTGATCTCCATGAGCAGCTTGGCGCTCTCGTAGCCGAGGACGTCGAAATGCTGCTTGACCGTGCTGAGCGAGACCTTCGCGTACTTCGCGCTTTCGAAATCGTCGAAGCCCATGACGGATACCTGTTCGGGAATGCGTATGCCTTGCGCGGTCAGGTTCTCGACCATCTCCATCGCCCGTCTGTCGTTGACGCAGAAAACGGCGGTGAGCGCGCCGCTGTTGATCCGGTCGGCCAGCTGATGATAATCGAGCGTCTTATCCAGACAAATGATATCCTCGTTCAGCTGCAGCTTCGCGCCCAGCATGGCGTTGCGGTAGCCGTTATAGCGGTCGATCTCCGGGCTTAAGTGAAAATCGAATGCGGCAAAGCCGATGCTGCGATGCCCGAGCCGAATGAGGTATTCCACGGCTTCATAAGCGCCGTCATGGTTGTTGCAGGAGATGCAATTCACCGGATAGCCGGAAGGGAACCTGTCCATCATGACGAACGGGATCGCGTTTCTGCGAATCGCATCCAGGTAGGTTTTGGCCGAATCCGGGTTGGAGGAATAGATGAGAATGCCCCGCACCTCCGATTCGATCAAGCTCATAATGACCGCATGCTCATCTTCGACGCTGTTCTCGACGAACTCGATAATCAGCTTGAAATCCTGCTTGCCGATGTAGGATTGAACTCCCTTCATAATCTGCATGTAGGAGCTGTCGTACATTTCGATGCCGGAAATGACGAACGCGATCAAATTGGAAGACCTATCCGCCGCAGGCGCATGCGGGCCCGCCACGAAGCTGCCTTTTCCTTTGACCCGATAGATCACCCCTTCGTTAACCAGATCCGCCAGCGCCTTCCGCACCGTGATCGAACTGACGTCAAGCAGCTTGGCGAACTCGGATTCGCTCGGGATACGGTCATCCTGCGAGATCTCGTTGTTTTCGATTTGGGACAGCACGTAATCCTTGACCAACTGATACTTTGGAAGCGCGACATTTTTCTTGTTCACCGTGTTCACCTCTTATCGGCATTTTCTATCTATTATACATGATTTAAAGCTACATAGTATACTAAGTTTTGGCTTCCAAAAACAATCTTTTTCTTTTCGTTTTTACTAGAGTCCCTTTGTTTCCAACTTCATTATCGGTTCATCCACCTCTGTTCGGGCAGCTGATCGTAACGAGAGAAAAGGGAAAACTAGAAAAATTTTATAAAAAAGAGTTTGAAAAATATGGCGATTCGGTTTAACATATAGCCGAACATAGTATGTTATGTTTAAACTTAGTATAGTAACTTGAGGCGGGAGGTGAGGAACAAGCAAATCCGTTATTCGGCAAACTGCCGCAGCGGCATGATTGCACGGATGCGGATCATGCGGCGAACGTTTCTTGCCGCGATTGTGAAAGCGCTTAATAACGGGCGGGAGATAGGCGGTTTACGAAGGAGCGGACGACAACTAACATCACGGATCAGGCAGCGGCAATGAAAAACGACTCATTAGGAGGCTTATTTTCATATGAAACTGCGTTTCTGGAAACTGGCGGGACTGGCGGCAATTCTATTATTCGCGACAGCGATCCTGCCGGGCATCACATCTGCGAGCGAGCTTGGGGGAAAATGGTATGCCAGCAAGCACGAGCCGTTCATGATCAAGGTTGTCGATTCTCAGACGGGGCGAGGCATTCCGCTCGTGGAGCTGCGAACGACGAACAATATTTCCTACTATACGGACAGCGCCGGCGTCGTCGCATTCAACGAGCCCGGGCTGATGGATCAAAGCGTGTTCTTCCATATGACAAGCGACGGCTACGAGGTTCCGGCGGACTTCTTCGGCTATCATGGCCAGGCGGTAACGGTAACGCCAGGAGGCAGTGCCACCCTGCAGATGAACCGGGTCAATATCGCGGAGCGCCTCTACCGGGTGACGGGTCAGGGCATCTACCGGGACAGCCTGCTGCTCGGCTTGGATACGCCGATCAAGGAGCCGGTCGTGAACGGGCTGGTCATGGGGCAGGATTCCGTGCAAACGATCAAATACCGCAACAAGCTGTATTGGTTCTGGGGCGATACGGACAGACCGGCCTACCCGCTCGGCAATTTCCGTACGACGGGCGCGACCTCGAAGCTGCCCGAGAACGGCGGACTGGACCCCGACGCCGGCGTCGATCTGAAGTATTTCACCCAGCCGGACGGCTTCGTGAAGAGCATGGTGCCGCCGCTGTCCGACGGCGCCAACATGGCCTGGATCTTCGGGCTGATGACGGCGAAGGATGCCGCGGGCAAGGAACGCCTGCTGGCAGGCTACAGCACCTTGAACCCGGATCTGAACTCTCGCGGCATCTTGGTCTTCAATGATGCGACGGAGCAGTTCGAGCAGGTCGTTCAATTCCCGTCCAAGGACGACTGGCGCCATCCGGGCGGCCAGGCGAGCTATTACGAAGAGAACGGCCAAGGCTACTGGCTGTTCACGGAGCATCGGGTCCCGAATTTGCGCGTCGCGGCGAATTACGAAGCCATCATCGATCTGAATCAATATGAAGCCTTCACCTGCCTGATGCCGGGAACCGCCTATGATGGCGCGAACAGCGCTTTGGAGCGCGATGCCAGCGGCAAGCCGGTATGGGGCTGGAAGAAGAATACGCCGCCGATCTCGCAGGATCAGGAGAAAGAGCTGATTCAGCTCGGATTGATCGCCGCCGGCGATACGCACTATTTTCAATTGAAGAGCGCGGACGGCGGCGAAGAGGTGCAGCTCGCGCAGTCTTCCGTCGAGTGGAACCCGTACCGCCACCGCTATGTCATGATCGGGCAGCAATTGTTCGGCAAGACGTCGGTGCTCGGGGAGATCTGGTATGCGGAAGCTCCGTCGCCGCAAGGACCGTGGACGACAGGGAAGAAGATCGTCACGCACGATAATTACACGTTCTATAATCCGGCGCAGCATCCGATCTTCAGCAAGGACGGCGGACGCGTCATCTATTTCGAGGCGACGTATACGAACACGTACACGGAGCATGCCCCTACCCCCCGGTACAACTACAATCAGGTCATGTATAAGCTCGATCTTAGCGACCCGCGTCTTGGCCTGCAGCCGGTTTCAGTTCAGGACGGCGAGGCAGGCGCGGCTGGCTGACGGTTCGTGGGCGAGTGTCCGGCATCAGCCGGGTGAGATCGATCAAGCAGCGTAACCGTTAAAATAGAAATCATTCGTTCGTCCCTTCGCTGCGCAGCTGCAGCGGAGGGATGCTTGCCAACAACGCAATTCATGAATGGGGGACGGAGCAGTGGAGAAGGCGTATTTCGTGGATGGGTATCATGGAGGGATCAAGGGCCATATGCCGCTGGGTGCCTGGGCGGACGTGCTCCGGCAGCTGGAGCAGAATCGGCATTGGAAGCTGAGCTTGGACATCGAGCCGATTTCTTGGGAGGCGCTGCGGCGCACGGATCCGAAGTCTTATGCCGCGGTCAAAGCTTACCTGGAGGACGAAGAAGGCAGCAGAATGGAGATGCTGGCGGGGAGCTATGCTCAGCCGTTCGGCTGGGTGATCGGCGGCGAAAGCAATATCCGCCATTTGATCCGCGGACGACAACTCATCGCGGCGCATTTTCCCGGCTTGCCCGTGGATACGTATGCCACGCAGGAACCTTGCTGGACCAGCAGCCTGCCGCAAATTCTTCGGTCGCTGGGCTATAAGCGCGCCGTACTGAAGAATCCGGGCACCGGCTGGGGCGGATATCCGTCGGGCATCAACGCGGAGACGGTGCTTTGGGTCGGGCCGGACGGCACTTCGATCCCGTGCGTGCCGCGTTATGCAAGCGAGGACCTGGTGAACTGCTGGGAAAGCGAAGCGGGCTACATGAAGCCGGAGTTCGTGCAGAAATGCATCGCGAACGGCATCGCGCATCCGGCAGGCAGCTTCCTGCAGGATCTGGGCTGGCAGTCGAGGCCATGGCTTGACGGCGACTACATTCAATACGTGACATGGCGCGAGTATATGGAGGAGATCGCCGCCCGTCCGGAGCAGGAATGGCATTTTACCCAAGAGGATATCCGCTGTACGCTGCCGTGGGGCGAAGGCACGCTGCAGCGCATGGCCCGGGAGGTCAGGTCCGCGGAGAATGCGGTGCTTCAGACGGAGAAGCTGGCGGCGCTCGCAAGCGTGCTGACCTCGTACGTCTACCCGGCGGCGAAGCTTCAGGACGCATGGGATCAGCTGCTGCTTGCGCAGCATCACGATGCCTGGATTTGCGCCACGACGAAGGAAGGCCGCGGGAAATGGGCTTGGCAGGCGGGAGCCCAGACCTGGATGGCGGAGCAGCTGTGCGAAGAAATTCGCGGCGTCGCTCTGGACAGCCTTTGTGCCGCAGAGGAAAAAGGTGAAGGCAATAGGGCAGCGGAATACGGCGTGCAGGTGTTCAACACGTCCGGTCGGCCGCGGACGGAGATGACGGCCATCGAGATCGCTGTGCCGGCAGGTACGAAGTCGGTGCGCGTGAAGGATGCGGCGGGACGCGAAATTCCGAGCCAGCTTGTGCCGACGCGAGCTTACCGCGGCGACGGCAGCGTGAATGCGGGCGAGCTGCTGTTCGAAGCCGAGGCGCCCGCGACCGGCTCCGGCTTTTATTCCATCGAACCCTCGGACCGCGAAGGGGAATGGGCAGCCGCCGCACAGGCGCAGGTATCGGGCGATGGACGATATACGCGCATAACGACGGACCGGTACGACATCTGTATCGATGCCGCCAGAGGCGGTGTCCTAACCGAGCTCTTCGATAAAAGCCTGCAGCGGTCGTTCTGCGATTCCGGCTCGGAGCGGGCGCTGAACGAATATACGGGCTATGCGGTTAAGCTGGAACGAATGGCAAGCAGCGTGGAATCGCCCGCTGTCGTCACGATCATCGAGAACGGGCCGCTTCGGGTCAAGGTCGAGATCAAGGGCCAATTCGCGGATGCGGAGTTCGTAACCGTGTTGACCGCTGCCGCCGGTGAGGAGCGGCTGGACTTCAAGGCGCGGTTTGTATTCGCGGAGGAGACCTGGATCGGCGATCCGTGGGACATCGAGCCGGCCAATCGGATGACGGAGCGGCGCAAATCGCATCATGACGCGCGGTACAAGCTGCAGGCGCATTTCCATGCGGGGCTCCGCCATCCGCGGCTGTACAAGCATTCCGCGTTCGACGTGACGGAGAGCCGGCATGCGGATACGTACTTTCAGCGCTGGGACGAGATCAAGCACAACAACATCCTGGATTGGATCGACGCGTACGACGAGGAAGAGAACTACGGCTTGGCGATCTTCTCCGATCATACGACCGGGTATTCGCACGCGCAGGAGGACGGCTTGGCGCTGACGCTCGGATGGGGCGGCGAAGGCGGCTTCTGGTGGGGCAAGTGCCCCCTGAAAGGCGTGCAGGAAATGCGCTATTCGATTGTCCCGCACAGGGGCCGATGGGATCAAGCAGGCATTCCCCAGGCGTGCATGCGCTGGCAGGAGCCGCTGCTGCCGCTGCTCGCGCAGGCTTCGAAAGCGGCCGGATCGCCTTCGCTTCTTTTGGTGGAGGACGAGGCCGTTCTGATGACCTCGATCCAGCGAGAAGGCGGGGATTTGCTGGTGCGGCTGTTCAACGCGAGCGAGACGCCCAGGGCGTTTGCCTTGAGGATCGGAGCCGGGCCGGCTTCTGTCGCGCAGGTTGAATTGGACGGCAGGCACAAGGAAGAATTGGCCATTGTCAATCTTCCGGATAACGGCTGCAAGGTGCACTTGGAACTGCAGAAATTCGGTCTTGCCACTGTCCGCATCGGCGGCTGCAGCAACGATTAAATCAGAGGACGGGAGCAGGAACTTGAACAAAATGATGAATCAGGAAATCGCCTACCAAGTAGAGAAACTGCTGAAGCTGAAGGAAAAGAAGATGCTGTCCTCATTTGCTTCCGTCGCCTTTACGGGCTTCGTGACGAACGAGCAATTGACCTACGAGCAGGCGAAGGCGGGCGAATTCCGCCCGGTGGCTGCCGGCGAGCTCTGGGGAAGCGATTGGCAGTACGCCTGGTTCCGTGCCTTCGTCCGCATGCCCGAAGAGGCGGCGGGCAAACGGGTCGTGCTGCTGGCCGATTTCGGCTCGGAAGCGACGATTTACCGGAACGGCGCCGTCTCCGGGGCGTTCGATCTCCAGCATCATGACGCGCTGCTGACGCGCGGCGCGGTACCCGGCGAGATGATCGAAATCATGGCCGAGGCATATGCCGGGCATACGGGAAACCCGCCGCGGTTCGGAGAAGCAAGCGCGGCCATGTTCGAGGAAGAGGTCTATCAATTCTTCATCGACCTGGAATGCCTGTATCAGGTGCGCTGCCATATCGATCCCGATTCCTTGCGGACGGCGGAGATCGACCGCGGCTTACGGGACGTGATCGCGCTGGCGGACTTCGGCCTTGCCGGCGAAGCGCTTGCAGCGAATCTCGCACGCTGCCGCGAACGGATGCGGCCGCTGCTGGACTGCGAGAACGGATCGACCGCGCCGCTGTTGTATTTGATGGGCCAGTCCCATCTGGACGTGGCGTGGCTATGGCCGATGGCGGAGACGCAGCGGAAGATCGCGAGGACGTTGTCCAACCAGCTCGCGCTGATGGAGGAATATCCGGAATACCGGTACATGCACAGCCAGCCGTATTTGCTGCAGGTCGTGAAGGAACTTTACCCGGAGCTGTATTCGCGGGTGAAGCGGGCGGTTCAGGAAGGCCGGATCATTCCCGAAGGCGGCATGTGGGTGGAACCGGATACGAATTTGACGAGCGGGGAAAGCCTGATTCGTCAAATTCTCCACGGCAAGCGTTTCATGAAGGAGGAATTCGGCACGGACAGCCGCATGCTGTGGCTGCCGGACGTGTTCGGGTATTCGGGCAATCTGCCGCAGATCATGAAGGGCTGCGGACTGGACTACTTCGCCTCGGTGAAAATGTTCCAAACGTACGAGAATGCCGCGGACCCGTTCCCGTACAACGCGTTCATGTGGGAAGGCATCGATGGCTCGCAGGTGCTGACGCATCTGCTCGATTACGGCGATTATCCGATTCGGGTGAATCCGTCCTTCCTCATCCAGCAATGGAACGGCCGCAAGCAGAAGAACGGCCTGGCGACGAGGCTCGTCCAATTCGGCCATGGCGACGGGGGCGGCGGCTCCAACCGGGACGACCTGGAGTTTCTGCGGCGGCTGGACAATCTAGAGGGCGTGCCGAAGACGAAGCACGGCTCGCCGATCGATTACTTCGAGGATCAGATGCGCCGGGGAGTGCCGGAGGAGCGGTATGTCGGCGAGCTGTATTATCCGGCCCATCGCGGAACGTATACGACGCAGGCCCATCTGAAGCTGCTGAACCGCAAGGCGGAAATCGGGCTCCATGAAGCCGAGTTCTGGGGAGCGGCAGCCAGCAGGCTCCGTTCGCAGGCCTATGCTTACGACGAGCTGGATCGGTTGTGGAAACGGCTGCTGCTGCATCAGTTCCACGATATATTGCCGGGCACGTCCATTCATCGCGTTCATGAAGAAGCGCGGGCCGAATTAGCGGCGCTGTGCAGGGACATCCGCGAGCTGACGGGCGAGACGCTCGGAGGCTTGGCAGCCGGCGATTCGGCTGGTGCTGGCATGACCGTATTCAACTCGCTGCCGTGGGAGCGGCGGGAACTGGTCGCGCTTCCGGCCGGGCATACGTCGGCGCAGACGCATGCAGGTCAGCTGTTGCCCGTGCAAGAGGTGGAGGGCCAGTACTATGCCGAGGTTAGCGTGCCCTCGGCTGGCTGGGCTACGTATGATACGGGCCCACACAGCGCAGGCATGGAAGAGATACAGGACGGTTCGGGGCTTGGGCAAGAGAACAACGCGCTTCGCGGTAATGGTAATGTTGTCTCGGCTGAACATTTGACCGTCTCGACGACGAGGCTGGAGAACGAATATTTGATCGTCCGGTTGAATGAAGCGGGGGAGATCAGCAGTATCGTCGACAAGGAAAGCGGGACGGAATGGACGGCGGGCGACTGCAACGTCCTGCGTATGTACCGGGACAATCCTTCGGCCTTCGATGCTTGGGAGATCGACCGCCGTTATCGGGACGCCGAGCTGGAACTAGGCAAGCAGGCGAAGATCACCGTCGCCGCCGCGGGGCCGCTGCTGGCGAGCATCCGCGTCGAACGCGCGCTGCTGGATTCCGCGATGGTACAGGACATTCAACTTCGCCGCGGCAGCCGCCGCGTGGAATTTCATACTTGGATCGATTGGCGGGAGAGCAACAAGATGCTTCGCGTAGACTTCCCGGTCGCCGTTCATGCGGCCGAGGCGATGCAGGAGATCCAATTCGGTTACGTAAAGCGGCCGACGCACGCCTCGCGCCCGCATGATGCGGACCGCTTCGAGGTCAGCCAGCATAAGTGGGCGGCGCTCGCCGAGACGAATCGCGGCTTCGCGCTGCTGAACGACTGCAAATACGGCATCGGCATCAAGGATAACGCGATGAGCATGACGCTCCTGCGCGCTCCCGCCTTCCCGGATGAGACGTCGGATCGAGGCGAGCATCGGTTTACGTACGGCTTCACCGTCTGGAACGGCTCCTTCTTCGCCAGTCCCGTCATGAAGGAAGCGTACGAGCTGAACTATCCCGCGCTTGTCGCTTATACGAGCAGCCCTGTGAGATCGCAGTCGTTGTTCGGTCTGGACAGCGGCAATGTTATGCTCGAGACCGTCAAGCTTGCCGAGGACCGTTCCGGCGATTGGATCGTGCGGTTGTATGAAGGGAAAGGCACGTCCACGGCTTGCGGTCTGACGACCGCCCTTGATGTCATCGCATGTTGCGAGACGGATATGACGGAGGCACGGAAGACACTGCCGGAGAGTGTTCAGGGGGAGATTCGTCTGCGGTTCCGTCCATTTGAGGTGAAGACGATTCGACTAGCAATGAGAGATGGGGAAGCTGCATCTACCGATATTGAGGATTGACGCGTCCTAGGTTCGCTCGCCGAGACTGTTATGCGCGTACCGATTGCATGTGCCGATTGTTCTTTCCATAAGAAGCCTGCTCCGTCATCGGCGATGGAGCGGGCTTTCTTGTTTAGGTCTTTATAGTTTCAAGGGCAAGTGCTAACATGGAATTGACAGAATAATAGCCTATCGAAAATATGGCGCAGACATCTTAGACCACCGCCGCCATGCCGCCATGATCACGAATCTACCAATTCCGAGAGGGGATTTTCAGCATGCAGGCACTCATCTATGAAGGGCCGCAAGAGATGGTCATTAGAGAGGTGGACAGGCCGTCCGCGGGCGAGGACGAGATCCTCATCCGCGTCGCGTTTTCGGGGATCTGCGGATCGGAGCTGAGCGGATATTTGGGCAAAAACTTGCTTCGCAAGCCGCCGCTTATCTTTGGTCATGAATTTTCCGGTACGATTGCGGCCATCGGCAGCCGGGCGGAAGCCGCGGGCCGGTGGCAGATCGGCCAGCGCGTCACCGCGAATCCGCTCGTCACCTGCGGGCAATGCGAGCCATGTTTGAGCGGCAGGCAACAGCTGTGTACCTCGCGCAAGCTGTTATCCGCCGCGCTGCCTGGCAGCAACGCCGAGTATGTGAAAATTCCGGCGGCCTTCGTCTATGCCGTGCCGGATGCGGTGACGCTGCAGCAAGCAGCGATGACGGAGCCGGCGGCCTGCGCGATTCGCGCGGCAGAGCTCGCTTCGCCGAAACCGACGGACACGGTGCTGATCATCGGCATGGGGCCGATCGGACTGCTGGCGCTGCAGGCGGTGCTTCAGTACGGCGTCCGGAATGTGATCGCCGTCGACATGAACGCGGACAGGCTGGAAATCGCCGCCAAGCTCGGAGCGAAGCATACCGTTTGCCCGGCATCCGGCGTGGATACGCTGGAAGAGGTGAAGCGCCTGACCGGCGGTATTGGCGTTGATGCTGCTATCGACGCGGTCGGCGCGGGGCTGACGCGCAGACAGTGCGTGCTGGCTTGCAAGGGCGGCGGCCGTACCGTCTTCACGGGACTGCACGAGGAGGAGTCGGCGCTGCCGGTCAATATCGCCATTCGGAACGAAGTGACGATGACGGGCGCTTTTGCCTATTCGGCGTTGAATTTCAGGACGGCCTTGAAGTGGATCGAGGAAGGTCGCATCGGACTGTCGGACGGCGTGGTCGAGGCGCCGCTCGCCGAAGGCGGAGGTTGGTTCGAGACCTTGCTGAAGCAGCCAGGCGGCGTATCGAAAGTATTATTAGTGCCGGGAGGTGAACAATAATGCCGCGTTTTAATGAATGGCATGGGTCGGGTCCGGGGATCGAGCGCAAAATTTTCCCGCCGGGCAAGACGATCATGAGCATGACGGTGTCGCTGAAGGCCGGCTCGGTCGGATTGGCGCACTCGCATCCGCACGAGCAGCTGACCTACGTCGTCAGCGGCCGGCTGCAGCTCGAGATGAACGGCGAGATTACCGTCGCCGAAGCGGGAGAGCAATTCGTCATTCCGGGCGATGCGGTGCATGAGGTAACGGCACTGGTGGACACGGTCGTCGTGGAGACGTTTACTCCGCTGCGGGCCGACCTGCTCGCGACGATCTCGGACGGCGAGTAACGAAACCGAACAAGGAGCGTGAACGTGAACCGATGGCAAAGGTATTTTTCATCTCCGACCATCATTTCGGTCACAAGCATATCATCGATTTCGAATCCCGGCCGTTTGCGAACGCCGACGAAATGAACGAGGCGATGATCGAGAAGTGGAACGCGGTCGTCGGTCCCGAGGACAAGGTGTTCCATCTCGGCGATTTCTCGTTCCTGAACCGGGACAAGACGGCGGCGATCGTCTCGCGGCTGAACGGCTACAAGCATCTCATCCTCGGCAATCACGACCGGGGGCGTTCGCGCCAATGGTGGCTGAGCGTCGGCTTCGACGAGGTGAGCGAGCATCCGATCATCTACAAGGATTTCTTCTTCCTCTCGCATGAGCCGATGTATATGAACAAGCATATGCCGTACGTGAACGTGCATGGCCATATCCACGGGCAGAAGTACGAGGGCAACAACTATTTCAACGTCAGCGTGGAGCATTGGGATTATACGCCGCTCACCTTCGAGCAGATCCGCGACGCCGTGGTGCCGAGCGAGGAACAGTCATGAGGGTCGTCTACGCGGGAAGCTTCGACCCCATTACGCTGGGGCATATCTCGGTCATCGAGCGGGCGGGCAGCCTATTCGACGAGGTCCATGTCATCATCGCGAACAACCGGAGCAAGAAGCATTACTTCGACATCGCGCAGCGTACCGAGCTCGTGCAGCTGTCGATCGGCCATATGTCCAATGCGGTCGTCGTGCCGTTCGAGGGCATCGTCGCGGACTATGTTAATGCCAACGGCATAAAGGCCGTTATTCGCGGCATTCGCAATTCGACGGACCTGGAGTACGAGCTGCAGCTGGAGCAGTACATGCGCAGCACGACGAAGGCGGACACCGTCTATCTGTCGCCGTACCTCAAGGACATTCAGACGAGCAGCTCGCTCGTGCGAATGTTTCTCCAGTCGAATAAGACCGAGCTGGCGCAGGCGTATATGAACCGCGACGCGTATGCGAGAATGGTCACGTTTACGGTGTAGGTGGCTGCACCGCGGCCTGGATGAAGCCGTGGAAAGGGGAATCCTGTACGTGTTCGGTCTATTTAAACGCAAGATCAGAGCGGCAAGCGATACGCCATCGTACGACCCTATTCCGATCGATAAGCAGCTGGAGCATCTTCGAGCCGCAGGAATAAGGCTCAAACCGGATGCGGAGATTGAACAGTTGAGAAGCATCATGGACGTGGAGCTCGGAGATCGTGGAGGAAACCCGTATATTCACCTGTTATTGACCATGGGGCGGGAGCAAAGCGGCGAAGACGGTTACGAAGGCGTATTCATGACCGACGACGTTTGGTGCTTCGATCGGGAATGCATCGAGGATCATGGGGATTATGTGCTGAAACTGGAGCGAATTGCGACGATGCTTGCTCCGGATATGATTGTCACGGATTCGCAGGATTACGTGGATATCGAGGCTGGCGAGTGCTGGATTTCCTTTCGTGCCGACGATAAAGTCTATCGTCATGCGCTTGCTTTAAACGACGATTGGCTGAGTCTCGAATTGTTCGCGATCTTCTCTGAATTGCTTGCCGCGAGCGGCAGCCCCAAACGGTTCTTCTTCTCGGATACGGGCAATGAACTGTTGGTCGTGCTTATCGACAAGGATAATTTCCGTCCGCTGAACGAGCTGATCAACATTTTCTTGCCGACCATGCAAGATTAACAAGAGGTCTTGCGATACTATAACTCCATATTCACAAGCAACGGCAGCCTATTATCGTGGAAGCTCACGAGATAGACTGCCGCTTTTTATGCCTATGGAAGGCGTTAAATCTCTTCCGCCCCGGAGGACAATAATAGGGCTCGTAATTCCGACAAGTGATGAATGACTGCCAGCGGACAATGCCCATGAGGCAGGGGCTTGTTCTTCTTATTGAACCACACGGATTGCATGCCGTTATCCATCGGGCCGGCAACATCGTTCGTCCAGGAGTCCCCCACGACAAGGACTTGCTCGGGCCGCAGGGAGGTGGCGCGCAGGATGTGCTGATAAATTTCGCGGGTCGGCTTCTCATGTCCAACGGCACCGGAAATAAATACAAGCTCTGAAGCTAACGCATCGCTCAATTGAATGGCCTCGAGCTTATGCAGCTGCCAATCCTTGCTCCCGTTGGTGATGATCCCGACTTGATAATGTCCGTGAAGCTCGCCGATCAGCTTGTTGACGTCGTGATCGGGCTTCATATGACGCTTGCTGGTGGATTGATAGAGCTGCTCAAAATCGAATGCGATGGCGGGGTCCGCTTCCTTCCCGGCCTGCTCCATCGCATGCAGAAATCGTTTCACCCGAAAATCTTCGACCGTGATTTGCAGATTATCCAATTGTTCGACCAAACGCTCGGTGACTCGTTCGAAGATCGCGAACATCTCGTTCGTGTCGAGCTCGCTCGTGAAATAATGCTGCGTAAACGTTTCCTTGACGGAAATCTCCCAATAGTCATCGAAATGAACGAGCGTATCGTCCAGGTCGAATAAAATCAGTCGGATTGGCCGCATCCTCGGTCCCCCTCAGCAACTCTTAACATGCTTGCAGGATTACAATATACGTAGGCTCGGTCGCTTTTTATTCCTCGACTTCAAAAATAGAATCCACGATAATCGGCAGATTATCTCTCAAGGAGACCGCTCCCAGGACGGAACGGGCATGCTGGCCGCGGTCGCCGAATACATCCAGCATGAGATCGGAGCATCCGTTCAGCACCTTGTGGTGTTCTTCGAAATCCGGATCCGCATTGACGAAGCCTTGGAGCTTCACGACCCGTTTCACTTTATCCAGCGAGCCCAATGCCGATCTCAGGACGGCCAATATCTCAATCCCCGTCTCTCTAGCGAATTGATAGCCTTCCGCGGTCGTAAAATCCTTTCCCAGCTTCCCTTTCGGTTTGCCGGCAGGGCCTTTCCCGGAAACAAACAACAGTCCGTTTACGTTCACGCAGTTCGCGTATTTTGCCGCTGGCTCGCTGGCAACGGGCAATAGAATTCCTAATGATGCCAGTCTATCATCTACCGACTGCTCAGGCATGTGCGCTCCTCCGTCGTGGGTGAATTTTCCACATTGTACTGCTTGTTCGGATTTAATTCAATACAATCCTATTTCTCCTTCACAATGGATTATTCCAGGACGGGGGTTGCTTTGCCGGCATCGCGGGTGTATCCTACAACTATCGATTCACAAGCGAGTGTGACTGGCGTAACGCGGCGAACCGCGGGGGAGCACATCGTTCATACGGCCGTACGCCTGGGCAGAGGTAAGGGAGCATATCCCTTGCCTCTTTCTGTTTAAATAGCCTCAATTGGAAAGGGTGAAGACTCGTGTCACAAGCGGAAACGATTATTCTTGACGGCAATGCGGTCGCGGAAAGCATCAAGGCGCAATTGTCTGCTCGCATTGCGAAGCTGGCTGCAAAGGGGATTACGCCTTGTCTGGCTACGATTCTGGTCGGCGATGACCCGTCCTCCGCAACGTACGTGCGGATGAAAGGGAATGCCTGCAGGCGGCTCGGAATTGCTTCGATTCGCGTTGACTTGCCAGCCAGGACGACGACCGAGGAGCTGATCGCCGCGATCCGCGAATTGAACGCGGACAAGGCCGTGCACGGCATCCTGCTGCAGCATCCCGTGCCGCATGGCATCGATGAGCGCGCGGCTTTCGAGGCGATCGCCATCGAGAAAGACGTCGACGGGGTGACGACGCTCGGCTTCGCGCAGAACGCGTTCGGCTTCGCGGATTATCCGTCCTGCACGCCGGCGGCGGTCATGGCGATACTGGACTATTACAAGCTGCTCGTGCAGGGCCGTCATGCCGTCGTCATCGGCAGGAGCCCGATTCTCGGCAAGCCCGTGTCCGCCATGCTGTTGAACGCGGACGCGACGGTCACGACCTGCCATTCGCGGACGACCGACTTGCCCGCCGTCGTCAAGCAGGCGGATATCGTCGTCGCTGCCGTCGGCAAGCCGAATTTCGTGCAAGGCGATTGGATCAAGCCGGGCGCCGTCGTGCTCGATGCCGGCTACAATCCCGGCAATATCGGGGATGTGGATTATGAAGCGTGCTCGGCGAATGCCTCCGCCATCACGCCGGTACCGGCAGGCGTAGGGCCGGTGACGATCGCGACGCTGCTGAAGCATACGGTGGATGCGGCGGAGAAGTTCGGGGCGCAACAGTAGCAAGACGTAAGAGACCAGTAGCAACTGCCACAGCAACAGCCAGAGCAACAGCCACAACACCAGCAATAGCCAGAGCAACAGCCACAACACCAGCAATAGCAAGAGCAACAGCCAGAGCAACAGCAACAGCAACAGCAACAGCAACAGCAACAGCAACAGCAACAGCAACAGCAACAGCAACAGCAACAGCAACAGCAACAGCAACAGGTTAGTGCAGTACTTCCGCCAAGAGCAAGTGCGGCCTGAAGCCGCCTCTGCGATAAAAGCCCGCTTACCCCTTCGTTCCACGGGGCAAGCGGGCTTTTTCGTGCTGCCTTGGTAGGTGTGTCTTCCGTCACGTTTCGAATGCTTGCTGTAACTTTGTGGAAGCTGCAACCGTCTAGTACCAGGACATACCCAAGCGATTCGAAGGAGGCATTTTACCATGCGCAAACTCAAACGCACGTTGTTCGGCGTGCTTGCTGCGGGACTCGTCATCACTTCCCTGGGAGACGCGGGCACGGCTTCCGCGCAATACGGCAGTGCGCCAAGCTATAGCCTGAACACGAGCTACGGCTTCGAGAATCCCGTTCCGGCAGCCGTGCCGCTATGGAGCGCGGAGCTCGACCGGCCATCCAGCACGGACAGGACCCTCATTCCGCCGGTTGTCGGGGCGAAGAATCTGTACTACGTCAAGAATGGCGCGTTGACGGCACGCGGCATCGTATCGGGCAAGACGCTTTGGACGTTCGGCTCCAAGCTGCAGCCGGGCTCGGCCGTCATTGCCGGGAACTTCGTCTATGTCGGCGCCGCGGACGGAAGCGTCTATCGAGTGAATGCGTCGACGGGCGCGGGCAAGCGGCTGTACCAAACGAAGGACAAGACGCTCGCCTCGCTCCAAACCGATGGCTCCGCGATCTATGCATTCTCGAATACCGGTTTGGCGGCCATTGATCTCGCGACGGGCAAACTGAAGTGGGCGGCAGGAAGCGGCGGCGGGGGTCATGGTGAAACGATTATGCTGGATAACCTGCTGCTTGTCGGAGCTTGGGAATCCGGCGCGATCACGGTGAATATCTTCTACGCGATCGACAAGGCGACGGGCAAGACGCTGTGGAGACTCGAGGGCAGCCATAACAAGCTGCTCAAGGCGGACGGAGATACGCTGTATTTCAACAATGACTGGCCGCGCAACGACATGTCGACACACGTCGTCACGGTCGATACCGTGAACGCCAAGACCGGCAAGGTGACGGGAAGCCGCGAATACGTCAAAGTCAGCACGGCTCTCGATCCACTCGTCCAAGCGCCAAAGTTCGTCACGGTCGACGGCAACGACATCTACGTCGTGACTCAGGATAACGGCGTATTCTCGTATAATATGAACGACGATCCGGATGCGGTGGCCGCGGCCTATATCGGCGACGGGGGCGACTTCATCGCCGGACCGTACAACGGCAAGCTATTTTTCCAGAACCCCAACAATCTGGGCCTGCACGGCCGCAAGCTGGTTGATCAGTCGACGGTGTATTACGAGGGGCTGGACAATCCGGCGAGCCGGGTGGATTTCGTTAACGCGGGGATGTACGTCGGACAGACGGACGGAGATATCTATGCGCTGAACGTGAGCACGGGCAAGGCGAAGTTCCGCTTCCAGACGCAAGCCCGCAATTTCGGACCGTTCCAGGTCGCCGGCCGCACGCTGCTCGTGCAGGCGGAGGGCAAGCTCTATGCGTTCGCGCTGCCGGAGGAGCTGACGAAACCGCTGGACACGGGCTCGACGGGAGCGTTCGTCAAAGCGCAGGCCGGTCTCATCCTTGACGGCAAGGCGAAGCAATTCCAGCCAAGCATGATGACGCTGAACAACCGCATGTTCGTTCCGATGCGTTTCCTCATGGAGGCGATCGGCGCGAAGGTCGGTTACGACGCGGCGAGCAAGCAGGTGAAGATCACTTATGGAGCTGCCTTGTTCACGATTAAAGAGAATTCCGCGTTCGCGAGCAAGGACGGCAAGCAGATCCCCTTGTCCTATGCACCGGCGACGCTGAACGGAAGCCTTTACGTACCGATCGGCGATATCGGCAAGCTGCTCGGCATCGGCGTCGTCTGGGAACCCGGCCCTCGTAACGTCATCATTACGACGAAGACGAAATAATGTAATTCGGCCAGAGCCGCCTTACGCATCGAGGCAGCACCTATCCGAATCCAATCAAAGAGAAACCCGCCGTTTCGGAGGAAACGCGGGTTTTTCGAGCTGCCTTGACGGCCTATACGAAGAGGCCTTTTTTTATTTGAAGGCGAAGCGGTTCGCGCCTATTCGGCTGTCTCATCGAGATCCTCGGCGTAGGCCAGGATGCCGCGTTTGAAATACTGCAGCTTCTCGTCCGTGCTCGTCTCCATTAGCGAGGCGATCAGCAGTTCGACGCTTTCTTTGTAGCCTTGAGAATTATACAGCGCCATCGCAAGGAACACTTGGATCGCCCGATTGTCCGGAAACTCCTTCGCGCCTCTGCGCAGCGTGCTCACCGCCTGCTCGTAGTGCCCCCAGTAGCGGTACGTGCTTCCGAGTCCCATCAGGCAGCGTTCCAGATCGGGTCCGGACAAGCCAAGCGCAAGCGCCCGCTCGTAATAGGGAATCGCCTCCCGGCCAAGACCCGAATTGTCATGCGCGATCCCGGTTTGATAGTTGATTTGCGCGTCGTCGGGATAATGGGCAAGCAGCTCCAGCAGTTGCCCCCGCACCTCGCCCAACATCGCTTGATCCTGCTTTGCCCGGCCTTCTTCGCGCTTTTCGATCAGGCGGTTCAGCTCGTCTCTCTTCATCGGTTCATCACTCCAAGGCTAAGAATGTAAGGCTATCTGATTCCTTCGAATCTAACAAGGATTATCGTATTTTGCAAGACTAGAAGACTAGGTTAAAGGAATGCGAAGCATGCAGGCGTGTTGGAGAAGAATCTGGCATGGACCGCTGCTGATTTGCTTATGCGAATCAAGTCGGCGCAACAATTGCTCCCCAATTGCGTCAAATAATGGGAGATGCTGTAAAAGCCGTCTCGAGGATACGAACTTGCAGGGAGGCAGCGATGGCTTACGCACGATTGATTATTTTGGTATTGGGGTTTGAAGTATTGATTACGGCCGTCATCGGAATTGGCGTGTATGCCGGATTTTCCGTGTTTCCTTATACGGCATCTTCGGGAATGACGGCGGGGCTGCAGAACGTCAGCTTCAATGCGACCATTCCGCTATACATGCCCGCGCTTCAGGATCTGAAAATCCCCTATACGTATCTCCAAGCCGTGAAGCAAGAGTGGGGAGCCGTCGGGTTTCTCGTGTCGGCGGCGCTAATGGTCCTGCAGAGCTTCGTCCGGGGCATGTATCTCGGCGGTCTGAAAGGATGGGCATTGACACGTCAGTCGGTCTCCCTGTTCGCATGCGGACGCAAGTATTTCGGCGATATGCTGCTCTGGTCAATTTTTCAAACCGCCGTCGGCGCGCTGGTTGTGTTTCTGGCGGCAGCCTTCTTTCCATTCGGGCTCTTATTGATGATTGCATTGTTGTTCTACTCGCTTACGCCTTATCTGATTGTTCTCCAAGATACGACGGTCGGCGAAGCCATGGCCGATGCTCCCCGCCTGCTGCGGCGCTATTTCGGCTCGTTGTTCCCGCTTGCGCTGCTTGCCATGGTTTGCACGCTGATCATCAGCTTGTTTCGTTCCTTGGAATCCCCGTGGGGATACGGGGTACCGCTGCTCGCTTACGCCTGCGCGGGCACGTGGCTGATCGGCGAACTGCTGAGCCGGCTGGCCGTGAAGCTGAAGTCGGACGGCGAACAGGTTCCGGGGCTTCCCCCGGTTGAGGTTCCCGCGCGTAGACCGGTCAAAGCGATGGTGCTGCTGCTCGTACCGGTACTCGTCGCGGCGGGGATGTATGCGGCTTCCGGCAAGCACCTGAGCGCTTTGGAACTCGGCCATAAGGCGAAGCTTGGCGGGATCGATTACAATGCGGATTTCTCCGACGTCTTCTATATATCCGAACAACGGTACACGGCTTACCGATGGCAGAATGGAGGCGAGCGCATCGCGATCAAACTTCCGGACTTGTCCTGGAAGAAGAAGCCGAGCGAGCTGCGGGGAATCGCGGACATCACGTGGCAAGTGGATGAGGAGGTCCGCGCGGTAAGCGGTCGGTCTACGCAAATTTCCGTGCAGCCGATCCCGCATAAGAGCCAGGTGATGTACCGGCTTGTTCGGGAGACGTCCAACGACGGGACCGTGTATTACTCCAGCATGAGCGGCTCGGCTTCGATCCTGCTGGGAGGGGAGCGGCCGCGGGATCCGATCGCCGTTCAAATGATGGTCAGCGGGGACGGCCGCGATGTATTCGTCATGCAATACCCGGCGCGTTTCGATATCAACCCGGTGTTCCGCGTGTCGGAGGACGGGAGGTATCTGATTCCTGGAACGAGCCAATTGAATCCGGCGGATTTTCATACGTATTGGTTCAGCGCGGACCATTCTGCAGACAAACTGCTCGACTTGCTGGCTGCCAAGAACAATCAGAATTACGTCGCGTCGCTTAACCGGACCTATACGGCGCTTGCTTGCGCCATGCAGGAGGGAGACGGGCGGATGGTTGTCAGTCTGCTGAAGATGATGCGACAAGGCGGCGTAACTGTAACAGCGCCCGACTGGGACGAGGCGGCATGGACGGACAACTTGCGCAGCCGTTACGAAGGAGCCAAATTGCAGGAGACGCTGGAGCTGCTGACCCGCGCCGGCATTCAGAACGGTTACGAACCTGCCGAACAAGCGACGCAAAGCGATGAGAAGATCGGCGTTTACAAGTTCGCGGTTCAGTTTCCGCATGGGATGATGAGCATTACGTATAAGGAGTCGAAGGCGGATGGCAAGCTGCTGGCTGTAACTGTCGCAGATGTAGTCTACTAAGAAATGAAGTGATGAGCGTATGTACCAACTGTTGGCGCATGAATATCGGCGTGTTATTGGTCTTGTGAAGGACCGTGTCAAATTTCATAATGTATTCGTCTATTCGGTGCTCGATGGCAATCAACCGGGGAAAGCGTTCGTCAACAGCAGATCGAAGCCGACTGCAGGGATTATCGTTCATCGCGGAGGGTGCTACTATGTTTTCGGGGATTTGTCGGACTTGGCGTTCAACTGCGAGCTTGTGGATTACTTAATGGATTCTGCCAATCACGCCAACTTCTATGATCTCTATACTTCATCTGAGGAATGGAATACGTATCTGGCTAACGCGCTTAGCGGGAGGGTGGTCCGTCTATCGAGGACGCACTATGTCTATCCGGAATCCGAAGAAGTCGATCTTAGTGCTGAACTGCCGGAAGGGTTCGAGATCGCCGCGATTAACGGGCAGCACTATCATGCTTACCGGACCGCCATGGACAGCACCTATGATTTGCTTTGGGAGTCAGGCGACGTTTACATGGAGAGAGCGTTTGGATTTAGTGTATTGGACGATCAAGGCGGGTTTGCCAGCGTATGCAATACGTTCTTTATCGGCGGCGGATGGATTGCACCGGATATTCTGACCGTTGAGAAATACAGGAAGCGGGGGCTTGCCGCCTTGGTGTGCGGATATTTCATCCGGGAAAGCCGATCGCGCGGCCTTCTTCCGTACTGGGACTGCGACACGGGCAACGAAGGCTCCAACCGGCTTGCACAGCAGCTGGGCTTCTTGAAAATAGGCGAGCTGCCGATTCTGTGGTGGCATGAGAATGCGGACGTCATTACGAATTATTTAAAGAAAAATAACTACGCGGAGACGTAGTTATCGACTGAGGCTCACAAGTCTCACAAGTCTCACAAGTCTCACAAGTCTCACAAGTCTCACAAGTCTCACAAGTCTCACAAGTCTCACAAGTTACAGCAAAAGCTGCCGATTGGCAGCTTTTGCTGTGCTCTAGAGCTATGATTGGACCTCTGTCAAGAAAGTAGACACCAGCTATGACCCGGTTCTCTTATCAAACTGAGCTGCGAAACGAATCGGGGACAGGTAGCCTAGCGAGCCGTGGATCCGTTTACG
>NZ_JBWDNI010000028.1:0-34685 GCF_056269105.1 Paenibacillus sp. J31P316 | reverse complement strand
ACGAGGTTGATAGGTTCGAGGTGGAAGCGCAGCAATGCGTGGAGCTGACGAATACTAATCGGTCGAGGGCTTATCCTAAAAGCTTACGGAGTGCAAACTTCGGAAGCATCGTTAATGTCAGCTAAGTAAAACCTTTCGCAAAGGTTCGTATCCAGTTTTCAGGGTGTAACTCAGTGATAAATAGCTGCCAAGCGCAGATGTTTAAAGCTGATTACAAAGACGTTTGGCGATGTCTAAACCTGACCTTTACGACTGCCTCAGTCGTGATGGACAAGCAGTATGATGAGGCAACAATGTGGCGGTGTAGCTCAGCTGGCTAGAGCATTCGGTTCATACCCGGAGGGTCGGGGGTTCGAGTCCCTTCGCCGCTACCACATTCCCATGGAGGCTTAGCTCAGCTGGGAGAGCATCTGCCTTACAAGCAGAGGGTCGGCGGTTCGATCCCGTCAGCCTCCACCATCTTTACAATCGCGGAGCCGTGGTGTAGTGGCCCAACATGCCTGCCTGTCACGCAGGAGACCGCGGGTTCGAATCCCGTCGGCTCCGCCATTTATTTTCCAAGTAAGGCTCGGTAGCTCAGTCGGTAGAGCAGAGGACTGAAAATCCTCGTGTCGGCGGTTCGATTCCGTCCCGAGCCACCATTTTTTTTGAAGGGCTTATGTGCCTGATGTACAGCGTGGAGGGCTAGTGAAGTGGCTAAACACGGCAGACTGTAAATCTGCTCTCTCTGAGTTCGGTGGTTCGAATCCATCGCCCTCCACCATTACCTTTACAGCAAGAGCCATTAGCTCAGTTGGTAGAGCACCTGACTTTTAATCAGGGTGTCGTAGGTTCGAGTCCTACATGGCTCACCATTTCGATATCCATTACACCTGTAGGTCACTGACCTGCAGGTTTTTTTGTGTTTTAAGAGCGGAGTATTTCAACAGACTGCGGGTAAACTGAACTCATCGACAAAAATCTTTCAAGCAGCTTTAGGGGGTTCTTCCGCAAGAATGAACTACGGATTATCTGCATTGGTATGTTTTGCACTGGTTGCCGTGCTTGTTCCTATTCTTCGGCGTTATGCGATCCGACACGGTTTCGTTGATCGTCCGAATGCGCGAAAGATCCATAAAACGCCCGTGCCGCTTATGGGAGGTGCGGCTCTTTATGTCGGCGTCATTGTGACGTTGTTTTTATTTCAAGGTGTAACCCGACTCAGTCTGACGATCGGTCTTGGCGGATGTATCCTCGTCATTGTTGGGCTTATTGATGATGCTGCTAAAACCCGGGGAACGGATTTTCCGGTGTGGCCTCGCGTTATTGCTTATACGGCTGTAGCTGCATTGCCATTAGGGTTCGGTATACAAATTGAAGGCCTCTCAAGCCCGCATGGCATGATTCTTTTCCCGGATTGGCTCGGTGCGGTCAGTTCAATTATGTGGGTATTCGCATTGATCAATATGATTAACTTTATCGACGGGGTGGATGGATTAGCATCGGGCGTATCTACGCTGTCCTCTTTGACGTTGTTCCTTGCGGCACTATATAAACATCAATATTCTACGGCAATGCTTGCCGTTATTCTGGTCGCTGCGTGCGCAGCGTTTCTGTTTTATAACTTTTATCCGGCGCGAATCTTCATGGGAGATGCCGGCGCGACGTTTCTTGGTTATGCCTTGGCAGTCATAGCCGTAGATGGCGCATTCAAAAGCGCGACGATGGTAACACTCGCGGTTCCATTGCTGGCTCTAGGCGTTCCGATTTTAGATACGGCTGTCGTCATGCTGCGCAGGTTGCTATCCGGAAAGGGCTTGCACCGCGCAGATAAGCTTCATACTCATCATGTTCTTATGCGTTGGGGCTTGACGCAAATTCAAACCGTATCCTTCATCTATTTGGTGGCAGCTCTGTTCTCCCTGCTCTCGCTGGTGCTGCTGCTGGCGTTAGGCTGAAAAAATCGGGTGTTTATGATATACTGTGCATAAAAAAGCGCATATTTCGCGCCGATGGATAGGGGCAAGCCCATGAGTGATGCAAAATGGATCAAGCAGTTGCAGGCCGTTCTGGATTGCCCGGTCCGAGAGCATCAGCTCCCGATACAGGACTGGCGATTATTGAGCGGCGAACAAGGTCAACAACAGTACGACCGATTGCAGAAATCTAAAACGAATGCGGTTACAATTGGCGATTATGTCAACGGCCCCGAAGGTGCCGTGTGGTTTGCCCTTGAACAGGAAGGCGAGCGTCTTCAAGTCCTGGAGGTCATTCGACAGGAGATCAATGACACGGAGCTGCGCTTAATCGGGTGGGCAATCTGCCAATCACTCGGGGATAGATCCAAAAGCTTAGATGGCTTCACGGAATCGGAACGTTACGTTAGAGAGCTCGGGGCTTGGATCGATGAGCAGCTTGACGCGAGCGAACCGAAGCTCCTGCTGCCGGATCGTCTCATCTCCAGAGGCCGGCTGTTCTCGTCCATGATTCCGTTTTTGCTTGTTTGCGAACAAGCTGAACCAGGCGGAGCCAGCTTCAGTGAGCTTGAGAAGCTTTTGCGGACATTCCTTGCGGAAGAAGTGCTGCTCATACCGTTGAAGGAACAAGAGTGGCTGGTTCTCGGCCCGGCTTCCCTCATTAATGACGCGCAATCAGGCGAACGGGATGAAGAGACGGAGGAGTCGCTCGAGGAGAGTTTATCCTCGATTGCTTTCGGTTTGCATGAGATGCTTGAGAGCGAATGGATGGGGGAATGCCATCTCGCGGTATCGCATCCGATTTCTCCGGCGAATTCAATCGTCGGAACAACGGCATTGCTCAGAGAGACGGTGCATCTCGGAAGAGCGTTTCATATTGGATCCAACATTCATTTGCCTTGGTTGCTTCATCTAGAGCGGCTGCTGAACACCATTCCGGAAGTTCATCGCATTAAATTTGTGGAACAGGCTTTGAAGCGGACGGATGCCTTTCTGGATCCGGAAATCTTGACGACGCTGGAAACGTTCTTCGCCTTGGATTGCAACGTAAGCGAAACCGCGAAGAAGCTTTATATTCATCGGAATACGTTGCTTTACCGTCTGGACAAGCTAAAACAAGAAACGGAGCTGGATGTCCGACAGTTTCGTGACGCCGTACTCGTCAAAATCATTTTACTATTGTATAAAGTGACGAAAAGGGCTTAGTTTTTTTGTAAAGTATGTGCATAGTCATTTGGACAGTGCTGATATAAACTAAATGTAATGAAAGACAATAATCGTTAGGGGGAAATACAAATGGCTGGTGTACGCTTAGAGCACGTTTACAAAAAATATGCGGGTACTGATCTCGCTTCGGTTAAAGATTTCAACCTTGACATTAAAGACAAGGAATTCCTGGTTCTTGTAGGTCCATCCGGTTGCGGTAAATCCACAACGCTTCGTATGATCGCGGGACTTGAAGAAATCTCCGAAGGTAAACTGTTCATCGGCGAACGTCTTGTTAATGACGTAGCCCCTAAAGATCGTGACATCGCGATGGTATTCCAATCGTACGCCCTCTACCCTCACATGAACGTTTACCAAAACATGGCGTTCGGCCTTAAACTTCGTAAATTCAAAAAAGCGGAAATCGACAAACGCGTTCGTGAAGCCGCTAAAATTCTTGATATCGAGCATTTGCTTGACCGTAAACCGAAAGCATTGTCCGGTGGTCAACGCCAACGTGTCGCTCTCGGCCGTGCAATCGTTCGTGAGCCGCAAGTATTCTTGATGGATGAGCCTCTTTCCAACTTGGATGCTAAACTTCGTGGCCAAATGCGCGCGGAAATTTCCAAACTGGCTAAACGTCTGGAAACGACTGTTATCTACGTAACGCATGACCAAATCGAAGCCATGACAATGGGTGATCGTATCGTCGTTATGAAAGACGGTATCATTCAACAAGCTGCTTCCCCGGAAGAGCTGTACAACCACCCAGTTAACATCTTCGTAGCAGGCTTTATCGGCGCTCCTTCGATGAACTTCATCACGGGTACGCTTGCTGAAGCTGGCGGCGTAGTACGCTTCAAAGCTACGAACATCGACGTTCTTGTTCCAGACGGCAAAGCGCAGCAACTGCGCGACAAAGGTCTGATCGGCAAAGAAATCATCCTTGGTATTCGTCCTGAGGATCTGCATGAAGAGCCAGTATTCCACGAGGCTTCCCCGCAAACGATCGTGAACGCTCACGTTGAAGTTGCAGAGAACCTGGGTCACGAAATGTTCCTATACCTGAACGGTCTGGGCAAAGATTCCGTTATCGCTCGTGTTGACGGCCGCTCCGGCGTTAAAGAAGGTACGAACGTGAAGCTTGCTTTGGATATGAACAAAGTTCATATCTTCGACAAAGAAAGCGAACTGAACGTATTCGAAGTTTAATCCACGCCATTGTTAATTATAAACAGCCGTCCGATTCCATCGGGCGGCTGTTTTTTCATTTGGAAACGCAAGCGGTTGCATACCCTCCGGGGCGCCTTGCGGCCTAGGCGTTGATTTCGGTTCTTATTTCCTATAGGATGAATACATCTGGATTTTTAATACTAATCAACTCGTAGCCGGCTGCGATTTTGAGGAGGCCAATCGATGGGCAAGAAAGTGAAAGTTTCGGATCTTGTGAGCCAGTTTCAGCTCGAGATCTTGAGTGGCGAAGATGGCCTGAAACGCAGCATTACGTTGGACGACTTGTCGCGTCCGGGACTTGAGATGGCAGGCTATTTCGATTATTACCCGAAGGAACGGGTGCAGATTCTCGGGAAGACGGAAATCACGTTCATGGACACGCTCTCCAGCCAAGAACGAATGGATCGGATCGAGCGGCTTTTCGACGATGAGACCCCTTGTTTTATTATTACGCGCGGCATGGACGCTCCTGCTGAGCTGCTGGAACAGTCAAACTTGCGCCAAATCCCTGTATTGCGCAGCAACACGGCGACCACGATTTTCTTGAGCCGGATTACGAATTTCCTGGAACGCAAGCTTGCGCCCTCCGCAACCATTCATGGTGTTCTTGTGGATGTGTATGGCGTGGGAATGCTGATTACCGGCGGCAGCGGCATCGGTAAAAGCGAGACGGCATTGGAGCTTGTCAAACGGAGCCACCGGCTCGTAGCGGACGATGCTGTTGAGATCAGACAAACGTCGGACGGACAGCTGCACGGTACGGCACCCGAGCTGATTCGCCATTTGTTGGAAATTCGCGGATTGGGCATTATTAATGTCATGACGCTCTTTGGCGCGGGGGCTGTACGAAACAATAAACGGATCAGCGTCGTCATCAAGCTGGAGAACTGGCAGGCCGACAAGCAGTACGACCGCCTCGGACTGGATGAAGAGACGACTCGCATTATCGACACGGACATACCGATCGTAACGGTGCCGGTTCGACCGGGCCGAAACTTGGCGGTCATTATCGAAGTAGCGGCGATGAACTTCAGACTGAAACGAATGGGTTATAACGCGGCGCTGCAGTTTACGAACAAATTGACGGAGACGATTGCGGAAGACTCAGATGATTTTGATTGAGTGTAAGTTCTCGCTTTCGGATAAAATCTCGGACGACCATTACGGATAGTAGAGAAGGAGCCATTGTCGCATGTTTGGATTACGTTTAGATCCGATTGCATTCTCGCTGGGTTCGATCAGCGTGCATTGGTACGGCATCATCCTCGGAACGGCGGCGCTCGTCGGGCTGTTGCTGGCCGTGCAAGAGGGCAAACGCTTCGGGCTGTCACCGGACTTTTTCATGGATTTATTGCTGTTCGGGGTACCTTCGGCCATTATCGGAGCGCGTATTTATTTCGTGGCGTTCCAATGGAACGAGTATAAGAGCCATTTGCTCGACGTCTTTAAAATATGGAACGGCGGAATCGCGATTTACGGTGCGCTGATCGGCGCCTTCGCCTGCGGTATCATCTATTTCCGAATCAAAGGCTACAGCTTCTGGCGAATTGCCGACATCTGTGCGCCGTCGCTCATCGCGGGCCAAATGATCGGTCGCTGGGGCAACTTTGTCAATCAGGAAGCCTACGGCGGTCCTGTCAAAGAAGGCTTCCTGCGTGATACGCTCCATCTTCCGGACTGGATCGTGAATCAAATGAACGTCGAAGGTGTTTTCCACCATCCGACTTTCCTGTACGAATCGTTGTGGAATTTGGTCGGCCTCGTGATCTTCCTCGTCATACGTCGCCGTCCTTTCCTACGCGCGGGCGAACTGCTTTTCGCTTACTTCATCTGGTATTCCCTGGGCCGCTTCTACGTGGAAGGGATTCGTACGGACAGCTTGGCCTTCATCGGCGCGGATTGGGCCGCATCGTTCTTGAACGCCCTTTGGTCGCCGATGAAAGCGTTCGGTTTCGAGCAAGGGAATTTGGATGCGACGTACGGCAATATTCGCGTGTCGCAGCTGATTGCCGTTCTTCTCATTATCGTGTCCGTCGCCATGATCATCATTCGCCGCCGTACGGGAGCAGCTTCCGAACCCTATAACGATCCGATTATCAATTACAAAACAGGATTGCCTGCAGGCACGGAAGAAAAGAAACGTTCCACCTCTTCCGATGATACGACGATCGAGCACGGAACGGGAGATTCGAGATAAAGGGTAAAGGAGCAACATCATCAGCATGTCATTGAAACCGAAAGCGATTTTGTTCGACTTGGACGGCACGATCATGGATACGAACGAGCTGATCATTCAGTCCTTTCTCTATGCACTCCAAGGCATCGTGCCGTCCGAGTTTAACCGGGAGCACATCATTCCGAGCATGGGGCTTCCGCTGTCCATGCAATTGCAGCAGTTCTCGGGACGTGAACAAGTCGACGATTTGATCGCTGCTTATCGCGAAGTGAATTTAAGATTGCATGATGACTACGTACAGGCTTTTCCGAACGTGAAAGAAGTCCTCGCTAGGATTCATGCGGAAGGCATTAAGATCGGCATCGTTACGACCAAAATACGGCTAACCACCGATAAGGGCTTACGGTTTGCAGGGTTGTACGATTATGTAGAGCCCGGAGCAATCGTGACGATCGAAGATGTCACGCGCCCGAAGCCGGATCCGGAGCCCGTGCAGCTTGCTTTAGAGAGGCTTGGCATTGAGCCGGAAGAAGCGATGATGGTCGGTGACAGCGTCGTCGACATTCAGTCCGCAGAAGCGGCGGGTGTCATCTCCGTCGGGGTGGCCTGGTCGCTTAAAGGCGAGAAGGTGCTGAAGGAGAGCGGTGCGCGGCATATCATCCATGATATGCGCGATCTATACGCTTTGGCGGGATTGGAGTAGGCTGCTTGAGAAACGTGGAGCGTTATCCAGTGGAAGGGCCAAACGCGCTTTGGCAGGTTTACCGCACCGTCAGCCGCTGGAAGGCCGTACGTAATTTTGCATTCATCCAGGTGGCGCGCTACTGTCCCTCCTTGCCGGTCAAAAACTGGATTTACCGGCATATGCTCGGGATGAAGGTAGGGCGCCATTCCGCGTTTGCGCTGATGGTGATGGTCGATGTTTTTTTTCCGGAAAAGATTACGGTCGGCAACAATTCGATCATCGGCTACAACACGACGATCCTGACGCATGAATATTTAATCGGCGAGTACCGTCTAGGGAACGTTCACATCGGGTCAGGGGTTATGATTGGCGCGAATACGACGATTCTGCCCGGTGTAACGATTGGGGACGGAGCGGTCGTGGCTGCTGGTTCGGTCGTACATAAGGACGTACAACCCGGGGCTTTCGTCGGCGGGAATCCGATTCGAGATATTCGGATGAAACCGGAATGAATCGGATGAACTTGCAGCCATGGTACCTATGATCCCCTAAGCTTAATGACGAGCTGACTGCTGCTGGATAGTTAAATGAAGGTACCGCTCGCAAAAACCGGGAAGCGACGCTTCCCGGTTTTTTGTTGGCATGCGGCCTGTCCGTTATCTCGTTGCTATGCATGGCTTCTAAGCGACCGTTTCGGTTGCGCCGGTGGAGGGAAGCCGTCTTGACGTAATAAATAGGGCATGGTATTATTACGACTAATCCTTTATTTTGGCAGTATGGTAATATGGTAACACGTTAATAAACTAAAGTGCTGTGGGTGAATATAAATGTCCAAACCGAAGGTGTTCGAGAAACCGATTGGGGTTAAGGATTATTTGCCGCATGCGGTTTCGAAGCTTAGACAGATCGAAAATCAAGTGCTGGCTTGCATGGAATCTTGGGGCTATGAGCAGATCATGACCCCGACGATGGAATATTACGATACGGTCGGCGTGGCGAGTTCTACGTCCGATCAGAAGCTGTTCAAGCTGCTTAATAACCGCGGTACGACGCTCGTGCTGCGGTCCGACATGACGGCTCCGATCGCGCGGGTTGTTTCTTCCGTCCTGAAGGACGCGCAATTCCCGATTCGCCTGTCCTATCATTCGAATGTGTTCCGGGCGATCGAGGAAGAGGCCGGCCGCGAAGCGGAATTCTATCAAACCGGCGTAGAGCTTGTCGGCGATGCTTCGCCGGATGCGGATGCGGAAGTGGTCGCGCTGGCGATCGCGTCGCTTAAGGCGGCAGGCGTAAGCCGGTTCAAAATCGCAATCGGCCATGTCGGGTTCTTGAACGGTTTGTTCGAGGAGGCATTGCCTGGCGAACGTGAAGCGCAGGAAGATCTGAAAGCGCATTTGCTCGGCCGCGATTATGTCGGGTACCGGGAGCGCCTGCGTTCCCTGACGTTGTCGGACGAGATGCGCGGCGAGCTTGAGGGTATCATTCGCTTGCGAGGCGGTCAAGAGATCTGCAGTCAGGCCTTAGCGCTTAGCCTGGATGAAACCGCGCAGGCTTCGATTCGTCATCTGTGCGAGATGTGGGATGTGCTTGAGGCCTATGGCGTGTGCGAGCATGTATTGATTGATTTGACGATGATTGGCGATTTTAAGTATTACACGGGGATGACGTTCGAGGCTTACGCGGCTGATCTGGGCTTCCCGGTAGCAAGCGGCGGCCGTTATGATAATTTATTGAAGCAGTTCGGACGTCCTGCGCCGGCTACAGGCTTTGCGCTGAAAACGACGCGGATTTTGGAGTTGATCGGCGATAGCTTGAGCGAGTCCAAATCCGAGCGCGTGCTAATCGGCTACGATGCGGATGGACGTACGGCTGCGCTTGAAGCGGCGCGAGAGTTTCGCTCGAAGGGTGCGGCAATATCGGTCGTCACGGAACGCATGGATGCAGCCTCCAAACTGGCCGTTCGAGAAGCGGCGGCAGGGGGCAATGATAAACAAGTGCATTATAAAGGCGTCGCCTTTACGAAGCTGTTGACATTCTTCGGCGGGGAACGGGAAAGGGAGTAGGTTGGCATGAATCCAAACGAATTGCAGGCAGCCGGCTCCGGCCGCGAACTGTTGAAGGTTGCGATGCCGAAGGGCCGCATCTATAAAGTAGCGTCGAAGCTGTTCCGGGAAGCGGGCGTGCCGATTCCAAGCGACTTCGATGATACGCGCAAGCTCATCATCGAGCTGCCGGAAGCGGGCATGTCGTTCATTATGGCGAAACCGGTGGATGTGCCTACATATGTGGAGTATGGCGTAGCGGATATCGGCATCGTGGGCAAAGACGTGCTGATGGAGGAAAACAAGGACGTCTACGAGCTGCTTGATCTCGGTATCGCGAAGTGCCGGATGTCGGTCATCGGCCTGCCGGACTGGAAGCCGGTCATCCATCCGCGCGTCGCGACGAAATATCCGAGCGTGGCTTCGCAATATTTCCGCGAGCAAGGCCAACAGGTCGAAGTGATCAAGCTGAACGGCTCCATCGAGCTGGCGCCGTTGATCGGACTGGCCGATCGGATCGTCGATATGGTGGAAACCGGACAGACGCTCCGCGAGAACGGGCTTGTCGAAATGGAGACGATCTTCGGCATTACGAGCCGGCTGATCGCGAACCGCGTTAGCTACCGGATGAAGAACGAAGCGATCCAAAGCTTGTGCGATAAGCTGCAGCATGCGATCGCAGCCAAACCTGGTACGGGCATATAGAGAGGCTGACAGGCAGTTGCTGAAGGCGGCAACGCCTCGGCGTTAGCTGGTAGGTATATAAGAAATTGTGGAAGGAGCGGAGGCGGCATGCGAAAGCTGCGAGCGGAGCAATTTGGTTTGACGCGCAAGGTGGACTACGGTTCCCCGGAGCAAAATGAAACGGTCGCCCGGATCGTCGAGGCGGTCCGGACGGAAGGAGATACGGCGCTGCTGCGGTATACGGAGCAGCTGGACCGGGTGAGTTTGGACGCCGCTGACCTTCGCGTTCCGGACGAGGAGATTCAAGCGGCCTATGACCGCGTCGATGCGGACTTCCTGACGGCGATCCGACAAGCGGCGGCGAATATTCGCGCGTTCCATGAGAAGCAGCTGCGTCAGTCCTGGGTGGACGTGCAGCCGAACGGCACGATGCTCGGTCAGCTGCTGCGGCCGCTCAAACGCGTCGGCGTGTACGTGCCTGGCGGCAAGGCGGCTTATCCTTCCTCGGTACTGATGAACGTTATCCCGGCGCAGGTAGCCGGCGTGCCCGAGATCGTCATGGTGACGCCGCCGTCGACCGGGGGCAAGGCAGGCATTGACCCGTACATTCTAGTCGCGGCCGCGGAAGCAGGCGTGAAGGAGATGTACCGCGTAGGCGGCGCGCAGGCGGTTGCCGCGCTCGCATACGGCACGGAGTCGATCCCGCCGGTAGATAAGATTTGCGGACCAGGCAATATCTACGTCGCGCTGGCTAAGCGTGCCGTGTTCGGCGTCGTGGCGATCGACAGTATCGCCGGACCAAGCGAAATCGTGGTGCTCGCCGATGAGACGGCGGATCCCGCGTACGTAGCGGCGGACCTGCTGTCGCAGGCAGAGCATGACGAGATGGCATCGGCCATTCTTGTGACGACCTCGGAGGCGCTCGGTGATGCCGTAGCCGTTGAAGTCGAGCAGCAGCTGTCCACGCTGCCACGGGAGGGCACAGCGCGCCAGTCCATCGAGAACTACGGTGCGATTTTGCTGGCGGATACGATGGACGAGGCCGTTGCTGCGGTTAACCGGATGGCGCCGGAGCATTTGGAGATCATGACGGCCGAGCCGATGACGATGCTGGGCCGGATCGAGAACGCGGGCGCGATCTTCGTCGGTCCGTACAGCTCGGAGCCGGTCGGCGATTATTTTGCCGGTCCGAATCATATCCTGCCGACCAACGGCACGGCCCGGTTCTCCTCGCCGGTCAACGTGGACGATTTCTTGAAGAAGTCGAGCCTCATCTACTACAGCAAGGACGCGCTGCTGGCAAACGGCGATCAAATCGTCACGCTTGCCCGGCACGAGGGCCTGGAGGCCCATGCTAGAGCCATTGAGATTCGGCTGGAGCGGGAACGCTAGCGGCCAGCCAATCAGTCGAGAGACGAACCTGCCGCCGACTTGTCCCCATACAGCAGGCGAATGCGCGGCGGCTGCACGATAAGATTGACGCGAAAGAAGGATGTTTACTATGGCGGATAACGTAATTCGCGCGGCCGATGTGGCGCGCAAGACGAACGAAACGGACATTACGCTCGCGTTCGGCATCGATGGGACAGGCCAATCGAAGCTCGAGACCGACGTTCCTTTTCTGAACCACATGTTGGACCTGTTCACCAAGCACGGCCAGTTCGATCTGACTGTCGAGGCGCGCGGCGACGTGGACATCGACGACCATCACACGGTCGAAGATATCGGCATTTGCCTCGGGCAGACGATTCGCGAGGCGCTGGGCGACAAGCGCGGCATCAAGCGCTATGCATCGGTGTTCGTGCCGATGGACGAGGCGTTGGCGCAAGTTGTCATCGATCTCAGCAATCGGCCGCATTTCGAGTATCGGGCGCAATATCCATCCCAGCAGGTTGGCAGCTTCTCCACGGAGCTCGTACAAGAATTTCTGTGGAAGCTGGCGCTGGAAGCGCGCATGACGCTGCACGTCATCGTGCACTACGGCTTCAATACGCATCATATGATCGAAGCGGTGTTCAAGGCGCTCGGACGCGCGCTTGACGAAGCGAGCAGCATCGACCCGCGCGTGCAAGGAGTGCCTTCCACGAAAGGAGTGCTGTAGGATGATCGCGATCATCGATTACGGCATGGGGAACCTGCACAGCGTCAGCAAGGCGGTGGAGCGGCTCGGATACGAGGCGGTCGTGACGGCGGACGCAAAAGAAATCATGGAGGCGGACGGGGCTATTTTGCCGGGGGTCGGAGCTTTCGGCGACGCGATGCAGAACCTGCGGAATACGGGTCTCGACGAGGTGACGCGTTATTACGCGGCATCCGGCAAACCGCTTCTTGGGATTTGTCTCGGCATGCAGCTGTTGTTCAGCGAAAGCGAGGAGTACGGACCGCATCAAGGATTAAACTTGCTGCCGGGCAAGGTCATCCGGTTCAAAGGCGATTTCAAGGTGCCGCACATGGGTTGGAACAAGCTGGACTTCCTTCAAGAAACGCCATTGTTCGCGGGTCTTGAGCAGGGCCATGTATACTTCGTGCACTCTTATCATGCCAAGCCGGAGCGCGAGAGCGATCTGCTGGCGACAACGGATTATAACGGCCAAGTGACCGCGATCGTCGGCAACGGCAACGTGTACGGCATGCAGTTCCATCCGGAGAAAAGCGGCGATCTCGGCATGAGCCTGCTGCGTAATTTTCTCGCTCTTACGGGGACGGCTGACGCCCGTTAGTCACGGTTAGGCTGCACCTATAAAATGAGTAGAAGGGAGGATCCCGAATGTTAGCCAAACGGATTATCCCCTGTCTGGACGTGAAGGACGGGCGCGTCGTCAAAGGCGTGAACTTCGTCAACCTGCGCGACGCCGGCGATCCCGTCGAGTTGGCCGCGATTTATGATAAAGAAGGCGCGGACGAGCTGGTGTTTCTGGATATTTCGGCCTCGGTAGAAGGACGCGCGACGATGGTAGAGGTCGTCAAACGGACGGCCGGCGAAATTACGATTCCGTTCACGGTCGGCGGCGGTATTTCCCACGTGGATGATATGAAGCGGCTATTGCGCGCAGGAGCCGACAAGATCGGCATCAACACGGCGGCCGTGAAGAATCCATCGCTGGTCCGGGACGGAGCGAAGAAATTCGGCTCCCAGTGCATCGTGGTTGCGATCGACGCGAAGTTCAATCCGGCCTGGGGCGAATGGGAAGTCTATACGCACGGCGGACGGACGGCGACGGGCATCAAGGCGCTGGCCTGGGCCAAAGAAGTCGAACAGCTCGGAGCCGGTGAAATCCTGCTCACGAGCATGGACGCGGACGGGACGAAGGACGGCTTCGACCTGAAGCTGACGCGGGCCGTGTCCGACTCGCTCGGCATTCCCATCATCGCTTCGGGCGGCGCGGGGAAAGTGGAGCATTTTCACGATGTATTCCTGCAGGGGCATGCGGACGCTGGCCTTGCGGCGACGATTTTTCACTATAAAGAAATGACGATCCGCGATGTGAAGGACGACTTGCGGCAGAAAGGGGTCGAGATTCGATGAGCACAGGTAATACTTTGGAAGCTGCAGCGGCGGAGATCAAATGGAACGAGGCGGGCCTGGTCCCGGCAATCGTACAGGATGTCGCGAGCAAAGAAGTGCTGATGATGGCGTACATGAACCAGGAATCGCTGAAGCTTTCCGTGGAGTCGGGCGAGACGTGGTTCTGGAGCCGTTCGCGCAGCGAGCTATGGCATAAAGGAGCGACCAGCGGGCATACGCAGCGCATCGTCTCCATGCACTACGACTGCGACGGCGATACGCTGCTCGTACGCGTAGAGCAGAACGGTCCGGCTTGCCATACGGGATCGTACAGCTGCTTTACGGGCGAGATCCAAGGCGTGAAAGGAACGGAAGCAGGCGCAAGCGCGTTCCAACAATCCAGCGACCGCTTCGCGATGCTGAACCAACTGGAAGCGACGATCGCGCAGCGTTACGTCGAACGTCCGGAAGGCGCCTATACGACGTACTTGTTCGAGAAAGGCGTCGACAAGATCCTCAAGAAGGTTGGCGAGGAGTCGGCGGAAGTCATCATCGCGGCCAAGAACAAGGACAACGACGAGCTTCGGTGCGAGACGAGCGATCTCATTTTCCACCTGATGGTGCTGCTGCGCGAACGCGGGCTGTCGCTTGACGAGGTCATGGCAGAGCTTGGCCTTCGCCACAATAAGCCTAAGAAATCTTCCTAGCTAAATTTGGAAAACCTGCCGCCTTAACCGAGCCGTGGACTCCGTGCGCTCGGTTCTGTCGCGTTCAGTGCCTTCAGAAAGTGCTTGCGAAGAGGAAAGAAGGCGCGATCAGCCGTAAAGGCACGATCTTGACCGGTTTATAGAGGCAAGGAACCGCTGGCGGCAAGCCATGCCAAGCGATCCTTTTTTGAATTATTATTAATTCCATGTATAATGAAGGTTGTCGAAACAAGTAGGTTGGAATATGCCGGCGAGACGGTTGTTACCATTCTGTCTCCCAAACGTATGTAAGGAACAAGCATTATAATTTAGTGGTCCAATCGCTCAGGAGGGTATTATGTTGTTTAGCGACAAGCTGCGTATTTTCTCGGGTTCCTCGAATCCAAAATTGGCTGAACGTATCAGCGAAGAGCTCGGGCTCCCGCTCGGAAAAATCAAGGTGTCCCGGTTTAAAAGCGGCGAGATCTACGTCCATTACGAGGAGACGATTCGTAACTGCGACGTATTTCTGGTTCAGTCGTTCTCGCATCCCATCAACGATCATTTTGTCGAATTGCTCGTCATGATCGATGCGGCGAAGCGCGCTTCCGCCCGTACCGTGAACATCATCGTGCCTTATTACGGCTATGCGCGCCAAGAGCGCAAAGCGGCTCCGCGCGAACCGATCTCGGCCAAAATGCTTGCTGACGTGCTGACGACAGTCGGCGCGACGCGGGTCATTACGATCGATCTTCATGCGCCGGCGATTCAAGGGTTCTTCAATATACCGGTGGATCACCTGACAGGTCTTGACCTGATCAGCGACTACCTGAAATCGAAGAACATCAAGAATCCGGTCGTCGTATCCCCGGATGCCGGCCGTGCGTCGACGGCGGAGAAGCTGGCGAACTACCTGGATGCGCCGTTCGCGATCATGATTAAGAAACGTCAAGCCCACAACGAGTCCAACATCACCCACGTCATCGGCGATGTCGAGGGCGGCACGCCGATTATTATCGAGGATATGATCGATACGGGCGGCACGATCGTCAACGTCGTGGAAGGCCTCAAAGAACGCGGCTCCGAGGACGTGTACGTATGCGCAACGCATCCGCTCTTCTCCGGCCCTGCCCTGCAGCGATTGGACCATCCCAATATTAAAGAAGTGATCGTCACCGATACGATCGCCCTTCCGGACAACCGTTCCGATCGTTTCACGGTACTGTCGGTTGCCCCGATCCTGGCGGAAACGACGCGGATCATTATCGAAGGCGGCTCCATCAGCACGCTCTTCAAAAACGCCGGTATCTAGCATCGGCCAAGCTATTCAAGAGCCAAAATACGGCTGCGGCATGCGGCCACCAACCTCGAATCGCGGGCAGCTGCCCGCGATTTGCCACATATTCTTTCGTGTAAGGATAGGCCGCGCTATGGTATAATCGTAGAAACTTTGTACGGGATCGGTCGTACTGGCGTGCATCATTCGATTGCACATATGAGGACCTGTTCGTCTGTACAACCGACCCTGGTCGCAAACTACGTTCGCTGCTCGGGTATGCAGCCAAAGGAGGTGCCTTGTGTTATGAAAGAAAAGAAAATTGCGCTAGCCAGCCGCAGCACGAAAATCATTCCGATTCAGTGGGACGCAACGTTCTTCTTCGAGCGTGCGGTGCGCTCGATGGATCGTTATCATTATGACAAGGCACTGAAATATTTCCGGCGCGCGGCCGAATACGAACCGGAAAATCCCGTCAACCATTGCAATATGGCGGGAATTTTGTCTGAAATGGGGAATTACGAGGAATCCAATCGTATTCTTCTGTCGATAGTTGACGAGCTGGATCCTGAAATGACGGAATGTCATTTTTATATGGCGAACAATTTCGCCAACATGGAAATGTATGAAGCGGCTGAAGAATCGCTTATCCGCTATCTAGAGGAAGACGCCGAAGGGCAGTTCCTTGACGAAGCGGAAGAGATGATGGAACTGCTCCACTTCGAGCTGGAACGTCCCACGAAGCTCGCGTTTATCAAGGCGCGCGAAGGATTCTTCGAACATGACCAGGCAAGGGCGATGCTGGAAGAAGGCAAATTCGTGGAGGCGGTTCGCCTGCTCGAGAGCATCGTCGAGAAGAATGCCGACTTCCTGGCCGCACGGAATAACCTGGCCTTGGCCTATTACTACATGGGGATCTTCGATAAAGCCATGGCGACGATTAAGCAGGTGCTGGAACAGGAGCCGGGCAATTTGCATGCCCTTAGCAATCTGGCGATCTTCTACCAGCATGCGGAAGACAAAGAGAAGCTTGCGCCGCTTGTCTCAATGCTGTGCAAAACCGTGCCTTTCCACCAGGAACACGTGTTTAAGCTGGCGACGACAATGGGCATTCTAGGAGAACACGGCGAGGCTTACCGCCATTTCATGCGTCTCTTGAAGGACGGCGCGTTGAAATCCGACCCTTGTCTGTACCATTACGCAGCCGTCGCGGCCAGCAATATGGGGCGTTACGATGAAGCGCGCCGCCTGTGGCAGCAAGTGAAGAAGATGGACACGGATTCTCATGTGCCCGGTTATTATCTGGAGCAGTTGGATCGTATGGAGAACGGTCAGCATGCGGCTCCGGCGAGCTATCACTATCACTTGCCGTTCGAAGAACAGTTCAAGCTGTGGGAGAAATCGACGGAATCGCTGCCGGATCATATGAAGCGGGATCCCCTCGTGCGGTCGTCCTTCTTCTGGGCGCTGCGTCACGGCGACCGTCATACGAAGCTGCAGGTGATTCAAGCGCTCGGCATGATCGCCGACAACGAAGTGAAGGATGCGCTGCGCGACTTTATCGTCGAGCCGCAGGAAGACGACTATTTGAAACGGATTGCGATCTTTGTGCTTCGCTCCATCGGCGTGCATGAATCGCTCCGTGCCATTCTCGAGGGCAAGGAAACGGTCATCGAGCACAGCCGGATGCCGTCCCGCCTGCCGATCTGGGAAGACAAATGGCAGTCCGTGCTGGAATCCGCTCTCGCGCACATGAATAAGCATTATGACCTTGTCCAGCAGCATGACCTGCTCACGCTGTGGATCGAGTTCTTGTCGCGAGTGTACCCCGACGTGCCGAAGCTCGGGAAAGTAGAGGGCTGGGCAGCGGCGCTGGAATATTTGACCGCCAAAATGCATCGCCGTGAAATTTCGTACCACGAGGTTTCGCAGCGGTACGGCATCTCGATCGCGACTGTCAGCAAATGCGCCAAGCGCATTGATGAAATATGCGGCATTAAGGAAAAGATGAGAATGACTTTCCCGGCACTTGCGGATCATCGCGAATAAGGGAGCTTCAAACGCAAAGGAGGAAACATTCGTGTACAAAGCAATCATTATCGGAACCGGTCCTGCGGGACTGACGGCGGCCATTTACTTGGCACGCGCCAATATGAACCCCCTGGTTATCGAAGGTCCGGAACCGGGCGGCCAACTGACGACGACGACAGAGGTCGAGAACTTCCCTGGATTCCCGGAAGGCATTATGGGACCGGATTTGATGGCCAACATGCGCAAGCAAGCGGAGCGCTTCGGCGCTGAATTCCGCACGGGCTGGGTCAATTCCGTCGACACCTCCAAACGCCCGTTCACGCTGCAAGTGGAAGGTCAAGGCGAGCTGCAAGCCGAAGCGCTGATCATCTCGACCGGTGCATCCGCGAAGTATCTGGGCATCACGAATGAACGCGAGAATGTCGGACGCGGCGTAAGCACGTGCGCGACCTGCGACGGCTTCTTCTTCCGCGGCAAGAAGATCATCGTCGTCGGCGGCGGAGACTCCGCCATGGAGGAAGCGAACTTCCTGACGCGCTTCGCATCCGAAGTCGTGCTCGTTCATCGCCGTCCTGAGATGCGCGCATCCAAGATCATGCAGGACCGCGCTCGCGAGAACAGCAAAATCAGCTGGGCGCTGGACCGCACGCCGCTTGAAGTCGAAGCGAACGGCATGGGCGTAACGGGGCTGAAGGTGAAGAACAACGAGACGGGCGAAGAGGAAGTCATTGAGACGAACGGCATCTTCGTCGCGATCGGCCACACCCCGAATACGAAGTTCCTGAACGGCCAGCTCGAAACGGACGAGACGGGCTACCTGGTCGTCAAGCCAGGCACGTCGGAAACGAACATCCCGGGCATCTTCGCCTGCGGCGACGTACAGGATCACAAATACCGTCAAGCCATCACGGCGGCGGGAAGCGGCTGCATGGCGGCGCTGGACTGCGAGAAATTCCTCGAAGGCCACGCGGTTCACGACTGGAGCCAATCGCTGTAATTGCCGGTTCGCCGGTCGACGTAGAGAGTATCGAGGACGCTGTTCGAACTATCGAACAGCGTCGCTTCATGTAAGCGGGCATGCCCGACACGAGGACTCTTTTGCCCGGACGGCTTATTCTTGACCAGTTGGTAGCGTTCGCTTATAGTTTTAGTTGGAACGAAAGCAACACTAGATCCTTATATTAGTATAGAGGTGGCCCATTAATGTCTGAGAAAATTGTCGTTGGCGTTGATATTGGCGGTACGTCCATCAAAGTAGGCATTTGCAATATTGAAGGCGCGTTACTGCATACGTATGAAGGACCGACGGAAGTCGAGAAAGGCTCCGACAACGTATGCGAGAACATCGCGGCTTACGCTCGCCTGATCGTCGAGCAGTCTCCGTATGAGTGGGAGCAGGTCGAAGGCGTTGGTATCGGCATTGCCGGTTTCTTGGACATTCCGCGCGGTTTCGTCCACAAATCGGTCAACCTGTTCTTTGATAATGTACCGCTTAAAGATATTTTGGAAGAGAAGCTTGGCAAGAGAGTGCTTGTGAACAACGACGCGAACGTAGCTGCGCTGGGCGAAGCTTGGGCTGGTGCCGGTCGCGGCATTTCGGATTGCGTATGCTATACGCTGGGAACGGGTGTCGGCGGCGGCGTTATCATTAACGGCAAAATCGTCGAAGGCTCCAAAGGCATGGCCGGCGAGCTCGGACATATGGCGATCGTGCCGGATTTGGAAGCGATCCAATGCGGCTGCGGCAACAAGGGCTGCCTAGAGACGGTTTCTTCCGCGACGGGCATTATCCGCATGGCCAAAGACGCCGTAGAGCGCGGTGACCGTACCTCGCTGTCGTTCGTCGAGAACATCATGGCCAAAGACGTTATCGACGCGGCGAAAGCCGGCGACGAAGTTGCGGCACGCATCGTTAACCGTGCAGCATTCTACTTAGGCAAATCGATGGCAACCGTTGCCGTCGTGCTTAACCCGCAGCGTTTCATTATCGGCGGCGGCGTATCCAAGGCGGGCGAGTTCCTGTTCGAGCAAATCCGCGACGTATTCCGTAAATCGACGCCTGCCATGGCGCAAGAAGGCGTAGAGATCGTGCCGGCTATTCTAGGCAATGACGCAGGCGTCGTTGGCGCTGCAGGCCTTATTATCCGTTCATAGTTTATAGGGTTTCGGTTTAAGGAGGGATTGACGATGGAAGCAGGGACAGCGAAGGCTAGACTCGTCATCATCACGGGCATGTCCGGTGCCGGCAAGACGATCGCGGTGCAGAGCCTGGAGGACCTCGGGTTTTTCTGCGTCGACAATTTACCGCCGGTGCTCATTCCGAAGTTTGCCGAGCTGATCGAGCAATCCAACGGCAAAATCGGCAAAGTGGCGCTTGTGATCGACCTGCGCGGACGCGAGTTTTTTACGGCTTTGTCGGAATCTCTCAGCTATGTGAAGGAGCATTATACGATCGGGTACGAAATTCTGTTCCTCGATGCGACCGACAGCGTGCTCGTTCAGCGTTATAAGGAAAGCCGCCGGATGCATCCGCTGGCAACCGAAGGCCTTCCGCTTGAAGGGATCAAGCTGGAACGCCGGATGCTGGAGGATCTGAAGGGCTGGGCGACGCAGGTTATCGATACGAGCAACCTGAAGCCCGCGCATCTCAAGGAACGGATCATATCCCGGTTCACGAATACCGATATCAGCACGATTTCGGTTAACGTGACGTCTTTCGGATTCAAATACGGCATTCCGATCGACGCCGACTTGATCTACGATGTCCGTTTCCTGCCCAATCCGCATTACGTCGATCATCTGCGTCCTAACACGGGTCAGGATCCCGAGGTTTACGAGTACGTGATGAAGTGGCCGGAGACGCAGACCTTTCTTACGAAGCTGCTGGATATGCTGCAATTCTTGATTCCTCTGTACAGCAAGGAAGGCAAGAGCCAGGTCGTCATCGGTATCGGCTGTACCGGCGGGAAACACCGTTCGGTTGCCATTGCGGAATATCTAGGCCGCATGCTCGGCAGCAGCGATACGGAGATCGTTCGTGTCAGTCATCGAGATGCAGATCGTGATCGGAGCTGAGCGCAGCATGGCAGAACGTAAGAAAGAACAACAGCCCCGTATTGTCGTCATAGGCGGCGGTACGGGACTATCGGTTATGCTGCGGGGATTAAAGGAGAAGCCGCTCGATATCACCGCGATCGTCACGGTCGCGGATGACGGCGGCAGCTCCGGTATTCTCCGCAGCGAATTGCAAATGCCCCCTCCGGGCGATATTCGGAGTGTCCTGATTGCGCTAGCCGACGTGGAACCTTTGCTCTCCGACATGCTGAAGTACCGGTTTAATTCCGGAACCGGTCTGGCGGGTCATAGCTTGGGCAACCTGATGCTGGCGGCGATGACGGATATATCCGGCGATTTCGTCTCCGGGGTACGCATGCTCAGCAAGGTGCTGGCCGTTCGGGGACGCGTGCTTCCCGCAGCCGGCGAAGCGATCGTGCTGAAGGGCGAAACCGTCGATGGGACGATCATTACGGGCGAGTCCAATATTCCGAAAGCAGGCAAAGCGATCAAGCGGGTCTTTATCGAGCCGGCCGATGTCGAGCCGCTGGAGGAAGCGGTTGAGGCGATTCGCGAGGCGGATGCTATACTGATTGGGCCAGGCAGCTTGTACACGAGCATTATTCCCAATCTACTCGTGCCGAAGCTCGCGCAGAGCATCGTGGAATCGGACGCCGTCAAGATCTTCGTCTGCAACGTCATGACGCAGCCCGGCGAGACGGATAACTATTCGGTAAGCGACCATTTGGCGGCTGTGCATGCACATATCGGCCACCACCTGTTCGACTATGTTATTGTGAACGACGGCGAAATTCCGGAGCAGGTACAGCAGAAATACGCCGAAATGGGCGCGAAGGCCGTGCATTTGGATCTGGAAGAAGTCAAACGCCGCGGCTATGAAGTCATTGCCGACAAGCTCGTCTTGTTCCGCACTTATTTGCGGCATGACGCGGCAAGGCTGAGCCACCATATTTATCAGCTTGTGGAAAACTGGATGCAACGAAAGAGGTGAGGGTACGTGTCTTTTGCGGGACAAACCAAAAAAGAATTGACGCTCATCGAAGCGGATCCGTGCTGCGAGCTGGCAGAGCTGTCAGCGCTGATTCGTATGAACGGTTCGGTCTCGGTGTCCAGCCGTAAAGTCATCCTCGATATTTCGACGGAAAACGCAGCTATCGCAAGGCGGATTTACTCCCTCATCAAGAAACAGTTTGCCGTGCATACGGAGCTGCTGGTTCGCAAGAAAATGAGGCTGAAGAAGAACAATGTTTATATCGTCCGTATCCCTTCCAGGGTTCAGGAAATTTTGAGCGATCTCAAAATCGTATCCGAGGGATTCATGTTCAATCAGGGCATCGACCGGGAAATCATTCGGAAGTCGTGCTGCAAACGTTCCTATTTGCGGGGCGCTTTCCTGGCGGGAGGATCCGTGAACAATCCGGAGGGATCCTCGTACCACTTGGAAATCGCTACGATGTACGAAGAGCACTGTCAGGCGCTCGTAGAGCTGGCGAACAAGTTTGATCTGAACGCCCGCTGCATCGAACGGAAGAAGGGGTTCATCTTCTACATGAAAGAGGGCGAGAAAATCATCGAGCTCCTCAGCATCGTCGGCGCGCATCAAGCGTTATTCAAGTTCGAGGATGTCCGAATCATGCGGGATATGCGTAACTCCGTCAACCGTATCGTGAACTGCGAGACGGCAAATTTGAATAAAACGATCGGTGCGGCTGTCCGCCAGATCGATAATATCAAGCTGCTGGAACGGGAGGTCGGGCTGGATTCACTGCCCGAGAAGCTCCGCGAGGTAGCGAATATAAGGATGAGTCATCCAGACCTGAATTTAACGGAAGTCGGCGAGATGCTCAAAGGAAAAGTGAGCAAGTCGGGCGTCAACCATCGTTTGCGTAAAATCGATGAGCTTGCGGAAAAATTAAGGAATGGTTAGGCCAAGGCTAGTGTACAAAGCGTAAAAGTGGTATAATAGTGAATAAAATGACGTTTGAATGCTTGTAAGGGATGAATTTCGTATAGGGGGTAAGGTTTCCATGACAAGGCATCCGGTTGTCGTTCGACTGAAGACAGGTCTTCATGCAAGACCGGCCGCACTTTTTGTTCAGGAAGCGAACAAGTTTTCTTCCGAGGTCTTTGTTGAGAAAGACGATAAAAAAGTGAACGCAAAATCGATTATGGGGATTATGAGCCTTGCTATTAGTTCAGGCACTGAGGTCACTATTAGCGCGGAAGGTTCGGATGCCGACCAAGCTGTAACCGCTTTAGTTAACCTGGTCAGCAAGGAAGAACTCGAGAATCAATAATGACGGAATAGCGGCCGCTTTCGGGGCTGTTCATTTCGATACGAGGAAACTCCCATTCGGGGGTTTTTTCTTTTTAGGCAGTTCTTTTGCTGTCCGGAGAAGAACAATATTTTACGGTGAAAGCGCAACATCGGCCATACATCGCGCGTCTGTTACAGTAGAACTACCTAATGATGGAAAAGGGGCGGTGGGTTATGAAAATGGTGAAGCCGAAATGGGCGCTGGTGCCGGTATTGGCGTTGGCGGTAGGAGTGGGTGCGGTGCTTGGGGGTGCAGGACATGGCAGCAAGCCGGTATATGCGGTGGATAACAGTGCGATAATACAGAAAAGCACGATTACGGTATCCGGCAATGGCGAGCTCAAGACGGCGCCGGACGTGGCTTACTTGAATGTCGCGGTGGAAGCGCGCGCGGCGACTGCGAAGGAAGCGCAGTCGAAGAATGCAACGCAGTTCGCGGGGCTGACGAAGCTGCTGTACGGCACGTATAAGGTGGCGACGAAGGACGTGAAGACGACGGGCTTCTACGTACAGCCGGAATATGAATATAACAGCAAGGACGGCACGAGCAAAATCAAAGGATACCTGGCGGTTCACAACATTCAAGTGACATCCCGTGACCTGGAAGGCATCGGCAAGCTGCTGGACGATCTGTCCGCGTCGGGCGCCAATCGCGTAGACGGGGTGCAATTCGACACGGAGAAGAAGGATCAATACGAGCTGCAGGCGCTCGACAAAGCAATGGCTAATGCGAAGGCCAAAGCAGAGACGCTTGCCAAAGCAGCCGGCAAACAAGTGAAAGAGGTCCTCACGATCACGCAAAACAGCGCGAACAGCGGGCCGATCTTCTACGGTAAAGGCGAAATGGCGGCAGCGGCGGATTCGGCCGCAGGCGCTCCGAGCACGAGCGTGCAAACCGGGGAGATTACGGTGACGACCGACATCACGGTCGTTTACGAAATGCAATAAGCTATAGAAGCTGCAAAGAACCGTGCTATCGACCAATTGGCCGACGGCACGGTTCTTTTCTCGCCCATGAGCGCAGACACGGAGAGGGAGACTCCTCCGTTCAGGAACGTTGAAAAAGGCAGATCGTATTCCGATAGCGGAGTACGATCTGCCTATTGCCGAACAGGTGAGATTAAGCCAAGGATTTGCGGTCCTCGTTCAGGTGGCTGCTTAGACCGCGCTGCTCGAGCGCGTGTTCGATCAGTGCGATGAATTCTTCGGAAAGCTGCATGGCCTTAGCCTCTTGGTACACTTCGATCAAGTGAGAATCGCTAAGCGGGCGCAGCAGCAGGGACCTGTCCTGCATCGGCAGGAACAAGTTGTGCGTATCGGGTTCTTCATCGGACGTGTGCTGGAAATTCGGTTCGAACGTCGGTGCGTATGGCGTATATGCATTGCTGCCTGGGTGAGTGGATCGAATGAAATTTCGCACACTTGCGAATGGGTTCGTAAGTTTCATGCGTGTGCAACTCCGTATTATAGATTTCCGTGCAGTAGCCTAAATCAAGTTGAAATTGGAATCATTTAGTACATATTAACACGATTTGAAGGTAACGTCCTTAACCGTTCGGCAGGTTGAAAAGTTGTTGACAAACACAAAGAATTATGATTTTAAAATAAAGACAACGAAACAAAAGAGCGCTCTTCCTTGGAGGGAAGAGCGCTCTTTGATTGGATTGCGATGATGCAGATGCCTGTTCTTATAGCTTCTCGATGACTTTATCGACTAAGCCGTAAGCCGCAGCTTCTGCAGCGGACATGAAGTAGTCGCGGTCGGTGTCGCGTTCGATTTTCTCAAGCGACTGTCCGGTGCGTTCCACGAGAATGCGGTTCAGCGTATCGCGTGTCTTCAGGATATGCTTCGCGCGAATCTCGATGTCGCTGGCTTGGCCTTGCGCGCCGCCGAGCGGCTGGTGGATCATGACTTCGCTGTTAGGAAGCGCGTAACGCTTGCCTTTGGCGCCAGCCGCAAGCAGGAAAGCGCCCATCGATGCAGCCATGCCGACGCAGATCGTCGAGACTTCGGGTTTAATGAAATTCATCGTATCGAATATAGCGAGGCCTGCCGAGACCGAACCGCCAGGACTGTTGATGTAGATCGAGATGTCTTTTTCGGGATCATCCGCCGCCAAGAACAGCAGCTGCGCGATAATGGAGTTGGCGACCATGTCGTTGACAGGCGTGCCGAGGAATACAATCCGATCCTTCAGCAAACGGGAGTAGATGTCGTAAGCGCGCTCTCCGCGGTTGCTCTGCTCAATAACCATGGGTACGAAATTCATCGATTCCATCGTAATTCCCTCCTAAAGCAAAAATGGTTGAGTGTTGATTAATGCGTGTAAGCTCATCATAACGGATAAAACATCAAAAGTCAAAGAAGGTCAAATAGCGAATGAAACGCTTGAAAACCATGCGGCTGCAAGGTTACATTGCGGTGGAATTGGAGATGCTGATTGAGGTGGCAAGGGGCCAAAGCATGCAAAAAGGACCTCCGCGTTAACGGAAGTCCTCGATATTTGCAGTATAAGAATGTTCGAAAGGTAATTGGCGCGCCCGCGAGGAATTGAACCTCGATCTCAGGCTCCGGAGGCCTACGTCATATCCATTGGACCACGGGCGCACAGTGACAGTAAATATGATTATAGGGGATCCCTGGCGTAAAAGCAAGACCATGCTCGAAAATAAATTTGTTCAAATCGTGACAGTAATCGTTTTCATTCGGCAAACCGACCTTGCCCCCTCCAACCGGATGGGTTACAATAGTGGTGGGACTTAAAACGATCATGCGGGACATTTTATGTCCATGATATTCGCAGCGTCCCAACGGATTGACCCAGCTCTTCTGCAACAGGAGTGGATGTTGAAAAGATGCACGCACTCATCGCTATACAACAACAGCTTCTGCCGGACTTGCTTGTCGTCATGCGCAAGCGGTACCTCATTTTGCGCCAGGTGATGCTCTCGGATATGATCGGACGGCGTTCGCTTGCCACTTCATTGGAGATGACGGAACGGGTACTCCGCGCGGAGACGGATTTTTTGAAGGCGCAGGAGCTGCTCATCATCGATGCTGCGGGCATGCGAATCAGTGAAGCGGGCAAACGTCTATTGGAAGAGATGGAGCCGCTTTACAAAGCGATGTTCGGGTTGTCGGAGCTGGAGGAGAAGATCCGCAAGTATTTCGGCTTGCAGCAGGTGGTCATCGTTTCGGGGGATTCCGATGAATCGCTTGTTACAAGGCGAGAGCTTGGCAGAGCTGGCTGCGCCGTACTTGGCAAAGCCATGGGCAATAACGATGTCGTCGCCGTAACCGGTGGATCGACGCTTGCCCAAGTGGCGAATCAACTGACGTCCCAAACGCCGCTGAGAGGGAATTTGTTCGTTCCGGCGCGCGGAGGACTGGGTGAAAGCCTGGATTACCAAGCGAATACGATCGCTTCCACCATGGCGAAGCGAACGGGTGCGCAGTACCGAATGCTTCACGTGCCTGATCATTTAGGTGAAGAAGCATATACCTCCTTAATGCAGGAGCCCAACGTGCGCGAGATCGTCGAAGTGATCCGCAGCGCCCGCATCGTCATTCACGGCATCGGGGACGCTATGGTAATGGCCCGGCGCAGACGCGTGGACGACACGGTCGTGGATGCCATGAATGCGGAAGGCGCGCTTGCAGAGTCGTTCGGTTATTATTTCGACCGGAACGGTGCGGTTGTCCATAAGATGCTCACCGCAGGCTTGCGGCTGGAAGACATCATGGATACCGAGGTCGTCATCGCAATCGCAGGCGGACGGAGCAAAGGCGAGGCTATCGCGGCCGTCATGCGTTTCGGCCATGATGACGTGCTGGTAACGGATGAATCCGCCGCGCTCGAAATCGCGGCAATCATCGACAAGGAAACGAACGTTATATGAATGTGATCTTGACGACTCGGACGGCCCGCCGGCCTTTCGGAATATCGTCTTGAGATAAATGAAATCATGTCTAGGAGGAAACAAAAATGGTAAAAGTTGGTATTAACGGATTTGGTCGTATCGGTCGTAACGTATTCCGCGCAGCATTGAACAACCCGGATGTGCAAATCGTCGCAGTAAACGATCTGACGGACACGAACACGCTGGCTCACCTTCTTAAATATGACACGACGCACGGCAAGCTTGATGGTACGGTTGAAGCTAAAGAAGGCGCGCTGATCGTAAACGGCCGCGAAATCAAAGTTTTTGCTGAACGCAACCCTGAGAACCTTCCTTGGGCATCCGTAGGCGCTGAAATCGTTGTTGAATCCACAGGTATTTTCACAGCGAAAGAAAAAGCCGAGCTTCACTTGAAAGGCGGCGCGAAGAAAGTTATCATCTCCGCACCAGCTTCCAACGAAGACATCACGATCGTAATGGGCGTTAACGAAGAGAAATACGATGCAGCTGCCCACACGATTATCTCCAACGCATCTTGCACAACGAACTGTCTGGCTCCATTCGCAAAAGTTCTTAACGACAAGTTCGGTATCGTTAAAGGTATGATGACTACGATCCACTCGTACACGAACGATCAATCCGTGCTTGACGTACCACATAAAGACCTGCGCCGTGCTCGCGCTGCCGCAGAGAACATCATTCCTTCCTCGACAGGCGCTGCAAAAGCAGTATCCCTTGTACTGCCTGAGCTGAAAGGCAAATTGAACGGCATGGCTATGCGTGTTCCTACGCCTAACGTTTCCGTAACCGACCTGGTTGCCGAGCTGAAAGTCAACGTTACGGTCGAAGAAGTTAACGCAGCGCTGAAAGACGCTTCCGAAACTTCCCTTAAAGGCATCTTGAACTACTCCGAAGAGCCGCTTGTATCGAGCGACTACAACCACGACCCAGCTTCCTCCACGATCGACGCGCTGTCGACGATGGTTGTTGAAGGCAACATGGTCAAAGTCATTTCCTGGTACGATAACGAGTGGGGCTACTCCAACCGCGTCGTTGACCTGGCTGCATATATCGCGTCGAAAGGTCTGTAGGACATCCCCTAAGTCCCCCTTTGTAAGGGGGATTCCAAGGGTCCCCCTCTGGACACCCGACGTTTGGCGAAGGAGCTGCCTGTTGCAGCTCCTTCGCGGTGGTTTATGGGGGCCCGCCATACGCCCTTGTTGCTCCGCCCTGCGGGGCTCCGCGGGGGCGTAAGCTTCCATTTTGGCGCTCCCGGGCGACCGGAAGGTCAAGAGAGTTCTTGGCGGTTCGAGAGGCTGGGAGGCCGCATCGGCGCTGTGCTGATGCTTGGAAGGGCGTATGGCGGTTCCCTGCTGGAACCTGGCAGGAGCATGGCACCTGCGGTACCACAGTGCTCATGGCACCTGCGGTACCACTTTTATAGAGCATGTCACCTGCGGTGCCACATGGCTGGTGCCTGCGGCACCGCTACACATAGATAAATAGACCCGCTAGAAAGCGGGATGGATAGCGTGGAGAATTTAAATAAACTTCGACCTTTTTTCCGCCTTGCGGCGGCGTGGGTACTCGGGAGGAATACTGCTAATGAACAAGAAAAGTGTGCGCAACGTTGAAGTGGCAGGCAAGCGTGTCTTTGTTCGTGTGGATTTTAACGTACCGATGGAGAACGGAGCAATTACGGATGATACGCGGATCCGCGAGACGCTGCCGACCATCAAGTATCTGATCGAGAACGGCGCGAAAGTGATTCTGGCAAGCCACATGGGCCGTCCTAAAGGTCAAGTCGTGGAAGAACTGCGCCTGACGAAAGCCGGCGAGCGTCTGTCCGAGCTGCTGGGCAAACCGGTTGCCAAAGCGGACGAAGCAATCGGCGAAGCCGTTAAAGCGCAAGTGGCCGACCTAAAGGAAGGCGAAGTGCTCTTGCTCGAGAACGTTCGTTTCTACGAGGGCGAAGAGAAGAACGATCCGGAACTGGCGAAAGCTTTTGCCGACCTGGCCGACTTGTTCGTCAATGACGCATTCGGCGCCGCTCACCGCGCCCACGCATCGACCGAAGGCATTGCTCACTTCCTTCCGGCAGTATCGGGCCTTCTGATGGAGAAAGAGCTGGACGTACTGGGCAAAGCCCTGCTTAACCCTGAACGTCCGTTCACGGCGATCGTCGGCGGCTCCAAGGTGAAGGACAAAATCGACGTTATCAACAAAATGATCGAGATCGCGGACAATGTCATCATCGGCGGCGGCCTGTCCTACACGTTCTTCAAGGCGCAAGGCTACGAAATCGGCAAATCGCTGTGCGATAACTCCAAGCTGGACCTGGCTTTGGAATTCATCAACAAAGCGAAAGAACAAGGCAAACAGTTCCTGCTGCCTGTCGATATCGTCGTAACGGACGACTTCAGCGCGAACGCCAACACAAGAATCGTTGACGTTGACGGCATCCCTGCCGACTGGGAAGGCATCGACATCGGACCGAAAACGCGTGAGCTCTACGCGAACGTAATCAAGGAGTCCAAACTGGTCGTTTGGAACGGACCGATGGGCGTATTCGAAATCGAACCGTTCTCGCACGGTACCCGCGCAGTAGCGCAAGCTTGTGCCGAAACGGAAGGCTACACGGTTATCGGCGGCGGCGACTCCGCTGCGGCGGCCGAGAAGTTCCACCTGGCTGACAAGATGAATCATATCTCCACTGGCGGCGGCGCATCACTGGAATTCATGGAAGGCAAAGCGCTTCCGGGCGTTGTTGCTTTGAACGATAAATAAGGTTGCAATTCAATCCAAGTTAGACAAGTTAGCTGAAGGAGCGATTACGATATGCGTAAACCGATCATTGCGGGCAACTGGAAAATGTTCAAAACCGTTTCCGAAGCGACGGCATTCTTCGCGGACGTGAAGGGCAAAGCAGAAGTAGACGGCGTCGAAACCGTCATCTGCGCGCCGTTCACGACGCTGCCGGCGCTTGTAGAAGCGGCAAAAGGCACGACAATCGCAATTGGCGCGCAAAATGTCCATTTTGAGGACAATGGCGCTTACACGGGCGAAATCAGCGGCATCATGCTGAAGGACCTCGGCGTGCAATACGTCATCATCGGCCACTCCGAGCGCCGCGCTTACTTCGCGGAAACGGACGAGATCGTGAACAAGAAAGTGCATGCGGCTTTCAAGCACGGACTTACGCCGATCGTCTGCGTAGGCGAGAAGCTGGAAGAGCGCGAAGCCGAGCAAACGAAGAGCGTGTGCAAAGTACAGACGGAAGCGGCTTTCCAAGGTCTGTCCGCTGCGCAAGCGGCTGAAGTCGTCGTGGCTTACGAGCCGATCTGGGCAATCGGAACGGGCAAATCGTCGACATCGGCAGATGCGGAAGACGTTATCGCGTTCATTCGCGGCGTCGTTGCGGGTCTGTACGATGCGGCGACGGCGAACGCGGTCCGCATTCAATACGGCGGCAGCGTGAAGCCGAACAACGTAAGCGAATATATGGGTCAATCCAACATCGACGGCGCCTTGGTAGGCGGAGCGAGCCTTGAGCCTGCTTCCTTCATTCAGCTTGTCGAGGGGGCGAAGTAAAATGACGGCTCCAGTAGCATTGATTATTTTGGACGGCTTCGGCCTTCGTAACGACGTGACGGGCAACGCGGTCGCACAAGCGAACAAACCGAATTACGACCGCTATTGGGCGACATTCCCGCATACGACGCTCACGGCGAGCGGCGAAGCGGTAGGTTTGCCGGAAGGTCAAATGGGCAACTCTGAAGTGGGACACCTGAACATCGGCGCAGGCCGAATCGTCTATCAGGATTTGACCCGCATCAGTAAATCCATTCGCGACGGCGAGTTTTACGACAACGAAACGTTGCTTGGCGCCGTGCGCCATGCCAAAACGAACGGCAAGAAGCTGCATCTGTACGGATTGCTGTCCGACGGCGGCGTTCACAGCCACATCGGACATCTGTTCGCGCTGCTTGAGCTGGCGAAGAAGGAAGAGCTGGACGAGGTTTACATCCATGCTTTCCTGGACGGTCGCGATGTTTCGCCAGACAGCGGCAAAGGTTATCTCGAGCAGCTGATCGCCAAAATCCAAGAACTCGGCATCGGTCGAATCGCTACCTTGCAAGGCCGTTATTATGCCATGGACCGCGACAAACGCTGGGAGCGCGTCGAGAAATCGTACCGCGCGATGGTTTACGGCGAAGGCCCGCAATATGCCGATCCGATCCAAGCCATAACGGAATCCTACGAGAAGTCGGTGTTCGACGAGTTCTTCCTGCCTTCGGTCATCGTCGAGGCAGACGGCAGCCCTGTCGGCACCGTGGAATCCGAAGACGCGGTCGTCTTCTTCAACTTCCGTCCAGACCGCGCGATTCAGCTGTCGCAAGTATTCACGAACGAAGATTTCCGCGGCTTCGACCGCGGTCCTCTGGCGCCGAAGAACCTGTACTTCGTCTGTCTGACGCTGTTCAGCGAATCGGTCGGCGGGTTCGTCGCGTATAAACCGAAGAACCTGGACAACACGCTGGGCGAGGTGCTCGTGCAGAACAACAAGCGTCAGCTTCGCATCGCCGAGACCGAGAAATACCCGCATGTCACGTTCTTCTTCAGCGGCGGCCGCGATCACGAGCTGCCGGGCGAGACGCGCATTCTCATTCCATCGCCGAAGGTCGCAACGTACGACTTGCAGCCCGAGATGAGCGCTTATGAAGTTGCGGCGGCAGCGGTGAAAGAAATCGAAGCCGACCGTCAAGACGTCATCATCCTGAACTTCGCCAACCCCGACATGGTCGGTCACTCCGGCATGCTGGAGCCAACCATCAAGGCGGTCGAAGCAACGGATGCCTGCCTCGGACAAGTCGTGGAAGCGGTGCTGGCCAAAGGCGGCGTATGCCTCATCACGGCCGATCACGGCAATGCGGACATGGTCATCGACGAGAACGGCCGTCCGTTTACGGCCCATACGACGAATCCGGTTCCGTTCATCGTGACCAGACAAGTCGGCCCGCTGCGCGAAGGCGGCATTCTAGCCGACATCGCTCCGACGATCCTGCATTTCGCAGGCTTGCAGCAACCGGAAGAAATGACCGGCCAGTCGCTTGTCCAAGGCTAAGAGATACAGTACAATCGTAACGATAATGACCAGCCGGCTGTGCCGTTATCGGCGCTGCCGGCGTTAACCAAAACAATACTTATTTGAAGGAGTGTTTCGACATGTCTATCATTACTGACGTTTACGCACGCGAAGTGCTTGATTCCCGCGGTAACCCTACTGTTGAAGTCGAAGTTATGCTGGAGTCCGGCGGCAAAGGCCGCGCAATCGTGCCATCCGGCGCATCCACGGGCGCATACGAAGCCGTTGAGCTTCGTGACGGCGACAAATCCCGTTACCTCGGCAAAGGCGTTCTGAAAGCAGTGGAGAACGTGAACTCGATCATCGCTCCTGAAATCATCGGCCTAGACGCGCTGGACCAAGTGCTGATCGACCGTAAAATGATCCAACTGGACGGCACGCATAACAAAGGCAACCTGGGTGCAAACGCGATTCTTGCCGTATCCATGGCTTGCGCGCGCGCGGCAGCCGATGCGCTTGACGTACCGCTGTACACGTACCTCGGCGGATTCAATGCGAAAACACTGCCAGTACCGATGATGAACATCGTAAACGGCGGCGAGCACGCCGACAACAACATCGACGTTCAAGAGTTCATGGTTCTGCCTGTCGGCGCTGAAAGCTTCAAAGAAGCGCTTCGCATCGGCGCTGAAATCTTCCACAACCTGAAATCGGTTCTGAAAGACAAAGGCCTGAACACGGCAGTCGGCGACGAAGGCGGCTTCGCGCCGAACCTGGGTTCCAACGAAGAAGCCATCACGACGATCATCTCCGCGATCGAGCGCGCTGGCTACAAGCCGGGCGTAGACGTATTCCTGGGCATGGACGTTGCATCGACGGAATTCTATAAAGACGGCAAGTACCACCTGGAAGGCGAAGGCCGTTCGTTCACGTCGGCTGAATTCGTCGACCTGCTCGCTTCGTGGGCTGACAAATATCCGATCATCACGATCGAAGACGGCTGCTCCGAAGACGACTGGGAAGGTTGGAAGCTGCTTACCGACAAACTGGGCGGCAAAGTCCAACTGGTCGGCGATGATCTGTTCGTAACGAACACGGAGCGTCTGTCCGACGGTATCGAGAAGGGCGTAGGCAACTCGATCCTCGTTAAAGTGAACCAAATCGGTTCCCTGACGGAAACGTTCGACGCGATCGAAATGGCAAAACGCGCTGGCTACACGGCTGTTATCTCGCACCGTTCCGGCGAATCCGAAGACAGCACGATCGCTGACATCGCCGTTGCGACAAACGCCGGCCAAATCAAAACAGGCGCTCCGTCCCGTACGGACCGCGTCGCGAAATACAACCAATTGCTTCGCATCGAAGACCAATTGGGCTCCACGGCTCAATACGCCGGCAAGAGCGCGTTCTACAACCTGAAGAACTTCAAATAAAGCAATCCAGCATCGTACGGGTTAGCCCGCAACGAAGCCAAAAAAGCAAAAGAATGTCCCAAATGGCACGGTAGTATCGCCGGAGGGGGCGTCTATAATTAGGGGAGAGAAGCGGGGCGCAAGGACCTGTGGCTCTCCTCTTTTTATGTTTGCAGCAGACTATACTCTTGAACGAGGTGGATATCGTGGCAAAACCGGTAGTAAGCTTGCAGTTGTACACGCTTCGTGATCAGACAGAGAAGGATTTTCTAGGCACGATCCGCAAAGTGGCGGAGATGGGCTACACGGCCGTGGAATTCGCGGGTTACTACAACACGCCGGCCAAAGAGCTGAAAGCGCTATTGGACGAGCTCGGATTGGAAGCGCCTTCGGCGCATATCGGATTGAATTTCGGCGAACCGGAGAAGATCTCCGCCGATCTCGATAAGCAAATCGAATACGCGAAGGAGCTCGGCCTGAAGTATATCGTTACGCCTTGGGCTCCGCTGCCGGAGAATCCGACAATCGACGACGTCAATAAACTGGCGGGGATCCTGGAAGCGGCCGGCAAGCAAGTGAAGGAAGCGGGCCTCCAATACGGCTATCACAACCATGATTTCGAATTCAAGCAAGTGGACGGCAAACCGGTCATTGATTGGCTGCTGGAGAAGGTGTCGGCCGAGTTCCTGATCGCCGAGTTCGATCTGGGCTGGGTGCATATGGGCGGTCAAACGCCGGTCGATTATGTAACGCGTTATGCGGGCCGCGTGCCGTTGGCGCATTTTAAAGATTTCGGCCAAGGCCGCAGCGACACGGAAGTCGGCAAAGGCGTCGTCGATCTGAAGAGCGTCCTGAAAGTAGCGGAGCAGGTCGGTATCGAGTACTTCATCGTCGAGCAGGAAGAGTTCGAGAACTCGTCGCTCGAAAGCGCGAAGATGAGCCTGGCGTTTTTCCGCGAAAACGGTTTTTAATGATGTTAGTTAGCCAGGGTTGCCGGCTGGCAACTGGCTATAGGGGTCTCCTATCACTCGCTTGAGAGTGAATAGGGGACCCTTTTTGCTGTAGCGGCAGGAGCGGAGCGGGCGAAAAGAAAAAGGGGCATGGCCCCAGGGGTTGACGCATTAAACCTGCCGCGCAGGTATTGCGAATGGAGCGACTTTGGTGCGAAGCACCACGGGAGCGCCATTTGCAATATCGGAGCTTGAACTTGGATGTGAGTGGCGCAGCGGAGCTTTGCACTCGAGAGGCACCAAGCGCAGCGGGTCTCGGGGGATGAGGGGGCAAGCCCCCAAAACCCTGTTGCGAAGGTATTGCGAATGGGAGCGACTTTGGTGCGGAGCACCACGGGAGCGCCCATCGCAATACCGGAGCCCGGGAGCGCCAGGCACCAAGCGCAGCGGGTCTCGGGGGGAGGAG
>NZ_JBWDNI010000029.1:0-33353 GCF_056269105.1 Paenibacillus sp. J31P316 | reverse complement strand
TGCATCAGCCAATTTCGCTACCAAGGCTTCCTGGGTGAAAACTGTTGCGATTACTTTATCTCCCCAGTATAAGCCCTTTTGGCCTGTTGCCAAAGCCGCGTTCATCAAGGCCTCAGGGTCGCCTTTAAATGCTGCTGGTACATAGAAGGCGATTTCATACGCCCCGGTAGGAATGGTGTTGCCGCTCTTTGTCAGTACACGGAATGGATCCGCATCATTTACAGCTGTCGTTTCAAAACCGATTGCGATCGTATTTCTACCTTCGGTTGGAGCTGTAAGGTTGAATACGGTGTTCGTAATCGTTGCTCCCGCTGCACCGTCTTGCAGATACACACCATACGCACTTCTCTTGGCGCTTGTTGCCGTAATTGTTGCACGGTCTAGTTTCAATGCTGCTCCTTGTTGCACGGTGATCCCTACTGCATTTGCTTCAGGAGAAGTCTGGGTGTTACTGGATACGAACTTAATATTCTTTGCGGTCAGCTTGTTGGAGCTTACCATTACGACGTAGCTTTCATTGTCCGTCGCGTTCGCTACGCTTCTTGTAAGCGTATAGCCGTTACCATCGATTGTCACATCTCTGGTTACATTTAAATAGGAGTCTAATGCAATGTCTGCTCCTAATTTAATTGTACTTACATTTGCATCTGCTAAGGCGTCTTTAAGTTCCTTTTCAGTTGTGAAACCATCTGCTACGATTACTCCGCCACTTCCACCACTTCCGCCACCGCCGCCTGGTGCCGTCGGCAAAATAACGTCATCCTTCTTCAGACCGCTCAATTCGCCTGGAGCTTGCGTAAACGATGAGCCCTGCGCACCATCATTAGCCGTCACTTTGCTGATTGTGCCAGTGCCGATCATTTTCGTTACTGCATCCAGAATCAATTGCAGCACTTTAGCCTCTTGGGCAATTTCGATCTCATTGTTACTGGCTCCGGCCGTGGTAGCCAAGTGCTCAATAGAGCCCTGCGATAGCTTCACGCTGATTTGAGTCGAGAATACGTTTACGTCCTCGAATGTTCCAACCAGGTTAACCGTAGAATCCTTTGGAAGTTCTTTAGCCAGCTCGACGTCCGTGAACCCGTTGCCCGTTACGCCGGACTCTTCCAGCTTGGCAGAGGATTGAATGACAACGCTGCTTGCTTGAGTCGAACCTTCGGCAACGATTCGAACGGTACCGTCCGCTTTGTTGACTACGATTTTGACCAGTACGGAATCGACGAAGTGAACCGAGTTCGCGCCGCCGCCGCGCACGTAAGTCGTTCCTTTTACTTTCACGTTCTTGAGCGTTACGTCGCCCTCTCCAATGCCTTCTGCAAGAACAAGATCGCCATCGATCTCGACGTTCTGCAGCGTCACGCCTGCAGCGCTGATTACGACAGTGCCTTTAATGACTTCAGGCGCAGCTTGATCAGCCGGTCCATACACGCCAGCTTTATCATACGTCACGGCTGCCGTTGCTTTCTTAGCATCGTAACCGTTTTGAATCAAGACAACCGCTTCCGCTCTTGTCATTGCCCGCTTAGGAGCGAGCTCGCCGCCCGGTAATCCGTTCATGATTTTTTGTTCGATCAGCGCCGCAAGGCTTTCCGCGCTCCAAGCTGCTGCCTGATCCTTGTCCTTAAATACGGCCAGAGAACTTGTAGAACCTGCCGTCAGTTTAAGCGCACGAGCAATCATGACTGCCGCTTCTTGACGTGTTACCGCATCGCCAGGATGCACCATGTTGTCGCTCGAGCCAACGATGTAACCGGCTTTTACCGCTATTGCGATATCGGAGTAGGCCCAGTTCGTAGCTACAAGGTCTTTAAAGTTAATGGCAGCCGCCTCTTGGAAAGCAAACAACCTATTAATCATCGCCGCGAATTCCGCGCGCGTTACCGATGCGTTCGGACGAACCGTGCCATCGTCAAAACCTTTCAAATTTCCTGCTTCAATCCATTGCTCGATTTGCTTTTGTGCCCAGTGACCGTTAAGATCCTTGAATGATTGCGCCGATTGCGCTGCGAATGCCGAAGCCGGACTTAAAGCCAGCGTCAACCCTAGTAAACCAACTGTAGCTTTGCGTAACTTGCGACTCATAGTTCTCCTCCATTATGACGAATTATTCATAGGTCTAGTAACCTATGAATTAAAAAACTTTATAGTCATAATTATACAATTTTCGCAGTTACACTAACGTTACGCTATAATTCGCCATTAAAAATGGTTCTTTTTTCCTCCAACTTTAGCCTGAAGAATGCTGTCCATCAGCTTAACCGCTTGTCTGAACAGCTCGTCTCTATCCGGCTGGTACCTATGGGCAATATTCATAAACTGCATACTCGCGCGAACGTTCCCGCGCTTCTCCTCTAGGTCGGCAGCTTCAATAGCGAGATCGACAATTTGCGACTCCATATTATTTTTGATGTCGATAATCCAGTCGTCATACATGCCCGGCAATAGCGTCGCAGGCAGCGCGTTCATCATATTGCGGCAGAGCTTGAGCTTGGTGCAAGGATCATCTTCACTTTGCGCAGCGCGAATGTCCTCCCATAATTGAAGGATATCCGATTGAATGATCGCTTCGATTCGAATATTCTCTTTATCCATTACCAGGACGGCAGTATCATGCCCATCCGATCGATCCGCTTCAAGCAGTTTCTTCAAATGATTTAAATAAACCTTCAGATTGCTTAACGATTGTTTGACGGGCTTATCAGGAAAAAGCTCATCGCAGATCTGTTCTCTTGTCGCGTTCTCGTTCAGTACCAAGAATAGCAGCAGGCTTTTCGCATATCGCTGATTCCAACCTTCAAATTTCTCTTCCCCATTAATAGTTACCCGGAAACCGGAAATGAAATTCGCCTGCACCCAGCTCTTCGACTCCAATTCCTTCATTCCGCGATCGAAAACTTCCTCATAATAAGCCATCATGTGAAGCTCCGCTTCCTCGATCTCCATGGAATGTACTTCGTTTGACTGATAATCCTTTATGAAGGTATCCATCCAATCGGCAGTTATCGCAGGCTGATCCAAAAATACAGCGCTCGAGGATTGAGGGACGATTAAGAGGCGCGATAAATGAAGCGGACGAAAAGCAAACGCATAGGACGCTAAATTACGCCTGTCCTTGTCCCCTACCAGCGTTAACGTCGGATGCTTAATCGTTCGATAATAGTTTTCGGAGGCAGTCCCCATATAAAGCTCCAATAGAGTCAAGTAATATGCAGGCACTAGATGCGCATATGCATTTACGATCTCTTGAAAAGCGTGGCTATTTGCCGGCAAACCCGTAATTTTATTGGCCAAATCATGCGCAAGTTGTTCCATGGAATAATTGCGGAGCATGGATGTTCTAGCTTGTACCAATTCAGCGAACAGTTCTTTGGGGTAATACGACACTGGCGTGAGCAATACGAGACTTTTCACCCGCGCCTCATGATGAATGCTATATGTAATAGATAGATTGGCGCCAAACCCATAACCTACCATATGAAACGAATCTATCGCCAAATGAACTCTAAGTTGTTCAATATCTTCTACTAGCGTGTCCCAGCAAGAGGCTCCGCCCCCCCATTCCGATTGCCCGTGACCGCGCAAATCGAACGTAATGATTCTATAGTTCGGAGTTATGTAGGGTAGTATCGAATCCCATACTTTCATATTCAATCCCAGACCGTGCACAAAAACAAGCGTCTCCGCGGCCGAATCGGAGCCATGCACTTGATAATGCAGCCGGATACCGTTCGTCTCAAGGAAAAACATGGGTATCACTTCCGTTTCATTTATATAGATTAAAGGATCATACGAATCTTCGTACCATCCGTAGCATGCCTGAACATAAATTCTCCCACAAACTTTTGGATGGATCTATCTAATATTCCAAACATTACAGGTAATACGGTACCATATTAGCGAGGCCAAAAGTAGTGGTTAAATTTCCAATTCTATATATGAGCGCAGTGACTGAACAATAAAACAAACAGCCTTTCCGGGCGCTCGTTTGGATGCGATGAGGGCAGGATCTGATTAATCGCCGCTTGCGGAGCTGCCAAGCTCAGATCTTCCGGACATATCAGCGTATCCATGCCGGTTTGACCCGTGATCCCTTTCGACAGTCAGGTTATTCACACCATAAAAAGCCGAAGCACGCCGCCTCGAAAGGCCGTGCTTCGGCTCCAGTCTATTCTATGATTATATCAATCAGTCCGTTAGCGAAAGCTAATCCTATTGAAAAACGATACAAACCGGCTTCACCGACTCATAAGCCTCACCTGCAGCCGTCAAACGCCCCGACTCCCGATCAATGCGGAACGTGACAATCCGGTCGCTCTCTTGATTCGCCGCGAGTAAGTAGCCGCCATCCGGCGAGATTGCGAAGTTGCGCGGCGTCCTTCCGCCGCTTGGCACGATGTCGATCAGCGCGAGCTGCCCGTCCGGCAACGTCCGATACGCGGCAAGGCTGTCATGTCCCCGGTTAGACGCGTACAGGAACTGGCCGTCCGGCGTGAGATGAATGTCCGCGCAGGTGTTCTCGCCCTCGAAATCATCCGGCAAAGTGGAGATCGTCTGCAGCAGCGTCAGATCGGACGTCTCAGGCGCGTAGCGATACGCAACGATCGTGCAATCCAGCTCGTTGACCACATAGAGCACGTCTCTGCCAGCATTGAATGTCATATGACGCGGTCCCGCTCCAGCGGCAGATCGGGTCACATGATGCTTGACAAGCTTTTGCACCTCGTGATCAATCCGGTAATGAACGATCTCGTCGGTACCCAGATCTGCAACTAGGACAAAACGGTTAGCTTTATCCAGAATGGACGAGTGGGGATGCGGCGCCTCCTGCCTGTCTTCACGCGGCCCCCGACCTTCATGAGCGATATGATCGGCAAGCTTCAGCGCACCATCATCCTGAACGGCGTACAGGCTAATCGTACCGCCTGAATAATTCGTCACCGCCAGGAGCCGTTCAGTCGCATCGAGCGCAAGGTGGCATGGTGATCCCCCTAAGGTAGATACTTCACTAATAAGCGTCAGCGCACCATTATCTGCATGAATCTCATAGCTGTAGACGCTCCCCGGCTCCGCGCCCGTTTCGCTGACGACGTAAAGCCGCGTTCCTGCGTGATTGAGCGCGATAAAAGAAGGATGATGAATGCCCGCGAGCCCGGATCGCTCTGTCAGTCGACCGTCCTGCAACCCCATCGCCTTAATGCCCTCCTGTTCCTTCGCACCATAGGATCCCGTGTAGATAAGCTGCTGTCCCATTGATTCGTCCTCCCCATATTTTGATAAAACAAAACCCAGCCGTTTCGGGCTGGGCTTGTCTGTGCGGCAATGCTGCCCCTACCCGATGGTCCCCGATTGCTTACTTGCTCTCGGTTTTGTTATCGTTCGTGGCTGCATCGTCTTTCTTATCGGTGCCCGTATTCGTCGCACCGTTCTTGTTCGTATCTGTATTCGTGCCTGTTCCCGCGTTGGAACCGTCCGCTGGAGCGGCTGCTTGCGGCAGATCGATCTTCGTGATCAGCTTCGGCAGATCAGTCGTCATGAAGGCTTGCAGTTTGGCCGAAGCAGCCTCCTGCTTGAGTCCTGTTTTGTCAGCCTCGGTCAGCTTGTCAAACGGCGTCGGCGTACGTTTCTCGACTTTCATGACATGGTAGCCGAACTGCGACTGCACAGGATCGCCGACTTTGCCGATCTCCTGCTTGTTGGCCGCGTCCTTGAACTCTTGCACCCAGCCTTTAGCCTGCTGGTTCTCGTACAGGCCGCCATTGTCCTTGGAGCCGTCGTCTTCGGAGTATTGCTTCGCGAGTTCTTTCCAGTCGCCGCCGGCATCAAGCTTCGCTTTGACTTCCTTCGCGATTTTGAGCGCATCCTCATCCTTGCGTTTCTCGGCGCCCGTCGTCGGGTCGACCGTGGAAATCAGAATGTGGCGAACGCTGATCATATTGTAGTCGTCCTTGGTCGTGTCGAATTGCTTCTGCACGTCCGCGTCCGTCACTTTGCTCTCTTCGTCCTTCATAATGGTCGTGATCATCGTATAGAAGTAACGGATGTCCGCTTCTTTCAGGCCGGCGTCATCCACCTTCTTCTTAAGCGTCGCGTCGGCATCGATTTGCGTCTTCACTTGCGTGTAGAAGCCGTCGATACCCTTCTGGTCCTCATCGCTAAGCTTCTTGTCCGCCAGGGGCTTGTACAACACTTTATAGCCAATATACTCGCGGAGGAACTGCTCTTGCAACTGCGGGATGCTCAGGTACATCTCCGTCTGCGGCTGTACGATACCGAAGAACGTGGAGTACTTCTTGAACTCCCCCTCGGTGACGGTACCGTCTTTGTAGGTCGCGATCGTTTTTCCGCCGCCCGCTCCCGGAGCAGAGGACTCCTCCTTCTTCTTACCGCAGCCCGCCGCAAGCACGACGACGAGAACAGCGGCAAGCGCAAGCAGGATCATTCTTCTTGCCTGTTTAGTGCGTAACATCCTGTAGTTCCCCTTTCGATTGAATGGTGTCTTTATAATGCGTCAAAAACCGTTCCAGCAGTTCAAGCTTCTGTTCCATGGACAACCCCTTGCCGCGCAGCTGCACGAGCGGTCCTGTCTCTTGTCCCGCCGCACGCGCGAAGCGATTCTCCAGCTGGAGACAGAGTCGGTCCACTTTCTTCACATCAAACCGTTTCTTCTCCCGCTCCGCAAACCTCAGGGTAATGTCTTCGCCCTTGCCGCCGATCTGCTCGATGCCGCAAACGGCGCCGAATACTTTGAGACGGGCAACGGAGAGCAGATTATCTACCGACTGCGGCAAATCGCCAAACCGATCGACAAGCTCGTCGCGCAGGTCGTCCCCCTCTTCGAAGGTGCGTACCGCGGCGACTTTCTTATAAATCTCTATCTTCTGTATGCTATCGTAAATATAGGAAGACGGCAAGTAGGCATCAATGCTCATATCGATGACCGTGCTCACTTCCTTGACCGGCTCTTCGACGGCGCCGCCCATTTCCGCCTTCCGCTTGGCGATCTCGTCAGCCAGCATTTGCGAGTACAGGTCGAAGCCGACGGACGCAATGAAGCCGTGCTGCTCCGCCCCGAGCAGATTGCCCGCTCCCCGGATGGACAAGTCGCGCATCGCGATTTTGAAGCCGGAGCCCAGCTCCGTGAATTCCTTGATCGACTGCAGCCGTTTTTCCGCTACCTCCGTCAGCACTTTGTCCCGCTGGTAAGTAAAGTACGCATAGGCGATCCGGTTGGACCGTCCGACGCGGCCGCGCAGCTGATACAGCTGGGACAAGCCCATTTTGTCCGCATCATGCACGATCAGCGTGTTGACGTTCGGTATATCGACGCCTGTCTCGATAATGCTGGTACTCACCAATACATCGGATTCGCCGTCGAGGAAGTCGAGAATCGTCTTCTCCAGCTCCTGCTCGGACATCTGGCCGTGGCCGACGGCCACCTTCGCATCCGGCACCAGAGCGTTGATCTGCTCCGCCATCTGGTAGATCCCCTGTACGCGGTTGAACAGGTAGTACACCTGACCGCCGCGCGCCAGTTCGCGCTCGATCGACTCGCGGACGAGCGACGGACTGTATTCCACGACGTACGTTTGCACCGGGAACCGGTTCTCCGGCGGCGTCTCGATAACCGACAGGTCACGCACGCCGAGCATGGACATATGAAGCGTCCGCGGAATCGGGGTCGCCGTAAGCGTCAGCACGTCGACATTCGTCTTCAGCCGTTTCAGCTTCTCCTTATGCGACACGCCGAAGCGCTGCTCTTCGTCTACGATAAGCAGTCCGAGATCTTTGAAAATCACATCCTGCGACAGTATCCGGTGCGTGCCGATGACAACATCCACCGTGCCGGCCTTGAGGCCTTTCATCGTGGCTGTCTGATCCTTCTTGTTCCGGAAACGGCTAAGCACCTGCACATTGAACGGGAAGCCCGAGAACCGCTCGCGGAACGTCTCGTAATGTTGCTGCGCCAGAATCGTCGTCGGCACCAAGATGGCCACCTGCTTACCCTCGATCGCCGCCTTGAAGGCTGCGCGTACTGCCACCTCGGTCTTGCCGTAACCGACGTCGCCGCATAGCAGACGGTCCATCGGACGAGGGGTCTGCATATCCTTCTTGATTTCGGATATCGCCCGCAGCTGATCGACGGTCTCGTCGTAAGGGAACATCGCTTCGAATTCCTGCTGATACGAGGTATCCGCACCGAAGCCGAAGCCGGTCGTCGCCTGCCGCTCGGCATACAGCTTAATCAGCTCGTCGGCGATATCCTTCACCGACGACTGCGCCTTGCTCTTCACGCGCGTCCATTCGCTGCCGCCGAGCTTGTAGACCTTCGGTTCCTTATCCTCGTTGCCCACGTATTTCTGAATGAGATCAATCTGCTCGATCGGTACGGACAGCTTATCGCCGCCCGCGTACATAATATGCATGTAGTCCTTATGGATGCCGGCAATCTCCAGCGTGCCGATGCCCATGTATTTGCCGATGCCATGGTTCTGATGCACGACATAGTCGCCGACCTTCAGCTCGGTATAGCTCTTAATCCGCTCCGCATTGTCCATCTTCTTGTCGAGGCGGCGCGCCTTGCGCTGCTTCTGCGAGAACATCTCGCCTTCTGTAATGACGATGAGATGCACGGACGGCAGCTCAAACCCGCTCTGCAGGTTGCCTTCAATCAGCATTGGCGGCTCGATGCCGTAGTCCTGCAGCACCCGGCGCATCCGATCCATTCGCTCTGCGCTTCCGGCCAGCATCATAACGGTCGCGCCCGCTTTGCGCCAGCGCTCCATTTCGGCCTTCAGCACATTCATTTGGCCGTGGAAATTTTGCATCGCGCGGCTGACGACATTCAAGATATTTTGCGGCTGCGTATGCGGGATCTGCCGGAGGAAGAGCGATAGGAACAGCGTCGGAAACGGCCGGTGAAACAGGACGTCGTCCGATGGGCGCGCCAAAGCCAGCGAAGGCAGCGCCTTGCCGTTCGTCATGAGATGCGTCGACCATTCTGCCTCGTCCCGCTCCAGCTGGCGGCCGGTTTCGATAAGACGGGTCGGCTCGTCGTAGATCAGCAGCGTGTCATTCGGTACATAATCGAATAAGGTCTGACGTTCAGGGTAAAGCAGCGATATATATTTATAGATCTCAGGGAAATACTGATGCTCCCGCAGTTTCTCGATCTCCGAGCCGATCTCAGCGCGCAGCCGGTCCTTGGCCGTGCGGTCGGTCATCTTCTGCAGCTGTTGCTCCAGCAGCTCCGAGGCGTGCTGAGTCGCGTTCTCGAACCGGCGTCTGTCCGCCGTCAGCTCTTGGCATGGCGGAACGCTGTACGCCTCCAGCTTTTCGATCGAGCGCTGGTCGGAGGAATCGAACGTCCGGATGGAGTCGATTTCGTCGTCGAACCATTCCACGCGGTACGGATGCGGGGATGTGAGCGGGAAGAAATCGACAATGCCGCCCCGAACGCTCATTTCCCCTTTGCCCTCTACTTTATCGACGCGCTCGTAACCGAGCTCTACCATTTGCCGTAAAAACGCTTCCAATGCTAGCGTCTCGCCGACCTTCAGCGCAATGCGCGCATTCGCCATGACGCTGCTCAGCGGCAGAAACCGGCGCACGCCGGAGAAGGGAACGACAACAATCCCGCGAAAGCCTTGCGACAGACGGATAAGCACATCCATCCGCTGCGCGAGCGTTTCCGGGCTCGATATGGCCGCTTCGGCAGCGACAAGCTCATTGGCGGGATAGAGCAGTACCTCGCCAGGCGACAATAACTCCACCAAATCCTCCGCAATCTTCTGCGCCGCAAACATGTTGTGGGTCACGACGAGCACAGGACGGTCGAATTCCTGCTTCAAGGCGGCGATCATAACCTGCCGTGAGGAGCCGGCCAGCCCCGATATGAGCTGCTCGCGCATCCCTTTCTTGATTCCAGATACGACCGAGACAAAGTCAGTATCCGCGGCATAAGCTTCCAGTAATGCTTTCAAGTTAGCGGCACCTCGTTTCTTTCCAAACCGATCCGTTCCATTCTCTTTGACGGCGTTGCCTGATGAAATGGCGAGCGCCGCCCTGTGGAGGCGGTGCACGTTTCATCCTTCATTTTATAGCGAAAGCACTGCCGCCATTCATCGATCGCTATTGATCAAAAAAGAAGCCTCAGCCACGCGCCAAGGCTCTTGTATTGCTCTGCTGGCCAGTTGTCATTGCAGCGGATTCGCCACTAGCAGCAGCTCCGGATTGCTCTCTATCGCTTCGCGACAATAATCGCAGACGACGTTAACCGTAACGTCTCCGTTCGAGTTATACGCTATTATATCGCTGCGCTCTTCGGGGGTCAAGAAATGGAAACCGAGCTGCGTCTCCGAGATCTGGGCGTTATCGATGGAGCCCATGGGCGTTTTGCAGTGCCGGCAAACATAATTCACAGCCATATTTATGCCTCCTGAGTGGTCGTTATACCCTGGTCGCGAACTTTCACTGATCCGTAAGCTTCTCTCAATGTTCAGTTGTACTGCAAGTTCGCTGCTCGGGTCTGCATCCTACCCTGGTCGCGAACTTTCACTGATCCGTGAGCTTCTCACTGTTCAGTACTGCAAGTTCGCTGCCCGGGTATGCATCCTATCCTCAGTATGCCCGCCGCCGGTCAAATTTAACGGTTGAATTTGGCCATCGTACGCTCGAATGAATTCGCAAGCGCGAACTCCGCCGCGTCGCAGCTCTCTTCCACCATCGCTTTCAACAGCTCTCCCTCGCTCTTCGGAAAATTCGAGAGCACGTAGTCCGAGATAATCATCCCGTTCGTCGGCCGTGAGATACCGACCCGTATCCGGTTGAAGGTCTGCGTGCCTGTATGTTGAATAATGGATTTGATGCCGTTATGGCCGCCTGCGCTGCCCTGATAGCGGAGACGTATCCGGCCTGTTTCGGTATCCATATCGTCATAAACGATGATGGCATCCTCAAGGTCCGCCTTAAAATAATCCATGAACCCGCGTACGGTCTCGCCCGACAAGTTCATATACGTCATCGGCTTGATCAGCGCCACCTTCGTTCCGGCGACGTTGCCTTCACCGATCAGTGCTTTGCATTTGTTTTGCGTCACCGAAATGCCCCATCGTTTGGCGAGCATATCGACGACCATGAACCCGACATTATGCCGCGTCCCTTGATAAGCGGTTCCGGGGTTGCCGAGACCTACGATCCATTTCATGCTGTTGTCGTCAACTCCTGTTCGTTTTCGAAAAATACTTTTTGCCCATGCAACGAATCTTCATTCCAAATGGTCATATGTATAGAGGCGGCGGACTGCCGAACTTCGTATGCAAAGGGGCGTTTGATCGATGTATATGAACGGTCAACTGATTTTCGACGATTGCCATTTTCAAGATCATCATGAATCCCATGTGCCCGTACAGGTCTACTATGGCATTCAACATCACGATATCGGCTTCGTCGAACAATTCAGTCCATCGTACATCAAGCTCAATAATATTTTCTACAGCCGGAAGCAATTTACCTTCGTGTCCAGGCCCGGATACTGAAAAAAAGTAAAGGGGCTGCATCGGCAGCCCCGCTTTCGTCGTTATTCCGATGTATGAACTTCCATCTTCGCTTCATGCGACCGCTCTGCGGCAGCTTCCGCATCCTCGGCAGCCTCTTCGGCTTCTTCCGCCGACAGATCTTTCTGCGGCAGCAGGATCGTGACCACGACATGATCGGGTTCGACCCGGGTCGTCACGCCCTCCGGCAGCTTCAGGTCGGCAACCAGCAGGTTCTCCCCGATAGCAAGTCCAGTCACATCCACCTCGATTGCTTCCGGAATTCGATTCGGCAAGCAATGAATCTCCAATTCATGAAGCATCGCTTGCAGAATGCCGCCCTCACGTACGCCGGAGGAATCGCCAACCACGTCGATCCGAACCATGGTCTTGATCTCCTGATTCATGTTCACTTGATGAAAGTCAACATGCAGCACATTGCGTGAGAGAGGCTCGCGTTGTACTTCCGTAAGCATGACGGGCTGTTTGCCCGCTCCTGGGATATCGAGCTCCAGCAAGGCATGCGGATGGGAGCGAAGCAGCGAAGTCAGCTCCTTCTCATTCACCGCCACACTCAGCGGCGTGCTGAGCTTCGTTCCATATACGACGCCGGGAACACTGCCCCGCAGCCTCAATTTCCGTAAGTCACCTTGCGTGCCCGTCTTCCGTTCTTCAGCTTGAAATGGGATTGCCATTGTGGAAACCTCCTTGTACAATTCGATTTCCATATATTCATACCCATTCCGGCTAGGAATTAAACGATTCTTTCACCGCAGAAGCACCCCTGCGACTGTAATGGAGGTTCCCTGGACGCAAGAAAAGGACCCCCTCGGCGTCAGTAATGCCGCCTCCGGAGCCCTCCTTTATGAACGATGCACGGAACGAAATCAACTGAAATTAATCTTTTTTGGCTTTGGCTTCTTTCTTCGCTTTGGCGCGTCCGCGCAGCTTCTCGGCATAGCCGGGCTTATTCTCCTGGCGCGCGCGTGCGATGGCCAAATCATTAGCCGGCACGTCATGCGTAATCGTCGATCCGGCCACCACATAAGCGCCGTCTCCGACTTTAACGGGTGCAATCAGATTCACATTGCTGCCGACGAACGCATTGTCGCCGATTTCCGTAAGCGACTTGTTATAGCCGTCGTAATTAACCGTAATCGCGCCGCAGCCGATGTTCACGTCCTTGCCGACTTTGGCGTCACCAACATAGCTCAGATGCGAAACCTTGGAGCCGTCGCCGAGCTCGGCATTCTTCAGCTCGACGAAATCGCCGATCTTGCAGCCGACGCCCAGCTTGGAGCCTGGACGAAGGTTCGCGTAAGGACCAACGGCACTTTCGTCGCCGATTGATGATTCCACGATCACGGAATGTTTCACCGTCACGCCGTTGCCGATCGTCGTATCGGCAATGTCGGCATTAGGACCGATGACGCAGTCTTCGCCGATTACGGTTGTGCCGCGCAGCACCGTCCCGGGATAAATGACCGTATCGGAGCCGATGACAACGTCTGCCTCAATATAGGTCGCGGCTGGGTCGATCACCGTAACGCCGGCTATTTGATGCTTGCGTACGATGCGCGCGCGCATGAGCGCTTCCGCTTCGCCGAGTCCGACGCGGTCATTGACGCCAACGCCCTCTGCATAGTCCGGCGTACAATAAGCGCCGACGATCTCTCCGTCGTTCTTCAAGATCTCCATAACATCCGTCAGGTAATACTCGCCCTGCGCATTGTTATTCGTCACTTTAGCGAGCGCCTGGAACAGCTTCTTATTATCGAAGCAGTACATGCCCGTATTGATCTCGCTGATTGCCGCCTGCTCCGGCGTGCAGTCCTTCTGCTCTACGATACGCAGGACGTTGCCGGCTTCATCGCGAATGATGCGGCCAAGTCCTTGCGGATTCGGCACGACCGCCGTCAGCACCGTTGCTGCCGAGCCGATTTCCGTATGGTAGCGAAGCAGCGAACCGATTGTTTCCGAGGTTACGAGCGGCGTATCGCCGTACAGAATAACCGTCGTGCCTTCTTCACCGCCAAGCAGCTGCTCTGCCTGCTGGACCGCATGTCCTGTGCCGAGCTGCTGCTCCTGAAGCGTGAATTCCACTTCGTCTCCCAAGAACGAGCGAACCGTCTCTGCGCCATGACCGACGACGACGACCGTTCGCTCGCAAGCGGCATCCTTCACCGTTTGGAGCACATGCGCCACCATAGGCTTGCCGCACACGGGATGCAATACTTTATATAATTTGGATTTCATGCGTTTTCCTTGGCCTGCTGCCAGGATGATAGCCATTACTTTCACGAATTGTCCCTCCACCCTGAGTCAACCGTGGACTCATATCAAATGCTCTACTGAATATAGCGTATCCCAGGGCAAAAGAAAAGAGAGCCTCGCGGCTCTCTTCCTTGAAAATCCAATCGTTGTATTGTCTCACTATAATACCGCAGTTGGATTTCTCTGGAGTGAAACACGCCCCGCCGCCAGAAGGACGGCGACAAGCCGGTTCACCTTATTACCCCAATATTCCCAAATTAAGCGCCTTCTTCAATGACTTCTTCTTCCGTGGCCGCACGCTCGTACTCAGCGAGTACGGCAGCTTGAATCTTCTCCCGTGTCGTCGAAGAGATCGGATGTGCAATATCGCGGAACTCTCCATCCGGCGTACGCTTGCTTGGCATAGCCACGAACATCCCATTGTTGCCGTCTATCACACGAATATCGTGAACGACAAACTCATTGTCAATGGTAATGGAGGCGATCGCCTTCATGCGACCTTCGGAATTTACTCGGCGGAGTCTAACATCGGTAATTTGCATCTGTGTTCACCACCTTTGCCTATAGAAGACTTGGTGTATACTTCCACATTTTGATGCGAAATCCTTCATGTTTCCGGGAATTTATTGGTTAATTTTGAAAATTTTTTTCGTTGTGAAGATTATTCTTTTTTATTCGACTTATATCGATACGATAAGCTCAATTTCGACAAGGACATCCTTCGGAAGCCGCGCCACTTCTACGGTTGAGCGTGCCGGCTTGTGGTCGCCGAAGTAAGAAGCATAGATGGTGTTGAGTGCTGCGAACTGATTCATGTCTTTAATGAAAACGGTTGCTTTGACAGTATCGGCCAGGGTCGCGCCCGCCTCTGCCAAAACCGCTTCCAAATTGCGAAACACCTGATGCGTTTGCTCTTCGATACCGCCTTCGACCAAAGCGCCGTCCGTGTTCAGCGGGATTTGTCCCGACGTAAAGAGCAGGTTGCCCAGCTTCATCGCTTGGGAGTAAGGTCCGATGGCGGCAGGTGCCTTGTCGGTCGAAACGATCTGTGGTTGGACTTTCATGATGGTTAATCCTCCGTTTGCTTGTAAGTGGTGTGTAGAAAGTTCTTGCTTACACGTTGAAATAGTTGCCCGGGATGACCGTCGTCTGCTTCGTCTTCATATCTACGGCCGTCAGTCTGGCAAGGGATACGTAGTCCTCCAACAGCCGCTCTTCGGTATCGAGCTCGCCGGATTCCACGAATACGCCTACGCCTGCGACCTTCGCGTTAAATTCATAGAGCAGGTCCATCATGCCCTGGATCGTGCCGCCGGCTTTCATGAAGTCGTCCACGATCAGCACCCGTGCGTCCTCTTTGAGCGCGCGGCGGGCCAGCGACATCGTTTGGATTCGTTTGTTGGATCCGGAGACGTAGTTAATGCTCACGGCCGAGCCTTCCGTAACTTTGTTATCCCGGCGCACGATGACGACGGGCAAATTCATGCAGGCTGCCGTTGCGTAGGCGAGCGGAATACCCTTCGTTTCCACGGTCATGATGACATCGATATCCGCATCGGCGAAGGCCGTCGCAAACATGCGACCGACGTCCGCCAGAAGTCCCGGCTGTCCCAGCATATCCGTCATATATAAATATCCGCCGGCCAGTACCCGCTCCGGCTGTTCTAATTGACGACAAATGCCGTTCATAATGTTCAGCGCTTCCGAAGAGGCCATTTTCGGCGTGTATTTGACGCCGCCTGCCGCGCCTGCGAGCGTATGAAGCTCCCCAAGCCCTTCTTCTTCGAATACTTCCTTAATAATCGCCAAATCCTCGCTGATGGACGACTTGGCAGACTGATAGCGGTCAGCGAATGCTGTTAGAGAAATTAACGTGTGGGGGCGCGTAAGTAAGTATTGCGTCATTTCAACTAACCTTGCACTTCGTTTTAACTTCTTCAAATCGTTACACCCCCGGCTAAATCCGAATAATATAAAGACAATATACCATTTTCATACGGATTTAATCAAGGTTTACGTAGGCTTTATGTCAGCATTCTTACCACATAAACTTCTTTGCAAAATCCGCGCAGCCCATTATAGATCCTCGAGACCTTCGCTTCCTTGCTGACCAAGCCGAATACGGTCGGGCCGCTGCCGGACATCAGAACGCCATCCGCACCGAGCCGCTGCATGCTTTCCTTCAATTGAAGCACCTCAGGGTACAGTGGCAGCGTGACGGTTTCCAGCACATTGCCGAGGTTCGCGCACACGTCCGTAAACGAACCGGTTGCAATCGCTTCCACCATGTTTTGGGTAGACGGATGCTTCTTCAGCTCGGATGCCCGCAGCTTGCCGTACACGTCGGCCGTCGAAACATTGATCGGCGGCTTCGCCAGAACGACCCAGCATTGCGGCGGATTCTCGATCGGTTCAAGCTTCTCGCCGCGCCCGCGCGCGATGGCGGTGCCGCCGGTCACGCAGAACGGAACGTCCGACCCTAGCTCGGCCCCCAGCGTACAGAGCTCGTCCTCCGAAATGCCAAGCTGCCAGAGCCGGTTCAATCCGCGCAGCGTCGCCGCCGCATCGCTGCTTCCGCCAGCCAGCCCGGCCGCAACCGGAATGTTTTTGTCCAAATGAATATATACGCCCTTACGCACGTTATAACGGTCCTTGATCAGCCTCGCGGCTTGAAAAGCCAAGTTCTTCTCGTCCAAGGGAATATAGCCCGCCTGGCTGGATATAAATATGGAATCGCTCGGCAATTCCTCCATCGTAAGCCGGTCGGCCAAATCGACCATGGTCATAATCATTTCAACTTCGTGGAAACCATCCTCGCGCTTGCGCATCACATCCAAGAGCAGGTTAATCTTGGCCGGCGCCTTCTCATAGATCTTCATGTTCGATTCACCCGTCCATTATCGTTAAACTTCACATATTATAACAAAAGGTCATAAGAAAAGCTAAGATGAAGGCGAGCACTGCTGCTTCGCCGCTTCATCTTAGCTCGTTAAGGCCCCTTCTTATTGATACATGACGGGCGATTGCTGCTGGGCTCCTGCCATAGCTTGCTGCATATACGGCGGTACGCTTGTCGTTGGCGTTACCGCCGGCTTCGTATGCGAGACAGCCGCATACGACTGCGCCGCTCTATAAGATGGCGTTTGATAGCTCTGAGCCGGCATCTGCGTCCGCGGCTGTGTTTGCATTTGCGTATGCGATTGCGCCTGTGGTTGCACGGCTTGCTGTGCCTGGTGTTGCTTTGCAGCTGCCTGCTCCGCCATCTGAATGGCGCGTTTCACCATGTTGCCGGCATCTTTCGCTTTAATGCTGCCCCAGCCTTCCCGCTGTACCGTGTCATAGAATCCCAGATCCTTGGCCAGCTCGTTTTTCAATTGCTCGCTCATCGTGCTGCGTCTACGGGACATTAGCGTGTCTCCTCCTTGATTTTAGTACGCGTGTTACCGTTAGTATGGTTGTTTTCTGCGTTCTCATTCCCTTGGGAAAAGTTGCATCCACCGCTCGCGGCGCACAAAAAAAATGCAAGCAACCCAAACGCTTCGCGTCTGTCGTTGCCTGCATCATGTAAGGAAGCCAAAGCATACATTCCGTTTGTTTGTTACTGTATATAGGTAATGCGTACCTGACCGTCATCGCTGTCAACCATCACTTCAACGGATTCCGTCAAAATATCGGCGTAGCTGTAAGACACGCGTTTGAACGCATGCTGTTCCTGATCAAGTCTGACAATAAATACAGAAGGGTAGATTTCTTCTAATACACCGGTCCGTTCAATAGTCTTTCGACGACCACCGTTTGCACGAAGACGTATTTTGGATCCGACATGGGTTTCCAAACTGCGTTTAATCTCCAATAGCGCATTTTTAGCCATTGTGCACTACCACCTCTTTCCTTGTCCATTATAACCAAGGGGAGGCGATTTGTCAAAAAAATTTAATTATAACAGTGGGCTAAATATATTGTCAATATAAAAAATCTTTATTTTTTCGACTTCATGTATATTTTGTCCCGCCTGCAAACGACCTATACGGTCGCCTTCACGCCAGTCAGCGTGCGGGGTTTCGGAAGACCTACCCGATGCTTGCCCAGGGTTTCAATCCCGCCCACGCCGTCGATGCCGCTGATGGTGCCATGAATGACATCCGTCAAATTAATGGTCTCCCGAATCGGCGTATAACTGGCTTTTATCGCGATGTAGACAGGGTCCAGCGCATGAATGAGCACCCTGCCCGGCGAACTGGCAAAATTCGAGCCCGATTGCAGCAGCGCTTCATAATGTGACTGGCAGGCACCCGCTACGATAATCAAACCGTCCCGGTTTTTCTCGTAATCGCGGGCGATCTGAACAGCATCCACGAAATTTTGCGAATTTTTGTAGGAGGCCAGATTGCTCAGATCATTCTGTTCCCGATTCTTCAGGACGCCGTCATGCCCGGTTATGACGATGATATCCGGCTTGATCTGCGGAAGCAGCCGATAGACGGCATCAGCCATCTGCGACTCATGCACGAATAAGCCATGGGCCGGAACGCGCATCTGCGTGTACAGCTGCATGCTCTTCTTCATATAATTGCTGTCGCCGTCCAGATGGAGCACCCTGCCTGGCACTTCGAAATAAGGCTGGGTCTGATTCTGCACGCGGAGCAGCTCCCGTTGAATAACCTGCTGCTGGCGCTCCTCCTGCAGCCGCTGCGTCGATTCTCCCGCCCTCAGACGCGCCTGCCGGATCGCAACCGGCAAATCGCCATCCTTAACGACCGATAAATCGACTATGGGTGCGTCCGCAAGCAGACGATAGTCCGTGCCCTTCAAAATAGCTGTTTGTTGATCGATTGTCGCAACACGAAAAAGGACGTCCCCGCCGTAGGATTTGCGGACGACCAGGTCCCCTTGCATCATGGGCAAATCACCTCTTCGTCTATCCTATGGGGAGACGCCCCTGATGGTGCGCTTCTTTGCGATGTTTTGCGGAGCCTACTGTTCCGCAGGCAAGCCCGCTTTCCGCAGTGCATGGCTCAGCGCGGCGAACTCCGCCAGAGACAGCGTCTCGCCGCGGCGCGACGGATCAATGCCGATGCCTTCCAGCAGCGGTCCAAGCAGCTCGCGATTCGGCTTGCCGACATAAGCAGTCAAATTGTTCGCAATCGTCTTGCGCCGCTGCGCGAAGCACGCCTGCACGGTTCGGAAGAAGAAGTCTTCATCTTCCACCTCGACCGCAGGCTTGTCCCTGAGCGACAATTTGATGACCGCAGAATCGACATTCGGCTGCGGGATAAATACCGTATGCGGCACGATACAGACCAGTTCCGGCTGGCAGTAGTATTGCACGGCCACGCTGAGACTGCCGTACTCCTTGCCGCCCGGCTTGGCAGCCATACGCTGCGCGACTTCCTTCTGAATCATAACGACGATATGTTCAAGCGGAAGCTTCTCTTCCAGCAGCTTCATTAGAATCGGCGTCGTCACGTAATACGGCAGGTTCGCCACGACACTAACGCCGGATAGACCGACAAACTGCTTCTCCATCAGGCCGGGAAGATCCAGCTTAAGCACGTCGCCATGCTCGACATGCACGTTCGGCGTATCCGACAGCACGTCCTTTAGAATGGGAATCAGCCGGTTATCGATCTCGACAGCCGTGACCCGTCCCGCGGCCTGCGCCAGCCGCTGCGTCAGCGCGCCGATGCCTGGGCCGATCTCAAGCGCGCCCTTCGTTTCGTCGAGCTCCGCCGCACTTACGATTTTATTCAATATATTTTGATCGATCAGGAAGTTCTGTCCGAGGCTCTTCTTGAACGTGAAGCCGTATTTCGCGATGATGTCCTTCGTCCGCTTCGGCGAGCCGACTTCCGCGGTCGCTTTGAAACCTTCTGTCATGCCGATTAGTCTCCTTCGCTCTCCATCGCCTGCAGGGCACGCCGGAATTCTTCCCGCGTAATCCGGAACGTGGAGCATCGTTTATAGAACTGCTTGCCGTTTGCATACCCGATTCCAAGCAGGTTACCCATTTTCAGCCTCCGCTCCGACGCCTGCGGATGAACGAGCAAGCCGGCCTGCATGAGATCGTCCATCGTGATCTCCGCGAGTCCGCCGTCCCCTTCCGCGGCTTCCGTCCGCAAATTGCTCAGCGCATGCCGGATGGCCTCCGGGGATGCATTCTCAACGCCGATATCGCCTTTGTAAAGCGCGTCCGCCTGCGGCAAGAAGGCATGCTTGCAGCCTGGAACGCGCTGCGCAACGATTTTGCGGATCCGCTCGCCTGCGTGGTCCGGATCGGTGAATATAATGACCCCGCGACGTTCCTGCGCCAGCTCGATGCGCCGCAGCACGGATTCTCCGATGGCGGAGCCGCCCGTTTCGATCGTCTCGGCTTCTACGGCACGCTTGATCGCTACCGTATCATCCTTGCCTTCGACGACAATGATTTCTTTCATCATGGGAACCTTATTCCTGCCTTTCGAGCAATCTTACCTATTAGACAAACATGCAAAAAGAAGAGGCATCGCCTCTTCTTATCATGGCATATTTAAGCATAAATTACGAATATGAATGAAGTAGAAGCACGATCACTCTTGCAAGCAAACAAGGGAGCTTCTTCCACTTCGCTCAGAAATCAAATGATAGCTGCAAGCTAACCCGGTGTCTACAGCGACTCCGGCTTTTTCGGTCCCAACACGTAAACCGTATAGCCCCGCTTTCGTCCGAAACGGTCTGCATACGACTCGCTATCGAAGTAAACGTCTATCTTGTTGCCTTTGATCGCACTGCCGGTGTCTTCCGCCCGGCGGAAACCGATTCCTTCAATATAGACCCACCAGCCGATTGGAATGACCTTCGGATCCACCGCAATCGTACGCCCTTCCTGAACGCGGGCGCCGGATGCCGTAATGCCGTATTCCGGATGTCCCTTGCTCTTGCCCGTGGAGGCAAGCCCAGCGGAATAGGCCGTTAGCGTTACGTTCTTAATCACTTTCTTCGCGCTGAAGGTTATGCCCCGCTTCGTCACGGTCGAACTGGTCTTGGCGGACAATACGGCTACCTTCGGTTCGGGCTTCTTGCTCCCGATCGATACGACTTGATTAACCGATGCTTGCGGCGTCAATTTCTCGACGAGCGATTGCGACACAAGCACGCCATCAGCGAATACAGTCTCATATCGCTTGACGACTTTACCTTGCTTGCCCGATTGGACAAGCTTTTGTTTCCCGACCGCGAGCTTCGGATCGTCCTTCTTCACCACCGTGAAGGGAACGTCGTACGTCGTCTCGGTATATTTCTTATCGATCCGGGTGACCGTTATGGTCATATTCGGTTCCAACGCAGCCGTCATGGAAGGCGATACCTTATCCTGACTGCGAACCGCTATATCAGCCTGATCGATCGCCGCCTGTACAGTTTTCTCTGTCGTGTACAACGTTCTTGCTTTGCCGTCAGCCCTTACAATAAGCGGGACAGCCTGATCGATAACGATCCGGTCGCCGTCGTTTATTCCGCCATCGAGCGGCATCGACACTTTATCATGTGCGCCGATAGTAATGGCTTGTTCATCCAGTAGGCGTTGAAGGACCCATTGTTTCGTGGATACAATGGTTTCTCGTCCGTTCACTACTACGGAGACATGCTTGTCAGCCGTTCCGTACAACAACACCAAAAACATGAAAGTCATAGCGATTGAGATCATGGCGCTCAGTACAATTAAACGCACATTCTCATGCTTCCATCGCAATGCGAAAGACATGCTGGATGATCGTTTCCCATGGGTGTCCTTAAGCTGGAGTTCTCCCACTTCATCGGTCCTCCTTACATAGCCCCGCCGCCTTGTTACGCATGATACTTAGACGCGACTATTGAGTTTTAGCGTGCAAGCACGCATTTTCAGCATTTCGCCCCAGCTCCTCCTCACGATATACACCCTATGTCGTCAGTTTACGCATTATTCAAACAAAAAGAAGCCGACGACAGAGGATCTGTTTCGTGGCTTCCCATTGGATAATGGCAGCTAGAGTTGCATGCACGAGGTTGATCTCTCTTATGGACGCTTGCGAGGTTAGCTGTCGGATTCGGGCGTGAGAGTCGCCCTATTCGCTCGTGACGCTTTTATTCCCCAGCGTCCTTCTGCGAAATTCACCCCAAGAAGAATTTCAATGTCTCCGCTGTTCGAATTGATACAAACAGTTTCAACAATTGGTTCCCCCGCTCTCCGGTGACCGGAGATTAAGCGATTATTTTGGAAAAGGAATACATGTTTTGTTGCTCTGAGATGAATCATACAGTCTAGCGCCGCACATTGTAAAGAACTGATTAATGACGATTTTAGTGAATTTCAAGGAAAATTACGAGAAAATCACGTGATTCTCGGATCAAAAATCACTTTTTTCACCGGATTTCATCCAAATGCTTACTATTTCCCTTGATTTCATGAGATTCCAAAACATTTCATCGCATTTTCCGTTGTAATCTTCCCAATTTCTTCTACAGATTTACCTAAAATATCCGCCATCGTATTTGCTACAAGACGGACGAAAGCAGACTCATTTCGCTTCCCGCGATGAGGATGAGGAGCCAAATAAGGAGCATCCGTTTCGATCAATAATCGATCTAACGGCACCTTGGCCATCACCTCTTTCGGTACCCGGGCATTTTGGAATGTAAGCGGTCCCCCGAACGAAATATAGAAGTTCATGTCCAGGCATTGCTTGGCCGTTTCCCAACTGCCGGAGTAGCAGTGCATGATCCCTCCGACCTCGCTTGCTTTTTCTTCGCGAAGAATGCGAACCACATCCTCATGCGCGTCCCGATTATGGATGACGATCGGCTTGCGCTTCTCTTTGGCGAGCGCGATTTGCTGCCGGAACACGCGCTGTTGAACGTCCTTCGGCGACGTATCCCAATGGTAGTCCAGCCCGATCTCCCCGATCGCAACCACCTTCGGATGATCGCAGAGGGAAGCGATCCATTCCAGATCCTCCGGCTTCATATCAATACTGTCCACGGGATGCCAGCCGACGGCCGCATAGATGAATTCGTATTGCTCGGCAAGTGCCATTGTGCTCGGAATCGTCTCCCGGTTAAATCCGATGTTGATCAGCTTATGGACACCTGCCTCAAGTGCCCGTTCGATGACCTCGGCGCGGTCTTCGTCGAATTTATGCGAGTCCAAATGGGTATGCGTGTCGATTAATAACATGGTTTTTGAAACCCCTTTCTACATTAAAGCAAATAATTCGCGTATATTCGCAGACAGCTGGTGCGCTGATTCACGCAGCGGTTCCTCCGGGTAATATAGGTGATACTTCCCTTGGTGAATGCCGGTAATGGAACGGACGATGTCGGAACGCCCGGATATTTCCGACAGCTGATCCTCGCCTGACAACAGCAGGATCGGCGGTTTTTCCTCTTTTTCCGCCTTTGCGGATGAACCTGGACGATACACATGGTAGGGCATGTCATAAGGAAAGTCAATTTCCAGGTGATACTCGGGATGAAGGCCCACTGCGCTAAACTGTCTGCGTATTTCCTTCCACAATTTTTCGTCTGCTTGATCCATGGTTATATATTTGTACAGCCTGCGATTCAGGAAGCGGCGGCACAGATCGGATAGCACTTCGTCGGGTTCGCCGGCCCATGCGGAGAACGCGGTTTGAACGAGCGCTTCGTCAAGCGCGAGATAATCTTCGATATCGATGGTCCCGGATATTAACTTCTCGAGCGGCTTCATCATCCATTTGAACGAGTAGCCTGCCCCATGAAGCTCTTTAGCTCTTCGGAAAATTAGCTTCAAGATGATTTCGGAGCTTCGCGTCACGGGATGAAAATAAACCTGCCAATACATCTGGTAGCGGGACATGAGATAATCCTCGACGGCGTGCATGCCGCTTTCCTTGACGACGATTTGTCCCTGATGCGGCCGAAGAACGCGCAGGATCCGCTCCAAATCGAAGGTGCCGTAATTGACGCCCGTATAATAGGCATCGCGAAGCAGATAATCCATCCGGTCTGCGTCCATTTGACTGGATACCAGCGAGACCACGATCGGTTCGTGATACGATTTGCAGATCACCGCTGCAACCCGCTCCGGATAGGAAGGATCGTATTCGCGAAGCACCTGATTGATCTCGGTATTCTCGAGAAGAATACGGCATGTCCAAGCTTCATGGTGCGTATCGAACACATCTTCAATGGAGTGCGAGAACGGTCCATGTCCGAGGTCATGCAGCAGAGCGGCACATAAGGCTACGAGCTTCTCCTCCTTCGGCCAACCGGGGTAACCGCTTCGCTCGAATTGGGAGATAATTTTGCGTGTAATTTCATAGACGCCGAGAGAATGCGAGAATCGGCTGTGCTCCGCGCCGTGGAAGGTCAAGTAGGAAGTTCCCAGCTGACGAATGCGGCGCAAGCGTTGGAACTCACGCGTATTGATCAAATTCCAGATCAATTCATCCTGTACATAGATGTACTTGTGGACCGGGTCTTTGAATACTTTCTCTTCGGGAAGACGATCCTTTGCTCGGCTGTCTGTCATTTCTACACGCTCCCACCGTTCGGTATTTCGACATAATTGTCGAACTATTGTCGAATTCTGTCACAATACTATTTCCAATATGTACGTGGTTGTTGTACTATATAAAGTAATGACAAATGCTTTATTCTAGAGAAATAGTGGTTACATAAGCCCTTGATCGCCATGGAGGGCATGTTGACTATTTTGGTAATCGTTGGTATTATTAAGACATTCATTGATAGAATTTTGTCGAATCGTGGCGACTGAATACTATGAAAGGGGAATGAATAGTTATGATGAAATCCACTGGTATCGTTCGTAAAGTTGATGAACTCGGCCGTGTTGTTATTCCGATTGAATTGCGCCGTACGCTCGGCATTGGGGAGAAGGACGCCCTGGAAATTTACGTGGACGGCGAGCGGATCATGCTCAAGAAGTATGAGCCTGCTTGTATCTTCTGCGGCAATGCCGAAAACGTAGCCTATTTCAAAGGAAAAATCGTCTGCAATGTTTGTTTGACGGAAATGCCAACTCCTATTACAAAATAAGAGACAAATCCAGAATTATAGGTTATAATGAAATTATCCAATTTGTTAATTCTAACCTTTTTCATACTCCTTGATGCCTTCCTGTGCCATCCGGCCAGGGAGGTCTTTTTTTTATTTTTTCATGACTTCATTATATACGTCCCGCTTCTGCAGCCCCCGGTCCAAAGCCACGCGTTTAATGGACTCTTTTCGATCGCCGTTTTGCGCTTCATAATGCGCTACATGATCTTCAATGCTAAGCGGAATCCACCACGATGCTTCTTCCTGCTGTGCAGCCGCTGCTTCCTCGCCGCTGATCCCCGCAATGACAAGGCAGTATTCCCCGATAGGCGGATGCTCTTCCAGCCAGGCGATGCATTCCGAAATTGTACCGCGTACGATTTCTTCATGTCGCTTGGTCAGTTCCCGGACCATTGCGATTCTTCGATCTCCCCATTGCTCCAGTATGATCGGGAGCGTCTTCGCTATGCGGTGCGGAGATTCGTAGCAGATTAACGTCTCTTCGTGACGCTGAAGCTGACTCAGCCAGTTTACAAGCGGCTTGCGTTCGCGCGGCGGGAACCCTGCAAACCGGAATTGATCCGTCGGCAGTCCGGAGACGATCAGCGCCGACAATGCCGCATTGGCTCCCGGAATCGGCACAACCGTCAACCCGCGCTCAGCCGCTGCCGCTGCCAGATCCGCTCCCGGATCCGAGATGGCCGGCATGCCTGCATCGCTCACGAGCGCAATGGATTGTCCCGCTTCCAATAGACGAATCAATTCAGGACCGCTGGCATCTTTATTATGTTCATGATAGCTGACTAGCCTGGCACTGATCTCGAAATGAGCAAGCAGCTTGCGCGTCTGCCTCGTATCTTCAGCGGCGATCAGATCGACTTCCTTCAGAATGCGAATCGCCCGGAACGTCATATCCTCCAAGTTACCGATCGGCGTGCCGACCAGATATAGGGTGCCTTTTGCTTCACCGATTCCGTCCTTAAAGCTGCGTTGTACGATCATTGCCCATCTCCCTCCATTCCCGCAGGTTTCCCCGTCCGATCTCCATAGTAAATCTGCATTAACTCTTCATTATATTGGCGCTGATCATTGTACACGATAAGAGGCGGCAGCATTCGGAGCTCCGGCTTGCCATCCCGGGCGGCTTCGATTAACACCATGTTAGCCTCCGACTCCTTACTGGGATGAACGAAGCGCATCCGTTTCGGTTCCAGCTTCCATTTGCGCATCGTTTCCAGAATTTCAACCAGCCTGGAAGGGCGATGAACCATAGCCACGCGCCCGCCCGTTCGGACGAGCCGTGCGCAAGCGGCTACAATGTCGTTCAACGTGCCGTTGCGTTCATGGCGAGCCATTGCGAAGTGCTCGTTCTCGTTCTGATCGCCTGTGCCCGCCGGCATATAAGGAGGATTCACCGTAACGACATCGTAGATGCCTTGACCAACCTTTTTATGAAAATCCCGCAAATCGCACTCATATACCGAAATGCGATCCTCCAGTCCATTCGCCGATATGCTTCTCCGTGCCATATCCGCCAAGCGCGGCTGGATTTCAACCGCATCGATAACCGCCTTCGTCCTCGTCGTCAGCAGCAGTGGAATAACGCCATTGCCGCTGCACAGATCCAGGATTTTACCTCGGGGCGGCACAGCCGCGAACCGAGCCAGCAGCACGGCATCCATCGAGAAGCTGAACACCTCCCGGCTTTGAATAATATGTAGTTGATGCGTCAATAGATCATCGAGCCTCTCGCCCGGGTTCAGTACTACTTCGTTAACCACGTATTCATGCTCCTTAGTCAGTTCGTTCTATTATATGCAAACAAGACCCTGTGTTAGAGGGTCTTGTAAACTAACCGCGCCATTCGCCGGCCGCGTAGATGTTCGTATTAATCTTTATTGAGAAACGAGAGGCAGAACAAACAGTCGCCTTCCGTGCGCAAATGCCCATAATACAAATTACAAATATGAAACCCTTCATGATACAGGCGTGCTAAATTGTCGTATCCCTGACCAACTGCCGACGGATCTCCCGTCAACACCGGTTCATCGTTCGATCCGGTATCTTCAGCCGCGGCGTCCTCAACGATAACGGGTTCCGTCTTCGGCGTATAAGCCGCGGTTTCCCGCTTTAATACTTTGCGCAGCTGTCCATTTTCTATGCTAAGCCGGTTATTCTCTTCCAGCAGCGCCTTAATCTTCTGCTTCATCGAGCCGAGCTCCGTATACAAACTGCCCATATGCGCTTCCAAATTGCTAATTTCGCTGAAAATGTCTTTTTTCAAGTTTCCACCCCAAGGCTATACAGCTTCGGATTTCACGTGGCCTGTTGGCCTTATTTGATGACGACGTCATCCATCGGTAATTCCTTCGGTTTGCCGCCGACTTCGAACAATTGTACGTAGACCGATTTGGAACCGGCGTTGATTCCCGTTACTTTTCCTTCGCCATAGGAGGTTATGACGATCTTGCCTATTGCGGGAAGCTCTTCACGAATGCTTTCGTAATTATCATGCTCGTACTTGAGGCAGCACATCAGACGCCCGCACAAACCGGATATCTTCGTCGGGTTCAGCGACAAGTTCTGATCCTTGGCCATCTTGATCGATACGGGTTCAAAATCACCCAGCCAGGTCGAGCAGCAGAGCACGCGTCCGCAAGGACCGATGCCGCCCAGCATCTTCGCTTCGTCGCGAACGCCGATTTGGCGCAGTTCAATCCGCGTGCGGAATACGCTCGCCAAGTCCTTCACCAGCTCACGGAAATCGACGCGTCCTTCGGCCGTAAAGTAGAAAATAATTTTATTGCGGTCAAACGTGAACTCGACATCTACCAGCTTCATCTTCAGCTGATGATCCCGAATCTTCTCCAAACATGTTGCAAACGCGTTGCGTGCCGCCGACTTGTTCTCTTCGACGATCTTCGCATCGTTGTCACCCGCGATCCGAATGACTCTCTTCAGCGGGAGGACCACATCCGATTCACCGACTTGTTTGGGTCCTACCACTACTTTCCCGTACTCGATCCCTCTGGCCGTTTCCACGATGACATACTGTTCCTTGTCCACCTGGAAATCGACGGGGTCAAAGTAATAGATCTTGCCCGCCTTCTTGAAACGGACACCCACGACGGTATACAATTATTCACCCCTCCTGTACGCGGATCAGCAACTGTTCAAGCGCTAATTGCGCCGACACGTGCGCGCGGATGCGCTTGCCTGCCTCCAGCGTGTACTCCATACACGCCACCCAGCCCTCTGCCGGGCGTGAATAGGCATGCTTGCCAATCCAATCAAGCTGATCTATAAAAACGAGCGACTCATGTCTTCCTGCTTGAAAATGAATCATATCTTTGTACCACAGCATCAACAAAGACAAAAGAAGCTGCGGCTGTTCACCAAGCTCCGTCTTCATGATCTGCTGCTGCAAGGACATCATTGCCGCGGTGAACCGGCTTAGACTGTCCTTTCCCAATTGTATCACTACGTTTCTCATTTCTGCAAACCCATTCTGCTGGATAAGCGCCCGGCAGGCGTCCAGTCCCGAGGCCAAATGAACAGCGGCGCGCGCAGGCAATTGCGGCAAGCCTTCATCGACGAGCGTTTGCAGCATCTCATGCGGTGCCAGCGGCATGAAGGGAACGAGCTGCGTACGCGACCGAATGGTTGGCAGCATCGCTTGTCCGTTCTCGGTAAGCAGAATCGCCACGACTGGCGATTGAGGCTCCTCGAGAAACTTCAGCAAGCTGTTGGCAGCTTGCAGCGTCATACTCTCCGCCCGCTGCATGATATATATTTTACGGGCCGTATTTATGTTTCGATAAGCGAGCTCACGCTGGAGTTCGCGAATTTGGTCGATTTTAATAGAATTGCCGTCCGGCTCGACGATATGCAGATCCGGCTGATTGCCGTGGTCGAATTTCCGGCATTCGAGGCAGTGGCCGCACGCATCGCCGCTGCCTTCGGTGCAGAACAGCGCCTTCGCGAAAGCCATGGCCATTTTCGTGCGACCGCTCCCCGGAGGTCCGCTGAATAAGTAGGCATGCGACACTTTGCCGCTACTCAGCGCATATTGCAGGATGCGTTTCGCCTTCAATTGTCCGGCAAGTTGTGCGATGCTCATAGATCATGAATCCCTTCTTTATCAAAAAAACAAATTAATCAGCATGCCGCGGATGTCGCCAACCGACTGCAGCAGCTTAAGCCGCCCGTCTTCGCTCTCCAGCAGCTCCTCGCCCATCAAGACGAGTGAGGCATCGATCTCCTCCAGCAGCTTGTAGCGCTTCGTACGGCCGCGTCGGTCGAAGCCGCGGGTTTCCTTCATCCCAACGCCGCGGCGAACCGTATCCTCAAGAAACTGCTTCACCATTTGGCGATACAGCTTCAGCTCTCTGACCGTCATCGACCGCGCTAAACGTTCGCCTTGATTATGAATATCCTTCAGCTTCTCTTGCAGCTGCTCGATCGTCCGCTGTTCGTCCTGCACATTCATCACATCGGCAAAGTTTTTCATGGCAACAGGTCTTGCGCCAGAATCCGGCCGTGATCGATCGGCACCTAAAGGACGCCATCCGGGATTGATTTTCATTGCTCATTCACGCCCATTCAGAAATGTTCAAAACGCTCGACAGGAACGACGAATACTGCCGCGCCGCCAACCTGAACCTCTACGGGGAATGGAATATAGGAATCGGTCGTGCTGCCCATTGGAGATACGGGAGAAACAAGCTGGTCGCGGACTTTGCAGTTTGAACGGATAACATTCAGCACTTCGTGAACCCGTTCGTCTTCGATCCCGATTATGAATGTCGTATTGCCTGCACGCAGGAATCCGCCGGTACTCGCAAGCTTCGTTGCCCGGAAGCCCTCTCTTACGAGCGCGTTCGACAGTCGATTGCTGTCCTTATCTTGAACAATCGCAATAACTAATTTCATCCTAATCCCTCCCATTATTCTTTAAGAAACCACAGGTCATGCGATTTCATTGAAAATCGACTCTTCTTAATAATTTGACACGGAATGCGATTAATCCTTTAAATCCGCGCATTTAAGATCGTAACAACGTCTCTCAAAACGTACGCAGGCGCTTGTTCCGCATCAATCCGCATGATCCGATCAGGCTCTTTCGTCATCAACTGCCTGTAGCCTTCTCTTACCGCTGCATGGAACGCGAGCCCCTCCAAGTCCAGCCGGTTGATTTCTCTGCCTTCGCCCGCGTGAATACGCGCCAAGCCCGCCTCCGGCGATATATCAAGCCAGAACGTTAGCGCCGGCATATGACCGCTAATCGCAAATTCATTAATGGATTGGACTTCCGCAATGCCGAGGCCGCGAGCATGCCCTTGATAAGCCAAGCTGCTGTCGATAAAACGATCGCAGATGACGACCTCTCCCCTCGCAAGAGCAGGGAGCACCTTTTCCACTAAATGCTGCCGTCGCGCGGCCGCGTAAAGCAGCGCTTCCGTACGCGCATCCATCTCTGTATTTTCTTTATCGAGCACAATCCCGCGGATTTGTTCCGCGATCGGAATGCCGCCCGGTTCTCTTGTCGTCATTACTTGCCTGCCTTGATTGCGGAGCGTTTGGGCGAGTTCGTCGATCAGTGTCGTTTTCCCAGCGCCTTCTCCGCCTTCAATCGTCAGAAACCATCCTTTATCCACTGCGGTACTCCTTTTGTCTTGTCTGTTAATACCCCTATCATATCAAAGCCAATCATACGCGTAAATCGCTACCGATCGGCGGAAACCGCTATTGTTCGCATTGTAGGATCAGTCGCCCCTTGACATCTGGCACCATCCGCAACCAACTGCTTGATCATGGTTATGGCATCAGCGGATATTCGTTCTCCTTCATAGAGCAAAGGAATACCCGGCGGATACGGGATGACGGCTTCACAGGCATAGCGCCCCGCGGCCTCATCCAGAGGAATGCGCTCCATTCGGCTGCTTCTATGATGGTTTGCACCGAAGCGGTTGAACTTTACTGGCTCCGACAGGCCGCCTTGTAATTGAACAGGGGTAGGCTCAACTTGAATGTGAGGCGCATGATCATCCGTCTCCACTTCCTTCATGATTGCGATTATAGCTTGTTGAAGCCGCTCCGCCTCTTCTATAGAAGCCCCTATACCAAATAACAGCACCACATAACGCGAATCTGCCATTTCCGCGTATACACCGAACGCCTCCAGCCTTCTGTGCAGCTCAAAACCCGTCAGTCTACCTGTACGGTCGTAAAGCAGCACGCGAAGTGGATCTAACTGCATACGATCCGTAGTCTTCCTCGCCATGCCAACCGAATGCTGTTCATCGACCCATTTTTCAAAAGCTTCTGCGGCCGCCAATCCACGCTCGAATATGTCGTTGCAACGCCAATCTATCATTGCCCGGGTAATATCAAGCGAGGCCATAATGGGGTAGGAAGGACTGGAACTTTGGATCATGCGTAAAGCTTCAGCGACGGCATGATGGTTAATCCGTTCCCCTTGAATATGAAGCATAGCCCCCATTGTAAGGGCTAATAATGTTTTGTGCGTAGATTGGACTACGGCATCCGCGCCGGCTTGTAGAGCCGATTGCGGAAAAGCCGGATGTAGTCCGTAATGAGCGCCGTGAGCCTCGTCTACGAGCAGCATTTTATCGTAACGATGCACGAGCTCCACATAAGGTGCTAGATTTACACTCAGTCCATAATAACTCGGGTTAGTCAGGAATACCGCTTTAGCCTCCGGATATTGCCGAAGCGCCTGTTCAACTAACTCTAATGACGGGACTACATCAAGACTTGAACCGGCTTCGCGTTCCGGCATGAGGAACACCGCCCTGGCTCCCGACAGTTTCAGTCCATTGAGGACCGATTTATGCGCATTCCGCTGAACAATGATTAAGTCATCCGGTTCGCAGGCTGCTAAAATCATGGCCAGATTGCCTGCCGTGCTGCCGCCCACCAGGAAGAATGTCCGTTCCGCTCCAAAGGTTGCTGCGGCCAGTCGCTGTGCTTCTTCAATAATGCCCGATGGGGCATGCAGATCATCCGTCATGGATAGTTCTGTTACATCCATCTCCATAACAGTCCTAAAGGATTGCAAGGTGTGATCGGGCAAGCCAGGTATACTAGCCAGAGACTGCCCGTATTTATGACCCGGCACATGATAACTAACGGGATGAGAGCCACGCAGGGCGAATAAGGCATCAAATAGTGGTGCGTGCCACGCTGGCTTCGCATGTTCTGTCATTATATATTCCTCCGGATTCCATCTCGTACTATCCTATAATCATAATGGATTCCGTGGTCGACATAAACTGTGCCGCGTCGAGAAACAAAATAATCCTAAATTCCCTCGCTTGCGAATCAACGAGAAAATTAAGGATCATAAGTGCAGCAACAATCTAGTGTGAGAATTATGCATTGTTTTGGAGCCAAATGCGTCTAAGCTGATGAATAAAAAATGGATACTTGGCATCCTGTACTTCCGTATGAACCATTTCAAGCTCACAGGAATCGCAAATGAAACCGTCAATGATTCGAATACCTTCTTGTTTCTCATGACCGCAAATGATACATAGACCATTTGATGTTTCTTCCGTCATTTCGCTTCACCTCACCCAGCAAAATAGGTCATTTCCTCTAGTATGCCACAAAGTCTAGCAAGCTATACGGCTTTTCATAGCCCATTTCAAATAGTAATACAGTTTATGTCGAAACGCCCAGATTGGTGAAGGATAGCTCGCACTTCTTTTCGAAGGGAAGTCTACACATTCCCGCATCAAAATCCGATACTTGCTGTAGAACAATGAAAGGCGCTGACGAAATGAAGAAAGGCACGCTCGCTGAACAGGATAAAGCAACGATCTATCAATATCAGCTGATGAATAAAATACTCGTTCGGGATGAACTGTACCGCAGCTATCTCTGTGCGATTTCCATCCTTGCGATCTTCCTCCTCCTTATGTATCGTCTAGACGGAGTCAAAGCGCTAGGGATCGGAATCCTCTGCAGCCAATTTATTCATTTCCTCATCATCCGGCTAACCCTCATACGCGTTGACGAGCCGGATTATCGACGATGGGGCTGGCGAGTATTGGGGGTTTGGATTGGATATATACCGGTGGCTTATATGGAATTAGGACTATTCCGACGTGTGCATCGGCATTTATTTTGGCTCGGACTATGTGCCATCGGATTATTATATCCGTGGGCTAACGAGGCCACCATGATCAGCCTTACAATGAGTCATATTTGGTTCTTGGCCCCTCGCTTCATTATGATCAGGAGGCTGCGCAAATCGCGTCGGGATGGCATTCTCAAAATCACAGCAACCGAAGTCAGCTACTATCATCGATAAAGCACTCCCAAAGTGCAGATGACCATAGCTGACTTTTTATTTGGGTAACCTAAACAACAAAAAACCGACTGCAATTCTGCAGTCGGTTCATCGTGCTTGGCAACGTCCTACTCTCCCAGGACCCTGCGGTCCAAGTACCATCGGCGCTGGAGGGCTTAACG